>NZ_JAUXOY010000026.1 GCF_030684185.1 Methylotenera sp.
TTCATCATGCCACCATCATTCAGTGTGAAGGAGGCAGCTACCGAAGAAAATCATCTATGCAAAAACAGTAGTAAAAATCTCAGCGTCAACTAGACAAGATAATTGTCGCTGAACTGGACAAGATAGTTGACGCGCTACAATATTCGAGACTATCCGGACTAATTGGGATCTCGTTTAGAGATCCAGGCGTAACTCAGGAACGAAACAGGGGTGCCGCATTGCATAGCTTGGTTTGCGAATATTTAGGGTATTCTCGCTATGAAGATTTGGGCCAATTCCCTGATATTAGAAATCAACTCTTAGAGATTAAACTTCAGACATCTCCTACGATTGATTTGGGTTGGGTGTTACCTAATAGTACCGAGGAGCTGAATGTACCCGCACTAAATGAATGTAACCCTAGACACTGCGATACTCGATACGCAATTTTTTACGCTAAAACAGAAGATGGTCTAGTGACTTTGACGCATTTAATTGTCACAACGGGTGAAGACTTTTTCACCCGTTTTCGTAAGTTCAATGGAAAAGGTATTAACGGCAAAATCCAAATACCGTTGCCGCGCAATTTCTTTGACTAAAAGCCGAATATCCGCCATACCTTGGCATCAAGATCTAGTTTTAGATCATCAACCTCTGATGATTGTGCGTGGTAAATATCTTTAGCTAATCTTACTAGATCTTGCGCAGCCTGACTCATAGGGTTAGGTAGCGGGAACTGTTCGACGTATTGTGTAATGAATCGTCTCCTGCCTGCATATAGTTTATTATTGAATCGGTGGTCATAGTATGCCTCTATGAAAGTAGAATTAGCTATGGCTAAGGTAAGCCAGAGTAAATCTGCATCCTTACCTGAATTTGCTTTAAGCCAATAACATTCACCGTTAACAACACCCCCCTCCAGATCCATCCAGAAAACTGGTTTTTCAGATATATCAAGGAATACAAGTTTAGGCTCAGACCAGGCAGCCGGGTCTTGTGGAACCCACAATTCATACCATGCGCGCCCTGCCTCAATTAAATATTTACGAGATTCTAATGATTTTCGATGGCCGTTTAAATAGCTTGATGCCATAGGGTATAAGCTTATATCAACTGCCCTGCGACCTTGTTCAAAAGATTCATGGGTGTAGAGGATTTGTTTAGAAACTTTAGGTTTTACTGCTCGGAATTGAGCTCCACATTTTCGAGTGATTAATGGACGTAGCAATTCTGGCTTCCCGTCTGGCAATGAATCCCAATCGCTACGAACAAATACTTTATCCGCAGTTGATTTTACCCCAACTCTAATTTTCCCTACGTCTCCGAATGTTCCCCATGTATTATCCTTTACGGTAGCTAGCCAGTTATCAACCTCCACCGTGGCCACACGCCACACATCATGTGAATTACCTCCATTGTCTAACAGGCCATGCCTTACACGAAACTTATGCCCGTCGGGCAATAGGGCAACTTTGTTGTTATCAATGGATAAGGCTGACAATGCATCTGGGGCCACAATATCTGCGGGATCATCAGTTTCATATATTGAAGAAAATGAAATGCTCGTTGTTGGATGTGTTGCGGCAGTAAAATCCGGCTGTCCCCTAGCCAAGAGAACCGCAGGAAGGACTGCTGCATCAAAAAGCTTAGTGTCACCTAAATCCCAAACATGCTCTATTCTGAAGTTAGCTAGTAACGCGTGGCGTACCGTTTGACCTGATTTTGTAGTAATGAATCGGTTTGACGTAATAATTCCAGTTACACCGTCCGCTGAGATTACTCTTGATATACCAAGCATAAAGGGGTAATAAAGATCTACTCTACCTGTAAGCCCAAAATCTTGAGCTAATTGCTGAGCTTGCTGGGCACCCATTATTTGGGTTCGAACATACGGAGGATTGGCTATAACCAAATCAAATTGTTCGCAAGTAGAATCGAAGGCTTGCACCAAGTCAATAAAGTCTTGGACTTTTAATTCAGCATTTACATCAGGATAGTTTAGCTTTAGGCGATCGTTCGCAATAGAAATGGCAAGCGGATCAGTATCGTATCCAAATACTTCTAATCGACTATGCTCTGCAACGGGAATTCGGTTGAGTAGTGCTAACAGTAATGCTCCGTCACCTACTGCTGGATCTAGAACCCGTATTACGCCTGTAGGCGGGACTTGGAACACTCGCATCATTTGTTCAGCTACAAAATCTGCGAAAATATCAGGGGTATAGGTTGCACCTGATGATTTCTTTACAGCAGATAAGCTATATCGGGGACTTATAGCTAAAGTCTCAGATATATCTAATTCAACGGTGTATTCAGTAAAGACAGCTTCAGTCATTATGTAAAGCATCTCCAGTTTCGATTGGAATTCCAAGCTTTTCGCATCGTTCGGCAATTAGCACCTCTAGTATATTCGCCAGACTCCTACGCTCAAGCTTAGCGACCTTTCGCAAGGCTGCTTTAAGATTTGAGGATATGCGCAAATTTAGCGTTTCTGATTTAATATCCGTTTGATTCATAATTTCACCAACATATATCAGCTCACTTACCATTACTTTAAAAAAGGATGTCGAATCATAAGAAGCATATTGTATAGCAAAATTAATCACTTGTAAAGTACATTTGCGTTACATTGTGCGCCTTTTTAATTTAGCTTTAAGCTGACATCCCTATTATTGAAAACTATCAGTCAAATACTTTAGATACTATGATTCGCCTTGCAACGGCTAGTATCACGTCATAAATTAGCACACCTTCCTTATCAGTAATGATTTGCTTAGTTGCCGTCCAAACTTTCTCGTTTTCTATGATATCCAGAAAATCATGTCCTCGGAGTGTTAACTTCATTGCCATGGCAAACCCATAAGGCTTAAGAGGGTCGCCCATGTTAGATTCATGGATATTAGCCTTAATTAAACCGGCATCACTTAGTTGATGAAAGTGATACATCATAATTTGATTATCGATACCCTCCGTGGCTGCGAAACCGCTAGCATCAAGTGGGCAGGATGTTTCTTTAAGTTTAAGCAATATTTTTCTAATCACGTCCCAATTTCGTTGCATATTTAAGCTTTCATGTTGTTAGTAGAATTAAGTATAGGTACCTGCAAAGAAGAAGCCCGCTAACTCTAAGAATTAGCGGGCTTGAATGTACTACTTGTACTTTGGTACTATATTCTGCTAGTGTATTTTAACGTACTAGCTTTTCAACACGATTTCCTAACGGCTTGGCATGTTGCTCGGCTTTTTTATTTAAGCGGTATTCTTATTTCTAATAATTTAAGCATCAATACGTACGCACTATGATTAAATAAAGAATAGATCCTTAATAATACCTATGCATTCATTTGTTAAAATCTTAGTTTTTATATTTATTCTATTATCCATGAGTTTTTTGAATAATGGACTTGTTTGGTTGTTGTGTATGTTTACTTGCATATTTGCTGCTAAATTACAATTTAAAGACTTTCTTCGTGTAGTAAAGCGTATGCGATGGTTGTTTATTTCAATATTTATTATCTATGCATTTGGAACACCAGGTGAATATATTCAGGGGTTTCCAATTAATTTTGCACCTACTATCGAGGGTTGTGTATTAGGTTTATTGCATATCGCAAAGTTGTTAATTGCACTTGCTACGCTCAGTTTACTTTTTTCAACTAGTTCTAAAGAGCAATTAATGACTGGTTTATACCTGTTACTTTTACCGTTGAAACGAATTGGATTTAATACAGAGCAATTTACCGCGAGATTGATACTTACACTGGATTATGTTGAAGATTTAGCGGTTAAAGAAAACTTTAAACTTAGTTTTAATCACTTAGCAAGTATGAATTTAGCCACAGAAAATTTACAGAACGACAAGATAATCATTTTGCAAGTATTCCCATTTAAATTGATTGATAAAGTTATTATTGCAATTTTAATTTTGAGTGTTTCGCTATTTGTTTACTTAAGGGTTTTCTTTTGAGAATTGCGCTTGGAGTAGCTTACGATGGCGCTAACTTTTGTGGCTGGCAAAGCCAACCATCTGCTTGTGGTGTACAGGATGCATTTGAGCTTGCGATTGCAAGCATTGCTCAGCATGGTGTAAGAGTTCATGCGGCAGGTAGAACCGATACAGGTGTGCATGCTCTTTGCCAGGTTGTTCATTTTGATACTGATAGCATGCGACCAATATCCGCCTGGGTGCGTGGTGTAAATGCGCATTTGCCAGCTACTGTTCGTGTTGAGTGGGCGCATGTGGTAGATGATACTTTTCATGCGCGCTTTTCAGCGTATGAGCGTAGTTATCAATACCTGCTTTATAACGCACCGGTAGCACCAGCATTAATGGCAACAAAAGCTGGCTGGTTTCATTTGCCACTTAATGGCGAGGCTATGTCTGAGGCCGCTAACTATTTAATCGGTGAGCATGATTTTAGTGCGTTTAGAGCCTCGGAATGTCAGGCAAAAACGGCGATTAGGTGCATGACTAAGGCTGAAGTTAAAATGACCGGTAAGTATTTTGTGTTTGAGTTTACTGCAAATGCATTTTTGCAACATCAGGTACGTAATATGATAGGCGCGCTAGTGTATATAGGTAAAGGTGCGCATCCACCTGAGTATATGAAAGAGCTATTGCAGAAGCGCGACAGGACGTTATCCCCGCCAACGTTTTCTCCGCATGGTCTATATTTGACTGGAGTTGGTTACGATGCTAAATGGGATTTACCCATCAGCCAGCTAACTAGTCAACTTGGCCCTCAAAGCGGCATCCATGTAATCATTTAGCGTTACAATAGCGGTTTTATCGATTAGCTTGAATCTGTGAAAGTCAACTTTGAGAGTTAGAGTCAAAATTTGTGGTATTACCCGTATTGAAGATGCTTTAAGTGCTGTTGAGCATGGCGCTGATGCGATTGGTTTGGTGTTTTATGACCAAAGCCCACGTAATGTGAGTATCAGTCAGGCAATGGAAATTGCGAATAATATCCCCGCATTTGTCAGTGTGGTGGGTCTGTTTGTAAATGCGGAAAGCAGTTTTATAAATGAAGTCATTTCAAAAGTTAAGCTAGACCTTTTACAGTTTCATGGCGATGAAACTCCTGAAGAGTGCGCAAGTTATACGCTACCTTTTATCAAGGCAATTCGCGTTAAGAACGATACAAATTTGGTACAATATGCCAATGACTTTTCAGTAGCAAGAGCGTTGTTGCTTGATGCTTATACTGAAGGTGTGGCTGGGGGTACCGGACATGTGTTTGATTGGAATTTAATTCCCAAACAGTTGACTAAACAAGTGATTCTTGCTGGTGGTTTAAATGCTGATAATGTTGCATTAGCGATTCAACAGGTAAACCCGTATGCTGTAGATGTCAGTGGCGGTGTAGAGGCTTCAAAGGGAATAAAAGATGCAGAGAAAATCGCTGCATTTATGCGTCAAGTTTATAAGTAATGATGTAACTTGTGTAAAACTGATTATGTATGTTGACAATAAATACCAGAAATATTTCGTGGAGAACTAGAAATGCAGCTTTATGATATGCCAGATGCACGTGGGCACTTTGGACAATTTGGTGGTACATTTGTTGCAGAAACTTTGGTAGAGGCATTAGAAGAGCTGCGTGTAATGTACGAAAAGTACAGGCATGACCCAGTGTTCTTAGCTGAATATGCTTATGATTTAAAGCACTTTGTTGGCCGTCCAAGTCCTATATATCATGCCAAGCGCTTGTCAGAAAAAGTTGGCGGAGCTCAGATTTATCTGAAACGTGAAGACTTGAATCATACTGGTGCCCATAAAATCAATAACACCATAGGCCAAGCGTTATTGGCAAAACGTATGGGTAAACCACGCGTGATTGCAGAAACTGGTGCTGGACAACATGGTGTCGCTACTGCGACTATTGCCGCACGTTTAGGACTGGAATGCGTAGTCTATATGGGCAGCGAAGATGTCAAGCGTCAAGCTCCGAATGTCTTTAGAATGAAATTGTTAGGTGCAACTGTTGTACCTGTTGAAAGTGGATCCAAAACGCTTAAAGATGCGCTTAATGAAGCGATGCGCGATTGGGTAACCAACGTCCACAATACCTTTTATATTATCGGCACAGTAGCAGGCCCGCACCCATACCCTATGATGGTGCGCGACTTTCAGGCGGTGATTGGTATTGAAGCCAAAGAGCAAATGATTGAGATGGTGGGTCGTCAGCCTGACGCAGTTGTTGCATGTGTTGGTGGTGGCTCAAATGCCATGGGTATTTTCTATCCCTATATTGATGTGCCCAATGTGCGTTTGATAGGCGTAGAGGCTGCAGGGCTAGGCATGGAAACAGGTAAACATGCTGCACCGTTAACAGCTAATAGTCCGGTAGGCGTATTGCATGGCAATCGCACCTATTTAATGCAAGATGCCGATGGCAACATTATTGAAACGCACTCAGTTTCAGCTGGTTTAGATTACCCGGGTGTGGGCCCTGAGCATGCTTGGCTTAAAGATATTAAACGTGCGGAGTATGTTGCGATTACTGACGATGAGGCGATGGCTGCTTTTCATAATTTATGCCGTACTGAAGGGATTATTCCTGCGCTGGAATCAAGCCATGCACTTGCTTATGCTGAAAAATTGGCTAAAACCATGAGCAAAGATCAAATCATTTTAGTGAATTTATCTGGCCGTGGTGATAAAGATATTAATACCGTAGCTAAACTTGCAAACATCACTCTCTAAACATAACTCTTAAAAAAATTATTCATGTCGCGCATTCAAACTGTTTTTACTACACTTAAACAACAGGGCAAAACAGCCTTGATCCCTTACATCACTGCAGGTGATCCGCATCCCAAGCACACCGTTAATTTGATGCACACTTTAGTCAAGCATGGTGCAGATATGATTGAGTTAGGTGTGCCTTTTTCGGATCCGATGGCAGATGGCCCTGTTATTCAACGTGCCAGCGAACGTGCGTTAGTACACAAGGTTGGCTTAACTGCCGTGCTTGATATGGTGAAAACTTTTCGTGAAACCAATCAAACCACACCGATTATACTGATGGGCTATGCTAATCCAATTGAGGCTATTGGTGCTGCGGTATTTGCCGATCGTGCAAAAGCTGCGGATGTAGATGGTGTTATTACAGTTGATTATCCACCAGAAGAATGCGGAAACTTTGTACAGCAACTTCGTTCTAGAGATATTGACCCGGTGTTTTTGTTGTCACCTACTACTGAACCTAAACGTGTCGAGTTGATCGTTAATCAAGCTAGCGGATTCGTCTATTATGTGTCACTTAAGGGCGTGACTGGTGCAGCTAATTTGGATATTGTTGAAGTCTCTGAGCGAGTAGCCTCAATTCGCAAGCAGACCAATTTGCCAGTAGGTGTCGGTTTTGGCATTCGAGATGCCGCTACTGCAAAAGCGACAGCCAAAATAGCGGATGCTGTAGTGGTGGGTAGTCGGATGGTGCAAACAATTGAAGCCTCAACTGAAGATAACTTATTGAGCAATGTGGCTACACTTATGGATGAATTGAAAGCCGCAGTTAATGCTGCAGGTGAATGAGACTACAAGCGTATTAAACTGCAAATAAATATAGCGATATAAACGCATAAAGATACACCAAAGGGGATAACAGCATGGGTTGGTTAAATCAATTACCGCAAAAAATTAAGCGTGTCGTAGGAGGGGATAAAAAAACCGTACCTGAAGGTCTTTGGAGCAAATGTCCTGCATGTCAAACGGTTTTATACAAAAAAGATCTGGAAGACAATTCGGAAGTTTGCCCTAAATGTGCTTATCATAACCGGATTGGCGCGCGTGCAAGGTTGGCGCAGCTGTTAGATGCTGAAGGTCAATTTGAAATTGGCGCACAAGTGCAGGCGGTAGATACACTTAAATTTAAAGATAGTAAAAGTTATGCTGATCGTATTAGGGAATCACAAAAAACGGTTGGTGAAAAAGACGCATTAATTGTAATTCAGGGCAGTATTAAAGCCGTTCCAGTCGTTGTCGCCGCTTTCGAATTCAAGTTCATGGGTGGTTCAATGGGCTCGGTAGTAGGGGAGCGATTTGTTCGCGGTGTACAAACAGCTATTGATAATAAAATGGCCTTCGTTTGTATTTCTGCCAGTGGTGGTGCGCGCATGCAAGAAGGCTTGTTTTCGCTCATGCAGATGGCCAAAACCAGTGCAGCACTTACGCAGCTAAGTAAGGCCGGTTTGCCATTCATATCTGTGCTCACTGATCCAACCATGGGCGGTGTATCAGCTAGCTTTGCGATGCTAGGTGATGTTATTGTGGCTGAACCACAGGCTTTGATTGGCTTTGCAGGCCCTCGTGTGATTGAACAAACTGTGCGGGAAACCTTACCAGATGGTTTTCAACGCGCAGAATTCCTATTGGAGCATGGTGCGGTAGATTTAATTATAGACCGTCGTGAAATGCGTAATCGATTGGCTGTGATTTTAGCTAATTTAATGCGCTTGCCAGTGCCGGTGCCAGTAACGGCTTAAGTTTTACGTTAACATAATGTTCATTATTCTAGCCGCTAATTTTTGAGTATTTATTTTTTAAAGTTCTACATAACACCTAGGGCCTTTTTCATGCCTATTGGTAATCCGCATGAGTGAAAGCACCGTTATTAAAAATACAGGTTTTAAAAATATAGGTACTAAAAACTTAGACGCATGGTTAAGTTATATTGAGCGTTTGCATCCCAAATCAATAGCGATGGGTTTGGACAGGGTAAAACTCATTATTGATAGGCTTAAACTACAGCCTAATTTCATTGTTATTACCGTTGCTGGCACCAATGGTAAAGGCTCTACCTGTGCAATGTTAGAGCAAATATATAAGAATGCCGGGTATGTGGTTGGCTGTTATACGTCACCACATTTGCTACGCTATAACGAGCGTGTTCGCGTGAATGGTGATGAAGTAAGCAATGACAGTCTTTGCGCAGCCTTTGAAGCAATAGATGCGGCCAGATTAAATGCAAATGGTGATTTAACCGCACTCACTTATTTTGAAGTTGGCACTTTGGCAGCAATCTGGCACTTTATGCAAACAGGTATTGATGTTGCTATTTTAGAAGTTGGCTTGGGCGGTAGATTAGATGCTGTTAATGCGTTTGAGCCTAGTTGTGCAATCGTCACGAGTGTCGATTTGGATCATCAGGAGTTCTTAGGCAATACGCGTGAAAGCATCGGTTTTGAAAAGGCAGGAGTTTACCGTACTTCAGTGCCAGCAATCTGTGGAGACGACAATCCGCCAGCTAGCTTAGTGGCTCACGCACATAAAATTCAGGCAGATTTTATGTGCATACATCAAGACTTTGATTTCATTTTGGATATTGAAGACCTGAGTGTTGAAGACTTGAGTATTAAAGACTTGAGTATTAAAAATAAGTGGCGTTATGTTTCAGGCACTCAGGCTGCTGGCACAGCTATTTATAACTTGCCACTTCCAGCATTGCAAGGTCGTTATCAGTTAAACAATGCTGCTTGTGCAATCGCAGCAGTTGAATCTCTGCAATCAAGTTTGCCAGTTGCTGAAGTATCTATAGCGAGTGCGATGCATCAAGTTAGCTTGGTAGGACGTTTTCAGACAATATCAAAATCACCATATGTGATTTTAGACGTGGCCCATAACCCTCATGCAGCACATGCACTGGCTGATAATTTAAAAGCTAGTAAATTACATCATGATAAAACGATTGCAGTTTTTGCGATGTTGGCAGATAAAGATGTCAAAGGCGTTGTAGAGGCGGTTAAAAATGAAATCGACATTTGGTATGTTGCAAGTATTGACCATTTGCGCGGGGCAGTAGCCACTGATCTTGCGGGCATTGTGACTGAAGTAAATCCGCATGCTGAGGTCAAGACCTTTGAAAATGCCGATAACGCCTTTCAACAAGCCTGTATAGATGCCGGCGAAAATGATAAAATAGTTGTCTTCGGTTCTTTTTTTACCGTTTCAAGCGTGATGCAAGCAATCAATGACCGCTCAAAAAATTAATCTGTAAGGAAACAGCAATGGTAGCCGAATCACCTAATAATCAAGAATTAGCGTTGAAAAAACGTGCACGCCGCCGTTTAGTAGGCGCTATTGCACTTGTACTTTTTATGGTGATTGTATTGCCGAAAATCTTGCAGGATCGCGCAGCATTAGCGCCGCAAGAATCCATTAAGATAACCATGCCAGATGAAAATATTGTTCAGCAGATTGAGTCTGTTGACAGAAATGCAACGCCTGTTGAATCTCAAGCCGAAGTGGTAGCTTTAGAGGAATCAATTAATATTGAAGGACCTGCTAGCTCTGAAACTGCGGATGAAATTCAAACAGAGAATAAAAAAGCCAACGATAAAAACTCAGCCACTTCAGCTTTGGTGGCTGAAGCTAAAGTAGCTGTTAAATCTCCTGATATTAAAAAAGATGAAAACAAGTCGAGTGAATCAAAGTCTTCTGAAGTAAAGGTGCCCTCGATCAAGAGTGAAAGTTTTTCGATACAAGTCGGTGTATTCTCTGATATGGCTAATGTAAAACAGCTTCAAGCGCGCTTAAAACAAGCAGGGCTTGATTCACGTACCGAAAATATTTCGACTCCAAAAGGAGAGAAAATTCGGCTAAAAGCAGGGCGTTTCAACTCGCGCCAAGAAGCGGCCTATGCTTTGACTAAACTTCAAGCCGCAGATTTATCGGGAATGGTGATTAGTAACAATTAATGGTTTTTTTGATGCGACTAATCGACTAGATAACACATGACAAGTTTTGATTATATAGTGCTGGCAATTATTGGTTTATCTATCATTCTGAGTGTGATGCGTGGCTTTTTTAGAGAAGCTTTATCGATTTTAGGGTGGATAGCAGCATTTGTTGTTGCCAAGACTTATGTGAATCAGATTTTGCCGATGATGCCAGTGAATATCCCAACCGAATCTTTGCGCATTTTAGCCGCATTTTTGGTGTTATTTTTAGCAACGTTATTAGTATCAAGCTTATTGGCAATAGCCCTTTCAGCTATTTTTAAGAAAATTGGCCTCGGTTGGTTAAATCGTTTACTAGGTGCTGTTTTTGGGCTGGCTCGCGGAATGTTGGTTGTTTGTATCTTAGTGTTTTTAGCGGGGCTGACTGATATGCCGAAAGATGCTCGTTGGCGAAATGCTATGTTTAGTGCGCCAATAGAGGCACTGGTAATTAGTATGTTGCCTTGGATGCCAATAAGCATTGCTAAGCATGTTAAATACGACTAAATTGTCACGTAGTTAATGAGCACTTGAAATTTGAATCGTTGTATCAAAGTCAGAACTTTAGAATCATAGAATTTTTAATAGCAGAATTAATCACTTAAGGCTTTATTCATGTGCGGAATCATAGGCATTGTAGGTAAAAATCCAGTTAACCAGTTGTTGTATGACGGTCTGCTAGTCTTGCAACATCGCGGCCAAGATGCTGCCGGCATCGTCACCACGGACGGTAATACGTTTTTTATGCATAAGAATAATGGTCTGGTAAAAGATGTGTTCCAAACACGTCATATGCGTAGCCTGATTGGAAATGTAGGCATTGCGCATGTACGTTATCCAACAGCAGGTTCTTCTAGTGCTGCAGAAGCACAACCGTTTTATGTGAATTCTCCATTTGGAATCGTGTTGGGTCACAACGGTAATTTGACCAATTCAGAACAATTAAAATCAGAAATGTTCCGTCAAGATTTACGCCATATCAATACTAATTCAGATTCTGAAGTCTTGCTGAATGTTTTGGCGCATGAGATTGAAAAAACATCACGTAATGCCGTGTTGAATACCGATATGGCATTTGATGCAGTAGCCGGCGTGCATAGGCGCTGTAAAGGTGCTTACGCAGTTGTGGCGATGATTGCTAATTTCGGATTGCTTGCGTTTCGTGATCCTAACGGCATACGTCCTTTAGTCATTGGCAAAGTTGAAACTGTCAAGGGAACTGAGTATATTGTGGCCTCTGAAAGCGTTGCGCTTGATGTGTTGGGCTTCCAAATGGTCCGTGATGTAGCGCCTGGGGAAGCTATATTTATTGATATGGATGGTAATTTTTTCTCACGTCAATGTGCTGACGATCCGAAATTAAATCCATGTATTTTTGAGTATGTCTATTTAGCTCGTCCTGACTCAGTGATTGATGGTGTATCGGTTTACCAAACCCGTTTAGATATGGGTAAAAGTCTGGCTGAAAAAATCAAACGAGAATGGGCGGATAAGAAAATTGACGTTGTGATTCCAATTCCAGATACCAGTCGACCTAGTGCACTTCAGGTAGGCATCGCTTTGGGTTTGGATTATCGTGAAGGGTTCATTAAAAATCGTTATATTGGCCGCACATTTATTATGCCAGGTCAAGCGCTACGAAAAAAATCAGTGCGCCAAAAACTCAACCCGATTGGCATAGAATTTAAGGGTAAAAATGTGCTTTTAGTGGATGACTCAATCGTGCGAGGCACAACATCGCAGCAAATTGTGCAAATGGCGCGTGATGCAGGTGCTAACAAGGTTTATTTTGCTTCAGCAGCCCCGCCAGTTCGCTTTCCAAATGTGTATGGCATTGATATGCCAAGTCGCGATGAGCTGCTTGCAACTGGCCGAACCGATGAGCAAATCTGCCAAGAGATTGGTGCAGATGCGCTGATTTATCAAGACTTGGATGCGCTGGTAGAAGATGTTAAATTGAGCAACCCACACATCAAAAACTTTGATTGCTCATGCTTCGATGGCAAGTATGTAACAGGCGACATCAATGAGGCTTATTTAACAAACATTGAGTCTGCACGTGGTGATGTCAATAAAAAGCAAAAGCCCTCTAACTCCAGCACGCAGATGGACCTTAATTTGATTGATAGCTTTGATCATGAGTCGGCTGAAGAAGCTACTGAAGTCAGCTGAGAATCTAACTTGATGCAAATGTATCTTGACGATTTTGTAGCATAAGTCTAAGATGAAATTGCGCTGATTTGAGTGACTTAACTTAAACAAGGTCTTACTCAGCTTGCGGGCGCATAATAAATACAGCTAAAGCGAGTTACAAAAGAACCCGTTTTAGCTTTGTTGCTTAAGCGGGTTTTTTAATGCCCAGATAAAATGAGATTGATATGAATAAATATTTAAACGAACAACAATATCACCCAGAAACCCTAAGTGTTCGAGCTGGAGCTGAAATGACCGAGTTTGGTGAAAACTCAGAAGCATTGTTTTTAAATTCCAGCTTTAGATTTAAAAATGCGGCACAAGCAGCCGCTCGCTTTGGTGGCACTGAGCCAGGTAATATTTACTCGCGTTTCACCAATCCAACGGTCACTATGTTTCAAAATAAACTGGCGGCGTTAGAGGGGGCGGAACAATGCGTAGCGACATCTTCTGGGATGTCAGCAATTTTAGCTTGTGTGATGGGTTTGTGTAGCGCTGGTGATCATGTTGTGGCGTCACGCAGTATTTTTGGTACAAGTGTGCAGCTGTTTAGCAATATTCTTGCGCGCTGGGGTTTGCAGGTAACATTTGTTTCACTGACTAATCTGGACGAATGGCAGGCTGCAGTGACGCCAAAAACCAAACTGTTTTTTGTAGAAACACCATCTAATCCATTAACGGAAGTATGTGATATTCGAGCATTGGCAGATATTGCACATCAAACAGGCGCGCATTTAGTGGTGGATAATTGTTTTTGTACCCCTGCGATTCAGAGGCCATTGGAGTTAGGTGCAGATATTATTATTCATTCTGCTACTAAATATATAGACGGGCAGGGTAGGTGTTTAGGTGGCGCTGTATTAGGTTCTAAATTGTTAATGGAGCCAGTTTACGGATTTCTTCGCACTGCAGGTGTCACGATGAGTGCATTTAATGCCTGGGTATTTCTGAAAGGTTTGGAGACCTTATTTATTCGCATGGAGGCTCACGCAAAAAATGCACTTGCCTTGGCTGCATGGTTGGAGGAGCAGCCACAGGTGGCACGTGTTCATTATCCTGGCTTAAAGTCGCATCCTCAGCATGCATTGGCTATGCAGCAGCAAAGCAGTGGTGGTGGTATTGTTAGTTTTGAGGTTAAACCTAAAGCGGGTCAATCTTTGCAGGAAGCAGCTTGGGCGTTAATAGATGCGACTAAGCTGATTTCAATTACTGCCAATTTAGGTGACGCAAAAAGTACCATTACGCACCCAGCCACGACGACGCATAGCCGTGTAACGGCAGAGGCTCGCGCAGCCGCAGGAATCACTGATGGTTTAGTCAGAATTGCGGTTGGTTTAGAACATGTTGACGACCTAAAAGCTGACTTAATTTCTTTGGCTTTATAACGTTAAACCTAAGCGCTAACATAACAAGCATAAGCATTGTTAATCAATGTTAGCGCTACTAATTTGCATGCTTTTCATGCTAAAATCACGCTACATAAAAACCATTAAAAGTCAGTCTGTACATGGATCAATTCGCTAAAGAAACCTTACCAATCAGCTTAGAAGATGAAATGCGACGGTCGTACCTTGATTACGCGATGAGCGTGATTGTAGGCCGTGCATTACCAGACGTGCGTGACGGTTTAAAACCAGTGCATCGGCGTGTTTTATTTGCAATGCACGAGCTTAGCAATGACTACAATAAACCTTACAAAAAGTCTGCACGTATCGTCGGTGATGTGATTGGTAAGTACCATCCGCATGGCGATACTGCTGTTTACGATACTATCGTTCGTATGGCGCAGGACTTTTCATTACGCTATATGCTGGTAGATGGACAAGGTAACTTCGGTTCTGTAGATGGCGATAACGCGGCGGCGATGCGTTATACGGAAATCCGTATGTCAAAGATCGCACATGAGTTATTAGCTGATATTGACAAAGAAACGGTTGATTTTGGTCCTAACTACGATGGTAGTGAGCATGAGCCGCTCATCATGCCGGCACGTATTCCTAACTTGCTGATTAATGGAAGCTCCGGTATTGCGGTGGGTATGGCAACCAACATCCCGCCACATAACTTGAATGAAGTTTTGGACGCCTGTTTTGCACTGCTTAAAGACCCTGAAATGGGTATCGAAGAGTTGATTGAACTGGTGCCAGCGCCAGACTTTCCAACCGCAGGTATTATTTACGGTACTGTAGGTGTAAAAGAGGGTTATCGCACCGGCCGAGGACGTGTAGTGATGCGTGGCCGTACACATGTAGAAGATTTAGAGCGTGGCGGTCGCCAAGCTTTGATTGTAGACGAACTGCCATACCAAGTGAACAAAAAGACCTTCGTCGAGAAGATCGCTGAATTAGTCAACGAGAAAAAAATAGAAGGTATTTCGGATTTACGCGATGAATCAGATAAATCTGGTATGCGTGTAGTAATTGAGCTGAAACGTGGCGAAATTGCTGAAGTTGTGCTGAATAATCTCTACAAACAAACGCAGTTGCAAGATACATTCGGTATGAATATGGTGGCCTTGTTAGATGGTCAACCGCGTTTGTTAAACCTTAAACAAATGTTAGAGGCGTTCTTACGCCACAGACGTGAAGTCATTACGCGTCGTACTGTATTTGAGTTGAAAAAAGCGCGGGCACGTGGCCATATATTAGAAGGTTTAGCAGTTGCGCTTGCGAATGTTGATGAGATGATCGCGCTGATTAAAGCGGCACCAACGCCACCAGAGGCTAAAATTGATTTGATGGCTAAGGTTTGGAAATCGCCAGTTGTTGAAGAGATGTTGAAACGTGCTGCTATGGAAGCTTCGCGTCCGGAAGGCTTGAGCGTAGATTTTGGACTAACACCAAACGGTTATAAATTAAGTGATGTGCAAGCCCAGGAAATTCTGCAAATGCGCTTGCAACGTTTAACCGGGCTAGAGCAAGATAAAGTGGTGAGTGAATATAAAGAGGTGATGGATATTATTGCCGATTTACTTAATATTTTAGCGACACCGGCACGCGTGACTGCGATTATTACCGACGAATTAACTGAGATTAGAAAACAATTTGGTGACAAACGTCGCAGTGAAATCATGGTAAATGCACAAGACTTGTCATTAGAGGATTTAATCACGCCGCAAGACGTGGTAGTCACACTTTCCCATACTGGTTACGTTAAATCTCAACCACTGGATGAGTATCGCGCACAGCGCCGTGGTGGCCGTGGTAAGCAAGCTGCACCGACTAAAGAAGACGATTTTATCGACAAGATGTTTGTCGCAAATACGCATGATTACATTCTATGCTTTAGTAGCCGCGGGCGTGTCTATTGGCTGAAGGTATACGAAGTGCCGCAAGGTAGCCGTATTGGTCGTGGCAAGCCGATTGTGAATCTATTCCCGCTTGAAGAGGGCGAGAAAATCAATGCGATTCTTTCAGTAAAAGAGTTTGACGAAGACCATTTCATCTTTATGGCAACCGCACTGGGTACAGTGAAGAAAACTGCGCTTACTGAATTCGCTAACCCGCGTAAATCAGGCATTATTGCGATTAATTTAGATGAGGGTGACTTCCTTATCGGGGCAGAAGTGACCCATGGGTCGAATGACATTATATTGGTTTCTAATGGTGGTAAAGCTGTCTGGTTTGATGAAGAAGACGTGCGTCAAATGGGTCGCGCAACACGTGGTGTCCGCGGTATGAAATTAGCGCCGAATCAGCAAGTGCTGTCATTGTTGATTGCTGATGATGATAAACAAACCGTACTGGTCGCAACTGAAAATGGTTACGGTAAACGCACACAGCTGGCTGATTTCCGTCATTCAGGCCGCGGCACACAAGGCGTGAAAGCGATTGCAGTGAGCGAGCGTAACGGCTTGGTAGTTGCCGCTAAACTGGTGAATGATGAAGACGAGATTATGCTCATTACTACCGGTGGTGTGCTCATTAGAACTCGTGTAAATGAGATTCGTGAGTTAGGCCGCGCAACGCAAGGCGTAACCCTCATTAACCTGGGTGAAGGTGAGAAGCTTTCAGGGCTAGAGAAAATCGTTGAAAGCGATGATTCTGAATCAGATACAGGCGATAAAGAAGAACAATAAAAGAAATATTCAATGACTCAAATTTTTAATTTTTCTGCAGGACCTGCAGTTTTACCCAAGTATGTATTAGAACGTGCGCAAGCTGAAATGTTAGATTGGCATGGCTCTGGCATGAGTGTGATGGAAATGTCACATCGAGGCAAAGAGTTCATGAGTATCTTAGCTAAGACAGAGGCTGATTTACGCACGTTGTTGAATATACCGGGTAACTACAAAGTGTTGTTTTTGCAAGGTGGTGCGATTGCTGAAAATGCGATGATTCCGCTTAATTTGTTAAATGGTAAAGTTGCCGATTATGCCGTGACAGGTGGCTGGAGTAAACGTAGCGTTGAAGATGCCAGCGCTTACGGAACAATCAATGTAGTTGCAAGTAGCGAAGCCGTTCAATATACACATGTCCCAGCATTTTCAAGCTGGAAGCTAGACAAAAACGCAGCTTATTTGCATATTTGTACTAATGAAACCATGAGTGGTGTTGAGTTTGTTGACCTCCCATCTACAAATGGCGTACCAATTGTTGCAGATATGTCATCACACATACTTTCTCGTCAAATTGATGTGAGCCAATACGGCGTGATTTATGGTGGCGCGCAAAAAAATATAGGACCAGCCGGCTTGTGTATCGTGATTGTGCGTGAAGATTTGCTTGGCAAGGCGTCGCCATTAACTCCAGCCGTGTTTAATTGGAAAACGCAGGCGGAAAATCAATCCATGATTAATACACCACCTACTTATAGCATTTATATAGCAGGACTGGTGTTCGAATGGCTGCTAGCAAAGGGTGGTGTAGCAGCAATTGAACAAGAAAATATAGCAAAAGCAAAACTTCTTTACGAATATATAGATTCCACTGATTTTTATGTGAATCATGTCGAAATTAAAAATCGCTCGCGCATGAACATTCCTTTTTTCTTGCGTGATGAATCGTTCAATGATGCCTTTCTGAAGGGGGCTGAGGTGCATGGACTCTTGCAGCTGAAAGGTCATCGTGCTGTGGGCGGAATGCGCGCCAGTATTTACAATGCCATGCCGATAGAAGGTGTACAAGCGCTCGTTGCCTATATGAAAGAATTTGAAAGCGCGCATTAAGAAGCATATTAAATATGTCAGAACAACTTAAACAACATCGTGATCAAATAGATGCCATTGACGAGCAAGTGCTTAAGCTTGTAAATGAGCGGGCAAAGCTTGCGCGACAAATTGGTACTCTTAAAGATGACGGGGTGATTTACCGCCCTGAGCGTGAGGCACAGGTGTTGCGTCGTTTGCAAGAACACAACCAGGGGCCGCTTTCTAATGAGGCTGTCAGCAATATATTCCGTGCTGTGATGTCTAACTGTCGTGCGCTTGAAAAAGAACTTTCTATTGCTTTTTTAGGACCGTTAGGTACTTATAGCGAAGAGGCTGCGCTTAAACAATTTGGTTTAGGTAGAAGTGCAGTGGTATGTGGTTCAATTGATGAAGTTTTTCGCACGTTAGAAGCAGGTCAAGCGGATTATGGTGTAGTACCAGTTGAAAATTCCACCGAAGGTGCAATTGGCTTAACGCTTGATTTATTGCTCTCTAGCACACTAAAAGTTTGCGGGGAAATTACACTGCCAATTCACCATTGTTTGTTATCCAAACAAACAGATATTTCGAAAATTTCGCATGTTTTTTCTCATACACAATCGTTGGCTCAATGTCATGAGTGGCTAAGCAAGACCTTACCAAAAGCAGGCCGTGAAGCTGTTACGAGTAATGCCCGTGCGGCACAGATGATTCATGATCTTGTTTCAACAGATGGAACGTTTGCTGCTGCCATTGCTAGTAAGCGTGCAGCAGAGTTGTTTAATTTAAATATTCTTGCTGAAAATATTGAGGATGATGCCAAAAATACGACACGTTTTTTAGTGTTAGGCACGCACGATGTTGCGGCTTCTGGCGCTGATAAAACATCGTTAGTCATGACTTCTAAAAATATACCAGGTGCTATGGTAGAGTTGTTAGAGCCACTTTCAAGACATGGCGTGAGCATGACTAAATTTGAATCTCGCCCGTCTAAACAAGGACTGTGGGATTACGTATTTTTTGTTGATATTGAAGGTCATCAAGCTGATGCAAAAGTAAAAGCAGCACTTGCAGAGTGTCAACAGCGCGCATCTTTTCTTAAAGTGTTGGGTTCTTACCCTGCCGCAGTAATTTAATTCATTTGTCTTTAATATTCACTCTTTAATATCCAGTCTTTAAGGTTTTTCTTGTATGAACGCAAGCCGTGATTTATCTAACGCAGTTTTGTCCGATTTGGCCCCCGATCACATTCGAGCTATAGCACCATACCAAGGTGGTAAGCCTATCTGTGAGCTTTCGCGTGAAATGGGCTTGCAGGTGGGGGATATTGTTAAGCTGGCCTCGAATGAAAATCCGTTAGGTATTAGTCCTAAGGCCGAATTTGCTATACAAGAAGCATTGCTTGATATTGCACGCTATCCAGATGGTAATAGTTTTGCACTTCGTGAAGCTGTGAGTAATAAATTCAAAGTTGCACACAATCAAATTGTGTTTGGCAATGGCTCGAATGACATTCTGGAGCTTGCTGCACGTGCTTTTTTAACAGCGGGTTGTGAAGCAATTTATTCACAACATGCATTTGCGGTGTATCCATTAGTGACACAAGCGACTGGTGCGACTGGCGTAGTTGTTCCTGCTAAGAATTATGGTCATGATTTACCTGCAATGCTTGCTGCGATTACCGATAAAACGCGCATGATATTTGTAGCGAATCCAAATAATCCCACTGGTACGCTACTTGGTAAAGATGAGCTATTTGAATTTTTAAAACAAGTTCCAAAACATGTGCTGGTTGTTTTAGATGAAGCTTATGATGAGTATTTGTCAGCAGCGAATAAATCTGAAGCGATTGGCTGGCTCAACGAGTTTGATAATTTAATTATTTCACGTACTTTTTCAAAGGCCTACGGTCTAGCTGGCTTGCGCGTGGGTTTTGGCTTGTGCCATGCTGATATTGCAGACTTAATGAATCGCGTGCGCCAGCCTTTTAACGTGAATAGTATCGCTCAGGCCGCCGCAGTGGCTTCACTTGCTGATGATGATTTTGTTGAACGCTCTTATGCGCTCAATCAAGCTGGCATGGTGCAATTGACACAAGGCTTTAACAAACTAAGGTTAGAATACATACCTTCATTTGCTAATTTTGTGAGTTTTGCCGTGAAAAGTGACACGCAAAATGCAGCTGAAGTGAATCAAAAGTTATTGCAAAAAGGTGTAATCGTTAGACCCATCGCTAATTACGAAATGCCAGACTACTTGCGTGTAAGTATTGGGTTATTCAGTGAAAATGCACGTTTTCTAGAAGTGCTAGAAGAAATTATAAATAAATAGAAATTTTAAAAAGTAATGAATAAATGAGTGAATATAAAAAGTTAGCCACAGATGATGTACGAATACGCGAAATTAAAAAACTAATTACACCGTTAGAGCTATTAGGTCGCCTGAAAGAAAGTGCCGATTCCACGCAAAATATTTTAGCGACACGTCAAGAAATTCATCACATATTACATCAAACCGATGACCGCTTATTGGTGGTTGTAGGGCCTTGCTCAATACACGATACCAAAGCTGGCTTGGAATATGCCCGCCGCTTGCTGGATGTTCGTAAAAATCTGTCTAAAGACTTATTGATAGTAATGCGTGTTTATTTTGAGAAGCCTCGTACTACAGTAGGATGGAAGGGTTTGATAAATGACCCGCATCTTAATGGTAGTTATAAAATCAATGAAGGTTTGGAAATCGCACGCAAGTTCTTGTTAGATGTGAATGAACTTGGCATGCCAGCCGGTGCAGAGTTTTTAGACATGATTACGCCGCAATATGTCGCTGACTTAGTTAGCTGGGGTGCAATTGGTGCCCGTACAACTGAATCTCAGGTACATCGCGAGCTCACTTCCGGTTTGTCTTGTCCAGTGGGATTCAAGAATGGAACGGATAGCGGCGTACGTGTTGCAATTGACGCGATTAAAACAGCTTCCAGCCCGCATCACTTTTTGTCAGTCACCAAAGAAGGGCAGTCGGCAATCTTTTCAACGACAGGTAATGAAGATTGTCATGTGATTTTACGTGGTGGAAAAATACCGAATTACGATGCTAAAAGTGTCAATGAAGCTTGCGAGAGTTTGTCTGCAGCCAGGCTACCACCCATTTTGATGATTGATTGCAGTCACGGCAACAGCAGTAAAAACTATTTGCGTCAAAAAGACGTGGCGCGTGATATAGCGGCACAACTATCTAGCGGCGACCAACGTATTGTCGGCGTGATGTTGGAATCGCATCTCAATGAAGGGCGTCAGGATCACGCTCCAGGTTGCGATCTTGAATACGGGAAATCTATTACTGATGCCTGTTTAGGATGGCAAGACACGGTTGAAATGTTGGATATTCTAGCCGCCTCTGTCCGCGCACGTCGCCAGAAGCACCTTAATGACGAAATCTAATATGTGTCGGCATCATGAATTTACTTAGTGTTTAATCATTAACTTTGCGGTGTTGTGAAGTGTAAATAGAGCGCATTATTCGTATCACGTTGTAGCGATAATGAAATAAGCAGCAACGATATTACTTAACTACTAAAAAGGAAATTTATCATGTGGACAACTCCAGCAGCTACAGAAATGCGTTTTGGCTTTGAAGTAACAATGTACGTAATGAACAAATAATTAGCCTTTCAGCTAATTACAAAAAGGCTGCCGTAAGACAGCCTTTTTTTATACAAAAAAGAACTGATTTTGAATTGCAAAGCCATGTTTCTTTTATAGAATAAATCTTTTTTAGAATTGAAGAGTTTATGCATATACATGTTTTAGGCGCAGGCGCAGGCGGCGGATTCCCACAATGGAATTGCAATTGTTTTAATTGCGATGGATTGCGTAAGGGTACTATTAAAGCGACTAAACGCACACAGTCATCCATTTGTGTCAGCAGTGATGGTATTAACTGGGTGTTGTTCAACGCTTCCCCAGATGTGTTACAACAAATTCAGGATTTCCCTGCATTACAGCCAGGTCGCACGATACGTGACACAGGCATTCAAGCCATCGTGTTAATAGACGCGCAAATCGACCATACCACAGGTTTATACATGCTACGTGAAGGCACTGTTAAGCGTGAAATCTATTGTACTGATATGGTGTATGGTGATTTAACTTCAGGTAATCAAGCACTTAATATATTGGGTCATTACTGCGGCATTAATCATCACCAAGTGCCGATTGATGGTAAAACAAGCTTCACCATACCAAATGTACCAAATCTTAAATTTACTTCAGTGTCGCTCAAAAGCGCTGCGCCACCATACTCACCGCATCGTAACAACCCACAGGCTGGTGACACCATAGGCGTGCTGATTGAAGAAATCAGCACAGGTAAAAAATGTTGGTATTCACCTGGCTTGGCCGAAATTGAGCCACACTTACCTGAATTAATGAATCAAGCTGATTGCATTATGGTGGATGGTACATTTTGGACTGATACTGAAATGCTGGATTTGGGTCTAATGACTAAAACTGCGCGCAGTATTGGCCATAATCCACAGTCTGGCAAGGGTGGCATGATAGAGGATTTAGATAAATTTGGTGATGTAAGAAAAGTGTTGATTCATATCAATAACACTAATCCTATTTTACGTGAAGATTCTGCCGAGCGTGCAATTTTGAACGAACACAAAATTGAAGTCGCCTATGACGGTATGGATATTATTTTATAAGGGATTCAAAAAATGGCAAATGAAAAATTAGCACCATGGAGCAGAGACGAGTTTGAAGCCAAGTTGCGTGAAAAAGGTAAGGGTTACCATATTTACCATCCAATCCATGTGTTGATGTACGAAGGTAAATTGACGCAAGCACAAATGCAATCATGGGTGGCTAATCGTTACTATTATCAAATTGCTATTCCTATGAAAGATGCAGCAATTCTTTCTAATTGCCCTGATCGTGAAATCCGTCGTGGCTGGATTCAACGCATTTTTGACCACGACGGTAGTGGAAATATAGCAGAAGGCGGCGAGGGAGGCATTGAAGCATGGATCCATCTGGGTGCTGCAGTTGGGCTTAGCCGTGAGGATATTATGTCGTTGAAACTCATTGCTCCAGGCACCAGATTTGCGGTAGATGCTTATATCAATTTCGCAAAGCAACGCCCATGGCAAGAGTCTGTGTGTTCAAGCTTAACTGAACTATTCGCACCGCATATCCACCAACAACGTATCGACTCATGGCCTGATATGTATCCTTGGATTAATAAAGAAGGCATGCAGTATTTCAAGAACCGTTTAACTCAAGCCCGCCGTGACGTTGAGCAGGGCTTAGCCGTAACTTTGGATTACTTTAGCCAAAGTCGTGAGATGCAAGAGCGCGCCTTAGAGATTCTGCAATTCAAGCTGGATGTACTATGGGTAATGGCTGATGCGATTATGTTGCAAAGCGCGGACATAAAAGTGGAAGGGCGTGATTATCTCCGTCAACCAGTGATGAATGTGAGCTAAGAACAGCAATTATGGATAAGAAAATACAACATGCAGACATATATGCGCTTGCGCACCACCACCGTTTTCAATGGGAAGAAGCGCAACAAAACTATGTGATACTTTTTCCTGAGGGTATGGTCAAGCTGCATGGTAGTGCAGGGGAAGTGCTGAAACGGCTTGATGGTAAGGCGACAGTTGGTGACGTTGTTGCGGACTTAAAAGCCACTTTCCCTGATGCCAGCAATATTGAAGCTGATATTATTGGTATGTTTGAGCTGGCGGTTATTAAGGGTTGGCTTCGTAAGGTAAATTAAGTGTATGTCATTGCGGTTTAAGCCCGCAATGACATGGTAGCAAAATTAGGAGTAGCAACATGACACAAGCCTCTTTAGGTGAATCCGTCGTACAAAAGACCGTACATGCGCAACAAAACAACGGCGTTGCTTCATCAGCAACGCATACTCAGCCGCTATGGTTGCTGGCAGAGGTGACGTATCGTTGCCCATTACATTGTGCATTTTGTTACAACCCAACTGATTACGACAAACACACGCAAAATGAACTCAGTACTGAACAGTGGATTCAAACTTTGCGTGATGCACGTAAACTCGGTGCCATTCAACTCGGTATCTCTGGTGGCGAGCCATTATTGCGCGATGATATTGAAGATATCGTAATCGAAGCCAAGAAGCTGGGTTATTACAGTAATTTGATTACTTCAGGTGTAGGGTTAACCGAAAAACGTATCCAGGCATTTAAAGATGGCGGATTGGATCATATTCAACTTTCAATGCATGATATTACCGAAGAAATAAATAATTTCATTACGAATACCAAGACGTTTGAGTTGAAGAAAAAAGTCGCCGCCATGATTAAAAATCATGGTTACCCAATGGTGTTGAACGTGGTGATACATCGCTACAACATCGGCCACATGAAAGAAATTCTAGAAATGGCAGAGGCACTTGGCGCGGACTATATTGAGCTGGCTAATACGCAATATTATGGCTGGTCGTTAGTGAATCGTAGTCAGTTGATGCCGACAAAAGAACAAGTGGATGAAGCTGAGGCAATTACTAACGAGTTCAGAGCTAACCCTAACAATAAGATGAAGATTTTCTTTGTAGTGCCAGATTATTTTTCAGATCGTCCTAAAAAATGCATGAATGGCTGGGGTGAAGTGTTCATGATAGTGACTGCCAACGGCGATGTATTGCCATGCCACTCTGCACGCGTATTACCCAATATGCAGTTTCCTAATGTAAAAGATACTGATTTGGGTTGGAGTTGGAAAGACTCTCCTGCATTTAACAAGTATCGCGGCGATAGCTGGATGAAAGAACCTTGTCGCAGTTGTTCTGAAAAAGAAAATGACTTAGGCGGGTGTCGCTGCCAATCATTTTTATTGACCGGTGATGCTGAAGCGGCCGACCCTGTGTGTAGTAAATCGCCACATCACCATTTAATAGAAAAAGCGATAGAAGACTCTAAAAATCCAGTATTGGTAGCGCAGCCTATCGTGTTCCGTAATGATAAAAATTCCAAGAGAATTATCGCAGGTGAGCTTAAAGAGCGTGTGGACGAGTTTCATGCACTGCCCTAATTAATTATGGTCTATTCCATCCTGCATTAGCCATAATATGGTTAAATAAAACGCGCAAAGCTGATGCCAGTCAGCAGCGCGTTTTTTTATTTGAGTGTTTTATTTTTGGAGACTTTTGTAAAGGTCTATTTTGATGCATAAATCATCCCCATTCGTTTTATCTGTAGTGCTTGCAAGTCTGGCCGCGCTTGCCCCATTTGCCATTGATACTTATCTACCTGCGTTTCCAACCTTAGAAACAGCCCTGCAAGGGTCGCCGCTTGAACTGCAACAAAGCCTGACTTTTTATTTATTGCCATATGCGCTTATGACGCTGTGGCATGGTGCAATTTCAGACTCCATAGGACGTATCACCACCATTAAATGGGGCTTAGGTGTTTTTGTATTGGCTTCTATCGGATGTGCTTTTGCGCCAAATATCGAGACGCTTTGGTTTTTTCGTGTGCTGCAAGGGCTTTCAGGGGGTGCAGGCAACGTTGTGGCGCGCGCTATGGTGCGTGATTTGTTTGAAGGCCCGCAAGCACAGCGTGTGATGGCAACCGTACAAATGTTATTTGGCATTGCACCTGCTGTAGCACCTATTATTGGTGGGCTTCTGCTTGGTATTCACTGGCAGGCTATTTTTATCTTTTTAGCATTGTATGCAGCAGTTAGTTTATGGGCAGCAATGCGCTATCTGCCAGAAACGATGCCTAAAGAAAAACGACTACCACTTTCTGCAAAACAAGTGATGAAAGACTACCGTATTATTTTTGGTGATAAAGAATTTAATTATGTAGTGTTTGCGCTAGGGGCAAATTTTGCTGGATTTTTCATCTACGTGCTGGCGAGCCCGGTATTTTTGGTTAAGCAACTTGGCTTAAGTGAGCATCAGTTTGGTTATATGTTTATTCCGACGGTGTGCGGCATGGTATTGGGTTCATATTTAGCAAAACGTGCGGCAGGCCGATATTCACGGCAGCTTGTCGTTAAAGCAGCCTTCGCATGGATGGCGGCTATAGTCATATTGAATTTACTTGTTTGTTTTATGTTGCCCGCACACCCGAAATACAACATATTACCAATTGCTTTATTTAACATCGGCATGGCGTTAGCGATGCCTGTGTTGTCACTTGCCGCACTTGATCGACACCCTAAAATTCGCGGAACTGCTGCATCAGGCCAAGCTTTCATACAAATGTTCTTGTCTACAGTTTCAGCGGGATTGATAGTGCCATTAGTCTGGTATGCGCCATCTGGCTTGGCTTTGGCAATGGCCGGGTATTTGGTATTTGCTTGGCTGTCGATTCGTAAAAGTAAATTATGGGCTGGAAAGTAACTCAAATTTTGCTGTTGACTATAAGCAACGAAGGGCTATAAGTAATGATTAAACAGTGCTGTTGAGTTGTAATTCAAACTACCTTAATATAGTGCTCACTTATTGTTATTCATAGATTAAAGCACTGCATTTTAACCACTTGAGGAGATTAATATGAACAGAAGAGAAGTATTGCTGGGAGGTGTAGCGTTAGCAGGTGCCGCACTCGCGAGTCGCGCTCAAGCGGCAGAAATGAAGCATGAGCATCACCATCATGATATGTCAGTTAATGCGGCCTTAGTATCTGCAGCAGCCGATTGTGTGCAAAAAGGCCAGGTCTGCCTGAGTCACTGCATATATCTTTTGGGCCAGGGTGATAAAGACATGGCAGCTTGTGCTAAAAGTGTGAACGAGATACTCGCGCTATGCGGAGCATTGCAGTCACTAGCCAATCAGGAATCTACTTACCTGCCTAAGTTGGCTAAAGTAGCCATGGATGCTTGTAAAAAATGTGAGGACGAATGCAAGAAGCATGAAGATAAGCATGAAGCTTGTAAAGCCTGTGGCGAGAGCTGTGCTGCCTGTTACAAAGAATGTAAGAAAATAGCAGCTTAAACACTAGCCCTACAGAGGCTATAATCATGGTGAGTTAATTTGGGCCTAAGTGACTTAAGCTGACTCATCAACATCGTTGATTTCAGTTTTCCATAATAAGTAAACACGGCAATCAAACTCAAGCTGATGATAATCAGGTTCCATATACTGGCAGAGTTGATAAAAAGCTTTGTCATGATTACGCTCTTTTAAATGGGCTAATTCATGCACTACAATCATGCGCAAAAATTCAGCTGGTGAAGTTTTAAAAAACGATGAAATCTTGATTTCTTTTTTAGCTTTCAGCTTGCCGCCTTGTACACGAGATATAGCAGTATTTAGCCCTAACGCATGATGTTCTATGCCTAATCTATTGTCGTAATGAACTTTATCCAGCAGTGGGGCATTGCGCAAAAACGCTTGCTTAATCTCGTTGCTGTATTGATAAAGCGCTTTATCTGTTTGTATGGTGTGCTGCTGTGGGTAGCGATTGGTGATGTAATCCCCCAGCATATTTTGCGACTGCAATAGCCTGATTTTGTCTTGCAGGATAGCTGGGTAGTGTTGCAGGTATTTGAGTGGTGGTTTCATTGTTATTTATTTTCGCATTATGCTGACTTTACCAATATTACCCAACACTATTTTCACACTGCGCCACAGTTTTGGTAAAAACCAAAACATCAACACAATAAATCCGCACATCAAACCAATAAACACAGCAGGGTGCGCGAAAACAAGCCAGCCGCCAGTGATTAGCATTCCTTCTTCGCCCAATGATGCCGCGATATTGCTAACGGGTTCAGGTGATGTGTTAATGAGGGCACGGCTGCCAGCTTTAGTGGCGTGTGTTGCTCCTGCAAGTGAGCCGCCTAGCAGTGCTGCAATCGTGGCAATCATCGGATCGCTGGTGTTAATCGCGCCCATCGCCAGCAGCGCACCAGCAGGAATACGAATAAAGGTTTGAATCGAATCCCATGCGCTATCTACATAAGGAATTTTATCCGCTAAAAATTCAACCACACACAATACACCTGCGACGCTCAATACGATTGGATTGCTAAGAATATCAAGCGTTACCGGCAAATGTATAAAACCGAACTTGGCCAATATGCCGACGATGAACACCGTGGCATAGAGCCGTAACCCGCTTGCCCAGCTAAGCCCACTTGCCAGCGCCAAACTTGAAACTGCGTCCATTAGCAACCTTTGTTTCTTAAATTGAAATGTAGTTAGCCTAATTATAATGAGTTATATCGTGCTGAACCTTAATTTATTAGAAGCCAGAATTTATTAGAAGTCAGAATTTAATTAAAGCCAGAAGTTTGAAAGTAAGCAATTAACACCATGAGTAATGGAGTACTAAATGAATAACAATCGTGAACACATTGCGCTTAATGCGTATTTAAATCTTTTGGAACGAAACGGTATTTGTAAATCGCTGATTAGGCAACGTGAGCTTGTTATTTTGAAGCTCGTTCCTTACCTTGAAGAAATTCAAAGCGATGGCTTTTCTTTTAGAAATGCTGTTGACGAGTTATTCAAGCAATTAGATAAATCCCAGTGGTCTACAAGTTTGCCTGTCATTCGAGACTATTTTTCGTTTTGGAATAATGATATCAAAGCGATTGTTGCCATGAATCAAGATCACGCATTTGGTGTGAATCCAACAGAGTGGAAGCCGATAGATGCAGATTTAAAACAGATATGGAATTCGTTAGATGAAATCACATTAACTATATCTGAGAGTCAGCCGCTTGAGTCCTATGAGAGAGCATTGCGTAAAAATGGTGCAGATGATTTTTTTGTAGTGGCATGTAAAAAACTTGTTAAGTTATTATTGTTATTGTTGCGGAGTGCACCGCATAAACAGCCTGTAGCTTACCGTAAAGCTTTAGATGCAAACTTAACTTTATTCTCATCGGCTGAAGCGTATAAAGTCTCTTTAAAGGTTGGCAGAGAGTTTTATTATTTCTGGAAAGGTGATTCCAGAGCACCTAGTCTTATGCAGCCTGCGCTTGCACTGGCAGCTTAGCTGTTGACAATAAAAAAGGAGACCTTGGCCTCCTTTTAAGTTAAGTTCTATTCTTAATGTTTTATCAAGCTTATATTTTATTTTACTTGCATGTTATTCAATAAGTAAATCACGTTTACCAGGAACACCATTCATCGCTTCGGCGTCTTCAAGCGCAGCTTTGCGTGAGGTAATGACAGGCCACAGTTCTGCCAAACGTGCATTTAACGCAATAAATTCCTGCTGATCTGCTGGCACATCATCTTCAGCGAAAATGGCTTCAGCAGGGCATTCTGCTACGCAAAGCGTACAGTCAATACATTCATCAGGGTTGATGGCTAGAAAGTTTGGGCCTTCTACAAAGCAATCTACTGGGCAAACATCAACGCAGTCAGTAAATTTGCATTGAATACAATTTTCGGTAACGACGTAAGTCATTTTTGTTCCTTAAGGGCTTAAAATTCTAAAGCGATATTTTAATTGATTTTTGTAAGTTTATAAAATGGAATTAAATAATCATTCCAGCCCCTACAGTATTATTGCTGCTTTCATCGATGACAATAAATGCGCCTGTAGCACGGTTAGTTGCGTAGCTATCCACCATAAGTGGTTGTGCAAGTTTGAAAGTCATGCGGGCAATATCATTCATTTTTAAGTCAGTTGTGGCTTGTTCTTCAAGTGTATTCACATCTACCTTGTAAGAAATTGTGCCTACTTTAGCTTTTGATTCGCGTGTGGTATGGCGGATAACGTATGTTCTAGCAAGAGACATCGGCGTTTCTGACAGCCAGCAGACGAACGCTTCAATTTGCTTAACAGGCTGAATGGCAGAACCCGTTTTCACTATCATGTCGCCACGTGAAGTATCGATTTCATCTTCAAGCAACAGCGTTATGCTTTGTTCAGTTTGCGCACTTTGTAGTTGTGCATCACCTAGTTGAATAGCTTTTACTTTTGATTGATAGCCGTTTGGCAGTACAGTTACAGCGTCACCCACAGAAATGCCGCCACTCTCAATTCTGCCCATAAAACCTCTAAAATCATGCAAATCTGCATCTGCGCTGGCGTGTGGACGGCATACGAATTGCACAGGGAAGCGGAATTCTTCATCGCCTTCAGTGTGTGCGGCTGGCGCAGACTCTAGTATTTCTAGCAGTGTTTCACCTTTATACCAAGGCATATTGTCTAGGCGGTCAACCAGCATATCGCCTGCTAAAGCAGACAACGGAATGAACTTAATATCTCTTGCCTGAGCAAAACCAATTTCTTGGGCAAAGGCTAAGTAGTCAGCACAAATTTTGTCGTATGTGGCTTGATCATAATTGACCAAATCCATTTTATTGACGGCAACAACGATGTGCTGAATACCTACCAAATGCGCTAAATAGCTGTGGCGGCGGGTTTGCGTTAATACACCACGACGGGCATCGATTAATATAATCGCTAAGTTAGCGGTAGAAGCCGCTGTTACCATATTGCGAGTGTATTGCTCATGGCCAGGTGCGTCAGCAATAATATACTTACGAGTGCCCGTTGAAAAATAGCGGTAAGCCACGTCAATGGTAATGCCTTGCTCGCGCTCAGCTTGTAAGCCATCTGTAAGTAGCGATAAATCTACCGCTTCCATACCGCGCTTTTTCGAGGTGTTGGAAATTTGCGTTAATGTATCAGCCAGAATGGTTTTGGTATCGAATAGCAAGCGGCCGATTAGCGTGCTTTTACCGTCATCTACACTGCCGCAGGTCATAAAGCGGAGAAGTGAATCAACGTTGCTATCGTTATGTTGTACTGTTGCTTTACTCATTAGAAATAGCCTTCTTTCTTGCGTTGTTCCATTGATGCATCCGATGTTTGGTCATCCAAGCGTGTCGCGCCACGCTCGGTAATGGTGGATGTTGCGGTTTCAAGTACGATTTTAGACACGGTATCAGCATCGCTAATCACAGGGGCGGTACAGCTGATATCGCCGACGGTTCTGAAGCGTACTTGCATGTTGATGATTTCTTCGCCAGCTTTAAGCGGGTTGGCAACTTCGCCGCTTACAAGCGGCACATTCACTGGCACAATGGAGCCACCACGCATTACTACATCACGCTGGTGTGCAAAATAAATGCTAGGTAAGGCTAAATTCTCACGTTCGATATATTGCCAAACGTCCATTTCTGTCCAGTTGGAAATAGGGAAGGCGCGAATGTTTTCGCCTTTATGTGAACGTGCATTATATAAGTTCCATAATTCTGGGCGCTGATTTTTTGGATCCCATTGACCGAACTCATCACGGAAACTCATGATGCGCTCTTTTGCGCGGGCTTTTTCCTCATCGCGACGTGCGCCGCCGATACAGCAATCGAATCCAAACTCTTCAATCGCCTCAAGCAGGGTCACGGATTGATGTTTATTGCGCGATTCATCTGGTGTTTTAAGCACCACAGTGCCGCGTTTCATCGAGTCTTCCACAGAGCGTACAATTAAGCGTTCGCCTAGTTCTGCTGCGCGTTGATCACGGAAATCAATGACTTCTTGATAGTTGTGGCCGGTGTCAATATGCATGAGTGGAAAGGGGAAGCGCCCAGGACGGAAGGCTTTTTCGGCAAGGCGTAAAATACAGAGTGAATCTTTGCCGCCGGAAAATAGCAATACTGGGTTGCTACATTGCCCAGCGACTTCGCGCAGAATGTAAATTGCTTCAGATTCTAGCCAGTCAAGGTGTGAAAGTGGTTGTTGATGTTTTGTTTGTTTGTTTGTCATAATTTAAATTCTTAAAAACTTTTCACCATAGAGATAAAGCATAAACTTACGATTTGTTTTATTCCCTCCCCATTTAGGGGGAGGGTTAGGGTGGGGGTAAAATTTAAGTTATTACCCTCACCCCAGCCCTCTCCCTTAAAGGGAGAGGGAGTATGTTTGCGTAGATTATTCTCGGTGGTTAATTAAAAGGTTTATTTCTTTACGTGTAGTCCACATTCTTTATTCATTGGATCTTCCCACCACCAGCGGCCTGCACGCACATCTTCACCCATGGCGATGGCTCTAGTACACGGCGCACAGCCTATGCTGGGGTAAAACTGGTCGTGAAGCGCATTATACGGCACTTGGTGCAGGTTGATATAAGCCCAAACTTCTTGTTCAGTCCAATCGCTTAATGGATTGAATTTTTCCAGCTTGTTGCTTTCATCAAACTCGCGAACAGGCAAACTGGTTCTAGTGGTAGCTTGTGCGGCACGCATGCCTGTTATCCATGCACTTTTGCCATTAAGCGCACGTTGTAGCGGCTCTACCTTACGCATGTGGCAGCAGCTTTTGCGTAATTCGATAGACTCATAAAACGCGTTGATGCCATTGGTTTTAACGTAAAACTCTACAGTTTCAGCTTTTGGAAAATACACATTGAGCTTAGTGTTGTAGTGTTTTTCAGTTTCAGCGATTAAATCGTATGTTTCAACAGGTAAGCGCCCTGTGTCGAGGGAAAAAATCTCAATGGCCAATTGGTGTTTCAAAATAATATCAGTCAGTACCATGTCTTCAGCGCCAAAGCTGTTGGCAAAAGTAATAGACTTTAATCCTGCACTATTTAATTCAATACTGGCATTTTGCAACAAAGCTAATACCGCTGCGGATTTTTCGTTGACACTGGCAATCAACGAATCGGTCAATTCTGGCTTAGTGGTTGGATTGTTGGCGGTAGATTTCAGCATAGAGACTTGATTACTCATTACACAGCTCTGTTATATCGTTTAAACACAGGGTTTGGATTATCTACCGCCCCTTGGTAGGGCTTGGTAAAGTCTTTTAAGCTGGCTAAAGCATCTTCTGCAGAGCGGTCCGCACGAATTAAGTAGCTGGTGAAACCGCTGCGTTTTAAGAAGAATAGTTGATCACGCAGCACATCACCAAAAGCGCGGAGTTCGTTTTTAAAGTCGTAGCGAGTGCGTAATAAAGCGCCTAATGAAAAAATGCGTCCATCAGCAAAGCGCTCAACATGTACGGCAATAATAGGCAGTACGTTTAAATCCGCTTGGTTTTCAATCAAGGATTCCAGCACTTCGTGGGTATCAATCCACACGCCTATTTCATTTGAAGCAATACGTGCTTGAAACTCAGCTTTGCGAGTAATAAATACACTTAACGGCACTATGATTTTGCCGGTAGCTGGAATCACCGTGCCAGCAATCTGCTCATCGGTTACCGTATTTTCGCCTGTGAGCTTAAATAATACGACTTTACCTGCCTGCTTGCGTTCTGCAATTTGACTGGCTGGTAGCTTGACTAGCGTCCATTCATCATTCGCTACCGCATTATTTATAATCAAGTTGCTCATGCTGCCACCTCATCTTTGGCGGCGTTTTTATCCGCATAAACATGTGCTTTAAATGGTGCTACCCCCAAGCGGCGTGCCGTGTCGATAAAGCGTTCTTCATCTGTACGTTCTTTAATATAAACTTCAATCAATTTTTGTACAACGTTAGGCATTTCTTCAGCAGAGAATGACGGCCCAATCACGCTGCCGATAGAAGCTTGATTACCTTGACTGCCACCTATTGTCACTTGGTACCATTCAGAGCCGTCTTTATCGACACCTAAAATGCCAATGTGACCAATGTGATGATGCCCGCAAGCATTCATGCAACCAGAGATATTGAGTTCAATATCGCCAATGTCATGCAAATAATCCAAATTATCAAACTGCTGCTGAATAGCGACAGCAATCGGAATGCTTTTTGCGTTCGCTAATGAGCAAAAATCGCCGCCCGGGCAGCAAATAATATCGGTCAACAATCCAATGTTTGGCGTTGCAAGGCCATTGGCGCGGGCTTTTTCCCATACTGCAAACAAATCACTTAGTTTCACGTCAGCCAAAATCAAATTTTGCTCATGTGAAACGCGCAATTCACCAAAGCTGTATTTTTCAGCTAAGTTAGCCACTACATGCATTTGTTCTGTTGTGGCATCGCCAGGTGCGCTACCATGAGGTTTTAGTGAAAGCGTTACTGCACGATAGCCTGATATTTTATGCGCATGCAAGCTACGTTTTGCCCAAGCGGCAAAAGCCAGGTTGCTTGCTATTGCAGTATCAAAACTTGCGTCATGTGCGGGTAATGCTTCGTAAGGCATGGCATCAAAATGCTTGCTTACACGTGCTAATTCTGTTTCAGTAATGGTATTTGGGGCATCTTTTAAATGCGCCCACTCTGCTTCTACCTGACGTTTAAATTCTTCAATGCCAAGCGCTTTAACTAAAATTTTAATGCGGGCTTTGTAAGCGTTATCGCGGCGACCATGCAGGTTATATACGCGGACAATCGCTTCGCAATAGGTAAGAGCGTGTTGCCATTCAAGATGCTCACGAATTACAGAGCCCAATATTGGCGTGCGGCCCAAACCGCCGCCCACCCATACCTTGATGGCGATTTTATTGTTTTTGTCGAGATAGAATTCCATGCCGATATCATGCATTTGCACAACTGCACGGTCGTCCTGCGTGCCAGAAACGGCAATTTTGAATTTGCGCGGCAAAAGTGCAAACTCAGGATGGAAAGTACTCCATTGGCGCATGATTTCTGCCATTGCGCGTGGGTCTACAATTTCATCAGGCGCGGTGCCTGCAAATTGGTCTGTGGTGATATTGCGGATGCAATTGCCGGAGGTTTGGATCGCATGCATTTCAACCGTGGCAAGCTCTGCCAAAATATCTGGCACATCTTCAAGTTTCGGCCAGTTAAGTTGCAGGTTTTGGCGCGTGCTGAAATGCCCGTAACCTTTATCATATTTGCTTGCAATATCGCCCAGTTTACGCAATTGCTTGCTTGATAACATTCCATAAGGAACAGCAATACGAAGCATAGGTGCCTGGCGCTGAATATATAAGCCATTTTGCAAACGCAATGGCCGAAATTCATCTTCACTGAGTTCGCCAGCCAGATAGCGACGTGTTTGGTCGCGATATTGTGCGACACGCTCATCAACGATTTGTTGATCTATTTCATCATATTTATACATGGATATTTAAACTTCTATATTTATATTTCTTAAACTAACTGTCATTAAACTAAAACGAACTTTAAGCCAATAATGAGTAACAAGGTCGCCAGAACCAGACGCAATACTTTTTCCGGTATTTTAACGCTTAAGTGGCTGCCAATCCATATACCAGGCAAAGAACCTATCAGTAAGGTGCCTAGCAACTCAAAGTTCACATGTCCAAGCGTCCAATGTCCAAAACCAGCTACTGCGGTGAGCGGAATAGCGTGCGCTAAATCTGTGCCAACTACTTTCAACGTACTCATTTTGGGATAAAGGAATAAAATTGCAATCGTCCCTAATGCGCCTGCGCCTACAGAAGAAATCGTTACTAATATCCCTAAAACAATACCTATGAATATTGTTGCGGGAATTTGTATTTGCTTAAACCGGCCACTACTGATAATGCTACTTTCAATTTCACGGATTTGTTTGCGTGTGATATAGCTTCGAATCAAGACCGCAATTGCGGTAAGTATTAGCGCAATACCTAGCGTGAAGGTAATGAGCCCTGTAACATCTTTTTCAATTTTAATTAAATGCTTAATCACAAAAATGGTTGCAACTGCGGAAGGCAAACTACCAAGTGACATCCAGCAAACCACTCGCCAATCAACTGATTTATGGGTGTTATGATGAACAAATACGCCGCCAGTTTTGGTGATGGCGGCATAAAGTAAGTCTGTACCAACTGCAACAGTAGCTTTAAAGCCAAATAAAAATACCAGTAAAGGCGTCATGAGTGAACCGCCACCCACGCCTGTGATACCAACTAGCAAACCAACGCCAAAGCCAGCAAATATATAACCAAATTCCATATGGAGTATCCGTTAACTAATGCATTTTTATTGTGAACGTGCGCACTATATCAGCTAATAATAATTTGTTTTAGAATATGTTATTCTATATGTATAATTTTTAGTTATATTGAAATTACCTATAGATACAATAGTCAAACGTTTATGAAATGATAATAATATGAAACTACAGCAATTACGTTACCTGCATGAAGTGGCACGTCAGGATTTAAACATCACCAATGCTGCAGAAGTGCTATTTACCTCGCAGCCAGGCGTGAGTAAGCAAATTCAGCTATTTGAAGAAGAGATTGGATTACAGGTATTTTTACGTAATGGTAAGCGCCTGACAGGTATTACCGAGCCTGGTCAGCAGATATTATCATTGGCTGCCAAAGTAATGCATGATGTCGACAATATCAAACGCGTTGGTGATGAGTTTAGCAATGTGGAAACCGGCATGCTCACTATTGCTACCACGCATACACAAGCGCGCTATAAGTTGCCCACTGCAATCAAAGCATTTATGACGGCATACCCGCATGTGAAGTTAAATATTCATCAAGGCAACCCCAGCCAAGTGGCAGAGCAGGTGTCTATCGGTGACGCTGACATTGGGATTGCCACTGAATACATTAGTGATTATGAAAATTTATTATGCCTGCCTTGCTATCAGTGGAATCGCTGCGTAGTGGTGCCACATGGCCATCCACTTTTATTAGACGGTGAGCTAACGCTGGAAAAATTAACAGCATACCCGCTGATTACTTATGACTTTGGATATACCGGCGGTTCACTGGTATCCAAGACATTTAGTGATGCAGGTTTGTCACCTAACGTAGTGCTTACCGCCATTGATGCAGACGTGATTAAAACCTATGTGACCTTAGGGTTAGGAGTCGGTTTGCTCGCTAATATGGCCTATGACCCGGAACGCGATGCAAATTTAGCGATGGTGGATGTGAGTCACTTATTCCCTGACAGCACTACTTATTTAGGTGTGCGCAAAGATGCCTTTTTACGTGGTTATATGTATGGTTTCATTGAGTTGATTGCACCACATTTTAATCGCCAGGCGGTGAATGCAGCACTTAAAATAAGCGCATAATGTTGTTCTATAATGTCTTGACCATGCCACAAAAAGGTTTTTATGCATAAATATATTTTAATTCCCCTGTTGTTATTGACTATAACCGCCTGTAATACAGTGAAGCCCGCAGCAACACAAGGTGAACTCATTGGTAAAGTTAGAGCAGGTATGCCCGCGATAGACCCAAGTACTGCAATCTACGAGTTGGCAGTCAATGATGGTGTAAGTTATCAGGATGTAATAGAGAGTTTGAAATCAATTTCTGAGGGCATGAACTTTGTGAATCCCGCCAACTTCCCGATAGGAGAGCATATAAAACTGCGTGGAATTGACCCGCAAGGCATCAAAGAAGTCCGCTCTTTTTGCAATTTAAGCATGGGTACTGAGATTATTTTAGATCACCCGGAGTTTCTAGTATTTGCACCTTGCAGAATTGCTATTTATGAAAAGTTGGATGCTAATAAAAAGTTAAAATTATTCATCGCCATGGATCGCCCAACGTTTGATTTAAAAAGCATTAAAAATCCTTCAGATCGGGCAAAAAAATCTGCGCAGGAGTTAGAAACAGCATTGCTTGAAATAATGGACAAAGTACGCAAGGGTGATTTTTAATCACTAGCGGTTTAACCATGCGGGTTAAATTTTGTCATTAAAATAAATTATTATTTAAGTTTAGGAATCGTATGGCCGAACCAATTCTAGTTGCAAAAAATCAAGATATTTCCAGTTTTATTCTGCCTAAAATGGCAAACCGTCATGGCTTGATAGCGGGCGCAACTGGTACTGGCAAAACTGTCACATTACAAAGTTTAGCCGAACAGTTTTCACATATCGGTGTACCAGTATTTATGTCGGATGTGAAGGGTGATTTAGCCGGCATGAGCCAAATGGGTGGTGGTAATCCTAAAATTGAAGCACGTGTGCAGCAGTTGGCATTATCAGAGTTTAGCTATAAAAAGTGTCCGGTGACCTTTTGGGATGTATTTGGTGTGAAAGGCCACCCGGTTCGCACAACTATAGCCGAGATGGGGCCACTTTTATTAGCGCGTTTGCTTAATTTAAATGACGTACAGGGTGGCGTATTAAATGCGGTGTTCAAAATTGCGGATGATAAAGGCTGGTTACTGTTAGATTTAAAAGACCTGCGTGCCATGATGCAACATGCGGCCGAAAACGCAGCTGAGTACCAAACCAATTATGGCAATATCTCCGCCGCCAGTGTGGGCGCGGTGCAACGCTCATTGCTGGAGCTGGAAACGCAGGGTGCAGATCAGTTGTTTGGTGAACCTGCGCTTAACCTGGATGATTTAATGCAGACCGATGCGCAAGGCCGCGGTATTGTGAATATACTAGCTTCAGACAAGTTGTTTAATTCGCCGCGCATTTACGCCACTTTATTGCTGTGGTTGTTGTCAGAATTGTTTGAAAAAATGCCAGAAGCGGGCGATTTAGATAAACCGAAATTAGTATTTTTCTTTGATGAAGCGCATTTGTTATTTAATGATGCGCCACAAGCGTTGCTGCAAAAAATTGAGCAAGTGGTGCGCTTGATTAGGTCTAAAGGCGTAGGCGTATATTTTGTGAGCCAAAACCCGCTGGATATTCCAGATATGGTACTTGGTCAATTAGGAAATCGTGTTCAGCATGCCTTACGTGCTTTTACGCCGCGTGACCAAAAAGCTGTTAAATCTGCCGCTGATACTTTTAGAAGCAACCCGAAAGTTAATGTGGCTACCGCCATTACTGAGTTAGGCGTTGGCGAGGCATTAGTATCATTTTTAGATGAAAAAGGCATTCCCACTCCCGTAGAGCGTACCTTTATATGTCCACCCGGCAGCCGTATAGGCCCTATTACTGATGGTGAGCGTGTAGATACTGTAAAGGCTTCTAATGTTTTCGGGTTTTATGAAAAGTTGGTAGACCGTGAATCCGCCTATGAGATTTTGAAAGTCCGGGCAGAACAAACCTCAACTGAAGCAAAAGCGGACGAAGGGTTTGACTGGGGTGGCATGTTTGGAGGCAACAAAACATCTACCAGTCGCGCTGATGGCGTATTTGAAGCGGCAGCTAAAAGTGCAGCACGTGCCATCGGTTCACAATTGGGGCGGCAGATTGTTCGCGGTGTATTGGGTAGTATTCTTGGTGGACGAAAATAATGCTGTCTGACATTGAAATTGCTCAGGCCGCAACGCTTAAGTCAATTTCAGAGATTGCGTCTACATATAATCTTAATGCCGATGATTTGATACCCTACGGGCATTATATTGCCAAGCTAAGTGCCGGTTGTATTCAAAAGCTACAACACCAACCTGATGGCAAGTTGATACTGGTCACTGCAATTAGCCCAACACCAGCAGGTGAAGGCAAAACAACCACGACAATCGGGCTGGCTGATGCGCTGAATCAAGTTTTAGGCAATCGTGGGTCGAATGCAATGGTCTGTATGCGTGAGCCCTCGTTAGGCCCTGTATTTGGTTTAAAAGGCGGTGCTACAGGCGGCGGCTACGCGCAAGTGTTACCGATGGAAGATGTCAATTTGCATTTCACTGGCGATTTTCATGCTATCAGCAGTGCCAATAATTTACTCGCAGCTTTGATAGATAACCATATTTACCAAGGCAATGACCTCAATATCGACCCAGCCAGCATTACCTGGCGGCGATGTATAGATATGAATGACCGCGCCTTGCGTAACATTACACTCAATGGTCGAACTAAAGATGGCAAGGATTATGTCAGGCAAACTGGGTTTGACATTACAGTAGCCAGTGAAGTGATGGCAATATTTTGCCTGGCTACTTCGTTAGATGATTTGCAAGCCAGGTTGGGAAATATTCAAATTGGCTTAAATGCGGAGCAACAACCAATATTTTCAAGTGATTTGCAAGCCGAAGGGGCAATGACGGCGTTACTAAAAAATGCTTTTCAACCTACCGTAGTACAAACCTTAGAACATACAGCCGCAATCGTGCATGGCGGGCCATTTGCTAATATCGCGCATGGTTGCAATTCTGTAGTGGCGACAAAAGCTGCATTAAAGCTGGCCGATTATGTGGTCACTGAAGCTGGTTTCGGTGCAGACTTAGGCGCTGAGAAATTCATCAATATTAAATGTAGAAAAACAGGGTTAAGTCCAGCCGCAGTTGTGTTGGTAGCCACTGTGCGTGCGCTTAAATATCATGGCGGAGTAGATGTTACTGTATTAAATCAAGAAAATTTGTCTGCTTTAAAAAATGGCATGGCGAATTTACACAAGCATGTACAAAACCTTAAGCAACATTTTGGTTTGCAGCTTGTCGTGGCAATCAACCACTTTATGAGTGACACTGAGGCTGAAATTGCGCTGTTAGAATCTGAAGCTGCAAATATGGGTGTGAAAGCCATTGTTTGTAAGCACTGGGCACATGGCGGTGCGGGCGCTTTAAACTTGGCAGCCGAGGTGCTTGGTGTCATCGAGCAAAAAACGGATACGTTCAAATTTTTGTATTCAGATGATATGCAATTATTGAAAAAAATAGAGAAGATCGCACAAAAAATATATGGTGCAAGTAAGGTGGAGTTATCTGCTGCAGCACAAGTAACACTTGCTGAACTAGAAAAAAGCTATAACCATTACCCCATCTGCATTGCTAAAACTCAGTATTCATTTTCGTCAGATCCGACTTTACGCGGTGCGCCAACGGGGCATGTGCTGCATGTGCGTGAATTACGATTATCGCGAGGTGCAGAGTTCATTGTGGCAATTTGCGGTGACATCATGACCATGCCAGGTTTACCCAATCAGCCAGCCAGTGAACGCATAAGTGTCAATCAGGCGGGTGATATCACCGGGTTGAGTTAATTGCAGGTGATTACACAACCAGGATTTGCTGAGCAAACCATTACCAAATCACGTTTTATTGCCATGGCTGTAGCTTGCGCAGACGAGCGTGAGGTAGGGCAGGCATTGCGCGCGTTTGCAGCGCAACATCAAAGCGCGCATCACTTGGCTTATGCTTTTCGACTTAAAACGGCACAAGGTATCGTACCGCGTTTTTCAGATGCCGGCGAACCTTCAGGCACTGCCGGCATGCCAGTATTAAAGCTCATTGAAGGACGTGATTTGATCAACGTTTGCGTGGCGGTCATTCGTTATTATGGCGGCATCAATTTAGGGACTGGCGGGCTTGCGCGTGCCTATGGCGGTACTGCTAAATTGGCTTTGGATAATGTGAAAACCTCTGCTTTTGTTGAAATGAAAACTTACCAGTTAACCATCACTTATAAGCAAATGGATGTGATGACGAATGCGCTATCCAAGTGTAACGGCAGTATCGTGTCTAAGGCTTTTAATGAGCAGATTGACTTGGTGATTTTGTTACCGGCAGATGAAGCGACGAATTTTTTGAATCGCTTTAAGCCATTTGGCGGGTAATCCAGAGGGTTGTGGTATTGTTTAGCTTAATATTTAGCGTGAGTGTTTTTATACAAAATTACACTTACAACCAGCCTCGTGCAAAAATCCCAATTCAATTCGTTAATTAGGCAATATTTTTAACATGACTAAACTTTCAAAAGCGTTGCCACCATCCCTATATGAAACGTTTTCCTGGATATTAGCCGCTTTTACTTTATTTTTCGTGCTGAAATTTCATTTGCTACCCGCCTTGCTTGCAGGCCTATTGGTATATGAGCTTGTGCATATTATCACTCCTTACATTGCACGTCGTTTTCCAAGCAAAAAACCTAGTAATCGCTCTAAACTATGGGCTGTAGGTATTTTAGTTGCCATCATCGTTAGCCTGCTTGCGCTTGCCGGGGCTGGCTTAGTTGCATTTTTAAGGTCAGATGCAGGTAGCGTTACCGTGCTGTTAGCTAAAATGGCGCAAATTCTTGAAGACTCACGCAAGATTTTGCCGAACTGGTTACTTGAACGATTGCCGGCAGATGCCCATACATTCAAAGAGCAAGCGACCGATTGGCTGCGCACACATGCGGATGAGTTGCAAGTGGTCGGCAAAGAAGCCGGGCGAGTAACAGCACATGTGCTTATTGGCATGGTAATCGGCGGCATGCTGGCGATACGAGATGCAGTAACAATGGATCACTTTAAGCCATTTGCGCGTGCGTTAGCCGAGCGGGGTGATTTATTTGGAGATGCGTTCAAGCGTGTGGTATTTGCACAGTTGCGTATTTCGGCAATCAATACCGCCGTCACCGGGCTTTATTTGGCCGTAATATTACCTCTAATGGGAATTCATTTGCCGCTGGTTAAAACAATGATTGCCATAACTTTTGTGGTAGGTTTAATTCCAGTGATTGGTAATTTAATTTCTAACACTATGATTGTGGTGGTGAGCTTGAGTCACTCGTTAGGCGTGGCGATTGCTTCGTTAATCTATTTAGTGGTGATTCACAAGTTTGAGTACTTCTTAAATGCTCGTATAGTCGGCGGACAAATTCGTGCGAATGCTTGGGAGCTATTGATTGCTATGTTGGTAATGGAGTCTGCTTTTGGCTTAGCGGGCATCGTTGCAGCGCCTATTTATTACGCATATATTAAGGCCGAGTTACGTGCCAGAGACTTAGTTTAAAATGATTTTCACTTTTATTTTAAATTGTTTTCTTGTGGCTGTTGCTGTGCTGATTCATTTTGAAGCGCTCAACCAGCTCTCAAGGTTTATTCCTAAATTAACGATTAAGCCTCGGCTGCGCGTTTTATTTGGTGTTTTTGGGGCAATATTTGCGCATGTAGTTGAAATCTGGGCTTTTGCCTTTGGCTATTACTTCATGATTCATCAAGGCAGCTTTGGTTCCTTAGAAGGGCACTTTGATAAAAGCCTGATGGATTGTATCTATTTTTCATTTGTCAGCTACACCTCTCTAGGCTTTGGCGACATAGTCGCCAAAGGAGATGTAAGATTTTTAGCAGGGTTAGAGGCACTTACAGGACTGGTTTTAATTTCCTGGACTGCATCCTTTATGTTTATTGAGATGCAGAAGCTATGGAAAGACAAATAACGATATTAACCGATTTATTTTTTTTGTCTTTCATTGATGATCTTAGCTGCCCAGTCTTTACCACCAAGACCAAATGCAATGGCAAGTGCCAAAAATACAGCACCAAACAAAATAATAAATAGTGCCGTAATCAATTGAGTGCCGATATCCAACTGCTCAAGCGCAACAAAAATAGCAAATATTTGTACTAGGTACTCAGCAGAAGTGCTGATTGCGAGCGCTCCGTCAAACTTAATACCATGCAACCAGGCAAACACCAGGCGATTAATAAAGCGACTTAACAAGGTACCAAATATCAATACAACAATCGCAACAATAATTTTTGGTAAGTAATTAGCTAGTTGATTAAGCATGACGGCCACTTCCGTAAGCCCTAATGCGTTGGCGCCTGTGATGACGAAAAGCAAGATGACTAACCAATACACCACCTGGCTAACAACGCCGCTAAGGGAAACGTCAAAGTTGTCATGTTTTAAAAATGTCTCTAAACCAGATTTGCCTGCATATTGATCAAACTTAATAAATTTTAACAAGCGATTCACCCCAATGCGCGCCATCTTAGCCACTAACCAGCCAAAAAGTAAGATGACAATCACCGCAAGCAGTTTAGGAAAAAACATAGCCACCTGTTGCCAGAACTGATTAAGTGATGCAAGAAAAGTATCAATTTGATATTGCATAGCGTGCTCCTCGATTGATTTTTTTGTTAAATCTATTGCGCTGAAAGGGGGGATAGCCCCATGATGATTAACTATTTTAAGGTTGTTGGAAATGCGTCTTTGCGTAAAGATTATCGCTTAATTGATAATATGTCGCAATGGTAATAGCATTTTTTCAGTTAGTTAAACAGTTTAAGTAATATTAACCATTTGATTGTAAATGATTTATTTTTAAAATAGATTACTTGAGTTGGTAAAACCTGTTTTCTAATGTTTTGCCATTTTTAATATTATCTAATTTACTTCCCACAGAATTCCCCAAGGTGGCTAACCTTTCATCAGGATGCGGATGCGTTTTGAACAATAAGGCAACGCTATTATCATTTTTGCCAGTTTGACCTAATAGCTGCAAAATATCAGTTAAGCCAAAAGGTTCATAGCCTGATCGAGTTGCATAACTTAGACCCAATCGGTCAGCCTCAAACTCAGCACTTTTATCTAAACTTCTTGCGCTAATCTCGGCGCCACTACCAATCGCCTGACTGATTATTTTGTTGTCTTTACCTATTTTTTTATTTAAAAATCCTGCGCCTAAATTTAATAACTGTTGCTTTTGAAGAACCTTAAGCTGGTGTTTTGCTACAACATGACCAATTTCATGACCAAGTACACCAGCCAACTGTGCTTCGTTGCTCATTTTTTTATATAAACCTTTGGTAATCATGACATAGCCGCCAGGTGCTGCAAACGCATTTAAGTCGTCACTTTCTATTACGCCAAAATGCCAAGGTAAATCTGGTCTTTCTGATTGTGATGCAACCCAGCGACCTACAGAATTAACGTATTTCTGTAATGCTTCATTTTTAACCAAAGGCGCTGCACCTAGCAAATTGCCGGTAATTTCGCGGCCTAGTGCAATCTCTTCTGCAGTGCTGGGATTTTTCCAGTTAATGGTTGCTTGCGGTGTTTCAGCAGTCGTCGCTATGGTGCTACTTACGGAGTCAGGTGCTGTTGAATCCGCAGGCGTTGGTGTTGTTGCACTCTGATTATCTGGCGTGGTTGCTTGTTGCGAATTTGTTGATTGGCCTAGTTGTTCTTCAATTTGTTTTTTGGCGGCATCTTTAAGTGTGCCCTGTAAATCAAAAGCTGAACTGCTGATGCTTAAACCCGCTAATAGGCTGGCTAGCACAGCGGAAATGAGCATATTTATTTTCATTGAACTTTTGTTTAATTGACTCATTTTGAGCCTCCATCGACCGCTTTTAAGTTAGCAAAAGGCACAGTTTTTAAGCCACCAGCGCTTGCAAATTGCTTACCTTGATTAGCATTTTGTGTATAGCTTTCCATGGTTTTGACTTCGGCCTCGTTAAATTTGGCTGCTTTAAGATCTTCTGCGCTTAAACCACGAATACCTGTGGTGGATATCACTTGTCCGGTACCTGCACGGCCACTGGCTACTGCTAGTGCTCCAGCCGCCTGATTGCTAGCACCTGAGCTACCGCGTTTAATAGAAAGCAATCGAACCCAGCCAGTATTTTTTTTAGTTTTAACTTGAAGCCAAGCACCTTTCTTATTGAGTATCTCCAGGCTTTCGCCACGGTTAAATGACCCTGTTACTTTTGCGTCCGCAAAGGGCTCAACGCGCATAGTGTCATTTTTAAGGGCACTGCCAGTTTCGGCCGCCATACTGAGGTTAACCAGCAGTAGGGCGGGCAGGCTGACTGCAATAAGTAGGCGGTTCAATGGTCTCATTTGTTTTGATCTCTCTCTAAAATGTCTAGTTTGATGATTGCTTGCGCGAATAATCCGCGCCATTGGCTATCCATCGGCATATCTGCATTGAGTATGCCTGTATGCCGTACATAACGCACTGCAGTGTCATTCGGCATACCCGTATTTTGCAGCATGGTTTTTAATTGCAGGCCTAATTGCGTAGCGTCGTTGTTTACTTTTTCAGCTTCTATCGCATTATCATGCGGATACACCCAGCTTACCGTAATCATGTCGCTAAATAGCCCCCAAATGCCGCTCTGCGTGCCTTTTAACATCTCTACAGTAGCTGGCATGCTGCAATGATGTTCAATTTTATGCTGTAGTTTCTTTAACGTGCCGTCGCTCAGCGGTAATTTGCTCTCAATCACAATCGGCATCAGTAATATCATTGCACCCTTTTTACCTGATTCAATATCATTGGCCAATAAGCGTTGCATGGCGCGATCGTTAGCCAGCGCATATATTTTTGCCACACTAAAGTACATGATGGCCCAGGAAATTGGCCCTGTAATGTCCAGATAAATATTGGTCAAATTAAGCGCCAGATATGAAAGCCCAAGCAAAACGATCTGGCTACTGCTAAAAACAGTGGTGACTTTGTCGCGGTCTACATTGCGGTAAAACGCCAGCGCTGTTAGCCATATCAGCAGCAGGCTCATCAATATATAAGGCGTTTTACCGCGCCATACATGCAAGTAGTCGGTATTTTTTACGTTGTCTATTGCAGTAGCTAAAATTTCCACCCCCGGAAACTCTTTGGCCATGGCTGTGGCCTTAATGTCAAACAGTGAAGGTGCAGTAGAACCAATGATGACGATTTTGTTGGTAAATTCATTGGGCGCGCGTTGTTTAACTTTACTCGCCATGTCAGTATAGACATCACTAAAGCTCACGTATGGATAAGTAAATGGTTTTCCACGCCAGTTAATTAGCATGTTTTGCGGTGGCGGTAATGAGTTCATTTGTACGAAATTGCCTACAGCCAATGGTAAGGATGGTAATAACCAGCCGTTTTCATCATGCCAAAGTCTGTATTCACGGGTAATGCCATCAAAATCCGCATAAATATTGTGTGTACCCAGGCGTTTAGAGTTTAATGCAGCTTCGAAATGCGGCAATATAATGGCGATTGGTTTTTTAGCGTTAGAGTCGAGCGCACCCCTCACATTTTTTGATTGCGACCCTATGCCAGGAATCATATCAGGTGTGATTTTACTTAAATGATCGCTGGCTTCAGATAAGCGCAGCATAGGAAAAAACGCATTATTTGTTCCGGCAATTACGTCATTAAAATAAGCATCGCTATCGGGGTTGTAAATGTCGGCATCGCTAAACAAAATGTCGAATACGATAGCTTTGGGATTTTGTGCTTTAATATTCTCTACAAACTCGCCAAACACTTGGCGCGGCCATGGCCAACGGCCATATTCCTTTGCCATGGCGTTTAACGAGGCCTCGTTAATATCAACAATCACGATGTCAGGGTCAACATCAGGTTTCAAAATGCGGTTCTTAACCATTAAATCAAACGCACGGTTACGCATATTTTCACCGATGTGAAATACACTGGCATCAAGCAATATCAATATGGATAGCAAGGCGCATAGATATAAATAAAAGTTATTGTGTAACTTGCGCGTGATGCTCACTAACCATTGGGCTAGAAGTAGTTTAAGTTTAATCATTAAAATTTACTGGATTGATGGATTACTTAAAATCATAAATGGTTTTTAGGGTTCGGGGATTTGCTATACTGAAAACTTAAACTAAAAACCAATAAAACGCACGCATTAAATGCAAAGCCGCTAATAAAGGCCATTAAATTGTTTGGCCAATTTCTAGGATTTTTACATTGAAAAATAAAACCATTGCGATTCTGGAAAACCGGGCAGGAGAACAGCTTGCTGATTTGGTGAGAAAATACGGCGGCACGCCTTTTTCCGCACCAGCATTGGCGGAGATTCCGGATATTGATCCAATACTAATTGGTCATTTAGTGAATGATTGGCAAGAAAATGTGCCTGATATTTTCATTTTTCAGACAGGTGTTGGCGTTAAAGCTTTGTTTGCTACGACAGATGCTTTAGGTATTACCGAGCAGTTTCAGCAAATTCTCGCAAACGCAAAAGTGGTCGTGCGCGGGCCAAAACCGACTGCGGTATTACGTTCATATAAAGTGCGTATTGACTTAACAGCCAGCGAACCTTATACCACGGCTGAGGTGCTGGCTCTGCTTGATGTAAGCCCTATTTCAGGCAAACATGTGGTGGTGCAGCGCTATGGCGATACTAACTGGGAGCTGCAAAAGGCACTTGAAGCAAGAGGTGCGCGGGTGACAGAAATTGCGACCTATCGCTGGAGCTTGCCAGAAAATACTCAGCCTTTGGTCGATTTGATGGATGCACTTGATGCTAATGCGATTGATATGGTTTGTTTCACCAGTGCGTCCCAAGTTTATAATTTCTTTGCTGTTGCCGAGCGGCTTGGCCGCAGTCAAGCATTACAATCTGGACTTAACAGAAGCATGGTTGCGTCCATTGGTCCTGTGTGTACAATTGCATTGAAAAAGTTTGGCATTAAAGTGGATGTTGAGCCTAACCCGCCAAAATTAGGGCCTTTCATCAATGCTATCAATAGCAGATTTGCCTAATGTTTTCTATAAAATTACGCAACCTGCATCAGGTATAATCTCGTCTTATGATACAAATTATTATTTTAGTGCTTGCCGTAGCGATATTACTGCTATTGCTTTGGCAAACTTTTCGTAACAATCAGCTTGATAAAAATACACCGGATTTACAACAGGTAGTCCTGCAGCAGCTAGAAGAAAAGCATCGTGTGATGTTGCTGGATTTTAACGACGGTTTGAATAAGCTGGGCGACCGCTTAAGTGCATCATCAAACGAAACAAGCGAGCGATTGCGTTCTAGCGTAGCGACTGAACTGCAAGCGACGCGCGATGCTATGCAGGCTTTGCAGTTGGCGCAGAATAATAGCTTGTCACTCACTCGTGAAACAGTGCTTGAAAAGTTGCATACCACGTTGAGCGAACAAGGAAAGTCCCAGCAAGCGCTCATCAATGACACAATGTTGAAGGCTACCACCACACTTACGCAGAGTATTGAAGGGTTGACTAAGGCTGTGGATGGCCGCTTAGAGCAAATTGGCGGTAAAGTATCAGAACGCTTGGATGAAGGCTTTAAGAAAACCAATCAAACCTTTATTGATGTGATGGCGCGTCTTGCAACGATAGATGAAGCGCAAAAGAAAATTGATGGTTTAACGACTAATGTAGTGAGTTTGCAAGAGCTGTTAGGCGACAAGCGCAGCCGTGGGGCTTTTGGTGAGGTGCAGTTAGAAGCTTTGGTGCGTAATGTATTGCCAGTCAATTCATTCGCCATGCAGCATACTTTTGAAAATGGCACGCGTGCAGATTGCGCTTTATTTTTACCTGAACCTACAGGCACTGTTGCGGTGGATAGCAAATTCCCACTTGAAAATTATCACCGTATGTTCGATAGCAAATTGAGCGATGCCGAGCAATTACTGGCTGAAAAGCAGTTTAAGCTAGATGTTAAAAAGCATGTGGATGATATTGCGAACAAATACATTATTTCCAATGTGACTTCTGATGGCGCTGTGATGTTCATACCCGCCGAAGCAGTGTTTGCTGAGCTGCATGCTTATCACAATGACGTGATTGAATACGCCATGAATAAACGTGTTTGGGTGGTTTCACCCACTACGCTGATGGCAGTGTTAAATACGGCACGCGCTGTGCTAAAAGATGTTGAAACACGCAAACAAGTGCATGTGATTAAAGAAGAGTTAGGTAAGCTAAGTAAAGACTTTGGTCGCTTTGACCAACGCATGAAAAAGCTTGCAGATAACATTCGTCAAGCACATGAAAACGCGCAAGAAGTACATATTAGCAGCCAGAAAATATCTAGCCGATTTGCGCAAATTGAACGTGTAGAACTGGCGGATAAACCGCTGGATGTACTGGATATTATTGATGATAATGAACTTGCGAACGACAAAGAAAATTAGATTTAACTTAGATAACACTATGAAAATTAAAATATTATATTTTGCAAGACTCAAAGAAACGCTCAAGTTTTCTACAGAAGATCTGGAGCTGCCTGACGATGCGTTTGCCAGTTCGCTCACTATACTTAAGTTAAAGGCCTACCTGGCTAAACGCAACGAAACCTGGCAACAAATGTTGATGGGTAAGTTAAAAGTAAGGGGCGCAATTAACCATGAATTGGTCGATGACAATGCGCCGATTGCTGATGGGGATGAAGTAGCGTTTTTTCCGCCTGTGACTGGTGGATAAGTTTTAATAATTCGATGGCGATACGTGTTCAAACTCAGGATTTTGATGCTGGCTTAGAGATAAAGCTACTACGAAATGCGCGAAAAGATACGGGTGCTGTGGTCAGTTTTATTGGTCAGGTACGTGACCTGAATGAAGGTGATAAAGTATCGCAATTGACCTTAGAGCATTATCCAGGCATGACTGAGAAAGCATTAGAGGCGATTGTTACTAAGGCGCAAAGTCGCTGGGATATTTTTGATGCTACCGTGATTCACCGTGTAGGCACCCTGCAACCTACAGACCAGATTGTTTTGGTTGCTGTGAGTAGTGCGCACCGTGGCGAAGCTTTTAAGGCCTGTGAATTCATTATGGATTATTTAAAAACAGAAGCGCCATTTTGGAAAAAAGAAGTCACAGACTCCGGTGAGCGGTGGATAGATGCAAAACATACTGATGATAATGCGCGTGAACGCTGGCTAGAGTAGAAGATTGAATAGGAAGCAAGCAGTTGCATTTGCAACATTACTCAATCTATAAATAGATTAAATCACTAAAGAATATATGTCACAAACTACAACCTCAAATTTATTAACACCACAACAGTTAACACTGGGTATTTCAGTACCACACCTTAAATTTTCTGATACATCAGAGCTCATTACAGCCGCTAATAAAAGTGCTCAGTATCAGGCTTGGATTGCTCAGTCTGAAGCTAAAAAGGCGGCTGAATTTGGCTTGAATATCCATCAGCCAGGGTTTAATTTACTTACATTAGGTGAGCCGGGTACGGGACGTGCTACGCTGATGCTAAGTGCAATGCATGAGGCTGCTATTAAACAGAAGTCTATCAATGTTCCAGTAGTAAGCGACTTGGTGGCTTTATATCAATTTGATGCTAATGGTAAGCCCTTGTTCTTGAAATTGCCTGCCGGTGCCGGGACGGAGTTGAAACAGGCCTTAGACCAATTTATCCGTAACTTAGCCAAAGAGTTAGCCAGCCTGCTTGATGAGAAAGTTAAACAAAATTCTTTAGTGCCAATACAGGCCTTTTTAAATGCGCAATTAAACATAATCAAGACTCATATTGCACTTATTGCAAAAGATAAAATGCCCACGCATTATTTTGATTTACTTCAGCAGGATGTTTTAGAGTACATGGATGCCTGGCAACCAGGCTCTGGAAATGATGGAGACAATAACCTAGAAGCCTTGCTTAGTGAGAGTTTTTTTGGGCGATACCGTGCCAATGTGTTAGTTGAGCATCATCCCGACCAAAATGCCCCTGTATTGTATGATAATGATCCAAGTTTACATTCTTTATTTGGCGGTATTGAAAGCGCAAGTGAAGCTAACACTACACTTGATTTTATGCGCTTACGTGCAGGTAATTTATTACGCGCTGATGGCGGTACTTTATTGCTGCATTTACGTGACATTCTGGCAGATGAGCAGAATGGGTTGCAGATACTGGAAAAATTACACCGTTTTTTACGTAACGGCACTTTACAAATTGAAGACCTAAGCAGTAGCAGTAGTCAAGGCAGTAGCTTTGTCAGTGCGCAAGCCACAATTAGTGTGTCAGTTAAGTTGGTGCTGGTGGCGACTCGTGAAGATTACTATCAACTGCTTGATGAAAAGCCGGATTTTTTCAGTTTCTTTCCAATCAAAATTGAGTTTGCAGAAAAAGTAAAAGCTAATGCAGAAAATTATGCAGCTTATGCAGCCTTTATCGCACAAAAATGTCAGCAGTTCCATTGTCATCACTTTAAAGCGGATGCCGTGGCGGGCCTATTGCAGGCCATGCATCGAGTTGAGGAAGACCAGACTCGATTAAGTACGCAATTCGCGCTGTTGGAGAAGTTAATGCTGGAAAGCGTAACGGTTGCAGATTTACGCGGCGCGTCACTAGTGGCAATTGAGGACGTTAAAACTGCAATTAACAGAAGGTATGCGCGCCATAGTTATATTGAAGGGCACATGCGTGCTTCGATTGTTGATAATGAATTAATGATAACCGTACACGGTGAAGTTGTGGGGCAAATTAACGGCCTCACACATATTGACCTTGCTGATGCAAGTTTTGGTTCACCTGTGCGCATTTCGGCAAACTGTTATGCGGGCCGCCTTGATGTTCTCACGATTGATCGTGAAGTGGCAATGAGCGGCCCTACGCATGATAAAGGCGTGATGATTTTGCAAAGCTGGCTGCATAGTAATTTTGCACAGCTTAACCCGCTTAACATGACAGCTTCATTAGTGTTTGAGCAGGAGTACAATGGGGTAGAGGGCGACTCCGCTTCATGTGCCGAGCTGTTTGCATTGTTATCTTCATTGTCTCAACTACCCATAAAGCAGGGCATTGCGGTCACAGGCGCACTTAATCAGCATGGTGAAGTGTTGCCCGTTGGAGGCTTGAATGAAAAAATAGAAGGTTATTTTAGAGTATGTAAAGACATTGGCCTCGATGGCAGGCAAGGTGTACTGATACCTCAACGCAATAAGCGACACCTGATGTTAAGCGATGAGGTAGTGGCGGCAGTCGCCAATGGCCAGTTTCATATTGCTACCATGAATAATGTCGCTGAAGGTGTTTTGCATATCACAGGGCATACTTTGCAAGAGATTAATAAGCTTGCCGAAGCTAGATTAAATACATTTAAGAAAACACTGGAAGCTAATTTACCTAAAATATTTACCAGGTAAAAATGCGTGAGCTATTAATATGCGAGAACTATCAATATGCGAGAGCCGGAAGACAATACCGATACTAAATGTAGGCTGGATAAATGGTTGTGGGCCGCTCGCTTCTTTAAAACACGCAGTTTGGCAACTGCAGCGATTGAAACTGGCAAAGTCCATGTAGATGGTGACCGAATAAAACCAGCTAAAGAAGTACACATCGGGCAAATTATTCATATCCGTAATAGAGATTTTGAAATTGAAGTCGCAGTTATTGCACTTTCCAATATTCGTAGAGGCGCACCAGATGCGGCACTTTTATATGCAGAAACACAAGCAAGCATAGCCAAGCGAGAAAACGCTAAAGCCACTGGTGATGGCGAGCATGCTTTACGAGACAGAGGCGCAGGACGTCCTACCAAGCGACAGTTGCGTGATATTAAAAAATTTACTGGTGGAACTTATGGCTAAAATTGATGAAAATAAAGTGCTTACTTGTTTTAAGGCTTACGACATACGTGGTCGGCTAGGAGATGAGCTTAATGAAGATATAGCCTATCGAATTGGACGTGCTTATGCAGTCTATCTAAAACCTAAATCGGTAGTAATAGGTTGTGATATGCGCCACAGCAGTGAGGGTCTTAAAATGGCTTTGACTAACGGCCTCATTGATAAAGGTGTTGATGTCATCGATATTGGCATGACAGGCACAGAAGAAGTTTATTTTGCGACTTTTCATCTTAAGGTAGACGGTGGCATTGAGGTCACCGCAAGTCATAATCCTATGGATTATAACGGTATGAAATTGGTCAGAAGCGTTTCCAGACCGATTAGTGGTGATACCGGGCTGCATGAAATACAGAAAATGGCTGAAGCAAACCAGTTTGCAGAAGTTAACAAACGCGGCACTTATATTCAGCAGGATGTTTTGCCAGCTTTTGTTGACCATTTAATGACTTATATTGACTTGCAAAAATTGCGTCCACTCAAGTTGGTAGTCAACTCAGGCAATGGTGCAGCAGGCCATGTGATTGATGCCATTGAGCAGGCATTTAAGCAAAAACAAGTGCCAATCAGCTTTATTAAGGTACACCATGAGGCCGATGCTAACTTTCCCAATGGCATTCCTAACCCATTATTGCCGGAAAACAGAGCCGCGACTGCTGATGCCGTGATTGCGCATCAGGCTGATATGGGCATTGCCTGGGATGGTGATTTTGACCGATGTTTTTTATTTGATGCACACGGTGAATTTATTGAAGGTTATTACATCGTGGGCCTGCTGGCGGCTGCCTTTTTAGCAAAACATCCGCATGAAAAAGTCATTCATGACCCTCGTCTTACCTGGAATACGCAGGATATTGTGGCTCAAGCAGGTGGGCAAGCCATTATGAGCAAAACTGGCCATGCTTTTATAAAAGAGCGCATGCGTGCGGAAAATGCCATTTATGGCGGTGAAATGAGCGCACACCATTATTTTAGAGACTTTGCCTATTGCGATAGCGGCATGATACCGTGGTTACTTGTTTGTGAACTGTTAAGCCAAACTAAACAACCATTATCTGAATTGGTCGCTGAGCGCATTCGATTGTTTCCTTGTAGCGGGGAAATTAACTTTAAAGTTACAAACGTACCCAATGCGATACAACAGATAAAAATGCATTTTATGGCTGAATCCCCAGAGCTTGATGATACCGATGGCTTAAGTATGACTTTTTCCGAGTGGCGATTCAACTTGCGCGGGTCGAATACGGAACCATTATTGCGCTTAAATGTAGAATCCCGCGCTGATGCCAAATTGGTAGCGCAAAAAGTGGCTGAGATTTCAGGTTTGATCAGTGCTTGTTAATGCAGCTAACCTGTATTTATGTGTGAAGGAAGTTATTGTTGAGTATAATTGATGTATATGATTTAATTTACGCAGGAATCAGTCATCTGATGGATGAATCTAAATCTAGCAAATCCCTATGCCCAGTATCTTCAGCTAATTACAAAACGGATTATCAATTATGAATAATCGATATGCCATTATTCTTTGTGGTGGCTCAGGCACAAGGTTATGGCCATTATCACGCACCTTAAGGCCCAAGCAACTTTTAGCGCTTAATGGCGAACAAACATTGTTACAGCAAACGGCAAAGCGCTTAGCTCAGCATGTTGCTCCAGCTAATTTATATACCGTTACGCACGAAGATCATAAGTTTGAAGTAAAAGGTCAGTTGGCAGAGTTGTTCCCAGAGGCCGTTGCTAATGTGTTGGCTGAACCGTGTGCAAGAAACACTTTACCAGCCATTGCCTGGGCAACTTATCAAATTTATCAACAAGATAAAACAGCGATGATAGGCGTGTTTGCCTCTGATCATGCCATAGATAATGAAGCCAACTTTTTAAGCGCATGGCAAACAGCCGAACAAGTCGCTGAAGATGATTATTTGGTGCTGTTAGGTATTAAGCCGCACGAGCCCGCTACAGGCTATGGTTACATCAAGCCGAGCCAGCAATTATCAAAAAACGGCGCATTGCCAGTGCATCAAGTGGCGCAATTTGTTGAAAAGCCAGATTTAGAAAAAGCGAAACAATTTGTGGCTGATGGGTATTTATGGAATAGCGGCATGTTTGTGTTTAAGGCAAGCACATTTATGCAAATGCTGGCGCAGTATCAGCCTGAAATTTACCAGCAGATTTGTGAAATTAACCCGGAGAACTTGGCTGAGCATTATGCTAAATTTCCCAATTTATCAATGGATTATGGTTTAGCCGAAGAATTGGTAGAGCATGCTGAAAAAGTTGCTGTTGTGCCAGTGGATATGGCTTGGAGCGATTTAGGCAGCTGGGATTCTATTTATGCACGGCACGAAAAAGATACGAATAACAATGTCACGCACGGTGAAGTGCTTAACTTAGATACACAAAATAGCTTGATTTGGACAGAAACAGGGTTGCTAGCCACTTTAGGGTTAAACAATGTGGTGGTGATTCAAACGGCTGATGCCACTTTAATTTGCGACAGAAGTCGTGCTGAAGACATTAAAGCATTAGTGGCAGAAGTTAAAGCGCGTAAACCAGAACTGACTGAAATTCACCAAACCGTTTTTCGGCCATGGGGCAGCTATACGGTATTAGAAGAGCGTGCTAATTTTAAAATTAAACGCATCGTCGTTAATCCTGGCGCTAAGCTTTCTATGCAAATGCATAAGCACCGTTCTGAACACTGGGTGGTAGTTTCGGGCGTTGCTACCATTAGCAATAATGAAATTGAATACACGTTACAAGAAAATCAATCCACTTATATTCCGCAAACGCATCGCCACCGTCTGGCAAATAATGGTACTGAGCCTTTAAGTATTATTGAGGTGCAATGCGGCGAATATGTGGGTGAGGATGATATTGTAAGGTTTGATGATAACTATGGAAGGTTTACTACTAAATGACTAAAGTTGCATTGATTACAGGCGTTACCGGGCAAGATGGCGCTTACTTAGCTGAATTTTTATTAGGTAAAGGCTATATCGTCCATGGCGTTAAACGCCGTGCATCATTGTTTAATACTGATCGTATTGATCACCTATACCAGGATCCACATGTGGATAACAAAAATTTCGTCTTGCATTATGGTGACCTAACAGACTCAACCAATTTGATTCGTATTATCCAGCAAACCCAACCAGATGAAATTTATAATCTAGCCGCGATGAGTCATGTAGCGGTGAGTTTTGAAACACCAGAATACACGGCTAATGCTGATGGAATTGGTACTTTGCGAATTTTGGAAGCTATTCGTATTTTGGGTTTGGAAAAGAAAACCAAGTTTTATCAAGCATCCACTTCTGAATTGTATGGCTTAGTTCAAGAAACCCCGCAAAAGGAGACTACGCCGTTCTACCCACGCAGCCCCTATGCAGTTGCTAAACTTTATGCCTACTGGATTACTGTAAATTATCGTGAGGCTTATGGTATTTATGCTTGTAACGGTATTTTGTTCAATCATGAAAGCCCAGTTCGCGGTGAAACCTTCGTTACCCGCAAAATTACCCGTGCACTAGCGCGCATCAAACTTAATCTGCAGGACTGTTTGTATCTGGGTAATTTAGATGCATTGCGCGATTGGGGACATGCTAAAGATTACGTTGAAATGCAATGGTTGATGTTGCAGCAGGAAGTTGCTGAAGACTTTGTGATTGCCACTGGTGTGCAATACAGTGTGCGTGATTTTGTAAATGCGGCGGCTAAAGAGCTTGACATGAATATTATCTGGCAAGGCACTGGCGTTGAAGAAAAAGGTTACTTGGACGGTAAATGTATCGTGCAGGTAGATGCGCGCTATTTCCGCCCTACAGAAGTGGAAACGTTATTAGGCGACCCAAGCAAAGCCAAACTAAAACTTGGCTGGGAACCAAAAATTACTTTTCATGAACTAGTCGCAGAAATGGTACGTGAAGACTATAAATCAGCGCAACGAGATGAATTGATTAAAAAGCATGGCTATCAGGCCATGGATTATCATGAATAATTTATTCACAAAGTATTCTATATGCCGAATTGGTCACAATGTGTGACCACTTTCATGCCTTCTAGTGTCTTAAATTTAGAGCCTGTTTGGTAAGGTTTGAGTATTCATGAGTACAATTAAGCTATTTGAAACCAAGCAAGTACGCTCACTATGGGATGCGGAACGAGAAGTTTGGTTTTTTAGCATCGTAGATGTTATTGGCATTCTTACGGAAAGCCCTAATCCGCGTAAATATTGGAGTGTGCTTAAAACACGTCTTAAAAAAGAGGGGAGTGAGTTGACTACAAGTTGTAGTCAACTGAAATTAGAGGCCGTAGACGGTAAGTATTACCTTACCGATGTAGCCGATACCGAACAACTTTTACGTTTAATTCAATCAATACCGTCACCCAAAGCTGAGCCTTTCAAACAATGGCTCGCTCGCGTTGGTTATCAACGCATTGAAGAAATGGATGATCCCGAGCTCGCATTTGATCGCGCCATTGAAACCTATCTTAAAAAAGGCTACACCAAAGAATGGATTAACCAGCGGCTAAAAACTATAGAGGTTCGCAAGGAGCTAACCGATGAATGGGAAACACGAGGCGTTCAAAAAGGGCAAGAGTTCGCTATTTTAACCGATGAAATCACTAAAGCATGGAGTGGTTTGACCACACGGCAATACAAGCAAGTCAAGGGGTTGAAAAAAGAAGGTCTGCGCGACAATATGACCAACCTAGAGTTAGTACTGAATATGTTGGCTGAGGCAACGACTACTGAAATATCAAAAGAAAAGCAACCTGAAGGCTTAGAGCAGAACCGAGTAATTGCCAAGCAAGGTGGCACCATTGCTGGTAATACGCGTAAAGAAATTGAAGAAAAAATTGGGAAGCCAGTAGTGAGTTCAAAAAGTGCAAAGCAACTCAAATAGCAATAAACTATTTCATAGAATAAAGTAATAAACATGAACCTAAACGCAAAAATCTATATAGCAGGTCACCGTGGCTTAGTAGGCTCTGCCCTAATGCGACAACTCACGGCACAAGGCTACAATAATGTAGTGACTCGAACCCATGCGGAACTTGATTTAACCAATCAACAGTTAGTCGCAGATTTTTTTGAATCAGAAAAACCAGAATATGTGATTCTAGCCGCAGCCAAAGTGGGTGGTATTCATGCCAATAACACCTACCCAGCAGAGTTTATTCAAGAGAATTTAGCTATTCAGTCCAATGTCATTCATCAGTCTTATTTGGCAGGGGTTAAACGTTTGCTATTTTTAGGTTCTAGCTGTATTTACCCGCGTGATTGTCCTCAGCCGATTAAAGAAGAATATCTACTTACAGGCCCGTTAGAGCCCACCAATCGGCCTTATGCCTTGGCCAAAATTGCCGGTATTGAAATGTGCTGGAGCTATAACCGCCAATATGGCACCCAGTATTTAGCGGCAATGCCTACAAACTTATACGGGGCAGGGGATAACTACCACCCTGAAAATAGCCATGTAATTCCTGCAATGATCCGTAAGCTACATGAAGCTAAAATTAACAATCAACCGACTGTAGCAATTTGGGGTACCGGCACACCAAGGCGCGAATTTTTATATAGCGACGATATGGCCGAAGCCTGCCTATACCTTATGAATTTGCCAGACGAACAATTTAAACCTCTGTTAGCTTCATATAGAAATGATGGCCTGCCACCATTGGTCAATATTGGCACAGGGGTAGACGTTACAATTAAAGAGCTGGCTGAACTGGTGAGTTCAGTAGTTGGTTATAACGGAGCATTAGAATTTGATAGCACCAAACCAGACGGCACCATGCGTAAATTAATGGATGTAAGTTTTATGCGGTCATTAGGCTGGAAAGCTGCCACATCTTTAGGCGACGGATTGGAGCTAGCCTACAAGAATTATATTAATCGCTAACTAGAGCACTTTGCATGAAACAAACTTACGTGTATTTCGTATAAAAATCGAATGAATTAGCGTTTCCTTGGATATCTTGATGAAGGGTGTTAGCTAGACTAGACTAACGCTTTTAGGAGGTTAAAACTTATGCATACAGTTAACATGTTGCAAGCAAAAACAAATTTATCCCGCTTGGTTGAATCCATAGAACAAGGTGGCGAGCGTGAAATAATTATTGCAAGAAACGGCAGAGCCGCAGCTAACCTGGTTGCAGTGGATATGTCAGCACTAGAACAGCGTATAGGCGTAGCAAAAGGTGTTTTTTAATGTACCAGATAATATAGATGCCAGTAATGATGAAGTTGCAGACATGTTTCATGCTGGCAATACAAAATGAATTTATTGTTAGATACCCACGTTGCTTTATGGGCGATTGCTGATGATAAATCTTGCCTAGTGGTACAGCTATCCGTTGACAATAAAACTAATAGAGCATACATTCCACATATAGCACATATATGGAGTTTGAATTATGTCTCAATTACATTTTTATGTCCCAGATGAAGTAGAAACGCAAATACGGATAAGAGCAAAGAAGGCTAATTTACCGCTTTCTAAATATCTTGCTGAACTTGTTAAGCGCGAAACTTGCGCACAAAATCAATGGCCAGCAGGCTATTTCGATTTATTCGATGCATGGCAAGGCGAACCACAAAATAGACCCGCTGAATTAGCGCTTGAAACGCGGAACAGTTTTAATTGATACGATTACTAGACACCAATGCCTGTATTCAGTTATGGCAACGCAAAAACTTAAATGCGCGCAGACATTTAGCACAGCATTGCCCTGCTGACATTGCTTTGTGTAGTGTGGTGAAGGCTGAACTTTTGTTTGGAGCATTACGCAGCGAACAAAAAGAAAACAATCTACATCTGTTACAAAAATTATTTGCACCGTTACAAAGCTTTGATTTTGATGATGTTGCTGCAGAACATTACGCACAAATTCGTGCTGATCTAACAGCCCAAGGGAGTTTGATTGGTGCTAACGACTTAATGATTGCCGCCATTGCGCGCGCCAACCAGGTAACGTTGATTACACATAACACGGGGGAGTTTAGCAGAGTGCAAGGTCTTCTTCTTGAAGATTGGGAACTTTAGCTATTTGCGTATTTATTAGATACCTTTGCGCGAAACAAAATTTCGTATAAAAATACCTAAAGTCCGTCATTCCTACGCAGTGCTTTAACTAGGTATTTGGCAAGGCGGGAATCCATTCGTGATATAAAAGATAAAGTTCTATCGCCGTGATTTGTTTTGTACAAGATTGATTGGAATGAGCGTAAGTTTAGCAAACAATATTGCAGCTGTTATAATAGAACGCTATTATTAAGAGCACGATAAATGGGATACCTGATGTTATTGCGAGAGAAGCTGAAACCTTACCGCTAGAAAAACAAACGGAAATACTTGATTTTATCGCCTTTTTAAAAGCTAGGCAGCTAGCTACTGACTTTTCTACAGCACCAAAAACAGCCGTTGAAATTGAGGCAATTTTCAAAAGCTTTAAAGTAGATGTAAGTCATTATGTATTTAATCGGGACGATGCCAATGCCAGATAAAGTATTTATTGATACAAACATTGTCATTTACTCGTTGGGTGAAAGCTCAACTAAAGCCCATTTAGCTGCGCCACTTTTTTTAGATAGACCCTGTATTTCAACCCAAGTGCTTTCAGAAACTGCCAATGTGACTACAAAGCGGCTGGGGTTGGCCACATCAGAAGGGCTTAAAGAAACAATTGCGTATTTTAAAAAGCTGCTGGTTGTACAATTTGATTATATTTGACTGCAACTGCTTAGTAAATTATTCGAAATAGGAGTGTTTGTATTATGAAAACCGCAGAAAGAATATTAGAAGAGACAAAAAATATGCCAGAGCCATTGTTGGCAGAGTTATTAGACTTTACTTTGTTTTTAAAGCAAAAATACATACCTGCACCTACATCAGCGCAGTTTTTAAATGATTTGCGAGGGGGGCTGGAAAACTCTGTCGCGTTTGCTGATGATGCGGTAACTATTCAAAAAAAGTTGCGTGATGAGTGGCATTAAATACATTTTAGATACCAACTTCATTATCAGCATAATGAAGTCTGATGTTAGTACATTAACTATGGTTAATGAGCTTAATATATTAGCATCAGAGTGTGCCTGTAGTGTTATTACGCATATTGAGTTGCTCGGTTTTCATGGCATTACACTAAATGAAGATGCACTAATTCGGCAAAAACTAAGCGCATTTACCTGCGTTGCACTGGATGGTAATGTTGAAAGCATCACAATACAATTGCGGAAAATGCGAAAAATAAAACTACCTGATGCGGTAATTGCTGCTACAGCAATTGTAAATAATGCTCAATTACTAACTTTAGATACTCAACTTATTTCAGTAGTAAATAGTTTTCAATCTTTAGCTCACTGATGCTGTTTAAGCAATATTGCCTTAAATAGTTGTCTATTTTAAAAAGTTATTTAATGTCCGATTTTATACTCACTACACCCATTGCCTTTATCCTCTTTAATCGCCCAGATACTACAGGGCGAGACTTTGCTGAAATTGCTAAAGCCAAACCAAGCAAGCTACTTGTTGTAGCTGATGGCGCGAGAACTGACAAATCAGGAACAGCTAAATTGGTGAGTTCAGCGGGTGGTTACAATGGAGAATTGGCATTTGATAGCACTAAACCAGACGGCACAATGCGTAAATTAATGGATGTTAGTTTTATGCGTTCATCTTATGAACGCATCTGCCAAATGTTAACCGACGAGTACAGCTACAAAATACTTAAACTGGTAGAAGAAAAACCAGATATTAGCCAGCGTGAATTAGCCGCAGCGCTAGGTATCAGCTTGGGTAAAGTTAACTTTTGCCTTAAAGCATTGATTGATGTGGGTTTGCTAAAAGCATCAAATTTTAAAAACAGTAAAAATAAATTGGCATATATGTATTTGCTCACCTCAGCAGGTATAGAAGAAAAAGCAAAAATTACTATGCGATTTTTGCTGAGCAAGATGCAAGAATACGAAACCTTGCGGGCCGAAATTGATGACCTGACGCGTGATGTTGCAAGCCAGATTGTACTTGATCAATAACATGACCAAAGTCCAATTGAACATGGTAGAGAGGAGCGCACCTTGAGATTAAGTGCAGAAGCAATCAATGTTATCCAAGATGCATTCTTACGAGTCTTTGAAAAGGGAGAGCTATACCTTTTCGGCAGTCGAGTTGATGATACCCGTAAAGGTGGCGACATTGATTTATATGTAGTGACAGACCAGCAGAATAGGCTGGGTGAAAAGCGCATTGATTTTCTCGCACAGATTAAACATAAAATTGGAGATCAACGCATTGATTTGGTAATAAATCGAGGCACTAATCGCCCCATAGACAAGATTGCAACAAATGAAGGGGTGCTACTATGTCAACGGCATTAAAGCCCATATTCGAATCACTAGATGGATTATTTAACAGTTGCGACATTGACTACTCTTTGTTAAAAGAGCAAGTGTTGAATGAGTCTTGGCTTAAAGATTATTCAAACCAACGCATCGTTAATAGCTTTCTATTTAACTACATTAAAATTCAAGACAAGCTTGGAGCGAGCTTGTTTCGTAAACTATTATTTTCATTACGTGAAATCAACAATGAAAATCTACCAATGATAGACATGCTCAATTTGTTAGAAAAACTTGAAATCATTCCGTCGATATTAATGTGGGATAAGCTCAGAGAAATACGTAATGCTATTGCACATGAATACCCATTAGAAATTGAAGAACGCCTGGAAAATATAGCATTAGCATTGAGTGGGTTTAACCAATTAAAAGATTTGTATGCAAATATTAAGCAATATGCCCAATTGAAGCAGGTGATGTAAATGCAAGTGTGCGGGGTTACAAAAATGGATCTGACCCCATTTTTTCAATTGCGGGACATAAAACGGTTTACAGGCGGGTCATTTGGCTAACAATGTGGATTGTTAGAGAATTTGCACTCTTTTGTTTAAAATTGCGACTTTCAAATAGTGTACAAATTAATAGTTGCGACTTTTTATCAGTACATTGTATACTTTACGCATGAAGCGCTATCTCGACGATTTTGTATTAAATGACCTTGCTACGAAGGCGGTTGTATTGACTGGCCCGCGACAAGTGGGTAAAACCACATTGAGCAGGCAGTTGATGCAGTCGTTCCCTAGCGCCCAGTATTTGAATTGGGATGTATTGGCCGACCGAGTGGTATTGCAGCGGCAATCGTGGAATCCTCGTGCCAAATTATTGGTGATGGATGAAATTCACAAAATGCCAAATTGGAAGGCTTGGCTCAAAGGCGTTATTGATGGTCGCTTGGCTGGACAGTCATTGCTGGTGACAGGCAGTGCGCGCATGGAAACATTTCGACAAGCTGGCGATTCGCTTGCTGGGCGCTATTTTTCGTTTAAATTGCATCCAATTTCCGTGCTTGAATGGTGCGTGCAACAGGGTGTTGACCCGGCAGTGGCACTTGACCATTTATTAGAGCGAGGAGGTTTCCCAGAACCTTGCTTGGCTGCAGATGCGATTCAGGCAGAGCGTTGGCGTGCGCAGTATTTCACTGATCTTATTCGTGAGGATGTGTTGGAGTTTTCTCGCCTGCATGAAATTACCACGATGCGACTGTTTGTTGAGTTGCTACGGGAGCGTGTAGGGTCACCGTTATCTTTAGCTTCGATTGCCCGTGATCTCGCTGTCGCTCCCGCGACCTTGAAACGTTACCTGGATATATTACAAGCGTTGTTTATTGTCTTTACGGTCCATCCGTGGCATCGGAATGTCGCGCGCGCTATTTTACAAGCACCGAAAGTATATTTCTTCGATACTGGTTTGGTACGGGGTGACCAAGGCATAAGATTGGAAAACGCAGTGGCAGGAATGTTGTTGAAACAGGCTGACTTCCTGCGTGATAGTGCTGGCAGAGAAGTCAGTCTGCACTACATTCGTACTAAGGATGATGCGGAGGTGGATTTTGCATTCAGTGAGGCCGGAGAACTCACTCAGCTAATTGAATGTAAATTGAGTGACAATAAGCCGCATCGGGCTTTGGCTCGCTTTGCAGCGCAGTTTCCAGATGCGCAGGCTGTGCAGCTTGTTTATAATCTGCGACAGGAAGAATTTAGAAATGGAATCATGATTACAAATGCAGCTAATTGGCTGTCGCAGTTATCTGCTTAGTTTTTCAGATGCAGGTTTATGGTTGCTCACGGTAAAAGGCAATTGGCGAATAATTTTTAGGCTATTCATATCCGCAATAGAGACTTTGAAATTGAAGTCAGTGAACAGGCGTTATCCAATATGCGCAAAGGCGCACCAGAAGCCGCACTGTTGTACGCAGAAACGCAAGCTAGTATTGCTAAGCGTGAAAATGCAAAAGCTACTGGTGAAGGTGAACACGCGTTGCGTGATCGTGGGGCAGGGCGGCCAACTAAAAGGCAGTTACGGGATATTAAACGGTTTACGGGTGCTTAATCACTTGAAATTTGTTATCATGCTTCTATGTTTAGTGCCCTGCAAACGGTTAACTGACGAATCTTTTTTTGTAATGGTAGTAGCTGCTTAGCATCAGCAGTAACTAAGCAAGGCGGAACGATTGCTGGTAATTCATGTAAAGAGATTAATGAAAATTGAAAGTCCTGTAGTGATTACAAAAAATGCAAAACAACTCTAATAAACAGACCATTAAAAACTCCAAATGCACCTTTTCATTTTCGGAAGAGGGCGCTTTAGCAGCATTGATAATGAGCAGCATTGTAAAATTTAAGTGAGCCTGCGTCGTAACACTATTTGGAACCTAGCGGGCAGTGGGTTGCCGTTAATAGCCGCAGTAGCACTTATTCCGTTTACACTCAATCGCTTGGGTAATGAAGCCTTCGGGGTACTTACACTTATATGGGCATTAATTGGTTACTTTAGCCTGTTTGATATGGGCGTTGGCAGAGCGCTTACATACGAGCTGAGCAAATTAAGAGTCGTAAACAATGTTTCTGAAATCTCACTCACACTTAAAGCAGGTTTAATGCTTACGCTTGCCGCAGGTCTGCTAGGGGCGGCAGTTATGTTGATATTGGCACCTTACCTTGCAACTAGCTGGCTAAAAATCAGCCCTGCATTGCAGCAAGACGCGATGTTGTCATTCAAAATCGCTGCAATAGGGGTAATCCCAACCACAATCACCAGTGGCTTAAGAGGGGCGCTTGAAGGGCTAGGGCGTTTTGCAGCATCTAATTTGAATAAAATTTTTCTTGGTTTTTGCATGTTTGTACTCCCAGCGCTTTCAATCGCGTTGCATGGTAACCATCTCTGGGCAATTACGCTTTACTTAGTGTTAGCACGTTTACTTGTTTTGGTTGCCGCAACAATACAACTAAAAGAATATATTTTTGCACCAACTACCGGTTTGATCAAAAAGCACCTAAAGCCATTGGTTAATTATGGCGTGTGGGTTACCGTCACAGGCATTGTTGGCCCGCTTATGGTGTATGGCGACAGGTTCTTTGTGAGTGCTGTTGTTGGCGCTGCACTTCTCCCACTTTATGCAATCCCTCAAGAAGGATTGCAGAGGTTATTGATGATTCCAGCAGCTTTATGTGGAGCATTGCTCCCGCAGTTGGCAGCACTGAGCCCTCAAAATGCCGCCGCTACCTACCAGCGTAACTACAAAAGAGTGGCCGTTGTGATGTTCGGCATTTGCTTGCTGGCTGCATTATTGGCATATCCAGCACTTGCGTGGTGGCTTTCTGTAGAATTTGCAAAAAATGCACTGCCAATTGTCCTTATTTTATCAGTAGGTATATGGCTTAATTCAATGGCATTAGTGCCATATACGCTGATGCACGCCAATGGCAACCCAAGGCTTACTGCGCTGTTTCATTTGTTTGAATTGGCGCTATATGTCTTAGCATTGTGGTGGCTTGCTACAAACTTCGGTCTGATCGGTGCAGCGTTAGCTTGGGTTGGGCGAGTAGCGCTTGATCTTATTTTGTTGCATATTGCAGCCAATAAATTATTACGAGTTTCTTATGAAAAAGCCTGATACATCAATCATTGATCAACCTTGGCCAGAAAGTGAATTAGAGCACGTTGATGCTTGCCCCTATTGCGGTTCAAAAGAGCGAACCATAGCCTACAAAGACGTGCAAGACTGGAGCTTTTACTGTGCGCCTGGTAAGTGGACATATTGGGACTGCAAAGGGTGCGAAGCACTCTACCTAAGCCCGCGGCCTACAGAGGCAACTATAGGCAAAGCCTATGCCAGCTACTATACTCACGGCTCGAACGAAAATTCATTGAAGCAAAAGATTAAAACGCAATTGAAGAACGAGTGTTTTTCGCATTGGTTAAATACCAACATTACGCCCAGGCTAAATCTACCAAAATCGCTTGGTTTTTTGCTAAATCCACTTAAAAAAATGATATTTCTGCCTTTTGAATTAGAACAGTTAGTTGTGCTACCCAAAGGTAAGTTGTTGGATGTAGGCTGTGGCAGTGGCAATATGCTAAGGCTTGCAAAAGAATTGGGATGGGAGGTAACAGGGCTGGAAATAGATCCAAATGCAGTAAAGGCCGCAAGGGAACAAGGGCTTCATGTAATTGAGGGTGATTACCGTAAGCTAGAGCAGTTTGTGAATAGTTTTGATTGTATTATTTGCAGCCATGTTTTAGAACACGTGCATCAACCATTGATGTTGCTAGAATTATTAGCTAAAGCGTTAAAGCCACAGGGCGTTTTGTTCTTATCTCTTCCCAATGCCAAAAGTCATGTAAGACTGCAGTTTGGTGAGAACTGGCGGGGGATAGAGGCACCTAGGCACGTTGCCATTCCAACACTAAAAAAATCAATTGAATTCCTGAGTTTTTTAGGGTGTACAGTAATCAGTCAAGTTACAGCATACGATATAACTATTCCTGAGTCAGTCAGAATAAAAGAAAAAAAATCAACTTTAAGCAGGCTAGATTTTATTTACTTAAAATTAAAAAATTCTTTGATACGGAAACCCTTAGATACTCAATCTGATTTTATCCAATTAGCTGCACGTAAAAGTAGAGAATAAATGAAACCTAATCATTTTATATCAACGTTAGATAGTAAAGTAGCTGCGGTTATCGTTTTATATTTCCCAGATGAAGCCTTGTTAGATCGATTGTTAAATAGCTTACGTGGAGCGGTGAGTGAACTATTCATTATAGATAATACGCCCAACGATAAGCTAACATGGGTCTCCATAGACTGGTTTGTGTCAAAAAATCATCATGTTGTGTACCACCCGTTAGGTGATAACTACGGCATTGCCAAAGCGCAGAACGTGGGTATAGAACTAGCTATAAATAACAATTGTGACCACGTTATTTTGTTTGACCAAGATAGCGCCGCATCACAAGATATGATAGTAGAACTATTATCAGAAGAGCGAGCGCTATTAGTTAATGGTGTTAAGGTCGGTTCAGTCGGTCCAGCTTTTATAGATGAAAAAACGGGTGAGTACGCAAAAGTGATTAGGTATGGGAATATTTTTGTTAATCGAATTTCAGTTTCTAGTAATGACGTGAAGCCAATTCAGGCAGACTATCTGATTGCATCTGGCTCTTTAATTAGAATAGCTGTACTGCAAGAAGTGGGGTTAATGCGTGATGATTTGTTTATTGATTGGGTAGATATTGAATGGGCTCTGCGTGCAGGTAACCTAGGTTACCTGCATTTTGTAATACCTAAAGCGGTGATGTTGCATAGTATTGGTGATGATTGTGTGGATATTGGGGTACGCAAAGTGAATTTACACAGCGATATTAGAAATTATTACATTGTCAGAAATGCTTGCAATTTAGTATTAAACTCGGTGATGGGTAGAAGATTTCGCACGAATATTTTCCTTAAAATCCCGACTTATGTTTTGTTTTACTCTATGACCTCTAAGTCGCGTTTCGCTTCATTAAAACTTTTGTTGCGTGCATGTGTCGATGGGGTTTCTGGCAGATTGGGAAAGGCTTTTTAACGGTGTTTTTGCAATCTATGTATGAAGCAGTGATTTGCAGAACTGTGGTTAAAAAGCAAAACATGATGGAATATGCTTTAGCAATGATTGGGGCAATTATCGCGGTTTATATTTGCCAACCTATCTCTAAAGATGCTGATTCATATCTGGAAATATTTGAGCATATATCTGACCATACGGAAATTGAATACTTGTTTCGATATTGGTTGAAGATTGGTTCGGCTCTTGATGCTTCTTTTTCTTTCACTTTACTACCGCTTATTTTTTTAACATTGCTCTTAAAACTAAAAGCTTTCCAGCGCTTAGGTGCTCATTCTCTGGTGTATGTTTTTCTTACATATATTGCAGTTTTTTACTTATTGCATGAGAGTGCACAACTTAGAATTTCATGCGCATTAGCATTTGCGTTATGGTCTTGTGTAGCAATTATGAGGCATCGATGGGCATATGCGATTTTACTTTGTGTCTTGGCAATTGGTTTTCATGTGACCTCAGTGCTATTGCCACTGGTTTTTGCCGCTTGTTATTACAGTAAAGCGATTTGTAAGTTTTCATGGTTTTTCTTGTTGCTTGGTTTCTTGTTTTTTTCGTTAAAGCTATCCACTATAGGCCTAGTTGTAGTTCCAGTTATTAATCTTTTTGGTGGACGATATACATATTACGTAAATTCGTTTATAGAAGAGCAAAATACTTCTGGACTTTTTCTTGTATACGCGTTGTTATTAGGCGCATTATTAATATTTTTATATTTCTGGGGAAGAGTTAATTCAAAGAGATTGCCAGAGATTTATTGGGTACTTTTATCTGCTTGTGTGTATGGATGTAGTTTGCTTTTTTTGTTGTATGAAACTGTTGCAGTAGCTTCACGTCTTTCTGACGTACTCGTTATTTTAATAGTCCCTTTACTTGCAATTGTGATTAGCAAGCTTTCAGTAACTTTCAGACACTTTGGCTTTATACTCTTAGGGGGATTTTTTAGTGCCAGAATTTATCAATTATTTGTGCTTTAGAGGATAGCAAGTATGCAAAAAACTTATATTAAGAAACTTGCAAGAGTTTATGGATTTTTTTCTACACTACCTTTTCGGTTGTTGAAGAGTAAAATCCCCCCCCAGAAAATGTAGCACACACAGCTTGGGTTGATTTTTTATCAGAATCTTTTAACAAACAGGGCGTTCGTATATTGGAGATTGGCTCAAGAAATGTAACAGGCGCAAATTTACGAAATAGGTTTTCAAATGCAGACTATGTTGGCTTTGATTTCTATGCTGGAGAAAATGTAGATGTTGTTGGCGACGCACATAAACTTTCACACTATTTTGTTGGGCAAGATAAATTTGATTTAATCTTTTCGTCTGCAGTTTTTGAACATTTACATATGCCTTGGGTGGCCGCTCTTGAAATCCAAAAGATGCTTAAGGTTGGTGGATTTGTTTTTATTGAAACCCACTTTTCTTTTTCTTCACACGAACGCCCATGGCACTTTTTTCAGTTTTCAGATATGGGTTTAAGGGCATTGTTCAATGATTCAATGGGGTTTGATTTAATTGATGGTGGAATGAGTAATCCAATTTCGGGTTATTTTTCTCATGATGCTGATGGTTATTTAAGATATTCGCCTGTACCCGAGTTGTATTGTCATAGTGAGATTCTTTGTAGAAAACGCAGTGAAATTGAAGGCTTTGAGTGGGGCAGCGTTGATATAGACGACATAGTTGAAGGAACTCGTTACCCAATGCCAAAGTGATGATGTAAAGCTGAAATAGCAGAAAATTAGTTTACGCTAAATACAGAGGCAAGATTAGTGAATAGATATGAATGAAGAAAATTGTCTTGGTGTTGCTGTTTTACTTTCCGTATATAACGGTATGGAGTGGATTCGGGAGCAGATTGATTCTATTCTTAACCAAGAAGGCGTTGAAGTCACTGTTTTTATCAGTATTGACCCGTCTTCGGATGGAAGTGAAGAATTATGCAGTCAATTTGCAAGCCAATATAAAAATATTTTTGTACTTCCAAATGTAGGTAAGTTTGGAGGAGCCGCTAAAAACTTCTTTAGGTTAATTCGTGATGTTGATTTTTCTAACTATGATTACATTGCATTGGCTGATCAAGATGATATTTGGCAACAGGATAAATTATCTAAGGCAATTGAAGCACTAGTTAGAACTAAGGTAGATGCTTATTCAAGCAATGTGATTGCTTTCTGGCCTGATGGTAAACAGAAATTGATTAGCAAAGCACAGCCGCAACGGCAGTGGGATTATATGTTTGAATCTGCGGGACCGGGTTGTACTTTTGTGTTAACTAAAAAGTTAGCTTTAGAGGCTCAAACTTTTTTAATTAAAAATGAAAAAAAATGCCAAAATATAGCACTGCATGATTGGTTTATTTATGCTTTTGCAAGGTCGCGGGGATTTAAGTGGTTTATTGATCGTGAGGCACATATGTTATATAGGCAACACGCAAGTAATGTGGTGGGGGCGAATGTCGGCCTTAAAGCAAAATTAGCCCGTTGGCAAAAATTGCGCGAAGGCTGGCTAGTGAAGCAAGTTCTACTTATTGCAGATGTTTTAGGATATCACGATGCTTGGCCGATACAAAAGCTAAAACAGTACCACTTTTTTGATAGATTAACTTTAATTAAAAATATACATAAGTTACGTAGACGCCTTCGCGACCGTGTTGCATTGGCGCTGTTTCTATTGCTGCCATTAAAAAAATGAAAATTTTAGTGACAGGTGCTAATGGTTTTGTTGGCAAATTTCTATGTGCTGAATTGCATAGTCAGGGGTATGCTGTAAGCGCGGCGGTGCGCTCTTCAAGTTCATTGGTTAAAAATGCAGAAATGGTCACCATTGGTGAGATTGATGGTGATACCGATTGGATTGATACACTTAATGGTGTAGATGTGGTTATTCATTTGGCCGTAAGGACAATAGGGGACAGGCCACAATTACAACTATTATTTGGCGCTTATCGTATTGTAGCGGCTTTATAAACTGTGTTGCGTTCTCGCTTACCTACGGTAATCACTAACACGATGAGTCCATTAGATTTAGTCTAGGCACATTTGTTGAATTTACTTGCGTTACATGTAACTATATTGCTATAATTCGTTACATGTAACAAAATAAAGAAAGGAATTGATCATGCAAGCAAATGTTGCTTTAAGAGTACAAAAGCATCGAGCTAGCCTACGGGCTGCGGGATTACGCCCTGTGCAAATATGGGTGCCTGACACGCGTCGTGCGGGTTTTGCGGATGAATGCCGCCGGCAATCACTTGCATTGCGTGGTGACCAGCAAGAGGCTGATGTGTTGGATTGGTTAGAAGTTGCAGCTGACACTGAGGGCTGGAAATGAGACGTGGTGATTTAGTCACTATTGCGTTGCAAGGCGCTTATGGTAAGCCGCGCCCTGCATTAATTATTCAATCCGACCTCTTTGCTGAACATCCGTCCGTTACCATCCTCCCAGTGACAAGTGAGTTGCGGAATACACCTTTATTTCGTATTGCCGTTGATGCAGACGAACATAATGGGCTCAGTAAAATTTCCGAGATCATGGTGGATAAAGTGCAAACCGTCCCTCGTGATAAAATTGGCAACGTGTTCGGACACCTCGCTGAAGAAGATATGCTCGCTGTAAGTAGGGCGTTTGCAGTTTTTATGGGTGTGGTTTAGAAAGGGTTGCAGATTGGTGTGTTAAGCAATGCTAAACTGCAACCAATTTAGCTTTAGTTCACACTCAATATTTTATTGGTATGGTAATCCCCCCCCCAGAAAATGGGAACAATAGGGGGCGGCCACGTTTATTTCCTAACCAGCAAAGCTGATGTTAAGCATTTAATCGTGATCCGTCCCTTATTGCGTACTTATTGCGTACGAGCCTATTGCCAATGAAAACCATCAGCAATTGCAGCTCAAACCCGCCATCGTTTACGATTTAAAATTGCCACGCCTGTTGTTTTTGTTGACAACGGTTGTGGTGTTGTTATAATTTACAACATGAAAGCACGGTTATTACTTAAACAAAGGTTGGTATTAAACGAAAGTGCGTTTGCAGAAGTTGTGATTTGGCAACTACAAGCACCGTTAGAGAGTTCAGCTCATGATTACAAATATCGCCTAGCGTATGTTGTAAATGGTGATTGCGTGTTGCGTTATGATAATGAAGCTGGCAAAGGTGATCATCTTCATAGTAATGAACAAGAGATTGATTATAACTTTGTATCAACCGAGCAATTGATAGATGATTTTTTTGCTCAAATTAAACGAATGGAGAGCCAACAATGAATACTGTCATGCTATCAGTAGAATCAATTAACAGCGTTGCAGAACGTGCAAAGCAAGCATTAAAAGGCAAGGCGCAAGGCGCATACATTAGCTTTGCCAGTCTTGATTTGCTATGGAAAATATTGGCGCCTAATCGTATGGCCATTGTAAAGGCCCTTACTGGCAGTGAGCCATTAGCCCTGCGTGAGATTGCCAGACGTTTAGATCGTGATGTTAAAGCTGTTCATACCGATGTGCAAATGCTATTAAAAGCAGGATTATTAAATAAAACAGACGCAGGTAAAATATCCTTTGGATATGATGCAATTCACGTAGATTTTATGTTAAAAACTGCGTGAGTTTTCTAAGTGTCAAATGGGGTTAAGTGTCAAATGGGGTCAGACACGATTTATACTAAACTTTCATACTCTTTTGAAAATGCATTCGGCAATGATAACTGGCGCAAGTGGCTTTGTGGGTAACTTACTTTGTATTCAGATGCTTCGTCTGGAATCCCCGCCCTTTAGGGCGGGGAGGATGCCAAGGGTGTGGTTTAGTAAGAAGGTCAAATGGGGTCAGACACGATTTATATAGTATTACCCAAGCGCCTTCCGAATCTCTTTACAATATGTAATCATTCGATTACACTGCTGATATGATCTATACAGTAAAACGTCTCGAAGAGTTCTCCGGCTGGCTCAAGGGTCTAAAGGATAGTTTAACCCGGCAGCGCCTCAATAAGCGCTTGCGCAAGGTTCAGCTCGGCAACTTGGGCGACGTAGAGTCGGTGGGCGAAGGTGTGTACGAGATGCGCGAACACTTCGGGCCAGGCTGGCGAATGTACTATATACAGAAAGGTGACGCGCTAATCGTGATGCTTGGCGGTGGTGACAAATCAACGCAGCAGGCCGATATCAATAGGGCAATCGAATTGGCCAAATATTTGGAGAATTGAACCATGACTAAGAAGATAAAAATTTCCGAACTCCCCGAGTTCGATGCGGCAGAATACCTAAACAGCGAAGAAGACGTGGCGGCGTACCTCACCACCATACTTGAAGAGAATGACCCTGCACTGCTGGCGGCGGCGCTTGGCGACATTGCTCGCTCGCGAGGTATGACGCAGGTTGCGAAGGATTCTGGTATCACGCGGGAAGCCCTGTACAAAGCCCTTCGTCCAGGCAGTGAACCGCGTTTCGATACGGTCAGCCGTGTGTGTGCCGCTCTTGGTGTGCGCTTAGTCGCGCAACCAGTGCATGCCACCGCCTGATAGCAATAGCTTTAAACCGGTCGGCTCCAATCTGATGGTTCCAACCCAGACGGACCAACTTTATAAACTGAGTTACGTTCTGTAGGCGATAATAAGATAATACGGAAGATAATACGGGGCAGACCACGTTTTGCTAAGGAGCAACGGTTAAGTGTAGTTTGGTATAATCATTTTCGAGGGTATCAGAAATTTTTTGTAAGTAGTCATTTGCAGGACACCTTCGCCCGCCTCAGAAAAATCTTAATTAAGTAAATTTATAATTGCATAATATACGATGTGGTAGATGCGGTAGTGGATGGTGAAACAGGAATATTGCATCAACCAAAAAGTATTGAGGGAATCAAACAGGCATTGCTGGCTTTAACTAATAATGCAGATTTACGCGCAAAAAATGTCAAAACAGGCTATGGCACGCGCACATACTTTTTTACCACGGATATTCTAGTGAATACCATGCGTAAGTATTATCAAAACTTATTGGGCCGACCATCAAATGATTAATCAAAAAATTTTAGTAACAGGCGCGAGTGGCTTTGTTGGCAAGTCACTTTGTGCAGAATTGCTTAGTCAGGGTTATTCGGTATTAGCTGCGGTGCGCTCTTCAAGTTCAGTGGTTAAAAATGCAGAAATGGTCACCATTGGCGAGATTGATGGGGATGCCGATTGGACTGATGCACTCAAAGGTGTAGATGTGGCTATTCATTTGGCTGCGCGGGTACATGTGATGAAAGATACCGCCCTTGATCCACTAACAGAATTTCGCAAGGTTAATGTTGAAGGCACGTTGAATCTTGCCCAGCAGGCAGCAAAGGTTGGTATTAAACGGTTCGTTTTTGTTAGCTCTATTAAGGTGAGTGGTGAGGCTACAGAGGAAGAAAAGCCATTTACCGAAAGCGACGCTGCGAATCCACAAGATGCTTACGGAATATCAAAGTCTGAGGCTGAGCAAGGTCTTTTGCTGATTGCGCAACAAACAGGCATGGAGGTGGTTATTATTCGTCCTCCACTTGTATATGGGGCAGGCGTAAAGGCTAATTTCGCTAGCATGATGCGGGCTGTTCAACGTGGAATCCCCTTGCCGCTGGGGGCCATCCACAATAAACGCAGCTTTGTGTATGTGGAAAATCTGGTGAGTTTGATTTTACGATGTATTGACCACCCAGCGGCAGTAAACCAAGTTTTCTTGGTTTCTGATGGATGCGATCTTTCGACTACAGAATTGTTGCGAGGATGTGCTGTGGCGCTGGGAGTGAAGGCAAGGCTTTTACCTGTACCGAAAAGTTTGATTGAAGTTGGTGCAGCTCTGTTAGGTAAACGGAATGTAGCGCAGCGGCTGTGTGGTAATTTGCAGTTGGATATCACCAAGGCGCGCACATTGCTTGGTTGGACACCGCCTTATACGATAGGGCAAGGTTTACGTGCGACGGCGGAAAGATTTCGCAACATCCGTTCTTAACAGAGTGTTGATTTCATATCAGGGATATTGTTACGATAGCGATTGATGCGGAGTGATTGCTAATGGTTTGGCTATGAAAATTCGTACATAACTTCCGAATTTTCATATAAAATGCTTGAATGATTTTACGAACACGTCATCTTGAGCTGCTAAAGAGACAGCTTGCTAATTTTCCAGTGGTTGCTATATTGGGAGCGCGGCAAGTTGGCAAAACTACGCTTGCAAGGCAGTTGGAGAATGAGTGGGGTGGCCCGAAGCGTCATTTTGATCTGGAAGATCCGGATGATCAGGCGCGCCTTGCTGATCCAGCTTTTGTCCTGCGAGAGTTGAAGGGCTTAGTGGTGCTGGACGAGATTCAGCTTCGCCCGGATATTTTTCCATTGTTGCGAGTGTTAGCGGATAGACCTAATATGCCAGCTCGCTTCTTACTCCTCGGTAGCGCGGCTCCTGAATTATTGAAACATACCGCCGAGAGTCTGGCAGGCCGAGTTGTCTTTCACGAGTTGAGTGGGCTAGCGCTGGATGAAATTGCGCCATTTGCCACTGAGCCTGATTGGCTGGATACACGTTGGCTGCGTGGTGGTTTTCCGCGTGCTTTGCTCGCGAACGATATGCAGCTTAGCCGTGAGTGGCGTGAGGCGTTTATTCGTACGTATCTTGAGCGCGATTTGCCGCAATTGGGCATTCATCTGCCAGCGCTGACACTGCGCCGCTTCTGGACCATGCTGGCGCATTACCACGGACAAACCTGGAATGGGAGTGAGTTGGCTCGGGCGCTGGGTGTGAGTGACAAGACTGTGTCGCGCTACCTGGATATTCTGGAGGGGACATTCATGGCGTTTCGTTTGGCGCCTTGGCATGCAAACATCGGCAAGCGCGAAGTTAAAGCCCCAAAAGTCTATGTGGCAGATACTGGCTTGCTGCATAGTTTGCTGGGAATCGGCGAACGAGATGCTTTGCTGGCGCACCCTAAATGTGGCGCTTCTTGGGAAGGTTTTGTTTTGCGCGAGATCATACGCCAGACTGGGGCAAAACGTGATGAGGCATTTTTTTGGGGGGTTCATGGCGGCGCAGAGCTGGATTTGCTAATCCTTCAGAATGGCCGTCGCTTGGGGTTTGAAATAAAATTAACAAAATCGCCACAGGTAACCGCGTCGATGCGTTCGGCAAAAACAGCTTTGGGGCTAGATCATTTGTATGTGATGTGCCACGGCGAGGGTGAGCCCTGGCCATTGGCGGAGGGAGTGACTGCTGTTCCTGCGGCTTGTTTGGCTTCGGAGCAGTGGCTCAAGCTATAGAATTGTTGCCATTGACTTATTTCGCATAAAAAGGTCATAATGTACTTTGTTTTTATGAATTAGAGGTCTTATATGCAGGTATCTATACAGGAATTCAAGTCTCATTTGTCCCACTATGTTGGCCAGGCACAGTCTGGGCAGTTGATTGAACTGACTTCGCATCGTAAAGTGGTGGCGCGGATTGTTGGAGTGCCGTCAACTGCGAGCGCAGGGGTGTCGAGTCTATTAGCGGCGGGAGTAGCTGCTTGGCAAGGTGGCAAGCCAATGGGTGCTTCACTTAGTTTACAAAAACGAGGTAAGTTAGTTTCTGCCCTAGTGTTGGAAGATCGCGGATGATTTTGTTTTGCGATACCTCTGCACTGCTCAAGCTATACATTACCGAAGCAGGGAGTGAGGAATTAAAAGCGCTGGTGCAGGAGGTAGAGGCTGTTGCAGTGTGCCGAATTGCGTGGACAGAGGCTTTTGCTGCATTGTCCAGGCGGGCGCGAGAAGTGCCAGAAGATGCGGCTACGATTGAGCAGGCTAAGGCTGCGCTGGCGGCAGATTGGCCGCACTTCGTAGTTTTAGAAATAGGCCAACAATTAGTTGAGCTTGCGGGAGAATATGCTGACACATTTGCATTACGTGGATATGACAGCATCCAGTTAGCAGCCGCGTTCGAAGCTGGAAGTGTTTCGCAAACCCAAATATTTTTTGCTTGCTACGATATACGGCTAAACAAGGCTGCCAAGCTTTTAGGAATGTTATGTTTGTAGTTGTTAGTGTCAAACATCGTCCAATGCTTTTCACTTTTGCGCTGTGCTAAGCGCGACTTTTGCGGTGCTTAACAGATAAGCGTGACGTTGCTTGGTGTAAATGTAAAGTCTAGGCTTTTGCCAGTTCCGCAAAAATTGATTGAAATTGGGGCCGCTTTGATTGGAAAAAAAGACGTGGCGCAGCGTTTGTGAGGTAACTTACAGGTGGGTATTACCAAGGTGCAAACCTTGCTCGGCTGGGTGCCGCCTTTTTCTGTTGAGCAGGGTTTAAAGGCAACTGCACTGGGTTTGTTTCAAGACTAATTCTTTAGACAAGGTTTTAAGTTTTGGGGCGTTCGACAAGGCTCTCCTGAGCGAGGCCGAAGTGCTCACGGCTCAGGATTACGAGAAGGATATTGATTTCATTGGTGATTATCTGTCATAAGCCAGTTGAATCGCACTCAATTTTGACGCTTGTAAAATATATTTAATTACCGTTGACATGGTTCCACTGTCTGATACCATGTAAAAACATGAATGCAACACACAAAAAGATCTTAGAGGCTATCTTCACTAACCCAGTATCGAAGTCTCTTGAGTGGCGTCGTATTGAGGCATTGTTAATTGCTATCGGCAGCCAAGTGATTGAAGGCAACGGCTCAAGGGTAAGGTTTGAGAAGAGTGGCTTGTATTGAGCGACAATTATCTTGTCTGATTGCAACTTTTCATAGACCGCACCCAACAAAGGAAGCTAAGCCGTATCAGGTGCGTGATGCAAGACAATTTATCGAAAGTTTAGGAGTAAAACCATGAACACAATGACACATAAGAGCTATGCGGCTCGTGTTGAATATAGTGAAGATGATAAGTGCTTTATTGGGCATATTGCTGGCATTCGTGATGCAATTGGTTTTCATGGAGAAAGCGTTGCAGAGCTTCGTACGGCTTTTATAGAGGCTGTAGATGATTATTTGGTGACTTGTGAAAAATTAGGCCGAGAACCAAATCATCCATACTCAGGGCAGTTTAGATTGCGCTTAAAACCAGAGCTGCACGCAAGAGCAGCTATAGCAGCAGAAACTAAGGGCAAAAGTCTTAACACTTGGGTTTCAGAAGTAATAGAAAGAAGTATCGCCTCCGCCTAATAGTTTAGGAGATCAGCTGTTAGGAATGCTATGTTTGTAAATGCTACCAATATAAAAGTTATGGTTAACTGTTGAATGATAAAACGTTTATTTGATTTGTGTTTGGCGCTAATTGCTTTGCTGTTTTTGCTGTTGCCTTTTTTGCTGGTGGCTGTAATGGTGAGAGTAACTTCAGCGGGCCCAGTTTTATATTGGTCTGACCGCGTAGGGCGTAATAACAACATATTCAAAATGCCAAAATTCCGTACCATGCGTGTAGATACTCCTGCTGTAGCTACTCATCTTTTACCAGACCCCAAGCAGTTTTTAACGCCGATAGGTTCTTTTTTACGTAAATCCAGTTTGGATGAATTGCCACAACTATGGAGTATTATCAGCGGGGATATGAGTTTTGTAGGGCCGCGACCTGCTTTATTTAATCAAGATGATTTAGTGGCGTTACGCACCCAGTATGGTGTTGATAAGCTGGTTCCAGGCCTTACTGGCTGGGCGCAGATTAACGGCAGAGATGAGCTGCCGATTCCCGATAAAGTTAAGCTGGATATTGATTATATGACTAATCAATCTTTTTGGTTTGATTTGAAAATCATCTTTTTGACGTTTTTAAAGGTGTTGCGTAGGGATGGGGTTCAGCATTGAGCTAATATTAAGCCTTTGTAAGAATGCTTTTTTAGCACTCAGGTTTACGCTCCCTGAGTCTGTAGAAGCTGTTCCCTGAGCTTGTCGAAGCTGTTCCCTGAGCTTGTCGAAGGGCGCTTAATCAGAGTTATCCCTTCGACAAGCTCAGGGAACGGTTATGGTTCGACAAGCTCAGGGAACGGTTATGGTTCGACAAGCTCAGGGAACGGTTATGGTTCGACAAGCTCAGGGAACGGTTATGGTTCGACAAGCTCAGGGAACGGTTATGGT
>NZ_JAUXOY010000021.1 GCF_030684185.1 Methylotenera sp.
TTACAATTATCTACTATTATCACTGGCAGCTTGGCTGGAAAACGAGCGCTGGCGTGATGGCGCCAAGGATAAGAAAACTCATCGAGTACTCGACATTGCAACAGCAACCTTAACTAAACGCCATAAGCAACTGCGGCAGCGAGGTAAACGCCTTGAACATATGCATCCAGAAGCGCGTCATGCCGCGCGCATCACCGCCAAGAAAATGCGTTATGCATCTGAATTTTTTGCAAGTCTCTACCCATCGGCAAAATCACGCTCATTCATCAAAAAGTTGTCTCAACTGCAAGATTGCTTAGGGGTGCTAAATGACATCACCACCACAGAAAAATTACTGCAACAACTTATAGAAACAAGTCCAGACATCAAACTAGATGAAGTGCAACATTTGTTCGCTCACTGGAACGCTAGCAATAGGATTCACTTTGAAGAAAATTTAAACGAAAACTGGCAGGCATTTGCCTCTCAAAAACCATTCTGGAGCTAAAACAATCAACATACCAAAAACCTTGGATCCATGAAGAAAAAAATGCAAATTTGGCATTTTGTCCTTCAGAGCACCCTACGCACTAAATGAAGTACTAAACCTCAACTCCACAGTGCGCTAAAGCCCATCACACAAGACTTCTCGATGAAATTGATTTTATCCATTTCTTGCAATTATTAAAATAAACTGACCCTCCCATTTAGTGCGTATGAATTTGTATTATTAGGAATACGAACAGTAAAAAATAATGAACTACTAGACAAGTACTTAGGTAGGTCTGAAGGTGGCAATGATATAACTAACTAGGACGTAACAGCAAATTTTAAGATAAAATACCAAACTTGTTTTTAGTGTGAAATATTGTTATGCCTCGGTATAAGGTTAGCTGTAGTAAAGAAAATAAATCAATAAATTAACAAAAAGGAAGTGATCCACTTTGGTGATCCATGCTCGCAGTACCTTTATTCTAACCTTTTGTTTTTTATAAGTAATTAATTAAAACTTTAGTTTAGTGCCGAGTCCTCTTCTGGGCACCAAATCAGCTACTATTCTACTCTATTCGCAGAGACTATCTATGTCACAAAATATACAATTTGAATTATCCACCGAATACATAGAATTATGTAACTTACTCAAATTAGTGGGTATAGCCGATAGCGGCGGTCGTGGAAAAGCAATGGTTGCAGAAGGCTCAGTACAAGTGGATGGCGTTGTGGAAAGCCGAAAAACAGCTAAAATTCGTAGGGGACAAACGATACTTGTCGGCAATCAAACAATTTCAGTCAAATAATCCCTTTAGATTAAAATAGTAAATTAAACGAACTTTTACTTCCCTGTCAGACATACGTTTATTTAATTAAACTTGTAGATAATATGCACTAAGCAGCTAATTTTAAAAAAGATTTTTTCATAAAAATGTAACACAAAATAAAAGTGTAATACCCTATACTGCTTTAGATATATTTTTATATTTAGTGGCTTTATAAAAGGAGTACAACATTGAAAATCAAAAAAGCGAATGAAGAATATTTAGAGAAAGCAATGCGCTTATCTGAAGAAGAAGTAGAACGACTGCAAAGTAGAATGCGTGCAAAGCTGACTCGACGAGCTGATGACAGGAAACTAACCACAATAGAAGCTTTAGCTATACAACTTGAAATCGATGATGAACAGCTTGCTGAATGGCGTGAAAAAAGGCTGGAAATTAACAAAAAAAACAAAAAATAGCGTGGGTTGGATCCACCCTTCCGCTCAAGTGTCATTGGAATTTTCTGATTTAGATGACAAACCTAAAAGTTTTTTTGCGGTTGCAAAGCACAACAACACCCTTGAATGCTTTGCTTACATTTTCCTTGCTGAGGAAGCATCAATAGCTATTTCTTTTAAAACGAATCTAAGCAATGAATGCGAAATTGCAGTATGATTTTCTATCGACAAGTCTTAATTCAAACTGACACATGAAAAATATCCTAATCGCCAACTCTAAGGGTGGTAGTGGTAAAACTACGCTATCCACCAACCTTGCAGGTTACTTAGCCTCGCTAGGTGGGCGGGTCATGCTATCCGACCTTGACCGTCAGCAGTCTTCTGCCCAATGGTTACAACGCAGACCCGCAGAATTTCCACTTATCCATAGCTACAACCCTCGCAACAAAACCTCTGTGTTAGAACCTGATTGGATCATTACTGATTCTCCTGCTGGCTTTCGTGATGAAAAACTTTCCGATGCCATCAAACAAGCTGATTGCGTGATAGTACCAATACAGCCTTCAGCTTTTGATATAGGAGCCACAACCGACTTTCTAGGCAGACTCGCTGAAGAAAAAACGATACGTAAAAACAAAACATTCGTCGCACTGGTTGGCATGCGGGTAAATAGCCGTACTCATGCAGCCGCTGGGCTCGCTGAGTTCATGGAGCAGACTGGCTTTCCAGTTCTGACTTATCTTCGTAACGCACAGGTCTATGCAACGGCTGCAGAACTTGGTGTAAGTCTATTCGATATGCGCCCTTCATTAGTCGCACAGGACATCGAACAATGGGTTCCTTTGCTGGACTGGGTAATTGAAGCAACCGATAATGAGAAATAAGATGAGTGTAATGGTCTAATAAAATGCGACACCAGTTATAAGCATTGCATGCCAGAAGGCTTTACGCTTAAAAACCAGTTCATCAAATTAATTAAGGCTTAGCAAAAACTGGTACTACCTTCCATATTTCATCAGCATATTCTTGAATGGCACGGTCAGATGAAAATCGACCGATGCGTGCTACGTTGAGAATAGACATGTGAGTCCAGCGTTCTGAATTAAGATACTGTTTAC
>NZ_JAUXOY010000025.1 GCF_030684185.1 Methylotenera sp.
CATCATGCCACCATCATTCAGTGTGAAGGAGGCAGCTACCGAAGAAAATCATCTATGCAAAAACAGTAGTAAAAATCTCAGCGTCAACTAGACAAGATAATTGTCGCTGAACTGGACAAGATAGTTGACGCGCTACAGATAAACCAAAAAAACCCGCACTTAGGCGGGTTTAGTGGACTTGCTAGGACGGCTTAAAACATCTTAATGGCGGAGGAGGCGGGATTCGAACCCGCGACAGAGTTACCCCTGTGCCACCTTTCCAGGGTGGTGCCTTCAACCGCTCAGCCACTCATCCGAATTAGATATACTTAAAACCGTCGCATTATAGTGCATATTTAGAATTATCTGCGAAGATAGTCTGCCAGAAAATGCTATATCCTCGCATCGCCCCAGCGTAGAGAGCAACGATCATCTCCAACATAGTAGGTTTCGCCACTACGGTCTACACAATACCTAGGTGAAACAATCATCTCAGAAACCGTCATGTCTGCACTAATTCTGGTGTATTCGAACAGTACAGATCGAATCACTTTAGCATTTTTGCAGATATGAGAACCATGTGAAATCCAGCATGGACCTATAATCTCTGCACCTGCGTCTATTTGCGTGCCTGAATCTATATATACAGGACCTTCAATCTTAACATTATCCCAATCAATATTGGTGTTCAACCCCACCCAAACACCAGGCCGCACTTCTTTGCCAGGCATTTCCATATAACTAATCTCACCGCGCAATACACGTTGCAACACTTCCCAGTAATCAGAAATACGTCCAATATCAATCCAATTATAGAATCGTTTTTGCGCATAAAAAGGCAAACCTTTCTCAACCAGTAAAGGAAATAACTGACTGCCAATATCAAAGTTTTTTCCAGGTGGAATCAAATCAATGGCTTCTGGTTCAAAGAAATAAATACCCGTGCTTGCTAAATTAGAGCGCGCTTCTTGTGGTGTTGGTTTTTCTTGAAATGAAATAACTCGTCCATCTTCATCTGTTTCAACAATACCGTAATTACTTACCTCGGCAGTTGGCACTTCCATAGTAATAACACTCACCATGGCTTTTTTCTGTTTGTGTTCAAATAATGCGGCGCCAATATCAAGGTCAATCAGCGCATCGCCACACATCACGATGGTTGTATGGTCAAAAAATCCACCAAAATCCTGTATATGACGCATGCCTCCGGCAGAGCCCAATGGCTTAGGCGTTAGTTCGCCATGGTCATATACACCTTCGTAGGAATAGCCTATTTCCGTTCCCCAGCGTCGTCCATTTCCAAAGTACTGCTCTATATTTCTATTGAGGTGTGCAACATTAATCATAATCTCGCTCACACCATGGCGCGCCAAATGCTCAATTAGATATTCCATTACAGGTTTACCCAGAATAGGAATCATAGGTTTAGGTATGTCTTTGGTGAGTGGGCGTACACGGGTACCTTGCCCTGCTGCAAGAATCATTCCTTTTAGTTTTATGGCCATCTAGTTTTCCTATACACTGTAAATCTTTAATAATTATTTTTTGGTTATGCGGCAAGTTTAAAGCAAGACAAAATCTTTGGTTTGATACTCATCAAATGACAGGCCTGAATTATCTCATGAAGCCGACATACAATCCTATCATCAGTTAAAAAGCCTCTAATTAATATGATGTGGAAAAGCTAAATACATTATTAAATAACTACTCCTAATACAACAAAAAAGCTAGCTCGATACGAGCTGACCTAAAAGATTATCTTAAATTAATCAGTAATTAGCTTATTCGTATTAATTAAGTTTTGTAAGACCTGTAAGTCGCTAGTGGCTGACCCCACGAGATTCACTCCTGTAAATACAATATTTTGTACAGTATTTGCTGTCACAATTGCATTAGGTGCACCAACAGCATTGTTATCGCCAAAAGCACCTGTTGAACTAATGTACATGGTTGTATTGCCACCGGATACTTGAAAGTGAATATAATTATCTAGCGCTGCCGCAGTATGGGACTCGCCTACTAACAAGTCTTTAATATCAAGCACATCACCTCCAGCACTTGATGCTGCCGTTCCAAAGAAATTAATCGTATCCACCGCTGGAGCTCCTACCGTACCTGCATCAGCCAATGACCATTTAAATACATCAGTAACACCATCATCTGATGTTCCATTACCGCCTGTCATGGTGTCATTGCCGGCACCACCTACTAACAAATCACTGCCTGTGCCGCCTATAAGCGTATCATTTCCAGCCCCTCCATAAAGTGCATCATTTCCGCCCCCCCCATTTAAGGTATCAGCGCCTGCACCACCATAAATCACGTCGTTACCGCTACCGCCGTTAAGTGTATCATTACCCGCAAAACCTAATATTTCGGTATTCACGTTGGTGGCGGTAAGAGTTTCATTACCACTCGTACCAAACAATATTGCGGTAGTCGCGCTAATATTGAGGCTAACCGCCATAGATGTCGATGCAGTTGATCCGTTGCTTAATTCGGTACTGGTAGCGGTTTCCGTTAAATTAATCGTCCCAGTAAAACCGTTTGCTGGGTATAACTGCAGGCCATTCAATTGTGCCGATGTAAAACTCCACGTACCTCCACCTAAATCAGTGCCAGCCGAGAATAATGCGCCAGCAGGCACACCGGAAATAGAAACACTTAAAGTTTCAGAGCCATCTGTATCAGTTAACACTGGATATACAGGCACATCAACTGGCTGTCCATAAGTTACTCCTCCAACAATATAGTGAGGCGCACTCACAGACAACATAGAATCTTTTCCAGTATCTTTTGAGTTTAGTACAAGCCATGAGAACTGGTAGTCACCTGCAGAAGTTGCTGTGTAAAGCTGTGTGCCTGTTGTATCCACAGCATTTCCATTAACATTTGCTCCTGCTTGCTCAGAAGAAGTAATTTGCTGAAGCGTTTTATTACCAAAGGGATCAGTGATTACAAGCACAACGATATCGTTATAACCATTATTGATTTCAGATACAACATTCTCACCATTAAAGAAACCCCAATCAAAAGAAATCTGCTGGCCAACAGATAACGTAAGGTTATTGGTGGTATAAGTACCTGAAATTACATTAACCGGATTTGGATCATTTGTGCCAGGACCATTTGACGGGTTAAATGTATCTAAAACTCCAGCGGTTAGACCTAGTGCGGTCTCAATATTAGCTTGTAGAATACCTGATGCACCATCAGTGCTTGTCACTGCCGGTGCAGTAATACTGAAAATTTGCGCGAGACCATTCAAGATCGGTGCATCTGCAACTGCGGTAATATTGATGGTACTTGTATCAATATCAGTAAGTGGTCCACCCGGGCCGGTGTTACCACCATCATTGGTAGTCATAGTCAGCGTAACTGCCCCACTGGCATTAGACACTGGCACATAGGTAGGTTGGGTTGCAGCGTTACCTAAGTATGTGTTCAAATTGGCCAGTGTGCCTGTAAGGATGACTGTTGCAGTGCCAGAGCCAGTAATAGTTACACCTCCACTGCCAGCTGCAGTTAGCAATCCTGTAGCAACGTTCAATGTAACCGTCATCGTACCGGCGCCTGCATCTACATCAGCTATTGATAAACCAGCAAGCTTGAAAGAGGTGTCTTCATTTGTCGTAAAACCAGCCGGCAATGTATTCACCGGAGCATCATTTACGTTAGTTTCATTAAATGTCATCGTAGCCGCTTTTATATTACCAGCCGCATCTGCCACAGTTACGCTATAAGCATGTGTGGTAGGCCCTGTTTCAAAATCATTTACAGCAGAAGCAGCACCTGCAGCAGTTAGGGTTACTACTCCTGTATTGCTGATTTGATAGAAACCATCAGCACTAATATTTGTGCCTGTAGTAGTAAATTTATAACTTACTACACCTATATTATCGCTAGAAGCAACATTTGCAATTACAGCGTTTACAGCGCTATTTTCCGCATAATTGAAGGATTGCGCATTAAGCGTCGGTGCCGTCAGGTCGGCCGTCATGTTCAAGCTGTTGCCGATGCCGTTGTTGCCGGCCAGGTCAGTATAAGTCGCATTGGCCACACTCACGCTCGGCGTGAGCGAGGCGCCGCTCTGGGTAAAGATGGCGGTAT
>NZ_JAUXOY010000012.1 GCF_030684185.1 Methylotenera sp.
TGGTGTCACCAGGCGTGCCAGTGCCACTGATCGCAGGACTGGCGTTCTTGGTAATTGAGTCTGTCGTTAAACTGCCGGTGTCATTGACTGCATCATGCGTTAGGCTGGCAGTTGGCGCAGCCGGGGCCGTCGCATCAACAGACAAAGAATTTTCCTGCGGAATAACCCTAATGTCATCAATTAGCAATGATTCAGTGGGAGGTCTTCCAGCAATATCATACTCATAGGCAAATTTAAAATTATTCAGAACATCGTTAATTCTCACCAAATCAACAAAACCAAATCCGTAAACATTAAACAAGCCATTTGCACCAGCGGCGGTCTCTTCAAGGGCTTCATTGATGTCTTTGCCCCCTTCAATCGCCTTAATGACAGTTTCAATGGTTGCAAGATTAATCGCGCTGTCTAAAGCACTTGGCACAATCGCCTCAGCCAGTTCTGGCGTAAAGGCTACCAGCTGATTTTCGCCAATATGAATGACACGCCCATTCGTAAGCTCTAAATCGACTTCAACACCACTCGCGGTTTGAATAGTATCACCAGTCTGCACCTGGTCTCCCAAATGCAGTTCGCGCTTTGCCCCATTATCTGAAAGTACAAATGCTGTGCCTGTCATTGCTACTACTCTGCCGATTATTGCCATGATTGTGTCCTAAATTAAATCCACATAAATATCGAATTACGCGTTTATACGCCTTTTTCACAATCGCATTAAATACCCTATTACACCAAAAATATATTGTACTGATGGCCAATATTAACCATTACTCAACACTCTAAAAACACAATGCAAATGAAGAGCCATACAAAAACCATCTTTATTGTTATATGCTAACCTTGTATAAATATTGATAATTACGAAGCAATACGAATCAATAATTATTATTTTATATTTTTCACCTCCTCGTTTACAAAGTCATGGAGTGCGAGTTATTTCAAGTTTCACCAAAAATCATGTCATCCAGAAGCAGTCTGGCAACTTTATTGCATTGATTGTATTGGTATTTTTCTGTTTTACCGGTATTTATGCAGCTGGATATGACTTCAATAAACTCAGCGGTCTTGCCAAACTGAGATATGGTGATGAAGCTTATAAGAACATATTAGAACTCCAGCAATTACTCACTCAATTAAAATCCGCTTCTGAAGCTGAAAAACTCAAGAAGATAAACGATTTTTTTAACCAAAAAATTAATTATGCTGAAGATATAGATTTATGGGGTCAATCAGATTACTGGGCAACACCACTGGAATCTATAGGCCGTGAAGCCGGTGATTGCGAAGACTACAGCATTGCCAAATATATCTTTCTAAAAATCCTAAACGTCCCCAATGATAAATTACGGCTCACTTATGTCAGAGCTGAAATCAACCATCAAGAAGTTCGTTCCGTCAGAGCCCATATGGTACTTAGCTATTATTTGACTCCTCAATCTGAACCATTGATTTTAGATAGTTTAGTGCCGGAAATTATGCCATCATCTGCCAGAAAAGACTTAACACCAATTTTTAGTTTTAATGACAAAGGCTTATGGGTTGGATCAAGCACCAAACCAAAAGGCGAAGCCACCACTCACCTTTCAAAATGGCGCGATGCCCTGACACGCATGCAAGCCGATGGAATTGAATAATTAAAAGCAAGGATACTGAAATGTCACTTATTAAACAACTTTGGTTAGCTATTATCTTCATAATCGTTTTAGCCACAGGCGGCAGCTTTATTTTAAGCACGCTTTCGAGTAAAAACTACCTGGAAGAACAGCTGCAAATGAAGAATATTGACAATGTCACTTCGCTTGCCCTATCCATGTCGCAAATGCAAAAAGACGCCACAACGCTTGATTTGCTTATGTCAGCACAATTTGACTCTGGCCATTATCGATACATCGGTCTGTTTGACCCCAATGGGAAAGTGTTAAGTGAGCGAGTGAACGCCAAAAGCCAAACTAAAGCACCCTCCTGGTTTATCAAGCTCATCCCGATTAAAGTTCAACCTGGTGTTGCGGATATTCAAGATGGCTGGTCGCAATATGGTTCATTAACCTTAGAAAGTGATTCTAATTTCGCCTACGATAAACTGTGGGATGCCACCATTCAAATTGGGCTATGGGCATCGTTAATCGGCTTAGTTGCCTGCTATGCCGGTGGGAAAATTCTACAAAAAATTCTAAGCCCTTTAGATGAAGTTGTTAGCCAAGCTAAGGCTATTGGTGAAAATCGATTTATCACGATTAATGAGCCGAAAACAAATGAATTCAGAGCGGTTGTAAATGCCATGAACAGTCTTTCTAATCGCATTAAAAACACCGTAGTAGAGGAATCATCACGATTAGAACAATTGCGTTTTCAGGCTAACTTTGACCACGTCACCGGTTTAATGAATTATGATTACTTTATAAGAAAAATTGACTCCAGCATTAGTCATGAAGAAACATTTAGCGCTGGTGTTTTAATCGTCTCCCGACTTTCAAACCTTGCCACTATTGACCAGGCGCTTGGTCATCAAGAAACCAATGCCCTATTACGAAGAATCGGCGATGCGTTAAATAATGAGTGCAAAAATTTCCCGTCACTCTACGCGGCACGACTTAATGGAACGGATTTTGCCGTATTCTCAAATCAGCCCGTTGATTCCGATTCACTTGGCACGCAGATTAAAAATGTACTGGTAAACTTTAGCTACACGCAGCAAGAATCGCTGAACGCCAACTTCTTAACGGTGGCAATCAATGTCACCAAGGCTGATGCTGCTGAAAATTTAATCTCCATACTAGAAGCTGCTGAAAAGTTCATCACATTTATCGATAGCGTTCTTGATAAAATGAACAACAAGAACAGAAATACGCTGCATGTGATTAACCACAGCGAACTCACTAAATTTAAAAATGATGATAAAGATAAATGGCAGCAGTTACTCACTTCTGCGCTAGACAACAAACGCATTCAGCTTGAGCCATATCCAGTCATTGATCAAAAAGGCCAATTAATTCATTTTGAAAGCCCAGTAAGACTGCAGTTAGTGCCCGATGGTAAATGGTTCTGTGCAGGTGAATTTATCACGTGGGCGACTCAGCTCAAATTAATGAGTCGAGTAGATGAGCTTGTACTAGAAACAGCTATAGAATTACTATCGAATGGCGCCGACCCTATAGGCCTTAATGTCTCAGCAAGTGCTATTTGCAACCCAACATTTATTGAAAAAACAACTCAGCTTATCAAGCAGAATGCTAGCATTGCCAACCGTATATGTTTTGAAATTCCAGAAAAAAGCACATTCGATCACTTGGCAGAGTTCCGCAACTTCTGTAGCCAAATAAAACCGCTGGGATGCAAAATTGGGATTGAACACGTTGGTTCACGAATCTCACGCTTAGGTGAGCTGCACGATATTGGCTTAGACTATATCAAAATTGACGTTTCAGTGATTCGAGACATTAACAACAATGAAGCCAACAAAACGCTGTTAAGAGGCTTATGTATGATTGCCCACTCTATTGGCGTACGAGCTATCGCCGAAGGCGTGCAATCCGATAATGAAATCGCCACATTGAAAGAAATTGGTGTTGACGGTATGACGGGGCCAGGTATTAAGCTCGTCTAATACAGATTTACTGACAAGCGCTAATGAGATGACTTAGTTAGTGCTTATAATTACTATTGAGCATCAACGCTAGTTGCAATCTATCTTTTGCACCCAAACGCTCGAAAGTTTTAGCTAAATGCGCTTTCACAGTGCGCTCTGTAATGCTGAGAATTCTGGCAATCTCTTTATTGCTTAGCCCTTTTGCCGCCTCAATGGCCACTTCTTTCTCTCGACTGGTTAACTTAGCTAATAAACCATCAACATATTCAGGCTGATTACCAATTAATTTGGTAGACACCTCTATAAGACTTTGAAGAATATCTTGCCCCAACCACAATCCGCCGTGAGTAATCACCGCCTTAATTTCTTTAAGTACAGCTGGCGCGATATAAGCATGACAATAGCCCATAGCGCCCAGCCTTAAGGCATGGATAGATTCAGCCTGATTAGGCATATTGGCTAATATGACAATTTTTGCATTCTCATAATTATTTGCGATGGAAGCGATTGTATTCGCCATCCACTGCTGCCTATCCTCGTTCATGTGCAGCCAAAAGATTATAGCTTCGCCGTTTTTGCCCTTAGACTTTGCAACATTAACCACTTCAGGCACTGCCGCAGCTATTGTTGATTTGGGGAATGCTTCAGTCCAGTTATCTAAAAGCGCGGGTAATGTACTAATGAAAATATCCTGCATTTATCTCTCACTGAACGCGTATGATTTTGCTTTCAACACTGGCTTGAGCAAGTATGAAAGCACTGTTTTTTTACCTGTCATGATATCTACTTGGGCCACCATGCCAGGAATAATTGGCAAACCTGTTCCCAGACTAGACTTTAAGGTTCGTACTCTAACCACATAGTAAGCATTGCCTTTTTCATCCACAATCGAGTTAGCCGACACTCCTTCTACTACCGCATCCAGTGCGCCATAAATGCTGTAATCATAAGCAGTAAGCTTGACGATTGCAGGCTGCTCCAGCCGAACAAATGCAATGTCTTTGATTTGTATTTTAGTTTCCAGAATCAGGGCTTCATCGGTAGGCACTACCTCCAGCACTTCTTTGCCAGGCTGAATCACTCCACCTACAGTATTATAAAATAACCGGCTCACCTTACCGTTGACTGGCGATTTTAATGTAGCCTGTTTAACCTTATCCGTAAGCCCGACACTGGTTTCAGAAATACTATTTAAACGCGCAGTAATATCGTTTAACTCTGTACGCACTTTGCTTTTAAAAGTCTGTTCAATTTCAGTCACTTTACGTCTGGCTTCGCCAATAGATGACTGAATTCGGCTAATCTGAGCACGTGCCTGATCAATATCACCTCTGGCCTTTGTAGACTCTCTTTCTAATTTGAGAATATCGATTTCAGAAACAGCACCACTCGCTAATAGAGGTTTATTGGCTTGCAACTCTTTTGTAGCAGATTCATAGTTTTTTTCTGCAACTTCTTTACGGAACTGAACCTCAATCAATTCTTTTTCCCTTTGCACCATTTGGTCTCGCGCGATACTGATGGTCGACTGTAACTCTTCTTTGCTGGAAATATACAAGGCATATTCCTGATCATAAGTTTGCGGAGCCTCTAGTTGCACCTCTTTTGGCGGGTTAAATGCAGAGCCTTCTGCCAGCGCCATGAGCCTGGATTGTTTAGCTAAAAGCGCTAAATATTGCGTTTGATTTTCTCTCAATGAAGACGCCGCCCTTGTTTCATCAATGCGGATAAGTGGCGTTCCAACCACCACTGTTTGACCTTCAGTGACTAAAATCTCAGACACGATACCTCCATCTAATGATTGAATAATTTGCACCTGCTTAGATGGAATTACTCGCCCTTCACCTCTAGTGACTTCATCCACTTTGGCAAAATATGCCCAAACTACCAAAACGGCAAGCGCTGAAGCAACACCATAGAGCAAAACTTTAGCTTTTAGCGGCGTCTGCTCTAAAATCGCCAAATCAGCTTCGTCATCCCAATGTAAATCTTCTCTGGTTTCTGTGGGCGCCCAGCGATCTAATAAATAATAAATAGGCTTCGTTAGCCAGGCTTGCCTTTTGAAAGACTCATTCACTTTGCCGATTTTTTTGAATAAATTCTCACTCATAGCGCTTTTCCTACTTTGCCGCTTCTCAAAGCTTCCGTCACCTGATCTTTAGGACCATCGGCCACAATTCGGCCAGAATCAATCACAATGATCCGATCAACTAAATCGTATAAAGAAGAACGGTGCGAAATCAATACCAGCGTTTTATGTTTGGTTGATGCCAGCAAACGACGCTTTATCGCATCTTCACCTGAGTGATCCATCGCACTTGTTGGTTCGTCTAATAACAATATTGAGGGATTGCCAATCAACGCCCTTGCAATACCTACCCCCTGCCTTTGGCCGCCAGATAAAGTTTCGCCGCGCTCACCAATTAACATATCAAAACCTTTAGGGTGCGCATTTACAAATTCATCTATGCCGCCAACATGCGCAGCAGCAAGCACTGCGTCATCATCTACATGCTGGGCAGATATGGTTAAATTCTCACGCATGGTTCCGTAAAACAAATGTGTATCCTGCTGCACATAACCTACGCAGCGTCTAAGTTCAGCCGGGTCTATTTGTCGCGCATCTATGCCATCTATCAGAATCGCGCCAGAAGTTGGCTGGTACAAACCAAGTATCAATTTATGAATCGTTGACTTACCTGAACCCATGCGGCCTAACAAGGCCACATGTTCACCCGCTTTAATTTTGAATGAAACTTTGGTCAGCGCATCTTGCTCAGTACCTGGGTAACTGAAGCTCACTTCCCTGAATTCGATATTGCCGCTGAATGCCGGGCGAGACAAAAACTTGGCATCTAATGGACGCTCTACCTCTCTGTGCATAATCTCATCAAGTGAAGTCAACGCTGTCGCGGCATTATGGTATTGCGTTAATAAACCCGCAGTTTGTGCGATAGGCACTAGTGCTCTAGAAGCAAGCATCGTGCAGGCAATTAAACCACCCATGGTCAAATCACCATTCACCACTAAATAAACCCCTAGAACAACCAGCGTAATATTAATGAGCTGTTGGATACTACTGGCGCCATTATTGATAGAGGAAGATAGGAGCCTTAACTTGCTCGACACTTCAGTTAAAAAGTGAGCGCTGTGTTCCCATTTGCGCTGCATTTGACCTTCTATACCTAATGCCTTAACCGTTTCAAGTCCGACCAGGCTTTCAATCAGCGTGGCGTTTCTAATGGCACTCGCGCGATACATCGTTTCAGATAGTTCGTGCATTTTTGTCTGCACGCTGAACGAATAAACCAAAATTAAAATCGCCCCAATAATGACAGGAATTGCCATAGGCCATGCAATCCAAGCCATCACAACAACAAATATCAAACCAAATGGAATATCAATCAGTGTTGTAATCGTGGCGGATGTGATGAAATCACGCACAGTTTCAAAAGAGCGTAAATTAGAAGCAAAAGAACCCACCGAATTAGGCCGCTGTTCGAGCCGTATGCCTAACACCTGCTCCATAATGCGTGCGGTCAATTTTACATCAACGCGTGTACTCGCCCAATCAAGAAAATAACTACGCAAGGTACGCAGAATTAAGTCGCCAATGATTATTAAAGAAATACCGATTGCCATCACCCATAACGTTTCAACGGCGCGATTTGGTACAACGCGATCATAAACATTCATAGTGAAAAGCGGCATGGCTAAAGCAAACATGTTCACCACAAATGCAGCAACCATAATGTCACGGTAAATACGGCTATTTTCTGCAAGCGTGCCCCAAAACCAGTGCCGCAATCTGACTTTACCAACAATTGGCGCACGTTGATCAAACGAAAATTTTGCTTTTGCGACTATATAATAACCCGAGTACCGCAACTCTAACTCATTGATAGCGATTGATATTTCAGCTTCCCCCAGCTCGGGAAAAATCACATGGGCTTGGTTTGCACTAAAATCCAGCTTGGTAACAACGCAAGCCTCTTCATCTTTTAACAATAAAATAGCCGGTAAAAATTCTGAGCGAATTTTTTCAAGCGGTTTCTTTAATACAGTCACTGCCAGGTTCACGCGCTCAGCAGAGCGTTTTAAAAGAGCAGGTGTCATTCTGCCGTCACGAAGCGGCAAACCAGAGATTAGCGCATCTCTGGAAGTCGCTACACCCTGAATACGACAAATTAGCAGCAGGCTATCAAGTAAAGAATCGACCACACCTACATTTCCGTCACCAGCATTTCCAAGTTGAGTCAAACCTTCAGCACTCATGTTTTCCCCTGTTTAATGATTACGGCTCAATACTGATTATGCTACCGAAAATAAATCCAACGAACTTAATCCGGCAAACTTAATCCAGCAAACTTTTATATGGTGCAATTTTAATGCCAAATATTGCCAGCTAATACGCAATTGAACAATATTGACCTGAATTACCCAACATTACTATCGAAAGTCTTAGCGCTAAGCATAATCTCATTGTTAAAAATATTAACAAAATTATTTACTTCAAATTTACAAGGCTTTACATACGCCAAGTCGCACATACGCCATTTCAACGCACAAGTAGTAGCATTATAAGCTTAGGTGATAAATAGCAAATCTTATTTGAAATGTATAACATCGCGTAACAATTCAATACGCAAGAGTAAGGGATGTTTATAGATTAAATTGAGACTTTGAGGACTGGTGAAATCAAGCTGATGGGATTTGATATAAATGAACTGCTTACATTCACTGGGGCATTGATTTTTTGGAGGCGCGAACCAGAGTCGAACTGGTCTAAACGGCTTTGCAGGCCGCGGCATAACCGCTTTGCTATCGCGCCTTATATGTGAGAATTATTTTGAACAAACAATTCTACATTACAAGCTGAAACTAAAACGGCGAAAGCATGTTTGCATTCGCCGTTTTATGCCACTTAAAATAAACTATGTTTACTAAATTAAACATACTTACTGAATTTTTGGAGCGGGAAACGAGACTCGAACTCGCGACCTATACCTTGGCAAGGTATCGCTCTACCAGCTGAGCTATTCCCGCGTCGTTAAGACAGGCGCCATTATAGCGATTTTCAGAATACCGTCAAGACTAAACGTTAATCTTAATGCTTATTTATTTGTCTTTTATTGTCCTTTTAATTTTGGCAACGCCGCCTTTAGATAATAAGCCATTGATAGCAATGTTAAAAATGCAGCAATCACAATTAAAATGTGTCCAAATAATTGAGTTGGGAAAACACCCCATTCACCCAAATCAACATCATCCCAAAACAACAAAAATAAAATAGCAACCATCTGCACGGCAGTTTTAACTTTACCTATCATCGCGACACCTACACTGCTGCTCTGCCCTTCGCCGGCCATCCATTCTCGTAGTGCGCTTACCGCTATTTCACGACCGATAATAATTAAAGCGACAATTGCACCTACACGTCCAAATTCCACCAACACTATAAGCGCGGCAGCCACCATCAGCTTGTCTGCCACAGGGTCTAAAAACGCGCCAAATGCTGAAGTTTGATGCCAACGCCTCGCCAAATAACCATCTAGCCAATCGGTAAATGCAGCAATCGCGAATACCACAGTAATAAAGATATTGACTTCATGCGAAGGCATCGCGCTTAATTTGTGTAGATTTTCTGGCCAATAAAAAGCGCCAACAAATATGGGAATCAGCAAAATACGTAACCATGTGAGCATGGTAGGAATGTTGACCTTCATTTATTGCTCCCCCAATATTAACGCTGTATTAACGCTGCTAACCATCAATGAAACTCTCCGTATATTTTTTCTGCCAGATTTTGGCTGATGCCTTCAACTTGGGCAATTTCGTCAATACTAGCACTTTTTACGCCCTCTAAGCCACCAAAGCGCGTTAACAGGGCTTTGCGGCGTTTTGCTCCTATACCTTCAATATCTTCCAAACTGGAATGCATACGCGCTTTAGCACGCTTGGCTCTGTGGCCTGTAATGGCGAATCTATGCGCTTCATCTCGTATTTGTTGCAGCAAGTGCAAACCTTTATTGTCTTTTTCCAAGTTGAGCATTTCACCTGTGTCAGAAAAAATCATGGTTTCCAAACCAGGTTTGCGCGCTTCACCTTTAGCAATGCCGACTAGCAGAATATCCTCTAAGCCAACTTCTGCCATCACTTCCACTGCAATACCGAGCTGGCCTTTGCCGCCATCAATAAATATTAAATCAGGCCGCACACCCTCACCTGCCGCTACTTTTTTATATCTGCGCGTTAACACGTCACGCATCGCGGCATAATCATCGCCTGGGGTAATGCCTGTGATGTTGTAACGACGATATTCGCTGTTTTGCATATCGCCACGGTCAAACACCACACAACTACCCACAGTAGCTTCGCCCATGGTGTGGCTAATATCAAAGCATTCGATTCGCTCGGTACTGTCAGGCAAATTTAATGCCTCGCGCAAAGCCACTAATTTGGCAGTTTGATTCGCTGAAGTTGCTGCACGCTGACCTAAAGCCAGTTCAGCATTGGTTTGCGCCATTTTCAGCCATACACGTTTATCGCCAATCGCATTGGTGTTGATTTTCACCTTACGCCCTGCTTGCTCGCTTAGCACTTGTTCAATAATTTCTGTTTCAATTTTAATGCCCACCACAATCAACGGCGGCGTATTTTGCGCCACATAATGCTGCGCTAAAAAGGCTGTCATGCTGGTTTCCAGTGTTTCACCATCGGTGTTTTTTGGCATGTAACTTCTATCTCCCAAATGCCGACCACCGCGTATCATCACCAAGTTAATACAATGCTGACCTTGCAGCTCGGCGCAAGCAATCACATCAGCGTCAGAGACATTAAAGTCGCTCACAAACTGCTTGGCCTGCACTTGACGTAATGCCTGCATACGGTTTCTAAATACAACTGCCAACTCATATTCCTGATTAGCCGCTGCCGCATTCATTTGCTCGCCCAATGCATCAATCACCTCATTGGTTTTACCCTGCAAAAACATCGCTGCTTGATGCACATCATTACGATAATCCGTGTCAGAAATCAGCCCTACACAAGGCGCTGTGCAACGCTCAATTTGATGCTGCAAGCATGGACGGCTACGATTTGCGAACACGGTATTTTCGCAAGTACGCAATTTGAATACTTTTTGCAAAAGCTGAATACTTTCCCGCACCGCAACTGAATTGGGAAAAGGCCCAAAGTATTGACTACAACCTTTAGTTTTATTTCCTTGGCGCTGCGTACCCCGATGAAATGCCAAGCGCGAGTATTGATCGCCAGTAAGTGTGATGTAAGGATAGGATTTGTCATCACGAAACAGCACGTTATATCGCGGCATCAAACCTTTAATCAGATTATTTTCCAGTAGCAAAGCTTCCGCTTCATTGTGGGTAACGGTGGTTTCAATTTTAACGATATTACTCACCATCATCCGCGTACGCGGACTAGGCAAGTTTTTATTAAAATAGGATGAAACACGCTTTTTGAGGTCTTTGGCTTTACCTACATAAATCACCTCATCTGTAACATTTATCATGCGATAAACGCCTGGCAGATTGGGTAGGTTTTTTAAAATGGGTTTGGGGTCGAACATAACGTTATTTTAGCACTAGCTCGCATTCCATACTTTCACGTGTAAATAATGCACTTTAGCTCGCATATTCAACGGTGAAGACCTTTACTGTCTGATGCGGAGAAAATGAAGATTATTCCTCTTTTTTAGCTTCTGCCATACGCAATAACCGTGCTTCTTCTGCCTTTTTTATATCATCAATCTCACGCATCACGCTTTTCAAATCTACCGCTTTAGTGCTTTGCCTGAAGCGCCCTGTCAGCTCGGTTTCCAGCGTTAAATCGCCATGCGCATACAGCGCCCAAATTTCTTTGCCATATTGCGTTGTTAATAACTCTGGCGCAAAACGTCCAAAATAATCACTTAAATTTCTAACATCGCGCTCTAGCATCTCACTTGCGTTATTGTTACTTGCGGCATCTACCGCTTGCGGTAAATCTATAATCACCGGGCCATCGGCACTCATTAGAATATTAAACTCAGATAAATCGCCATGCACAATGCCCGCACACAACATACGCACCACTTCTTTAATTAAAGTACGATGATGAATACGCGCCTCTTCTGCACTAAAAGTTACATCGTTCAAGCGCGGTGCGGCGTTGCCATTGGCATCCGTCACTAACTCCATCAGTAACACGCCTTCGTAAAAGTTGTACGGCTCAGGCACGCGCACACCGGCATTGGCAAGGCGATACAACGCATCGACTTCTGCACTTTGCCAAGCTGCTTCTTGTGATTCTCGACCGAATTTTGAGCCTTTAGCCATCGCACGGCTTTGGCGACTATTTTTAACTTTACGGCCTTCGGTGTAATCTACACTCTGACGAAAACTGCGTTTATTTGCCTCTTTATATACCTTCGCGCAGCGCACATCGTCGCCACAACGTACTACATACACAGTCGCTTCTTTGCCGCTCATGAGCTGGCGAACAACATCGTCAATCAAGCCATCTTCGAGAAGGGGTTCAAGTCTTTGGGGAGTTTTCATGTGGGCATTTTAGTACTAGTTGTAAGAAATCCTAGAATTATCATTCTCTGTTGTAACGTTTAACTTGCTAAGAAGCAATTTAGTGTTTTCGCCACAACAGAGAATGACTAAGCGTGAAAGGTTTATTCTGAGAATTACTCTGAAATCTTTTTAAGATTTTGTAATCCTGATTTAAATATGCCATCAATTGCGGCTTTTGCGGCTTCGTCATCCTGACCTTTAGCACCCGGATTAGCTGGATCTTTGCGTTTAAACATGGCACGCCATGTCACGATACTTTTACCGTCACCCGCTGCTTCAACTTTAAGCGTTGCGCCGTATTCACGCACTGGCAATACGCTTTCTGTAATCTCATATTTCATTGTCATGTTTGTAGCATCAAAGCTCGTTAGCACTTCATTGATTTTGCCACCATCTTGCGTGGTTAAGACACGTGTAGCCCCAACTTCATCAGCCTTACCGCTGTTTAATTCAGTTTTAGCAATCGCTGGATGCCAGCTCATATCTGCAAAACTACCCACTTTAGCCCAAACCTTATCTGCTGGCGCATTGATTTCAATGGTTTCTTTCAATCGAATGGTTTCGTCTATTGCAGCTGTCGCGCTATGTGTCATAGCAAACAATGAAACCAGCATTGTTGTAAAAAATCTATTCATATATTCCTCAAAAAAATGTAAATAATTAAAAATATCCAATCAATATGGGTGCGTAGAAATATACATGAAAATTAAAATTATTTGTATGTAAAAAAATCACCATTCATCCAACAACCCACCACCTATCGCCCAATCAGCTATGCAACTTCTTCCTCAATAAAATATATAAATCACGTGTGAAGGAGCTTATGTATCCAAGGTCTTGACGGCAATTTTAATTAGCAATGCATAAAAGTTCAAAACTATCAAACCATGCTTTTGCCATTTTATGCTGCCCAGAAATTGATGGGTGCATGCCATCAAACGTATCTATATCTTGCCAATTTTTGTAATGTGGCACCATTAAAATAGGTGACTTTAAGTTACTTTTAAAAAAAGCTAATATGTCTAAATGTAATCTAATATATTTTGCTGTGTACCCATTTAGGTGCAACTGGCTGATTAAAATGCGTACATTAGGATTGTGTTCCCGCAATTGCAAAATGATGGCATGCATGGGTAATACAACAGATTTAATAGCATTTAATGAACCTAAATCGTTATTGCCTAGATGAATTAATGCAAAGTCTGGTGCCGTGAGTTTCAGTAAATCTATAATTAACGACTGCTGCACTTGCAATGTTGTTGCGCCATAAAAACCTTGGTGTTCGTTATCAAAGTCGGCTGGCCACTTAAAAGATGGATTAAACCCTGCTTTCTGCATACCAATAAAATCTACATGATAATTTTCTTGTTTGAGTAGTTTTGATAAGGCTAGCCGATAAGAATATTCATCAGCGATATAACCGCCCTGCGTAACACTATCGCCAATTGCCACTATTTTTATGTGTTGCAGTTTACAGTTGTTTTGAGTAGCCGCATTTGCTGTACATACATACATACATACATACAAGTATAACGCTGGTTATTCATCTAACAACTCACCGCCTATCGCCCAATCTTCATAAGCCACTTCTTCAAAGGTAATGTACGTATAAGATTTTGGCTTGTGCGCAACGCGCTCTAGGGTTTCAGTAATTTCTTTGGCGATTTGCGCTTTTTGTTCGCGGGTTACTTCACCAGCAAGTTTGATGTTGACGTAAGGCATGTTTATTTTTCCTTTTCACAAAGTTCAATTGTCATTGCGGGCTTGATCCTCAATCTGCTTACAAGATGATGAAACAGCCAGCATTTGGCTTGTCCGTAGAATATATGCGATATCCTTCGACAAGCTTGGTTGGTGAGCTTGTCGAACCACAGGAACCAAATTGCATTACTCATACGCCAAAGTTCAGGGTGACAACTCGCGATCTAGCATGACTGAATTAAGTTAAATCTTGCTGAATCATTGCAAACACTGAATGAAACATGGCTTCTGTCAGGCGTTTGGTTTGCGTGTTGTAACGACTGCAATGGTAACTATCTACCAAAATCAGTCCATTGGGAAGCATATAACGCGCTGAATGGCCAAATTTGTAATCTTTAACTTTTAAACCAAACGCTTTAAGCACTGCCAGATGCGCCACATTACCCAAGGCAAGGATGATGCTATTAGTGTTTATCTGATTTAATTCCGCCGCTAAGAACTGATTGCAAGTAGCTATTTCCGCTGGCAGTGGCTTGTTGTCTGGCGGCAGACACTTAACAGCATTGGTGATACGGCAATTCACAAGTTGCAAATCATCATGGGCTGAAACAGACTGGGACTTGGTGGCAAAGCCGTATTTATGTAGCGTTTCATACAAAAGCACACCGGCATAATCTCCAGTGAATGGCCGCCCCGTTTGGTTTGCCCCGTGCATACCAGGTGCCAGACCCACAACAATCAATTTGGCATTTTCATCGCCAAATGGTGGTACAGGTTTGCAAAAATAGGTGGGATTTTTTGCTTTCACCTCATCTAAAAAAGTGGCTAATCGCTCGCATTGCCTGCATGTAATATCAAATGCGGACTTAGTGGCCATGCTCATGTCTGCCTAAGCCAGGCTTGCCTTGCCCTGATTGACTACGCAGTGTTTTCCAAATGTCGCGTATCAGGTTTAAAGTAAACACTAACAACAATAGTGAGATGAGCAAAGATAAAATAGGGTCAATTGGCATCCAGCCTGTGAAGTAAATCACCACCCCTGCAGCGACAGCAGCTATCGAACCTAATAAATCCCCTATTACATGCAAAAAGGCAGCGCGATTATTCAAGCTTTCTGCGTGATGAAGCGCCTGGTGGTGCAACTGCTTGGCAACAATTAAATTAACGATTAATCCTAGCGTAGCGATGATCATTAGCCCTAAACCCTGCACATGGTGCGGTTCTTTGAACCTTGATATTGCTTCAACCACCACAAACACAATCACCGCCAGCATGGTGAGCGCATTGATGATTGAAACGACCAACTCCGCGTAACTAACACCAGATTTATGCCTTTTGACATTGGGTTTTTTAGCCATGACACTGGCCATCCAAGCCAAACCTAGCGCTGCAACATCTGAAAACATGTGTCCTGCATCACTCAGCAATGCCAAAGAGCCGGTATACCAACTACCTACCGCCTCAACTACCGCAAATATAAAAATGAGTAAAAATGGGATAAGGTAATGATTATGGTCATCATGATCGTCGTGATTATGATGCGGGGGTTGGTGTGAATTTGTCATAGGTGAAATGCTAACCGAAAAGTCATTTTATTTAGCATTTTGATGGTTAAAAATTTAATGGTTGAATTGATGAAGTTATAATGCCTCCATCTTATGGGAACCTCTTATGCTTAGTTACCGCCACGCTTTTCACGCAGGCAACCACGCTGACGTACTTAAACATTACGTGCTTGGCCTTGTGCTGGATTACATGAACCAAAAAGATAAACCTTATTGGTACATTGACACTCATGCTGGCGCAGGCATGTACAGCCTAACCGAAGGCTATGCTACGCAGAATGCAGAATTTGAACAAGGCATCGCTAAACTGATGTCCGCTAAGAATCTGCCAAAACCGCTTGCTGATTTTGTTGCGCAGATTCAAAGATTTAACACCAATACACTCGACTTTTATCCCGGTTCGCCTATGGTTGCACAAGACTTTTTGCGTGCTGATGACAAAATGCACTTATTTGAACTGCACCCCAGCGACTGCAAATTACTGATAGAGAATTTTAAAGGTCAAAGCAAACAAGTAAAAATCGAGATGCAGGACGGCTTTACAGGCATCAAGGCTTGCCTGCCACCGCCACCGCGCCGCGCCGCAGTGCTGATAGACCCGCCTTATGAAGACAAACAAGATTATCAGCGTGTTGTCAGCATGATTAAAGATAGCCTGACACGCTTTGCCACTGGCACCTATATGGTGTGGTATCCGCTACTACAACGACCGGAGCCGCGCGATATGATAAATGACTTAATGCATTTAAATGCGCCAAACTGGTTGCATGTAGAAATGAACATACACGAACCCTCGACTGAAGGTTTTGGCATGTTTGGCAGCGGCTTGTTTGTTATAAATCCACCTTGGACATTACCAAATATACTGGCTGAAACTATGCCAGTTTTAACGCAGCTATTAGCGTTGGATGAAACTGCCCATTATGAATTAGAGAGTCAACTAGCTTAGTTAAACCCAGATTTTCCATTAGGCGATTTTTCATCTACTTGAATGTTAACTTGCCCATTTTGCGTCTTTTTTGTGCAAATTTTCTGTCAATAGAATGACTATTGACCATAAAATTTTCACAAAAAATCCATCAAACTGTGCGGCGTTACCATTCCAAGTCCTAATGGAAAATCTGGGTTAAAACTAACTCTTTAAGCTGTTACAATATTGAGCTAACCTGAAACCCTAATTACCTAATACCCCAATTAAAGGCTTTAAAAACATGCAAGAAAAACTCAAAAAAACCGCTACTGAGTACAAGCAAAACAACATCATGAGCAACATTCTGTTTGGTAGCCGCTGGTTACAAGTACCGCTTTACTTGGGCCTCATTGTCGCGCAAGCAGTTTATGTATTCTTTTTTGGCGTCGAATTAGTGCATTTAGTGAGCAAAGCCAGCACCTTGGTTGAAGCAGACATCATGCTAATTGTATTGGGTTTAATTGACGTAGTGATGATTTCAAACCTGCTGATTATGGTGATTGTGGGTGGCTACGAAACCTTTGTATCACGCCTAAATTTAGAAGGTCATCCTGATGAACCCGATTGGTTATCTCACGTGAATGCCAACTTACTTAAAGTGAAACTGGCAACAGCGATTATTGGTATTTCATCGATTCATTTACTTAAAACTTTTATTAACGCAGAAAATTTAAGTGATAAAGTAATGATAGCGCAAACTGCTATACACATGACCTTTGTGTTTTCAGCAATTGCCATTGCTTATATTGATAAGTTAATGACTCACCCGGAAAATAAGCATTAGTAAACCCGCACAATAGCTGGCAGCTCGGACGTTACAGTTTCAACACTAAATTCCTGAACTGCCACTGTTTTATCATTTTCCGTCTCAACGCTGACCTTCCAGTCGCCAGCTTGTAAATCCGTCTTATAGGTATATCCTCGAAAGCCATCGTAACGCCCGCCAGATAAAGTAAATCCAATACGTGATTTGGTTTGCCAGCCTGCTTTTTTGTCATAATATTGCCAGCGGTGATACAAGCGCGTTTTTAATCCGCTTGGTGCAAAAACCGATGAAAAGCAATATACGCGCTGCCCAGGAACCACTTTTAAATCATTGCTGGTTTTTTGCCAGAATACCCACCAATTTGATGGTTGCTGACTCAATTGATAATTACCGTCTATTTTATTCAGCGCATAGCCCACTGCAATATCACGCTTTACTAGTGGCACTGGTGGTATCACATCAAAAGCATACGCCAGCATCAATACTGCAGCAATCAACCCAACTGGTTTAATGCTGCCATCATGATTAGGTGTTTTTTTATACAGCCAATACGCAGCAGCAGCGCCCAATATTGTGCTCGAATAAAACCAAACGGCATGTATGCTGCCCATTAAATATGGGATAGCAAAATTAAATAGCAGCATGGCGCAAAATCCAAACAATGCCCAGCTTAAAGTGAAGCGCTTGTATTCATCTTCTAAATACTCATTAGCCACTAACATTAAGCCAAGAATGACAGACATAAACCAGGCTAACCAATGATTTGCACTTTTAAAATACAGAATAAACAATGCGCTTAATAAGTTGCCGAACATGAATTGCAACATAAAGTAGGGAAGGTTCTTCCAATACAAACGCTGGTGAATTTTTGCTAACCATGGGGGTAACTTTGCAACGTCACCCAAGATAAACCTTGGGCTGCCTATAGTGAAAAGAATCGCTGCTGCAATCAGTAGATAGATGAAAAAAGTGATTAAATCAGAGGATGCAACATTGCGGCCTATGGTTAGTGCATCCCATAAAAATCCGCCGAAGAAGAAAATGGCTGGAAAGAAATCACCCAGCTTTAATACATGATGGTATAGGCGAGTTTGCTTTAACTTGGCGATGACCATATACGGTTTTTATACTAAAACCTATACGATACTGCCAAGCACAAAGCCAATCACAATACCTGTGATAAGTGCGATAGTGACTGCTCGGTAAGTAAGTACATCTTTGGAATATCCACGTTTAATTGCCACATAAGACACCAAATAACCAACTGCATTGAGCAGCCAGATAATAGACAAACTAAGCACCTTCACAATCAAAGGCCCCACAATCGGCACTAATGTAATGATGCCTAATACCCAGGCTAGCACATGAGAAGCCGTAGCAAACAACAGCACACCCGTAGTGACGGCTTTAGCATGCCAGCCGAAATGCCAGGCAGCAAATACTACTGCTATAAGCAACGTGGATAAGGGCAGCATCCATTTCCATGCGCCTCGCTTTGCTGGCTGGGTAATCTCCTCTGGGGCGAAGATATGGGTATTTTCCGGTTTATGCTCTAAGGTCATAGAAGAGATAATAGCAGGAAATTGGAATAACCATTTGGCATGCCAATGGATGCACTACATGACGCCTGAAAACTCCTTATTCGCAAGAATAGTATTCTTGCGAACTTATCCAACGTCATGCAACAGAAACCTCCACCAGCAACCTTAGCAATCTAAGTACTCTTAATACAGAAGATATTAGTGATTTGCTATTTCAGCGATTGGTATCACCTTTTTGCCTGTGCTTAAAGTATCAAGCGCCGCCTTATACTCGGTCATTTGGTCAAAGTTTAGATACTTATAAATTTCAGCAGTATTAGCCAGTTTATTACCGACTGTTTCCAAATATTCTGCATGGGTTGGCATGCGGCCAAGCTTCGCGCAAACTGCCGCCAATTCAGCTGAACCTAAATAAACACGAGCGTCTTTGCCCATGCGGTTGTCAAAGTTACGGGTACTGGTAGAGAACACAGTCGCTTTATCTGCCACGCGTGCTTGATTACCCATGCATAAAGAACAACCAGGTATTTCTGTTCTTGCACCCGCCACACCAAAAACTGAATACACCCCTTCATCACGTAATTGTGCTTCATCCATGCGTGTCGGCGGCGCAATCCATAAGCGTGTTGGAATGCTGCCAGAGCCTTCAAGCACTTTAGCCGCAGCACGATAATGGCCGATATTGGTCATGCAGCTGCCAATAAACACTTCATCAATCTTGTCACCTACTACTGCTGATAATGGTTTGATGTCGTCAGGGTCGTTCGGGCAAGCCACTAATGGTTCTTTGATTTCGCTCAAATCAATTTCAATGATATGCGCATACTCTGCATCGGCATCCGGTTTTAATAATTCCGGCTTAGCGAGCCATGCCTGCATGTTCTCAATACGACGTTGCAAGGTACGGGCATCCTCGTAACCATTTTCAATCATATTCTGCATCAGTACGATATTTGAATTGAGGAACTCAATCACTGGCTCTTTGTTTAACAGCACGGTACAGCCATTCGCAGAGCGCTCTGCGGAGGCATCCGCAAACTCAAACGCCTGCTCTACTTTTAAATCCGGCAAGCCTTCAATTTCTAAAATACGACCATTAAATACGTTTTTTTTGCCTTGTTTGCCTACGGTTAGATTACCTTCCTGAATGGCCGCGTAAGGGATTGCGTTGACCAAATCACGTAAAGTAATGCCCGGCTGCATGGTGCCTTTAAAGCGAACCAATACTGATTCTGGCATATCCAGAGGCATCGCGCCTGTTGCAGCGGCAAATGCCACCAAACCAGAACCCGCTGGAAAAGAAATACCAATCGGAAAGCGTGTATGAGAGTCGCCGCCGGTACCTACGGTATCCGGCAAGATCAATCTGTTAAGCCATGAGTGAATCACGCCGTCGCCTGGACGTAGTGAAACGCCGCCTCGGCTTGACATAAATTCTGGTAGCTCATGCTGTAATTTAATATCAACAGGTTTTGGATAAGCGGCGGTGTGACAGAAACTCTGCATGACCAAGTCGCTGCTAAAACCCAAACAGGCCAACTCTTTCAACTCATCACGTGTCATACCGCCAGTCGTATCTTGCGAACCTACCGTCGTCGCTTTTGGTTCGCAATATGTGCCTGGACGCACTCCTTCGCCTTCAGGCAAACCGCACGCACGACCGACCATTTTTTGCGCCAACGTATAGCCTTTGCTAGAAACAATGGATGGCGTAGCTTTAATAAAAACATCCGTTTCATTTAGTCCTAACGCTTTACGTGCATTTGCAGTTAAACCGCGACCAATAATCAACGGAATGCGCCCGCCAGCACGTACTTCATCTGGCATGGTAACTGGGTTAAGCTCAAAGCTTGAGATAACTTCGCCAGTCTCGTTCAGCACTTTTCCTTCATACGGTTGAATCACAATCACATCACCCGTACTCATTTTTGACACGTCGCATTGAATCGGCAGAGCACCTGAATCTTCCGCTGTGTTAAAGAAAATAGGCGCAATTTTAGCGCCCAAGATTACACCGCCGGTGCGCTTATTCGGAATATTAGGAATGTCATTACCCATAAACCACTGCACTGAGTTGATGGCAGATTTACGTGATGAGCCTGTACCCACCACATCGCCTACATACGCAAGCGGTAAGCCTTTTTGCTTTAGTGTATCGATTAGTTTTAAGCCATCTGGCATTTTATTTACGAGCATGGCTTTAGCATGTAACGGAATATCAGGGCGGCTCCACGCGTCCTGCGCCGGACTTAAGTCGTCGGTATTCGTCTCGCCATCCACCTTAAATACCACCATTTTAATTTCTTTAGCCAACACTGGCGCATTGGTAAACCATTCGGCATTTGCCCAAGATTCAATGAGCTTTTTAGCATGCAAATTACCCGATTTCATCAGCACATCCACATCGTGAAATGCATCGAACATAAGGATTGTGCTGCTTAATGCTTCTACAGCATGGGCTGCCATAGGGGGATTTGAATTAGACAAGTCAAGTAAAGAAACTAAAGCTTGCACGTTGTACCCACCAAGCATCGTACCTAACAGTTCTACCGCTTTTTCAGGTGAGATTAAGGGGGACTTAGCTGTGCCTTTAGCAATGTCTGACAGAAATGCGGCTTTAACATAGGCTGCCTGATCGACGCCTGCTGGCGTGCGATTGGCAATTAAATCAACGAGCGTTTCCGCCTGACCTGCTGGCGGATTTTTAAGTAACTCGACTACTTGGGCAACTTGCTCAGCAGTTAAAGGTAATGGGGGTAATTGGAGGGCGGCACGTTCTTGCACGTGCGCTGCATAGGCTTTTAACATGGTGGTTTGCGTCTTTAAGTTTGGTTAAATGATTCGTTGTAATTATACAACCAGCTCAAAACACATGGCGCTTGCACCCATGTAAATTTTAAATTAGTTGTGTTATCTATATGCCGTTATCTATATACAAATCTTTGGCAAATGGCGTACTGCAACTTTTGCCTTTAGCCGAGGCTTCCATTCTATCTAGCACGTCTTTTTCATAGCCTTTGCCGTGCTTTAGTTCTAAAAATGCCCGCACTTCATATACATCTGCAAAGCCGTTTTTATCTGTGTCCATCGCCGCCACGTTGTCTTCAACGGTAGGCCCTGTGTATCGGCCATCTTTATCAGTAAGATAACCCAACACATCATCAGCACTTACAGCCGTTACGATTAAAAATGAACCCACCAAAACAACCAGCTGCGATATACGTCTAAACATTTTATTTGCACTCATGATTAACATCCTCAAGACTTTCCAGTGAGACTGATATTAAAACAAATAGTGCAATGGTTACTGTGACTAATGACACATAGTTTAAATTATTATGGACTAAATTTTCATGCGTCTAATTTACAGGTCTTATTTCAACAACTTTATGTTGCGCAATCTTGGCTTTCCATTCTTCTGGGCCTGTGGTGTGAACTGATACACCTTTGCTATCTACCGCCACCGTTACAGGCATATCTTGCACGGTAAACTCATAAATCGCTTCCATCCCCAAGTCAGCAAAGGCAAGCACTTCTGCTTTTTTAATGGCTTTGCTGACCAAATAAGCTGCGCCGCCAACGGCGGTTAAATAGACCGATTTGTATTTTGCAATCGTGGTTATTGTTTCATCGCCGCGTTCAGCTTTGCCCACCATGCCCAACAACCCGGTTTGGCCTAACATCATCTCTGTGAAACCATCCATACGCGTTGCAGTGGTTGGACCTGCTGGCCCTACCGCCTCATCTCGAACTGCATCTACCGGCCCTACGTAATAAATAAAACGGTTTTGAAAATCTACAGGCAATTTTTCCCCTTTTGCCAACATGGTAGCAATGCGTTTATGCGCAGCATCGCGGCCTGTGAGCAATTTCCCACTGAGCAGCAAAGTTTGGCCGGGCCGCCAAGTCTGAATATCGGTCTGAGTAATTGTATCTAAATTCACCCGCAATGAAGCTTCACTTGGTGCCCAATGCACACCGGAAGAATTGATCAGGTTCCAATCATTCAAATCTGGCGCTTCCAGTTCCGCTGCACCACTTCCATCCAACTCAAAATGCACATGACGCGTGGCAGCGCAGTTAGGAATAATTGCTACGGGCAAGCTGGCCGCATGCGTTGGATAATCCAGAATCTTCACATCCAACACCGTCGCTAAACCGCCCAAGCCTTGGGCGCCTATACCTAAATTATTCACTTTTTCAAAAATCTCCAAACGCAATTCTTCTATTCTACTGAGCGCTTCATTATTCCGGCCTTTTGCTTTCAGTTCGTGCATATCAATCGGCGCCATGAGCGACTCTTTAGCCAACAGTACTGCTTTTTCCGCAGTACCGCCTATACCGATACCCAACATGCCAGGTGGGCACCACCCTGCACCCATTTGGGGCACAACTTCCAAAACCCAATCTACAATACTGTCATTCGGATTCAACATTACCAGCTTGGCTTTATTCTCCGAACCGCCGCCTTTTGCTGCGATACTCACCTCAACTTTGTCACCTGCCACCAGTGAAACATGTACCACTGCAGGCGTGTTGTCCTTAGTATTGGTGCGCATTCCAGCGGGATCACTTACAATAGAAGCGCGTAATTTATTTTCTGGTAGCATGTAAGCACGATGCACACCTTCATTCACCATTTGCTCAATATCAAGTACTGCATCCCATTGAACATTCATGCCTACTTTAACGAAAGCAACAACAATGCCAGTATCCTGACAAAGTGGGCGCTTGCCTTCTGCACACATGCGAGAATTGGTTAAAATCTGTGCAATGGCATCCTTAGCAGCAGGGGATTGTTCCGCCTCGTAAGCACGACCTAAAGCCTGAATATAATCAACCGGATGGTAATAGGAAATATATTGCAAGGCATCAGCGATGCTTTGAATGAAGTCAGATTGCTTGATGGTCGTCATTTTTACCTTACAAATTTTTATCTAGATGATTTGGCGTAAGCAATTGTATTGTTAATGTCTTTGCGCAAAATTTTACCATTTTTAGTTCTTGGAAAATCTTTAGTGAGATACACGGTTTTCGGGGTTTTGTATGCTGCCAAATGCTGTTTACCAAAAGCTAACAGCTCATCTGCAGTCACTTTAGAATTCGGTTGCAGAATCACGTAAGTCACCACAAGCAGCTTGTCTTTTTCAAGCTCCTCCCCGACTGTCGCGCAATCTGCCACCGCAGGGTGTGATTTATACACACGCTCAATTTCATAGGGAGAAACACGGTAACCAAAGCTTTTGATAATGTCGTCTTTACGGCCTAAAAACCAGATATATCCATCTTCATCATAACGTGCATAATCCCCTGAAAAGAACCAGCCGTCATGTTTATATTTTGCAGTTTCTTCATCTAAATTCCAATAGCGTAAAAACAAGCCCGGATCAGACTCCGGCACGCTAATCATGCCTTCTTCACCTTGTGCAACTTCTTCTAAGGTCTCAGGATTGAGCAATTTAATCGCGTGTCCGGGTTGAGGAAAACCAGCCGAGCCTGCACGAATCGGACGGAATATACTTTGGCTTAAATAGTAAGAAAACTCACTCATACCCACCGCCTCATAAATATCCCGGCCGAAGCGCTCTCGCCATTGCTGCAATACCTCATCGGACAAGTGCTCACCTGCACTCATGCAGTGGCGTAAGCTTGGCACATCAGCCTGCACAGCTTTTGATTTTTGTATGATTTGACGATAAATGGTAGGTACGCCTACAAAAATAGTGGCTGAGTGCTTGGCTATTAAGCGCGTCCATAAATCAGCATCGTTTTTGCCTTCATGCACAATCACAGTTTTTCCCAAATACAAAGGGTCCATCAATCCTGAACCTAACACATAGGTCCAGTTGAACTTACCTGAATGCATGATGCGGTCTTGCGAACTCGCATCAAAATTAAACCAGTATTGTGAAGCTGGCTCACGGCCTATCAAAGCACGGTGCGCATGCAGCACACCTTTAGGGTAACCAGTCGTACCCGAGGTGTAGACCAGATAGGCAGGATCATCCGCAGCGGTTAAATATGCCGGTGAACAGGTTTGAATTGTCGATAGCTGTGATTCTAAATCGTACACAATTAAAGTAGCGTGCGATGCAATTTCGCCTACGCCCGATAAAAAAACATGCTTCAAATTCGGCAAACCGGATAGATGATCCTGCAATGAAGGCCATGCTGCTTTATCTGTCACTAATACAGCAGCGCCAGAATCTCGCGCCAAATAGGCTACTTCTTCGGCAGTGAGTAATGTTGAAGTTGGCACTGAAATTGCGCCGCGTTTCATCGCTCCCAAAAAAGCCGTTGGATAATCCAGATTATTGGGTAAACGGATTAGCACACGTTCGCCCGCTTCCACATTCAGGTTTCTAAGCAATTGTGCAAATTGATTGGTGCGTTTCGCCAATTGCTCAAAAGTAATTTGCGAAGTGCCTTGCACGTCATCTTCCACTATCATCGCAATTGTGGCTGCTGCTGTTGTATTCAGATGCTTATCAGTACACGCAACACCAATATTAAAGTGTTTTGGAACGCTCCATTTCCACTCATTAAATGGTTCAAATTTGGGAAATTGTTCAAGTTTTTGCATTATTCAACCTTCATAAAAATCAGTGTTTAGCGATGATGCGCAAAATACGGCTTTACAGTATCGCTCCATACGGCCAGTTTTGACGTATTACCTGTGCTGGCAATAGCTCAAGCACATGCAACGCAAAATCCTTGTCATCAGGGGTGATTGCGCGTAATGCATGCGCGCGTAACAAGGTCTGCAATGCTTTACCAAACATTGGCGGGTCTAGCATTTCACCCTCAAACTTAATTGCGCCGCCGTGTAATGCGTCGGCTTCAATCGCCGCTTTAAGGATGCGAACCTTTTGGTTTACATCAGTGGGCGAAGGCGTATAAGCCGTTTTACACAAATGAATGTGGCCTGGGTGTATCACCTGCTTGCCGGTCAAACCCATCGCAGCTTCTTGGCAAGCGTGTTTATAGACGATACGTGACTCATTATCACCATGTAGATCCAGCCATCGACGCACATCATGCGGCTCAACAAATTTTTCAGGCATGATATTGGCGCCTATCAAGGTTTCAACACCGCCAATTACGCCTTTACCCGCAATACGTGCCTCAAACATCAGTTGATTCATATAGAACTGCAACTCCTCAATCCAGTGTTCAGGCGTGATGTGTATTCCCATCGCTTTTGAAAAGTCATGAATACCGAACACTACGTGCTTCACTGTGCTGTATTGCATCAACTCAGGCGCAATTTTGAGCGACTTCGGATGCTCGATAATCGGCTGTATCGTAATATTGGGGTTAATATCAATTAAAAAGCTGGATAAATCCCGTACTTCAGCTGCACCATAAGCCTCGCCCGCTTTAGCAAGCATCACCACATCAATACAATCAGACATGTCACTGACCAACTGCATGTCTAATTCGTATTCATCTGTACGAAATGAATTAGATCTAATGGCAATCGTGACATCTTTGTTGACTTTACGAAGCTCTGGCAATTCCTGGCGCAACAAATCTCGGCTCATTTCTTTTTGACGACAGCCATCTTCAAGGTCAAAAATTAAGGTATGCGCATTGGTATTATGTGCATGTTTTCTCATACGTGCAGCGGCCTGCGCCACATCCTCATAAATACCCAGCGCAGGTGAGTATTTAACTGGCGGGTAATATAACTGTATACCGGGCCAATTCTCACCGAGCATAGCGCTATTGGTATAGCACTTGATTTTGCCGTGGTTATTAATGCCTAAATCAGCTACATTATGATGTGTGTCATTCATGTTATGTCTTTCACTTGTTTTAATTGTTACTTAATCTAGCCATTAATTTCTTCATTAACACTTAATTTAGTCAACACGCTTTGCATTGCTAAAGCATCTAATTGCTTAGCAGTTAAAACGTCAATACTCGTAAACTTTATTCTTGATGTCACCACATCTAAAAATTCGTTATCAGGCAAATCCAGCAAACTATCAAAAGCCAGCAACTCTTGAGCACTTAAAGTTGCCAAGTGGTTTTCGGAAAAACGTTGCAACACAATATCCAGCTCAAGTAAGCCACGTCGACAGCGCCAGCTCAAGCGGCGCACCTCTTCTTCTGTCATGCTTTTCTTATCACCCATTTGCGTCTCTAAGAACCACATTTACTTTTAATTGCACCAGTTATACCAACTTAATTTCTATCTGTTTTTTTGCCTTATTTTTATGCTCGCGTGCTTGCTCAAATTTAAGGTCTTTAATTTTTGCGATGGCGGCATTAGGGTTAAGCTTTTTCGGGCAAACTTCCACGCAGTTCATAATATTGTGGCAACGATACAAACGGTCCGGCTCTTCCAGATTCTCTAAACGTTCATCAATTGCCTGGTCACGGCTATCTACCATAAAGCGATAGGCTTGCATCAGGCCTGCTGGTCCGACAAATTTGTCAGGGTTCCACCAAAATGACGGGCAAGAGGTCGTGCAAGCGCCACACAAAATACATTCATATAAACCATCTAATTTGGCGCGGTCTTCTGGTGACTGCAAACGCTCGGTTTCTGGTGGCGGATCGTTATTCACTAAATAGGGTTTAACTGAATTATAGTTCTCAAAAAACTGGGTCATATCGACTACTAAATCGCGAATTACAGGCAAACCCGGCATTGGACGCAAGATGACTGGCTCTTCTAAATCCGACAACTTGGTAATGCAAGCCAAGCCATTTTTACCGTTGATATTCATGCTGTCAGAGCCGCAGACACCTTCGCGACAAGACTTACGCAAACTTAGACTGTCGTCCAAATCCTTAATGCGTAATAGTGCGTCCAATAACATTTGGTCACTATCTTCCAGAACCACATCGTAATCCTGCATATAGGGTTTTTTATCGACGTCTGGGTTAAATCTATATATTGAGAATTTCATGGTGATGTCTCTATTCAATGCACTTTGTTAATACGCACGTGTTCAGGTTAATACACAAGTGTTTAGGTTAATACACACGTGCTTTAGGCTCAAAACTCTCTACAGTCTGCGGCTTCAAGCGCACTGGCTTATAAGCCAGGCGATTGCCTTCACGGTAATAGAGCGAATGTGTGAGCCAGTTTTTATCATCCCGCTCACTGTAGTCTTCTCGCGCATGAGCACCGCGGCTTTCATGTCTGGCCTCCGCAGCATGCATAGTCGCTAAAGCCACTTCTACCAAATTATCAAGTTCCAGCGCCTCTACTCTTGCGGTGTTAAACACCTGGCTTTTGTCTTTAATCACAGTATTTTTTGCGCGCTCAGCGACTTGGTTGATTTTACTCACGCCTTCTTTCAGTAAGTCTGGGAAACGGAACACGCCACAATGCATTTGCATGGTTTCACGCAGCGCCGTGCCTACATCTTTTACGGATTCGCCCTGCGTTTGTGTGTCTAAGCGATTTAATCTAGCCAAAGTCATATCAAAGGCATCTGCTGGCAGCGGCTTGTGACCAGAATGCAGTAAGCTTTCCTTTCGGACTTCTTCGACCATTTTGTCACCCGCAGCGCGACCGAATACCACTAGATCCAATAAAGAATTTGAACCTAAACGATTTGCTCCATGCACTGAAACACAAGCACACTCGCCCACCGCATATAAGCCATTGACTACTGATTGGCCGCCATTAGCATCAGGCACAACCACCTGACCAAACAAGTTGGTCGGAATACCGCCCATCATGTAATGGGCAGTTGGTACGATTGGAATCGGGTCATAAACAGGGTCTACATTGGCAAATGTTTTTGCAATTTCGCGTATGCCGGGCAATTTATCGTTAATCAGCGCCTCGCCTAAATGGTCTAATTTCAGATACACCGCGTCTTTATTTTTACCCACACCGCGACCTTCTTTTATTTCAGTTGCAGTGGCACGTGACACCACATCACGACTGGCTAAGTCTTTAGCATGTGGTGCGTAGCGTTCCATGTATCGCTCGCCTTCGCTATTCACCAGATATCCGCCTTCACCGCGCACACCTTCAGTAATCAGCACGCCAGCATTCAGCACACCTGTCGGATGAAATTGCCAAAACTCCATATCTTGCAAGGGAATATTGGCGCGTGTGGCCATACCCAAGCCATCGCCCGTATTGATGAAAGCATTGGTACTGGCTTTGAATATGCGACCTGCCCCGCCCGTAGCCAGCATGGTTGCTTTGGCGCGGATGCAATGCACTTCACCTGTTTCAATCTCTAACGCCAGTACACCTAACACATCCCCATCGGCATCTTTTAACAAATCAAGCGCTAACCACTCTACAAAAAACTGGGTATTCGACTGGATATTGCGTTGATATAAAGTGTGCAGCATGGCATGGCCAGTTCTATCAGCCACCGCGCAGGTGCGCGAAATCGCGCTTTCGCCAAAATTTTGCGTCATACCGCCAAATGGGCGCTGAAATATCTTTCCATTCTCCAAACGGTCAAATGGCATACCAAAATGCTCAAGTTCGACAATTGCCGCAGCGGCATTTTTACACATAAACTCAATCGCATCCTGGTCGCCCAAATAGTCTGAGCCCTTGATGGTGTCATACATGTGCCATATCCATTTGTCATCTGCCACATTTCCTAGTGCCGCGGCAATTCCGCCCTGCGCAGCGACTGTATGAGAGCGTGTTGGGAATACTTTAGACAAAACAGCTACTTTCAAGCCCGACTGAGCTAACTGCAATGAAGCGCGTAAACCTGCACCGCCTCCGCCCACCACCAAAGCATCAAATATTTGAGTTTCTAACGCCATCACGATTAAACCTTTAAATAAAATTCAGATTTTTAAATAGATTTTGACTATTCAAATTAAACCAATAAGAGCCACAAGACCCAAGCCAAATAAATCCACAGCAACACAACCAAAATATTTTGCAATACGCGCTGTACAACATAGTTAGGCACATAGTCTTTAAATACATCCCGTATGCCTAACCAGGCATGCATGGACAACGCCAGCCAAAATATCAAACTAGCGATACGCCACCAGATGGGTTGGAAAAAACTCACCCACGCCTCGTAATTTTCTGGCTGGATGATGAAAAATCTTAACAATGCAACAATGCTATAAATTGCCATCACAAGACCGGTAAGTCTTTGTGTTAACCAAGCACGCATGCCTGGGTAGCGTTCTGTTAAAAGTTCGATCAGCATCTTGTTACAACCATAATTTAATCGCCAATACCAAGGTCGCAATGGCACCCAGCACCAGCACCACTTTGCTTGTATAGCGCGCTTTCATTAGAGTGGTCATCCAATGCACATCCATTGCGAGGTGACGAATACCCGCAAAAAAGTGATGAAAAAAAGCCCATGCCAACCCAAGAAGCATGAGCTTTATAAAAGGAGAATGCAGAATTGACACTACGGATTCAAAGCTCTGCGCTGAACTTAATGAAAATTGCAATAACAGCAAAATCACAGGCAGAATTAAAAACAAAATACAGCCTGTTGCTCTATGCAAAATAGAAACCAAGGCATTAATCGGCAACCTGATGGTGAATAGATTCAGGTTCTTTGGCCTGTTTTTTTGACCAGGTCTTAGCTTCACTTTTTGGCTATTTTGTGGCTGATTGTTTTGCATCATCTAAAACCTTATTTAGCCTGTTGCAATCTGGCCGCATCCGCAACCGCACCTGACACGCGCGCTAGCAGGCGCTTATCGAATGGTTTTGGAATAATATAATCCTTACCGAAACTCAGGCTCGTTAAGTTATAGGCTTGCAGTACATCGGCTGGCACAGGCTCACGCGCCAGTGCTGCCAAAGCGCATGCTGCAGCTATTTGCATTTCATCAGTAATTTGCTTAGCCTTAGCATCCAACGCGCCACGGAACAAATATGGGAAGCACAAAGCGTTATTCACTTGGTTTGGGAAATCCGAACGGCCAGTCGCCATTAAAATATCGTCCCGTACTGCATGCGCAAGGCTTGGCAGTATTTCAGGGTCCGGATTCGCCAGCGCAAATACCACCGGGTTGGCTGCCATCAGTTTAAGCAATTCTGGTGACAAGGTATTAGCCGCTGAAACACCAATAAACACATCGGCTTGCGGCATCACATCTGCCAAGGTTTTAGCAGCACTCGGCACTACAGCTAAATGGCGGTTATTGTCATGCAAGTCAGCGCGTGAGGTATCCAACACACCAGACTTATCCACCATAGTGATATTGGTAGCGCCCATCAATTTAAGCAATCTTGCACAAGAACAACCTGCTGCACCTGCGCCTAAAAATACGATTTTTGCAGTTGGTAAGGTTTTACCTTGCAGTTCTAAAGCATTCGACAGTGCAGCGGCGACAATCACTGCCGTTCCGTGCTGATCATCATGAAATACTGGAATATCCAAACGTGCACGCAATTCTTTTTCAATTCTAAAACAATGCGGCGCGGCAATATCTTCCAGATTGATACCGCCAAAAGTTGGCGCGATATTCACCACTGTTTCGATAAATGCTTCAATAGTTGGTGCATTCACTTCAATATCAAACACATCAATGCCGGCAAAATGCTTAAATAAAACCGCTTTGCCTTCCATGACAGGCTTACTGGCAAGCGGCCCCATATTGCCAAGCCCAAGCACAGCCGTGCCATCAGTAATGACTGCCACGAGATTGCCTTTATTAGTGTATTTGTACGCATTGGCCGGATCACGATTAATTTCACGCACCGGTACCGCAACGCCTGGTGTATAGGCTAAAGACAAATCGTCCTGAGTAGCACACGGTTTAGATGATTCAACTGAGAGTTTTCCTGGTTTAGGAAACTCATGGTAATCAAGTGCGCGTTTTTTTAGATCATCCATTATGCTTAATACCTTTAAGGGTTTAGTTTTTTTAATACTTGATACTTTTAACTATGTGCTTTTCAAAATTGAATTTGGCAAGGCGGACGAGTGAAGACAGTACGCATAGTACGGCGAGCGAAATCCAACACCGCCAAAATCAATTTTCAAAAGCACTATTCAAGCTCATTCATGTAATGGTGATTATCTGTCACACACAAACCCAGCCGCCATTCCATGGGTTTGTCGCCATAAGTGAACGATACGCGCTCTATACTCAATAGCGGCTCACCTTCTTTTAAGCCCAGCGCTTTTGCCACTTCACCTTTAGCCGCCACGGCCTTTAGCCTCTCTTCTGCACGTATCATACGCACACCAAATTCCGACTCATACATGCTATACATAGAACCATTATTTTCTTCTACACGGCTACCATTTAAGCCTTTGAATGGAGCCGCAGGGACAATGATGTGATCAAAAATCAGCGGCCTGCCTGAAAACGTGAGCAAGCGCTTTATTTCAATGGTCGAAGCACCCGCCTTTAAATCTAAAACCTGCCCCATGCGCACATCAGCCTTGCCTTTGGTGCATGAAATAAACTCGTTCTGCAATAATTCTTTTTGACCATCTACCGAAGTCAGCCTTAAAAAGCGCAGCTTCATACCCTCAGCACTATGCGTTGCCACAAAAGTACCTTTTCCTTGACGACGTATAAGAATGTTTTCTGTAGCAAGCGCATCGATTGCTTTTCTAACCGTGCCCTGACTGACTTTATAGCGGCCGGCCAACTCAACCTCACTCGGAATCATATCGCCTGGGCGCCATTCCCCACCAATCAAGCTTTGCGTCAGCAGCACTTTAATTTGATCATAAAGCGGCTTATAACTTGGCGAGTTGTAATGTTTGTCTATCATAGTATTGAGTTATCTCATTTAAGTTGAACAACTGTTTAAGCTGAACAAAAAGTTAATCTGCAGATAAATTAAAGTTAAATGTCATTAGGCTTATTTATAGCATGCCTGTTTTTAATAGTCTAGCATTTTATATCTTATATAAGACATAAGATATATATTGACATTTTTTAAATTCTCTCTATATAATCGACCCAGCTAAATATTAATAGAATAAAGGCTCAAGAATGACCCAATACTTTCGCCCGCGCCGATCCATGCTTTACGTGCCAGGCTGCAACACGCACTACCTTGAGCGCGCACGTACACTGCATGCCGATTCGGTTATCCTTGATTTAGGTGACCCCATCCTGGTGGAATGCAAGGAAGAATCGCGCGACAATGTAGTTCGCTTTGTAAATGAGGGCGGCTATGGCTCGCGTGAAGTTGTAGTGCGAGTGAATGATTTAATTTCGCAATGGGGTCCAGATGACATTGCGGCCGTCGCAAAAACTAAAGTGGATGCGGTGTTGTTCCCTAACATTGAATCGCGTGAAGATGTGCTGACAGCGCTTTCACTGCTTGATGCTGCCGGCGGCAGTCATTTGCCCATTATGGTGATGATAGAAAGCCCGATTGCAGTGCTTAATGCCAAAGAAATTGCCAGTGCATCAGACCGTATCGTATGTATTGTAATGGCAACTTCAGACTTGATTTCTCAGTTACATGCTCGTGTAACCCATGAGCGCTCTGCAATTTTAACTTCACTTTCTCTGGTTATTTTAGCGGCACGCGCCTATGGCCACGCAGTGGTTGACGGCATCACCAGCGATTTCAAAAACATGCATTCATTTGAGTATGCATGCCGCTTGGGCCGCGACATGGGCTTTGATGGAAAGTCGCTTGTGCACCCTGCCCAATTGGCTTATAGCAACGATGCTTATACGCCACAAGCAACTGAGGTTAACCATGCTCGCGAAATCATTGCTGCGCTTAAAACGGCTAACGAAGCTGGCAAAGGCACGGTTGTGGTTAACGATAAACTTGTTGAACGCCATCACGTCAGGGCAGCAGAGCGATTATTAAAATTAAGCGATATGATCAAAACCTTGGAAGAGAGCCATGTCTAGCACCCTAAATAAAATTAGTAATGGAAACTTCTTTGAGGATTTCCAGCTCAATCAGGTCATTCATCACGCAACACCCCGCACCATTGGTGAAGGTGAAGTAGCTTTGTATATTGCTTTAACAGGCACTCGACAAGTATTGCACTCTGCCGACACCGTCGCCCAGTCACTTGGCTACAACACCAGACCTGTTGATGATTTACTGGCTTTTCATATTGCCTTTGGCAAAACTGTACCTGACATTTCTGTGAATGCAGTGGCCAATCTGGGTTATGCAGACGTACGCTTTTTACACCCTGTTTATATTGGCGATACGCTTAGCACCAGTTCGACCGTTATAGGATTGAAACAAAACTCCAACGGAAAATCTGGTGTGGTTTATGTGCGTTCAATTGCTATCAATCAACTACAGCAACCCGTATTTTCATGGGTGCGCTGGGTCATGATTCATAAAAACAATTTTAATACCCCAGCGCCAGACGCAGTTGTACCAAGCTTACCAAGCCATGTTCCTGTTGAAGAATTAAGTGTGCCCGGCTTTCTGGATGCAAGGAAATTCAACACCGCAGTCACAGGTGGTCAGCACCTATGGGATGACTATGCGGCTGGTGAGCGTATCAATCATCCCGCAGGTATAACTATCAGCGATAGTGACCATACACTTGCGACCAAGCTTTATCAGAATAACGCCCGCTTACATTTTGACGATGTCATGATGAAAAAAACTGCGTTTGGGCGTCGCTTAATGTATGGCGGCCACGTCATTTCATTATGTCGCGCACTTTCACATGATGGATTGGAAAATGCACTTTCAATAGCTGCAATCAACGCAGGGTCACATTGCAATCCATCATTTGGCGATGACACTATTTACACATGGTCTGAAGTGCTTGATAAATGGGTAGTACCCAACAGAACAGACGTCGGCGCACTTAGATTGCGCATGGTAGGCGTTAAAAACATACCTGCAGATTCGCTTGCAAGCATGTACATCAGTAACGAAGGCAAACAAACCTATCACCCTAATGTGGTGTTAGACCTAGATTACACCGTGCTTATGCCACGGAAACCAGTTTAAACGAGCTTTAGGATAATAATTATGGTAACTACACAGCAATTGGTTCACCCGAAAGACGCATTATTTAGCGGAGAAAAATCATTTCCTATCATTCCTTCTTGCGAGCATTTTGCAGGAAGTGAAAAACTGATACTTAAAGCATTGTCTATGCAAGACACTATCGGGCCGGTATTTGATATTACCTGTGACTGTGAAGATGGCGCACAAGCTGGCCAAGAGCGTGGCCATGCTGAAATGATAGTGCGTGTGCTTACAAGTGAAGCGAATAAACACCAAATGGCTGGTGCGCGTATTCACGATTACACCCACCCGGCATGGAAACAAGATGTGGATATTTTGGTTGGCGGTGCAGGCCAGGTTTTGAGCTATATCACCATTCCAAAATGTACAAGCTACGCCCAAGCTAGCGAAATGATTGCCTACATTCAAAAAACGGCCACCTTCAATGGTATTGAGCGCGAAATTCCAGTGCATATTCTTATTGAAACACATGGTGCATTAAAAGCTGTGCATGAAATCGCTACTTTACCTTGGGTGCAAGTATTGGATTTTGGTTTGATGGACTTTGTCAGCGGTCATCATGGTGCGATTCCAGCTTCGGCAATGCGTAGCCCGGGACAGTTTGAACACCGCTTATTAGCCCGCGCCAAAGCTGAATTAGTCGCAGCAGCCCTGGCAAACGGCGTTGTGCCCGCGCACAATGTAACGCTAGACCTTAAAAATGTAGACACAACACATTCAGATGCGTCACGCGCGCGTAATGAATTCGGTTTTTTACGCATGTGGAGTATTTACCCGACTCAAATCGAGGCAATCGTCGATGCAATGAAACCAAATTTTGATGAAGTGCAAGATGGCGCCAATATTCTATTAGCAGCTCAAAAAGCCGATTGGGGGCCAATTCAATACGATGGTGAATTGCATGATAGAGCAACTTATCGGTATTTCTGGGAAATCCTACAAAAAGCTAAACTCACTAAAGTGGCAATTCCCGCTGAAGCTGCTCAAGCTTTTTTCAGTTAATTTTTAAATTTAAATCTAACCATTCAGGTCGTTAATATGACACAAGAAAACACTGCAGGCACACGTTTTCGCGCTGCCCTAAGCGCTGAGAAACCGCTACAAATTATCGGTGCAATCAATGCATATCATGCAATGCTCGCCACCCAAAGCGGCTTCAAAGCGCTTTATTTATCTGGTGGCGGCGTGGCTGCCGGCTCGCTTGGCTTGCCGGATTTAGGCATTTCAACACTTGAAGATGTATTGATTGATGTTCGCAGAATTACTGATGCGGTCGACACCCCTTTACTTGTAGACATTGATACAGGCTGGGGCGGCGCTTTTAATATCGCACGCAGTGTAAAAAGCATTGCAAAAGCCGGTGCAGCCGCGGTGCATATTGAGGACCAAGTTTCGGCTAAACGTTGCGGCCATCGCCCAAACAAAGCGATTGTCAGTTTAGACGAAATGGTAGACCGCGTAAAAGCTGCTGTAGATGCAAAACCATATGATGATTTTGTGGTGATGGCGCGTACTGATGCCTTAGCGGTTGAAGGCTTGCAATCTGCCATTGATCGCGCTTGTGCCTGTGTAGAAGCAGGGGCCGACATGATTTTTCCCGAGGCGATAACTGAATTGAGTATGTATAAACAATTTGCCGCCGCCGTAAAAGTACCTGTGCTTGCCAACATTACCGAATTTGGCAGCACGCCATTATTTACCGTTGATGAGCTACGCGCGGCAGATGTCAGCATGGTGCTATACCCACTCTCTGCATTTCGGGCCATGAACCAAGCTGCACTTAAAGTCTATCAAGCTGTTAAACATGACGGCACTCAGCAAAATGTAATTGGCCTGATGCAAACGCGCGCCGATTTGTATGAACACTTGGGCTACCATGCCTTCGAACAAAAGCTCGATGAATTATTTAAAGGAGAAAAGTAGCAATGTCCGCAACTACTCAAGCACCTACTCAAGCAATTGGCACAGAAACGCCTAAAAAGAAAAAAGGCGTTGCGCTTGCTGGCGTTTCAGCAGGCACAACCTCAATTTGTACGGTAGGTCATACCGGCAACGATTTGCATTATCGCGGTTACGATATTATAGAACTCGCTAAACATGCCACATTCGAAGAAGTTGCCTATTTGCTGATTCATGGAGAATTGCCGAACAAAACACAACTGACCGCTTACCACGCGAAGCTGAAAAAATTACGCGACTTACCCATCGCGCTAAAAAATGTACTGGAACAAATTCCAAAAAATACGCACCCGATGGATGTGATGCGAACTGGCTGTGCCATGTTGGGCACTTTAGAGCCTGAAACGGCAGATCGTAACACGCAAGCCGCGCAAGATTTAGGTGACCGATTGATTTCTTGCTTTGGCTCAATTTTACTGTACTGGTATCACTTTAGTCACAATGGTAAGCGCGTCAATTTAGAAACAGACGATGATAGTATCGCCGCACATTTTTTACACGTATTACACAGCAAAGCACCCAGCCAATTGCATATTGATGCAATGAACACTTCACTGGTGTTGTACGCAGAGCATGAATTCAATGCTTCTACATTTACCGCTCGAGTTATTGCTGGCACGCTATCAGACATGTATTCATGCATCACAGGTGCAATTGGCGCATTACGTGGCGCTAAACATGGCGGTGCAAATGAAGCCGCGATGGAAATCATAGAACGCTACAAAAATGCCGATGAAGCCGAGGCAGACATTTTAGAGCGTATGGCACGTAAAGAAATCATCATTGGTTTTGGACATCCAGTCTACACCATTGCCGACCCTAGAAATGAGTCAATAAAAGAAGTTAGCCGCAAGTTATGTGAAAATAGCGGCAATATGACGCTATTTAATGTTTCATCTCGCATTGAAGAAGTGATGTGGCGCGAGAAAAAAATGTTCCCTAACCTGGATTGGTACAGCGCCTCCAGTTATCACATGATGGGCATTCCTACCGGCATGTTCACGCCAATATTCGTGATTTCCCGCACGACTGGATGGGTAGCACATGTCGTCGAGCAGCGTATTGACAACAAAATTATTCGCCCAAATGCGGAGTATATCGGCCCAGATAATCGTCCCTACGTATCTTTAGAGAAACGTTAATTTTCAAAATAATTCAATTAAAGAAAGCTCTGAATGTCATCTCACATTTCCAACGTACGCCCCACCCCAGACCAAGTCATTGTCGACATAGCAAACTATGTGGCTGATTACGAAATAAAATCCGAAGAAGCATTTGACACTGCCCGTAACTGCTTAATGGATACATTAGGTTGCGGTTTTGAAGCTCTGGACTACCCAGCCTGCACCAAATTATTAGGCCCGGTGATTGCTGGTACAGTAGTGCCGAACGGTGCAAAAGTACCTGGCACTTCATACCAATTAGACCCGATTTTGGCAGCTTTTAATATCGGTGCAATGATACGCTGGTTAGACTTTAACGATACTTGGCTGGCGGCCGAATGGGGTCATCCCTCTGACAATTTGGGTGGCATTTTGGCAACTGCCGACTACCTTTCACGCAAGAATGTAGCTGAAGGAAAAGCGCCATTGACCATGAAGGATGTTCTCACCGCCATGATTAAAGCACACGAGATTCAAGGTGTGTTAGCGCTGGAAAACAGTTTCAACCGCGTAGGATTAGACCACGTCATTTTAGTTAAAATCGCATCAACAGCGGTGGTGACTAAATTACTAGGCGGCAATAAAGAAGATATCATCAATGCCGTTTCTAACGCGTTTGTAGACGGCCAAAGCTTGCGCACTTATCGCCATTCACCTAATACCGGCTCGCGTAAGTCATGGGCAGCAGGTGACGCAACAAGTCGTGCGGTACGTTTAGCATGGATGACCATGCAAGGTGAAATGGGTTACCCATCCGCACTCACCGCAAAAACATGGGGCTTCTACGATGTGTTATTTAAAGGCAATGCGTTTAAATTTCAGCGCGGATACGGTTCTTACGTAATGGAGCAAATATTATTTAAAATCTCTTTCCCAGCTGAGTTTCATGCGCAAACCGCTGTAGAGTGCGCGATTCAATTGAATGCACAAATCGGCAATAAACTACAAACACTAGAACAAATCTCACAAATCGATAAAATCGTCATCACGACACATGAATCAGCAATCCGTATTATCGACAAAACCGGTCCGCTAGATAACCCAGCTGACCGCGACCATTGCATTCAATACATGGCAGCGATTGGCTTGTTAAAAGGCAATTTAACCGCACAGGATTATGAAGATGCAGCAGCCGCTGACCCACGCATTGATGCGCTTCGCGAAAAAATGGTGTGTATTGAAAAGGCTGAATATTCAGCTGATTACCTGAATCCAGAAAAACGCTCGATTGCCAATGCGATTCAAGTGTTCTTTAAAGAAGGCTCAACATCAGAAAACATCGCCGTAGAATACCCTATCGGTCACCGCCGCCGCCGCAGTCAAGGCATACCAGAACTCGTAAAAAAATTCCAAGTAAATTTAGCACGCCGTTTTGATGCTAAAAAACAAGCGGATATTTTAGCTTTGTGTCTAAACCAAACTAAATTAGAAGCGACTTCTGTGAATACCTTTGTAGATATGTTGGTAGCTTAGCTTGTAGGGTGTGCAAATGTTTTCTTGCACACCACGTTTAAAAATGGTGATTGAATCGGTGGGCAAATAAAATCATTTTGCCCACCCTACGCTTGCTCAAAAACCTCTTCGTTCAGAGCATTTTAATAACCAGCAATACATTCAAGCTCATGCCGCATTGACATCTTTAACGTTACCAACCGAAATTTGGATAACTTCCCGAGCGATTGCTGTTTCCTGTTTTGTTCGCGTTTCAGCCACCAACACGGCTTGACCGTTCGTGATGGCGTCTCGGATTAAATCCGAAAACCATCCTTCTTTATTTTCAGAACTGACTTTGGAGCCAACCGTTGCCCCAGCTAATCCACCCAAGCTGGCGCCCCATCCCAGCAGCGCTAAGGGAGCAAGTAGCGGGCTGGCAACGAAAAGACTGACATTTGCCGCAATAAGTGCCACTCCCGCAAGCCCGCCGATTCCAGTTCCGACTGCAGTACCAATTGCACCGTCTACAACCATATCTTTCAGAACTTCATTACTTCTTGTTTCTTGCGTGGCTATAGGTAGCTCCGAACCTGTATCAAAAATCTGCAATCGTTCTTTCAGCAGACCTTTTTCGATAAGACTAGAAAATGCGCTTTGGGCCTCTTCGCGATTAGCAAAAATGCCTGATACGTGATGGCGATATTCGTTCATGATATTTCTCCTTTGTATGCCCTACTAAAAAATTTATTTTTAATTCTATCCGGCATGATCTTAGGCGTCTGTGCGCTGAAACTCATAAGAGATGAATGAACCGATATCTCCCATTAGCCTGAATTAACAATATCGACAATTAACGCAAGCCATTGATTTGTAATTATTTTATAAAGTTCATAGACTATTTCCAGCTACAATAGGTTAAACATCCTATGGCGACCGAGGTAATTGGTGTGCAAATAAAAGCTTTTTGCACACCCTACGTCTAGGGTAAAATAATGACTTACTAAACTGCTGTCTTGAAAGCTTGCTCGATGTCACTTACTACCCTGAATGCACTATCCCCTCTTGACGGTCGTTATCAAACCAAACTTGATGCACTTAGGCCCTACTTTAGCGAATATGCACTGATAAAACACCGCGCTTGGGTTGAGGTGGAGTGGCTGAAGGCTTTATCGTCAGCAAAAGATTTGCTTGAAATTACGCCATTTAGCATTGAAACCATCAAAGAACTTAATGATGCAATTGCTAACTTCAGTGAAGCTGATGCATCGCAAGTGAAAGCGATTGAAGCGCGTACTAATCATGACGTTAAAGCGCTTGAATACTGGCTGAAAGAGAAGTTTGATGGCAACCCTGAAATCAAGAAAGCCAGCGAATTTATTCACTTTGCCTGCACCTCAGAAGATATCAACAACCTATCACACGGCCTAATGCTAAAGAGTGCGCGTGACTCTGTAATGTTGCCATTTCTAGCTGATTTAATCGCTCGACTAAGCGAGTTAGCACATCAACTTGCCGACCAGCCAATGCTGTCACGTACACACGGGCAAACGGCTTCGCCAACCACAATGGGTAAAGAACTTGCTAACGCAGTGTATCGTTTGCAACGCCAGCAAAAACAACTCATTAATAACGAAATTCTGGGTAAAATCAACGGTGCTGTAGGTAACTTTAATGCCCATTTATCTGCTTACCCTAATTTTGATTGGGAAAGCTTTGCTAAACGTTTTGTAGAGTCTTTAGGCTTAACGTACAACCCAATGACCATTCAAATTGAACCGCATGATTACATGGCTGAGCTATACGATACCCTCGCGCGCATCAACACGATTTTGATTGACCTTAACCGCGACATTTGGGGTTATATCTCCGTTGGCTACTTCAAACAAAAAGTAAAAGCGGGCGAAATTGGTTCATCCACCATGCCGCATAAAGTTAACCCGATTGATTTTGAAAATTCAGAAGGTAATTTGGGTTTGGCTAATGCAGTATTGCGCCACATGGCAGAGAAGCTACCTATTTCGCGCTGGCAGCGCGATTTAACTGACTCAACCGTATTACGTAATATGGGTGTGGCGTTTGGCTATACGTTATTGGGTTACGATTCATGTTTACGCGGGTTGAATAAACTGGAAATCAACCCGGAAAAACTCGCACAAGATTTAGACGCCAGTTGGGAAGTGTTGGCTGAGCCAATCCAAACCGTGATGCGTCGCCATGGTATTGAAAACCCGTACGAACAGCTTAAAGAACTCACACGTGGTAAAGGCGGCATCAATAAAGCTTCGCTGCATATATTCATTAGCGGCTTAAATATTCCTGCCGATGCGAAACAAACACTGCTAGCCATGACGCCAGCGAGCTATATAGGCAAGGCCACGGAGCTTGCACGCACTATTTAATTCAATGGCCGCGCTCACAAAGGCAGGCAGATAAAGGTAGCTTACAGTTGAAAAAACTCCTTTTAACCTGTTTATTGCTGCTATTTTGGACTCTGCCAGTACTGGCAGATTCAGCGCAATATCAGGTTGAAATAGAAGCCCCGACAGAGCTCAAGGAATTACTGCAAAAACATTTAGATATGGTCAAATGGCGCGATAATCCGCGCATGAACCCTGCCGAGTGGCAACGGCTATATTTACTAGCCCCTCAAAATATCAAAAATCTAGTAGCCACTGAAGGGTATTTTTCACCAAAAATCAGCCCTTCACTAGAAAATCAAAATGGCATTTTCACTGCCAAATTCACGGTTGATTCAGGCTCGCCAGTTTTAATCAGCAACGTAAACCTCAAGTTTACGGGTGACATCAATCAGCAGCAAATAGACGATAAAACCAGCATTCCAAAACTACGTGATGCATGGCTGTTAAAAACTGGCGAGCCGTTTCGGCAAGATGATTGGGATCAAGCCAAACGAAAACTATTAACCACCTTGTTGGTCGAGCGCTTTCCGAACGCGACGATTAGCAACAGCAGGGCAGAAGTAAATCTTGAGAATCAAACCGTTGCGCTGACCGTTGAGATTGATAGCGGCTCAGTGATTACGTTCGGGGAAACCACCATCGAAGGTTTAGAGCGCTACCCTGCCCGCGTTGTAGAAAATCTGAATCCAATCAAGCCGTCTAGCATTTACAACCAATCTGACTTACTCACGTTTCAGGCGCGTTTGCAGGAAAGCGGCTATTTTCAGAGTGTAGCCGTGTCAGCAGACACGCAACTTGCCGATAGCAATATTGCGCCAATTAAAGTCACTGTCGTAGAAAATAGAAGTGTCAAAATGGGCATTGGCGCAGGCTACAGCACCAATACTGGGGCCCGCACTCAGTTGACTTATGATGACCTGAATATACTGGATCGCGGCTGGCGGCTCATCAGCAGCTTAAAACTTGAGCAAAAAGCACAATCAATTGGCGGGGAAATCAAACTGCCAGTCACAAGTAAAGGTTATCGGGATAGCTTCAACGCGAGCCTGAACCGCAGCGCGATTGAAGGCCAAACCCTGACAACCAGTCAAGTAGGGGTGAAGCGCGCTTGGGGTCCACGAAAACGTGAGCAATATATCGGGTCGAGCTACTTAGTAGAGCAACAGGATGTGGATGGTGGTGAGTCCACCACTAAAAAAGTGGGAGTGCTATCTTATGGCATTACACTCCGCCACACTGATAACGAACTTTCACCCACCCGCGGCTACTTGTTTAATGCACAGTTCTCCGGCGCGCCACTTGATGCACTTTCTGATGGTAAGTTTTTGCAGAGCTATTTTAAAACCCAAGCCTATTACCCTATTACACTTAGTACGCAATTGATTGGCCGTGCTGAATTCGGTATGGTGAATGGTAAAAATGGTGCGCCAGAAGCCTTTCTATTCCGTGCTGGTGGTGATCAGTCCGTTCGCGGTTATGCTTTTCAAAGTCTAGGGATTAACGAAGGCGATGCCATCGTTGGCGGCCGTTATTTGGCAACGGGTAGCGTAGAAGTTATACAGTGGCTGACTAACCAATGGGGCGCCGCCGCTTTTGTCGATTTTGGCAATGCGGCAAACCGCATACAGGATTTAGACCCGGTGTATGGCTATGGCTTAGGCGCGCGCTGGAAAAGCCCGATAGGTCCAATTGGCGCCGACATTGCCTATGGTGAAGCTACCAGTAAATATCGGCTGCATTTCAATATCGGGGTAGCTTTCTGATGCTGCGCCGCCACTTTGTTTATTTTCTGTTTGGCTTTGTGCTGCTGGCATTTACACCAGCGCGCGGAGAAATGTCGATTAGTGCCAATGCCAGCCTTGATACGTTTAACTACGAGCTTGATAACATCCACCTGAAACTTGAAAAACTGGATGCCCGCTGGCAGTTTTCGCCATTTGGCGAAGGTAGGTTGCTTGTCGAGAAAATGCGCGCAAATCGCCTCATTGTTACAATTGGTGATAGCTCTAAAAATGCTAAGGATAAAGGTCTTCCTGAACGCATCAAACCACCCTTCCCCATTAAAATTCAACAAGCAGAAGTTGCCGAAGTGGTGATTATCAGTGGCGGTGAAAGCCATATTTTAAGCAATGTGAAATTTAATCTTGAAGCCGACGCAAAATCTATCAAGCTGAACTCCCTGCGCGCCGCTACACCTTGGGGCGAAGCGGCAACAACGCTGCAAATGAGCACCGCAAAACCGTTTCCCCTGACTGGCAGGGTTGTACTAAAAAAAGCTGATGGCAATACACCTTATGATGTCAAAGTGCAGCTTTCAGGTGACCTGAAAACCTTGCATTTTGACAGTGCAGGCGCGCTGGCAAAGCAGAACGGGCTATTAGCAATATTGCAAAGTAATCAGGAGGGTGTGGCACCCGTTGCCAGTTTTATTGCCAATGGCCAGTTAGGCTTGGTGGATGATTACCCGCTGTCTGCTAATATCAAAATCAACGAACTTCAGCCTGAGCGCCTTGGTAACTACCCAGCCGCAAAACTCAACTTTGACGTTAATGCTCAAGGCAAGCTGCTGCCTAAGTTACAAACAAGCCTGCAATTCGTGGCGCTAGATAGCCAATGGCAAGGCCAAGCCATTCAAAGTGCTGGCAAGATGCTTATTGAAGGTGCTGAAATCCAAGGCACTAAAGTTCTAGACACTAAAGTCCAGGGCACTAAAGTCCAGGGCACAATTATCCGTAATATCGACTTTCAGGCCAGCATCGCCGACAATAACATCAAGGCCAAAGGAAGCCTTGGCCAGCCTGATAGCCGCCTTGAATGGCAGGCAGATTTAGCTGACCTGAGCAAATTTGGGGCGGAATATTCTGGCAACGCAAAGGCTAACGGCACATTAACAGGTTCTTTTGAGAACCTGGCCCTGCAATTTAAATTACTGGCACAAAATTTGAGCCTGCCAGGCGGCTTTAAAGCTGACAAACTGGAAGGACAGGCAGTCGTGATGTCTGATGAAAATGGCAAGGTAGAAGGTGAATTCAAAGCCAGCAATTTGCAATACGGCCAACATACTCTGGCAGATGGAAGCATGACTTTACAAGGCACTCGCGCAAATCATCAGCTTAAAATGACGGCCCAAGGTCAGGAGTTTAAATTTGAAAGCATGTTGCAAGGCGGATTAACAGGAACAAATGATTGGCTAGGCGTATTGCAGCATCTTACTTTTAATGGAAATGCACTCATCAAACTTACCGCACCAGCACCACTTATACTTAGTACTAAAGGTGCGACACTAGAAAAAGCCAGCTTACAGCTCACTAAAGGTCGCGTGTTTATCGACCTTTTAAAGATAGGCTCAGATGGGTTTGCAAGCAAAGGCCATGCAGACCAAATTGCGCTGGAAGATTTACCAGCTGGATTATTTAGCTTACCTTCAACCCTGCAAGGCAACCCCATATTTTCAGGAAAATGGGATATTAGCGCCTCAGATAGCCTAAACGGTAACCTTAGCTTTTGGCGAGAATCTGGCGATTTCACAATGACTGCGGCTGATGGCACGACAAAACCACTTGGGCTGCAGGAAGTAAAACTGGATGCGGAATTATTAAACAACCATGCCACGGTCAAGGCAAAGCTTAACGGACAGAACGTTGGCAATTTAGATGCCAACTTAACCACCACCTTTACCAAGGTCGATTCTGGCTATGCCTTACTCGCCAGCGCACCGCTAACCTTGGACGGCACAGCTCTACTCCACACACTAGCATGGTTACCATTACCATCTTCACTGATGGATGCCAGCTTTGATGGTGCGCTGAATATATCAGTTGCTGCCAATGGCACGCTTGGCGCGCCCAATTTAAGCGGCAATGTTAATGGCAAGAATTTGCAATTTTCACTGCCCACAGAAGGTGTCAATTTTAGCCATGGCATTCTTGAGGCGAGCTTTGAAAATGACCAGCTACTCATCAAAAAAGCGTCATGGCAAGGTGGCGAAGGTCATTTAAATGCCACGGGTTCGCTGTTGCTGAATAAAGGTAAACCCGCAATTGATCTGGACTGGACTGCGGAAAAGTTCACCGCAATCTCCCGTGCGGATCGCTTGTTAACCTTAAATGGCGCGGGCAAAACCACGTTAGCAAATGACATGCTGACCATTTCAGGTAGCTTTACCGTTGTGAAAGGCTTGGTTGAACTTGCTGATGAAGACACGCCTGCACTTGGTGATGATGTCGTGATATTAGGCCAAACCGAGTATATTCCAGAGTCGGCGCTCAGGATTCTACTTAATGGCTTACACATTGACCTGGGCAAAGAGTTTATTCTACGCGGCCGAGGACTTGATGCCGAACTGACTGGCGCCCTTACCTTAACGGGTTTAACCCAGTATCGGCCGCACACAGAAGGTGTCATTCAGGTTAAAAAAGGCACCTATATGGCCTATGGCCAAGTGCTCACTATAGAGCGAGGCGTTATCAACTTTAACGGTACTGTAGATAACCCAGGCGTAAACATACGCGCCATGCGTAACAGCAAACCAGTTAATGCGGGTATTGAAATTACCGGCACGGCTTTCCTGCCCATCACCAAGCTGGTTTCTGACCCAAATGTGACCGATAGCGAAAAGCTATCATGGCTGGTGCTCGGCCATGGCATGGATCAAACCACCAAGAATGATTATGGCTTACTGTCGTTAGCTGCCGGCGTATTATTATCACAAGGGCAATCGGTGCCGTTGCAAACTCAACTTGCCCGCGCGGCCGGGCTGGATGAATTTAGTTTCGCTGGCGGTGACGCGACAAACGCTTCAGTTGTATTTGGCAAACGTCTTACCTCCAGACTTTATTTGAGTTACCAAAAAAGCATCAGCGGATTACTGGATGTCGCCAGACTCACTTTTAACATGACATCACGTTGGTCATTGCGCGCTGAAGCAGGCACAGAAAGTGCGGTAGATGTGCTGTATACTTTTAGCTTCAAATAACCATTTGAACACAAATAAACCAGATGAACAGAGATAAAGAAAACCCTAGACTTGCCGTGCTGATTGATGCGGACAATACATTTAATGTAATTCCGATTATTGACGAATTATTCGAAGAAATATCAAAATTTGGGGATGCGAGTGTCAGACGCATTTATGGAGACTGGACGCAAAGCCAGTTAAGCCGGTGGAAGGAAATATTGCCCAAACATGCTATTCAGCCCATACAGCAATATGCCAACACTAAAGGCAAAAATGCTACTGACAGTGCGCTTATCATTGACGCAATGGACTTACTTTACACTGCTCCGCTAGATGGGTTTTGCATTGTTTCCAGCGATAGTGATTTCACCAGATTAGCGATTCGGTTTCGTGAATCCGGTAAGTTTGTTTATGGCTTTGGGGAAAAGAAAACACCAGAGTCTTTAAGAGCAGCTTGTAACCAGTTTATTTATATTGAAATATTGTCTCAGAACAAATTGTCAGATGTCTCATCTGTTGATTTAGATGAGACTGATACAAAACCAGGTAATAATGCTAAATCCAGTCTTGAAATAAAACCTGCGAGCACTCCGCTTGACGAAACTGCGTTATTGACACCTGTTATCAAAAAAACATCCAAGCAATTAGCAATGGATACCAAACTGGTGTCATTGATTCGCTCAGCAATAGAAGCAATATCTGAATCCAATGAAGACGGCTTTGCTAATTTAAGCGAAGTAAAAAAACATATTCTCAAAAATTATTCAGCATTTGATTCGCGAAATTATGGTTACGCCAAATTTAGTGACCTTATCAGTACAATCGGTTTATTCGAGTTGGATGCGAAGAAACAACATATTAAAGATAAAAGAAAAAAATGAGCGAAATTCTAGTTCTATATTACTCACAAGGCGGCGCTGTACGCGAAATGGCACAACTAATTGCGCGCGGCGTTGAGAGTGTGCCAAACATCAACGCGCGCATTCGTACCGTGCCCAAAGTTTCAGCTAACTGTGAAGCCACTGAGCCAGAAATTCCTGATAGCGGCGCACCCTATGTTGAACAGAGCGACTTAGAGGAATGCATAGGATTGGCACTTGGCAGCCCTACACGTTTTGGCAATATGGCAGCACCTATGAAATATTTTTTAGATGGCACTGTCGGCTTATGGCTAAAAGGCGCACTTGTTGGCAAGCCAGCCGCCGTATTCACTAGTACTGGCTCTATGCACGGCGGCAATGAAACTACGCTGCTTACGATGATGCTGCCACTAATGCACCACGGCATGCTGATGGTGGGTTTGCCGTATTCAGAACCTGAGTTATCCAGCACGCAAACCGGCGGCACACCTTATGGCGCGAGTCACATTGGTGGCGCTATGGATGATAAACCGATTAGCGCGGATGAACGTAAACTCTGCCTTGCTTTAGGCAAGCGTTTAGCACAAACCGCACTAAAGCTTAACCAATAAAACAAGCACTTAAAAAGAGACCAAATAGTGAGCTTAGCCAAAGAGGCATTACAATTTTTACGCACGACACAAAGTGGTGTTCTTTCAACGTATTCAGCAAAATTTCCTGGTTATCCTTTTGGCTCTGTTGCGCCTTTTGTTTTGGATCATAGCGGTCAGCCTGTTATTTTAATAAGCAGCATCGCTGAACACACGCAAAACATCATAGCAAACCCTAAAGTGTCATTGCTGGTTTTTGCTGGTAATGACGATTTACAAGCCAGCGCACGCCTGACTATTATTGGTGAAGTAAAACAAATTGGTAAAGAAGATATAGATTTACGCACACGTTATTTGCGCTACCTACCGCAAGCTGCCAGCTATTTTGATATGCACGACTTTAATTTTTATCGTATTGAAATCGCGCAGGTGCGCTACATTGCCGGCTTTGGCAGAATGGGCTGGATTTCCAGGGAAAAGCTTTCTAGTGATGGTCTCTCAGGTAATAAGCTTTCGGATGGCAACCCTGTTGACAACTCGCAACTCGCAGCCCAGGAAACTTCTATTATCGAACATATGAATGCTGACCATCTTCATAGCCTCATCGCGTATAGCAAACACTTTCATGGCATTAATCCTGAGCACGCCGAAATGCTGGGGATTGATAGTGATGGTTTTGATGCCAAAGTGACTATTAGCAATGGGCAAACGCAAATTTTACGCTTCAATTTTGACCAACCGATTCATGACGCGCAGTCAGCCAGAGCAGCATTAGTCAGCATGTCGAAAGCGGCAAATCCATGATTCAAAACATTAAACTTCAATACCTTCGGCTGGGCGCAAGTATCAGTCTCATCGCGCTGATACTATTGTGTTTGGCATGGGAGACCATATTGGCGCCGCTAAAACCCGGCGGGTCCTTGCTTATGCTGAAAACTGTTCCGCTACTATTACCTTTGTTTGGCATATTGCACGGCAAGCGCTATACCTACCAATGGGCAAGCATGTTTATTTTGCTTTATTTTACTGAAGGCGTGGTGCGTGCATGGTCTGATGTTGGCCTTTCAGCCAAATTAGCGCTTATAGAGGTTGTACTTAGTGTCGTGTTTTTTGGTTGTGCTATTTATTTTGCAAAATTTACCCGAGCAAAATAACTATGCTAAGAATAACTAGGCTAAGAAATTACGGAAACAATTTACCCGGATTCAAAATATTATTCGGATCAAACGTCAATTTAACAGCCTTCATCAGATTGATAGTCGTCTCATCAATCTCACGTGAAATAAATGGGCGTTTTGCCATACCAACGCCGTGTTCGCCTGACAGCGTGCCTTGCAGTGATAACACCAGACTGAACACTTCGTCCAGGCACTCATAAGCACGCTTCATCTCATCGGAATTTTCTGGATTCACCAATAAATTCACATGAATATTACCATTGCCCGCATGGCCGAAATTCACATTGGATATTTGATATTGCGCAGCCAGCTTTTCCAACCCTGTCAGCAATTCTGGCAAGTGTGAAACAGGCACAGCAATGTCTTCATTGATTTTTTTCGGGGCAATATCTTTGAGCAAAGGTGACAATGCCTTACGTGCCGCCCACAGCGCTTTGGTATCTTCAGCTGGTTTTGCCTCAATTAAGCCTTCCACTTGGCAGGCTTGCAAAATAGCTTGGGTCGCTTCAATGATTTCCTGCTGTGCGCCATCCACTTCTATCATCAAATAAGCACGGGCATTCTCAGGCAACAGGTTTTTATGGCGGCCTCGAATAAGATTAAGCGCACCGTTATCCAAAAACTCTAATGCGCTCGGCGTATAAGGCTGTGCCATAATCGCGGCGATTGCTTTTGCACAACTAAAAGTATCTATAAATTCTGCTGTTATGCCGCCTGTGTGTTTAGGCAAAGGCGTGAGTTTAAGTGTAGCTTCCACAATGACTGCCAGCGTGCCTTCAGAGCCAACCAACAATCTGGTTAAATCATAGCCAACCACGCCCTTGCTGGTGTAACAGCCTGTTTTGATAATATCGCCATTGCCAGTGACTGCTTTTAAGCCCAGTACATGGTCGCGCGCAACGCCGTACTTCACGGCATGTGGCCCTGCCGCACAAGTGGCAAGGTTGCCCCCTATACTGCAATACGCTGCGCTTGACGGGTCTGGCGGCCAAAAGAAACCAACCCCTTTTATGGCATCTTGCAACTCTTGATTCAACACACCAGGTTCGATAATCGCCATGCGGTTGTCTGGGTCTACGCTGATAATTTTGTTCATGCGCTCAAGTGAAAGTGCCACTCCACCAGCTTCCGGCACACTACCACCCGCTGTGCCAGTACCGCGCCCACGCGGCACGACAGGCACTTTATGTGCATTGCAAAGCTTGATGACAGCCTGAACTTCTTCAACATTGAGCGGAAAAACCACGGCAATCGGCGCATGAAAAATGCGCGAATTATCGTAAGCGTAGGCATAGCAATCAACAGGGTCGGTGTAGACCCTGTCAGCAGGTAAAACCTGCGCCAGTTTTGCAAGAAAATCAGGGCTGGACATTAAGTTCTGCTATCTTTTTTTGATGTAGAGGTCAGTAATCGTGCCCTCTTTCATCTCTGCCGCGAAGCAGACGGTTTCAGACAAAGTTGGATGGGCATGAATAGTCAGGCCTAAATCATGCGCATCTGCGCCCATTTCTATGGCTAGTACAGCTTCTGCCAGTAACTCGCCAGCGTTCACACCAACGATACCTGCGCCGATGATACGGTGAGTGTGTTTATCGAATATCAGTTTAGTTGAACCCTCAGTACGCGCGATAGAGAGCGCGCGGCCACTAGCGGCCCAAGGGAATGAAGCTTTTTCAATCTCAATACCTTTGGCTTTTGCTTCTATTTCAGTCACGCCTACCCACGCCACTTCCGGGTCGGTATAAGCGACTGACGGAATGACTGAAGCCACGAATTCAACCTTCTCGCCAGCAATCACTTCTGCAGCAACCTTACCTTCATGCGTAGCTTTGTGTGCCAACATAGGCTGACCAACAATATCGCCAATCGCAAAAATATGCGAAATCGTATTTCCATTGTTATCACGGGTGCGCATTTGTTTATCTACTGCAATAAAACCGTAATCATCTACTGCCACACCGGCATGTTCAGCACCGATATTTTTACCGTTAGGACGGCGACCGATAGACACCAATACGCGGTCGTAAACTTCTACACCTTTAGGGGCATCTGCATTACCATTGACACCTTCAAACGTTACATGAATACCATCATTTTTGGCATCCATTTTTGCGACTTTTGTGTTAAGCATGATGCTTTCAAAACGTTTTTCCATGCGTTTTTGTAGTGGGCGCACCAAATCACGGTCACAGCCTTGGATTAAGCCATCTGTAAACTCAACTACACTGACTTTGGTGCCCAGCGCATCATATACCGTACCCATTTCTAAGCCGATAATACCGCCGCCGATGACCAACATACGTTTTGGTACATCTGCTAATGCTAACGCACCAGTAGAATCCATAATGCGCTCATCTTCAACTGCACCTGGAAATTTAGTAGCTTGTGAGCCTGCCGCAATAATCGCATTGTCAAAAGAAACCGTCGTCACCTTACCATCAGCCGCAGTAATGGCTATTTGATTTGGGCCAGTAAATTTACCTACACCCTGCACCGTGGTAACTTGGCGTTGTTTTGCCATTGCAGCCAAACCGCCAGTGAGTTTGCCAACGACATCATTGGCTTTCCAGTTACGCAGTTGGTCTAAATCAACTGTTGGCGCACCAAAGCTCACGCCATGATGTGCAGTTTCTTCTGCCTCGGTAATCACTTTTGCGGTATGTAGCAAAGCTTTAGAAGGGATGCAGCCTACGTTTAAACAAACGCCACCAAGTGTTGAATAACGCTCAATCAGCACAACTTTTTTACCCAAATCCGCAGCGCGGAATGCGGCTGTGTAACCACCAGGACCTGAACCTAAAACGACGACTTCTGCATGTAAATCTGCAGTGCCTGTAACTGCTGGAGTAGCAACAGCTGCGGCGACTGGCTTTACTTCAGCAGGCGCGGGTGTAGTATTCTCTGCAACCACTTCTTTCTTATGCGAGGCTTCAGCATTTGCTTCAGCCAGAACCATTAATATCAAACTATCTTTAGCGACTTTATCGCCCACCTTTACTTTTAATTCTTTAACGACACCCGCGATTGAAGAAGGAATATCCATCGATGCTTTATCAGATTCCACAGTAATCAATGAATCCTCTTTGGCAATCACATCGCCAACTTTCACTAACACTTCAATCACATCCACGCTGTCAAAGTTGCCGATATCCGGCACTAATACTTCTACTAAATTGCTCATGCTAACCCTTTGTTAAAACTTTAATAATTCAATGTGATTTTATCACCAAACTTTGCTTTTAGCCCTGCCAAAATGGTTAATCAGTAGTATGATTTATGCACTAAAAAATAAAGCCTCACGACTGATATGGCTTTTCAAAAAAATAAGGATTTTTCATGTCATTCCTGCATTCAGGCTTACAGTTCACCAAAATGATTTTTGTTCATTTATGGCAAATATTAAGTACTGTACTTAGCTTTTTCTTCGGTTCCGTTGAGTACAAAGCGCCATCTTGGGTGAAATGGTGCGGTGGCAAGCTCTGCAACTTACGTGCTGCCATTGCACAAAATCCAGTCAAAATCTTAGGTGTGATTGCTTTGTTAGCGGCATTGCTTGCAGGTAGCTGGCAAGGCTGGGCATGGTATAAGGCAATGCCTCAGCCAGTTACCGTAAAAGTCACCGTCACCGCGCCAACAAGAACGGAAATTGAATACAACCTACCTCCAAACCCGCTGACAATAAGCTTTGATAGTTCTGTGGCACCGATTGAGCATGTTGGTAAAACCGTGACCGCAGGCCTTACAGTAATGCCAAAAATCGAAGGTGTATGGAAATGGCGTACTGAGAATGAGTTATCGTTTCAGCCAAAAGCCGATTGGCCTGTAGGCACGCAATATAAAGTAAGCTTAAATGCAAAAGCGTTTACGTCAAAAACTTTATTGGATAAATGGGATGTGGAATTTACTTCGCCCTTATTTATCGCAGGCATAGTGAATAGCGAGTTTTATCAAGACCCAATCAATGCTGCGATGAAAAAAGTAGTGGTGAACCTGAACTTTAGCCACCCTGTTGATGCGGTAAAGTTAGAAAAAAGCATTACCCTTAAAATGCGAACCAGAAAAACCAGCTTGTTAAGCTTTGGGTCAGACACTATTCCATTTGTCGTGAGTTACGACAAGTTAAAACTTAACGCTTATATCCACTCCGCGCCACTCTCTATTCCTAAAGACGATAGCGTGCTGAAAGTGACCATCAATAAAGGCTTGAAGGCAGTTAATGGCGGCAAGCCTTTTGATACCGCCTTAACACAAAGCGTTAACGTGCCCGGCCTTTATAGCCTGCTGATTAACGAAGTCAGCCCGATTGTGGTTTCTAATGATCAAAATGAGCCTGAGCAGATTTTATTACTCAACGCTTCTGCTACTGTCAATGAAAAAGAAATGGCAAGCCATATTAAAGCTTGGGTACTGCCGCGTAATAAACTGGTGAGTACCGCTGAAGAATTGAAGCATCCATATGTATGGGGTAACAATAAAGAAATTACTGCAGCGTTATTGGCAGCCAGCAAACCACTCACATTAGTAGCGACTCCTGCCGAGCGTGAAAATGTTGAATCACATTCATTTAAATACAAAGCCCCTGTAGGCAGTTACATTTATGTGCAAATTGAGAAAGGCTTAAAATCATTTGGTGGCTATCAATTAGGCGCAGTTAATCAGCACATATTGCAAGTGCCGCCTTTTCCTGCTGAAGTAAAAATTCTAAGCCAAGGGTCATTATTGGCATTAAGCGGCGAACGTAAAGTGGCGGTATTAGCGCGTGATTTACCTGGAATTAAAATGGAGATTGGCCGTATTCTACCAGGCCAGTTGCAGCACTTGGTCACACAAAGCAATGGTACTTTTAACAGCCCTTCATTCAATTACTATATTGATGGAGACAACTTAACTGAGCGTTTTGAGAAAAATATTCCACTAAACCTTGAGTCTGGTAAAGCGCATTATGAGGCACTTGATTTAACTGAGTACTTAAGTCAGGGTGAAGTAAAACGCGGTGTATTCTTGCTCACAGTGCGCGGCTACAAGCCGACTAAAGAAGCATCTGGCGATAACACAGAAGATGAACAAACCAGCCATGACAATAACCCCTCAACTCCATACCCAGAGGAGTTTGTTGATAAACGCCTTATACTGGTGACGGATTTAGGCTTGATTGCTAAAAAAGAGTTAGATGGCTCACAAGTGGTCTATGTGCAATCAATTCATACCGGCTTACCTGTGGCTGGTGCTACGGTTGAAGTCATCGCCAAAAATGGTCAGGCGATTTTCAGCCACACTACCGATGCTAATGGACGCGTAAGTTTTACCAAGTTAGATGGCTTGCAACGCGAGCGTGCGCCGATTATGTACATTGTGAAAAAAGCTGGCGACTTAAGCTTTTTACCTATTAACCGTTATGACAGAAACCTGGATTACTCACGTTTTGATGTCGGCGGTGTGGCTAATGCTGCAACTTCAGACAGCTTAAATGCTTACTTATTCTCAGACCGTGGTATCTATCGTCCTGGCGATACCATGCATATCGGTATGATTGTTAAAACAGCCACTTGGGCAAAGGCTTTGGATGGCCTGCCACTAGAGGCGGAAGTATTAGATGCGCGTGGCTTAACGGTAAAAAAACAAACGGTCAGATTAGGCGCAGGCGGCTTTAACGAACTGGAATATAAAACTTTGGAAACCGCGCCGACTGGCAGCTACACCATTAACTTATATTCAGTAAAAGACAATAATGCATATCAGCAATTAGGCTCGGTCACGGTAAAGGTCCAGGAATTCTTACCAGACCGCATGAAAGTTAAAGCCTTATTCGCGAAAGATGCTACGCTTTACCCGGAAAATACTGAAGGCTGGCTCAACCCCAAAGATTTAAAAGCTAATATCAATGTGCAAAACCTGTTTGGCACACCTGCTGAAAACAGGCGTGTGACAGCAACGCTGACGCTTAGCCCTGCCTACCCTGCGTTTAGTCAATATAAAGACTTTGCATTCTATGACCCGCTACGTGCTAAAGAAGGCTATAGCGAGAAGCTAAGCGATGCCACAAGCAATGTACAGGGAGTTGCCGAGTTTGCACTTGGTTTGGAAAAATACACTAAAGCGACCTACAGACTTAACATTGTTGCACAGGCGTATGAAGCTGGCGGCGGACGCAGCGTTTCTGCAGAAGCTGCGACATTAATCTCTGAACAGCCTTATTTAATCGGCTTTAAAGCTGATGGGGATTTGAATTATGTAAGCAAAGCCAGTAAACGCAACGTCAACTTGATTGCAGTGAACTCCATCCTGCGAAAAGTTGCTACTGAGGACTTGAGCTTGAATTTAATCGAGCGCAAATATGTATCAGTACTGACTAAACAAGGTAGCGGTACGTTTAAATATGAATCTCGCAAAAAAGAAGTGCTGGTTAAAGCATCGCCCTATACCATCAATTCGTCTGGTAATATCTTGACGCTTGCAACTGAAATACCGGGTGATTTTGCTTATGTGCTTAAAAATAAAGATGGTTTAGAGCTTAATCGCGTGGAATATAGCGTGGCAGGCTTGGGTAATGTGAGCCGCTCACTGGAGCGCAATGCAGAGTTGCAACTGGTGCTGGATAAAAAAGACTATGTTCCAGGTGAAGAAATTAGCGTGAGCATACGTGCGCCATACGTGGGTGCAGGGCTCATTACCATCGAGCGTGATAAAGTCTATGCACAGCATTGGTTTAAGGTAGACACACAAGCTTCCGTACAGAAAATCACATTGCCTGCAGATTTTGAAGGTAATGGCTATGTGAGCGTACAGTTTGTAAGAGACCCAAGCTCCGACGAAATTTTCACCAGCCCGTTATCTTACGGTGTAGTGCCGTTTGCCACCAGTCTGGCGCAACGTACAAATATACTGAAACTCACGGCACCCGCTTTAATTAAACCTGGCCAAGTGCTTAAAATGAAGCTAGAAGCCGCTAAACCAGGTCGTGCTGTAATCTTCGCAGTGGATGAAGGCATATTGCAAGTAGCGCGGTATCAAAACCCTGATGCGCTTGGTTTCTTCTTTCAGAAACGCCAGCTAGAAGTTTCAACCTCGCAGATTCTGGATTTAATCCTGCCTGAATTCAAAAAAATAATGGCCGCAACCGCGCCGGGCGGTGATGCTGACGGTGCATTAGGCAAACACTTAAACCCGTTCAAACGCAAAACCGACAAACCAGCGGTCTATTGGTCTGGCATTGTGGATGTCACGGGAAGCAAAACGTTTGAATACACCGTACCAGAAACATTTAACGGCAAAATGCGCCTAATTGCAGTGATGGTGAATGATGTCAGCATCGGCATGACTACTGGTGATGCAATTGTGCGCGGTGACTTTGTATTATCACCCAATGCACCGCTGACGGTAACACCAGGTGATACATTTGATGTAAGCGTAGGTGTAGCCAATAACGTGCAAGGCTCGGGCAAGGATGCTGCAGTCACGCTTAATCTGGCAGCCTCACCCACGTTCGAGTTAGTCGGCACAGCTAAACAAGTCCTTAAAATTAGCGAAATGCGCGAAGGTACTGCGCTTTACAAGCTTAAAGTCAAAGATGGCGCAGCCGCCAAATTAGGCTCAGCTCGACTAGAGTTTGTCGCCAGTATCGGTGCCAAATCCGCAAAATTAGGTACCGAAATTAGCGTACGCCCAGCCACACCGCATTTAACCTTGATGCAAACAGGCAGCTTTAAGGGTGACACTCAAGTGACAGTAAAACGCAATCTATTTGCAGAATATCGCGTTACCCAAGCCAGCGTTTCACCATTGCCTTTAGTAGCGGCTGGTGGCTTGCTTGATTACTTAAGTAATTATGAGCATAGCTGCACTGAACAGTTAGTCAGCCAGGTATTTCCGCTTGTGGTGCTAAAAAAACGTCCTGAATTACTCACCAGCATCAGTAAAAGCAAAAATGCTAACGTTGAAAATGCCTTAAGCGTATTACGTTCACGCCAAAATGCTGAAGGTGGTTTTGGTTTATGGGACGCCAGTGTAAGTGCCGACGAGTTTGCCAGCGTGTACGCAGTACACATGTTGCTTGAGGCACGCGACCACGCAAATGCTGGCGAAGCCATCCCTGCGGATATGCTCAAAAAAGGCTTGGATTACCTGCAAAGATTAGCTGCCAGCCCTGCTAACAGCTTAAATGATGCCCGCGTGCGTGCCTATGCCACCTACTTACTTACTCGCGAAGGCATAATTACCACACCATTATTAGCTAATTTACGCAGCACGCTGGACGCTAAAACTTTAACGGATGCTAGTTTTAAAGAATGGCGTTCAGATTTAACTGCCGCCTATCTTGCAGCAAGCTACCAGTTGCTACAGCAACATGCAGTGGCAAATGAACTGATTGCAAAACCAATCAATCTGCTTGGTGCCAGCAACCAAAAAGCCATCTATGGGCATTATTACGATGATGTCGTGCGAAACGCACAAACGCTGTATCTGGTTTCACGTCACTTTCCTGACCGTGTAAAAGACATTTCAGCCACAGGCTTAAGTAACATTATGCAGCCGATTTCTGCCGGACGATTTAACACATTATCTTCGTCTTATGCACTATTAGGCTTTGATGCTTATGCAAACGTCTCTGGCAAAAAAGTAGTAGGCGAAATGGGCATTAGCGCCATAGATAAGCAAGGTAAAGTCACGGTACTTACATTGCCAGAAAACATAGCTCCGCTAGTTAACTTCGCACCAGATACTACTCGCTTGAAACTGCAAGGGCCAAGCAGTTTACCGTTATTCTACGCGGTAACAGAATCTGGTTTTGACGTAAAAGCACCAACAACTGCTTTGAAGCAAGGCATTGAAATCATTCGTGAATATACCGACGATAAAGGTGCTGCGCTTAAATCAATTACGATGGGTGATGAAATCACCGTACGTATCAAAATACGTGCAATTGACGGCAATATCGACGATGTAGCTATTGTTGATTTATTGCCAGGTGGTTTTGAGCCAGTGCTGCAGGCTGAAGCAAGCGTTACCGAAACCTCTATTCATGAAGGATATGAAGATGGTGAAAGTTACGCGGCCGAAGCCTCTAGCTGGACTAGCCCATTAGGCATAGGTGGCGGTTGGCAACCAACGTACGCCGATATTCGTGAAGATCGCGTGGTGTTCTACGGCGCGGTAACGAATACCATTACCGAATTCACCTACAAAATCAAAGCAACCAATAGCGGTCAATTTGTAGTGCCCCCAGCCTATGCAGAATCTATGTATAACCGCTTGTTACAAGCGCGGTCATTGCCAGCAAGCATAGCAGTGGAGCGCCCTGGCAAGTAATTGATAAAATTTATGGCATTCAAACAACGGCGATTAGCCAGTTTATTAAAAAAAACGCTTATCGCCGTTGCTCTTCTAGCCTTAGTGCTAACCGTCCTGCGTCTTTACCCCAAACCAGCATTAGCTGACCTAATCCCTCACTCCACTGCCATTTACGCCGCTGATGGCACATTATTAAGAATAACCCTGGCGCAAGATGCCCAGTACCAGCTATGGGTGCCACTATCGGACATCGCTCCCAACGCGATAGACGCCGTTAAACTTTATGAAGACAGTTATTTTGACTGGCATTTTGGCGTCAACCCTATCTCACTGCTACGTGGCATGGTACGTACTTATTCAGGCAACTCACGCCAGGGAGCTTCCACCATCAGTATGCAACTAGCGCGCGGCTTATACGGTATAGACTCACGCAACATTTCAGGTAAAGCAAAACAAATACTAGCTGCTATTTGGCTTGAATGTCGCTATTCCAAACGTGAAATTTTAGAAGCCTATTTAAATATCGCGCCCTATGGCGGCAACATCAAAGGCATTGCAACGGCCAGTTTATTTTATTTTAACAAACCAGCCAGCCGTATAAACCTGCCTGAGGCGATAACACTTGCAGTTATTCCGCAAAACCCAAACAAACGCCTGAGCATAACCCACAAAAATACACCGCTAAATGAAGCCCGCTCACGCCTATGGAAAAATTGGCTGGCTGGCCATCCGCAAGACGCAAAATATAGTGTGGATATGGCCTTGCCCGCACAACCCATGCGAGCCAATAAAAAGTTAAAGGGGGTCAACAACTTACCAATCCGCCATTTACCATTCCTGGCACCGCATTTCACTGATGCCCTGTTAGCTGAAAACCATAACCAGCCGAACATCGAATCCGGCTTAAACCTTCACGCACAGGCCACACTAGAACGCATGATTGCTAGTTATATCGCCAACAATAAAAATATTGGCATTAACAACGTAAGCGCCATGCTGTATGACGCAAAAACCATGCAAGTGAAAGCATTGGCGGGTTCAGCGGATTACTTTAATGCCGAGATTTATGGCCAGGTGAATGGCACCGCTGCCAAGCGGTCCCCTGGCTCAACCTTAAAACCCTTCATTTACGGCTTGGCAATGGATCAAAGTTTAATTCATCCAGCCAGCGTGCTAAAAGATGCTCCCACCAGCTTTGGCCCATACAGCCCGGAGAATTTTGATGGCCGCTTCATAGGTCCAATTACCGCAACAGAGGCACTGATACGCTCGCGCAATGTGCCAGCCGTGAGCTTAGCCGCAAGGCTTAGTCAGCCGAGTTTATATGACTTTTTAAAAAATGCTGGCGTGAGTAAATTAAAAAGTGAATCTCACTATGGGCTGGCATTGGCGTTGGGCGGCGGCGAGCTGACCATGGAAGAATTAGTGAGTTTATATGCGATGCTGGCTAACCACGGTCGCTTTGCTCCCTTTAGCTTAACCAGGAACAATGCCGCCACTTTCCCGCTATTGAGTGAAGAGTCAGCCTATATTACGCTAGATATGCTACGGCAAAACCCGCGTCCGGACACAGGCGAACCAGACCGTTACAAAACCGCATGGAAAACCGGCACATCATGGGGCTTTCACGACGCCTGGACAATAGGCGTAAGCGGCAATAATGTGTTAGCCGTGTGGATAGGCAATTTTGACGGAAAATCCAATCCATCATTTATAGGCATTAAAACCGCCGCACCGTTATTCTTTCAAATTTTAGATAGCCTACGCCACCAACGCTTATTAAATCCGCAAACCGAATTGGAAGCCATGCCGCCTCGCGGCTTAACCAAAGTAAAAGTCTGCACCGCAAGTGGTGACTTACCTAACCAATACTGTAAAAATCTTGGCGAAACGTGGTTTATTCCAGGAAAATCACCGATTAAAGTCAGCACCCTGCACAGACCCGTTTACTTTGATAACACCACCAACCAAGTCGTCTGTAGCGCAGGAGCGAACACTAAAGAAGAAATCATCGAGTTCTGGAGCTCAGACATGCTGCGCCTATTCCGAGAAGCCGGGATGCCGCGCCGCGTACCGCCAACCTTACCTGCAGCATGCGGGAATAAAACCAATCAAACAATAGACGATAAGCCGCAAATCACTTCTCCACTAAGAGGCGTGGTTTACACCATACGCCTAAGCAAACCAGAAACCATCGCGCTAAAAGCCAGCCGTGGTGGCCAGGGTGCAATTTACTGGTTTGCAAACAATAGCTTTATCGCAAAAAGTGAGGCGGGCACGGGCATAGCATGGACACCACAACAAGCCGGGCATTATGTATTACGTGCGGTAGATGAAACAGGGCAGGCGGATAACCGCGAGGTGGTGGTTGAGTTTGTGCCTTAAAATCAGTTACTGTTAAAACAGTGTTAAAAGATGTTGCCCTAGCGTTTGGGTGTTGACGAAAGTCATACCATACATAGCACTTAAACCCTTACATTGCTCGCTATCCAGATCAGCCACACAAAGAATGAAGCAACTCTGGTCTATATGTAAGCGTTTACGAAGTGCTACGTATTTATCAAGTTCCTGCCGAAAATCCCCAGCCTTACATTCAATATAAAGTGGCAGCGTTTTATTGATAAGAAAAAATACGTCCAGCTCTCTTTTTTCGTTAGATGGAAACGAAAGCGTCATGTTTCTGGCGCATGAGTACTCAACTTTACGCTCTTGGCATATCCTTAAACCTATCATAAGCGCATACCATTCCAGCCAATCTCCTGCAAAAAAACGCCTTACACTGGGGGCATTTTGCAGGACAATGCGAATATTTTTCTCTTTCTTATTGCTGATACAACGAGCAATTAGAGAGTGGTCATACAGACGCTGGATAAAGGCTTCAAGTGCTTTAACATCTTCTTTAGATTTCTTATCCAGATAAATCAGGTTGCTGTTAAATTCCTTTTGCTGTGCGTAACGAATTCGTTCGCATACTTCGCCAAGTAATTCATAGTCCGAGCCAATGGCAACAGCCGCTTCGTCAAAAAAACCCGTAGTGTCAACCGCATCAACATTGGCTGTAGCAGTGATATTTTTTGTTTTGAACCATTCAATGACTGGGGCATGCTGTGCGGCTGAACTCAACATATCCGAATTATGTATGTCAAAAACTTCGCTAGGCTTTTCTAAATTACCCGACGCTGAGTCTTTGGAGGGTATACGAAGTTCATTCAGCTCTTTTCGCAGTGCAAAATACATGTCAGATAGTTTACTAACAAAAAAGTGTGTGTCGTAGACTGACGTTGCAGTTCCACATTGAACACAATCACTACTGGTTCCAACCAGTTCACGTTCATGCTCAGTGATGTTTCCACACTTGTTACATCGGGAGATTGCCATGATAGTCGAATCAAAAATTAAAAATTAAAAATTAAAAATTAAAAATTAATTTTATCATCATTATCTGAAGGTTAGCGATGATAATAGGTTATTCCGTCATCCACGCGTTGACGAGAGTGACGGAAATATTCAGAGACAAATGTTAAAGCAACAATCTACGCACATCACTCAGCATCATACGCATATGACTGGTAAAGCGCGCACCATCGGCGCCATCTACCACGCGGTGGTCGTATGAAAGTGACATTGGCAGTATTAGACGCGGCTCAAAAGTCTTGGTTTTAGCATCATACACAGGCTGCATGCTAGAGCGCGAAACACCTAAAATCGCGACTTCCGGGCAGTTGATAATGGGTGTAAACATAGTACCGCCAATGCCGCCAAGACTGGATATAGTAAAACAGCCGCCTTGCATTTCTTCAACTTTCAGCTTGCGTTCACGCGCTTTAGATGAGAGTTCGGCTAAATCACGGGCAATATCTAACACGTCTTTTTGTTGCACATCTTTAACGACTGGCACAACCAAACCATCTGGAGTGTCACAAGCAAAGCCGATGTTAAAATAGTTTTTCAAAATCAAGCTATCGCCGTCTGGTGATAAAGATGAATTAAAGTTTGGATAGGCTTTAAGTGCATTAACTGAAGCTTTAATCAAGAATGCCAACATAGTGAGTTTTACCCCACGTTTTTCAGCATCGGCCTGCATAGACTTTCTAAAGTCTTCCAAGTCGGTAATATCGGCTTCATCAAATTGCGTCACATGCGGTGCAGTTACCCAGTTACGGTGCAAATTGGCACCCGAAAGCTTTTTAATACGCGATAAAGGTTTATTGACGATTTCACCAAACTGACTGAAATCAATCACTGGCATAGGCAAGGCAGCAAAACTGCTTACGCCAGCACCCATGTTTTCAGTACGCGGTTTACCTAACTCACCTTTTACATAGGCTTGAACATCTGCCTGTAAAATGCGGTTCTTAGGCGCGCTACCTTTAACAAACGCTAAATTAACGCCTAACTCACGTGCAAATTTACGTACCGATGGACTAGCATGCGAAAGTTTGCCTGAATCAACGACTGCACTTGCACCCACTGGCATAGGTTGCTGTGCTGGTGCTATGGTTTTTGGTGGTTCTGGTGCAGGGCGGCTAGGTTCTGGAATATCGACCGTTGCCACCACTGGCTTTTCTGCAGCAGGTTGCGCTTCTGGTTTAGCCTCAGTTGGTTTAACTGGTGCTGCTACATCACTAACATCCATCGTTAAAATCAAACTACCTTCAGAAGCTTTATCGCCCACTTTAATTTTGACTTCTTTTACCACGCCTGCAAATGGTGATGGAATATCCATAGAAGCTTTGTCAGATTCAACCGTAATCAGTGAATCTTCCTTAGCGACTGTGTCACCAGCTTTAACTAAAACTTCAATGACATCGACACTATCAAAGTTGCCGATATCGGGGACAAGGATGTCTTGAATTGCCATGTGTGCGTGTCCTTAAACTGTCGTTGGGTTAGGCTTGTCAGCATCTAACTGGTATTTTTTAATCGCTTCGCTTACTTTGCTTGCAGGTAATTTACCTTCGTCAGCCAGTGCTTTAAGCGATGCGACAACAACGTAGTATTTATCAACCTCAAAGAAGCTGCGGAGTGCTTCGCGGCTGTCTGAGCGGCCATATCCATCAGTGCCCAGCGCTACAAACTTACCTGGCACAAAGCCTGCAATTTGCTCAGCAAAAGATTTCATGTAGTCGGTTGATGCAATGGTTGGCCCTTGCGCGCCCTTCATCACCTCTGCCACGTAACTTAATCTTTGCGGCTTCTCAGGGTTGAGCATATTCCAGCGTTCGGCATCCAGCCCATCACGACGTAGTTCATTAAAGCTAGTTACGCTCCAAACATCAGCTGAAATACCCCAGTCTTTTTCTAGCAACTCTGCCGCAGCAATGACCTCGCGTAAAATCACACCACTACCCATCAACTGCACTTTTTCTCCTTTAGCCTTTGATTTACTAAAGTTGTAAATGCCTTTAAGGATGCCAGCCTCAGAACCTTTCGGCATTTCTGGATGCGTGTAGTTTTCGTTCATCAAGGTAATGTAGTAGTAAACATCTTCTTGATTTTGCACCATGCGGCGCAAGCCTTCCTGAATAATCACGGCTAACTCATAAGCAAACGTTGGGTCATAAGAAATACAGTTAGGAATCGTGGCCGACATCAAATGGCTATGGCCGTCTTCATGTTGTAAACCTTCACCATTCAGAGTGGTTCTCCCAGCAGTCGCACCAAGCAAGAAGCCCCGAGCACGTGAATCGCCCGCTGCCCAAGCCAAATCGCCAATCCGTTGGAAACCGAACATTGAATAGAAAATATAGAACGGTATCATCTGCACGCCCGTCACGCTGTATGACGTGGCGGCTGCAATCCAGCTGGAAAATGAACCAGCTTCGTTAATCCCTTCTTCTAAAATCTGACCATCTTTAGATTCTTTGTAATACATCACCTGGTCAGAATCCATAGGCTCGTACAGCTGGCCTTGGCTGGCATAAATACCCAACTGACGGAACATGCCTTCCATGCCGAAAGTACGGGCTTCATCTGGCACAATCGGCACCACATATTTACCAATTTGCTTATCTCGCACCAAGGTTGATAAGATACGTACAAACGCCATCGTGGTAGAAATTTCACGCTCGCCTGTTGAAACCAGCATGTTTTCAAAAGCTGACAATGGCGGAATGGAAAGCTCATTACCTTTACGGCGGCGCGCTGGCACTGAGCCGCCCATTGCCGCACGGCGTGTTGCCATGTATTGCATTTCAGGTGAATCTGCTGCTGGTTTATAGAAACTCAAGCTCTCAACTTGTTCATCTGTAAGCGGCAAATCAAAACGGTCTCTAAACTGTTTAAGTGAAGTTAAGTCCATGCTTTTTTGCTGATGCGTAGTATTTTGCGCTTCACCTGCCTCACCCATGCCGTAACCTTTAACGGTTTTAGCTAAAATCACGGTTGGCTGATCTTTATGGTTCACGGCTGAATGATAAGCTGCATAGACTTTGTGCGGGTCATGTCCACCACGGTTCAGGCGCCAAATATCCTGGTCGCTCATTGCCGCAACCATTTCTTTTAATTCTGGGTACTTACCAAAAAAATGCTCACGCGTATATGCACCACCTTTTTGTTTAAAGTTTTGATACTCGCCATCCACGCACTCTTCCATACGCTTTTTCAGCAGGCCGTCTTTGTCCATCGCCAACAATGGATCCCAATATGAGCCCCAAACGACTTTCAACACATTCCAGCCAGATCCACGGAAATCAGATTCCAACTCCTGGATGATTTTGCCATTACCACGTACAGGACCATCTAAACGCTGTAAGTTACAGTTAATGACAAAAATCAGGTTATCTAACTTTTCACGGCTAGCCAATGAAATTGCGCCTAATGATTCCGGCTCATCCATCTCGCCATCGCCACAAAACACCCATACTTTGCGGTCACTAGTGTCTGCAATCCCACGGTCGTGCAGATACTTCAGGAAACGCGCCTGGTAAATACCCGTAATTGGTCCTAAACCCATCGATACGGTTGGGAACTGCCAAAAATCTGGCATTAACCATGGATGCGGATAGCTAGGTAAGCCGTTACCGCCGACTTCTTGGCGGAAGTTCGTCAATTGCTCTTCGGTAATACGGTCTTCCAAAAAGGCACGCGCGTAAACACCTGGCGATGAATGGCCTTGGAAATAAACGCAATCGCCTCCAAAGCTCTCATTAGCTGCACGAAAAAAGTAGTTAAAAGCCGTATCATACAAAGTAGCCGCCGATTGAAAGCTGGCAATATGTCCGCCCACGCCCGGGGATTTTTCATTGGCACGCAATACGGTCATAATCGCATTCCAACGCACCAAGGCTCGTATGCGACGCTCCATTTCGGGGTCGCCAGGCAACTTGGCTTGCAAGTGCGTAGGAATAGTATTCACGTAGGCAGTTGTCGCGTTATATGGCAGATTGCTACCTGAACGACGCGCTTTATCAATCATCGCTTCAAGCAAGAAGTGAGCGCGCTCTGTTCCTTCGTTTTCAATGACTGCAGTAAGAGCGTCTAGCCATTCCTGTGTTTCTTGTGGATCGGTTTCAGTTAAGCCCTTGCCCATAGTCGTAGAGTGTTGATTCGTTGCCATACGTGAGATTTCTCCGTGTTGTGGTTGCTACGCGTATAATTTATAAAAATAGATAAATTATACGCGTAGCAACTAAACGTGAATTAGATTGTTCTATATAGAACTTACCTTAAATACATTTCATTTAAGGCTATAGTGTGGCTTTTTTAGCCATTTTGGTCAAGTTAAAACGTGCATGTAAGCCTGATTTCATATTAGATTTGCTACTTTTGTTTTACATATTATATAAGAGTTAGAGGAAAATAAATGTCGATAAAATTATCACAATTTGCATCCAATGGTAGTGAAAATACCTTATCTTCACAAAAACATATACTTTTTGTACTCAGCGAAAAAGATGAGAATGACTTACCTTTTAAAGATACTTTAGATGCAAAACTTAAACGCACTAATTCTGAATACAAAGACCTCAGCAAAACACCAATGTCACTCGATTTACCAAATGGCGGTATCGCCAGTTTTGTTGTTTTGAACGATAAATTGAACATGTTTCAAAGTCATACACTCTTGCGCAAAGCGATTAAGCCCTTACTTGATGAGCAGCCAGAGCATGTAGCTATCTGCGTATTTGGCGATAAAGCTGTGCGAGAGGCACATGCTTGCGCGGCATATTATGTAACAAGCGTAAATTCAGCTGAATTACCAAGCCGAAAAAAAGAATATAAATTTAAAGCATTAAAAAACATTAGTATCTATGGCTATGAAGCCAATCATGACTATGCGAATGTCAATGCACGAGTTGCAGGCAATACCCTTTGCCGCCAACTCACGATTACACCGCCGAATGAACTCACACCGACCATTTACCGAGAAAAAATTGTTGCTTTAGCCAAAGTTTACGGCTGGAAACATGAAGAGTTTGATATGCCAACACTCAAAAAAATGGGTGCCGGGGCTTTCTATGCGGTAGGACAAGGCAGTAATCCACAAGATGCTGCGATTGTACGCCTGACTTACGAACCAAGGGTTCGACATGCTCACCACGAACGGCTAAAACATATTGCATTAGTCGGCAAAGGTATATGTTTTGATACGGGTGGACATAATCTAAAACCAGCTAAATATATGCAGGGCATGCATGAAGATATGAACGGCAGTGCAGTAGCGCTAGGCATTCTACTTGCTGCAACAAAACAACAATTACCTGTAAAACTCGATTGCTGGCTGGCCATTGCACAAAACCATATAAGCCCGCTAGCTTACAAACAAAATGACGTAGTCACTGCATTAAATGGCATGACAATTGAAATTGTTCACACCGATGCTGAAGGTCGCATGGTATTAGCTGACACATTAACACTAGCTAGTCGCCCCGATATAAAAGGAAAGCTTCCTGACGCTATTTTGGACTTTGCAACATTGACTGGCAGCATGATGACTGCACTTGGTGACCGCATGAGCGGCGTATTGAGCAATCGTCCAGAACTGGCCTGCAAAGCAGTTGGTGCCGGAAGCGTTGCTGGTGAACGGGTAGTTGCTTTTCCTTACTATGATGACTTTGATAGCGATTTAGACAGTGATATTGCCGACATTAAACAATGTACGCTAGAAGGTGGTGCAGACCATATTCATGCCGCCCGCTTTTTAGGCAAATTCATTGAAAATGATGTAGCATGGCTACATACTGACTTGTCATCCGCAAACCGTAAAAGTGGTTTAGGTGCAATACAAAGTGATACTAACGGTTTTGGTGTAGGGTTCGGTTTAGAAATGTTAAAGAGCTTGATTCAGAAGTGATATTTAATGAGTAATGCTTGAAATCAACTTAATGTAATTTGGAGTATTAAATGCAGAACACAAATGACACGCTTACTTGGCTAAAACAATTTCCAGAGCTTAGTGGTTTAGATGAGCATGCCATCAATTTATTGTCAAAATATGCGCGAATTGTTGAAGCGCCTATTGGCACTATTGGCTATCGTGAAGGCGCACCATGTGGAGCGTATGTGATGCGCTTAGCTGGCAAGTCACGTGTTTATAAAATGTCTGCAAGCGGGCGTGAAATATTACTATATAGAGTTGCGGCAGGTGAAACCTGTGTGATTACAACTACTTGCATTTTAGGCAATAGTGACTATCCAGCCTCCACAGTTGTGGAAGAAGCTATTCGTGATGTATTGATTCCTGCCGCAGCATTTCACCAGTTGATGATTGATTCTGCCATATTTCGTAAATTTGTTATGACTAATTACGGCGCGCTTATTAGTGACCTCATCGTACTATTAGATGAAGTGGCTTTTCATAGCTTGGATGCGCGTTTAGCAAAGGTGCTTTTAGATGCAAAATCATCTCAGATTACACGTACTCACCAACAAATTGCTGATGAACTCGGAACAGCACGCGAAGTCGTTAGTCGTCAATTAAAACGGCTTGAACAGAAAGGTGCCGTTTCCCTTGGCAGAGGCCAAGTTGAGATTGTCAATCGAAGCGCTTTAGAAAAGCTCGCTAACACCTAGCTATCAGAATGAGACCGTTCATAATTCTGTGTAACTGCCATTAAAGAGCCACCCTGTCGCTGCCGAACATCACAGCCAACTGCCCCAGAGCTAGGCCCCAATCACGCACAGGCATTGTCCATTTACTGGTGATGCGGTGTGCGTTCAAGTATATCACTTTCATCATAGCCTCATCGTCCATGAAGGATTTTTTAGGTTTCAGCACTTTTTGTAAGCTGGCATTGAGT
>NZ_JAUXOY010000017.1 GCF_030684185.1 Methylotenera sp.
CATCATGCCACCATCATTCAGTGTGAAGGAGGCAGCTACCGAAGAAAATCATCTATGCAAAAACAGTAGTAAAAATCTCAGCGTCAACTAGACAAGATAATTGTCGCTGAACTGGACAAGATAGTTGACGCGCTACAGATATCTGCCTTTATGATCAATCATCTGACAGCCCCCGCCTAAAACTGCTACTTCTGTGTGCGATTTGTTAGGTGAAAATGCTGGATTGAACCTATTGTTAAGTCACTGGAATATACCTAGTGATAAATTAGAACCTCAAATTAGAAGTCAGCTAAGTTATCGTCAATATTCTAGCAATATCGGTGTTTTAATTAATTTTGCTAAAAAGTATGGTTATAAACCTGTCACTGGTAGTGCAAGAAGTAAACTAGAACCCCAACTAAGTAATATTCAATTGGAGGCTTTATTATGTCCAGCTGAAGCAGCTACAAAACTTAAAACTGCCATCGATAATTTTTTTTCATTCAACCAAAATACATATATCAGTGTTACAGCAGGGGCTGGTAAAACCAAATCCGTAATAAGCATTTTAGCTGATGCTGTTATGACAGGTAAAAAAGTGCTTTTCTTGGCAAAAGAACATAAGTTTGGTCAGCAGGTTGAAAGCGATTTAAATGTAGAAATTCTAAAGCGAAAAGCTCAGTTCATGGTTTTTTCACGTGAAAAATTCCAATATACAAATAGTGTGATAAGAATTAAAGGTAAGTCCCAGCCATTGTCAGAGGAGTCAGATATTAAAATTTGTTCAAATGAAGAACTTAGTAAAAGGCCATCTATAGCGCCTAAAGATTGTATCGAGCACTGTTATCTACAGGGTGAATGTAACTACACCACGCAGTTTTCCAGTAGTGCCAACATACGCATTATGACTCATAACGAATGGTTTAATAATCCTTCTAAATGGTTCAAAGGTTTGGAATACAAAACTGAAAAAATATATGGCACGCCATATGGTGAGAAGGAGCAATATTCAGTCAGCCCATCTGTAGAGGAAAGCTATTGGAAACCTGATTACATTGTCATTGATGAAGACATAATGACGCATGATGATGAGATTAATCGGGTTTTTGAAGATGAGCATTCCCCATATGCATCAATTCAATCAATATTAAAAGATTTGAAATTAACTAATAATTTAGAATCAGCGATAAAGCGTAACCAAAATTTAATCCTGCAAGATGCAACTCATAACTATAAAACTACTAATAGCGGAAAATATACAGAACTAAATCCGAAGTACTCGGAAATTCTTGCTTGCTTTAATAGTTTTATAAATTCAACTCAAATGTACTGGTTAGATGGTATTTATTTCAAAGATGACAAACTACACATTAATCGGCTAAAGCGAGTTGCCGAAAGATATAGAAATGTTCCAACATTGATATTAGATGCTACAGCAAATGGGCAAGTAATTAGAAAGGTTTATCCAAATTATAAGTACGATAAAATTGCAGTAAAATCAAACTCAGATATTAATGTTTACCAAATGTGTAATGCTAATTTGACTAAAAATCATCTTCAAAACCAAAAAAATATGGCTACATTAATTACAGGCTTTAAAACGATAGTCCGAAAGTATAGAAATGTTGGGTTGATTAGCTATAAAGCAATTAAAGGAAATGAAAACTTTATTGAAAGTTTGGCTAATGAATTAGGTGTTAGTATTTATGCGCATTTTGGCAATCTACGTGGACTTAATTTATTTGAAGATGTTGACTGTCTGCTTATTGTTGGAAGGTATTCATTACCACAAGAACGTACACAAGAAATTGCTCAGGCCGTGTATAACGTGAGTGAATTTGATAATATTGAACGCTCATATTTAGATGTACCAGTGCGGATGAAATCAGGACAGGCGAAGATATTAAACAACTACGTTTACAACAATTCAATGCTTCAATCTATATATGAACAAAAATCAATAGCTGAAACGATTCAGGCTGTAGGTAGGGGGCGGACGATATTCGGGGAACCTAAGGATATTTTCCTTTTCTCTAATGAGTCGCTTGGAGCTGATATAGAAATTACTGAATTTTTTAAATATGAAGACTATTTTGAAAAAAACAGATTAGACGAATCTACCGTTAATAAGCTACTTGATATTGGATATATCTTTATTAATAATAAAAACATTGTAAAAGTTTTAAAAGAAGTTAATTTTACATCCAAAAACAAGATTGAAAATTATGTTAAAAACCATAAGGATGAAATCATAAGTCAGCTAAAGGATGCTGGGTTTAGGTTACATCATGAAATGTCAAAGTGTCTTGTATCTAATATATTGAAGTTTGAGGAGTTTTTGCTGAAGAACAATTAGCCTCCTACTTATTCTTCTAGGTAGTCTATTTTAAATGTATAGATATTAAATCACCTAGAATTTATGTAGAAATCTGATTTTTTCAATTTAATTGCATATTCTGGAGCATCGTGAACACCCATTATGGTCGAACGTGAACGCTTTTTGCCTATTCACCAGAATAGGTGTTCACGATGGCAGAATGACCGTTCACGATGGCAGAACCTAGCGTGAATTGTGCTGGAACTTAACCTGTAAATGCTGGAGCATCTCCAAGTTTGGAGTTGTGATGCCAGCAGCAAGGAGTTCCATGCGCCAACGTCAGTGGTTCGATGGGGTGTGGGATAAGTCAAAGTCCTTCGACCTGCCAGTCACCTTCAGCCCTGTTTTTACGCCTTGAAAAATCCTAATGGAAAATCTGGGATTATACGAATTAATAATTGTATTGTTGAATTGCACTCAGAATTGGAGGGCGTCCGAGACTAAATTCTTTATCTAGGTAGTGTATTTTGGAGATATTTAACTCTTTCAGCAATAATTCCAGCCTTACAACTCCCGTATTGTAAATATGTGCCTTCCTGACCAAATGCAAGTGCACCATCGTTTTCTGCCAAAAAGTAATTGCATGCACTGTCTTTATATTTAATCCATAATCTTTGCTCAGTGAGAAGCTCATTATATGCATTTAAAGATATTTCTTTAATTTCCTTTGATATATCTGACCATGCTTTAGTAAGCATTTTTTCTTGATAACTCATTTCTTTTTCAGTGCATGTTCCAAAGTTTCTATTAGTTCCCGCCGATTTCATACATCTATCAAACTCATTGGATAAATCACTAGCGTATGAGTTGTTAGTTAATAATAAAAATACTATTAATGAAATTTGCTTCATGTTGGCCTCGTTGTATATTAAATAATAAAATGCAGAATGCACTTATAGGCTTATTTTCTATTCTTTGCTTTATCCAACCTACAAAATATAGATTTTGAAGTGTTTTAACAAAAATTAATGAAAGTCGCTTTCTCACTAGACCTGCTCACAGATTATACTTAACTGAACATATCGATATAATTCAGGGGTGGTGCAGACATATCGTTATACAACGTTATTTTATAAAGGATAAGCAATAGCAGTGTAATAAAAATTATCATTTACCCATTCGCCTAGATAGATATAAACACCCGTATCAGCTCCAGCATGTTCACTCTGAATACTTTGATAAGAATCATTTCTTTCATTATTACTCTGTGCTACTTTTGAATGTTCTTGAGTCGTAATTTTAGACCCTTCAAAGAATTTTATTGCGCCTTCCTCGGCACTTAGTTTAGAAGTTCTAATCGCATTGAGCTTAGATTTTTTTTGACCATCTTTTAAATCTGCCACACCTACTGAAATTAGGTATCGTCGGTCATTAATAGTTGTTAATTCCACGTTGGTTGATTTCAATATTTCACTAGACTGCGCTTGTTTTAAAAGCGCAGTTGTTACGTCTCCCGCATGTAATTGGGATAACGGCATGAGAATTGCTAGCATCATGATGTAATAGCGCATCATTGTGCGAATTTCAAACTCATTACTCTATCCATTGCTGAGTTAGCTTTATCCAAGTCACCAGTAGTGAAATAAAGGTTAAATAAATTCTTCCAAGCGTCTATAGCACTCGGATTAGTTTTTACTTTTAATTCCGATTCCGAAATTTCTTTAACAATGCTACTTTCTACAACATTTGCATCCAATGTATTAGAGGTGTTTGCTTTAGATAATGATGGGGTAATATTTGCAATTGGTATTTGTGATACTTGGTAATAGGCACCCTCATTTTTACCTAATTCAAGTATTTGCATTCCGCTTAATTGGAACTTTGAAGCGCCTTTATATTTGCGCTGTAAATGCTTTAATAACGTGAATCGTGTCAATAAGTTAAGCTTTGACCTTCGATACTCGACTGTCGAATTAAGGTTTCCATCTGAAAATATTGCTTGTATGAGATAGCAACTCTTTCCGTCTCGTACCAGCTCTGCTACAGCATTTTTATTATCATTAAGAAAGTATTCTGCTTTAATTGCTTCAGCATTAGCGTACAGCGGTTGAACCAATAAAATGCCAATGCTGAGAACGGTTACCTTAACTAATTGTTTGGTCAAACAACGCATTAGAAGTTATTGTAATTTTTGCTACGTTTTATCTCGTCGCCTACTTGGACTGACTCACTAGCGGAACTATTATTAGCTGAAGTAGCATTACTCATATCACTCTTAATATGGGCTTTAATTGAATCTGCTGCACCCATGCTTTTTCTGCTGATACCTACGGTTACTTTAACTACACCATTTTTAGTATCCACTTTTTGTTCCAGCGTCAGTACGCCTTTTAGAATTTGGTCTGCTGAGTTATGAATTTCAGTACTCATCGTTTCAACACTCTTACGTGTAGCTGACTCCGCGTCCGAACCATTTTTTTCTGCCAGCACTTTAGTTATGTCACTAATTGAATCTTGTGTTGATACCCGCTCATTGAGGAATTTTACAATTTCAGCTTTCGCTGACAATGTTGCTTTTTTTGTAGATAGAATCACATCCTGACGGTCACCAAATCTTAATGCAGCCTCGCCAACAGAACGAATCTTGAGCCAACTTGATGCATCATCAGCCATTTCTAATGTAACACCAGTAATGTCTTCATAGACAACAAATTTGTCATCAGCAGCTTGAGCAAAGTTTGAATTCAATGCAAAAAGCATTGTTAAAGTGATTGCTAATTTATTTTGTTTAAACACTTTATTTCCTTTATTAAACGTTAATTACGAACCATAGTGAGGGCAATCACCAATTACAATATCTACTGTTTTAAACTCTTTAATTATGTCCCGCTTAACAACCTCATTTATATGAAGGAAAAATTCATCACTATCTTTCGCCTCTAGCCAATATTTACGGCTTTCATAGTATTGTTTTTGTCTTATATCTAATTTAGAGCTATAAAAATCTAAACGCATATCCTTATATGGAAAACCATAAACATTCACACTGCCATTAATTATAAATGGGTTTGTTGCTTCCTTTTTATAGTAGTAATCCTTTGACAGGCAACTACTCACTTGATGAACAACTTGTCCAGCAGAGTTTTTTATATCGAGGTTAATTGACAGGCTCTTATTATTCTCACGAACCAGTTGGAAAATTTGGTGTAGTAAATTCTTATCATTTACTTTCAAGGATACGGGTCTGTCTTGAGATGTGTATCCCAGGCCAAGTAAAGCATCATGTTCACCATTAGAAATATCACCCGTATTTTTCATGATACTAATAAATTCATCACGGAATTTAGGTTCCCATCCAACCAGTGTAGTAAAGGCTATACGCACATCATCATCTTTAATTGGGTCTATTTTAGGTTTTCCAATTAGAACAGCCCTTACAGCGGACTGAGGAAATTTTTTCATCATACCAGCCCATAGGTCAAGTGTTGAGTTTGTATTATCAAGCTTTGTTAATGCCTCACCAAATAAACTTTCGGAATCAAGGTCGGTAGTAGCAATATTTTGGTCTTCAAGCGCTCTTCGTAATTTGGTGGATGTTACAGTCGCCCTGATTTTTGTTTCAAACAAACCGTCTTCACGCTTATTTTGTGAGATAACTTCTGTTTTTTCAACAAACGCAGCACTCAGGCTGATGACCTTATCTTTAATCACATCATCATTTTTAGTAATCAAATCTGATGAAACATAGCTTCCAACTGCTTTTTGAACAGCTTGTCTTATTGCATCTTCTTTAGAAGTTTCTAGAGATTCTCCAACACCAGAGACTTCTATTACTTTATTTGTTTGAGCTTTGTCTGAGGTTTTATTAGTGGATTTATCAAGATTAAAATCACTAAGTGTTGAATTGGAAGACGCATTGTTACTTTGCGTATTTGTTTGAGTTTTAATGCTTGGAGCAATGCTACCTATACTGTCCTGTAGCTCTTTCAAACCCTTTAAAATGCCTTCTAATCCACCAGCATAAGTTAAATTTGGGCTAAAAAAACACAGAAACCATGAACACAATAATATTTTTCTTATTTTCATAAATTATTTTCATATATTAATGAACGACTATATCAGACACAACTTGGTAATGAATACATTATGAACATAAATTTTTCAAATATATTCAGCAAGATAAGTCATTACTTCATTTTATTTTTAAAGTACTTTTGTTAAGCTCTGTTAAGAGCTTGAGAGGTATTTAATGATGCACTCTAGTTTTATATATTATTCAACTTAATACCTAAATTTTAGTACAAAAAATTTTTCAATAACACGCATGCCCACTAAAGGGCAACTTTGTATATGGGCTATAAGCTTTTTTCTAATAGCTTAACTATATTGCTTACTCTTAAAAGTTGCCTTTCTAAGCATTCAACAGAGTCTTTTTCGTATTATTTTAGTGTATTTAATAGTTAATTAATTTATAATTGCATCTTACGGAATAGGTAAGACATATAATTTTTTATATTTGTTGGTATTTCTGTTGGTATATTGTAACTAGAGTGCATGCTAACTAATTGGTTTTGTTAGTAATTATAGAGATTTATCACGGACACCTCTTCCGCCAAATTTTTAGTGCCGCTTAAAGCCAAGCGGCATTTGTTTTTAAGCCAACATTTTAAGGATTTATCATGAGCCAAATCATCATCGACCATAACCCATCACAAGAAAAATTAAAAGAACTAGGCGTTTCTAGCTGGTCAATTTGGGATTGCGCACCATCAAAATTTCCGCTTAACTTTGATTCAGCAACAGAAAGTGCATATTTGCTAGAAGGCGAAATCCACGTGACTCCAGTAGGTGGCGAAACAGTTGTAGTTAAAGCAGGTGACTTTGTTGTATTTCCTAAAGGTTTGAAATCAAACTGGGAAGTGACAAAACAACTGAAAAAACACTACAAGCACTCATAATTGCAATTTAGTAAGAGTGGAATACAATAAGCCTTGATGATTCAAGGCTTTTTTATTGCTTTTGATTTTTAGAGCTTTGATTTTTGCTGATCATTTCAGGAGAGCACTATGAGCAAAATTATTGTAGAAAAACCTACGCCAGAAAAATTAGCATCGCTTGGCGTGGCTCGCTGGCCAACTTGGTCAAAAGAAGCCTCGCAATTTCCATGGAGCTTTAGCACACAAGAAATTGCCTATATTCTTGAGGGTGAAGTAACCATTACGCCAAATGATGGTAGCGGTGCTGTGAGTTTTCAAGCGGGTGACTTAGTGACGTTTCCAGCAGGATTGTCTTGCACATGGCATGTTAAAAAAGCGCTAAGCAAACATTATCAGTTAGGATGATTGCGTACATAAGCGCTTAGTGTCTAAATTTCGCTAATAAGTGCTTCTTTAAGGGCTAGTATGCGAAGCGCATCAAGTTTTTGACCTTTTTTCGCTGAAATTAAAAAGGTGTCTTCAGCACGATTGCCCAGTGTATTGATTTTTGCATTATGTAATTCAATTTCATGCACCAAGAATTGGTGCGCCAGCGTGGCAAGTAAGCCTGGGCGGTCGTTGGCAATAATCTCCAGCTTATGATTGTTATTATCAGCCTCCTGCGTAATAGTGGCTTGAGCCAGTATGGGCATATGCTTTACTTGACGGCTAATACGACCTTGGAGTGGTGGCTCAAGCAGGCAATTTTTATCAAGTTTTTGTGTCAGTTCAACCTCGATAAATTTTAATAAACCACTATAACTAACTGACTTACCTGATTGATCTAAAACAATAAAACTATCTAAGGCATAGTCATGTTCTGTGGTGTAAATCTTAGCTTCTACGATGTTATAACCCATGCGATCAAAAAAATTACATATTCTGGCAAACAAGTCATTTTGGTCTTTGCTGTAAATCATCACTTGAATGCCATCACCGCTCGGACTTAATCGCGCACGGACAATCGGTTGGTTGGTATTTAAATGCGGGGTTAGAAGTCTGCTGTGCCACGCAATTTCATCACTTTCATGGCGAATAAAATAACTAGAACCGAACTTCTCCCATAAATGTTCATAGGATTGTGCACTTAAGCCGAACTTTTTTAATCTTTCTGCGGCTTCAGATTTGCGCGTTGTAATAGCTTGTTGTACATATAACAATTGGTTTGTTAGTGCGTGTTTAGTCGCGTTGAATAAGCTTTCAAGCAGCTTCGCTTTCCATGCGTTCCATACCAGTGGACTGGTTCCTCTAATGTCAGCAACGGTGAGCAAATAAAGTGCAATCAATCTGCGTTCATTAAGCACAAAGTGCGAAAATGTTTCGATAACAGCTGGGTCTGATAAATCAGATTTTTGTGCAGTAGAGGACATTTTTAAATGCGCTGCAACCAGCCATGCAACCAGTTCACCATCCGCTTTGGGTAGTCTGTGCAACTTGCAAAACCGAATGGCATCGATGGTACCTAGCTCAGAATGGTCGCCACCTCGACCTTTTGCAATGTCATGAAACAGCGCAGCTAGATATAATAAATGGGGTGCGTCAAATTCGGCAAATAATTGACTACACAGAGGAAATTCATGTTTAAGCTCAGGCTTTGCAAAGCGCCGTAAATTAGCCAGTACATTTAAAATATGTTCATCTACGGTATATACATGAAATAAATCATGCTGCATTTGGCCAATTATTTTACCAAATGCAGGAATATAGCTACCTAAAATACCATAACGATTCATGGCGCGAAGCGCATGATTGACCCCATTTGGCTGCGATAGTACTTCAATAAACAACTTCTTGTTATGTTGACTTTGTCTAAAGTCACGATTTACTAAACGTTTTACGCGTTGCAGATTACGCAATAAAGTTGCGCCCATCCCTTTAAGTTCCGGATGTTTCTGCAACAATAAAAAGGCTTCGAATATAGATGAAGGTTGTTGTTGTAATAAGCCCGCAGTTTTAGCTTCTAATAACTGATCACACGACTCAAAGTGTTCATTGATTGAAATAATCACTGGTGGTGTAGTAGAAATCATTTGCTGAAAAGATTTGAGCAGGACTTCATTTATTAAGCTGACGAATTTAACGCTGCGGTAATAACTTTGCATCATTTGTTCGCTGGCGCGTTTACGAGGTGTATTCACATAGCCTAGTGAATCAGCTAATTCATTTTGAAAATCAAACAACAATCGGTCTTCGCGGCGATTGCTCAAAAAATGTAATCGTATGCGTAGTAATTGAAGATTTCGTTGATGTTGCTGAATTTGACGGGCTTCAAGAGGCGTAATAATGTTTTGTTTTGTTAATAATGCCCAGGTATTACTTGACGTTGTTAGGCGTGAGCCACCCATATTTAAGCACTGCGTAACCCACAGTATCATGTGTATATCTCGCAAGCCGCCCGGGCTTTCTTTGATATTGGGTTCTAAATTATAGGCGGTGTCGTTAAATTTGTAATGACGGTTGTTTTGCTCTTTTAGTTTGGCGGAAAAAAAATTGGCTATATCTGTTGGTTTTTCAAGTGTGCCATTCACTCGGTTCAAAAAACTTTTGTAAAAATTAGTTTCGCCTGTCAGTAGCCGAGATTCAAGCAAATTGGTTTGAACTGTAATGTCTTTTTTTGCTTCATCTACACATTCGTTTAAACTGCGAACACTATGACCTACATTTAAGCCTATGTCCCACAACAAGCCTATTAGGGCTTCAAGCTTGTTATTGATGGAATTGCTTTGCTCAGTATCAGGTACGTTATCAGGCAACAAAATGAGCAGGTCGATGTCCGAGTAAGGATAAAGCTCACCACGACCGTACCCACCAACGGCAATTAAACAGCAACTTTCATCGATATTTGCTTTCGACCAAATAGTAATGAGCAGTCTATCGATTAGCTTACAATGCTGCCTAAATAGGTGCGTGTTATTAGGTTTTTTTAAGAAGTCTGCTTTTATTGCAGAAAAACCATCTTTTAGATATTGCCGCCAAGCGGCTATATTATTTTTATCAGACTCTTTTGACGTATATTCTTCAGTATATTGATTACCAGAATGCATAAAGTCAGACTGTTTTTTGGACAAACTCAGGAATAGCAGGCGAGCCGCTAGACAAGGTCATCACTTCATAACCTGTTTCAGTGACTAAAATTGTATGTTCCCATTGCGCGGATAAGCTACGGTCTTTTGTGACGATAGTCCAACCATCTGGCATATGTTTAATATCGCGTTTACCGGCGTTAATCATAGGTTCTATGGTGAACATCATGCCTGCCTTTAGTGTAGCACCCATGCCGGGCTTGCCGTAATGCAACACTTGCGGGTCTTCATGAAACACCTTGCCGATACCGTGACCACAAAACTCACGAACCACGCTATAACCACTTTTTTCGGTAAAAACTTGAATAGCCGAGCCAATATCACCCAATGTCGCGCCAGGCTTCACTTTGGTAATGCCTAGCCACATGGCTTGATAAGTGATTTCGCACAAACGCTTGGCTTGGGCTGTGACTTCACCCACATAAAACATGCGGCTGGTATCGCCATGGTAACCATCTTTAATGACAGTAATATCAATATTGACTATGTCACCATTTTTTAACTGTTTGTCACTCGGCACGCCGTGACAAATCTGCTGGTTTATTGAGGTGCAAATAGATTTAGGGTAGGGTCTATGACCATCTGGAGCATAGTTTAGCGGCGCTGGAATGGCGTGTTGTACATCTACAATGTAATCATGACAAAGTTTATCCAGTTGATCTGTTGTGACACCATGTACAACGTAAGGGGTGATAAAATCTAGCACTTCAGAAGCGAGCTTACCCGCGATGCGCATTTTTTCTATATCTTGCTGGTTTTTAATTGAGATTGCCATGAACTTGCTATTTTAAGAATGTGAAGCATATTTTAGCATAGCAATTATTCATCATTTATATTTCTATTGAATTCTTGGGACCCCTACGATACGCATCACTCTGTCAATATCCATCCGTAACAGTGCGGCAATATCACTGTAATCATCAGGCAAAGCTGCATCATCCCAACCATTTGCAGAGTGGCGTGCAAGGTTAATCGCTAGTATTACATTACGCACACGCTGTTCGCTTGAGGCATTGTCTTGCATTAGTTTAGAAAGTAGGGGGGGCAGCTGAAATATCTCCACTAGCTCCTTTTGTAAATCCTGCAATCTAAAACCCAGCACATCTTGCTGAACTGCGACACTTCTGAGTGTTTTGTCAGCATGCTGCATAGCATATATCGCATTCATTTTGTCCGGTGCGAAGCACCACATTAACATCTCAGCTAAATCGTGTAGTAAGGCGGCAGTTCTAACTTCCTCTGCATGAAGGTCTGCCAGATGGGTTGCCCAATCCGCAGCAAAATGTGCGGCTTGATGCGCACGTCGAACAAGCCTAAGCAGGTGCATTAAAGCGGGTAGATTAGACTTCAGTATATCTTCAACCAATACTTTGGGCTGTAGATTTAGGAAAAACGAACTCGTCCCCATCATTAATATGGCTTGGTCGGCTTGCACAAGATCTTGAAGTTGTTTTTTACCTTTATGCTTCTGTGAAAAAGTTAATACCTTAAATACCATCATTGGATCATTCAAAACAGCTGATGAAATAGCGCGAGCACTTAAGTTATCTTCATCTTCTTTCAAGCGTGCAATTTCGCGTGCAGTATGTTTAAGTACCGGAATTTCAGCCTTTCTAATAAAATCAATCCAGGCACTTATATCCCTGGTGACTAATTCTTGGGGTGTTGATGACATTTAACAATCTCCTTTGCTAGCTTCACAACATACAGGTTGTCGTAATGATTAAAAGCATTAAAAAGAACTATAAAAATAGCGCTTATTATTCAATGGCAAGGTTTATAGTGAATTTGCATTCAATATCGAGCCAAAATGAATTGGCGGTTAATCATTTGAAGTAATAAGCTAGCAAACTCAAATGCTTAGTGGTATTATTTCGCCTCTGCAATTTAGCAGAAACGTATTGAGAAATACGTTGTTTAAAATTTACATACAACCCAATCAAGGGTGCCTTAGACTTAAACCTAACTTTAATTAGAGTAAGGTTTTGTAAAATAAGGTGTTTTTGGAGTTGTGTGAATATATAACCCTTTTGAAAAGAGAAATATTATGTCAGTCACTATGCGTGATATGTTGGAAGCTGGAGTTCACTTCGGCCATCAAACCCGTTACTGGAATCCAAAAATGGCACCGTTTATTTTTGGTGACCGCAACAAAATCCATATTGTTAACCTTGAAAAATCATTACCAATGTTTGAAGATGCGCTTAAACACGTACGCACATTGGCTGCAAACAAGGGTCGTATCTTATTCGTAGGTACAAAACGTCAAGCACGCGATATCGTAAAAGAAGAAGCGAGTCGTTCTGGTTGTGCTTATGTAAATCACCGTTGGTTAGGCGGTATGCTGACTAACTTTAAAACTGTTAAACAATCTATCAAGCGTCTTCATGATTTTGAAGCGATGTTGCTGGATGGCAGCTTAGAAAAGTTTGGTAAAAAAGAAGCATTAGGCTATAAGCGTGAAATTGAAAAATTAGAGCGTTCAATTGGCGGTATTAAAGAAATGGGCGGTTTGCCAGACGCTATTTTTATTATCGACGTTGGTCATGAAAGCGGCGCGATTACTGAAGCGGCTAAACTAGGTATCCCTGTGATTGGTATTGTAGATACTAATAACTCACCTGATGGCGTTGCATTCGTTATTCCTGGTAATGATGACTCAAGTCGTGCGATTCGCTTGTATGCGCGTGGTATTGCTGACGCGGTGCTTGAAGGCCGTAACTCTGTTATTACCGAGCTTGTTAAATCTGCTAGCGAAGAAACTGCGGAAGCGGCTGAAGTAGCGGCTGCGTAATAGAATATACCTTAAAAGGGGCTTACAGCCCCTTTTTTAATTTTAGAATAGAGCTTTGACTTTCTTCTAAAATATTAAAAATATACATTTAAATCAATAAATTAAATCATAACTTTAATGTGATTTATGGAAATTAGGAGCTTAAAATGGCTGAAATTACCGCAAGCATGGTAAAAGAATTACGTGAGCGCACAGATGCGCCTATGATGGATTGTAAAAAAGCATTGACTGAAGCAGAAGGCGATATGACGCGTGCTGAAGAAATTTTGCGCGTACGTTTTGGTAATAAGGCAAGCAAAGCGGCTGGCCGCGTAGCTGCTGAAGGTACTGTGGGTATCAGCATTAGCGCAGATGGTAAATCTGGCGCGATGATCGAAGTGAATTCTGAAACGGATTTCTGTGCTAAAAATGAAGACTTTTTGAAATTTGTTAACGAATTAGCGGCTATTGTTGCGGCTAATACGCCAGCAGATATCGCTGAAGTTAGCACGTTAAAAATGCGTGATTCTACTGTTGAAGAAACGCGCGCGCAATTGGTTGGTAAAATCGGCGAAAACATCACGCCACGTCGTTTCGTTCGCCCTGCAGTACAAGGCAAACTTGCCAGTTATGTTCATGGCAGCAAAATCGGTGTGTTAGTTGATCTAGTGGGTGGCGATGACGCTTTAGCTAAAGACATTGCAATGCATATTGCCGCAGCTAAACCAAAATCATTAGATGCTTCAGGTATTGATGCCAGTTTGATTGAAGCTGAGCGCCGTGTCGCCATTGAAAAAGCTAAAGAGGCTGGTAAGCCTGAAGCTATGTTGGAAAAAATTGCGGACGGAACAGTACAAAAATTCCTAAAAGAAGTTACTTTATTGAGTCAAACATTTGTTAAAGATGACAAACTTACGATTGAGCAATTGCTTAAATCTAAAGGCGCATCAGTGGCTTCATTTACCATGTTTACTGTTGGTGAAGGCATTGAGAAAGTGGTCGTTGATTACGCGGCAGAGGTTGCAGCAGCAGCAAAAGTATAATCTTGAATATAAATTTTATTCAAAATACGAAATATCGTGACTTGAAAATATAATTTGTTAATATCAATTTGCAAGACCGAAAATGGATTAAGCATATTGCTTAATCCATTTTTTTTAGCAAAGATTTAATAATTTTTACACTTAATTTTGGCATGAATAGTGGTTTTTATGCTTAAATAAGCAAACTTAAAAAAGAGGAATATTATGGCTGCACCTGCCTATAAGCGCATCTTACTCAAACTTTCTGGCGAGGCCTTGATGGGCGATGATGCCTATGGGATTAACCGCGCTACTATCAGTCGCATCGTTGGAGAAGTGAAAGAAGTTGTTGATCTGGGCGTGCAAGTTGCCGTGGTAATTGGTGGTGGCAATATATTCCGTGGTGTAGCGCCAGCAGCTGAAGGTATGGATAGAGCGACTGCAGATTATATGGGTATGCTTGCTACGGTGATGAATGCTATGGCATTGCAAGATGCCATGAAAAATATTGGGCTCAACGCACGCGTGCAAAGTGCACTGAATATTGAACAAGTAGCAGAGCCTTATATTCGCGGCAAGGCAATTCGTTATTTAGAAGAAGGGCGTGTGGTTATTTTTGGTGCCGGCACAGGAAATCCATTCTTTACTACAGATACTGCAGCAGCACTTCGCGGTATGGAAATGAATGCTGAAATAGTCATTAAGGCCACTAAAGTGGATGGTATCTATACAGATGATCCTAAAACCAACCCCGAGGCGATGCGCTATAAAACTATCACGTTTGATGAGGCGATTACTAAAAATCTTAAAGTGATGGATGCAACGGCACTCACTTTATGCCGTGATCAAAAACTACCTATTTCAGTATTTAGTATATTTAAACAGGGTGCACTTAAAAAAGTGGTCATGGGTGAAGATGAAGGCACTATGGTTACTCCCTAAGGGTTACACCTTTATGGCTACGCCATAAGCAGTTTTTTGAAAGTTGAAGCTATAGCATCGTCAAGAATGTGTAAAAAATTATAAGTATTAAGTTGGAGAAAGAAATGTTAGACGAAATTAAAAAAACCACAGAACAAAAAATGTACAGGTCTCTAGAAGCGTTAAAGGCGGACTTAGCAAAAGTGCGTACTGGTCGTGCTCATACTGGTTTGTTAGATCATGTGATGGTCGAGTACTATGGCTCTATGGTTGCCGTCAATCAAGTTGCTAACGTTAATTTAGGCGATGCCCGCACAATTAACGTACAACCTTTTGAAAAAAGTATGATTGGTAAAGTTGAAAAGGCTATTCGTGATTGTGATTTGGGCCTAAATCCTGCCACTAATGGCGATTTAATTCGCGTTCCTATGCCTATGCTTACTGAAGAGCGTCGTCGTGATATGACTAAGATTGTACGGTCTGAAGCGGAAAGTGCAAAAGTTTCGGTGCGAAATGTCCGCCGCGATGCCAATGACACATTGAAGAAGTTATTAAAAGATAAAGAGATTTCTGAAGATGATGAGCGCCGTGCACAAGACGACATTCAAAAAGCTACAGATAAAGCTGTAGCTGAAATAGATAAAATGTTGCAAGCCAAAGAAGTAGAGTTAATGGCTGTATAAGCATCTATGGCTTCTGAAACTTCTACTACGATTAACTTTAAAAACTTAAACTCATCTGACTGGAGCGTGTGTGGCTTTTTTTACTAGCGCTACTCAGAACATCCCATCTACCGCTGAAATTCCTAAACACATCGCTGTTATTATGGATGGCAATGGACGCTGGGCGCGCAAGCGCTTTTTACCTCGAATAGCAGGCCATAAACGAGGCGTTGAAACTGTACGTGACCTGGTTAAATATTGCGCGAGTCTAAAAGTTGAGTATTTAACATTATTTGCCTTCAGTAGTGAAAATTGGCGCAGACCAGCAGAGGAAGTCACTTTTTTAATGGGCTTGTTTATGCAGGCGTTAAAACGTGAGGTAACAAAGTTACATCAAAACAATATCAAGCTGATTATGATTGGCGATCGTAGCCGTTTTGATGCAGAACTGGTCTCCCAAATTGAAGCATCCGAACAACTCACTGCTGGCAATACTGGTTTAATATTGACAATAGCCGCTAATTACGGTGGTCGTTGGGATATTCTACAAGCGGTTAATAAAATGCAATTGGCTACACCCCAACTGACAGGGTTTTATCGCGAAGACCATCTTAGCCAATATTTATCAATGAATTATGCGCCAGAACCTGATTTGTTTATCCGTACTGGTGGCGAAAAACGCATTAGTAATTTCCTGCTTTGGCAGCTTGCTTATACAGAGTTATATTTCACTGATACCTTATGGCCTGACTTTAACGAAGAAGCCTTTAACTTGGCCATTCAATCATATCAAAAACGTGAGCGTCGATTCGGTCGTACAAGTGAACAACTCACTGAAGCTAAAATTTAGCTTCATATAAATTATTTAACGCCTAAAAATCATGCTTAAAACTAGAATCATCACAGCCATTGTGCTTATTGTTGGCTTTACCGCAGCATTATTTAAAGCTTCTGACATGGCGTGGGCTTTTATTACTTTGGCGGCAACGCTCATTGCAGTTTGGGAGTGGTCAAATCTGATTAAGCTAGCAAAGCGTCAAATGTATCTCAATATGACCATTGCTTTGAGTCTTGGCTTGATGGTGATTTTTGCATCAAATATACCATTGGGTCATTACAAGGATGAGTTGGAGTTTGTTCTGTTATGTACTTCCGCTCTATTTTGGATAGTTTTAGCCCCCGTTTGGCTTATTTCAAGAAAGAAAGTTAGCCAAAAATTTATATTGAGCCTGCTGGGATTATCCCTGCTACTAGCTTTATGGGTGGCTTTGAATGGTTTGCATAGTATCAGTCCGTGGTTGTTATTGGGGGTGCTGGCAACAGTCTGGTTGGCTGATAGTGCAGCCTATTTTGCAGGAAAGTCTTTTGGGCGCCATAAACTTGCACCTGAAATTAGCCCTGGAAAAACATGGGAAGGTGTTGCTGGTGCAATTTTGGCTGCAACTTTTTATGGACTATTACTCTGCCACTACTTACATTACAGTCATTGGTTGATTGTAGGTTTATGGCTCATTGTTGTGCTTAGCGTGATGGGTGATTTGTTTGAATCACTATTGAAACGGCAGGCTGGCGTTAAAGATAGTAGCCAGCTACTGCCAGGCCATGGCGGTGTGCTTGATAGAATAGATGGGTTGATTCCCACCTTGCCATTGGTCTTGTTTTATATTTATTTCCCTCTTTTTTCAAATCTGCAATTACATGTTCGATAAACTCTCAGGCCAACAATCACAAAGTGTAACGATACTTGGTGCGACTGGCACTATTGGTTCGCAAACTTTAGACGTAATTTCACAGCATCCGGAACGTTTTAGTGTTTTTGCTTTGTCTGCAAATAATAACGTAAAAGGTTTATTCAGTTTATGCGAGAAATACACACCTAAATTTGCAGTGATGTTGCAGGAAGCCGCCGCCGCAGAGCTAAGTTTACAACTGAAGGCTATTCACTCAAATACTGTTGTTTTGCATGGCGAAGCGGCACTAAATGAGATATCTTCGCATGAACAAGTCGATATTGTAATGGCTGCTATCGTAGGCTCTGCTGGCCTGCATCCAGCCATGGCCGCAGCAAAAGCAGGCAAACGTATATTGCTTGCAAATAAAGAAACCTTGGTGATGGCAGGCAACTTGTTTATGCAAGCGGTTATAGATGGTGGTGCTACTTTACTGCCTATAGACAGCGAGCATAACGCTATATTTCAAGTGATGCCTCAACAACGTAGTAGGCAACTGGCAAATATGGGTGTAAAGCGAGTATTGTTAACTGCATCTGGTGGGCCATTTCGGAATGCCAGCCTGCAAGAGCTTAAAGTGGTGACCCGGGCACAGGCATTAAACCACCCCAACTGGGTAATGGGACCTAAAATTACCGTAGATTCTGCCACAATGATGAATAAAGGATTGGAAGTCATAGAGGCACATTGGCTATTCAATGCGCTGCCTGAGCAGATTGATGTGGTGGTACATCCTCAAAGTGTGATTCATTCTATGGTGGAATATATTGATGGCAGTGTGCTAGCACAGTTAGGTAATCCAGACATGCGCACACCAATCGCCTATGGACTTGGCTATCCTGAACGGTTAACCAGTGGTGTTAGCAGCTTGGATTTACTGACAGTTGGAAGATTGGATTTCTGCCCACCTGACTTAGAGCGCTTTCCATGCCTGAGAATTGCTTATGATGCATTGAATATGGGCGGCACTGCACCAGCCATTTTGAATGCAGCGAATGAAATTGCAGTGGAAGCATTTTTGGCGGAAAAAATTGGTTTTATGGATATTCCGCATATCATTGAGAATGTGTTAACCGCATCCAGTATCGGGCAAGTGGAATCCATTGAACAGTTAGTGGCTATAGATGTTCAGGCAAGACGAATTGCTAAACAATACATAAGCACCTTATGTTAACCGCACTCGCTTTTATATTTACGCTGGGCTTGTTAGTGACTGTGCATGAATTTGGTCACTATCAGGTGGCCAGATGGTGTGGAGTGAAGGTGCTAAAATTCTCTATTGGATTTGGTAAGCCGCTTTGGTCTAAACAATTTGGGGTAGATAAAACAGAGTTGGTGATTGCAGCAATCCCATTAGGTGGTTACGTAAAAATGCTCGATGAGCGCGAGTTTGCAGATGAGCCGAATGCAGACTTGCAGTTATCACAAACAATTTACTCAGAAACCGAGTTGAAACGAGCGTTTAATCGGCAATCAGTCTATAAGCGCATTGCCATTGTGCTTGCAGGGCCGCTGGCAAACTTATTGCTCGCTATATTTTTATATTGGCTTTTATTTATGATGGGAATCGTTGGCATAAAACCCATAATTGGTAAGGTTATTGAAAATAGCCCAGCCGCTGCAGCTAACTTTGTACTAGGTGACACTATACAAAAAATCAATGGAAAACATGTTGCTTCATGGCAAGATGCCGGTTGGATTTTGTTAAATGAATCATTTAAGAGTAAAAGTGTAGAAGTGGAAGTGTTAAGCCGCAGTCAAAAAACGCATACGCATCAACTTGATATATCTAACATTAATTCCGAAAGTAATAGTAAAGATGTTTTGAGTGGACTAGGGTTAGCTATTTACCAGCCTGATATTCCTGCAAGAATAGATGAAGTGATTAAAAATAGTCCGGCATATTTAGCTGGATTTAAATCACAAGACTTGGTGCTTAGCATCAATAAAATCAAAGTGAGTACAAGGGATGATTTTGTTCAAGAGGTTAGGCAGCATCCTGACGCGACGTTGGATGTAGTAGTCGAGCGCGATTCGGTAGAAGTTCAACTTTCAGTTACACCAGAGCAGGTAATCGAGAATGGCAAAATAGTGGGGCGTATTGGCACTTCGTTCAAGCAAGAACAACGTGTGATTGATGAGTTTTTTGTCACCACACATTATTCCACGCTCGGTGCATTCGTTAAAGCGACTGAGAAAACTTGGGACAACTCAATATTTACTTTAAAAATGCTTGCTAAAATGTTAACGGGTCAAATTTCATGGAAAGGTGTAAGTGGCCCTGTGACTATTGCCAGTTATGCTGGACAAAGCGCCAACATGGGCTTGAAGGTATTTATTGGTTTTTTAGCGATAATCAGCATCAGTATTGGTGTACTTAATCTACTGCCTATACCGGTATTAGATGGCGGACATTTGATGTATTATATAGTTGAAATTTTTACTGGAAAACCGACACCTGAATCAGTCATGATTATCGGGCAAAAAATTGGGTTTTCCCTGCTAGGTTTTATGATGATCTTAGCGCTTTATAACGATATCAATCGATTGATAACAGGCTGACTGCATGGCAACATTAAATTTAAAAAAACTAAAAAAATCAGACAAGTCATTTATGAATTTTAAGCTTAAGTCTGCTCTTGTCTTGATTTCTGGCTTATATGCAAATTCTGCATTAGCGCTTGAACCCTTTGTCGTTAAAGACATCCGTGTCGAGGGTATACAGCGCACCGAGGCTGGTACGGTATTCACTTACCTACCAGTAAAAGTCGGCGAAACCATGAATGATGAGCTTGCTTCTCAGGCTATTAAGTCGTTATATAACACTGGCTTTTTTAAAGACGTACGTATCGAAGCTGAAAATGATGTCCTAGTGGTCACGGTACAAGAGCGTTCATCCATTGCTCAGATTGATTTTAGTGGTAATAAATCATTTCCTACGGACAAAATGAAAGAAGGTCTCAAGCAGATTGGTATCGCTGAAGGCCTGATATTCGATAAGTCACAACTTGACCGCGCTGAGCAAGAGGTCAAACGGCAGTATTTATCTCAAGGTAAATATGGTGCAACTGTTAAAGCGGTGGTATCACCGCTAGAGCGTAATCGCGTAGCGGTTCGTTTTGATATTGAAGAGGGTGCTGTTTCAAAAATTCGCAACATTAATATCGTCGGTAATCAAACATTTTCCACCGATGATTTACGTGCAGAGTTTTTACTTACTACGCCCAATTGGATGAGTTGGTGGAATAAAGATGACCAATACTCCAAACAAAAATTAAACGCAGATCTTGAAACGCTGCGATCATTCTACTTAAATCAAGGTTATCTTGAGTTCAATATTGATTCAACGCAAGTGTCAATTTCACCTGATAAAAAAGATATATACATTACCGTGAATGTCACTGAAGGTGAAAAATATACTATTTCAGAGGTGAAGATTGCTGGTGAAACAATAGTCTCGGATGAGGAAATACAACAACTCATTACCATCAAAAAGGGCGATACCTTTAGCCGTGAGAAGGTCACACAGTCGAGCAAGGCGATTAGCGATCGATTGAGTAATGATGGTTATGCATTTTCAAATGTAAATCCAGTGCCTGAAGTAAATAAAGAGCAACATACTGCCGCATTTACTTTTTTTGTTGATCCCGGCAAACGGGTTTATGTAAGGCGTATCAATATTGCAGGCAATACCAGAACACGTGATGAAGTGGTTCGTCGTGAAGTACGCCAGTTAGAGTCTTCTTGGTACGCTTCAAATAAAATCAATCGTTCTAAAGAGCGCTTGATACGTACGGATTTCTTTTCGGATGTGAATGTAGAAACGCCTGGCGTTCCAGGCACAACGGATCAGGTGGATTTAAATATCAGCGTGACTGAAAAATCTACTGGCAGCATACAATTTGGTGCTGGATTATCAAGTAATGAAGGTGTAGTGCTGGGTATTACCGTTAACCAGAATAACTTCTTAGGTACTGGTAACCGTGTCAGTGCGCAAGTAAATACGGGTAAGGTTAATACCACATACTCTCTATCCGTCACCGATCCCTATTTTACGCCAGATGGTGTTAGCCGAGGGTTTGATGTATATCGTCGTGATGTGAACACAAGTTCGCTTAACGTTGCTTCTTATAATACATCTTCATATGGTGGAGGTGTGCGATTTGGTATACCCTTAAATGAGCGTGATGGTATCAATTTTGGCCTTGCAGCAGACTTTACAACGGTAGATTTAAACACTCAAAGTCCTACTCAGTATCAAAAATTCTGTGGCAATACTACTGGATGTAGTAGTAACTCTGTGGTTGCATCAGCGGGTTGGGCACACGATACGCGCGACAATATTATGTTCACCACAAATGGCGTATTGCAAAAGTTGTCTGGTGAGATTTCATTGCCAATATTAGATTTAAATTACTATAAAATTGATTACAAACAAGCGTGGTTCAAGAACGTTTATAAAGATTTTACTTTTATGTTAAATGGTGAAATTGGTTACGCTGATTCATATGGTAATAAAAATTACCCATTCTTCAAGAACTATTTTATGGGTGGTGTAAACTCTGTTCGAGGTTATGATAACGGATCACTTGGCCCTAAAGATATTGACCCAATTACGGGCCAAGACTTTGCAGTGGGTGGTACTAAGCGTTTGTTAGGCAATGCGGAGTTATTTTTTCCAGTGCCAGGTTTAAAAGACTCTAAGCAGTTTAGATTAAGTGCCTTTGTTGATGGTGGTAACGTGTGGGGTACTGAATCAGGCTATAGTTTGAGTGATTTACGTTATTCAGCAGGTGTCGGTATTAGTTGGCTCTCACCATTTGGCCCTTTGAAACTGGTCTTTGCTAAGCCGTTGAACAGTAAAGATGGCGACAATACCCAGAACCTGCAATTCCAGCTAGGCTCTCAATTTTAGAGCTAACTAAATTCTGATAAGTAAATTGCAGGCATAATATTATTCGGTTAAATGTTGCAGCATAATTGACCATGTGTCTTGTGGCATAATAATAGAAATAAAGAAGTAGTTGTTTTAGGAGATTTTAAGTGAGTAGTATCTTAAAAAAATTAGTGTTAGCTAGCTTTCTGACGTTTGCAGTCATTGCACATTCTGCTGAATTAAAAGTTGGGTATGTACAAGTTGATAAAATCTTACAAGAGGCACCGCAAACTGCCGAAAGTGGTAAAAAGCTAGAACGTGAATTTAGCCCGCGCTCACAAGAGCTAGATCGTATGGCTAAACAGATTAAAGACTTGGAAACTGCTTTAGATAAAGACGGTTTGACCATTACTGAGGCAGATCGTCGTAGTAAAGAACGTGATATTCAAAATATCAAGACAGAGTTTCAACGTAAGCAGCGTGAACTGCGTGAAGACATTAACCTGCGTAAAAATGAAGAGCTTGGAAGTTTGCAAGATCGTATCAATAAAGCGGTTCAATCTGTTGCTAAGGCTGAAAATTATGATTTAGTAATGTATAGCGGTGTAGCCTATGCAGCAGACAAAATTGACATCACGGATAAAGTGCTGAAGTTATTAGGTAAAAAATAATCTACCTTAAGTTTTTTAGTCATAAGATTTATTTTTCAAGGCCATACTAATGAGTAAAAATTACTCACTTAGTGATATTGCAAAGGCGTTAGGTGGCCGCATAGTAGGTGATGAGGCCACTTCAATATCCCGTGTTTCATCACTGCTCAATGCGCAATCTGGCGACATTTGTTTTATTAATGACGCCAAATATCAAAAGTCGCTTGTTTCAAGTCTGGCAAGTGCTGTTGTATTAAGAGAAAAAGATTCAGCTTTAACAACGCTGCCTAGAATTATTGTAGAAAATCCTTATGCTTATTTTGCTAAGCTATCTGCGTTTTTAAATCCACCAGCTATACATCAATTGGGTGTTGCGTCTAGCGCAGTTGTAGATTCTACAGCCAGCATTCCTGCATCATGCAGCATTGCGCCGTTAGCGGTGATTGGTGCAAATGTAGTGCTGGGTGAACATGTTATTATCGGTAGCGGATGTGTTATTGAAAATGATGTATCGATTGCTGATAATACTTGTTTAGAGCCTCACGTCACCATTAAGCATCATTGTAATATCGGGAGAAATTGCCATATATTTTCAGGTGCGATTATTGGTTCTGATGGTTTTGGTTATGCTGAAGAAGCTGGAAAATGGCTAAAAATCCCTCAAGTTGGACGGGTTTTCATTCATGACAATGTTGACATTGGCGCAAATACTACAGTCGATCGTGGTGCATTAGATGATACGATTATCGAAGAGGGCGTTAAGCTCGACAACCTGATTCAAATAGGTCATAACTGTGTCATTGGCGCGCATACCGTAATTGCTGGATGCACTGGCATAGCAGGTAGTGCCAAAATCGGTAAGCACTGTAAAATAGGCGGTGCCGCCATGATATTAGGTCATTTAGAGATTGCTGACCATGTGACAATCTCACCTGGCAGCATGATTACCCGATCTTTATCAGTTTCAGATACTTACACGGCACTTATGCCATTTCAAACGCATAAAGCATGGTTAAATACCGCTGCAAAAATTCGTCATTTAGATGAACTTTCGGATAAAATTAAACAACTTGAAAAAGAGGTAGCTCTGTTAAAATCTAACAAGTGAAAACTATAAAATATAGTGAACCAAAAGAAATGAGCTGAGACAAAAATGACCAATAATACCGAATCTAGCAGTATGGATATTCATGAAATCCTTGATCACCTTCCGCATCGCTATCCTTTTGTACTGATAGACCGTGTTATTTCTATGAAAATAGGTGAGGAAATCACTGCATTGAAAAATGTCACAATTAATGAGCCTTTCTTCCCTGGCCACTTTCCTTACCACCCAGTGATGCCAGGTGTATTGATTGTTGAGGCGATGGCGCAAGCTGCCGCAATATTGTCATTTAAAACCATGGGTGTGAAACCGAGCGATGATTCAGTATATTATTTTGCAGGTATCGATAGCGCTCGTTTTAAAAAACCCGTATCACCAGGTGATCAAATCATCCTTAATGTAAAAATCGACCGCATCCTAAAGGGAATTTGGAAGTATTCTGGCGTAGCCCGAGTAGATGGCACAATAGTTGCTGAAGCACAAATGATGTGTATATTAAAAGCTATCGATAAAAAAGAGAAGTAGGCAATGCCAGCATCAAAAATTCATCCAACGGCAATCATCGATGCCACAGCCGAACTTGATTCTAGCGTAGAAATCGGTCCTTATTCAATTGTTGGTGCTAACGTTAAAATAGATGCAGGCACACGCGTAGCTGGCCATGTGATAATCAACGGGCCTACGATTATTGGTAAGAATAATCATATCTTTCAATACTCATCTCTTGGCGAAGCGCCGCAAGATAAAAAATATAAAGATGAACCCACGTTACTTGAGATTGGTGATAACAATACCATTCGAGAGTTTTGTACATTTAATCGCGGCACGATTCAAGATAAAGGCACCACTAAAATCGGCAACGATAATTGGATCATGGCCTATGTACATATTGCGCATGACTGCCAAATAGGTAATCACACGATTTTCGCTAATAATACATCTCTTGCGGGCCATGTAGATATTGATGACTATGCCATTTTAGGCGGATTTACGCTCATTCATCAATTTTGTAAAGTTGGCTCGCATGTAATTACCGCTGTTGGTTCGGTGGTATTTAAAGATATTCCACCTTATGTGACTGCAGCTGGTTATGACGCTAAACCGCATGGCATCAATGCTGAGGGATTAAAACGCCGTGGCTTTAGCGCTGAGAGTATTTTGCAAATTAAACGCGCCTATAAGGCTTTGTATCGGAATGGTCTTACATTAGATGAGGCTAAAATTGAACTTGCTGCAATGCAAAAAACCACGCCAGAAATTGGTTTACTCACTGATTTCTTGAAAATTTCCACTCGCGGCATCGTCCGTTAAGTTGCTATCATGGTAAGAATTGGTATTGTCGCTGGAGAAGCTTCGGGTGATTTGCTTGGCAGTCACCTTATTCAAGCATTAAAGTCAAAACGTTCAGACATTGAGTTTGTTGGGATTGCAGGCCCTAAAATGATGGGAGAAGGCGCTCAATCTCTTTTCCCTATCGAGCGCTTATCAGTACGTGGTTATATAGAAGTTATCAAACACCTATTTGGCCTGCTTAAATTACGTCGCCAGCTGCTTAAGCACTTTTTAACTAACCGCATTGATTTATTTATTGGCGTTGATGCCCCGGATTTTAATTTTTGGCTGGAAAAAAAGCTTAAAAATAAAGGTATCAAGACTATTCATTATGTTAGCCCTTCAGTTTGGGCATGGCGAAAAAATAGAATCAAAAAAATCAAACATGCTGTATCACATATGCTGGCATTATTTCCATTTGAACCCGCGTTATATCAAGGTGCTGGTATACCTGTCACTTATGTTGGCCATCCTTTGGCGGACATATTGCCAATGGAACCAGATACTAACGCAGCGCGTGACGGTTTAAGACTAAAGTCATCTGCCTTGGTCATCGCTATGCTGCCAGGTAGTCGCCAAAGTGAAGTGCAGCAACACGCAGAACTATTTGTTAAGACGGCAAAGCTGATTTACGCCGACTATCCAAATGCAATTTTTTTAGTGCCTTTAATTACGCGTGAAACTAGACAGATTTTTGAATTGGCCATTTTTCACGAGCATGAAAACTTGCCTATTCAGATATTATTTGGGCACGCACATGATGCCATGGAGGCCGCCGATGTCGTGATTGTAGCGTCTGGTACAGCTACGCTTGAGGCGGCGCTTCTGAAAAAACCTATGGTTATTACCTACCGTATGTCTAAATTAAGCTGGCAAATCCTTAAACGCATGCGTTTGCAACCTTATGTGGGTTTGCCCAATATATTGGCAGATAAATTTGTGGTGCCAGAACTTTTACAGGATGATTCTACACCTGAAAAACTTGCTGAGGCTACAATAAAGCTGATTAGTGATACTGGTTACGCCGCTGAAATTAAAGCAGAATTTACAAAAATTCACCTCAGTTTACGACAAAATACCGCAGAAAAAGCAGCGGTGGTTATTCTCTCTCATTTAGCATAAATATCAGCCGCAAAACTAATGCAGCTAATTTGTGGTGTAGATGAAGCAGGACGAGGACCATTGGCTGGTGCGGTTTACGCGGCAGCAGTTATTTTAAATCCTGAACGTCCGATATTCGGTTTGGCAGACTCAAAAAAGCTATCTGAAAAAAAACGCGACTTATTAAACGTTGAAATCAAACAACATGCGCTGGCTTGGGCAATTGCTAGCTGTAGCGCTCAAGAGATTGATGAAATCAATATCCTGCAAGCTAGCTTATTAGCCATGAGGCGCGCTATTGAAACTATGCAAACACAGTTCGATATCATTCCTGATTTAGTACAAGTTGATGGCAATCAATGTCCCGAAATCAGCTTACCTTGCCAAGCGATAGTGAAGGGAGATAGTAAAGTGCAAGCCATTTCAGCGGCTTCTATACTGGCAAAGGTGGCGCGAGATGCTGAGTTATATGAATTAGATAAAATCTATCCGCAATATGGCTTTGCTCAACATAAAGGCTACCCAACTGTCTATCATTTAGAAATGTTGAATTTGTATGGTATTACGCCACAGCATCGCCTCAGCTACGCCCCAGTAAAACGTTTATGCCAATAGTAAAAATACCGTTGGCCTTTTGTGTAAATCTGGCAATGGTGATTTTTTCCAAGTTGCAATTGATTTGGTTACTATCTTCTCAGCCGCTAAACTAATATCACAAGCTAAACACAACCTGGTATTAGGCTGGCAGACGCTTAGTATAGCTTCCAGCATATGCTGGTTACGATAGGGCGTTTCAATAAATAACTGCGTTTCTTTGTGCGTAAGTGAGCGTTTTTCAATTTCTTTGAGCTTTTGGTTGCGTTGAGATTTATCCACTGGCAAATAGCCTAGAAACGCAAATTGCTGTCCGTTAAGGCCTGAAGCCATTAAACTCAATAAAATCGAGCTAGGGCCTACAAATGGCACAACGCGGATGCCTTTTTGATGGGCTAGTTCGACTAGTTTTGCACCTGGGTCTGCAACACCAGGACAACCTGCGTCGCTCATTAAACCTATATCTTTGCCAGCTAATAGTGGTTTGAGTAAATCAGGTAACGATTTGTCTTCGGTATGTTCATTCAGCAGGTTCAGGCTTAGTTCACGGACTGGCTTAATGGTTTTAATGGTGCTTAAAAAATGACGCGCTGATTTTTCGCTTTCCACCACAAAGGTATCCAGTTGCTGTGAAATACTGACGACGTCAGGCGGCAACACTTTGGCGATGTTGTCTTCACCAAGGGTTACAGGAATTAAATACAACGTGCCTAATTGAGGTGATTGCGCCATTTAGTACTTAACAATCGCTCTGTAGCTTAAAGTGGTACTGCCCTCAGCTGGAATCTCGACTTTCCAAACTGCTAAATGGCTATTCACTTTTTTGTGTGCTTGGCTCTCTGAAGTAATCGTCCAATCACCTGAAATGGGCTCTTGAACGGTGACTGTTATTTTTTCCTTTTTTGCGTTTTTTAAGGTGATTTCATAAGCACTCTCAAATGCACTATTGCCTTTAGAGGGACGTGGCAGCGTTTTGAAATCAGTTTGTTTCTTATCAGCAGTGACATCAAAAGATTCACCTAATTTGAGTCTAATCACTTCATTTTTTGGCGTGTGGTCTATATTGTCTTCGCCCACAAATTGCGCGTTGCCAGCACTATCCTTTTTGTAGACGCGCATGATTCCTTTGGGTAAGGGCATGCCTAATTTTGCTGCTTCTTTGTTATCAAACTCAACAAACACAGCAACTTTCAGTTTTGAGCCCAAGTCACCGTAGCTACTTTGATAGTAATAATCTGCGCCACGCAATACCAGTTCTTTGCGTGCTGGTATATTAGTTGCTGAGAGTAGGGCCACTTGTTTGGTTTGATTTTCGGCAATTGTCGTTGGCCGATCCAATGAATATAAGTGATATTCCAACAGAGACTCTTCTGCCATTGGCGCAGCTGCCTCTGCCATCATTACCAGATCTTTACGCATGGTCTTCGCACGCGGATAGTGTTCTTGCACTCGATTTACATCCCCGGCCACTAATTGTAACTTAGCGTTTTTGTAACTCGTACCGCTAGTATTGGTAAGCGTTACCCAACCTGATAAATCCAGCATATTTTCTTTGCTATTGAGTTCAGCAACGTAATCTGCCTTCCAGCCTAACCCCCCTGTGAGGTAGCTCAGTTCTATAGTTTGGTCAGTTGCGCCTTTATTGTTTATTTGAGTAACTAATGTAGGTCTGTCACGAAGACTTTCTGGCACATCGTTATACACAATACGATTGCCATGGATACCTGATTCAATGCGGTTACCTACTTTTAAAACCACACCATTATTGGCTGATAGTACTGTGGCTTGCTCTGTGGTTTCTAAACCAGTTGCCGGGTGTGTTTTAACCAAACTTACTGTTTTACCTACATACTTTTCAAGTAATTTTTCAGGTGTAAGCAAATCGAAATCAAAATTCTGTTCAATTAAAGTCAAGCTGCCAGGTGCGTTTATGCTCCGTAGCAATGCAGTTTCCGGCCGGATTTGTGCACTTACATCGCGCAGTGCCAGTGCATTTAACCCAGTTTTTAGTTTCACATGACGAGTGTCTTTTACTAATGCCAAATCGCCGTTATAGATTGTTACCGCTACATTTTGCTGATCGCTTAATGAGCTTCGTGTTTCATCAAGCTCCATTGCGATAGCACCTGTATAAATAGTTGAAAGTGTAGCGAGCAACATTAGCTTGTGTTTATTTAGCTTAGTCTCAAATGGCATGTTTAATCTCCAAAATTGTTCAAATATTAGCGATTGGGAGTTCTACCCAATACGCTACGAATCACTTAACGCATCAACATGCAAAAGGGGTTATTTTTAAGAGATTTTTTATAAAACTGCTATTTTTTCATTTTTTAACATATTTATAAGCTTGATGAGCGGCAACCCTATGAGTGCGTTCGGGTCTTCGCCTATCATGCGCTCAATCAGTGCAATACCTAATCCTTCTGATTTTGCGCTACCTGCACATTGGTAGGGTTGTTCTTTATTCAGATAATTTTCGATTTCTTCGTCACTAAGCTGCCTAAAGCGCACTAAATAGGGTACTACTTCAGCTTGCATATTACCTGTAGCGGCATTATATAAGCAAAGTGCGCTATGAAAAGTGACCTCTCGACCACGCATTAATTGTAATTGCTTTGTTGCGTTTTGATGATTAAGTGGTTTGCCAAGTTGCTCGCCATCCAGCGTAGCGACTTGATCACATCCAATAACTAATGCATGCGGATATTCACTGCCAATTTTTCTGGCTTTAACTTGCGCAAGCCTTAAAGCGGTTTCGTGTGGTTTTTCGTTTGCTCGAGGTGTTTCATCTACGCGTGGTGATATGCTGCTAAAAGGGATTTGCAGCTTTTGTAAAAGATCGCGCCTGAATTCAGAAGAAGAAGCTAATATTAAAGTTTGTTTTATCATTTTATTTAAAAAAATAAAAGCCGACAGAGTCGTTTCTGTCGGCTTTTGGTTTAAATTTCAAACCATTTATTCAGGTTGAATTTCAAGTAGCGATTCATCAGGGGTGACGGTATCACCTTTGATGACATGCACTGCAACCACAATGCCTGAAGTCGCTGCTTGAATTTCATTTTCCATTTTCATCGCCTCAATCACCAAAACACCATCACCAGCATTTACTTTATCACCCACTTTAGCTTTAACGGCTACCACTGTACCAGGCATTGATGTTGTTACATGGCCAGCATGAGAAGGGCGCGGACGACCGCTTTTTGCTGAGTCCGACACTGCTTTCTTTTTACCTCTACCATTGCTACCACCTGATACTTCAATTTCACTCAAGGTTTCAACGATTACTTCTTCAGCAATACCATCAATAGACACATAGAATGGACGTTTCTCTTCGCCTGCGTGGCCACTTCCAGTAAGGTTGATATGGAAAGTTTCACCATGAAGCGTAATTTTGAACTCGGTAGGCGCAAAGCGTGAGGCAGAGGCCTTCATCGCGGCTTTGTCATGTAACGCTTCAGGTACTAATGAGCCTGCATTGCGTTCTTGTAAGTAAGTTTTACCAATGTCTGGAAACATTGCATAGGTCAGCACATCTTCTTCAGATTTGGCAAAACGTTCCGCTTCACTTGTGAGTTTAATCATTTCAGGTGTCAATAAATCTGCTGGCCTGCAGGTAATAGGTTCTGCATCACCAATCGCCAGTTTCTTAATATCGGCATTAACTGCGCTTGGTGCTTTACCGTATTGGCCTAAGAAGTAGTTTTTGACTTCGTTGGTGATGGATTTATAACGTTGACCTGTCATTACGTTCAACACAGCTTGTGTGCCAACAATTTGCGAAGTCGGCGTCACCAAAGGGATATACCCAAGATCTTTCCGTACCAAGGGAATTTCAGCCAATACAGCATCCATCCGGTCTAGCGCACCCTGATCTTTCAGTTGATTGCTAAGATTTGAAATCATGCCGCCTGGTACTTGGTTTAATAATACGCGCGTATCTACACCAGAAAACTCACTTTCAAACTGCCAATATTTTTTACGGACTTCACGGAAATAAGCCGTTACTTCTTGCATCGCGGCAATATCTAGCCCTGTATCAAATTCAGTGCCTTGCAATGCTGCAATCATGCTCTCGGTTGTTGGGTGGCTCGCACCTTCTGAGAACGCTGCACTACAGGTGTCTATCATCACTGCGCCATTTTCAAGCGCGCGTAGCATATTCATACTTGCTAAGCCACTGGTTGCATGGCTGTGCATGTGAATAGGTAAGTTAACATTCGCGCGCAAGGCTTTTACAAGGTCAACTGTGGCTTGTGGTGTGAGTAAGCCTGCCATATCTTTAATAGCAATAGTGTCAGAACCCATGGCTTCAAGTTCTTTAGCGATGCCTACAAAATGCGCGACATCATGCACAGGACTAGTGGTATAGCTAATTGTACCTTCAGCATGTTTACCGGCTTTTTTTACAGCTTCAATAGAAACTTGTAGGTTTCGGGTGTCGTTGAGCGCATCAAAAATACGGAAAACATCAACACCATTATCAGCAGATTTCTGCACAAATGCACGTACCACATCATCAGAATAGTGACGATATCCTAACAAATTTTGGCCACGCAATAACATTTGAATGCGGGAGTTTGGTAAGGCCTTACGCAATGTTTTTAAGCGCGCCCAAGGATCTTCTTTTAAATAGCGCACACAAGCATCAAAAGTGGCGCCGCCCCAAGCTTCTAGAGACCAAAAGCCAATCGCATCCAGCTTGCTGCAAATAGGTAGCATATCTTCTGTACGCATGCGTGTGGCAATGTGGCATTGATGGCCATCTCGAAGGACCAGCTCGGTGACGTGTACTTTTGGGGTTTGTTTTGTCATATTTAACTCTTTACTTTAATTTATATATTCAATTTATTGTTTTAATTGACTATTCTTAATCTAAATTCCTTCATGTGCGGCTATTGCTGCTGAAATAGCCGCAGCAATCATTTCGGGTGGTATCTCATTTGCATAATTTGTTAGCTCCGGGTGCGACTCAACAAAACTGGTGTTGAAATTAGCATCTCTGAAATCCTTATGCTTTAAAATCTCTTGATAGTAAGGAATGGTCGTTTTAACCCCATAAATCAACATATCATCTAGTGCACGGCGGCCACGCTCAATCACACTATCCCAATCCAGAGCCCAAACGGTGAGTTTGGCGCACATAGAGTCATAATAGGGCGGAATGACATAGCCACTATAAATCGCTGCGTCCATACGCACACCTGGTCCGCCTGGGGCATAGTAGCGCGTGATCTTGCCAAAGCTCGGTAAAAAGTCATTTTTTGGATCTTCCGCATTGATGCGAAACTCCATGGCGTAACCCCTAAACTGCACTTCTTTTTGCTGGTATTGCAATGGCAGGCCATAAGCAACACGAATTTGCTCTTGTACAATATCAATGCCGGTAATGGTTTCTGTCACAGTATGTTCAACCTGCAGGCGCGTGTTCATTTCCATAAAGTAAAATGTATTATCTGAGTCTAATAAAAACTCTACAGTTCCAGCATTCTCATAACCGACGGCTTTAGCTGCTTTTACCGCTAAACCACCAATGTATTCGCGTTGCGCTTGTGTAAGTTGCGGAGAGGGTGCAATTTCAATCAACTTTTGATTACGCCGTTGAATTGAGCAGTCACGTTCAAATAAATGAATGACGTTACCTTGTGAATCCGCCAGAATTTGTACTTCAATATGGCGAGGCGTTACAACACATTTTTCCAAAAATACTTCAGGTTTACCAAAAGCCTTACTCGCTTCAGAAATGACGCGGTCATAATTGCTTAAAAGTTCTTTTTCGCTATCACAACGGCGTATGCCACGCCCACCACCACCGTTGGTAGCTTTTAACATCACAGGGTAGCCAATTTTTTTAGCCAAAGCTACCGCCTCTTCCAAATTGGCTAAATTGCCATCACTGCCAGGTGTGCAAGGGATTCCAGCGCTAGTCATGGCGTTTCTAGCCTGAATTTTATCGCCCATTTGACGAATGACAGATGCGTTAGGTCCAATGAACTTAACGCCACGGCGTGCGCAGATTTCAGCTAATTCTGGATTTTCTGATAAAAATCCATAGCCTGGATGAAGCGCGTCGCAACCGGAGGCTACTGCAAGATTCACAATCTTATGGGCATTCAAATAACCAGCAACTGGATCCGCACCAATGTTGTAAGCTTCATCTGCCTTTTTAACATGAAGCGCTTGACGATCGGCATCCGCATAAATCGCCACAGACTTAATACCCATTTCTGAGCAAGCGCGTACAATACGCACTGCGATTTCACCGCGGTTAGCTACAAGAATTTTTTTGAACACGTTACAACCCTTAAATTTGATACTCAAACTCAGCAATTGTAACATGCGTATTCTTATTGCTAAATCCCCAACACTAATTTTTAGGGTACTAAAAAAATGAGTATGCATTCAATATTGATAGACAATCTTGCTTTTTCTAAAAAAAATGAATACCTAAAAGGCGAATTGTCCTTAGAAGACTGCCCTCGATTGTATGAACTTTTAAAACCTTCGAACGCCACTTCCGTGCAAAGCTCGAGCACCCTTGGTTCAATTGGCTACATATTGCAAGGTAAGTCAGATGCGGCTGGGCAGCATTTGTTGCATCTGTCATTAACTACAAATATAACGACCATTTGCCAGCGCTGTTTAAGTAAGATGCCACTTAAACTAAACCTAAGCTTCAATTATTTAATTGGTAATGTAAGTGATACCGATGCAGAGGCTGTTGATATTGATAATAGTGACGATTTTGACTTGCAGCAAGCCAGCAAGTCTATGGATGTTGTTGCGTTAATCGAGGATGAAATTATCATGGCCATGCCAATTGCACCCAAGCATGAAGAAGGTTGTATAGAGCTGGTAACCCAAAGCGGGGAAAACCCAAATCCATTTGCGGCATTAAAAGGTTTAATTAAGCCTTAAAAGCTGATTAAAAGCTGACAAAAGCTACGTTTTATATTATAGTGCCGCTCTAGCAGTTTAACGTAATCTTAAATTAGTGATGCAAAGTAGTATTTTATGCATTAGTTTGTATGTAATTGAGATGATGTTTTAATCATTTTATTGGAGTTTAATATGGCAGTTCAGCAAAACAAAAAGTCACCATCAAAACGTGGTATGCACCGTTCACATGACTTTTTAGTCAACCCAGCTTTAGCAGTTGAGCCTACAACAGGCGAAACTCACTTACGTCACCACATTAGCCCGAACGGTTATTATCGTGGTCGTAAAGTAATGCCGTCAAAAGGCGAATAACAGTACTATCGAATTTGATTTTCAAATTATATCTAACTAGAAAAATCTAGAATTAGAAGTTTGAATAGATACGCATCGATCTCATTAGCGCCGCGCCATTATTGGGGCGGCGTTAGTGTTTTTAGTGCGCTAATTAATACAGCTCATTGAATCAGCAAGTAGCTTGTATTAGCTAATGGCAAACTGAGTATAACTACCGAGTAAAATTATGGATATTACGCTCGCAATAGATGCAATGGGTGGCGATCATGGCCCACATATCACCATTCCCGCCGCGCTTAAAGCGCTTATAGAAGATGATGAACTCAATATTGTATTGGTTGGCTTAAAAGACGCTATCGAATCTGAGCTAAAAGCCCGTAAAGCGACTACAGGTCCCAGGTTACGTATTCATCATGCAAGCGAAGTAGTTACTATGGATGAGTCACCACAGCTTGCGCTTAAGAATAAAAAAGATTCTTCCATGCGCGTGGCTGTTAATTTAGTGAAGAGTGGCGAGGCGTCTGCTTGTGTCAGTGCAGGCAATACAGGGGCCCTTATGGCGACCGCACGCTTTGTGTTAAAAACCTTGCCTGGTATTGATAGGCCAGCGATTGCAGGTATATTTCCCAGTCAAAAAGGTAAGACTTATATTTTGGATTTAGGTGCAAATGCTGATTGTACAGCAGATCAGTTATTGCAATTTGCCGTGATGGGTAGCATGTTGGTTTCTTGTGTTGAGCACAAGCCGAATCCTACTGTAGGCTTGCTCAACATTGGCTCTGAAGAAATTAAAGGCAATGAAGTTGTAAAGCAAACAGGCGAGCTGCTGAGAAAAAGTCACTTGAATTTTTATGGCAACATAGAAGGCAATGATATTTTTAAAGGTACTACAGATGTCGTGGTATGTGATGGTTTTGTAGGTAATGTTACACTTAAAGCTTCAGAGGGTTTAGCTCAAATGATGGGGCGTTTCCTTTCGCAGGAATTTAAGCGTAATTGGTTAACCAAGCTCATGGGCTTGGTAGCTATGCCAGTACTTAAGGCATTTAAAAGTCGTATGGATCCCCGTAACTACAATGGCGCCAGCTTTTTAGGTTTGCGTGGTATCGTAGTGAAGAGTCACGGTGGTGCTGACGTCGTTGCATTTTTAAATGCTATTCATACGGCAGTTGAGGAATCACGTAGTGGTGTGCTAAAACGCATTACAGAGCAACTTGAAATAGAGCATATACAATCGCAACACGCCATTGCGTCCAATACAGATATTGTGGATAACGAATGACACACTCACGAATTACAGGAACAGGAAGTTATCTTCCGAAAAAAATACTCACCAATGCTGATTTAGAAAGCATGGTCGACACCACCGATGAGTGGATTTTTACACGTACCGGCATTCGTGAGCGTCACATTGTGGCAGATGACGAATCCACTAGCGATTTAGCGCTGCATGCTGCACGTAACGCCATTGAGTCCGCAGGAATAGTAGCTAACGATATTGATTTGATTATTGTAGCTACCACAACACCAGATAAGATTTTCCCTAGTACGGCTGTGATATTACAAAATAAACTGGGCATTGCTGGCTGCCCGGCATTTGATATACAAGCCGTGTGCAGTGGATTTGTATACGCACTTGCAACCGCTGATAACTTTATTAAATCTGGTGCTGCTAAATGTGCTCTGGTGATTGGAGCAGAAACTTTTTCCCGTATCGTTGATTGGACTAACCGTGGAAACTGTATTTTATGGGGTGATGGTGCTGGTGCGGTGATATTGCAAGCCAGTTCAGAGCCGGGTGTTATTTCTACTCATTTGCATGCGGATGGGAATTATGAAAAAATGTTACATGTGCCTCGAAACGATGACCCCAACGGTCGTGATACCGTGGTAATGGAAGGTAATGGTGTTTTTAAAGTCGCAGTGAATACGTTAGACGCAATCGTGGATGAAACTTTAATCGCCAATGGCATGCAAAAATCAGATATTGACTGGTTGGTACCACATCAGGCAAACATTCGTATTTTGCAAGCTACCGCAAAAAAATTAGAGATGAGTATGGATCAAGTGGTGGTGACGGTAGATAAGCATGGTAATACCTCTGCTGCCTCTATACCGCTGGCACTGGATGTAGCCGTTAGGGATGGACGTATTAAACGTGGTGAGATTGTTCTGATGGAAGCTTTCGGTGGCGGATTTACCTGGGGTTCTGCCTTAATTAAGTTTTAAACATCGAATTAAATGTTTAAAACGAAAAATCTATTTACACCAGTCTGTTAATAGCTACTGCAACTAAATTACTAGCACATTAAAATTACTAGCACATTAAAAATCATATGAAAAAATTAGCATTTCTATTCCCTGGTCAAGGCTCGCAATCAGTAGGCATGATGGCTGGTTTCGGAGACTCGGGTATTATTCGCAATACTTTTACCGAAGCCTCTGATATTTTGGGGCTTAATTTTTGGTCGATGGCTACTGAGCCGAATGAAGGCATTAACGAAACCACTAATACACAGCCCATTATGCTCATTGCTGGCGTTGCTACATGGCGTGCATGGCAAGCGACTACAGGCAAGCTCCCAAGTGTGCTTGCTGGTCATAGTCTTGGTGAATATACTGCGCTGGTTGCATCTGGCGCTATTTCATTCGCAGAAGCGCTACCCCTGGTTTCTTATCGGGCAGAAGTGATGCAAAGCGCTGTGCCTGCTGGCGTCGGTGCAATGGCGGCAATATTAGGCTTGGATGACGATGCTGTGCGTGCTGTCTGTGCTGAAGCTGCGTTAAGTGAAGTATTAGAAGCTGTTAATTTTAATTCACCTGGTCAAGTGGTCATTGCTGGCAACAAAACGGCGGTAGAACGCGGTATGGAGCTTGCGAAAGCAAAAGGTGCTAAACGCGCACTCCCATTGCCGGTAAGCGTTCCTTCGCATTGCGCACTTATGAAGCCTGCCGCTGTAAAACTTGCAGAATACTTAAAAAATGTAACTATACTTACGCCTCAAATACCTGTCATGCAAAATGCAGATGTCGTTGCATTTCAAGATGGCGATAAAATTAAAGATGCTTTAGTTCGCCAGTTATATAGCCCCGTCCGTTGGGTGGAAACTGTACAAGCCATTCACGCACAAGGTGTAACGCAAGCTGCAGAATGTGGGCCTGGTAAAGTATTGGCAGGTCTGACTAAGCGTATCGTCGCTGAGTTGCCATGCGTCGCATTAACGAATAATGAAGCTTTATTTGACTTGCAAGGTCAGTTGTAATTTAGCGCTGCTAATAATTAGTAAATATAATATATTCAGGGGATTACCATGTTAACTGGACAAATTGCTTTAATAACAGGCGCAAGCCGTGGCATAGGTGCAGCAATTGCGCTGGAACTTGGTGAACAGGGCGCAACTGTTATTGGAACGGCAACTTCAGCCAATGGAGCGGCGTCTATCAGCAAAGTTTTGGCTGGTGCCAATATCAAAGGTGAGGGCATGGCCCTAGACGTTAACGATGCTGCACAAGTGGAAGCTACTTTGAAAGCGATTGCTGAAAAGTACGGTGATGTAAGTATTTTGGTTAATAATGCGGGAATCACTCGTGATACTTTACTGATGCGCATGAAAGATGAAGATTGGGATGCTGTTATCAGTACCAATTTAACCTCAGTATTTCGTATGAGCCAGGCGGTATTGCGCCCGATGATGAAGGCACGTACGGGCCGTATTATCAGTATTTCATCAGTAGTAGGCCATATGGGAAATGCTGGTCAGACTAACTATGCCGCGGCAAAAGCTGGCATGACTGGTTTTACAAAATCTTTGGCCGCTGAAGTAGGTAGCCGTGGAATTACTGTTAATTGTGTTGCGCCAGGTTTTATTGATACTGATATGACCGCAGAGTTGCCTGAAGATATCACCAATAAAATGCTGGCGCGTATTCCTGCGGGGCGGTTAGGCAATGTTAAGGAAATCGCCGCTACGGTGGCCTTTTTAGCATCTCCAAATGCAGCTTATATTACCGGTGAAACGATTCATGTAAATGGTGGTATGTTAATGGTTTAAATCTGTTGATTAATTCATCAAATTAATTCAGATAAAATTTTTGTATTGATTAAGTTTTTGGTATTCTGTTCGAGTTTTGGTAGAATACTGTCTTAGCTGATAAAGCTATTTTTAATAAAAGGGGTAATTAGATGTCTGACATCGAACAACGCGTTAAAAAAATTGTTGCAGAACAACTTGGTGCAAATGAAGCTGATGTTAAAAACGCTTCATCATTTGTAGATGATTTAGGTGCTGACTCACTTGATACAGTTGAGCTTGTAATGGCACTTGAAGAAGAATTCGATTGTGAAATTCCTGATGAAGAAGCAGAAAAAATCACAACTGTTCAATTAGCGATTGATTACATCAATACTAACCTCAAATAAATATACGTAAGTTGTAAGCGCTTTTAAAGCTAATTACTTTGAAGCCATTTACAACGATGCAATCGCTTCAAAACCCAGTAACCATTTCACAATTTTTTGTAAAAGGTTTCTGGGTTAATCATTTTTAAGAGACTTTCTTTATGTCTAAACGCAGAGTCGTCGTTACTGGTCTTGGTGTGGTTTCACCTGTAGGTATTGGTGTTAAAACTGCATGGGATAACCTTATTGCTGGTAAATCTGGCATTACACAAATTACCAAATTCGATGCGAGTGCTTTTGCATCCACCATCGCAGGTGAGGTAAAAGACTTTAATCCAGAAGATTTTATAACCGCAAAAGACGCCCGACGAATGGATACGTTTATTCAGTTTGGTCTTGCTGCCGCAATTGAGGCGGTAAAAGATTCCGGAATAGTCGCTACAGAAGAAAATGCGGAGCGCATCGGTGTTTCGATTGGCTCTGGAATTGGCGGAATGCAATTTATTGAAGATACTGACATCCTTTATCAAGAGTCAGGTCCTCGTAAGATATCTCCGTTCTTTATTCCTGGCACGATTATTAATATGATCTCCGGTAACCTGTCAATTATGTTTGGCTTTAAAGGCCCTAATGTCGCCATTGTTACTGCTTGTACAACTGGCACGCATTCGATTGGCGATGCTTCTCGAATGATTGAATATGGTGATGCAGATGTAATGATTGCTGGTGGTGCTGAAGCTGCGATTACTCGCTTAAGTGTGGGCGGCTTCGCTGCCTCACGTGCACTTTCAACACGTAATGATGACCCTGCAACCGCAAGCCGCCCATGGGATAAAGACCGCGATGGGTTTGTTATAGGCGAAGGAGCAGGCGTAATGGTGCTTGAGGAGTATGAGCATGCAAAAAAACGTGGCGCAAAAATCTATGGAGAACTCAGTGGTTATGGCATGAGTGCGGATGCGTATCACATGACTGCGCCTAATATGGACGGGCCACGTAGGTCCATGCGTAACGCCATGAGCAACGCGGGTATTGACCCAAGTGCAGTGCAGTTTATCAATGCACACGGTACCTCTACGCCACTGGGAGACTCTAACGAGACCAACGCAATAAAAGCTGCATTTGGGGAACATGCCTACAAACTGGTGGTCAATTCAACCAAGTCTATGACTGGACATTTACTGGGTGGTGCGGGCGGTTTGGAGTCAGTATTCACTGTGCTTTCTATTTATAATCAAGTGTCACCACCTACAATTAACATATTCAATCAGGATCCAGAATGTGACCTGGATTACTGCGCAAATACCGCAAGAGATATGAAGATTGAATATGCGCTAAAAAATAACTTTGGTTTTGGCGGAACTAACGGTAGCTTGGTTTTTAAAAAAGTTTAAGCATTTAATAAAGATACACTCACTTTTAGCCTGCGAATAAAATCGCAGGCTTTTTTATTCTGCTTACATGTTGGTTAATTGACCTTTGCTATGGTTTAATTAGGGCTTATGAATAGCGCACATTCTTATATAATTAATGGTGATTTCAATCAGGTGATTACACCGCTAGATCGCGGTTTTGCTTACGGCGATGGGGTTTTTCGTACGATGTTAATGCGTAATGGGCAACCTGAATGCTGGCCATTACATTACCAAAAACTGGTGGCAGATTGTGCCGCAATAGGTATCGTTTGTCCAAGTGCAGAGTTGCTGATGAATGATATGCAGCAATTAATTTCAATCAAAGAGCTTACGGATAATCTATCGAGTGTCATTAAGGTGATTATTACTAGAGGCGAAGGCGAGCGGGGTTATGCCGTGCCAGCTGTTACAAACCCTACACGAGTGATAGTCAAATCAGCAATGCCGAGTTATGCGAAAGAAAACTTTGTGATAGGCGTCAATTTGCATGTGTGCAAAACGAGGTTGGCAGTGCAAACTAAACTTGCTGGTATAAAGCACTTAAATCGCCTTGAAAACGTGATGGCACGCATGGAATGGCATGATGAAAACATATTTGATGGTGTCATGTTAGACCAGTATGAGAACGTTATTGAATGCACTATGAGTAATATTTTTGCTCGTTTTGATAAGGTATTAGTCACTCCGGACTTAAGTCAGTGTGGCGTGGCGGGTATGACGCGACAGCGTATTATGGGGCTGGTTTCATCACTTAATTTAACAGTTGAAGTTGAAGCATTGCCCTTGATAAAGCTAACTCAAGCTGATGAAGTGATTATCTGCAATAGTTTATATGGCGCATTTCAAGTAAGTAAAATTGGTCAGAATACCTGGTCACTGCAGTCGTTAGCCAAAAACATCAGAAACCTTCTAAGCTCATGATAAAAATTATAAAAAAATGGTTTTTACTAACCCTGATAGCTATTTGTATATTGGGTGCATTGCTTGCTTATTATGCAGCTTCACCTTTAAGACTACAGCCTAACAGCCAGGAAATCGTCATTCAGCCTAACAGTGGGCTTAAAAGCATCGCGAATCAGTTAGTTGAACAAGGGGTATTAACTGAGCCTTGGCGCTTTATCATTATCGCTAAATTGCTTAATAAGGAAAAAAATTTGCAGGCGGGTAATTACACCTTAAATAGAAATGTTACGCCTTATCAATTATTACTTTCGCTAAATCACGGTAAGGCAACGCAAGGCAGCGCTACCTTTATTGAAGGCCGTACCTTTCAGCAAATGCGTGATAGAATTAAAAAAAATGATGCTATAAAACAAACAATTACAGTGTTATCTGAACCTGAAATATTAAAACTTATGGGCTCAGAATATAGCATTGCTGAAGGGTTATTCTTTCCTGATACTTACTATTTTGATCGTAATACTGCAGATACCGTTATTTTGAAGCGTAGTTATGATGCTATGCAAAGTAAGCTGAAAGTGGCTTGGGAAAGACGTGAAGCTGGATTGCCCTACAAGAATAGTTATGAAGCATTAATTATGGCTTCTATTGTTGAAAAGGAAACAGGTAAAGCGAGTGAGCGGCCAATGATTGCCGGTGTATTTATCAATCGACTACGTATTGGTATGCGCCTACAAACTGATCCAACCGTTATTTACGGTATGGGGGCGCAATATAATGGAAACATCCGTAAAAAAGATTTACTAACAGATACCCCTTATAATACTTATACGCGTAACGGATTGCCACCTAGCCCAATCGCGATGCCAGGTATGGCTGCCATTGAAGCGGCTTTGCACCCAGAAAAAACGAAGGCGCTTTATTTTGTTGGTAAGGGTGATGGTAGCCACGCTTTTTCGAACAATTTAGAAGACCATAACCGGGCAGTAGTTAAATACCAATTAAAAAAATAAGTTGATTAGAAAAAATATACGAAATATGACAGCTAAATTTATTAAACCTAAATTCATTACACTGGAAGGCATGGATGGCGCAGGTAAAAGCACGCATATTGCTAACATTATCGAGATTTTAAAATCACAAGGGCGCGAAGTCGTATCAACACGCGAACCAGGCGGTACCGCCCTTGGCGAGCGTTTACGAGAACTATTACTACATGAAAATATGCATGCAGAAACGGAGACGTTACTTATGTTTGCTGCCAGACGTGAGCATATTGCAACTGTGATACAACCTGCGCTGATGAGAGGTGCTTATGTATTGTCTGACCGTTTTACAGATGCTACTTATGCATATCAATCTGGTGCAAAAGGTGTTGCTGCCAGCAAAATCCAATTGTTAGAACAATGGGTGCAAGGGAGTCTGCAGCCAGACATCACACTTTTGTTCGATGTACCTGTAGAAGTGAGCATGGAAAGGCTAGCCAGCGCACGTACACCAGATAAATTTGAACGGGAAGGTGCGGATTTTTTTACCCGTATTAGGGGAGCTTACTTGCAGCGAGCCAAAGATAACCCAGTAAGATTTAGAATAATTGACGCTAACAGGCCTTTAGATAAAGTTAAGAAATCAGTTGAAGATATTATTTCAACCTTATGATTAATTTTAAAATAAATGAATAGTTTAACTAAAATTTACCCTTGGCAAGCTGATGTTTGGCGGCTTGTTAATCAAGATGATAAGCGCAGGGCACATGCTTTACTGTTGCATGGTCGAGCTGGAATCGGGAAGTATGATTTCGCAAGATGTTTAAGCCAAGCGCTTTTATGTGCGCATAAAGATGATTTGGGTCATGCTTGCGGAAAATGCTCAAGTTGTAATTGGTTTAATGAAGAAAGCCACCCTGATTTCCGTTTGTTAAGCCCGGAACAAGAGGCCGATACTGATGAAGAGAGCTCAGCTTCCAAAAAAACTAAGAAAAAAACACAAATTTCAGTGGCGCAAATTCGTGAGTTGAGTGATTTTTTAAGCCTATCCAGCCATCGTAGCGATGGCTTACGTATTATATTGATTCATCCAGCAGAAGCGTTGAATTTGGCTTCTGCTAACGCTTTATTAAAAATGCTCGAAGAACCAGCAGAAGGTGTCGTTTTTATTTTAGTGGCGCATCAATTGCAACGTTTATTGCCAACTATTATAAGCCGTTGCCAAAAAATCAATATGCCTATGCCTTCAGATATGCAAGCATTGGCTTGGCTTAACGAGCAGGGCGTAAAAAATGCCAAGGAACAACTAGCTTATTTGGAAGGTTCGCCAATCAAGGTGTTTTCTGAGCAATTACAGTTTGCGCAGCTTACAGAAATATGGCGGTTATTAGCCCTTGGAAGCAAATTGCAACCACATATTGCAGCACCAATGCTTATTGCCAGCTCAGTAGAAATAGGTGTAATTGCTTTGCAAAAATGGATTTATGATATTGTCGCTATTCGATTTTCTCAACAATTACGTTATCACGCAGCGCATGCAACAGCTTTGCAAGCACTGGCAGACAAGGTAAACTTAGCTAGCTTGTTTCAACTGCAAAAAAAAGTAGATAATTTACGTAAGTTGGCGCTTCATCCACTCAATCATGAATTGCAAATGGAAAGCCTGTTGCTGGAATATACTCGAATTTTTCAACCTAATTAACAGGTTAATTCACATTGCTGCATTTTAATTAGTAGGAAACAATAATGGCTGAAAATCTAGCAGATAATATTACAACCGCCCCGAAACCAGGAGTTCTATCACTCGCGATTAAAGAAAAAGCGGCGCTGTATGCCGCCTATATGCCTTACCTTAAAGGTGGAGGGTTATTTATTCCGACCAGTAAATCTTTTAAAATTGGTGAAGAAGTATTTATGCTATTAAGTTTAATTGATGACCCTATGAAACTAAAGGTTGTTGGGCATGTGGTTTGGGTTACACCAGCTGCTCAGGCAGGTAGGCCACAAGGGGTCGGTGTGCAGTTTAGTGATAGAGATGGTGGTTTAGAAGCCAAAAATAAAATAGAAAACTTATTAGGAAGCGCACTCAAATCATCACGTCCTACTAACACGATGTGATTTTGATATTTAGCCATGCTTGTTGATTCACACTGTCACCTTAACTTCCCTGAACTTTTAGAAAAACTGTCAGACATTAAGCAGTCTATGCTTGATAATGAAGTAGGGTATGCATTGTGTATTTCAGTCACATTACCGGATTTTCCGCAAGTATTAGCTTTGGCAGAAGCCAATGACAACTTTTTTGCCTCTGTAGGGGTGCATCCAGATTACGAAGATATAGATGAGCCGACCGTAGATGAGCTATTAAAGCTGGCAAATCATCCTAAAGTGATTGCTATAGGTGAAACAGGTTTAGATTACTTCAGGCTTACAGGTGATTTAGAATGGCAGCGCTTGCGTTTTCGTAACCATATTCGCGCTGCAATAGCATGCGGTAAACCTTTAGTGATACATACGCGCAATGCAGCTGAGGATACGTTACGCATCATGCGTGAAGAGAATGCACAAAAAATCGGTGGAGTAATGCACTGTTTTACTGAAAGTTTAGATGTTGCCTTACAAGCAATTGAGCTAGGGTTTTATATTTCATTTTCTGGAATTGTTACCTTTAAAAATGCGTTATCAATCAAAGAGGTAGCTCAGAAAATTCCTTTAGATAGACTGCTGGTGGAAACAGACTCTCCATATCTGGCCCCTGTTCCATATCGGGGTAAAATCAATCAACCAAGCTACGTCAAAAATGTAGCTGAAGAGATTGCAAGGTTAAGAGACATATCGTTTGAAGAGATTTCGATAGCTTCCACGGATAACTTCTTTCGTTTATTTAGCCATGCAACCGCATACAAAACATGACTAAAAATGCTGATATGAAATCGAGCGTAAAGTGCAATTAACCATGTTGGGTGTTGGTTCAAGCGCGGGAACACCAATGGTTGGATGTCTATGCGCAACCTGTACATCTAGCGACCGACGTAACAACAGAACGCGTTGTTCTAGCTTAATTCAGTTAAATAATGGCAAGGTAATATTGATAGACACAAGCCCAGACCTGCGGCAACAAGCATTGAGAGAAGGACTTACGCAAATAGATGCGGTGCTATACACCCACACGCATGCTGATCACTTGCACGGTATTGATGATTTACGCGGGTTTTGTCAGATTCAACGCAGTCAAATCCCCCTTTACGGCAGTTATGATGCCATGTCACATATATCTGACAAGTTCGGCTATACATTACGTGAGGCTAGTAACTTTTGGGATTTACCAGTACTGAAAGTTAATCCGATAGATGCACCATTTGAGCTATTTGGACAGCTCATAATCCCAATACCACTCAAACATGGTAACAGTGGTATTTACGGATACAGGATAGGTGATATGGCTTATCTGACCGATGTTTCAAGCATTCCAGAAAGTTCACTAGCGCTATTGTGTAACTTAAAAATATTGCTATTGGATTGTCTAAGATATACGAAACACTATACTCATATTAATGTTGAACAAAGTTTGTACTATGCTGGTCTTATACGTGCGAAATCAACTTATCTGATACATATGACTCATGAGCTTGAATTTGCAGCTTTAAGTAAACAGTTACCAAACAATGTTTTTGTAGGTTACGATGGACTTAAATTATTTATGGAATAGGTCAGCTAAACAAATTTATGTACGTTATGTAGGGTGATAGTTTTTATGTTTTAAGTACCTTTTTTGTTTTAATTAGGACTATTTAAAATATAAATGAGATAATTACAGCTTAATAGGGAGATTTAATAAATGCAGTTTACTTTGAATAATATAATATTGAAATTATGTATAAGTATTGCTACAGCAATATTTTTTACTACGGCTGTAGGTCAAGTTAACGCAGCACCAGTTAGTAAAACATATACTGAGGATCAATTTTTAGATACCTTTAGTGGTAAAACAAAAAAATTAGTTACTGCAAAATTAGGTGCGCCATTTAAAAAAGAATTATCTGTAAAACCAGCAGGCGCAGCTGGTTTTCTGGGTAAGGTTGGTGCCGATGAAAAAAACTCTAAGCGCGTGAATGTTGAAATGTGGTACTACAAAAATATAGTTAAATACGACCCTAAACGTACTTACAAAGAAACTGAAATTACATTTGTTAATGATAAGGTAATGAACATCGCTTTTTTCAATAACAGATAATTTTCTGGTATCGATTAGGTGGAACATAATAAAGCCAGTGCTAAACACTGGCTTTATTTACATGCAACTTACTTCGTATAATGTATAGGAATACAAATTCAATTTAACTGCTTTTAGTGCCTATTTTTAAAAATACAGGGTTAAATTTTCGATTGGTCATCAGCCGTTGAAAGATTTTCAGGCTCCCTTCGTAAAAGCGGAGTTTTCAAAATCGTTAATGTTCCGACTTTTTATACGCCTTTCGTATCGGTTATAACCCAGCATCGGACCGCGTTTACCCATGACGATTTGAAACGGGTAATTGATACGCCAGAGCTTGCCAAACTTAGTGCCTTTCAATTTCCCATCCAGCAGCATCTGACGGACACGCCGCGTTGAGGTGTGAAACAGCTTGGAAGCTAAGTCCACATTGACTGCAACCAGCTTACCATCAAGCATAAATTCACCGTCCCTTGTCGGCTTTGGTGTTTCATAGTTTGAGGCGGAATAGTTTTTTAGCATAAGAAACCCCTGAGAGCTAATACTGGCAACGGATACAAAGGGGTTGCCAGTAAATATGTTTTAACCCGTGGGTGAAGAAGTGTGCATGTTATAAGACACGCACACTGCCTAAAACACCAGGTTAAACCCAAAACCTTAAAACCGTCGGCAGGGCGCGCAATGACCTTCAGCAAGCTACCAACCTTAACCGCACGCGATAAACTGCGCCTCAATGCGAAATGGCGCAAGTCTACATGGGGGAACCGAGTTCCCCCATACCTCATAACACCATTTAAGGCGTTTTGAAGCGTTTTTAGGGGGTTAGTCATGTTTACCCCCTAACACCAAGCGTAAAAGCGGTTTAAAGTCGATTACGTGCGCCGCTTGCCGTTTTGTATTTCGGCGTTCATAATCCGCTTGCCAGTAACGCGCCATCGTAAAGTAATGAGAAATGTAAGTGAGTTCATGTTGTCGGAAAGGTCTACCCACGGGCGACCAAAGGGTGTCACCTTTGATTACCCAACCTTTCCAAGCCGACGACAACAATGCACCATTGGCAAGGCAGCGCAGCAGCTTAAACGCAGAATAGGGGATGCGGGTCGCACCGCATTCCCAATGCGCTATCGTTCTACTGGTCACCTGAAGCAACTTGGCAGCATCTTCAACACTCAATCGATTCATCAATCTAACTTCCTTAAATTTTTCTCTATCAATGGGCTTGTATGGCTTGCGTTTGTACTTTTTGCGCTTCACCAACGAAGTTGACTAGGCACAATTTTGGCGGGCGGGTAAATCCACCAATGCTTAGTCCTGACGTGTTGACGGGCACCAATAACGCGACCTTGATTGCAATATTTGCGTAGTAGATTGTATGAAAGACCGTTGCTATCAGCAAAGCTGCGCAGGCTAACTGGCTCACATTTGGAAGATTGGAAGGCAGCGTGATTAAGCCTAGATTCAGCGATAATCATAATCAAGCCGCCTTGACCAGATTTACGTCAGCTATGCGCTTGACGTAAATCTGGTCAATCCAGCTTTGCATGCGCATAAGCTTTTCTTCGGGGGACGGTTTCAGATGCTCCCAGAACACATCACAGGTGCGTTTTAGAAGCTTGGGGTTTTTGTGAGGAAATCCAGATTCATGAGCGTAAAGCCCTTCATCAATTAGTTTAGCGAGTAACTCTAATTGAAGTCTAGAAAGCTGAATATTGTAATTTTGTTGCGGTGTAGCGTTTGCCATTTTGGCTCCTTTTGGAAGAGACCAAAAGCAGGGTTGAAAATGAATAACTGTTCCGCAAAATAATATACTGTACTTCGTATAATGTATAGCGATTCAAGTTTAAATTTCCGCTTTTGGTGCATGGTTTAAAAAATACTGCGATTAAATTTTCGTTCGGTAATCAGCCGTTGAAAGATTTTCAGTCCTTTCGTTTTTTTTCTTTTGGAGTTCACTATCAAGTGTTCCGTTTATTCTTTGGCACATAATCCCTAAACAATCGACCTTCATTCTGCCTTTGAAGCATGTGTGGCCCACGTCGGCCAGTGGTTAATCGGTAGGGGTAGAGAATCTGCCAAGCCTTGCCCCTTTTATTGCCAGCCAAACGACCGTCGCTTAATAATTTGCGGATGCGTCGAGTAGAAACCGAGAAATAAATAGAGGCTTTTTCAACCGTCACAAAGCTAAATTGAAACAGATTATTTGCGGAATAGTTTTCTAGCATAGTTAAAAGCCCTCAAAGTCAATATTGGCAGGGATTACAGCAGGTTTTAAGAGCTGGTACAGGTTCTCCCGAGGGAGAACTTGTACGGGTGTTACAGTAAACCCGTCGCCCCAATTCTGCCCGCCGTCTAAAGCCGTCGAGCAACCCCTCAAACCCTTAAACCCAAAACCGCTAGCAGGGCGCGAAATTACCTTTGGCAGAATACGCCAGGTCAACTCACGCGAAATAATGCGCAGAAGGCCGTTATAGCGCTGTCTACATGGGGAACTGCGTTCCCCATACCCCAGCATCAAATTCGCGCCTTCACCCTGCGGGAAGGCAACAACAGCAAAGTTCATACAGCACCCCCAATAATCAAGCGAAGCGGAGTTTTTTTCGGGTCTTGTCTTGCGGTGTTTCGTCGTTCATAATCAGCTTGCCAGTAACGCGCCATCGTAAAGTAGTTAGAAATGTAGGTGAGTTCATGTTGTCGGAACGGTCTGCCCACGGGTGACCAAAGGGTGTCGCCTTTGATTACCCAACCTTTCCAAGCCTGAGGCAACAAGGCACCATTGGCTAGGCAGCGCAAAAGCTTAAACGCGGAATAGGGGATGCGGGTCACTCCGCTTTCCCAGTGCGCTATCGTTCTGCTTGTCACCTGTAACAGCTTGGCGACTTCATCAACACTTAATCGGTTCATCATTCTCACTTCTCTGAATTGCTCTCTATCAATGGGTTTGTATGGCTTGCGCTTGTATTTTTTGCGCTTCACCAGCGAAGTTGACTAGGTACAATTTTGGCGGGCGGGTAAATCCACCATTGTTTAGTCATAACGTGTTTACGAGCGCCAACGATACGACCTTGCAGGCAGAACTTGCGGAGCTGGTCGAGCGATAAGCCAGTGGTAACAGCAAAAGTGCGTAAGCTAACAGGTTCACATTTGGGAAGTTTGGGCGCATGGTTTGTCATCATGCAGCCCCAGATAATTCAGCATGTGCGCATACGCCCGCTGACGCGAATCGACTGCGCCCCCGCTGAATTTTTTTGACCCAGTTCTCAAAACGTTTTTGTTTTTCGTCGGCAGAGGGTTGGAGATGTTCATAAACCGCATCAAAGGTGCGTTTTAATAACTGGGGATGCGGATGTGCATAGCCGGATTCAAGAGCAAAAATTTCTTGCTCAAGCATTTTTTCAAGAAGCTCCAATTGTGAGCGAGTGAATGAAACATTAAATCTTTTTTGCGGTGTAGCGTTTGCCATTTTGTACTCCTAGAGGCATACGCCAAAAGCAGGGTTAAAAATGAATAACTGTTCCGCAAAATAATATACTGTACTTCGTATAATGTATATTATGTAAAATAATACACCTTCAACAAAATCACATAAAAGGGATTATTTTATGTGCTATCACACCGACTTATTCGGCGATGTTATCGTGTTAAAAAGTGACGTTCTATTATGGCTTGATGAGGTTGCGCATTTGCGCAACCGCACTAAATCCACGCTAGAACAATACTTTAAAAACTTTGATGTAATAAATAAAATAAAGTTATCAAAACTTAATGGTTTATTCTATTCTGTTATATCAAAATATGAATCATCCGAAAAATATAACGATTGCGAATTACAAGTGCTTGAAACTGTTTATAAAAAAGTTTTAGACGAAAAAAAACCAGCTTGTCCTAGCTGGTTCCATGTGTGTAATAATTTTGAATGTGTGGTATTTAAACAACAAATAAAACGCGATAAAGCCCGCGCTAAATATTTAAAACGTACTATTTTAAAGTCTTAGTTTTTTTTGCATTAGTTCTATATTCTAATAGCTTATAAAACGCCAGCATTGATATAAGGTAACACCATATAAATGATTGTTTAGTATCACACTCATAGAGGTATATTGCTGATAAAAACAATGTAGAAAATATAGCTATCGTTGGTAACACCACACTAATTATAATTTTATTTAGTTCCATTTTTATATTTTAACCCTTGTTTTTAAAAATACTATCCCTTAACCCATCGCCTTTGTTCTCTATGTGTTTCCCTGTATTTTCTCTGCCTAAGTTTATTGCCTTCACGCCTTGTTAATCTCTGACCGTATGCCGATGATGTTAGTTTATATCCAAAAATAGTTTTAGTGTCCATTTTATTCATTATCGCCATGAATGTATTTTCTGCTAATGTCCAGTATCTGAGAAACTCTTGAAAATCTTTAATATATTTCTTTTTCGCCGCCGCCAAGAGTTTGCCTTTTTCTCTATAGGCAACTTCCGATATTTTTAAAGAGAACTTATCTATCATCTGAGTTTTAACTTCTCTAATTAGTTGTGTTGGCGGCGTTTCTAATATGCTTCCTACTTGTAAATTAAGTCTTGTATTTAATTCTGCCACTAAAAAACTATCTATATCGCTCTTTATGTTGTCAGGCGGGAATAATGGGCTAAATATTATTGTTTCTTTTCCCATGGCTTTTGATATTTTCTCGTTTACAATGTCTGCCATCCATTCACCTAATTCCTCTGCTAGGGTTTCACTGTAAAAATTATCAATGTCGCAAGTTATGCCATATTTTAATTCTAGTTTTTCTGAAAAAGTTTTAGCCGCCGCCGCGCCCGCCGCCGTTAATATCGCCTCTTTATCTAAACTTTCTACTACGTTACCCAATATCTTAGAAAGCCACTTTCTAACCGCCTCTTTCATATTTAAAATTATTTCAGATCCCTCTACAGCCCCTTTTACATAAACAAGTGCCTTTAATCCTGCCTTGCCCGCGCCTCCAAATATAGGCGCGATTACATCAAGAGTATCATTCACCGCCGCGTCGTGGTCTTCTTTAGATGAATACGGATACCATCTTTGCTCTTCGGTTAGTTCTTCTTTCCTTGTATATAATTTTTTAAACGGGTTTATCATAATGGTTTAGCTACCAAAATTAAATCCCATGATGCTAATACTACCGTGCCAGTTCCACCCCCTTTTAATAATAATACCACCGAAGAGTTAGAGGCTGATTTGCTTATATATAAATTTGTTGAGTCTGCCGATACACAAATATTAGCTGTTGTTGTTGGTCTTGCTAAATCCCCTACAGAATAGCCTAATGCCGCCACTTTACATTCAGCGTAGATCTCTAATGACAATGGTCGCCCACCCATTCCATGCGCCATTGATGTTTGCAGGGCTGTTGATGTTAAAGGCATTTTTAATATAACCGCCGCTCCTGCCAAACCCACTAATTGATTCCAATTGTTAACGCCATTGCCTATTTTTAATAGCTTTCGCGTTTCGTCATATGCCAATTCTCCATCCTGCAAAATTGGATTGACGCTTGAAAGATTAACTCCACTATCGCGCCTTAATCTTATTATGTTTGCCATTAACCCGCCGCCCCGCCGCCGTCAATTACAATTAGCGTTAAATCAGGCGCGTTTGTTAAATTTAAATAATTGCCATCAAACAATTCAGGTTTGCCTGTTAAATTTGCATAAGCACCATCAAACAATTCAGGTTTGCCTGTTAAATTTGCATAAGCACCATCAAAAGCTGTTAATGCGGGTGCATTTAATAAATCGTTATAATCCGTTTTTAGCCACACTAATTCATTCCATGTGGTTGACCCATCCCCGACCTTCTGCCTCTTGCTCGTTTTATCGTAACCGATTTCTCCATCCTGTAAAATCGGGTTTTGCGCCGACCAGTTAGTATCACTATCTCTTCGCATTCTAATTCTTTGACCCATTTTCATTTTCCTCTAGTTAATTATAAAATATTGCTATTTACTTGATTTTTAATTTATTGCATTGCCGCCATCAATAAAATAATCTTCATTATCTTGCCACTGCCCTAAATTTCTATCTGTTAAAGTTTCAATCTCTAATGCCAAGTAATCTTTTGGAGTGTTTGCGTTTTTGACTGTTAGCGCATCAATGTGAACCTGTTTCGTTAATCTGCTTTTACTTGCGCGTATAAGGTTGCTCTCAATCCAGTATTTTGCATTTACTTCATTTTTAAACGAAAACTCATTGCCGTTACTACCCACTAAAATATAATTTATGCTTTCTAACTGCCAAAATCCATTTTTCTCAATTGGCAAAAAAACTTCATTCTCAAAATGTAATTTTAGGCATGTGAACGGTAAAACTTTTATTTTTAAAGCCATTTTTTTCCCCGTATTCAAAACTATTAAAAAATCACTTTAAATTTTGAAAAATTATGTTTTTTTTCATTTTTTTAAATGAAGCCAGTTGTCGAGGGATATTAAAATTGTATCGTTACGCGTAACGAAGTTTTAAACAAGTTCCTAGGGACGATTTTTCGCTTGCTTGCTTATTTAATCATTATTATCATTCCGCGCTATATCAGTCACGCCTAAAATAGTGCCTATCGCCCCTGCAATTAGTGTGATTTGTTCAGGGTTTGAGAAAATACCTAAAGCACCGCCTAATAAAGCAATTCCGCGCCATGTTGAATGTTGTTTTGATTGCCTAATCGCCCAAGGACATACGGACGCGCAAAATGTTGGTATTTTCATATTTTATTTTTCACTTTTTATTGTAATTTTTTATTAAAATTCTAAACTTCAAAATGTCCTGTTTCCTTTAATTTGCCAGTCCATCGCCCCGCCCAAAGCAAGCCCACACTTTCGCCAATTTTTCCAGCCTCTAAGAATGCGTCTTTATTATTCCAGTCGCACTTTCCATTTGCCAAAACGCAAAAATCGAAAGCCAGCCCAAAATTATGCTTACTTTTACCGCCTTTTAAATTTGTTAAAATTTTGCCCGCTTTTGTTCTTCCACTTTGCCAAAGTTCGTCTTGTTCTTCACTTGTTCGCAACGTGCATACTATCAATATATCTATGCCTTTCTGCTTGCATAGCTCGACAAACCTCAAAGCCTTCATTTTAATCTCTGGCTTTAAATCGTTAATATCTCTTGATGACATAAACTACCTATTTATTCCTAAATAAAAAAAGTGGCGAGTCCCTTTGTTTTAATCGCTTTCACTCGAAAAACGCCAATCCCCGCCACTTAATACCGCACCTACTTAAACGATTGCGTTAAATCGCGCAATTTCATTTGTATAGTACGTTTCAATTGCTAAAACGGCGTTCTTTTTAGTAACTAAGCTTGCGTACAATGCCAATAATGCCGCATTTGGGCTTGTGTGATAGCCTTGCGCCTCTGCCGCTTGCACTTTAGCAAGTGCATTTGTTTTATTGTCTAATAAGCCATCTTTAAGTTTTTGAAACTTAGTTTTTTGTTTTAGCGCATCTGCAATAGGGTCAGTAGGTGGCACAAAAGCTTTAGATAGCTTCACCGCTTCATCTATGTTAATGCTTATTGTCTGAACATCATTAAACGCGCCATTAACCCATTTGATAATGTCATCAAGTGCGCTAAATGTCTTAACTTCACCGTCATCCGTAGAAGGCGTGAATGTTTTATATGGTGACGCAACATCGCCAGTTTGAAATGTTACATTTGCTTGAAACTTTAAATTTTTAATATCTGTTACTTTGGCATCAATTGCAATTCCACCACTAAATAACCCACTTGATAACCCAATTGCGCTTTTCTGATTAGCGCGGTTTGCTGACAATACCATAGGCATATAAATCCTTTTTTAAATTAAAATTATTTTACATCTGCCTATTTTTTAAGCAGTTGTAAAGTTAATCTATCCTAACAAATAAAAATGATTTTGTGTAAGTTACAGTTATTTACACAAGTCCGAGGGCGCAAGCGGCTTTCGCCGCTCGCTTAAAAACAAAGTCAAAACCTTAAATACAAAACAATAAATATTGATATTCTGCTAATTTTTTACGAAAATTGTTAATTCCCATTACAACTATCACATAGTCAATATCTTTGTTTTGATATAACCTGTTATCCCCATGTTCTACTTTTCTATACCCCGTCATACCAATTGCAATAAGTTTTGCCAACAATAAATCTTCGGCGCTTATATAAACTTCCATTTTTCTCCTCATGCCTGCACCCATTCCGCTCGATTAGTTGCCACTACTTCAAACCCAAATCGCTCCCCCACGCCTAGCACTTTAAACGATAGCGTATCACCATACCGACCATGCACATTTAAAACGTCATAATCAACCATAAACAAACTTTTACGCGGCGGCGTTTCAAGCCCGCCCATACTTTCAATAAATTGCGCAAAGTTTGCCTTTATGTCGCCGTTCTTTTGGCACGCTTGCCATGCTTTTACAAATTCAGGTCTTTTGCCCTCCAGCTTGCCCTCATCCACTCGACGCAACTCTCTCCACACTGAAACATAGTGCCCGCCAATCTGCTGAAACTGCCTAATGCGCCAACACGCCGCCCACGCTTCAACACGCTCGTACAAGGTCTCACTCGAATGCATCTCACTTTCATCCGACTTCTCTCCATCGCCTAACCCTCCGATATTTTTTAATACATACTTAAGAACATAACCAGCCGCGCTACCTTTAAGCGGGTTAATACTCACAAATTTAACTCTATTCTGTTTAGCTCCTGCTTCATCACCACTATCCGCCAAAAAATGCAACCTAAAAGCCCCGCGTATTTTTTCTTTCAACTTATCGCACTTGCGATAAAATAAAATTAAATGCCAGTGTGGTGTTCCATCATGATGCGGCTCTGCAATTCTCAAACCATAAAATCTAACGCCATTTTTTGCCAGTAAAGCCCTAACCCGCGCCCAGCATTCAACTAAATACTTTTGCGCATCGTCTGGCTTAGTTCCATCATATTTTTGATTAGCTTTTCCATTTGCAAGTACCGCGTGCATTCTTGAGGGAGTTGTCACCGTTACAAATTCAGAGCTATGCCCATACTTTGTTGCTAATTCCTCAAACCCTCGCATGCGGGTAACAAGTTCCGCTCGTCTATTCTCATGGTTAGACGTGCCAGTCGCCGCTATTGCGCCTAAACTCATTACTTCACCATTTGCCGTGTTTACCATATTGATATTTTCTAGAGTTTCAATATTGCGCCTACGTTGTGCCTTTCGCCTTTCTAACGCATCGTCTGAACAGTAAACTTCCGCTCTTTTTGAAACTAAACCCGCGTTCAATGCCGCACCCTCTGCTCTTTTATTATGCGCAACCCGCAACCCGCGCAACCACCAAGATGCATCACTTAACCGCGCCAAAATCTGCTTTCTATCGTGTTCAATTGGATAGCGCACGTTTAACTCAAAACATAAAGCCTCTAGAGTTTCATATAGGTTAAATGCTTTAGACACACCCCCCCTAGTGGTTTGCTCGCTCATAAGAACCCTAACCCGCGCTACCATATCAACCGATAATAAGATTAAATCGTCATCTGACGCACCAATATCAATAGACCCCTTAGTGGCATCACTTAAATCCAGTAACCATAAGTTTGCCTCTTTTAGGCTTTTTTCAGCTTTTATAGCGTGTTGCTTGCGTGCGGTATTTCCCCACTTTCTAGGTAATTTCAAAATGATATTATCAACAAATTGCACTTGTTCACGTTCACGGTTGTATTTCATTTCGCGCTCGCTTTATTGCTATACGCGTAATTCGCAACTCTCTTGTTTTTCTCTAAAGATAAAGTTGTATCTAAAATGTATATATAAGAATTGATAGTGTTAAGCGCAAGTAAAAATGACCTATGTTCTATCTCGTTACCCTTCAATATTGGAATTATCGGTAATAATTGCGTTAAGTTATGGCGCATCAATTCCACAGCTTCAGCTAAATATGCCGCGCCTCTAATATCTAATGTAGGGTGATTGCTGTTATTCATGGGTGAAAGATTGTTACCCATGTTTAAAGCTGGTATTTTTTCAGGTGATAAAACTTTGTAAACTGCACTATCTCGCAACATAAAAGCCTTTCTTATGTCGCTTTACAAGCCCGCATGATTAGCGCACTATTTAATGCTTATTACAAGATTTTGCTGTGTGTGTATATTATGTAAAATCACGCACTTACACTAAAATCGCATATAAAAAGGTAGTCGTTAATTAATTTTATATTTTATGAGTCGATCAATACTAAGTTTACCCGCCCCGCCGAAAAAGAGTGGCAAAAGCATCACAAGATATATTAGGGGCAATTTGTAATTTCCAAATCCATCACCTTCTTCATCAATAAATCGATAGCCATTCAGCAGTTCGTTCAAGCTAGTCAAATTCTCAGGCAAGTGCACCGTTACTATAGCGACAACTGTAAGAATCATTAATGACAGTGTAAAAAACCTTGTGGCGAAACCGAATACCAAAGCAAATGCGCCAACTATTTCAAAAAATGTAGCAATACCCCAGCTAATATCTGGAGGTAATAAGTTAAATGGAAACGGGAAATCTAAATCAGCAAACCAATTTGTACCATGCAGCTTTTCAAAGCCAGCTTCGCCAAACTCCCATGCTAAAAATAAGCGCACTAATAACGGGGGGATGCTATCTGAAATGGCAATAAAATAGTTTATGACTGTTTTGTATAGGTTGTATCCAGTTAATAATAATTGGTTATTGAGCATTTATGTCCCCTTGCATCTCTCTAATAGTGAATTAACCCGAGTAAGAAGATTTATTTACTCGTGTGATGCAAATTAGTCGGTGGGAAGTCTATATACTTACAACATATTTTGATTTGAGTTAAGTACTAACTAGAATTTACACTTGGCTAGTTCGAACTTTATTGACGGATTTCGTGGCTTTTAAATATTTATAATAGATTCTGATACCTAGCAGAACTACTAAAATAACTGCATAGAATAATGGCTCGCGTATATCTTTTTTTACTAGCCACCAAAAATGTACTACGGCTAAAATTGCAATAACATAAACTAACTGATGTAATTGCTTCCAGTGATTGCGTAAGCGCTTCATCATGGCGTTATTGGATGTTATTGCAAGCGGAATCGTCAAAATAAATGCGGCAAAACCCACTAATATTCGTGGGTGCTTGGCTATGTCTTTAGTGATTTCAGCCCAATCAAAAGAAAAATCAAGCCATGCATAAGTAATAATATGTAAGCACGCATAAAAAAACATGAATAAACCTAACATACGCCTAAGTTGAATTTGCCAACTGCGTCCAGTAAGCAGTCTAATGGGCGTTAGACTTAAGGTTGTCAATAGTATGAATAATGCCCAAAATCCCGTGGAACGCTCAATAAACTCAACTGGGTTGGCAGACAAATTATCTTGGTAACCTAACCAAATCAATCGAGAAAATGGGATAAAACAAAGTATAAAAACAGATACTTTAATCCAGAGTATTTGCCTTTTACTAGGGATATTCGACAAAGAAGTTAACATGTCTGGCTGGTTTTAAAGTTTTTAATTCAGAAGTTTTTACGCAGATCTAAACCCGCGTACAACTGCCCTACTTGTTCGTTATAGCCGTTAAACATCTGTGTTTTAATGCGACCTGCAAACAAACCTGCACCAATACGTTTTTCAGAGGATTGCGTCCAGCGTGGATGCTCAACTTGTGGGTTTACATTTGCATAAAACCCATATTCTCTTGGTCCAGCTTTCATCCAACTTGTCATTGGCATTTTTTCAACAAAGCGAATTTTTACAATCGCTTTTGCTCCTTTAAAGCCATATTTCCAAGGTACCACCAAGCGCATAGGCGCACCATTTTGATTGGGCAGTTGTTCACCATATAACCCAACAGCCATGATGGTTAGTGGATGCATTGCCTCATCCATGCGAAGCCCTTCTATATATGGCCAGTCAAGCACTTGAAGATTTTGACCTGGCATTTGCTGTTTATCTGCTAGAGAGATAAATTCAATGTATTTAGCATTTGCATTGGGTTCAGCCCATTTCACCAATTGAGCCAAAGGAAAGCCTATCCATGGAATCACCATAGACCAGCCTTCAACGCAACGCATACGATATATGCGTTCTTCTAGCGGAGCAAGTTTATAAATATCTTCAATGCTAATGGATTTATTTTTTTTAACCTCACCCTCAATGCTCACTGTCCAAGGATGAGGTTTGAAAAGTTTGGAGTTATTAACTGGCTCACTTTTATCGGTGCCAAATTCGTAATAGTTGTTGTATGTGGTTACATCTTCATAAGCTGTAAGTTTTTCGCCCATACCATAAGTTGTTTTTGTATACCCCATAATTTTCTGGTGTCGAGCGAACTCAGTAGCTTTTATTATAGCAGGCGCATTTGCCCGGCCTAACAGTTTTCCAGCCCCTTCAGACGTAGTGCCCGAGTTTAATGTAGCGGCTTTAAGAGGATTGCTAAGTATGGACGCAGTACCAGCAATTAAGCCAAGGCCAGCTTTTTGGATAAATTCTCTACGGTTATCAAAAACTGATTTAGGTGTGATTTCAGATGGGATGATGTCAGTTTTTGTTTGGATAATCATGGCCGCTCTCAATTAGGTTTGTGGTGAGATAGTGCTAGTGCCGTTTAGTCGAACTGAAATAGACTTCCTTACAAAAATGCCATGATTATTTAGCAGACAATCTATACAAGCTAAAATAAACCAGCAGTCTCTTGATCTATCTCTTGGGCTAAAGCTTTGTCATTGGTAGTTTTTGCGATGGATTTGGCATATTCAACTAAAGTCTTCGCTGCTGGAATTTCACCTTTAGCCACTTTAACTTTAGCTAACACATAACTACCTTGTGCTTCATAATATGCACCGCCCTGCTCTTTTGCGAACTTTATGATTTTATTCAGCACATTTTCTGCACTCGTATAATTTTTAGAAATATTGTAATAACGGCCGAGTTCTATGCTCGAATGAGCGTATTGATCTAATGTTCCAACTTTATCGTACATTAGATAGGCCTTGATTTGATATTCAAGCGCTAAATCATTTTGGTTCATTTTATGATGTGTCAATGCAGCTTTCTCATAACTCTCCCCACGCTCGTTATCATTGGCTGCCAGCTTGCTACCTAGCATATATTCAGCCAAAGCCTGTGCTAATTGATTGCTTTCAAAATAAACATCTCCGATTTCATTATGCCCCATACGCTCAAACGCTTGATTCTTTGCTGCTTTTGCATTGATTATGGTTTGCTGAAAACTGGCAATTGCTAGCTCATTTTGCTTGAGTGAGCTGTAAGTACGGCCTATTAGTAAAGCAGATATTGTTTTATCAAAAGCATCAGTTGATTGTGCGTCAGCTGATTTGTATGAAGCCAATGCAGCGTCAAAGTCATTTTTGGCAGTCAATGCGCGACCTTGGCAAATTAAAGCATCTTTGTCTGAATTATTATTACTTAACGCTTTTTTTGCCTGAATTAATGCGTTATTTAAGTCGCCCTTTTGAACAGCCTGATTACAAGCATCTACTTCACTAGATGCAGCATGAATACTATTAAAAAACAATGTGATAATTATAGAACTTAAAGTAACTTGTAACTTCATTTTTGTATCTCTTTCTGATTATTTTTTATTGAAATCAAACTTTTCATGTATCAGGAAAACAATTTCGCACAACATTTTAAGTCTTATAAGTACGTAGCCCAATTATGCATACTGCCACTAGCAAAAAAGCTTGGGTTCAACAAAGAACTCTTGCTGTTATAACTTAAACTAGCACCAGCTTCATCCACAATATCTCCACCAGCTTCTAGCAATATGCAATGCGCTGCGGCTGTGTCCCATTCTGATGTAGGCCCTAATCTAGGATAGACATCCGCTAGCCCCTCTGCCACCAAGCATATTTTTAGAGAGCTACCCAAGCGGATTAGTTCAGGTTTTTCTCCAGTGGCATTTTCAAGATTCCTCATAAAATTTTGCATTTTTTCATTAGAATGCGAGCGGCTACCAGCGATGATTGGTATTTTTATATTTAACAATCTAGTTTGAATTTTTTCCGGATTATTTGATTTTGCGTGTTTGTAAGCACCGTATGATTGGCTGGCAAAATATAACAACTCTGTTACTGGTGCATATACCACGCCTAATACGGGCTTTTTCCCATCAATCAGGGCGATATTAACGGTAAATTCACCGTTACGTTTTACAAATTCTCGCGTTCCATCCAGTGGGTCAATCAACCAATATTGCTGCCATTTGCTGCGTATTTCATAATCTATTGCTTCAGACTCTTCAGTCAGAATTGGAATATTTGGTGTGAGTTTACTTAATGATGCAACTATTACATGATGCGCGGCTAAATCCGCTTGAGTCAGCGGTGAATTGTCATCTTTTCTGACTACATCAAAATCCGTTGAATATACTTGCATGATTGCATCACCAGCAGCTTTAGCAATAGCGATGGCTTGTTCTAGATATTGATGATAGTTTTGATTACTCATTGTTGTCATTTAATGGCAATTTAGCCCAGTAACTCAAGTAAACCTGCTTCATCTAAAACAATTAAGCCTAGCTCTTGAGCTTTATCTAGCTTGCTCCCGGCATCGCTGCCAGCAATCACATAATCAGTTTTTTTAGAGACGCTTCCACTCACCTTGCCGCCGGCAGCTTCTATAAGCTCTTTTGCGCTGTCACGCGATAATGTCGGCAATGTGCCAGTCAGCACAAATGTTTTGCCTATAAGATGACCTGAAGCTGTTTGCCTGCCTTCGCTTTCAGACCATGCAATGCCAGAAGCCAACAACTGCGAAATTACTGCCTGATTATGTGCCTCTGAGAAAAAGTTACTAATGGACTCTGCAACTACAGGACCAACATCATTCACGGTTAATAATTCATCTATACTGGCCTGCATTAACGCAGACAAATTACCAAAATGTTTAGCTAAATCTTTGGCTGTGGCCTCACCGACATTTCGCATACCAAGCGCATAGATAAAGCGTGCTAGCGTGGTTGCCTTATTGCTTTCAAGTGCATTTAAGATGTTTTGTGCAGACTTTGTTGCCATGCGATCCAGGTTGCTTAAAGTGTGCAAATCTAAATGATAAATATCAGCCAACGTGTGAACTAAATTGGCTTCCACTAATTGATCTACCAGCTTTTCACCTAAACCTTCAATATCCATCGCACGACGCGAAGCAAAATGAGTGATAGCCTGCTTACGTTGTGCGGGACAAAATAATCCACCAGTGCAGCGCGCCACGGCTTCGTCAGCCTGCTTTAAAATATGCGATCCACACTCTGGGCAGGCGATGGGCATTTCAAAACGGCGGGCATTGATAGGCCGTTTTTCTTGCACTACGCCCACCACTTCAGGAATCACGTCCCCTGCCCTGCGTACGGTTACAGTATCGCCGATATGCACGTCTTTTCGTCTCACTTCATCTTCATTATGCAGAGTGGCATTAGTGACAGTCACGCCGCCCACAAACACTGGTGCCAACCTTGCAACAGGGGTAATTGCCCCTGTGCGGCCAACCTGAACGGTGATATCTTCAACTATGGTTAGTGCTTCCTGGGCAGGAAACTTGTGGGCTATTGCCCAGCGTGGTGCACGTGACACAAAACCTAGTTCATTTTGCTGATTGAACTGATTAACTTTATATACAACGCCATCAATATCAAATGGTAATTTGTCGCGCACCTGCCCAATTTTTTGGTAGTAAGTAAGTAAGCCAGCTAATCCAAGCACCACGGTTCGCTCGTTACTAACAGGAAAATATAATCCTTCCAGATAGTCCATGGCGGCGCTATGGCTGTTTAATGTAGGTAGGCCTTCTGATGCACCTAAGCCATATGCAAAAAAGCTTAAAGGACGTGTTGCGGTAATTTTGGCATCTAATTGACGAAGGCTACCAGCTGCGGCATTTCGTGGATTAGCAAACAATTTTTCGCCCTTAGCCAGCTGTGCTTTGTTGAGTTTTTCAAAATCACGCTTAAACATGAGCACTTCTCCACGCACTTCCAGTAACTTAGGCGGCTGTACACAATTAAGTCGCATTGGAATTGAACGCAAAGTGCGTAGATTGTGCGTGACATCTTCACCTGAGTAGCCATCACCACGCGTTGCTCCTTGAGTAAACAGGCCATTCTCATAGGTAAGTGTAATTGCTAAACCGTCAAATTTAGGCTCTACTGCATATTCAATAAGGTCTTGCCCAAGTGCATCGCGTATACGTTTGTCAAAGGCCTCCAGTTCGTTTTCTGCAAATGCATTATTGAGAGATAGCATTGCTTGTTTATGCGTAATACTATTAAAAGCATTGACTGCAGAGCCGCTTACCCGTTGGGTTGGGGAATCTGTAGTAATTAAGTTTGGGTGTTGATTTTCTAGCGTTTGTAGCTCGCGATAGATGCGATCATATTCACTATCCGGCACAGTTGGCGCATCTAGCGCATAATATTCGTGGTCATATTGCGCAATAAGTTGGCGTAACTCCTGACAGCGCAACGCTAAGTCGAGTTGCTCTACATTGTCTAACATGTGATTTGTACCATCTGAAAATTGTAATTAATTTACAACGGTTGAATTTTTAAGAAAATAATCTGTGTGCGCAATCAGAGCCTGGAACGATACCGCGGACTAACATAGTGGCTTGAATCACTTTAAGTTGCTGACGGATTTTTTCAATCTGGATATCACCCAATACTCTATTGTTATCATCGACCAGTACAGAATTTAAGCCTATTTCCATCTGCCTTGCGACTTGCACCATATGACTGAATACTTCTGCTGATTGTTTTACATGTGGAATATCCAACTGGAAGGTCACGCCTTTTACAACGGAAGTTCTTAGCATTTCAGGGCTAAATGGATTGCCATCGCGGTTAAACATCACAAATGATGGATGTAATTGAGGATTAAGCGAAGCTTGCGTATTACTTGGTTGATTGTCAGATAATTCATCAAAATATTTAAAACCACCATCTGCAGTCAGTTTAAGGCCTTGAGACTCAGCTAAACCTCTTAGTTTAGTGCCTGTGAACGCGCCGCTTTCACCATGTACTAAATGGAAACCTATGGTTTTATCAACCTCTATACAAAATAAATCTAGCGCATTTGCTACTGTAAGTGCATCGCCAGCTCCTTGCCATTCCACATGGCCGTTTATATCCAGACCTAATGTTTCAACAGCCAACTGAAAGCGATTTAAAGTGTTACGCGTCACTGCTCCACCACGATCTGCCAGTTGCATGCTACACGCCACTTTTGATATTTGTTGATTGAGGGCTTCTTGACTGGATTGTAAGTCTTTAAGTAGATGCCATTGTTTGTTCGAATCCAGTACATGTACAAAAATGGGTTTATCAAAGTCGTCAAATAATGAATTCAGCGCATTATTCAATGTGCTGACCGAAGTTTCTGTCGCCAGATACAATAATGCTGTTAAGTCAATTTGTCCATGCAACATGGAAGGTAGGCTTACTGCTGAGTCTGAGGTGTCTTTTTGTTGGGCATTAACTTCAATACTCGCACCTGTGTTTTTAGCAACCTCATTGTTTTTAGTAAACTCATTTTTTGGATTAATTTCTTCATCAAACACAGCTCTAAACGCATTTGTTTGCTCGGGATTGACTTTAATTACCGATTCTTGATGATGGCTAGCAATAGATTCTGCATTATTGGGAGACAGTTTTTCTAACTTGGATTTTTCTAATTTGGAATTGACGAGCTGATTGTAAGTTGCTTCTATAGATTCATCTTCGCGCAATGCGGTTTCAGATGCATCGCCTTGAGTTAAGTGAACAAAACGTTCACGGTCATCATGCTTCACTGGTGCTTGATACTTGGCTGACTGTTGCGTTGCAATTTCAGCCGGAATTGTATCAATAGAAAAGTGATCGGTCGCCCGATTATCAAAACGGTCACTTAAAGCGTCATTAAAATCACTGGTATCTAAAGCTGGATCATCTAATAAAGCATCTCTTTGCATCGGAGCAAAATTCTCCTCCACTTGACGATGAAATCGTCTCTCTTGCCACCAATTAATAATGAGCACTGCTAATATAATCAGTGCACCAATGGCTATTAGCGCTATTTGCAAATCACTCATTTAAACTTAACTTTCAAAGTTGCTGTCATCATTCAGGCTTTCTACTTTTTAGGTGTGTGGCATTAACTCATCATCAAGCCGTTACTTCGTCTATCATACGCACCGCCGCTTCCATGTCTACATCTACAATACGCGATACGCCAGACTCTTGCATAGTAACACCTATCAATTGCTGCGCCATTTCCATGGTTATTTTATTATGACTTACGTATAAAAACTGTGTTTTTTCAGACATTTTTTTTACCATCGAACAAAAACGTTCGGTATTACTATCATCTAATGGCGCATCCACTTCATCCATTAAGCAAAATGGTGCCGGATTCAATCTAAACAAAGCAAATACCAAGGCCAACGCGGTTAAAGCTTTTTCGCCGCCAGATAACAAATGGATAGTGCTATTCTTTTTGCCAGGCGGCTGTGCAAATACCAGCATGCCTGTATCTAAAATCTCTTCACCAAGCAGTTCTAACCTTGCCTGCCCACCACCAAAAAGTGTAGAGAACAGTTCACTAAAATGTCGATTAGCCTCATCAAAAGTTGCTTGTAAACGCCCTCTGGTTTCCCTGTCAATTTTACGAATCGCATCTTCAAGCGTTTCGCTGGCTTCTCTCAAATCTTTACATTGACTATCTAGATAGTGTTTGCGGGTTTGTTCGGTATCCAGCTCATGAATTGCCGCCAAATTCACAGCACCAAGCGCTTCTATCTCAATCGCTAAATTATCCCGCTTTCTTTCAAAATAAGGCACTTTAAGCTTATCTTCATTACCGTTTGCCATTAGCGCTTCTAAATGTTCAGCAAGATGTAATTCACTAATATTAGAAGCTGTTAGCTCAGCTTGGCAATGCTCAAAATATAAACGCGATTCTTGTTCTACTAGTCTGCTTGCTTCTAATTTGTCTCTTAATGGGTGCAGCAATTGTTCATTCTGCATACGGGAACGTTCTTGTTGTTGTAATGCCGTTTCAGTCTCACTCATTTGATTGCGTGCTGACGCCAAGGCCAGCTCGTGTTGTTGCTTGTGATTCAGTGCATTTTCTAAATTGGTTTTTAATGCTTCCATTTTGGTGGCAGATAAAGTGGCTTCAACTTCATTGCAGCGTAATTTAAGGCTGGTATTTTCTTCAAGTAAAGAGTTAATTTTATTACTTAATTCTTTGATATTGTTATTATTTAATCTTATATTAAAAGTTTTTTCTTGATGTGCCCGTTCTAGTGTTTGTAATTGATTACGCGCTTCATTAAAAGCAGTTTCAGCAGTAATCTTATATTCATTCGCAACTGTTTTCTCGCTCTGCAAATGGTCTAAACTCTGTGAAATTTCTTTAATCAACTGCGCTTTAAGTGCAGACTCAGCAATAAGTTTTAACCGTTTTTCATCAGCTAATGCAATATCGGCTTGCAATACCTTTTGCCTTTGCAGCGCATTTGATTGCTGCTGCTTGAGTTGCTGAAGTGCCAAATTGAATTGGTGTGCCTGCTGAGTAGCAGTTTTTAGTTGCTGATTACGTGTTTGATGTTCTGCACGTAACGAATGTAGCTTTTGTTCCAACTTAATGACATGCTGATTAGTCTGAGCTAAACTTTTCTGTAAATCAGGTAGCTTTATCTGTAGCTTATCAAGCTGCGCTTGTCGCTCCAGCACACCATGCAATAACGATTGTGCACCAAAGTAGCTAACGCTTTGCTTGGTGTAAATGTCGCCTTGCCTATTCACCAAATATTCACCGCTTGCTAAGGATTTGCTCGCAGCAATTGCATCCACGCCATCTTCAAGAAAATACGCATTTGCGAGCCAGTCTTGCAATACGGCTTGCAAATTTGGCTCAATTTTCTCCACCAATGAATAAAGTGGTGATTGTTCAGTTTTAGCAGATATTTTATTAGTGACAACAGGGTTTGTTGTAAATGCCAGGCTTAACGCGCTTGGCGGCCTGTCTGCCTTAGCCATTTCGTACGTTGCAAATGCGTTCAGCCTAGCCCCTAATGCTGATTCAAATGCGGTTTCCCAGCCTGACTTAATACTAATCTTTTGCCAAATACGGGCACTATTATTTAATCCGGCAGTTTTTAGCCATTTGGACAATGCAACCTCATTGTTGCCATTTTGCATGGCTTGCTGAATTTTCATCAGCGAGCCAATCTCAGCTTCAAGTAAATTTAGCGCTCTTTGATTTGTTCCATGCAAATCGCGACCTTCTTTAAGTGCCAAATTAATGGAATGCTCATTTTGCAGCAGCTCTGATACATGTTTTTCGATAGACGTAATTTCTGCCTCGGCTAAAGCAAGCTGCGCCTCTTTTTCCGCAAGTGCCTCGTCTGATGGAAATTGCAAATGGGTTAAACTTTGCTGCAAGCGCAGTAAATGTTCGTTAGTTTCAGTCACCGTACGTGTTATATGCCCAATATTCGCCTGCTCCAGGCGTAATCGCTGTTCTGCATGGATAAGTGCCGACTGGCTAACATTAAATGCAGCCAACGCTAGCTGATATTGATTTGATAATATTGGGACGGCATCTCTTGCCATCTTAATCACTTGCTCGGCAGCTGAAAAATCAGTGTTTGCGGCCTGTATTTCATGTTGGGCACTTAATAAACTGTCTTGAAAATGATCATGCTGAGCGATATTTTTATCCAACTGTGCCGTAAGTTGCTGCAGTTGCAATTGCATACGTTCTCGAGCTTCAGCGGTATTTTTAACCTGATTCTCAAGATTAGATACTTCGGCATTAACTTCGTAATACTTAGTTTGTGCCTGATTTACGGTTTCTGCTGCATTAAAATTTTGTTGCCGTGCAAGCTCTAATGCGCTTTCGTTATTACGCAAACTTGCCATTTGCGCTTCTAGCTCATTAACTAGCTTTTCAACATGACGTTGCGCTTTTTCCCATTGCGCACTGGCATCACGTTTTTTTAGAAGCCATACTTGGCCTTTGGTAATATTTAATGCGTCCTGTAAACGGTGGTATTGTTCTGCCACCACCGCCTGAGACTGTAAGTGCAAAATCTGCTTGTCCAACTCACGCAGAATATCTTCTACCCTGGTTAAGTTTTCACGTGTGTCACGCAAACGCGATTCGGTTTCGCGCCGCCGTTCTTTATATTTACTAATGCCTGCGGCTTCTTCTAAAAAAATACGCAGCTCTTCCGGTTTGGCTTCAACGATGCGGTTTATAGTATTTTGACCAATAATGGCATACGCTCTACCGCCCAAGCCTGTCCCTAAAAACAAATCAGCTACATCGCGACGGCGAACAACGGTGTTATTGATATAGTAAGTAGAGCCTTTGTCACGCTCAATCACACGTTTGACTGATATTTCAGCGTATTGTGACCATTCGCCTGAAGCGCCGCCCAAACTGTTATCAAATACCAGTTCAACACTGGCACGGGAAATGGGCTTGCGATTACCAGAGCCGTTAAAGATGACATCATCCATGCTATCGCCGCGCATTTCTTTGGCAGATGATTCGCCCAGCACCCAGCGTACAGATTCCATAACATTGGATTTTCCGCATCCATTGGGCCCAACAACGCCCACGCGCTGACCATGAATATGCAGCGTCGTTGGATCAACAAACGATTTGAAACCGGCAAGTTTTAAGTGAGTTAAACGCAAATTGAATTTATAAAGTTAACAGTAATTTGTTAAGCTAAAATTTTTATAGAATTTTATAAGCTAGTATAATAACTTTTTTTAAGCAAAAACACCTATGACAACACAATCAATTGGCGGAAAACCAACCGCGCAACCCACTAAAACTTTAGAAACGTTTGATAACCCCAACCAAATGCGTGATTTTCATATTCATATGGAGATCCCAGAGTTTACATGCCTATGCCCAAAAACTGGCCAACCTGATTTTGCGGTAATTTATTTAGACTATATTCCTGATCAAACCTGCGTAGAGCTTAAAAGCTTGAAGCTATACATGTGGTCTTTCCGTGATAAAGGCTGTTTTCACGAAGCTGTCACCAATACTATATTAGATGATTTAGTGACAGCAACAAATCCTAAATTTATGCGAGTAACCGCTAAATTTTATGTGCGCGGTGGCGTGTTTACTAATGTAGCAGCAGAACATCGCAAAGCGGGATGGCAACCATTACCACGTGTTGAACTAACGCAGTTTGAGAGTCAATCAAATACACGTGGTTAATTTGCAACTTCAACTTGATTTAATTTTCGAAATTAATGAGTGAGTAAATATTTAGTATTGATTCTTAAAATCACAGTGAAAATCATTGACAACACAGCGCGCCATCTTTAATATGGCGCCTCGCTGACAGTACAAGCAATTAATAGCGAAGGATGTAGGTACGGGGGTATAGCTCAGCTGGGAGAGCGCTTGCATGGCATGCAAGAGGTCAGCGGTTCGATCCCGCTTATCTCCACCAAAATGTAAAGATTTACTAAAATCCGCTTAAATAAATGAGTGTTTTGTAGTAGAATGCTGCACTTGTAATACGGTATAGAAATTCTTAGGTCCCCATCGTCTAGAGGCCTAGGACACCTCCCTTTCACGGAGGCGACCGGGGTTCGAATCCCCGTGGGGACGCCAATACAACCTTAAGTGGTTGATTCGCAAGCAAAATCACACGTAGCAAGCCTTTTAGAGCATCTTATTGGATACAAAGCTGGATACATTCAGCTACAATAAGGTATGAATTCTATGTCTACTCAAGGTCTTTTAGAGCGTTCAAACGGCTATTACTTCCAGGCCCGTATTCCCAATAGTAACTTAATTTATAGCCTACATAGTTAGCTACGTCCTACAAGATGCTAAAAAGTCAGTTTAAATTTGCAATATTACATGATGTGACTTGTTATTTGTTTAAAATTGAGTCAATACAGAGTCATGGAGCTGAAGCCAAACTATAAACCACCGTTTAGTAAATTTGTTAAAAAGGCGCATAAGCCGTTACAGCTTGCTATTGAGGATGCTACAGAGGATATTTGCGCGGACCCAGAGATCGGCGAGGCTATGTTAGGCGATCTCATTGGAATAAGAGTTTATAAGTTTCGCTTTAATCGCCAAGAATACCTTGTTGCTTATCGTCCACCATTACAGGGGTCGATTAACAAAGGGGTCGATCTGGAATTATTGTTTATCGACTTCTATCAGGTTGGTTCGCACGAAAACTTTTATGATGAACTTAAGCGGTATTTAAAATTAGAGGAGTAGAGAAATGGCGCACACAATGACCGCAGAGGATCTATTTCAAGATCTAAAACATATGCCAGCTAACGAGAGGCAAAAATTCTTCGTCATACTGTCCACGAATGCTTTCCGTGATGAGGATATGAGTCATGAGCAGCTATTTGGCCAATTGGCTGGTGACGAATTCACCGCGCAGGAAGCTGTTGAATACTTGGATATTTCAATGTCTACATTTCGGCGTTATGTAACTGCGAGTAAATTAATTCCGAGCTCAAACGTTGGTCGGAATCAGATGTTTGCTGTACTAGATTTAAAGAAACTTAAAAAAGTATTAACGGCATATAGGTAGCAGCCATCCAGCACATAACAGCATTTGATTGACATTCATGCGACGCAATAACGATTGCGCCCTACACGGGCTGATTTCAGAATTGTGAACCTCCAGCTAAACACTGGATGGTGACATACTGAGGTGGAAACTATTGGACACTGTTTCCACCTATAATCTGGAAAGTATTGCACGCTGATTAACAAATATGAATCTTTTTGGCATGTAAAATAAGGCCTAATTGAAAAATCAAACCTGCTACACCCTTAGTCGAACACTTCGATTAAAAGGTTTGGCTAATAGTAAATGCATATCACCTAAAGCCCGTTCCTCAAAACCACCTTCGCAATAACAAAAGTAGAACTCCCACATTTTAATGAACTCTTGAGAGTATCCCAGTTTGCTGATCTGCTCTATGTTAGTGAAAAAATTTTCACGCCACATACGTAAAGTAGTTGCGTAATGCGGGCCAATATCTTCCAAGTCGACCAGGCGCATATCTGTCATGTTTGTAATGCTATTCAACATAGCAGTATTAGACGGAATACATGAGCCTGGGAAGATGTAGCGCTGAATGAAATCTACAGATTTTTTAGCGCTTTCGTAGCGTTGGTCAGCAATTGTAATTGCCTGAATAAGTGCCAGGCCTTCGGGCTTTAACAGTGAGCTGACTTTTGAGAAATAGGTATCATAGAACTGATAACCGACAGCTTCAATCATTTCAATCGAAACCAGCTTGTCAAATTGTCCGCTTAGGTGCCGGTAGTCATCCAGCAACAGAGTGATTTTGTCGCTTAAGCCAGCCTCTTCTACCATTTCTTTAGCGAGTTGGTGCTGCTGCTCTGATATTGTAGTGGTAGTAATCTTGCAACCGTAATTTTTTGCGGCGTAAATTGAAAATCCGCCCCAGCCAGTACCAATTTCAAGCACATGGTCCGTTGGCTTGAGTTTCAGCTTGTCGCAGATAGTTTTCAGCTTCAGCTCAGATGCTTGCTGCAATGTTTTTGTGTCTTCAGTAAACATGGCGCTGGAATACATCATGGTTGGATCCAAAAACAGCTGGAACATCTCGTTGCCAAGGTCATAATGGGCTGCAATATTCTTACGACTGCCCTCAGTGGTGTTACTGTTGAGCCAGTGCAGCACGCGCATGATTGGTTTCGTCAGCCATTGATAGCCACCCTCAAGGTTATCCATCACCGACTGGTTGATACACATCAGGCGAATCACGTTGGTGAGGTTATCCGCACTCCAGTAACCCAGCATGTAAGCCTCCCCTGCACCAATGCTGCCGCCAAAAGCGATCTCGCCGTAAAAGCGCTGGTCATGCACATGGATAATCGCATGCAATGTATGGCTTGGATTGCCAAAAAAATAGTTTTCGTTACCATCAACCAACGTCAGGCGGCTGGCTTGCAGATTGCCTAGATGGCTTAATATTTGTGATTTGGCGAAACGTGCAACCCATTTTGCACGGCTCTTCTCTTTAAGACTGCTGGTGAGTGTTTCTTGCTGTAATACTGAAATGGACATAATTATTTCTTTTTCAGGTTAGGATTTTCGTAAAAAGGAACACGCTTTAGCCATAACAACAAAGCATTCCAGTAAATACCTGCAATTACCTTAAGTGTCATGAACGGGTAGGCAAACAGCGTTTTGTTTAATGTGTATTCACTGAGTTCAGTGCGCTTCAGGTTCAGTAACGCATTGAAAGTCTGCTCACCGTTCTGCAGGTTAAGCATGTGGATAAGGATTTGCTCGCTTTCCAGTTTGAATGACCATTCATATTGAACGTCCATCGACATAAAAGGCGACACATGAAAGGCTTTACTGAATTTGAATGTAGAAGTTGCGCCATTTTTCATGGCCGTCTTTTCAAAGTCATGCACGTAAACATGGTCTTCACCCCAGGGCGTATTGGTAATATGACTGACTATGTACTGAATTTTTTGACTTTCAGGCTCAAAGCAATAATAAAATGTGACCGGATTAAAGCAGTAGCCAAAATAGCGCATATTAGTGAGCATGCATATCTTGCCTTCAGGACGCTTGCCGGTTGAATGGTGTACTAGATTAGAGATGGACTCTTTGAGGGGTATTTCAGGATGTCCGTAATAATCGGCACGGTTGAACCAGGCAATATTTTTGCGCTGGTAAGACCAGAATCTAAAGCAGGTAAACAGGCTAGGAAGTTCATCCAGATTTAAAAACATCATAAACACTTTATAGTTAAATTTATGCCGTTTTGGGTGGCACCTCTGATGTGACACCCAGCCGCTATAGATCGCACTCCTCGGGTTATTAGCGTTTGCCATTACAGTAGCGTTCAAAATGTTTCAGAGCTTGTAGTGCACTGACTACGCCATCCTCGTGGAAACCGTTGTGCCAGTACGCGCCGGCAAAACCGGTGCGGTTTACTCCGCTAATCTCAGCATGCCTTGCCTGAGCGACTGAACCAGCCACTGTATAAACTGGGTGCAGGTAATCAATACGTTTAATTACCTTTTTAGGGTCGATCTTGCCCGTGTGATTTAACGTCACCAGCAATGGCTCACGTGTCTGCAACCCTTGCAGGATGTTCATGTTGTAAGTAACGGCAACACGCTCTGACGCTGGGTTGGTGACATGATAGTTCCATGCCGCCCATGCCAGCCTGCGCTTAGGCAACAAAGTCTTGTCATGATGCAGGAATACGGTGTTGTTCTGATAGGGAATGGCGCCAAGAACTTCAGCTTCGGCTGATGACTTGTCACTTAATATGTTTAGCGCCTGATTGCTATGGCAGGCAAAAAACACATAATCAAAACGCTCCTCCTCGCTAAACTTAGGCTTTAATATAACCGCATCCTGCAGGCGACGAACGTTCTCAACCGGGGTATTCAGGCGTATGGATTGCTTAAATGGTTTCGTAAGTGCTTCTACATAGTTGTCAGAGCCGCCAGCAATGGTGCGCCATTCCGGGCGGTCATTCACAGTTAGCATGCCATGATTATGGAAGAAACGCACAAAGAAGCGTGCCGGAAAGTCCAGCATCTGCTTGGCATCTGTCGACCATATCGCAGAACCCATCGGTATGATGTAATAATCGATGAATTGCTGACTGTAACCGCCATGCTTCAGATAATCGCCTAGCCTGATCTCGCTGCCGTCCTTCAATAACTCAAGAGAGTTTTTGTTGAACTTCAGAATGTCTCGAATCATGCGGTGGAATGAAGGTTTGAAAAGATTGATGCGCTGTGCAAACAGACTGTTCAATGTCGTACCATTATATTCAAGACCGGTATCCTCGCAGCGCACACTAAAGCTCATACTGCTGGAACGCCAAGCGACGCCGAGTTCATCCAGCAATGCGATGAAATTGGGATAGGTGCGGTCATTGAATACGATGAATCCGGTATCAACTGAGATAGCCTGACCCTCATACCGGATCTGGTGGGTATGAGTATGCCCGCCGATGTAATCGTTAGCCTCAAATACCGTAATATCATGTTCTTTATGCAATTTGTAGGCAATCGTATTTCCCGCTATGCCGCTACCTATAATGGCGATCTTCAATCTTGTCGTCTCTGAAATAATGGTTAATGAATATGGATTTTTTTAGACTCGCGGATTGCAACTGGAACTGTTCTAAGTTTCCAGATTAGCCCAAGTGCTGAGAGTACTTTCAATCCGTAATAAGTGAGGTCAATCTCCCACCAGTAAAACCCCTGGTTTGCAGATGCTGGATAGTGATGATGGTTGTTGTGCCAGCCTTCGCCTAGTGTCAACAATGCAATCAGGAGGTTATTCCTGCTCTGGTCTTTAGTTGCATAGCGGCGTTTACCCCATACGTGTGCTAAAGAGTTGACGCTAAACGTGGCGTGATAAAGCACCACTGTCGAGATGACGAAACCCCAGATGAAAAGCTGCATACCGTTAGTGCCGAGACTAGGATGCGCAATGGCAAGCCAGTCGCCAAAGTGATAGATGCCAATACCCAACAGAATCGGCACGACACTATCGAAACGATCTAACAGGCGCAGTTCTACGAAAGCCGACAGTTCCTTGACCCTGTGTGTTTGCGTAGAAAAATTCCTGGACGCTAAAAACCAGCCAATATGGCTCCAAAAAAAACCATGCTGCAATGGAGAATGTGAATCTTTATGGTTATCCGAATATGCATGGTGATGGCGGTGATGAGAGGCCCACCAAAGCGGACCGCGCTGCACGGCAGTCGCCCCCATAACGGCCAGAATCAGCTGGAACGCCCGTGATGTATGGAAAGCCTTATGTGAAAAGTAGCGATGATAAAACCCTGTTACGGCAAACATTCGTACACCATAAAGTACAATGGCAAAGCAAAAAGCAAACCAGCTAAAGCCTACCCAGAACACAGCAAAGCAGGCAAGGTGAATTAGCACGAACGGGATTACCCGAAGCAAGTCAATGTCAGACCAATTGCCTTCTGCAACCGAAGAGTCAGCATGCACAACCTTATTGTCAAACCATGAGATTATTTTATTAAACATAATGCGTTCTATCTATTTTCGCGTTGATTGTGAGGGACTTTGCGCAGTTGCGTAATGTCGTAACCCATATCAGCAACTTTTTTCCTCAGAGTTGCATAGGCCTCATCGCTGATTTGGGGCGTTCTCGCCATAATCCATACATAGTCTCGGGCGTTTCTGGCGATAATGGTCTGTGTATATCCCTCATCCAGATGTGCTATCAGAAATTCCGATTTGATTGGCCAGATGAACTGCATGCCCCAGCGTGCATTTCCACTACCCTCAACAACAAATCCACGAGGCGTATAGGTCTTCATTTTTCCACCAAAACTGCCTTTGTTGAAAGTGAACGTCGTTGCAATGGTGCCATCAGCATCCAGTCTGTAAGTCTCGATCGCATTAAAAGACTCTGTTTCTATTACTGTCGGAATCGCTGCTATCACATACCATGCGCCCATGAATCTTGGGATATCCACTTGCGGTACCGTAGCTATCTGCGGTTTTTGATTGGTAGCACATGCGCCCAATAGGCTTGCGAATATCGTCATAATCAATAGATTCTTTAAGATTTGAATAGTCATTATATAAATTACCTGAGTTTGTAATTGATGGTATAGCCTTCAGGGGTAATCGACTTGAGGGCGACCCACTCCTGATTGTCAGCCCGATACCACAGGTCGATATTGAGTTTAGGTTTACCAGCAAGGCTGGCATCTAATTTATAGCGCAGAGCCTCAACTTTATTACCTTTCACATCAAGCATCTCGCTACCGATCCTGACGATCCTAGTGTCAAGCCATTCTGCATTCTGCGGATTGAGCAACTTCGTCTGTTCCAGTACCTTCTGGTTCCAGTAAGCGAAAGTCATCGGGCAACCTGGTAATACTTGCTTTGCCTTGCCGTCATTTACCACAAACTCACCGTCACTTGATTCACCCTTCACTCTAGTCGAGATATTGTTTTCTAAGGTGCTAGACTCAAGACTTTTGAGACAGCCGTCTTTCCAGTGCTCAACTGTGTTGTGGTTGTATTTGTAGGCGTTAATAAACAACACTTTTACATTGAATTTTGCCTGGCTGATAAGCTCGTTACCCTCACTCAATCTGAATGTATGCTGACCTATTCTGGTTTTATCCAGATAGACATCAAAGTTCCATTCCTTTGCGTACCCGATGTTGGGGATTATTACAGCCAGCAATAGCGGAAAAGTCTTCTTCATTTTTTTACCACCTTTAACTTGCCCGGAATGAAAGCGTTGGTTGACTTGATGTAGTCAACATATTCTGGACGGCGCACTGCGATGTCCTTTTCAAGCAAAGACACGCCGCTCACCTTCAGTAGCAGGAACGTCATCAGAACTGCCGAAGGAATCGCCCACCAAGCGCCGGCTGCCAGCGCAATCAGGTAGAAACCCCACCATACACAGCACTCACCGAAGTAATTAGGATGACGGCTGTAGCGCCAAACGCCTGTATTCAGCACATTGGACTTGTTCGCGGGATTGTGTTTGAACGCTATCAGCTGCCAGTCCGCTATGGTCTCCCAGATAAATCCAAAAGTAAAAACCGTAACACCTAACATGTCCAAGGTATTTATTGGCTTATCCGAACTTATAGCGCCTAGGATAGGCAGTGAGATCACCCAAGCCAGCATAGCCTGCAGCCCGAATATGATATAGATACTTTTAAGGGCAAAGCCTGGAGAATTATTCCTGCGTATTTCAGCATAGCGGTGATCTTCGTGCGGATCCCAGTTGCGCCATGTCAGATATACGAATAGTCGGACAGCCCATATAATCAACAGGGTCATCACAATCAGTGTTCTTGCTGTCAGCTCTACCGTTTGGCTCGCATAAGTGAACCCTGACAGCACAAAGAAAAGGCTCCACATACTGTCCACATGGGTGACGTTGTTACGGTACAGGCTGAAAACCCAGCCTAAGAAACCAAAGGCAAGCATAATGTACAGGCCATTCAGATATGCATACCAATTCATCATGCACGCTCCACTTTAAATCCATTCAGATGACTGGCAAGATGTAAAAGTAGCGGTGTGATGACAGCCCAACCAACAGCGAGCGCGATATAGGAGGTATTTCCATCTAATGAAACTGCGCCGATCTTCTCGGCACCTAGATAAGCCAATGGACCACCTGCAGCACCAAATAGCACAGAGATCATATATCGCTGCTGCATCCATGCCAGGCTTAAATTCAGTGTAGAAGCAAAGCTTCCCCACAGCGCTAGTATCCATACGGGAACAAGTGAGGTGCTCCAGCCGTGCTGCTGATACTCTACCCATTTCATTGAAAGCATTGTCTGGTCGAAACCGGCACCTATCAACAAGGCAGCAACAATCAGCAATAGCTCAGTCATAGCGCGTTTAGCTTTGAACAGATGCCAGCCAAGCACAACAATCGTGACAGTAACGCCAAGCCATGGCAACCCTTTAGCTGCACCAGCAACACAAGCCAGCCAAGCCATCTGAAATAGAATAAAATTAGTTAACAGCATAAGTCATAGTCGACGTTCGAACTGGTAATGGGTGACCCACCATTCCTGTCCATGCTTATAACCAAACAGCTCCGCACATGCCATGTAGAATATACGCCAGCGGTTACGCCACTTCTCTGCGCTTTCAAGTCCATATGTTTCTTTAAGAATTGCATCAATCTCTTCGCGATGCTTATCCATATTTTCGAGCCAGGCATTAGCGGTTTTTTCGTAATGGGTACCGTCCCAGCGCCAGCGTTTTGAAAGCTTCAGGTCATCCTGAAAGTGCAGGGGAAGATCATCGCTTGGCATCATTCCACCTGAAAAGAAGAACTGACTCATCCAGTCATCGTCACCCTGAACTTCGAAGAAGTAAGGTGTATTACGATGCACAAAAATATGCATCATGAACTTGCCGCTGGGTGCTAACCAATCATGAATCCTCTTATATAACACCTTGTAATTACGCATATGTTCAAACATCTCTACCGATACCACGCGGTCAAACTGAGAGTCGATATCGTAATCTGCAGGATTGAATTTATTCATGTCACAAGTGATCACGCGTACATTTGTCAAGCCGCGCGTTTTTGCCATTGCCATGATATGCTCACGCTGCGAGTTGGAGTTTGACACAGCTGTAATGGTGCTGCCCGGATAGCGCTCCGCCATCCATAAGGTCAGCGAACCCCAGCCACAGCCTAGTTCAAGCACATTCTGCCCATTTTTGAGATCTGCATGTTCACAGGTCAGAGCAAGTGCGTTCGCTTCAGCCTCATCCAGAGTTTCGGTTTCCGGAAGCCAGAAGCAGCTGCTGTATTTCCTGTGAACACCAAGGCACAACTCGAAGAATTTTGTCGGCAATTCGTAGTGCTGCGCATTTGCAAGTTCCGGCACCAATGCAATTGGTGCGTTATTCATTGCTGATACGAATGCGCTTAGTCTTTCAATACCCTTTTCACAATTGTCTGCATGAATCTCCTGAAGACGTTTTTCAGATAGATTGCTGATCCCTTGCCGGATAAGATAGTCAGGAATTAAACTTTTTTCTGCCAACTGTATGGCTAGGCTGGTGAGCTGCATTCTTACCCTTTTTTGTTTTTTAAGATTAGTATCTTGGTTACTGATTAAATATATTCGAGATAGTTTCTTTTTTTTATTAAATTATTAGGATTTCGGCTCTGAACTTCTGTTGCTAAGTTCGAAGAAAATCTATTCAATAAGCTTTGAATCACTTAAGCTTAATGCAGATTGATAGGTAAGATTGCTATTGCCACATACAAATATGGGTATATCTCAGCTAGAGCATTGGAATGGAAAACATAACCGTCCCTAAAGGACTACACATTAGTTCTCATTGATACTACTTTTAAGAATGCATCGCCATGCCAGACCAGACCATTACAATAGATAATCTAGCGGTGTTTTAACTTTAGGCAAAGCACTGCGCAGGCTAATACAAATGTTACGATGTTTGCCAAGATGATGGGCCAGCTAACAATCATTACGCCATAAACTATCCAACCCATTACCCCCAAGCTAAATATACTGTACATAGGCAACGAAACCCCTGATAAATCACGTGTCTTCCATGAATGAAGTGCCTGTGGCACAAATGCAAGGGTGGTTAGAAATGCGGAGAAATAACCAATAAGATTAGTCGTATTCATGTCTGTTTACTCGTAATATTAAGTAATAATCCACATTAGCTTACTAACGTCTTATCACCGTTGTGGAAGGTTATCCAGTCGGTATGGATTTTGTCCCAATCCTGAAGTGCTAAACCATGTAAGGTAAACAATTCGCGCACCTGATGTGAATCCCATTTAAGAACATCTTCAAGAATTGGCACTAACACACTGACCGCATTGTTGCTAAGAACTGTTCGGTGCGCAATGCGGCCGATGGATTTTGTTTCCGACACGGCGATGGTATGACCGTCTCGGCTATTCACATCGTGCATGACATAGAGATCAGAACTTCCATCCCCGATATAAATTACCCGGTCAGAACTCATTTGATGTTTAAGTTCTAATTCCTGCAGCACTACAACCTTACCATTACCTGCCGGTACGCGTAGAATCGAGCAAATCTCGCCCGTTTCAGTATCGAATTCGAATTCTGAACCAAATATATTCTCTGGTGGGACGATGCCTTCAAGCGCTGAGCGCACCACTTCACGTGGGCCAGCAGATATCACAAAGAATTGAAAGCTGGAACCATCCAAGCCGTCACTCAATATTTCCGCAAATAACTGCACATTGTCTTTTAGACGGACACGTTTGCCTGTTTCAATCAGGTGTTCAAGACGGACACCGCGAAATGCAGGATCATGCCGCAACAAATATGCAAGTTCGGCGCCCTGTTGAACGAGGTTTGACTGAGCAAGTCCTTTAACCTTATCTTCAAAATCAGCAATACCAAGCATTTCGGCCAGCACCAAACCTGAGTCATTAAAGCTCAGCGTCTGATCGAAGTCACTGGCTACAAGATAGTCAATTGTTGTGTCGGACTTGTTAGTGATAATCTTCATAACAGATATACTCCATTTGCCAATGCTGCCCAATGTGTAACAAAGTACTATCAAATAAGGTTTTCATTTTGTACATTCCCAATAATGATTAAGATTTAACTCATGCACTGTCCCTTAATTAAACAGCATAAGCCGTGCCAATTACAATTTTGTGGCATACAATTAAATTAATTGGATGAGAAACCTAAAGGAATGGTCTAGAGACTGCCCTATCAGACCAGGGGATATTTTATTTTTGAGAAATAATAGGCGCCGATTATGCCTGTTTGATGTGCGCAATGTATTAAAACAGTGCGTTATTCAACTTTCTTGTATTTAATATGCTATCAATTTAGGCGATTCCGCAATTGAGTCAATCGTCATCGCCTACGATTGCAACTTCGGCAGGGTTAAGCCCTATATCATCTAAAGCATATACATCAACTTGTTAAGAAATTTCGAATTTATAGGGATTCTTTGAGGTAATTACGCCAGTTGCCGTATCGAGATATATCAACCGCATCTAGCGTGGCATAAGCCTCGCACATAAATCCCTGCACTAAGCTACCATCTGCCAATTTTAGAGTACCAAAACCCAATGGCGCTGGTATGCTCGCTACAAATTCCCCATAATTTTTTAGTGGTATTTGCCAAATCTCTAACCCTATTGCGCTACCATTTTCAACGACTCTCAACAAGCCTGGGCGCGGTGGTATAAAGCCGTTTAATTTGAATAGCTTGTAGTCTGGTGATGTTTGCGTAGCTTCCATAAACTTGCCGTCTAGCGCAGTAAGCTGAGGATTAAGAGGTAAATCTTTCATATGAGCGCCACAGACAGCGACTTTTATATGATTTTCGTCGATTATATTTTCAGTCGTCATGATGATTATTTTTCCAGTTATAAACGGTTGGCTAAATTTAGCAGTGCATCATCACTAAAAGCCGGTGCGCAGATAGTCACGCCAAAACCTAAGCCATTACTTTGAAAACCCATAGGCACAGCAACTGCTGTCAGGTCTAGTAAGTTCATAAAATTAGTGTAGTAACCCAAATTGGTGTTTGTTTGAATTGGATTATCTTCAACTTCTGCAATGGTATAAATTGTGCCAGCTGTAGGTGTGATGATTATATCTACGTTACTCCAGACTGCCTCTGCTTTGCGTTGTAACGCTTTTAACTTATAAAGTGCGGTATAAGTATCAGCCGCACTGAATTTTTCCGCATTACCGATAATTTGTTTGGTAACAGGAAATATGGCTTCCGGTTTCGAATCAAAGAACTCCCGAATGGCTGCATAACGTTCAGCAACCCATGGCCCTTCATATAAAAGCTGTGCCGTCTCTAAAAATGGTGAGAAATCTATTTCAATAGCTTTTCCACCAATTTTTTCTATTTTTTGAATGGCCTGCTTAAACAAAATTGGTGTTTCAGAATTACCGAAAAACGCTAGCTGTTCCGGTTTAGGTACGCCAAATATAAAATGATTTCCTAAGTTTGACATTACATTGGCAGGTGTTTGACGAGAATAAGCGTCATCAGCATCAAAACCTTGTGCACTTTGCAGCACCAACAAGGCATCATCCGAGCTCTTAGCAAATATTGATACACAATCTAACGTGCGACATGCTGGCACAACGCCTAAAGTGCTCAATAATCCGCATGTTGGTTTATGCCCAACCAGGTTATTAAAAGCTGCAGGCACACGGCCGGAACCAGCAGTATCTGTGCCCAAGCTAAAACTAGCCATGCCTAACGCTACTGAAACTGCAGATCCTGCACTTGATCCACCGGAAATATATTCTGGGTTAATACTGTTTTTACAAGCGCCATAAGGAGAACGAGTACCGACTAAGCCAGTAGCGAACTGATCCAGATTAGTTTTTCCGATGGGAATAGCGCCTGCATCAATCAATTTCTGCACTACAGTGGCACTTTTCGTCGGGGTGTATGCGTATTCTGCGCAGCCTGCAGTTGTTGGAATACCCGCTAAGTCAATATTATCTTTAATCGCAAATGGGATACCATACAAAGGGAAGTTAGCAGGGTCTTTGCCTTCAAGTTGTTGTGTATATAAAAGCAACTCATTCAGATTTAAGCGCCGTATCCAAATGTGGTGGCTATCTTCAGTGCCAATTTCTGCATCGAGTTGCTTTACCAGCTCGGTAGGTGTGAGCGCACGAGAAATATACAGGTTACGAAGATGAGAGATTAGTAAGTTCATATTTTTATTCCTCTGCTATGACGATTAGATTCTGACCGACCGTGACAGCCATCCCTTCACTGCATAAAATTTGTGCCACCTTGCCGTTACAACTGGCAGTTACTGCAATTTCCATTTTCATTGATTCAATAACTGCCACGACATCACCTTCTTTCACAAAGTCCCCCACTTTCAGTTTAATCTGCCAAAGGTTGCCTGCCACATGAGATCTGAATGCATAGCTGCCTGTAGGTATATCTAAAATATCATTCGCTACGGCTGATTCGGTTTCACTACTGTAATTGGCCTGACCTGTTGCAATCCAGCGCTCACGTTCTGCATCAAAAGCAGCCTGTTGTCCTATTTTAAATGCATCAATCGAACTGGCTTCATCAGTTAAGAATTGGTTATAGTCTTTTAGACGGAAAGTCTGCTCTTCAATATTGAGTTGAAACTTTCCATTTGGAAAATCTTCACGCATTTGCAACAACTCTTCAGCTTCTACCGGGTAAAAACGAATTTGATCGAAGAAACGTAATAGCCATGGTTTGCTGTCTTTAAAATCCTTAATCTGGCTTTCTGATCTTAATGAAGCCCAACGATTCCACATCTGTATGGTGCGTCCAACAAACTGATAGCCGCCAGGACCTTCCATGCCATACACACACATGTACGCTCCTCCTATACCCACTGCATTTTCAGGCGTCCAAGTACGTGCGGGGTTGTATTTGGTGGTAACTAGACGGTGGCGTGGATCTACTGGAGTAGCAACCGGTGCGCCTAGATAAACATCGCCTAGACCTAAAGTAAGATAGCTTGCGCTAAACACAATTTTCTTAACATCTTCAATACTATCTAAACCATTTATTCGGCGAATAAACTCGATATTACTAGCGTTACCAGATGAAAAGTCACACCACGGCGCATCTTTGCGCACAGACTGCATATATTTTTCAATCGCTAACTGAGTCGCCACATCATCCCAAGACAATGGTAAATGCACGATACGTGTTGGCACCTCCATCTCTTCAACGCTAGGTAACTCAGCTTCAGCTCGTTGCAAAATCTGTATGAGTCGATTAATAGGCAGTATCAGGCTGTCAAAATGTACTTGTAAGGAACGGATACCGGGCGTTAGATCAATAATGCCTTTTATATCTTCTGCTTGTAGCCACTGCATCAGTGCGTGCACACGAAAGCGTAAATTGAGGTCTAGCACCAGTTCACCATATTCAATTAGCAGATACTTATCGCCTGATTGACGATACACTACCTTGATCTGATTTGATGTTTCTGAAATTTCAGTCAGAATCGGACTGTGACTAATTACCTTTGTTTTAATAGCAACTTGCTCTCCAGCTAAATTGGCCGCTATTGCATTTTGTGCCTGTTCATAAGCACAGGCATCTTCTTGACTGACCTTTTTGAAGCGAATTGTATCGCCCGCCTTGAGTTGCCCCATTTTCCATAGTTCTGCCTGAATAATAGTCGCCGGGCATACAAAACCACCCAAACTCGGGCCGTCAGGGCCTAAAATTACAGGCATATCGCCGGTGAAATCAATTGCGCCGATTGCGTAAGCGTTATCATGAATATTTGAAGGATGTAGACCAGCCTCTCCGCCATCTTTACGTGCCCATTGTGGTTTGGGACCAATCAGCCTGACCCCTGTGGTATTGGAGTTGTAATGCACCTCCCAATCGGTAGAGAAGAACATTCCAATGTCGGCATCAGTAAAAAAATCTGGTGCGCCATGCGGGCCATATAACACGCCTATTTCCCATTGGCTGGCATAGTTTGGCTGCAATTTCTGCGGGAGTGATTTTGCAATGTATTCAGAGTTCGCTTGCTTAGTAAGATGTAGCACATCGCCAACCCGTAATGCTCTGCCGCCATGCCCGCCAAACTGACCTAAAGTAAACGTAGATTTACTGCCAAGATAATCTGGCACATCGAACCCACCTTGCACCGCTAAATAGGCACGACATCCTGCACCGTTAATCTTACCTAGTTTAAGGACGCCGCCTGCTTTAATCGCAAGCGATTGCCACAAGTTAATTAACTCACCATCCAGCGTGGCTTCGATAGGTGCACCAGTAATGGCAACTACAGAATCTGTATTAAATTTAAGTTTAGGGCCGATAAGTGTAATTTCTAACCCAGCAACACCTTCAGCATTGCCAACCAATTTGTTTGCAAAACGAAAAGCCAAATGATCCATCGGCCCTGATGGCGGCACGCCAACAGCCCAGTAGCCGATGCGGCCAGGATAGTCCTGTATGGTCGTCATCACCCCGCCGTCTTGTACATCAATCGTATGCGGCTTGTATTCAAAACCATTGAGGTAGCGGGTAATTTGCCTGCCTGCCGGAAAAACAGTATCTGCAAACACTTGGCGTAGATATTCCAAGTTGGTCTCAATGCCACTTAAATGCGTTTCTTCTAATGCAGTACGCATTTTAGCGACTGCGCTATCTCTATCTGCAGCATGGACCAGTATTTTGGCAATAAGCGGGTCGTAGAATGGTGAAACATCAGTACCCGTTTCTACCCAGCTATCGTTGCGCGCTGCAGATGAAAATTTAACCTCAGTGAGTACTCCGCTAGAAGGTTGAAAGTTTTTATTCGCATCTTCCGCGTAAATGCGTACTTGGATTGAATGTCCTTGGGGTTGGTGACGATAACCATCTAAAGCATCAGCTTCGCCCGCAGCGATGCGTATCATCCATTCCACTAAATCGACGCCAGTGACCAGTTCGGTCACGCCGTGTTCTACCTGTAACCGAGTATTTACTTCTAAAAAGTAAAACTCGCCTGAGGCATTATCGTATACAAACTCTACTGTTCCGGCTGACCGATAATGTAACGCACTGCCCAATTTAATGGCAGTTGCACATAATGCCTGACGAACTTCATCAGAAATATGCGGTGCTGGCGTTTCTTCTATCACTTTTTGATTACGCCGCTGCACAGAACAATCGCGCTCGCCCAGCGCAATGACTTTGCCTAAACCGTTACCAAAAATCTGTACTTCTATATGCCTTGCAGCTTGTACATATTTCTCTAAATAGAGGCCAGTTTCTTTAAAATTTGCGCGTGATAAGCGCTGTACCGATGCAAATGCAGCATCCAGTTCATCTACACTCCAGATGAGTTGCATGCCAATGCCACCGCCACCTGCTGTACTTTTCAACATCACTGGGTAGCCAATTTTTGTCGCTTGAGTATGCGCATCGGCGACATCGGCTAATAAGGCAGTTCCTGGTAACAACGGTACGCCATTTTTCTCGGCTAATTCTCGCGCTGTGTGCTTTAAGCCAAAGTCACGCATCTGCTTAACGGTTGGGCCAATAAAGGCAACCCCTGATGCCTCGCAAGCTTCAGCAAAGTCTGCATTTTCAGATAAAAATCCATAGCCGGGATGAATGGCTTCTGCACCAGTTTCAATCGCCACTTGCAGAATCTTGTCTGCATTCAGATAACTTTCAGCTGCCGGCGCCGGACCAATACAAATCGCTTCGTCAGCATCAAGTACATGGCGTGCGCCAGCATCAGCCTTTGAATAGACTGCCACAGACTGTATGCCCATTTTTTTTAAAGTGCGAATAACACGACAGGCAATCTCACCACGATTTGCAATTAGGATTTTTTTAAACATGATTATTTCTCAATGCGTTGCGAGCCGTCTCGCTTGTTTCAAGCTATAGCAGGTCGTCCTGCTATAGTTGCTAAACTTAAATAATTACCAATCAACAATAATTTACAACCAATCAATTCCAGACCAATCAATTCCAGACCAATAACTGGATAGGCGTGGGATTGTAGGCATTGCATGGGTTGTTGAGTTGCGGGCAATTTGAGATCAGCACCAATACATCCATTTCAGCGCGCATTTCAACATACTTGCCAGAGCCGGAAATGCCATCAGCAAAACTTAACCCGCCCTCTTCCGTCACAGGCACATTCATAAAAAAATTAATGTTGGCGCTAATGTCACGCTTGGTAATTTCAAGGTCACATACATGGGCTGAATGGCTAATCGCATGCATGAAGTTATCACGGCAGCTATGCATAGGGCGTTTAGCCAAGTCGTACCGTACCGTATTGCTTTCTGCGGCACAGGCACCGCCTAAAGTATCATGGCGACCACAAGTATCAGCGATAATGGTGAGCATTGGATTACCTTCGCTTGAATAAAGCACTGAACCAGTAGTGAGATAAATCTGCCCCTGGCGTTGGATGGTATCTGTCGCGCTATAGCGCTCTTCGGTATTGTTAGCGTTATAAAATAAGGTATCGACGGCCTGATTACCTTCTGAATCTAATATGCGAAATGTCTGACCTTTTTTAACTAACCCAGACCACGGCTCGCCTGCCGCACAGATTTCATTGATAACAGCCTGATCAATTTTAAGTTTGCTTTCAGTTAACATGCTTAACTCCTAATTGGCGAAATAACGCTCTGTGTTAATAAAACCACGCTGATTCTGTTCACACGAATTGCGGCAAACATCATTATCAGTGGCTACACCAGCACGCCATGCGGTGAGCATGACATTACCCGGCGAGTAAGTCTTTGCAGTATCTAAAGGGTGTGGCGCAGTGGATAGCACCACTAAAACATTCATATCAAAGCGCAAATCCACTGCATTGCCAGCCTTGCTGTTGCCTGACTTAAAAGTTAACAAACCATCATTATTCGCACTGACTTTGCTAAAGAGATTCACATTGGCAACCATATCAGGCTTACCTAAACCGTATTTTGCCAATTCAACCAGTAGGCCATCTTTTGCATTGCGGTACATCTTATTTCGATGGGTTTGGTAATTGGCAACACCATATTTTTTTTCGATTAAATCAGCATCTGAAAGACCGCATATCGTGTCGTGCCAGCCTGTGTCATCGTGAACAAATGAGCACATCACCCGTCCCATATCCGAATAACACACATTGCCTGTGGTTAGAAATGCTGTGTGCTGCGCTTTTAAAGTGTCTGGCATGTTGTAGCGCTCTAGCTTTTCTTCCATGTTGTAAAACAAGAGTGAAACATTGGCGCCGCCTTGTAAATCAGTAAATCTTAACGCGCTACCACGGCGCATGGCGCCAGACCAATGATGACCACCTGGCACGGTTTCTTCCCATAGTATTTTTGTTGGATCAAAAATTGTCATAGTATTTTTTAATTACTTTCTTTTTTTATGAATTTCATTTAACACCTAAAACATATAGCTATAGCGGTCAATTTCCCATTGGCTTACGGTTAGGTGGTAAGTTTCCCATTCTTCCGTTTTATATTTTATAAACTCGTCGCTGAGCTCTTTACCTAATGTTTTTTCGACCAGCGGGTCAGCAGCAAATGCTGCAACAGCTTCTTGCAAAGTTTGTGGTAAAAATTTAATGCCTCTGGTACTGCGTTGCGCTTCGTTCATATCATAAAGATTGTCTTCATTTGGCTTACCCGGGTCTAATCCTTCACGAATCCCTTCTAATCCAGCAGCCAAAGCCAAGGTGGCTGCCAGGTATGGATTAACTGCGCCATCAGCATTACGTGATTCGCAGCGCCCACCACCCATAGGCACGCGCACTGAATTAGTACGATTATTAGAGCCATAAGAGTTAAACACAGGTGCCCAGCTGAAATAGCTCATTGCACCGCGGCGGACGAGTCGCTTATAGCTGTTTACGGTTGGCGCAAATGCTGCACATAATGCAGGCCCATGTTTTAAAATACCGGCAATAAACTGGTAACCTAAAGTTGTCAGACCAAGTCCGCGAGGATCATCTTTGGGGTCACAAGCAAATAAGTTTTCTCCTTTTTTTAAATCATAGAGTGACATATTAAAGTGCGCGCCCGTACCTGTTTTATTTGCGAATGGTTTAGGCATCATAGTGGCGACTAGCCCATCTTCTTTTGCGTAATGTTTAGCCATATAACGAAAGAAAATCAATCGGTCGCACATGGTAAGCGCATCGCTGTAATTAAAATCAAACTCAAATTGGCTATTAGCATCTTCATGGTCAAATGAATATAAATCCCAGCCTAAACCGTTAATCGCTGTAGCCATCTTATCCAGCCAGGCAAAATTATCCATAAAGCCACGCACGTCATAACAGGCTTTATCAAGCTTATCGTCTGGGTTAGGTACACTCAAACTACCATCAGTATTTTGTTTTAATAAATAGATTTCGCACTCAATCCCTAGATTCATGCCGAACCCCATTTCGGCAGCCTGTGCTAAAACATTTTTCAACGCCACACGCGTATTGAGTGGGTATGGATTACCCTGAAAATGATTATCTGCTGGCATCCACGCTACTTTAGGTTCCCAAGGCAATTGAATGATATGGTCTAAATCTGGCACAGAATTTAGCTCGTCATCACTGGGTGCTTGCCCCAAGCCATCAAGCGCATAGCCCGTATAGCGCTCAGAGCCTGCAGCCATCTGCGGCAAATGGTCTATCGGTACGACTTTGGCTTTAGGGATACCGTGAATATCTACATAAGCGCCTATACAGTATTTAACGCCTTGGTCTTGCAGTTTTTGTTGAATTGCGGCAATTTCTTTTGCTGTTTTCATTCGTCACTCTTTTCTAAAGGCTCATAATTGGAAAAATAAGAGTTTGGTAAAGGCGGTTTTTCTTTTAAACCCTTGTGAATCAATTCACTCAGGTCTTCAACCATCCACTGAAACCATTGCTGCCCTTTTTCGGCAGTTGAAATACTGGGCATGCCTGTTACGCCGTTAGTACTGGTACGATTCACCGGATGCGAAAACACCAATCCATCCGTACGGTCTGGATCATCAGCAGTTGACAGCAACTCACCTCGAACCATATGCGGTGCTGTGGCGAGCATGAGCGATGTCTCGGCGTCGTTGGCGTGCCAGTCATCGCCGTCGGCATGGTGGAACTCCTTAACGCGTTCGCTAATGTGGGCAGAGTTAAATACGGCAACCATCATGTCATCATGCTCAGCCCGTAACATTTCCAAAGCACAACGCAACGGCGCAGCGTTAGTTACATGGGTATTCACAATAAACAAACGGCGAATACCGCTGTGATAAGCCCAATCGCCAATGTCTTTAATTAAGTGAATGAGTGTGATGGGCTGAACAGCCAAAGTGCCAGGCCATCGACGGCTATGGCCTATAGAGCAGCCATATGGCATGGTAGGCAACATGGGTACATGGGTCTGCTGTGAGACTGCATTACACAAAATGTCTGCCAACACATAATCCATACCGCACCCCATGTGCGGACCATGTTGCTCGGTAGCACCAATCGGCAAGATGGCAGCTTGATTAGAAGCTGAAATTTTGTCAGGCAATTCCGCCCATGTAAGTTGTGACCAGAACATAGTTATCTGTTACTCCACATTATCATCAACATTGACAAAACGAATCATGCGTGGCGTTGCAATATCATCTTCAATACCATGCTTAACTTCTGGCGCTGGCGGATGAATTAAATACTCCAGTCTGGCTTTTGTCGCCAAAAATTCTTGGCTGGTAAACTGACCGGCATTGCGCGGGCGCTGCACTGGGACTTCAATCAACTCTTGTACTTCACCAGGATGCGCTTTGAGAACTAAGATACGATCAGCAAGAAAAATGGCTTCATCCAAATCATGTGTGATGAACAAAATAGTAATGTCGATATTGCGCCATATTTCGAGCAAATGAGCCTGCATCTTCGCGCGTGATTGTGCATCCAGCGCACCGAAAGGCTCATCCATCAACAGAATACGCGGCTGATTAGCTAATGCACGGGCTATCGCCACCCTTTGCTTCATGCCTCCTGAGAGTTCATGGGGATAAGCATTTGCAAATTTATCCAACCCTACCAGCTCTAGCCACAAATCCGCTTCGCGCGTGGCTTCATCCCCCTTGATATTGTTCATTTCCAAACCAAACATCACGTTTTTTCTGACATTTAACCAAGGAAATAAGGTGTAACCCTGAAATACCATGCCACGATCACGTCCAGGGCCAGTCACTGGTTTACCATCCAACAAAACATCGCCAGAAGTATGCGGTTCAAGTCCTGCTAAAATACGGATAAGCGTTGACTTTCCACAACCTGATGGCCCAATCACGCACACAAATTCGCGTCTGTGCGTTTTAAAGTTGATGTCCTTAAGCGCCGTGACTTCACCTTTGGTAGTTTTATATACCTTACCAAGCTGCTTCACTTCTAAAACCACTTCTCTTGCTTTAAGACGATCAAAGCGATTTTTTACTGCTTCAGATTGTTGCAGATAACTGTGTTCCGGACCGCTGTGGTCTGGACTGCTGTGGTCTAAACTACCAGATAGATTTATTTTAGAGTTCACGATGTGTCCTTTACTCTTTATTGGCCGAGCGAGCCCAAGGGAACAAATGCTTACCAAGCCAAGCCAATATTAAATCTCCCCCCAAACCAATCACACCAATAATAATGATTGCGGCATATACATTATCAAAATGCTGATAGCGCGCCTGTTGAGTAATAAACCAAGTGATACCTGAAGACGTACCTATTAACTCTGCCACGATTAAATAAGTCCAAGCCCAGCCTAACAGTATCCGCTGATCACGATAGAGCTCAGGCAAAATACCGGGGATAATGACGTGTAATAGTAATTTGAGTTTGCTTGTTCCCAGCGTGAGTGCAGCCTCCAGCAACGAGTAATCCAGCTTGCGCGTGGTATTGGAAATAATCAGGATTTGTTGAAACAAGGTACCAATGACAATGATGGCAATTTTAGGGCCGTCATAAATACCCAGAATCGCAACAGCTAACGCCCCAAACGCAGGTGCAGGCAGGTAGCGAAAGAATTCGATGAATGGCTCAAAAAGTCGTGATATCGCCGTGTAAGTACCACATAAAATCCCGAGTGGCACACCAATCAATGATGAAATTAAAAATCCCCAGAATATAACCTGAATGCTATGCCATAAGCTTTCATGTAGCCATTTTCCGTCACGTTGCTCAGGCGCCGTTGTAAACCCTGTATATAGAGCCTTAGCCACTGCATGTGGTGCAGGCAAGTAAATGGGATTGGCAGGGTTACCTTGTGGGATAGCTTTACCAGCCGATTGCATATTGACGAGTTCGTCTTTAAATACAGCCTTATCAACCAGCATGCCACCCTGAAAATAATCTACATCACCAGGGTTACTCACCATCACCATGGGATGCCAAATAAATGGTACATAACTGACTGCACACCAAATAATCAAAGGCAACAGGAATGAGCCTATTCCTAAAAATGTACGCTTACGAGGTGATAACTCTCTTCGTACCACAAACCAAGATGAAAGACTCATTCTGATTCCTTATGCCGATTGATTTTTAGCTACTTATTTAGTAGCAAGCGAACCATCGATGGCTTTAGTTAAATCCATTGGCGTTTTATAAACGCCGTATTTAACATTAAAGTCATCGGCAATTTTTGAAGATCCGTATAGAGATTTAAAGCCATTTGCTTTAACAAATACTTTCTTCCCCTCCTCAAGGCTAAGCAATTTAGTGCCTTTTAATAAAGGTAAGTAAGCTTCTGGTTTAATGCCAACCCGTGCTGCCATAATTTTTACAGCATCCGGTTGTGTTTTAGGATCATTGATATACACCACCACTTTATCCCACACTTTTATGACTTTTTTCCAATCTGCCTTACGTGTAGATAAACTGACTGGACTAACGGTTAGCACATCATAGATTAAGCCAGGCTCATCGGCAGAAGTGTAGATTGGCTTTGCACCGGGGACTCGGCTCATCGCCTCACCAGAGTTTGGTTGCCATGCGCCAATCGCGGCTAAATCGCCTGAAGCTAAAGCCTGTGGCGTTTCATTGGTTTTAGTATTGACGATGGTGACATCAGATTCTTTCATGCCAACTTTTTCTAAGCCATTTAATAGCAATAAATGCTCTACAAATCCTGTTTCCAGACCTACCTTCTTACCTTTTAAGTCTTTCAGGCTTTTAACACCTGGCTTACCTACAATCATGTCATTGCCATTAGAGTAATCGGTGATTAGAATCATGACATTCTTGGCACCGCCAGAACCGGTAACCAAAGCATCTCCATTGGTCACCGTTACACCATCAATTTTCCCTGCGGCAAAAGCATCCATTGAAGCGACATAATCAAACCACTCGAACTGAACATCCACACCAGCTTCTTTAAACCAGCCTTTTTCAATGGCAACTTGCCATGCAACCCAGCCTGGCCAGTCGCTATAGCCCACTTTAAGCGGTGCGGCGGCGCTAGATATTCCTGTGAATAATAAAGATGCGGTGAATGCAGTAGCAGTGAATAACTTGCGTGCTGAAAAGCGTGTGAATAAACTTGAAGTATGCATGGCTGGCTCCTAGGTTGGTAAAAAGTCGAGAAGGCGGCATTTAAAAAACGCATCCTCCCGGGCTTTTATCCCTCCGTGTAGCCAATCAAATGATGGCCGACAACTCTTGGACCAGACACTCTTAATCAATAAAAGCCGGAACCCTAGTTATCTTTTTGAAACTTTAGCGGTTAGTGATCAAATTCACCGCTTTCTCGCTGATTATAGATAAGCAATCTGTATGCCAACAGTAAGGTTAATTAAATATCATTAAAATTCAATTGGTTAGAATTTTAAATTCACATTAGCTACTTAAATATGAATTGTTTTGCACCACTTAAGTGCTTTAAAAAATGGCATTGCACTATGTAGGGGGCGAATTGATTAACACCAATCAGGATTAGGAATCTCGGCAAAGACTTTACGTAAGCCCTCCCCCCAATGTTGACGGACAGAAAGGAAATAAGGGTCGTCTTTAGCAACACGATGACGATAATCAATAATTAACTTATCCTTACGATAAACCAACACATCAACCGGCAAATCAACTGAAACATTACTGCGTATCGTAGAGTCGAATGAAATCAGCACACACTTAAGTGCATCTTCAAGGCTACAGTTGTAATTAATCACTCGGTCTAGAATAGGTTTGCCATATTTGGTTTCACCTGTTTGAAAATAAGGTGTTTCCTGGCTAGCCTCAATGAAATTACCCGCAGAATAGATATTGAAAAGTCGTGGTCGCTCGCCGAGTATTTGTCCGGCAAAAAGTACAGAAATATTAAAATCCGTATTGTGATGTCGTAGATACTCCGCATCTTCTCGATGCACGGTTCGAATGGCTGCACCAATAATGCGCGCTGCATCGAACATATTGGACACCTTGAGAAGGTTTACTTCATCATCGGCATCAATGGCCTTATGCAAATGCTGCAACACCGCTTGAGTAACCGCAAGATTGCCGGCTGTAAGCATGACCATAGAACGCTCACCCGGCACTTCAAACGTAGTCATTTTAGGAAAGGTTGCAACTTGGTCCACTCCCGCATTAGTGCGAGTGTCCGACGCCATCACCAACCCTGATTCGAGTAGCATTCCCACACAATAGGTCATAAAAGCAACTTGGTAAGTAAAGCATTAATAATAGCTTCATAAACAGCATACAGGCAACACTTTAACTGGCTATTTAACCTGAATCGCTTCTATAGCGCTAATGGCACTGATATTGCTTAATGATATGGTTAACTTCAACATTCAGCTTCACCCTAAAAATGATTTTGAGCATAGAATATAGTAAAGCTTTCGAGATTTAAGATGTCAACTTTAAGTCAATACTCAAACACCGCAGAAGATAGCGCCTGGCTAAAGGGTGTTGCTGGGTATACGCCTGAAGCCAACATTGTTGATGAGATGCTCGACAGCACAGGGAAAGTACGACCGCATTGGGAATATTTTATACAGGCATTGCAAAAACTTGGGCATGATGAAATTAGGTTGAGGCAGAATGAAATTCTCAAACTGTTGCGCGAAAACGGCGTTACTTACAATGTCTATGGCGATCCTGATGGCAGTAACCGACCATGGCAATTAGATCCTGTTCCACTACTCATTGAAAATGACGAATGGACCAATATTGAGACTGGGTTATTAGAACGTGCAGAACTGCTCAACCTTATTCTTGCTGATATTTACGGCCCGCGCGAACTTATTCAAAAAGGTTTATTACCTGTAGATCTGCTTTTCAGCCATAGCGGATTCTTAAGGGCTTGCGATAAAGTCAAAATTCCAGGTAAGCATCAATTAGTGCTTTATGCCGCCGATTTGGCACGAGGTCCTGATAATCGCATGTGGGTGATTGGCGACCGCACGCAAGCGCCTTCAGGCGCTGGTTATGCTTTGGAAAACAGATTAGCCATGTCGCGTGTATTTCCAAATATTTTTCGCGATTCACGTGTGCAGCGATTAGATGGTTTTTTCCAATCATTGCGCAATGCGCTGCAACAAATTGCACCGCAAAATGCTGATACTCCCAGAGTTGTTGTTCTGACACCAGGACCTTTTAATGAAACCTTTTTTGAGCATGCCTATCTTGCTTCACACCTTGGGTATCCTTTGGTACAAGGTGATGACCTCACCGTACGAGATGGCTTTGTTTGGCTCAAGTCACTTAATGGCTTGCAACGTGTTGATGTCATTATGCGTCGTGTTGATGACAGTTTTTGTGATCCGCTAGAATTACGTGAAGATTCACGTTTGGGTGTTCCAGGTTTACTCGAAGTTGCAAGGCGAGGCAATGTCACCATTGCCAATCCTTTAGGCAGCGGTGTGTTGGAAAGTCCTGGTTTATTGCCCTTTCTGCCCAAGATTGCCGAGCATTTTTTTGGCAAGCAATTACGCTTACCGAGTGCTGCAACTTGGTGGTGCGGTCAAGCTAAAGAGCTTAACTATGTGCTTAGCAATTTGCACAAACTGGTCATCAAGCATATTTGTCGAGGCTCGATGACTTCAGTATTTGGCCACCTCCTCAGCCAACAGCAAATTATCGGTTTGCGTGACCGCATTCGATCTAATCCCGCATTATTTGTTGGTCAAGCGCATGAAAGTTTTTCTACCGCGCCATCTTTTGTCGCTGGTCATTTGGAGCCGCGCCAAGCATTATTGCGCTGTTTTCTGGTAGCCCAAGGGCAAGGTTACAGTTTGATGCCTGGAAGCCTTACACGCAGCGCGGCACAACAAGGTAATGTGCCAGTATCAAACCAGATGGGTGCCATCAGTAAAGATACTTGGGTGATTGGGGGTCAAAATCCGAATCAAGCAAACACCATTGAAACACCGCATTCAAAACTATTAGCCAGCAATTACACCAGTACATTGTCCAGCAGGGTCGCTGAAAATTTATTTTGGGTAGGTCGCTATGCAGAGCGCACTGAGGGTAGCATCCGCTTACTGCGGACGACTGTTAAAAAACTTTATATCAACCCAGACATCAATAACCCGTATTACAAGAATAGTTTGTACGCAGTACTGCGTGGACTGACCAATATTACTAATACCTATCCAGGATTCCTTAATAAAGAGTCAGATTCCTTACTTAAAACACCAGACAGTGAACTACTTTCGCTGATGCTGGATGAGGAGAAAGTGGGAAGTATTGCTAATAACCAACGCAGCTTGATACAAGCTGGTTATTCAGTACGTAATCTCTGGTCTTCTGATACTTGGCGCGTCATGGATGAGATTAAATGCCATCTTGAGCGGTCGCAACAGCTTACCGAATCCACACTATGGAATATTCAGGAACACATGGATAGGCTAATTACTGCACTCTCGGCCTTCAGCGGGTTGATTATGGAAAGCATGACTCGTGGAAATGGTTGGCTATTTTTAGATATGGGTCGCAGATTAGAGCGAGCGTTATTGCTCATCTCATTATTACGCAGTGGTTTTTCTTCTGCACAGGCAGAAGGTACTGAGATTCTTTTGATGGAATCTTTGCTGGATACCAGCGACAACCTTATTTGCTATCGCCAGCATTACCGTAACAGTATTGAACTGCCTTCTTTTATCGAATTACTGATTCTGGATAAAAACAATCCGCGCTCTTTGGCCTATCAATTCAATCGTATTCAAGAACACGTTAGCAAAATGCCACGAAAGCAGACAAATACCCAGCTGAGTATAGAAGAACGGCTGATTCTAGAAGCAAACAGCCTGCTTGATCTGACCAATTTAAGCGACCTAATTAAAGTTTCTGACGGAAATGTACGGGAAAAGTTTGACCAAACTCTAAGTCGACTTTATTACTTGCTGGCTACATTATCTGACACTGTTACCGCTACTTATTTTCAACACGGTCAGCCGCAGCATTCACTCGTCGCCGTGAAACCAGCGTAATAAGAGGCGTTGATAATGCATTACAAAGTCACGCATGTTACTCAATATGATTATAGCGATACAGTCGGTCTTTCCTACAACGAGGCTAGACTGATGCCGCGTAATTGTGTGAATCAGCAGGTCATATCATCAACGCTGAATGTTGAGCCTTATGCGGCTGACTTCCGTATCAGAGAAGATTTTTTTGGCAACCGAGTGGCATATTTTTCTATCCAGCAACCGCACCATGTTTTCACCGTCACGGCTGTGAGTGAAGTGCAACTGATGGAGAATACATCCCAACTGGATTTTTATCAGGGATTTGCCTGGGAAACAGTGCGAGAGATGTTATCGCAGCAGCATTCGCACTACTTAAAACAAGCATCTGATTTGATAGAAGCACGTCAGTACACGCTGGATTCCCCGCTAATTGAAACCAGTTTACAACTGGCTGAATATGCAAAGCCATCGTTCACTCAAGGCCGATCAGTTACCGATACAGTAAATGATTTAATGCAACGTATCTATCGTGATTTTACATTTGACCCAGACTTCACAACCCTTGCGACTCCGTTAGCTTCTGTGTTGGAACATCGGCGCGGTGTTTGTCAGGACTTTGCACACCTGGCGATTGGTTGTCTGCGTTCACAAGGTCTGGCAGCTCGCTATGTCAGTGGCTACATAGAAACTTTACCGCCCCAAGGCGAAGAAAAACTAGTAGGCGCTGATGCATCGCATGCTTGGTTTTCAGTATATATACCCGAACAAGGCTGGCTTGATTTTGACCCTACCAACAATATCATCCCTAATACTCAGCACATCACTTTGGGTTGGGGTCGCGATTATGGTGACATCGCACCACTAAAAGGCGTGATTTTTGGCGGCCAAAATCACGAGCTGGAAGTATCAGTTCAAGTTGAATGTTTGACGAATTAAAAGTCACCAAACACTTAAACCTCTCTTTAGTTCAACCCGTATTTCGTAAGCCAGCCGCTATGCCATTAATAGTTAAATGGATAGCACGCTTGATGAGCACGTCTGTTTCACCGTTACGGTGTCTTTTAATCAAAGCGACTTGCAGATGATTAAGTGGATCAAGATAAGGCAGTCGACTCCTAATCGAATTGGCCAATGCTGGATTGTTGGCAAGACGCTCTGTGCTTTGCAGAATCAGATTAAGTGCCTGGCTGGTTAAAGCGTGCTCTTTTTTTATACGCTCGAAAACGGTTTTTCTAAGTACTTCATCCTCCACCAAATCTGAATAGCAGGCGGCTATGGTCAAATCAGTTTTAGCCAAAATCATATCCATATTGGAAATCAAAGTTTTGAACAATGGCCAATCTGACAGCATGTCTCTTAATACATTGATACGCTGTTCTTTTTCAGAGGCATCTTTGCTTGTGTTTAAATAAGCGTCAATAGCGCTACCGAAGCCATACCAGCCAGATAACAGCAGGCGACATTGTCCCCATGAAAATCCCCAAGGGATTGCGCGCAGGTCTTCTATGCGTTGAGTGGATTTACGAGAGGCCGGGCGGCTTCCAAGATTCAATTCGGCGATCTCTGAAATTGGTGTTGAACTAAAAAAGTAATCTGCGAATCCTGGTGTTTCATACACCAGGTTACGGTAAGTAGTCATTGCGGTAGCTGACAACTGATCCATTAACATTTCGTATGCCCTGCGTTGAGGTTTTGGCAACTGATCTTGAGGAAATAAAGAAGCATCTATTGTCGCAGCAATGAGCGCTTCTAGATTCCGCCTTGCAACCTTAGGGTCAGAAAATTTGTTGGCGATGATTTCCCCTTGTTCAGTCAAGCGTATCTGTCCAGCTACGGTGCCAAGTGGCTGAGCCATAATGGCCTGATAGGTAGGTCCGCCACCTCTTCCAACTGCACCGCCACGTCCATGAAATAAACGTAACTTTACGCCTGCCTGACAGAATAGCTCAACTAAGTAAACCTCGGCTTTATACAGCTCCCAGTTTGAAGTCAGAAATCCACCATCCTTGTTGCTATCAGAATATCCAAGCATGATTTCCTGCTCATTACCTTGATAGCGAATCAAATGACGGATACCAAGCAGACTCAGCCATTCACTCATAATTTTTGGCGCATTGCGCAAATCATCAATGGTTTCAAACAAAGGCACTATATTCAGGTCCATTTGCACGCTGCCAGAACCCCATATGCCTCGTAATAACCCTGCCTCTTTTTGTAATAAAGCCACTTCTAATAAGTCTGATAAGGTTTCAGTGTGCGAAATAATGTAGTGGCGAACTGTTCTCGCCCCAAATTTAGCGCGCATTTGGCTGGCTTTTCTAATCACTTCCATTTCTGACATCAGTAATTCTGAATATTTTTGAAATGGTGAGAATAGAAGTCTTGGTTGCTTAAGTTCTTCTAAAAGTACATTTATCTTTTCCGTTTCAGTCAATACAGCATAATTAAAACTGTACCCCGCGTTAAACAATAATTCTTTTAATACAGCTTCATGAACATCTGAACTTTGTCTTAAATCTATGGTGGCTAGATGAAAACCAAATGTTTCAACTGCCTTAATAAGCTTACCTAATCTAGGATAAACCAGTAGTTCACCATGATTTTTAATCAGAGAGTTGGCGATAATATTGAGATCAGAAAGCAACTCTTCCGGTCCTGAATAAGGCAATAAGGATTCTGTAAGATGATTATCAATATGCAGGCTTGCTTCATTTCCTGTTAATTGCTGAAAACTAAGCGATAGCCGAGCAATAATGGAGGTAATTGCCAGGCGATAAGGCTCATCCTGCCGATGTGGGGATTGATCTTGTGAGGTACTAGCTAAATTGAGCAGCTCTTGAGTCACGCTGACTAACCGTGTCGTAGGAGTCAGTTCTCGTCGCAAACTGCTTACTTCTTTTAGATAATGCTCAATCGCAACCGTGGATTGCTGTGTTGTAGCCATCTCTAATGTTGCTGCATTCACATTGGGGTTACCATCACGGTCGCCCCCGATCCAGCTGCCCATCTGTAAAAAGCTAGGTAGCTGATAACGTTCTATACCTGATTGGCTGAATAGATCGCCAATATCCTGCTCCAAATCCTGCAATAATTCAGGGATTGCATCCAATAAGCTCAACCGATAATAGGAAAGTGCATTGTCGATCTCATTGTTCACCGTCAGCTTGTCAAACCGGAGCATTCTGGTTTGCCATAAAGCGGTCACAGCCGCATAGAGCATTCGAGAGTTTTTCTCCGTTTCCTGACGCGACATGAGTAGCGCTTTGTTTGCCAGCAAGGATGAAATCACATGTTCAGTATCAAGCAGGCTTTTTCTTTGAACTTCAGTGGGGTGTGCGGTTAATACTGGGGAAATTAAGGCTGACTTAAAAAAAGCATCAATCTCGTTCAAATCAAGATTGGCTTTTTTGAAAGAACTCATAGAATGGGCTATTCCACCCGGTGTTTCAGCATTTTCTTCAATCCTGATTTGGTGATTGCTATAGAGATCTTCAGCAATATTGACCAGATGTTTAAAATAGCTGAAGGCTCTGACCACCGCGATTGTCTGGCTGGTTGTGAGATCTTTTAGCAATACATCTAAATTCCTTGTGAATTCTTGATCACCCTCACGATGAAATTTCACGGCTGATTGGCGGATTGCTTCAATGACATCAAAAGTTTTTTCACCTTCATTATCTTTGATTACTTCGCCAAGAATACGCCCAAGATAACGGATATTTTCTTTTAAAATGTTCTCAGCAAGCATCGCAGGCGCATACATTTTTTCATCTCCCAGTAAGTTTTTTGAATGGCAGACTTTTTATATCAGTCTTTTCATATCAAGTTTTATGCTGTCAATTTGCATGCCATCTCAAATCTAAAGTGAATGGAAAGTCATGATTGATGTTCTCTGTAATTGGCGTCATTAACTTTACGACTTCTTGCTCTTTAGCGAGTTTTTTAGGGGGCTTTTTCAGCGGTTTAATATTTTCTGGTGTATGTTCAAGTACAGTAAAACGACTTACACGTCGACCCTCAGCTTCATAAGCGTTGACTGGCAAGGTGTCGTAATTGCGGCCACCAGGGTGGGTGACATGATAAGTGCATCCGCCGATAGAGCGCCCGTTCCATGTATCAACTACATCAAAGACCAATGGCGCTTGTACGCCGATACTAGGATGCAGTGCAGAGGGTGGATTCCAGGCGCGGTAGCGTACGCCAGCAACCATTTCCCCTTGTGTACCAGTTGCACGCAACGGTAGACGACGACCATTACAGGTGATCACATAGCGCTCACCTGTAATACCAGTCAACTTGACTTGTAATCGCTCAACAGATGAGTCAACGTATCTAGCTGTACCTCCACTGGTAATTTCTTCGCCCAAAACATGCCAAGGCTCAATGGCAGTTCGCAACTCTAATTGCAAGTCTTGAATACTCAGAGTGCCGCAACGTGGAAAACGGAATTCAATAAATGGCGCAAACCAATCATTCGAAAAAGCATAACCAGCGGCCTGTAAGTCCTGCGCAACATCTTCAATATCACGCGCAATGAAATGCGGCAACATGAAGCGATCATGCAATTGGGTACCCCATCTGACAAGGGGTTTTTTATAGGGTTCTTTCCAGAACCTTGCAACCAAAGTTCTCAATAGCAACATCTGCACCAAACTCATTTGCGCATGTGGCGGCATTTCGAACGCCCGTAATTCCAATAAACCTAGCCTGCCAGTATCAGTGCCTGGAGCATAAAGTTTATCAATACAGAATTCGCTGCGATGCGTGTTGCCAGTCATATCTACCAGCAGATTTCGCAATAATCGATCAACAAGCCATGGTGCCGGCACTTCACCGTCTGGCATTTGCTGGAAGGCAATTTCAAGTTCGTAGAGGCTATCATTACGCGCCTCATCCACACGCGGCGCCTGACTGGTTGGCCCGATGAATAAGCCGGAAAACAAGTAAGATAACGACGGATGGTGTTGCCAATAAGTAATCAGACTACGCAAAAGATCTGGGCGGCGTAATATTGGACTATCTGCAGGTGTGATACCGCCTAGTGTGACGTGATTACCTCCGCCAGTGCCTGTATGGCGACCGTCCAGCATGAATTTTTCAGAACCTAACCGAGTTAATCGCGCTTGTTCGTAAAGCGTGTTGGTATTATGAACCAATGCATCCCAACTTGCCGCAGGGTGAATATTGACTTCGATAACACCGGGATCTGGTGTGACAGGCAAACGTGTCAGACGTAAATCGTGAGGTGGTTGATAGCCTTCAATCACTACGGGCATCTTAAGCGCACTTGCTGTGGCTTCAACAGAAGCAATAATATCGAGATAATGTTCTAGTGTATGCGTTGGCGGCAGAAACACATGCAGCCGCCCTCCTCTAGTTTCCACACATAATGCAGTATGTGGCGTAAATTCAGGATCCTCCAGAACATCATCACCGTCTGAAACTGCCATTTCATTGGCATGCATATTTTCTTTAGTAAATTTGCTATAACGGCGGCTGACTTCAGAATCAATATCTTCTAGCGGCTCAACGGGTTCGTACAAGCTGCGCTCGTGAGTATGGTCTCTATCTTCAAATGGTACCCAAGGCAATGAGTTTAAAGGCAAACGTAGACCCATGGCAGAGTCTCCGGGTGCAAGAAACAACTCACCACGCCTAAACTCCCAAGCACTACTGCTCCATGAACTGCGCTGATGACTCCAGTGCAGCGGAAGCAAATAGCCCACAGGCACCCCAAGGTCACCAGTCAGCACTTTTGTCAGGCGTTTACGTTCTAAATCGTCTTTCAGGTCTGATTTAAGCGGATTTAGATTATTCGGCACTAAGCCTTCTGCAAGCAAGTAGTATAGCGGGTCTTCATACCCAGCGCAGATATGGCTACCCTTGAGTCCTAGGCGATTTGCAAGATCCAGAATGAATATATCCGCATGTTTGCGATCAAATCCATAATCTTTGTTTTCATCTGCCAGCAGTTCCGGGTTGCGCCAGACTGGCTTGCCGTCTTTGCGCCAGAAACAGGCGAGCTGCCAGCGCGGCAACGGTTCACCCGGATACCATTTTCCTTGCCCAAAATACAACAACCCACCGGGTGCAAAACTATCACGCAGACGTCTTACCAGTTCACCTGCCAGCTTACGTTTTTGCACACCGTCTGCATCAATGTTCCACTCTGGCGCATCCATATTGTCGATAGAGATAAAAGTTGGTTCACCGCCCATAGTCAAGCGCACATCACCAGACTTAAGTTCTGCATCAACTTTATGACCAAGCTTGTCTATTTGCGTCCATTGCTCTTCACTATAAGGCTTGGTCACACGCGGATCTTCGTGAATGCGGGTGACGTTATTGCTAAAGCTAAACTCAATGTTAGCTTGCCCAGTATAGCCACCAGTCACTGGCGCAGCGCTCACGTAATCAGCCGTGCATGCCAATGGAATATGGCCTTCACCAGCAAGCAGGCCAGATGTTGGGTCTAAGCCTATCCAACCTGCCCCGGGAATATACACTTCAGCCCATGCATGCAGGTCTGTAAAATCTACATCGGTACCCGATGGACCATCTAATGACTTAATATCGGCCGTGAGCTGAACCAGATAACCTGAAACAAAACGTGCTGCCAGGCCCATGTGGCGTAGTGCTTGCACTAATAACCAAGCAGAGTCACGACAAGAACCAAGCTGCTTCTCCAGCGTTTCTTCGCAAGTCTGAACACCAGCCTCCATGCGGATTGAGTAATTAACTGTTTGATTGACACGCTGATTCAGGTAAACCAAAAAGTCTACAATGGCTTTCTGGCCGCCATCCACCTCAGCCAGCCAAGATGCGAGTAATGGCCCACCTTCCCGAATTTCAAGGTAAGGTGCCAGTTCTTTAAGCAATTGCTCAGGGTAGGTAAAAGGGAAATTCTCTGCATATTCCTCAAGAAAAAAATCGAAGGGATTAATCACCGTCATCTCGGCTATTAAATCAACCTCAATAGAAAGTTCGGTTGATTTTTCAGGGAAAACTACGCGAGCTAAATAGTTGCCAAACGGGTCTTGCTGCCAGCTAATAAAGTGGTTTTCTGGTGTGATTTTCAGCGAATAAGCGGTGACTGGCGTCCGTGAATGTGCCGCTGGACGAAGCCTGAACACATGCGGCGAAAGCTGTATCGGCTGGTCATAGTGATAAGCTGTTTTATGATGAAGTGCGACCCGTATAGTCATAAATTAACCAGCACTTTCGGCTTGCAACAACCGTAAATTCTCTTCAACACCAGCCGCTTCAGTCAGTTCTGCTACATTTTGTTTGGTAAAAAAACCATCAAAATCGCCAAAGCGTTGCACGTATTCAATGATGAGTGACGAATGTTCTGAAGCACTGGAGAAAATCTGTTTGAGGCCTTCTTCACGTGAGCCAATCACATCCAATAAAAAGTCTTTACCTTTCTCTCTGATTGCATCGACTACATAGTCAATGTTGATTTGACCTTTGGTCTCACCATCAGCCACACCAAGTGCAATATGATGTAATCGAGGACCGTAGTTGCGCACGAAATTTTCGGTGGGCGATGGCAAACCTACTAAATGATTCACAAAATAAGGATGATTAGCAGCGGTAAACACCTTGGCTGGACTATGTCGTTCATCGTCATAGTGTGCACTTTTAGTGACGTTGGTTGAAGAATTTTGACTGGTAATGTCGTACGAGCCCCAGTAGTAATAGCTGGAAAGCGTCAAGTATTCAAGTATCGCCACTTCACGGTTTTGGCTATAGATACGCGTAGCTAAATGATCTATCGGCAGAATTAACTTATCTAAGCCAAGTTTTGCTTGTGTTTCTTTGGCTTCAAGATAACCACGATTCACATCGTTGTGAATAACACTGACTCCCAAAGCATATACACGGATATCCTCGGGTGGACGTTCCCAATAACCTGCAATATTATGCGTATAGGGTGACGGTTTAACGATTGCCATATTGCCAGGCAGTTCCAGTTTACGAATTTGATCCTGATTAAAAAAACGGATCTCCCGTGCTTTTTGTAGTTCTACAACCTCATGCAGATTGGTGACACGGAAAATCTCGCCCATATAACGCGAATTGGGTTTATGTGCCCCTATCGGATAGACGTCATTTAGACTGCGAAATATTCCGTGTAAATTTGGATCACGCACTTCTCTCACAATAATATCAGGTGAATTCATGTCGATTCGCAAAACATGAGTCCAGTGAGATTCTGACTCAAGCGTAACCAAGTAATGATAAGGCGTCATCAATGCCAGTTCGCTGATATAGGCTACTGAACAGCCTGGCTCAACGGTAATCATCATCGCGTCTATTTCATGCACCATATCAGTTAAACCGATACGATCGCGATCTTCTAATAGCTTGGGCAGAAATTCTTCAAACCAAGGTGAATTGACCTTGTCGCCGTGACGCTGAAATTGCAGTGAGTTCATTAAGTAGCCTGTAGTTGAAAAACTATATATTTTGAAAAATAGATTGAATGCCGAGTTTCAGTTACTGCTGTATTTACTGCTGTATTTACTGCTGTAATTGCTGTTGTACTTGCGACATTTCCTGTACTTTAAAATTGACGGACATCTGCTGATGGCCAATATCGCGCATTACGCTGCTAATTGGACAGGCATCCCGGTAATCCAGTCCTGTGGCAAGCCGCACATGCACGCCGTTTGAAGGTACATTATTAGCCACATCAAAGCTTTGCCAACCAGCGCCAACCAGCCAGGCGTCCGCCCAGCTATGGTTTTCAAGCTGATTGCTGACTGGATTAAAACAATAACCATGCACAAACCTTGCAGGTACTTTCAATACTCTACAACAAGCGATAAAAAGGTGTGCCAAACCCTGACTCAACCCTTTGCCACTCGATAGCGCATCAATGGCAGATTGCTGACTATCATCAGCATCTTTAGTCCACTTCACGGTTTGTGAAATGCCATTCATTAAAGCCATCAGCAGGTCTTTATCGATTATTTGACCTTGTGGTAAAAATCCATGCGCAAACTGGCGAATTTCTTCATTCACTTGTGTAAGTCTGGTATGACGAAGGTAGACAGGCAATGCCAAATCATCTGGTCTTATTACAGGGCTTACTGGCACTTCAATATCAGTTTCCACCTCTCCACTCGCAGTAATAATAATTTCCTGATGAGGAGAATCCATCACCAGCGTATGCGTTGCATTGCCAAAGGCGTCAATCTGCGGTGAGGTTTTACCACTTACTTTGACATGCCAATTACTCACACGCTGACCAAAACCATCCTGCGGGGTTAGACGCAGTTGTTGAATGGTATAAGCGACGGGCTTGTTAAATGCATACCGGGTGCTGTGCTCTATATTGAGTTTCATCATTACTCTCTCATTCAATTATTATTTAGCTTTGGTACTGTTCCAGTGTACTCACTGATTCATCTAGACCTGCTTCATTAAGGCTAGGTGCATTTAGATAAGTGCGTTGAATCTCTATGCCCAGGCGGTTGTTATGCCTGAGGAATGACTCTAAAAATTCATGCAGCCCACCCCGGAAAATGTCTTCAATGCGCCCGTAATGCAGGCTAGAGTGCATCTCGCCTGCCTGACGTTTACATTCACGACCGGCATCACCACTCAATTGGTCCAGGATATTGGTAAGTTCATCCATACAAGCATGCAGTGATCGTGGCATGTCGTGACGCAAAACAAGTAGTTCAGCCACGCGCAACGGCATTACGGCATCGCGATAAACTTTTAAATAGGCTTCATAAGCACTGGCAGAACGCAATAATGCACTCCACTCGTAATAATCCACCGCGCCGCCCACATCACTAGCTGAAGGTAATAATAGGTGGTACTTAACATCCAGCAGGCGTGCCATATCATCTGCCCGTTCGATAAACCCGCCCAATCGGGTAAATCGAAAGCCATCATCACGTAACATCGTGCCGTATGTAACTCCGCGGAATAGATGCGAACGTGATTTCACCCAGTCACAAAACTCTGACAAGCCGCTATCCAAAATAAGCAGCTTGTCCATTTGCTGGAATTCAAGCCATAGGCTATTGATGTTCTCCCACATTTCTGAAGACATCGCCACCCTTACAGCGTGCGCATTTTCGCGTGCAGCACGGAGGCAGTTGTAAATGCTGGATAAATTACGCTCATCCATTGCAATGTAATAAATCACATTGCGTGCAGTAACTTCGTCATAAGTTGCTTGGAAATCTTCAACGGTATCTGATATATGCAAAAGTGGTACCCAAAGTGCGGCTTCACTTTGAGCGGCATTTTGTACTAACGACATGCGATAGGTAACATCAAGCATGCGCGCCATATTTTCGGCACGCTCAATATAACGTGCCATCCAGTAAAGGTGATCTGCGGTACGGCTTAACATTGCAGCACCCACGTATCTTTCGTACCGCCGCCTTGCGATGAGTTCACCACTAATGAACCTTCATTCATGGCGACGCGACAAAGTGCACCTGGTACGACGGTAGTTGTTTTTCCAGTCAATACATACGGACGCAAATCTACATGCCGAGGGGCCACGCCTTGTTCTACCAAGGTTGGACAGGTTGAAAGCGCCAGCGTAGGCTGGGCAATGTAATTGTCTGGATTGGCAAGGATGCGTAGACGGAAATCTTCAATCTGTGATTTACTTGAGGTAGGGCCAACCAGCATGCCGTAGCCACCTGAGCCCTGTACTTCTTTAACGACTAACTCAGCCAGATGCTCTAATACGTATTTTCTGTCATCTGCTACACTAAGTTTATAGGTAGGTACGTTAGACAATATCGGTTCCTCACCCAAATAAAAACGGATCATTTCCGGCACATAGATATACGTGGACTTATCATCCGCCACCCCTGTACCGATGGCATTTGCAAGTGCAACGCCCCCATTGCGATAAACTGAAATCAACCCCGGTACACCTAGCATTGAATCTTGCCTGAATGCCAGCGGATCAATAAAGTCATCATCGATACGGCGATAAATAACATCCACCTGTTTTGGGCCCTCCGTAGTGCGCATGAATACAGCGTTATCTTTCACAAACATATCCCGACCTTCGACTAATTCAATGCCCATCTGCTGCGCAAGAAAAGCATGTTCGAAGTAAGCACTGTTATAAGCTCCAGGCGTCATCAGCACCACGGTCGGATTGTTTGCTCCGCGCGGGGCAACGGCACGCAAATTTTCCAGCAACAGTTGCGGGTAATGCTCAACTGGTGCAATTGGATAATTGCGGAATAATTCTGGAAACAAGCGCATCATCATGCGTCGGTCTTCCAGCATGTATGAAACGCCAGAAGGTGTGCGTAAATTATCTTCCAGCACATAAAACGTATCGGCTTCGGTACGTACAATATCAATGCCGGCAATATGCGCATAGACGCCGCCTGATACGTCAACGCCCTGCATTTCTGGCCGATACATTTCGTTGGTTAGAATGCTTTCCGGCACAACACCAGCTTTAATGATGTCTTGTCCGTGATAAAGGTCATTTAAAAACATATTGAGTGCCCGTACCCGCTGACATGCACCATCTGATAGCCGCTTCCACTCGTTTGCAGCTAAAATACGTGGGACAACATCGAATGGAATCAAGCGTTCAGCACCCTCTTCCTCACCATAAACTGCAAAGGTGATGCCTACCCGACGAAACAACAGCTCAGCATCACGTGATTTTTGAGCAAGTTGTGAGAAGTCTTTTCCAGCTAACCAGTCAGCATAAGCTGCATATACTGGCCTAACCCCTTTTTTAGAGTCGAATGACTCGTCAAAGGCTGTCAGTATTTTATTTTTATAATCAATAGTAGCCATAATGATTAGCTACTTGCAAGGCGCGTGCCAACTACATGCAATGCCATTGCCTTCTATATAGAATGCGCCTTACAGGCTTATTCAAGGCTAATTTTATTGAATTAGCCCCTTGGGTTTTGCAAGCCATGAGACATAGCGCGCAGTTTTGGTGCAAGGCTAACTATTCAAGCCTATTGTTAGTGCGCCAGTATTAGAGCTAAACCTAGCAAGCCCAAGGCTAGCGTCATCTAGCAAGCAAAAAAAAACCATTTTATAAAATTCTTTTGCTGCCAATCGCAAAATAAAACATGTCCGCGAATTTTTTCAGCTACAGGGTGTTGGTACAATTATTGCAACGTTTCTTATGTAGCATCTCATGCTAATGCATGGAATAAGGAGTTTTTTATGATTAAAGTATGGTCTATACCGACTCGATTGCTGCATTGGATTTTGGTGGGTGCCTTCTGTATCGCCTTTTATACTGCTACTTCAGAGCTAAAGCGTGACATTCATGTGGAGGCAGGCTATGTAGCTGGTGCTGTGATAGTAATACGCTGGCTATACGGATTTTTAATGAAAGACTTTTCTGCATTTCGCCGATTTCCGCCCAATCCTGGTGCGGGATTCGCTTACATCACCAGTATTTTGACAGGCAAGCCTAAACGATACCTTGGTCATAATCCTGCTGGTGCGCTGGCCATCTATGCCATGCTTACCCTTGGACTGTTAACGATTTTGACTGGCTTCATGTCGTTTAACGACATCGCAATTCCATTTGGGTTGATGGATGATGACCAGATTAAAGATTTTCATGATTTTGTTGCATATGCATGGTTGTGGACCGTTGGACTGCACTTGGTTGGCGTGGTCGTTGGCAGTTTGGTTCATAGAGAGAATCTAATACTAGCGATGATCACTGGATTTAAACGCCGCAGACTAATCGGTGCAGGAAACCACTTACCGCCACTGCCGGCACATTATGAGATTTCTGACTCGCTGCATATGCAGTATATTGAAGAAGCTGCCTATTACATAGCTGAACGACAGGGATTTCAGGCGGATCATTCTTGGGAGTATTGGCTACAGGCTGAAAAAGAAGTGGCACATATGCTGAAAAATATTAAATAATAAAAAGTTTAGTGAATTCAAAATTCCAGCTAACTCCTTTCTAAAAATGAAAACGAGATAGAATGCGCGGCTTATGTAAGCAAAAGGAGAATCACCGTGTGGCTTAGGACTAAATGCGAGATTAGCTTTGACGTCAGTATTGCTACACCGTTTATCCTTATGCTTCGTCCGCGTAGTGGCTTACATCAATGGGTAGCGCGTGAATCATACACATTAAAACCCAGTGTGCCTGTGGTCGAATATACCGACAATTATGGCAATCTTTGTCAGCGGCTAATCGCCCCGCCAGGTGAGTTTTGCATACGCACATCAGCAGATATACTCACCGCCGACAGTATTGACGTTTGTCCAGGAGCGCCTTTTGATGAAGTGCAGCACCTGCCTGATGAAGTTCTTACCTATCTTTTACCTACACGCTATTGTGAATCTGATCGGTTTATAGACCTTGGTCAGGAAATAGTGGCTGGTGTAGCGCCAGGCTATGACCAGGTAGCCACCATCGTAACGTGGATACGTGGCAATATTCGCTTCAATCCAGACTCCATCCACTTTCAGTTATCAGCGGTAGAAGTCAATCAACAACGTGAGGGAGTTTGCCGGGAACTCGCCCATTTAGGCATCGCCTTATGCCGAGGGTTGTGTATCCCTGCGCGTATGGTTGTTGGTTACCTGCATGGACTTGAACCTATGGATTTTCATGCCTGGTTTGAAGCCTATGTAGGCGGTCGCTGGTATACCTTTGACGCAACCCAGCCTTATCCAGTAGGTGGGCGTGTCACTGTAGCCTATGGAAGAGACGCAGCTGATGTTGCTATATTTAATCAGTTCGGCCCAGCTTTGTATCCTCAAGAAATGTCGGTTCACGTTGAGATGCTTGATTCAGCGCCGGATTAAACGTCATGCAAAGGTTGCGCATTAAACATTTGACGGAATATCTCTTTCCAACGCAGGTGACGTTAAATCAGCATAGGCTTCTATTACGACCACGCGAGGGGCATGATGTACGCATTGAGTCTTCCAAGTTAGAAATAACGCCTGCGTATAATATTCAATGGCAGCGTGATGTATTTGATAATTCCCTGGCAATCGTCAACTTCCTGGAGCGTTCAAACAAACTAACCATTGCCAGTGAAGTGATGATTCAACATTACGATCAAGCGCCTTATGACTTTATGGTTGAGCATTACGCAGTCAGATATCCTTTTGCATATGCGCTGGATGAACAAGTTGATCTGGCGGCATTTCAGCAGCCTATCTTTTATAAAGATCAATATATTGTTAACAGTTGGCTGCAACTACTCGGATTAAACGGCATGGAGACCTTTGGCTTGCTGATGAAATTAAATCAGATGATTAGCCAGCAGTTCCGTTACCAAATAAGAGAAGAAGCTGGCGTACAATCGCCGTCACAGACGTTATCGCAGCGTAGCGGATCATGCCGCGATTACGCTACACTTTTAATAGAAGCTTGTCGCTGTCTTGGTTTGGCTAGTCGATTTGTCAGCGGTTATTTACACGCGCCCGCAACCGAGGCTGGCAATGCGACCACCCATGCCTGGGTTGAGGTCTATTTGCCAGGCACAGGCTGGAAGGGTTTCGACCCTACATCAGGCGAGGTAACGGGCAATCGGCATATTGCAGTAGCAGTAGCGCGAAACCCGGAAGCAGTTCCTCCAGTCTCAGGTAGCTTCATAGGATTAGGTTTGATAGCACCAAAGATGGTAGTTGATGTACAGGTTAACTTGCTTGCCTGATTGTTTTAGTCTTAGCATAACTATCAAAACGAATAGAGTAGAACCCACCCTCTTTCGCCTGATACATCGCTGTGTCATCATATAGATTCCACAGAGTTAACAACGTCAAAGGTCACTAACCGTGAGAACAATATTAAATAAGCCGATTGTGAATAGCTTGATGGTCTTTGGTTTGGCTTTAAATATGCCAGTTGCAAATGCTCTGGATAGTAAAGGTTCTGTCATGATAAACGGGCTTGGCCAGCGCGTTTGCTCAAAAATGACAGCGCATGTTAGCGAATATCCAGAAGCTTCAGATGTATATGCTGCATATATTGACGGTTTCGCTTCTGCCATAAATGTTACAGTTCACGGAAAGGCAAATTATCTTGAAGGAACCGATAAAGAGTCGCGTTATATGTTTGTGCTGCAGCATTGTGAAAACAATCCAGCTGACACACTCTTTCAGGCTATAAACCAACTTTACGTTAAAGAGACCGGCCAACCGATTAATGAGCTCTCAGCCCAACGCAGCCCTCCCCCATCTAAATCAGCAGTTAGCGCTGGCAAGCCAGCGATTAAGCCTACAAAACTAGCAGTTAAAGCTAAGAAGCCAGAGGTTAAAGCTAAGAAGCCAGAGGTTAAAGCTAAAAAGCCAGAGGTTAAAGCTAAAAAGATAGTAAAAAAAAGTAATTAGATTTTAGGCTATTAGAGATTCCTATAGCCTTAATGGGTCATATCGGATTGAGGTATTAACTTATAGAATTATTTATACCGACTTACTTCTATAGGCAGAAAAAGAATGACTCGTTCTGAATTAATTCAAAACCTTAGAGATAAGTTCTCACATCTTACATTAGAAGATGTAAACATCAGCGTAAAAGTAATTCTTGATGAAATTTCAAACAAATTAGCTGAAGGCTCCAGGGCTGAAATTAGAGGTTTTGGTACTTTCAAGATTAACTACAAACCACCGCGTATTAGCAGAAACCCACGGACTGGGGAAAGAGTTGAAGTTCCTGAAAAATATGTCCCTAATTTTAAAGCCGGGCATATCTTACGTGACAAAGTTAATCAGTAAGCTAAGTAAGTTTAATGTTTAAATAAACCTAAATCAGCAAACCAACCAGCAGTTAGACTGCCAATATTTTCTTCATAACAGGCAATTTTCCAAAAAACCTCGTATACACTCGATATTCTTGCTGAATTAAGGCAACATAACGACCTAACGCATTTCTCAAAGCACTACAACTCAAATTTAGATAGAAAAAATAGCACAAGTAGCCGCACAAAAAATTCACTGGATGACTAAATATTGATTCAGAAACATTCTGAACTTCCTTCGAATTAAGTTCTCTGAAAATTGTATGACTTCAAATTGCATCAGGAGAGTAAATGTATAAATCTTTATTTGCTGTAGTTTCAATTTCTTTATTTTTTCCAACTGCAAATTCAGCGGAAACCAATATGCGGCCGGGGTTATGGGAAATAACAACCACTTCAGACCTGCTATGGCTTGTGCCACAAATCCCGCAAGATCAAATGGATAACTTAAAAGATATCGCCAAGGAATACGGCTTTGATATGCCACAAATTCAGAATGGCGCAGCTACGTCCAGTGCTTGCATTACGCAGGAAATGGCAAATCAAAAAAATCCGCCTGATTTTTATCAAAATCAAATGGGGTGTACAGCTAAAAATGCCACCATTTCAGAAAACAAATATCGACTAGATTTCTTTTGTACAAATGCACAACTGAAAGGAAATGGAACTGCAGAAGGAACTTTTGTCAGCATGGAGAGCTTTAAAGGACAAACTCAATTTAAAGGCCTTGCACAAGGTAATCCAATCAATGAAAAGGCAGATATCAGTGGTCGGTGGATTAACGCAAGCTGCGGAAATGTAAAGCCACTTTAACAATAGAATGTTAAAAAATTTATAGCCATTTTTTGGTTATATTGAGCTGATTCATCCATCAATAGCCTTGCCAGACAACTCACTCCATATACCGCACACTCTCGATGATTTGGTATGCGGGCATTTATTTACCGAGCGGTAGATAAACAACGAAATACGTTTCACAAAGCCTCAAACATCTATGTAGAATATAATCAGATTGTCAGTCGACAAAATTGCGTTTAGCCCTGTATTTCCGCTTGTATAAAACTAGTTAAATAAATGTTGAATGCGTATTTTAGAGCAACCAGACTCGATTTCGAATGCACACCTACAGCGATGCGATATAATACAGTTGATTGCTAAAGAATCTTAACTCATGAATATCTGCCTAGCATCAAGCCGTATCATTTTTTTCGTCTAACGTTCACCGAATGAGTTTGCCGATATTGCCTATAAAAACCGCATACATGCCTCTTTCTGGCATTTTTCAACAGCCGCAGTCTTGGCAAGACAGCATTCTTGGTGTCATCAGCTTTGCTGAACCTTCAACAGACAACATTACAGAGGCTGTTAAATTTCCGATTTTTCAATTGCATGCGCCTATTCTGGATGGAGCAGACGCAGCCTGTGAAATCTGGTTGAGCAACACAGATTTATCGTCAGATAAACTTTTAAGACATGGTAATAATGGTGCAATTCAATATCGTTATAGTGACGAATTTTTATTTGGCTTCATTAACTTGCCTGAGTTGGCGCCTAGTCAAAATGAGGCGGGTCAAAATATAATGAATATAGCGCCATTACAACATACTACGGAATCTGCTTACCGTCAGATATTTGCGCTAATGGATGAACTGGATTATCCGTACATTTGCCGCTTCTGGAATTACATGGCAGACATCAATGGCCTTGACCATGGACTGGAGCGCTATCGCCAGTTTAATGTAGGCCGTAAAGATGCTTTTCTGGCTTGTGACCGTGAAGTGGCTAGTAAATTACCAGCCGCTTGCGCACTGGGCCTAGCAGACGGGCCGCTATCCATCGCTTTCCTGCTTGGACGTAAAGCGCCGGTCGCCATTGAAAATCCACGTCAGATCAGTGCATATGAATACCCTGAAGAATACGGCCCGCGAACGCCGAGTTTTTCCCGTGCGACTTTGCTGCACGCTGAACTAGAAGATCTCTTGCTGATATCAGGTACAGCCAGTATTGTTGGCCATCAGACACTGCATCCGTCAGACGTGGTGGCACAAACCAGGGAAACACTGGTAAATCTGGATGCTGTGATTGCTGAGGCCAATCGTATACTTGGTGAGCAGAAGTTTGATGTGCAAAATATTTTTTTCAGAGTATATATCCGCCATGCTGCAGACCTATTATTGGTGCGTAATGAAATGCAGCGTACTCTGGGTGACACAATTGAAGCTGTTTTCATTCAAGCCGATATCTGCCGCCGTGAGTTGCTGATGGAAATTGAAGCGACTGCCTGGTATAAATCGGAACTCTCATGTGTAAAATAAGGCTGCAATCTATCATGAAATTATTACTCATGGGTTATGATTATCTTGTCTTGTACCTTGGATTGCTGTGGCTGGGCTTACTCACCTTGGGCTGGACGTTGGTGGCTGTTCCCCTTTATCCATTATTGCCAGCACGCTACGCCATGCATTTAGGCCGTTATGCCATCATGACTTTGTTTAGAACCTATATTGCCAGTTTAAGTGTTTCACGTCGTTGCAGTTTTGATTTAACAGAGTTGGATGCATTACGGAACGAAGCTCCGCTAATCATTGCGCCTAATCACCCTAGCCTGCTGGACGCAGTGATGATTATTTCCCGTTTGCCTAATGTAGCTTGCGTCATGAAGTCAGAATTAATGAATAATATTTTTCTTGGTGCTGGTGCGCGACTGGCGCGTTATATTCGCAATGAACCGGTACGGCAGATGGTACTTCAGGCCAGTGAAGATTTTAAAACCGGTAGCCACCTGCTCTTGTTCCCGGAAGGAACCCGCACTACGCGTCAGCCCATAAACGCCCTGAAAGGCAGTATTGCCTTGATCGCCATGCAAGCGCAAGTACCCGTGCAAGCCGTATTGATAGAAACTAATTCACCTTACCTGAGTAAAGGCTGGCCTTTATTCCGCAAGCCCACTATGCCTGTCAGCTACAAGATAAGATTAGGCAAACGCTTCGACCCGCCTGAAAATGCCCACCGCTTTATGGAAGAACTAGAATGCTATTTTTCCGAGATACTAAAGCCTACATTGCAACCAGTCCCTGCTCAAGGCTCATTATTTCCGATGCCTACGCAAAATGTAGCCATACTTGGCTTTAACCCACATGGAACGCCTTTGTTATGATTACTGCTTCTACCAGCCATATCGTTCTTATTCCCAGTTACAATCCAGGCCCTAAAGTGTATGACACGGTACGCGCAGCGCGCCAGCACTGGAAACCGGTATGGGTGGTGATTGACGGTAGCACCGATGGCTCGGAAGTGGCTTTACAAGCCATGGCAGCCGAAGATTCAGGCTTGCGCATCATCCATTTACCACGCAACAAGGGTAAAGGCGCGGCCGTCTTGCATGGATTAAATCTGGCCGCCGCTGAGGGCTACACGCATGCGTTGACTATGGATTCAGACGGACAACATCCCCCAGAGTTAATCCCAGTTTTTATGGCTGAGTCAATCAGGCAGCCAAACGCTATGGTGCTGGGCATGCCGATATTTGATGCCAGCGCACCAAACCTGCGTGTACAGGGTCGAAAAATATCTAACTGGTGGGCTAACCTGGAAACCTTATGGGCTGGTATTGGCGACTCTTTGTTTGGTTTTCGCGTTTACCCGATTGACCCGTTAAGAAAAGTCATGCGTTACCAACCATGGATGCGCCATTTTGATTTTGATCCGGAGGCCGCAGTCAGGCTAAGCTGGCACGGGGTCAAAGTGGTGAATCTGCCTGCACCGGTGCGTTATTTCAGGGCCGATGAAGGTGGCGTTTCGCATTTTCGCTACCTGCGCGACAACATATTACTCACCTGGATGTATACGAGGTTATTTTGCGGCTTCGTGCTGCGCTTGCCTGTGCTGTTGACGCGACGTTTATTGGGCGTGTTTAAAAGTCAGTAATGACTAAGTTAAATCATACCGCCATTGATTGAGATAATCTGCCCCGTGATATAAGCGGATTGAGTGGAAGCAAGAAAGCTAACCAGATCAGCCACTTCAGTCGGCGTGCCAGCGCGTTTCATGGGCACCATATTGGCGATAGTCTGCGCATCAAATACGGACTCACTCATAGCCGTATCAATAATTCCCGGGGCTACGGCATTAACAGTGATGCCCCTGCTGGCAACTTCCTGCGATAGCGATTTAGTGGCTGCATTCAACGCTCCCTTTGCAGCAGAATAATTAGTCTGGCCACGATTGCCAGTGATACTGGCGATGGAGGATATATTGATGATACGTCCCCAGCGACTGCGTATCATCGGCATCATCAGCGGCTGGGTGACGTTGAAAAATCCATTTACAGATACGTCGATGACGCGATGCCACTGATCTGGGCGCATACCGGGGAATACCGCATCATCATGAATGCCGGCATTGTTGACTAGAATCTGGATAGGCTCATCTTCCACCAGCGGGCCAAGTATAGCGCTCACAGCGGCGCTATCGGTGACATCAAATTGCAACGCCTCGGCACTGCCACCAGCCGCACAGATTTCTGCAACCAACTGCTGCGCCACTGCTATACCCTGGTTAGCGTGGATATAGACATGGCAGCCATCGGCGGCAAGGCGACGGCTAATGGCAGCACCTATGCCGCCGCTACCACCTGTGACTAAAGCTCTTTTCATGTGTTTTTTCCTAAGTTAACTGCCAATGCATCCGCATTCAATACCACGGCGGCGCGCCCTTCCAGCAAAAGTTTGTCGTCAGCGCGAACATTAAACTGATACAGAATATTGTTTTCGCTACTCATAATGCAACTGGCAGTTATCAGCAAATCCGCCTGAATGTCATCCAGTCGCGTCACTGCCATCGTTACTCCGCGCACACTGACCAGATAGCCCACACGCGGCCTAGCGATATTCTCAGGAGCCAGTAAGGCACCATGCACCGCCATGGCCTGTGCGGCGTATTCAATGCCGCAGGCGATTCCTAGCTGGCCGTGAGCGCGCAAAGGATTATCAATAGCATGATGACTGCTGGCGCGGCATACAATTTTTTCTTGATCCCAGGTTTCTACTTTGTCTAGCAGGCACATGCTACCTTGATGCGGAATATGGGCTGCAATCCATTTATGGTCTAGATGAGCATGATTCAGTCGGGCGTCATGAAACTCCTTATCTAGCATGGGCTGACCTCTATAGCCAAGCGTGTGTTATCAAGATAATCCAGCACCACTCGACGGTTTTTCTGCTGGGCGATTGCCTGCAACAAGGGTAAACCGCGCGCGACAGGAATCGCTATGCGCAAGCTTTCCAGTGCTGCATCCTGAAATTTGCAGGCATCGTCATGAGTGATGCTGACCTTGATCTGGGCGATGGTTTGCGGATTTTGTTGTGGTGCGAGTACCAGTGCGATACCAAGATTATCGGGGATAGATCGCAGGCTGAACATAGGTTCCGGGTACGGCGTATCACTCGCCATTAAAATGCAACGGCTACCCTCAACCACCACTTGTGTCATTGCATCCAGTAACCCTGCCCCAAAGCTGGCGTCAAAGGCACATAGTACCGACGAGCTAGCCATGGCGCCAGTGGCAATGCTCCAGTAACCAGCCGCCGCATTATGCACGGAATTATGAAAACGCGTAGGAGAAATTTGCCTGTCATCTGATGCCAGCATTTCACAGATAGTATGGCAATTAAGTCCATCACCGTTAGAAAACGAAAATACGCTGGGCAAACTTGCCGCCTCCAAGCCAGCGGCCGCAATCGCCTCCAGCGAGGTTGCCAGCGTCAGCTTGACAATATCACTGGCGCGTCTTCGTTCTGCCGCTGGTAACAACTCTGGGGTGGGTATCACGGTTTTTAATGATAAGTAAGGCTGCTCGCCAGTCAGTATCTCAAGCGTACTGGGCCAGTTAGTGAGCCCTGGACCTAATATGCCAATACCTTCGATATAGGCAGTCAGTTGGATTGTCATTGATTTGATTCCCCATCTGGTTGCTGACCAACTTGAGCCAAGCCAAAAATTAAACTGCAATTGGTGCCGCCGAATCCAAAAGAATTACTCATCACGCGTGCAAGCGCTTGGCTGCGATTTTCCAGTTGATAATTCAGTTCGAGTAGCGGGTCTACCTCATGCGTATTTAGGCCGCCCGGTATAAATCCATGTTGCAGAGCAAGTGCGCAAATCACCGTTTCAACCGCGCCTGCAGCACCCAAAGTATGGCCTGTGGCACCCTTGGTGGAACTGCACAGGATGTCGTGACCAAACACAGCTGTGACGCCTTTAGCCTCTGCTGCATCATTGCTTGGCGTGGCCGTACCGTGCAGGTTAATGTAATCAATATCGGTCGGGGCTAGACCAGCGCTATGCAGCGCCTCTTGCATCGCTATGCGCGCGCCTAGCCCCTCCGGATGGGGTGATGACATGTGATAGGCATCGCTGGACTCGCCGATGCCCAGCAACAGTACTGCACGTGTATTATCATTTGCGGATGGACGCTCAAGCAGTGCAAATGCTGCGGCCTCACCAATCGAGATGCCATCGCGCTCAACATCACAGGGGCGACAGGCTTGCGTAGAAAGCAAGCCTAGTGAAGCGAAACCGTAAAGCGTAGTCAGGCATAAGGTATCCACCCCACCGACTACTGCTGCATCTATCAATCCAGCTTCTATCATGCGTCGTGCCACACTAAATACCTTGGCGCTGGAGGAACATGCTGACGACACCACAACGGCAGGGCCGCTGAGAGCGAAATATTGACGTGTAAAATCTGTAACCGAGTAGGTGTTCTGCGTCTTGCTATAGTTTAAACCTGCAGGCAATGCGCCAGTCACTGGGTCACGCTCCCGGAAGGCTAGCTCGGTTTCCAGTATTCCCGAGGTGCTGGTGCCCAGGAAAACACCAACACGTTCGCGCCCATACCTTTCTGCCGCAGTATTGACGGCATCGGCAAAGCCATCCTGTTCCAACCCCAACTGCGCCAGACGATTGTTGCGGCAATTATAGTCAGCCATGCCGGCAGCCATTTTCACATCATCCACGCCTTCAACCTCACCAATAAAGGTTGGCAGGTTTACCGTTTCGAAGTCACAGGGCTTGAGCGCTTGCCGGCCGTGACGCAAGGCATCCAAGGTCTGTTGCAGGCCACGCCCGAGGCAGCTTGTGGCAGTGAAATGTGAAAGTAATAGCGGTTTCAAGGAAAAATTCTAGGCTTTCTGTGCATGATAATGATTTGGGCGCTATCTTTTATATATAGCCGCAAGTTAAATTATATATTGTAATCCGTATTCATAACGCTGCTTCCTGTAAGGTGACCAAATGCAGATTTGCCTTATTGGCAGCATCCAGCAAAGACGGCAGAACCTCTACAATAATAGGGATATTTTCTTTCGTAAGTGCAGCATTACCATCGTGCAGCAATAAAATAGCGCCGGGGCTTAGCCTGGATAATAGTTTGTTTTTGACTTTTTCTGCATCTTTCTCCTGGGTATCAAAACCGCGTACTGTCCAGCTGGTGAGGCGCAAGCCTAAATGACTCAGCACTGGTTGCAAAAACGGATTACGCAAACCAGCCGGGGCACGGAAAAACTTAGGGTAAATACCCGTGATGCTGAAAATAGTCTCCTGTGCGGCCTGAATCTCACGCGCAAAACCACCCATGCCTAGAAGTGAAAAGTAATGCCTATGATGTTGGCTATGGTTCTCTATCGAGTGACCACGACGTACAATTTCACGGCATAGCTCAGGGTGCTGCTGTACCCTGTCGCCTATACAAAAGAAAGTGGCTTTAGCATGAAAACGGTCTAGTAAATCCAGTACTTGCGGCGTCACCATGGGATCGGGGCCGTCATCTATGGTCAAAGCAATTTCATTGCGGTCGGCGGCAGCTGTTGGTAACCGTGTCCAGTTTGGACCCAGCCAGTTGCTACGTGGCCATAGGCCGACAGCTGAAATCAGCAGATGAGTGCTAATTAGTACAGCCAGCGCCCATGGCCAAAGGTCGGGTGCAACAATTAGACTGATTAATACCAGTACATGCAACATAACGGATAGCTTGATAAATAAAGTAGGACGCCAATGCGCTTGCTTGATGTCAGTCATGGCTGTTTTTACCGAATCGTTTATCAAGAAAGTGATGCCATAACTGCTGCCACACTGGCCAGACATGATCGCCGGGGATTTTATCGACGCGGGTTGCGGGCAATATCTGCGCTATCATCAAATGACTTTCCGCAAAGCGGTCATCCTCGCCGTAGCTTAAATGTACTTCAATCGGGCTCACTTCAGTCTCCGCAGCGTTAACATGCGTTTTAAGCCAATGCCAATTAAGACGCTCAATATCTTCATCGGGAATAGCATCCGGTGCCCATGCCTGAAGGCCGCCGGCGTAAGCTATTTCGCCCGTGGTCATGCGGTTGCCGGGATACGGAGCTAACAATAACAGCCCTGCCAGCTGCTCAGGATAACTGCCGGCATAGGCCATTGCCACGTAACCGCCAATTGAAATACCGGCGAGCCAGATGTTTTGATAGCCTGCCGCAATCGCGGGTTGTATCAGGGAACTATAAATTTCTGACAATGCACTTTGATCGGCGATATGGCTGAATGACAATTCCGCCATGATTAAATCGATGCCTAGCTGACGCTGGCGTACCGCCTGCACGAAGCCTTCTTTAATGAAGTCTTCCGGCTGCTGATAAGCGCCCGGCAGCAATATCACCAATGTATCGGCATATTGCCCAGGCTTTGCCAAATCAGTGAGATGGCGCATCAGGCTTTTCTCTCATAGTTAAAACTGCTACGTGCAAACACAGCTGAAAAAATCAGCGCGAGGATGACGCCTGGCGCCACAGTAACTCCCATGGCCTGCAATACCGGTACGCTAGAAAACGCCAACAAGCCAAATCCCAGTACCGTCGCCACATTGGCAAGTAACAGTGATGCATAAGTACGCGGCGGTATTTTTGGATTGCTCCCGTTATTATTCTGCGGCTGATTAAAGAATAGTGCGTAATTAGAACCGATGGCTACAATCAGCAGCAGGCCGATCAAATGCAAAATAATCAGTTGCTGCCCGAATAAAGCCAGCCCTGCCGTTACCGTCAGCACTGCTGCTGCCAACGGAGCAATGACCGCGATAACGCGTGTAGGCGAGCGCAACACATACAGTAGCAATATAACTATCGCCAGCAAGCCGGCCAGCGATAACATGATGGCTTCAGTCATGTAAGAGGAATACAAGCGGTTAGATTCGCTTTTCATATCCACAAATATTGCGTTGGGTACCTGCGCCTGATTCAAGACCGCTCGCACCTGGGCAGCATCGATATTGCCATTTTCAGGTGCAGTCAAAGGTATCAGTGCGCTCCAGCGCGATCCTTGCTGTAATAACATGGCGTCCACCGCCATCGCCATTGAGGTGTGTTCCAGATCGCTACGCTGTAGCAAGGGTTGGTTGCGGGCAGCTTCCACATCAATCAGGAATGGCGCAAATATATGAGCACGCACCGGCAAATCCCTGATGGCATTCTCCACCCTGGGCTTTAGTTCGGCGGCAGTTGGCAAACTGGCTTGCCGCGCACGCTGGGTGGCATGGCTGGGCAGGTAATGACTGGCACTGTCGAACGCGGTAAGCACACCCTTCTCGACCAATATCTGCAATGCTGCTGATACTTTTTCCGTAGCTACCAGCACCGCTTCCTGAGCGTCGCCGGATACGACGACCACATAACGTACATCAGGCGCACCCATGCCGGCGCGCAGCCTTGCATCTAGCGCCTGATCAGCAGCGGATACCGGGCTCAAGGCGGCAAGTTCATTGTTCCATAAGTGATCTTGATGCTGGTAAACAACCGCGCTGGATGCTAGCAGCAGCGCAACGGCTGGCCAGCGTAAACGTGGCGCCAACGCAGCATAGTGCGACAAGGTTAATCCGGTGTTAGTCACGTCACGTATTTGAAAGTTGGCTGGTAACAGATGCGGTAATACATAACGCGTCATGGCTGCCGCCGCGACCAGCCCTGCCATTGAGTAAAGTCCCAGTTGCGCCAAGCCGGGAAAGCCTGATAGCAGCAGTGAGGCAAAGCCGAATACAGATGTCAGCACGCCTAGCCTTACTGTCGGCCAAACACGCACAAGCCATGTTTTGCGACTTTGCTCGTTTTTGCCATCAGCTGAATGATCAGATTGCATGAATAGATAGATAGAATAATCCACCGCTTCACCTATCAGTGCGGTGCCAAAGCCCAGCGTAATGCCATGCACCACGCCAAAGCCCATACTAACAGAGGCAATACCCGCCAAGATGCCGGTAGCCACTGGCAGAAATCCTAACAGCAATGCACTTAGCGAGCGGTAAACTGCGAGCAGTAATAATGCAATTAGCAGCGTGCTGACGACAAAAATCAGGCGCACCTGACTTTTAATTGTGTCGCGCGACGCCACCGAAAATACGCCGGGGCCAGTCATGAGCAATTTGGTTTGGCTAGCCCTGTACATGGTTTCATTATCAAAAGCGGCTTGTATGGCCTGCATCGCCAGCTTTTGCGCATCGGTGTCGGAGCCTAAAGCTCGCGTTTGAATCAGCAACAACGCGGTTTTGCCATCGCGTGATGCCCATGCTCCATCGATCAATTGTGGGCGATTACCAGAATTCATTTGATCCAGCAATTGCAGCATTTCACCCGTTGCATCGTGCGGCAACAGTGACTTGAACAGCAAGCCGGCTGGTGAAGCCAGCTGATCTATGCTGTCGTTGATGGCAGTGTGTAGTCCATCTACACTGAAATGCGCTGGCGTAACCGCAGGGCTTAGCAGGTATCGATTATTAAACAGATAACTTTGGTCACGCTCGCTGGTAATCGGCTCACCATTATTGACGCTGACAAATGCCAGGTTAGTGCGCAACGTTTGGGCGATAGCTTTAGAAACTTCGGCATGTGTGGTTTGATCTGCACCCTCTATGCCCACAAGTATCAAGCGCGATGCTAGACCATCTTTAAGCTGATCCATCAATAATTGCTGTTCAACCGTGGGCGTGCGTGGCAGAAAAGCAGACAAATCGGCAGTAAAGTGGCTGCGGCTGATAATAGCCAGACAAGTTAAAACTAGCAGTAGCCAGACGGCAATGGCAGCGCGGCTGCGTTGTAATGCAGATAAATTCACGAGTTGGCAGGCTTCCGTAGTATCAGGGAGACACCCTTTATGGCACTGGCAATGGCGTAATAGTCATCAACGAACTATCACCATCGGCCTGTTTAATCTCTATGGTTCGCAGCACATTGCCTGAACCTGCAATATTTATCTTAGTGACCACTTTTTTCATTTTATCTTCTATTGGCAGCAAGACGAGGCCCCAGCTTTGTTCATCGCCATCCAAACTTAATTTATACGTACGTTCGAGCGATTTGCGGTCTCCTGCCAGCGTGCCTCGTATACTGTCTATAAACGCGGCTATCTCCGGGTAACTTTGCAATGACAATGCTCGCTTTTTACCGCGCTGCTCTAGAGTCAAGATGTCCTTATCCAGCAACATACTCTCGGTTTTGGGCTTCAATGTGCGTTTTTCTAGACGGTCTGGTGCGCTATAAAATAGTTCACCAGATGACTCCACAGGCTTGTCGAGGATAGCGATAGATTTTATCTCGACAAAGCTGGCATGTCCGGATCGTATAGCTGACAGCGATTGCATCAGTTGGTCTATATTCCAGGCAGAGTCATTCAAGCTACGCTCTGCATGGCTGATGGGTGACACCAGCAGCATACTAAGCAGTAACAGGTTTGGTATTGCAAAGCGTAAAAACTTGGCATGGATAGCTTCTGATTTATTCATCTTGGTTTTAATCATACTGGTTTTAATCATATGGTCTTATTCACCTTTTTCATTCAAGGATGCAGGCACTGATTGCCAGTAATCAAAAAAATTAAACCAGTTATACGGTGCAAGACGAGTATAGCGGTTCAGCAGCTCAGTGTAGCGTGCGATAGCGATTTCCACGGCCTGGTCGCGCTGACCTCTGGGGGTGTCAGAGAAGTCAGCCAGCGTCTCAAAATGTATCTGGTAACGGTTATCTCCCATATACAGCCCGACCATAAATACCACAGGGCGTCGCAACAATGCAGCCATGCGAAACGGCCCGGTTGGCAATGCAGCGGTTGCACCTAACAAATTAACCTGTGCCATAGGTTCATTACCCAGAGTGCGGTCTGACAGCATGCCGACCAGCATGCCATCCTCCAGCCGCTCCTGCACTTGCAGCATGGAATCAATCCGCCCCAACGGGATAATATCCATCGAAGCTTCTGGATTTATTGCGGCCAGCATGCTGTTGATTTTTTGCGCGTTGTCTTCATGCATCACCATGGCAACGCGCACACTTGGAAGCTGTCGTCCAATCGCGCGCATGACCTCGAAGCTACCAAGATGCGCGCCCATTAACAGCACACCTTTGCCTGCGTCTATCAACGGATGGATGTTTTCCTTACCGTGTATCTCTATATCAAACAAATCATAACGGCGGTTGATAAGATAAATACGGTCATGTATGGTGGATGCGAAACAGAAAAAATGCCGATACAGATCCAGCCATGTAGCCGGCCTTCCCAATACACGCGGCAGATAACCAAGCGAGGCGCGACGGCTATCGGGAGCAAATAATACAAAATAGAGTGCAATTAAGTGCAGTACTAAGCGGGCAATCCTCCGACCCAGTCGCAGCGATATCCAGCTCATTATGCGCAACATCAGCATATTGCTGCGCTCCTGAGTTTTTAGCCAGGGTGCGGATTTTTTGTCAGTACTTTCTATAGGCCCTGTCATGAAATCCTGTTGCTTGGGGCAAAGCTTCCTGTAACGATTTGGCGGCTGCCCTCCAGCACTTCAAACTTGATTGAGCCATTCGCCAGTTGCTCGTGCACAATAATGACAGACTCACCGGGCTTTAACGGGCTCAGAAATTTGACTGAGCTGATTTGCCATGCCGTTACAGTTAAGCCGCTGTCGGCGACTATGACATGAATAACCTCATCCAGCAGCACTACTCCAGGCACGATGGGCGCGTTTGGGAAATGCCCAGCGAATGCCGGATGATCTGCAGCTATGGAGAGTGATGTCTGTTTATTCATGTGATATTTTTCAGGTCAGCCTTGCCAATATCCTGACCAATCTGTCCTGCAATAAGCTTTTGCAGTGCATCGCGCGGCAACTTACCTGTACTGTTACGTGGCAGTGACTCTACAAACAGCAATGGTCTTGGTAGAAAAACTGGGTCTATGCGTAGGCGCAAAGCTGCCAATAAAGTTGAAGCCGTCAGGCCGGGAGCAACCACGCAGGCGCTTAGGCGTGTAACATGGTCATGTGAAACTTCATCTGGCATAAAAAATGCGCCATCGATAACCCCGTCAACCGAATTCAAATGATGATTCAGGTTGTCCAGTGAGCTGCGTTTGCCCGCGATATTAACCAGGTCCTGTGTGCGGCCATGTAACAGAAAGTGCTCATGGCCAACAGTTTCTATGATGTCATTGAGAGGTACCGGAGTTTCTACATGTCCTCCTTCAGCCCAAATGCGTTCTCCATGCTGCATCAAGCGTACATCAGGCAACAATTGCCATTCCACTGCTTGTGTCGTGCGTCGTGTCGCTATCTGCCCGGTTTCGGTACTGCCGTATATTTCCAGCAGAGGTACTTTGCAGTTTGCTTCAACCTTATGTGCCAGTGGCGTAGATAAGGGTGCGGTCGCTGAGAGTACCAGAGCCAATTCTGGCAACTTAAGTTCGGCTTCTAGTAACAATCGCAAATGTAATGGAGTCGATACCAGGATACGTGGTGAAGGCACCGTTTCCAGAGCACTGCAAATATCTGCAGGGTAAAATGGTTGTGCACTACTCAAAGCATGGCCGCTTTGCAGTGGCAGCAATACGGTTGATTCGAATCCATACATATGCTGCGGCGGTATGGTACCAACTATGCTGTAGTGTCCGCCATTCATCAGCCCTAAACGCTCTGCCTGAGCTTGTACATTCTGCACCAAGGGGCCCCAGCTTTTTGAATGCGGGATAGGTGCACCAGTAGAGCCTGAGGTAAATACAACTGCCACCAACTGTTGCGCGTCAATCTGCGGTATCGTCACGTTCGCAGCATTGCACTCTAGCGAGTGTTCGGGCATCGCCGCCGGGTATCGCAGCCGCGGTAAGGCAATATCACAATCACCATTGTCATGCAGGCAAAATACATCGGCAGAAAAAGCCTGTAATTGCCGCACCATTTCTGGCGTATGCGTGGGCGGTAGCAGACTAATCTTGTTACTGATAATGGCAGCAGCCAAGCCAACAGTAAAGTGATACCGGTCGCGGCATATGTTCAGCATATGCCTGCCGGCCGGTAATAAAGTAGCAAGGCATTCAGCGTCTGCAAGGAATTTTTCAACAGAAATAGCCATGCCCTTACGCCATGCGACTGTTTCACTGAGGGAAGTATGAGTGACTAGTGGCAGAGTTCGCATGCAGAGTTAAAACTAGACTAGGGTTTAATGTAAAAAATTAGGTTTAATGTAAAAACTTGGGCTTATTGCGTGCGTGCAGAATTATTTAGATAGGCACGCACCGCATCAAGAATATGACTGGTGGGCAAGTCAGTAAGTACGCGACGACGCACTATAAACTCGACAACAAACATCAGTGCTACAAGCGGCAGCGTAAGAAAATTCACAAAGAACGACCACGTTGCCAGTGGCGCCATAAAAAACAGTACGGTTGAAGCTATAATCATCATGGCGAAAAATACCACCCAAGCTACCGTTACTTTGTGAGCATAACGTTCATGTTCTGCTGGCAGTTCCCCGCCATTGATCATCTCGGCAAAATGCACACACAAGGGCTTTTGGTCTCGTTGCAAAGTCCAGCCAAAAGTCACCAATAAACCCGACATAAGTGTTATATCCAGCATCCAGAATATAAGCCCGGTGTGCTGCCTGACAAGTGACCACGCAAACCACGATACTATACAGAAAATCAGTAATGAACTGATGCCGACTAGACGAGATGTGGTTTTCAATGAGAAAGTAATGACTAGCAAGAACATCGGCAACAACGCCAATATTGCGCCTAGCATGCTTGACTGGCCTGACGTATTGACGTGATGTACCAATACGGCATAAGTCACAATCATCACTACGATGCTTAACCCACGTGCAATCCTCATGGTCTCAAGCATACTTTATCTCCATGTTACTTTGTTTTGTGGATAGCAACATAATCTGTCAAATTGCGCAGGGAGCTAAAAATTCGATGATTATCCTCACTATCTGCTTTGAGTTGCAAGCCGTAACGCTTGGAAATAACAAGGGCAACCTCAAGAATGTCAATTGAGTCAAGACCAAGGCCGTCGCCATAAAGTGGAGCATCCAGGTCAATTTCAGCTGCAGTGGTGTCCAGATTTAAGGAATTTACCATTAGTTCAGCAACTTCAAGCTGCAAGGTCGAATTATTTTCTAACATGATCGTCTTTTGTAAAATGAACTCATTCCGATTGAATGATTATTTGATTTGTCTAATTGCCCATTATAGTGGACTTCCTGGATTTTCGTAGACGAATTTTGGCTTCTGTGAATATCCAATTTGGACATCTTGAATAATATGCTATGAATAGCCATCTACAGCAATCCATACCAATGGAATGGATGACCACTTTCTACTTAAAGCTAAAGTGAGGGTGCGATAGTACGCCTTCCCACTTAATCTCCATGTCACAGCTTATTATTGCCAAAGTTCATTCATTGACATCGACCAATTAAAAACGGGAGCTAAAGCTCCCGTTAATATACCTATAATTAGCACCCCTAATTAAGCTTGATTATTTTTACGACGACGTGACATAAAACCAATTAGACCTAAACCAGCCAACATCATTGCGTAGGTCTCAGGCTCTGGCACTGGCGTAACCCCGTACCAAGCATTACCTTGCGCGCCCTGACCTGCCCCTTGGATACGCAATGCAAAACTACCATATTGACCAGACGTCACTTGACTGAAATCAAATCCATTGGATGTCCAGCTCACTGTTTCACCACTTGACAACACATTACCACCAGAATCAAAACCAAAACCAAAATCAAATGCACCCACAGGCTGATTAGAATTTGTCGTGTTAATGGAAGTAATGCCCCCAGTAACGCCACTGATTGTTGGAATAGAGCCTGGAGTACCAAGGTAGCTAACCGCCAAGTCCGTTGCATTCGCATTTGGACCAAAACCAAATGACACCAAGTTACCTAACGACAAAGTAAACAGGTTTGAAGTGTCATCAATGGTTAACGTTGCAAAGCTTGATGATGGCGTAATACCCGGCCCGTTAAAAGGCGCACCACCAAAATCATAAGTATGAACAGCAGCAGAAGCGGTAGTTGCAAACACTAAACCAACAGCCACTATCAAAATAGATAATTTATTCATGACACTACTCCTTAAAATTTTTTATACATTCATAATATATACTAAGCTGTATTTTTATCAATGGCCCACTTGGGTGGTAGCTACACAGACTGGAATAGTTAGCTTAAATTAGCTGGGTTACACATAGCGTGTATTTAATTCTGCATGCCTTATTGATACACCAGTGCATCGCATGGTGTTTTGCAGTCTTTAAGCCGCGCGACCTCGGCATTTTCGACGATATCCCAAATTCTCCAAGAATATTGGTACTCTATGGATGGAGAGTCAGGCTTACGGTTACCCTCAGCAACCAATATCACAGCAAAGCCATTTTCAGGTTGCAGGCTATGGAGGTCAGCAATCCAGCGATCAAAAAGATGTGATCCTTGAAACTGGTCATTAGTGAGCTTCACTTTAGTTTGCCATCCTTTTACAGTAAGCGTATCCCAGCTTAGCGTGTAAAATTCATCATGGCTTTCTTCGTCTGATTCATGCAGCAAACGAAGCCTATCTCCACCCGAAGGGCCAAAGATTTCTTTAAGGGAAATAAACTCGCGGTTCATAAATAGTTGTGAATAATATTAAAAGTAAAGGTCGATGCCTAATGAGTTGATATTTAAATTTAATGTAGCCTCATACTGAACTGGGCGATTAAATCTACTGAAATGCAGATGTTCGGTTTTTTTCTTACCAACCATCTTTGGATAATACATTGCCCTGACTCCTGTTGACTTAAAGCAGTTTTGCTCTGAGAGATTGTGACAAGCCAAGTTTTTCTTTTCAAAAATAACAATATGGCTATCCTAAAGATTAGGTGATGCTACGTCTATGGCCCATTAGCACTAACAGAGCTGTAGCGGATTAAATATCCTGCCATGAAATTTAAATTCAACCGATTAAATAGCAACCGCTTATAGACAAAGAATTAGCTACAGCGCATTATTGCGCTATGTAATCAACCCATTTAAAACATATTGGAGAATATTATGCCCAATCACACTTATAAACTGATCGAACTAGTAGGGTCTTCAGTCATTGGCACTGATGATGCAATCAAAAATGCGATTGCTAAGGCTTCTCTAACCGTTAAGCACATGAGCTGGTTTGAATTAGTTGAAACTCGTGGGCATATCGTAGATGGCAAGGTTGCCCATTACCAGGTCACGATTAAAGTCGGGTTTAGAATAGAAGACTAGGCTGAATGACTTAATGGCTAGTGGTTGACCGTTAAACACCTGCTTAAAAACACCTTGAACCAAGTCGAAAATTTACAATCAGACATCACTAATATTAGTTAAATTATAAAGGCATGAATGATGAGACTTCATTTCCTAATCAAGGTGACATTCTTTATAGGCATTAGTCAAACTGCATTGGCTGAGCCCTCGCCAGAGCTTATATACAACCTTAAAGGCACCATCGTTAAGGTTCATACAGTGACTAGTACTGGCAGGCAAGGTAGCGGTTCTGGCGTAGTTGTGGCTGAAAACTTAGTTGCAACCAATTGCCATGTTTTGGCTGATTCTGCTGGCAGTAATATTACAGCGATGGGTGAAACCTATTCCCCTGTTGGCGTTAGAGCAGACTGGAAGCATGACGTGTGTATTTTACGTTTTGAATTCTTACCGCTAAAACCTGCAGCATTCGGTGACAGCAATCATCTTACTTATGAAACATCGACTTTTTCGGTAGGCTTTCCTGGCGGCGCCCCTAAGCCACTGACCACAACAGGTAAAATTAAAGCGCTCTATCCCATGGATGATAGTTATGTGATTCGCACTTCGGCTTCATTTCAAATGGGTGCAAGTGGCAGCCCGCTTTTTGATGACCAAGGTAAGTTAATTGGCATGAATACCTTTAAAAGTCCTGGTGCAAATGGTTATTTTTACAATGTGCCCGCCAAATGGATTAAAGCGGCAATGAACTTGCCAGAAACAGATAAAGTAATACAGACTGACACACCGTTTTGGGATGCCACACTGGAAAAACGGCCATATTGGATGCAAGTAGTGTTGCCCATGCAAGCCGGCAAGTGGCAGGATTTATTGACAGTAGCCTCAGCATGGCAACGGGAAGCGCCTAACGACCCGGAAGCGATTTATTATCTTGCACTCGCCCAAAACAACCTGGGGGAAGTGGAACAGGCTAAAACAAAATTTGAGCGAGTATTAGTACTTAACCCCCATCATACTTCAAGCATTTTGGCGCTGGCCCAAATTGCTAAAGTACAAGGTGCGCAAACAGCACTGAAAGATTTTAGCCGGATGCTGAGTGTGCTGGATGAAAGCTCACTTGATCTGCTCAACCCAACAACCAAGTAAATAAAAGATAATGCAGTAGTTTTTACTGCGTTTTGGCAGCCTGAATAACATTTATTACCAACTCATTTAACTGGCCTGCTGGCATAGCACCACTTACTCGACCAAGCTCTTTACCCATCCAAAAATAGGCTAGCGTAGGGATTGATCTGATGTTGTATTTAGCACCCAACAACTGCTCAGTTTCAGTATCTACTTTGGCATAAATCACTTGGTTGGCAAACTTTGCTGCGCTTGCTTTAAATGTAGGTGCAAACATTTTGCAGGGTCCGCACCATGGCGCCCAAAAATCGATAATCACCGGCAAAATACTTTGCGACAGAACCTCATTTATGTTCGTTTGATTCAGCACTATGGGCTCAGTTAACAAGCTTTTACGGCAGGCGCCACAGATTGGATTCTCTCCCACCTTATTGATAGGAAACCGATTTTCTTTTCCGCAATGCGGGCACTTAATTTGCATAATTAGATTTTAATATCTTTTTCGGCAACCAACCAGTAATCCATTGGTGAACGACTGAAGCCATCAGCCTCTGCCCTAAGATATGCTTCACGCTCAATTAATCGATGCAACTCTAATTGATAAGCTACCGGCATTACAGGTGGGGCTACCAGAGTAACATTCTCCTTGTTTTTAGTGTCCATGATGTGCTCTTTCAATTCATTATAAAAAAACCAAATGTTATTGGCAAACACCACAAAAATCCATTCGTGCAGCCACTTATAAGCGCTGGCCCTTATCAATTAGATTGCTATTACTCACTGTGGGGGGGGGGGTGCGTTGTGGTCGCCTAGCTACTTTGCAGGAAGCTGTGGCAGCGCACTGATTGCTGTTATTCGGCAGTATGTTGAGCAACAACAAACACCGCATTGAACGGCTTCGCCGTTCGCGCCTACATCCCCGCCCAGAAGGATGAGGTTTTACGCGTTAATTGATAAACATTTTAGCGGGACTGGATTAAGCCATATACAATGAGAAATATCATGCGCACAGTCAATATGCTTAAAGTCAAGCTCAGCCTTTCACAGTTGAGGGAATCTATTGAGCAAGGTGAAAGAACGTGAAATCATCATTGCAAAACAGGCAGACCAGACGCTAAATTGGTGCATATCGAATCAATAAATACCGAACCATGAATGGGCGTTGCTAGAAGCGCTTTTTATGTTCCGGTTAATATGGATAACTGCAATCACGAGATTGTTCGATTATCTCTTGGGGGGGCACAACTTGAACGGCGATTTCATGATAAAAATACTAATTTCACTAATATAATATGTCCCTTACGCAGAATTACACACGTGCCGATGTCATTCGCTGGCTTGGTAGCCATGAAGTGCAAAAAGGCATGGCTTATCTGAATGCGGTCAGTCATTTAGTAGTGACAGGTGAGGCTATTTCGGCGCAGGTGAAAGGTACTACACGCCAGCCGTATCAAGTCAATATTGATTTTCTTCAAAATACAGATGGAAAGCTGCGCATTGATGCGAACTGCACTTGCCCTGTTGGTTACGAGTGCAAACATACCGCCGCTGTTTTGCTAAAGACACTAGTAAGCAGTCGTGCTGAGCTACGTCATGCTGAACCCACAAAAATCCTAAGCCCACAAGTCAACCCTGCTGTTTTGGAATGGTTGGATAATTTTCGGCGGTCGGTCTCAAGCACTTCTAAGCAGAAAGCATCAACCACGCCAGCCAAGCGCGCCGAGCAACTATTTTATGTGCTCAAACAAAACCTCTACAATAACGAATACGGCATTTCCATCATGAAAGGGCGTGCTGATATTAATGGAAGGCCGCACGCCAGTGCACAAGGCTGGGACAATGTTGAACGCACGATAATACATCCACCTAAATTTGCGGATGAAGAAGACATTGCAGTTTTGCGTTCACTTTGGTCGATGCGCAGCAAAGATCGATACACCGATATTTTTCCTCTCAAAGGTCGCTTAGGAGAAGATGCACTGAAGTCTCTGCTTGCTGCGGGTAAGCTGTTTTTTGCAACGCGGCTAGAGAATCGTTACGAATATGTGATTTCAGGCCGGCTTTTGCAGGGCGAAGAGCGCCTAGGCAGATTAGAGTGGCAGCCTGGTAATAATGGCGAGATTATTCCAAAGGTGCTTGCGACACCCCATGCAACTACCTTTCTGGCCTTGGACGAAGTGTGGTATATCGATGCAAAGACTGAGGAAGTTGGGATACTCAACATCCCTTGCTCAGCAGAAGAAATCACCCGTCTGATGACCCTGCCACCGCTATGTGCCGAGGATGTCGCGGTAGTGGCGAACGTCTTACGTGAACTCGCGCCCAACCTGTCTTTACCGGATAACGTAACTACTTTACGTACCATCACAACCGCGCCTGTACCCACACTTAACCTTGCTACTTCGCCACGCATATGGTCGGCCCAGTTTCGTGGTTATCCTTACGGCAATATTGAAATTGACTATGCCGTCGCAACATTTAACTACGAAGAGTTTAGCTTTCCAGCTGGAAGTACTACCGAGTTTGTTACCACGCCTGATGGCGAAGTGATACTTATCAAACGGCAAGCTAAAGTGGAAGCGAATTTACTTAAATCGCTAGAATTATTTGGTTTACAAAAAATTCCCCCGCATATGCTTTATAGCCTACCGCAAGCTAGATGGTGGTACGCACTGCATAATGAACATGTCTGGGCTGAGTTTATGCAAATCACCATCCCCAAGCTACGTGAAAAAGGTTGGAACATTGTTATTCCACCTAATTTCCGTCATCTAGTATTAGAAATCAGCACTTGGGATGCTGACATCAGTGAAGACGAAAATGGCTGGTTTAGCCTTGATATGGGCATTATGGTTGATGGTAATCGTTTACCACTGGCGCCCTTACTTTACGAACTATTTCAGCGCGAACCGCGCTGGCTGGATATTAAACAACTCCTACAAATAGACGATACTGAAAAAATTACGCTACTACTGCCCGATAGCACGCGCATATCAGCCCCTGCTGAGCGCATTAAAATGCTGGCACTCACCCTAATTGACTTGTTCGATCGTCGTCCTGAGGGTGAATTGCGTTTTTCTAAACTGGATGCGCCTAGACTTGCTGAACTTTCCAATATGGAGCGATGGCAATTCAAAGGTGCAGAAGCGGTTCGCCAACTTGCAGATAAGCTTAAACGTCAAACAGGGATTGAAGCCATTACGCCGCCCATTGGGCTCACCTTGCAACTACGCCCTTACCAACTTGAAGGTCTCGCTTGGCTGCAATATCTGCGCGAGCAAGATCTGGCTGGCATACTTGCTGACGACATGGGGCTAGGTAAAACCGCCCAGGCCTTAGCACATATTCTGCTAGAAAAAGAAGCAGGTCGCCTAAACCGCCCTGCCCTCATCGTGATGCCAACCTCACTCATATTTAACTGGAAGCATGAAGCCGCACGCTTTACACCTGATCTTAAAGTATTATCGCTACATGGCAAAGATCGCGCTGAAAACTTCCCGCATATTCTTGAGTATGATGTGGTGCTCACCACTTATCCGCTGCTATGGCGCGATGAAGAAAGCATTGCTGCACACGAATTCCACTTACTGATTTTAGATGAAGCACAAGTGGTTAAAAATGCTGCCAGTAAATCTGCCCAAACGGTGCGTAAGCTTAACGCTCGCCACCGACTATGCTTAACAGGCACGCCGCTAGAAAATCATTTAGGCGAATTATGGGCACAGTTTGATTTTCTGTTACCTGGTTTTTTAGGCGATAGCAAAACCTTCAGCAAAATATGGCGCACTTCCATAGAAAAACACGGTGACACACAACGCCGCGATTTGCTGGCGCGACGTATCAAGCCCTTTATTTTGCGTAGGCGCAAAGAAGATGTTGCCAAAGAACTGCCACTCAAAACCATTATCGTGCGCAGCGTGGAGCTAGAAGGCGGTCAGCGCGACTTATACGAAGCGGTACGCACCGCCATGAATACACGAGTGCGCGAAGAAATTGCCAGTAAAGGCTTTGCCCGCAGCCATATTGTCATTCTCGATGCCCTACTCAAATTACGCCAAGTCTGTTGCGATCCGCGTTTACTGAAAAACGAAGCTTCCAAGCGCGTTAAAGAGCGCGCCAAGCTGGATATGCTCATGGAAATGCTGCCAGAACTGGTGGACGAAGGTCGTCGCATACTGGTATTTTCACAATTTACTTCTATGCTAGATTTAATAGAAACTGAGTTGGTTCAGCAAAAACTAGGCTACGTGCTACTCACAGGCAATACCCAAGACAGAGAAAGCGTAGTCCGCCGCTTTCAAGCAGGCGAAGTGCCTATCTTCCTCATTAGCTTAAAAGCAGGCGGGGTAGGCTTAAACCTCACCGCCGCCGACACCGTCATTCATTACGACCCGTGGTGGAACCCTGCCGCAGAAAATCAAGCTACTGACCGCGCGCACCGAATCGGGCAGAAGAATAATGTGTTCGTGTATAAGTTAGTGGTTGCGGGCAGTATTGAAGAAAAAATACTCGCCCTGCAAGAGAAAAAAGCAGACCTCGCCGCTGGTGTGCTTTCTGAAGATGCAAATGGCTTGGCTAAGTTTGGTACAGATGACTTGGCGGCTTTGCTTGCGCCATTACCTAGTTAAAAACAACGATTTTAAGTTAATCTCAGACATAATCACGCGACTTTTAACATAAAATCTACGTGAACGGTATCATATCCAAAGGCTATTTTACCCATTTCGGTTTTATCTAACACCCCTGCTTTTAATAGCATTTGCACTGGAATGCACTGAAATTAACACACTGCCTTTATATTACGATGTACACGTCTGGCAATTTCACGTTAGGCTAACGGTTCACTGCCTGTAAGCACCTTTAGTATCGCCATATGGTTAGGAGCCAATACTTTCCACAGCAAATCAAGGCTGGCAAAGCCAATATACGCGCCTTTAGCCAACCGCTCACCATTCCTAGCCGGAAGTGGTCTTTCACTCCCTAGTGAATGCGCCCTACCGGGCGCACAAAAAAAACGGGAGCATCTGCTCCCGTTTTATCTCTATCAAACTAACTAAAAAGTTAGACTCAACCGTTTTTGCGACGACGTGCAACAAAACCCATTAAACCAAGACCAGCAAGCATCATTGCGTAAGTTTCAGGTTCTGGTACTGTTAAAACAGCATGGTTATCAGTTTCAAAGGCATTTCTAGTGGAAATGAATCTCACACTATCAAAGAAATCAACTGGGCTATTTGCTGCAAAGTTCCAAAAACTTCCAACGCTACGATCGCCATTTGCTGCCACGCTTGCAATACCCGCCAATGTAACTCCATTAAATGACTGAACGAGGCTTGCTCCATTATAAAATTCGACGCTATTAAAAGCATCAGGAGAACCACCGTAATAACCAAAGTAACTTGATAACCCAGCAAATGCAACTACGCCTGGTGTTGAAGTGGACGGCCCCACTGAGAAATAATTTGTATTATCGCTTGGCGGCGATGCATAAAAACCATTGTTAGTCCCATTTACAACTCCACCACCCGTATAGCCTGTTGGGTTTATCAATGAAGCGTTAAAGTCTGTCGTTACAGCACCAAGAAAAATTGATTTCTCACCATAGGTTCCAGAAGGGTTGCCATCTCCACCAATTGTAACTGTTAATGCAGCTGATGCTGATGAAGCAGCGAACAATGCCATCACCGCTAAGGCTGTACTCAATTTACTAAATTTATTCATAACAATCTCCTCTGCCCTTACATTAACTTCCCAACTTACTTAAAGGAGATTATCAAGCTATGCAATAAAATTATCAATCACCCATTCGGGTGAAAGAAAACTGCCATACTGTATAACGTAAAACACTATCTAAGTTTATTTAACTCATTTTATCTATATTCCAAATTTATAAAATAATTTTTAGTGTATTGATGCACGGTACCCGACGATAACGCATCCTGAATTGGCCACCACTTGAACTCTACGTGCTGCCCATCCGCAGTTGGTAGCGCAAAATTGCTTGGCACATCAATTCTGTACGCCATAACCACATAATGTGTTGAGATGCCTATATCGCCAGCAAAACAATCCTGATAAAAATGTTCATATGTGCCATAAAAAGTTGGTTTTAGCCCACCGCATAAAATATGTGTTGCTAGATCCAGTTCACTAGTTATGATTCGTGAAAGCGCAGTTTGTATTGGCTCATTCTTGAGTATTCGTCCTCCAGGAACAAACCAAAATCCCTGAGCAGGACGGTTGTTCCGCAAACCCAACAATACTTCATGACCGCCTCTCATCACAATCAGGTCAATTGACACCAGCGGTGTAACGGCAACAATTTTTTTAAAAGTCTGTGTATCAAGCATTGCAGAACATTAGATGCTTCTCGCACTAATTAAAATCAAATAGATGATCAACATGTAAGACTCCTAGCATATGCACACATGAAAAATAAAACCTTCAATTTTTCATAAAGATGTATGTTAATTACTTAGTCCTGAAATTTCTTTATACCAAGTAACTGCGCGGTAATTGCCAATATAAAAATGGAATTGGTAACCAGATAGCGCCTCCATAAGCGTTTGGGATCAGAAGCCAAGCGATGAAACCACTCCAGCCCAGCATTTTGCATCCATAGCGGTGCGCGTTTGGTTGTACCCGCATGGTAATTAAAGGCCGCACCAACACCAATCATCACGGCATTGATTTTGCCACGATGCTGAAACATCCACCGTTCCTGGCGAGGACAACCCAAGCCGATAAATACTACATTAGCTTCGGAAGCATTCAGACGTTCAACAACCTCATCATCTTCTACCGCAGTTAATTCACGAAATGGCGGTGAATACATGCCGACAATCTGCAATTCTGGAAAGGTCGTTCTTAATTTAATCTCAAGAAGTGAAAGTACCGCATCTGTACTGCCATAAAAGAAAACCTTATGGCCTACCTTTTCGGCTTTATCACAATACTTCCACATCAGGTCAGGGCCATTTATCCGTTGTTGTTCAGAAAAGCCCAGTTTGCGCAATGTCCAGGTCACTGGCATACCATCAGAAGTAGCCATATCGGCTTCATTTAAATCATGGCGGTGATCATCTTCTAGCAAGGCAGTTACAACAGAATGGACATTGCAAAGGGTGACATACCTTGATTCTCGGTTTCTTGCCCAATCGCAAATGGTATTAATAGCATCTTCCCAAGATAAAGCATCTATATGACTACCAAGGATATTGGCACCATTCCGAACATTAATTGTCATTGCAAAACTTTATATTATTAGTTAATTGAATAATACTCCAACCTACTAGTATTTACAAAAAAACGATATTATCATTTGCTGCCAGCCCTGAAGCCAATAAAACTTAAAGTTCAGCGCGATTTGCAGTAATAGCCTCTTTATAAATCTCAAACAGCATTGCATAATTGCGTTCAGGGGTGTATCTGGATTCATATTCTGCGCGAGCTGACTTGCCCATTTTTACCATTTCATCAGGATGCGCCTCAGCCCAATTCAATTTTTCAGCTAAATCCTGCGCATTTCCAGATTCAAAAAGCAAACCAGTTCTACCGTCCTCTATAATTTCCGCCAGCGCGCCTATGCGGCTTGCAATCACAGGCAAACCGCAAGCAAATGCTTCCACAATAGTCCTTGGAAAGTTTTCATACCAAATACTTGGCAAAACAAGATAAGAAGATTGTCGCATCTTGGCTAGAATTGTATCCAAAGACTGAAAGCCAAGATAATCAGTGCCGAAAGAAAACTGCGCAAACGACTCAAGCTCTCCTCCACCTATGATCTTAACTGGGTTTATTGGCAGCAATTTAACCGCTTCAGCCAAGACATCTAGCCCTTTTTCCTTTGATAAACGCCCAACAAACAAACCACCCTGTCGCGCTTCCCAATCTGGAGTATTAAGGTTATCAATAAAATTCGGTTTTACACTAAACTTATCTTTAGGCAGTCCACCCGCTATAAATTTGTTTCGGCAAAAATCATTTAATGCAATATAGCGAGTCACTTTGTTGCGATAGCTGCCAAGCCCTCGATGTAATGTAATCATGCCTGCAAGCACTATTGATGCGGCTGTGGAATTACGATAGCACTTATGCACTACACCGCGCCATGGCAAATGCCCGAAACAATCTTCACACACCTGACCATCACGCATGAACAAAGCACTCAAGCATAAAAAGCGAAAATTATGCAAAGTTTGCACTATGGGAATACCAGCTTTTGCCGCTACCCAATAAATAGCGGGGGAAACGAGCGGGAATGTATTGTGCACATGAATCACATCCGGGCGAAACTCGGCAATTCTAACTTCAACATCTTTAGTAGTTTGAGTTGACCACAATGTCTGCCCAGCCACAGCTAACATAGAAGATGAAGCGACATCATTGTTATGCCTAAAATAAGGTTCAACTTCGTGACCATACGACCTGAGTAGCGCGATTTCAGCATCCACTACAGAGTCTTCACCTCCACGATGTTGGTAGGCGTTGTGAGCAATTAAGATGCGCATAATTAAATTGACTCAGTTTCGTTCAATGTAAATCAAGATGAGGCGATTCAGTTTTAACAACCAGTTCACATGAGCCATCACGGGAGCTATGATCAAAATCTATAATGCCTGTGCTGGTGTTAACCAAACGTTGGCGAGTTTCGAATTTGGTACTGAGTAAACTATATTTATTCTCAGTCATGTTCAATCCGCCCAAATCTGCGAGTGTATTAAAAATGGTCAAATCTGTACTCAAGGGACTTTTCGTATTTTGGCCTATAGCACTCTCTAGCTGAGGCCGACTAGCACTAAGTTCTGGCGAAACCCAAATTAATCCAGCTGTGTGAAAATTCGTATCTGTATCGTTACCATGCCCTAGTATTTTGCAACCATTTTCATACAAGCCTTCCCCATGGTCGGATACATATACCATGGCCGACGGCTTCCTGGTGTGCTCTAGCTGTTTAATTAACTCATTCAAAAAATAGTCAGTATAAAGAATAGAGTTATCGTAGCCATTCACCAAAGTATTTCGCTGACTTGGATTGTACTTACCAGAAGCACCATCAATTTGATCCGGCTTAAAAATTCGAAATTCTGGCGGGTAGCGCAAATGGTAATCCCAGTGACTACCTTTACTATGGATTACTATGAACTTCTTAGGTGATTTATCATTAATTACTTTATCAATATCTGGCAACATCTCCCCATCAAAAACAGCATCTACATCACCCCGAACAGCAAAATTAAAACTCTTTCGTTGACCTGCCTCCCCTATATGTAACGCCATTTCTTTTAGACCATCCTGATTTGCCACCCAATAAGTAGAAAAACCAGCATCATTAAAAGCAGCGAGTAGTGATTTTTCTGGAAAAATGCCATTATAGGTAGCAGGCTTGCGGGTTATGAATAATGGAGTTGAGTATGTGGTCAGTGTCCATGGTGTAATGAGGTTAGTCATAAAATGAACATCTGATCTATTACCTAGTTTAGGTGTGGTATTTCTGGCATAGCCATTCATTCCCCAGTGATCTGGCCTCGCACTTTCTCCAATCACAAGCACCAGCGTCAGATCTAGAACTGAGCTTGATGCACCAAAATGGTGATGTTGAACTAACTGCTTATTCTTAAGACCTTCAATATGACTTTTTGCGTATGATAATACTCTGTACCCTATTCCTACAGGAAATGAGTTAGCCAAAGTAAATTGACGCAAGGGCAGTGGTGCCCCAGGTTGATATCTAGACACCTGCCAGCAAGTTATAATAATTACAAATAGCGTTAAGCCAATAACTTGAAATCTCCTAGGCACAAGTAAAACGGGCCGCAAGTCTCGAATCATCCAAATTGAAGAACCCGCCATCACCAGCAGCGACACAAATAAAATTAGCCATAGTCCAGAAAGAAACTGCTTTGATTCTTGCCACGAAGTTTCAGTCAGCAATGCAACAACAAATTTAGTAGAGGGGTATCCATAGGTATAAATGAAATAACATTCAGCAGGAACAATCAATAGAAATGGGATGGTTAACATCACCAATACGCGAACATTCGAGACAATTACAGTCAACATTACCCAAAGCATTATGGACTGCAATACAATCCAGAATGAAAACCAAAAATCCCTGCCCACTAATAACAGCAATATGTTTGGCAACATGACCAAAGCCGTCAGAAAAAAATATCGCGTGTACGCTTGTTTATCTAAAATATTTTTAAGCTTATTTTGTACCATCCACACCCTTAACACTTAACTTATCGCACAACCTCAATTACTAAGGACAATCCACCTGAACTGGTTTGCCGACCAAGTCTTTCATCAATTCAGATAGCTCCCATTGTTGACCAAGCCTATCGAGACGTGCAATCCAAGCTGAATCTACTGGTCGAGTAATGACATTAGAATTTTTATCTTGAGAAACCAGATTTTGCCAAGCATTGAGCGCAAGATCTGTCGGGCGCACCCGGTTTGGCCACCAACCAAGCGAAAAGCCTGTTTCGTGCCTTGTGCCAATCAATACATTCCAATCTGACTGATTATCGCGAATATCTGAAGGTAAAATCACTGCCCCACCTTTGTTCCAAGCAATAACGTTACCACATAATGTATTGCTCTTAGGGAGTAAATCCAGCTTACCTGAACCATCCCGTCTCCCTTCGTCTACAACTGCAATTCCTTCCAAGCCATTACCAACCACAATGTTACGAGATACGCGATTGTTTGAACTATGTGGCAGATATATACCTCTTTGCGCATTTAAAGCAACAATATTGCCATCAATATTACCCCCGTAGCTAGCTTCATAATGAATACCAAAACCCTTGTTACGTAAAATCACATTAGATTTAATTACATTGTTACTCGGCCCCCAGTCAAACCACAAACCATCCCCAAGGTTATCTTCCACGCGATTGCCAATCACCCTTGAATCACTAATTCCTTTATCGCCCACAAACTTAGCCCCACCAGCTTCCCACCATTTATTAAAGCCACGCGTGTTATTTTCATATATACGGTTATTCTCAATGTTGATGAACGATCCTCTTGCGGCTAAACCAGTTTGACCACATCGCCCCATGCTGCTATTGGTAAGCGTGATGTTTTCGCCTCTAAGCCCAATACACCCCGCATCCATATCACTCACATCAATATGCTCAATCCGTATATTTTTGCCTCTCAACATAACGGCCTCACCACGGCTTAAAGTTGAAGTTGTAGAATGCTGAAAAACGATATTTTTTAGCAAAATATTCTCAAGGTTATTACCATCTACCAAAAACCTTAAAACACTCACTTCCACGACCTGACCAGTCATAGATTGACAATTGCAGCGAATATATAGTCGCTTGGCGCGGATGTCATAAAAAAAACTATCCTCTGGCATGCTGGTGGAGTCACCGTTCACTCTACCCGGCCAGATGCCACCTTGACTTGCATGTAATTTAGCTAATTCGTGGTTTGATAAAGTAGGAAATCCTCTGAAAATTGTGCCGCCTATCTGTTTAAGTGCAACGCCATTGATATACACCTGTTGAGGTTCAGTTTCCAAGGGCAGAGTGAAAAAGCCTTTCTGAGTTGCATCTAATTGCCAACCAGAGACAATTTTAGATCCCTTTATAATCACACGTTCATCGCCATCAGTTTGGCCTTCAATCACCGTCTGCATTTCTGCCGACCAGTCTCTAGTAGGAAATAAAATAGGCTCCCGATAAACGCCAGGCGCAATCGATAGATGATCACCTGCTTGCATCTTTTTCATAGCGGCACCGATTGTTTTGAATGGTGCTGTGGCCAAGCCAATCGCCGCATCATTAGACTTAGCATGCCTAGGATTGACAAATCGATCAGCCGCTTGCGCCATAGGTGCAGCTAGAACAAGCAATATTAGTGCCGTTAAAGAACTAACATTAATTTTTTTCAGCATCATAAATTCACCTTTTGGATATTACTATCTGCATTTCCTGATACTCTTAGTGCAGCAATTAACACACCAACTGGCGCCCAAAATGCCCATGCATTATTGGGTGAATTCAGTATAGGATTAAATGCACACACCACAACACCTGAAAAGGTTAAACAAAAAAGCGCATGCAGATACGGCACTAAACTGGCATCGAGTTGCTTCTCTGGATTTAGAGACAACAAATACCAACGTCTAATCAAAAGTGCAAACACTGAGGCCCAAAGCAGAAAACCGATTAACCCGCCATTGGCTAGAATGTCTAATGGATCACTATGCGTCGGCAAGACTTGTGTACTTGTTGCAACAGTAAAAAGTTCAAATTTTTCTGTTGCGGCACGTGTATAGCCATTACCCCAAATTGGGGAACTTAAAAATTTATTCCATGCAATTTCATAAGTATGCAGCCGATATTCCGGGTTACCTGTCGGCAAGGTAGACTTCACATATAAATAAACTAAACCAATCACTGTGGATGATATAGTCGAAACAAGTGCCACTCTAATCCAAAACATCCATCTCACAAAGCCATCTTTAATGGTCTTAGCATAGCCTATGCCACCCACAATAAAGAAAAACAAAAACAACAATAGTGCAATCATATAAGCGGTATTTTTGTGCCCAGCAAATGCTGCAATGGCGATAAAAAACACAACAGCAAGTTTAGCTAATTTTGATTTGGCAAGAAAATACAATATTGCCACCCCTGCTAAGGCTAAATGTTCTCTTGAATGAAATACTGCCATGCTTCCATACTTAACGAACTGCATTGAAATAGAGATAAGTGCCCAAAAAAGATAAATAAATATAATACCTTTAATTAATTTAACGGGATTAGCAGACCCTCGAACAAACCAAGCCATCAATGGAGCAGTCATGGCATAGAGTCCCAAAGCAAGAAAGCTATTTTCTATCCCGCTCGCAAATCGCGCATATAAACTACCTATTGTTACAAAAATTGCGAACACCCAAATAATAAAACTCAATTTTTTATTGCCTGATGACTCTTTAACCATATTTATATAGGGTTTATTTTTAAACAGTACACCTCCAACAAATGCAAGTATAAAAGCTGGAGTAATAGCAATAATCGGGAAATGTTTAATGCCCGCACCCCTATAATCCAACCGCCAGTCAAATGGATCGATAGCCCAATAAATGGCAAGCCAGATACCAAACAGAAAAAAATAATCTGTCATCATGAGTTTTAGCTCATATTTTTTTATAGGCTGACTATCCATTCATCCATCTCCATTCATGTTCATAATAATGCTAGTTGCATAGGCATTAAATTTTCAATCAGGCTGAAGCAAATAAGAAAAGATATTAAAAAAAATTGCATATTAAACTCCACGTCCTAATAGCACCCAATATTTTCGTTGTAAAATCAGATTGAAATAAGCCGATAATATTGGATTATTTGCATCATATTGCTTGTCTGAATCCACATAAAATAGCATCAAGTCTACTAGGTATATTAGCAATAGCTGCCTGACTACGTTAGAGGTCCAATTGACTTCTGGAAAGGTTCTTTGCAGGTATACCAAGGCAGGCGAAATAAGAGATAAAGCATAAGCTGGAGTTAGTGTATCAGTCCGCCACCGTGATAACGCACGCTGAATAAGATGAAAATGAAAAAAGTCATAAAGTGGGTTTGCACCCTCTGCGGCGTATTCCCAATCAAAAACAAATATACCAGAAGCGCTACATCTGATATTCCAGGGAGAAAAATCTCGATGCGCTAATACCGTCGGAAGCCTAACCTCCCCTATTTCAGATATAACTTCTTCTGATACTGAATGCAGTTCAGCATGCGCCGCCGCGCCAAGCACGATTGAGAGTCTTTCAAGTGCTGATTTGGTAAACTTTAATTCTAAAGAATCCGCGTAACTCACCCATTGTACAGTTGCATGACCGAGATCATATAGAAATTGCTCATGCTGAATATTTAAACTTGCAGATGTTTTCAAGAAAGGTGCGACAGAAGTGGTAAAAAATGATCGGCCTGCCAGTGTTACACCACCACTTAACCTAAGCGGCACCATGCCATTTAGCGCAGCAATAGATGATAAACGTTGCAGGCATGCTGATTCTGCTTCTACCATTGCATCAGCTGCATTACCCACCGCCACCTTGGCGTAAAAAGCGGGTGAGCCATTTTCTTGAATCGCAATTAAAGACATTTTTTGATAAGGTCCTACTGAACCTTGCCGCATGGCAAATACTAAATGTTCTGAATTGCCCACAACTGACTCTGCAATAGTTTCAGTCAAAGCCACGGCATCTTTAATCGCACTCCATTCTTCACCAAATCCTTTGCTAACTTTACGTCCTACCCCCATGCAATTTGCCAGTGAAATTGCGTAACGCTGCCACCGGTTAGATAAGAAAAAATTTAGCGCATACTGTTGCGTAGCATAAGCAGCTACTGGAATAAACAAGGTTCTTTTTTGCCCAAATGCCTTCCAGCGAACATCGTTATTTTGAGTTTGTACGCTAGCATTTTGTGCTTCACGATAATGTGATTGTTCTTTCAAAGCCACTTTCTCAGCGCCCATTATGCTTGGCATGGGTAGCGTGTGCATCAAGCCAAGGTAAGAATCGCTCAGGCACGCTGGCACCGTAACCACCAGCCAAAGCCTTACTGACAGCGCGTATTACACGAGCAAGCACATACTGCATGGGCCGAACAAAACCAATATGCGCAAGACGACTCCCACGCGTGCGTATTTTAAGGTCTTCTAGCCTGCCTGCTGGTTTCATGCTTCTGGTTTTTTGTTCTGGGTAAAAACGCATGCATGATAGATATTGCGGAATATGAGCAATTTCAGTTTTTTCAGAAAAACGCGCCCAAAGGTCACTGTCCATTGCCAGATTAAAACTATCATCAAGCCCGCCTACCTCTTCATAAAGCCGCTTACGCCAAAACATTGAAGGTTGCGGAATGTAGTTGTGATCATGCAAAAACACAAACTGGTTAAAGTTCATTTCACGCTTGGCACGCAATGGTTTACCATCAGCATCTATCCAAAGTGCATCGCCATACAAGGCATCGACGTCTGGATTATTGAGAAAAAACTCACCGACCGCCTGCAATGCTCCTGGTAATAACAAGTCATCTGAACACAACCAGCCTTGAATCTCGCCTTGCGCATTTGCAAAACCTTTCTTTAAGGCATCAGTCTGCCCTGCATCTTTTTCTGACACCCAATAGCTTAATGATGATGAGTATTTTGCAATAATGTTGGCGCTTTCATCCTGTGAACCGCCATCTACTACAATATAATCAAGTGACGAATAGTTCTGATCGAGCACTGACCTCATAGTCGCGTCAATAAAGCGTTCTTGTTGATAAGAACAGGTTACCAACGAAATAACTGGCAAAGTACTAGTCATTAATGCATTTTCCTTATTACAATCAAATGATGATCTTTGAACAAACCCAAGGAGTAAATAGAAGGGTTACGACTACCATCGCCTTCTAAGCCGCGCATTGCACTATAAAGTTTGGGGGATAAAGCATACGTACATTGACCAAATAACTTAATCAGGCTTCGCTTAAACCCGATGTCTGCATAACAGAAATTAGTGACCTCGACTACTTCTCCACCCAGCTTATGAGTCAAATTTTTTATAAATTTCTGACTTGGGAAAGACACATGCTCGGCATTAGTTACATACCAGAAGCGTGATTTGAATATATGACGCCATGCAAAACTGCTTGGATTTCCTGTAGAAATAATAAGGAAACCATTTGGGTTAAGTAGTTGAAATGCTTTATTGAAGAAATCTACAGGATCAAGCAAATGTTCAACGACGTCAATTGACACAATGCAGTCAAATTTCATTTCTGGTGCTATATCATTGATAGTCGCCCCCAACACATGAATACCCTTGTCACCAGCCCTTACTGCGGCAGCCTGTGAAGCCTTCGGGCTTCGTACCTTGACAGGCGAAACCTTGTCACCAGCCCTTACTGCGGCAGCCTGTGAAGGTTCCACACCAAATTTATCATAACTGGGTGAAAATGCTGCCAGAAACTGCCCTGCATAACATCCAACATCAAGAATCTTGCCTGATTCAAGCACATGGCTGATTGCTGAATGTACAAGAATCTGGTCTTTACGTAAGGCATCATCTTCCCAGATGTCAGAATTAACAGACTCGTAAAGCGCTAAGTAATCGCTTTCAGAAAGGACTGGATAACGGAACATGGAATCACAATCACTGCAATGCCACAACTGGCCGCCGGAGATTGGAAAATCCGTAATACGGCCAGCAAACATATCGCTAACTGCAATGCCGCCAAGAGAATCACATGAAGCATGTCCACAGAATCGGTATAAAGGTTTAAAATTGCTAGTAACAGCCTCTATTTTGTCTTTTTGAGTAACCTCTAACATGCTTCTACCTGTTTAAGATTTTTATTAAAACGTCATGTACGATCATAAATTTCAGAGTATTGTCTAGCTATTATTTCCCATGACAACCAGTCTTCAGGATCTTGATAATTATCAGCAACATACTCCGTATCCATACGCCGCATCGCAACCGACAATTCTTCAGGAGTTGGATTAAAAACATATCCCCAACCACGATTCTCCATATTTGAAATAATATTTGCCTGATGACTTATCAATAATGGTTTTTTAAGAGCCAGCGCTTCTCGAATCGGCCTTGGGGGGCCATCATACCTTGTCGGATAAACAAATGCCTTACATTCCTTTATTAGCGAAAACTTTTCTTCCATCGAAACTTCGCCAAGGAAATGTACCATACCAGATATATTCAACTCTTGAATACGTTGATGAATCAATTCATGACTGCCTTGCCAAGACTTACCAGCAATCACCAGTGCGCTAGCTCCTCCATTGGCAAGATAATGTGCATAACCATCAAGCAGAACATCTATCCCTTTATGAAAATACCCTAATCGCCCAAAAAAAAGAAAGTACTCACCTTTAGGCCTTAACTTTGAGGTGTTTATTTCACTGGGGATATCTTCATAATAAATGCCTAATGGCGCTTCCATGATTGGGGCATTCGGAGTAATGGCACGGATTGATTTCACTTCACTTTCAGAAAAAGCGTGAACAATTACTGCATTGGAAAGCATCCACTTACCTACTGTATTGATAAAAAATGATTTCTTTTTACCACTTACAGTCAGTGCGCGAGATTCCAGTTGGCCTAAAGGCGACAATATATAAGGCTTGCCTGACATCCTAATTATTTGCATTAAAAGCGGATATAGCGGAAAGAAAAATCCAAAAACATGAACAACATCAACCTCTCTTAGGGCCGCCCTAAGGGGTTTGATTAATGCCAGCTCATCAAAGCCAAGTCGACCTTGAATGGCAGGGTCTTGAGATGGCGGACAGGTTGTTATTTGATGATGTGTATGCTGAGTGAGTTCTGTATAAAGTCTATTGATATCTCTAACATAACCATCATGACCAAAAAGGTGCGGATACAATAAACAAACACGCATAAATTAATTCCTAACCTTACTAAAATACCATTAAAATGAATTGAAACTTGCTTTAAAAATTTACAGGCTAATTGTTTTTTTATATATATTTCTACGATAGAATAAATACAGGTGAGATACAGACTGCCCTAATATAAGCGCTAATATGACTGCACTACCACCAATCAAATATACTCCTAGCACCCCTGTACCAATAGCTACCAGTGCCATGATTAGACTAGCACGAGCGATATCTGCTGTTCTATGCGTCGCACGGCATGCAAAAAACTCCAAACGATAAAAATGACTTAGCCATATATATACTGCTTGAAGAAATACAAATAATGCATAAGGGCGATATGTATCGCCATATATTAAACCTAACAGTGGCTCAGCAAAAAAATAAAGCCCTACAACCACAACTCCAAACAGCACTCCTCCAATCCACGCCAGCCGTGAAAGGAAATGATACATCTCTGGCAAGCCACCTTTTTTCAAATGTGTTACTGCACGGACTGGAATTACATTTTCCATCCACTGAAATAATACATTTACAGGCGCAACTAGATTAATGCTTGCACGCAAAGCACCTACAATCTGCGGCCCGAGTACCCCACCACCAAACAAAGCTAAACCCTGACTGCCAGCCCATTGCAATTGCCATGCAACAAAAAAATCACGGCTACCACGCCAATGGGTTTTTATAACGAGCAAGGCTTGCTTGAAGCTTGGTACAATGTTTTGAATAGTTATAATCAATAATGCAGACAGAAAGAAAACTACTGCCATTGATAAAAGTGCGCTTGACGGGGTTAGTGCATTTTTATAATATAGAATTGCCAGGCTCGCTAACTGCCCTCCATAAGCAAGCAAATCCAGCAAGAAAACCCGGCCAGTTTGGTGTAATGCATAAAGCGCGCGTCTCAGCCAGTCTTGAAGTTGAAAACCAATAATCGCCAGTAAAAGTGGACCAGCATTTGCGCCTAAATGTAGTGAGGCTACCATCACACCCAATAAATAAGTCACTATAGCAATACCAACCACACTTAACATAATCAAAATCAGCGCATACCCAAAAAACCCTGACAGCAACTCTTGTCGCTTAGTTTCATCAGTTTCATGAGGTATTGCTGTCATCATGGGAGAGATTACCAGTGATGATTGAAATGTATTAGCGTAAAAAAGAAATGTTGTCGCTATAATATATACGCCGAAAACCTCAACGCCAAATGTACGGGCTAATATAACGCCTATGACAAAATTAACTCCACTAACCAACACCTGATCAGCCAAGGCAACCCAATGAGATGGGATTTTTTTGATAATTTGATTAAGAAACAACATCAACTTACTTAATCAAGATTTTTCTAATATCTGATTGACACCAACAACCACATTGCCGTCGGCAATGTCCTTTGTGACAACAGCGTTGGCACCTATAGTGACATTATTACCAATTCTCACTGGGCCGAGAATTTTTGCACCTGCACCTACATAGCAATTATCCCCAAGAATTGGCGCCCCCACAGGATCGATTAAACTTTTTCCACCCATTGTGACTTGTTGCATCACGATAGTATTATCACCAATAACAGTCTCACTATGAATAACGATGCCATATGGATGAGGAAATACGATTCCTCGTGGAATACTACAGAACACGTCACTACCAAGCACAACACAAATCAACCGATGTAAACGAGGGTAAGTTTTTCTTCTTTTTGTAGCCCAAATAAGCAACTTAGCAGCGGCTGGATTTTCTATATTCATTAGTACTATCCTAAACAATCTACGTGAGCTTAATCTTACAAATCTGTGACGTTCGCTCAATTTTCAATTTCAAGAAAGCGGGTGGGGCAATTATAAAGCTTGGGACTGATTATTAGGTATATTTAGGCGGGCAAATAAGTAAAGCGATCAAATAATTAAAGGTACCAATAAATTCCAAATTTAATCCCTAATCGATGAAGACCGTTTTTAACAAAATACCGTAGGTTTCCTAATAATGAACTATGTTGTTTACCATCAGTACCACCAACTCCTTCGTATCTTGGTAGTTCTTCAAATTGTCCCCATTTATGGCCATCTGAAATTGCTCGGCAAACACGTCTGAGCATGGCATGCTCTATGTAGGCACCTTGCTTATCATTCACCTCTTTGCCAAGACCAAGTAGATAAGCATCAAACAGTTCTAATTTAATAATAAAAAAACGTGCGTCTACAAAATCCAAGGGGCTTCGAAATGAAATTGCCCAGTCACTACCTTTGTTAATCGTCTGCTCAAGTAGATGCCTTGCGTTGCTTACAAAGAGCCTGCCTGTCGATTTAAGTATGTAATCGTATCCGGAAATTAAGTTGTTATGGAAACATTCGTCAAACATTTCCGCTTCCCCAGCGCCCTTGCCTGAATTTGCAACTAGGCTTTTATCACCATTGAACTGAAATACTCGAATTCTGTTTCCAGCATTCATCAACACTATCCAGTCTCTCAGTGATTTCAGATCGTATCCAGAGTTTTCACAAAACAGGATATCTACTGGAAGCGATTTAAATTCTTGCCACCAGCGCTCAAGTGCCTTCAAATAGTCATTTAACCTAGCCTCTGGATTAGCACGTACCACATCCACCATCGGCGAAACTGTGGCGGTTAGTATAATTAGAGTTCGCTTTGTGGTTTCCATTGACACCTCAGGACTGAAAAAATGGTTATGTTACTTATTGTTAATCGGCAAATTTGGAGAAATAGACTTTAATTTCCCCCATAGTAGATACAATAAAATTGTTCCAGCAATAACCTGGTTAAAAATCATTCCAAATAGTACTCCGTAAAGACCAAGCGCATTGACCAAAGGCACACTTAAAGCTAATGAAATAAAGGCTGTAGTCATTGATGTCCAAAAAAATGGATGGGTAAATTCGATTGCACCTAATCCCACCTGCAGGGGCAATGTTAATGATGTTAACAAATACGACAGTGCAAGCCATTTAAAAATGTAACCATAGCCAGTAAATTGCTGACCATAAACTAAGCTGAGCCAGAATTCAGGAGCCACCGCAAGTATAACAACGACAGGAAAAGTAAATAGAAAACATACCCAGGCAGATTTTTTTAAATATCTAATAAGATTGTTCCTACCACCATGATGAAAGCGGCTTGCAGCTTGTCTTGGAAGTACATTGTTTAAAGCAAGAAATACAACCTGTGTGACTGCAAACAAATTCTGCGCCGCTCGCAAATACCCAACACTTGCTGCACCTAATACTGCAGCAGCAGTGATTAGCAATGTGTTACCTGTTGTCCAGGCCAGTGCTGCAGATCCTACCAACCATTTTGAAAACTGCCAGTGTCGTTCAGCAATATCTTTAAGTCCTTTAATTCCAAAAGAAATGCTTCCAAAAAAAGGGATTGCAGCAATAATCCCAAGTAATGAAGTAACTCCGCATACCCAAAGAGCAACTGTCACATCGAACTTAAACAGTTTAAAAAGTATAAGAATAGTCACCACTTGACCACAGTAACTTACTAGATCACTTATAAAGGCTGCAAATGGCTTACCGATAGTAAAAAAATAACGTCTTAAGAAGTCTTGTACCTGAAAAAATATTGCCGCTAACGGTAGTGCATAAATAAACCTGTCGACAGCCAAATCTGGCTTAAAAACGCCACCAACTTTTATCCCAATTAGCAAAATAATAAAAAATATCACCGCCAGAATTGCTTGCAAAACAAATACAGAACCATAATATTTAGGACTATCCTCATCTGATTGTTTTGGCCCAATATTCATCATTGGAGAAGTAATGATTGCAACCTGAACCGAGTTGCTCAGCAAAACAAAGACCCAGGCCATTGAAAATAGCCCAAATTGCTCTGGCCCAAGAAAACGTGCTAACAAAAGTCCGGTTAGAAAGTTCATTCCACTGACCAATGCTTGATCAGCGAAAGCCCAGCCGAAGGTGTTTAACCGACTTTTAAACATTTGGTATTAAAGACATATTTGTTTAAATTTATTTGATTAAAATATTAGCCTAAGTAAATTTTAGGCATTATTATTTGTGAAAGCCTGTTCAATTGGCATATACACTCTTTCCACAGTGGCATCCCATGATGATGCTATGGCCTTAGCCTTCGCCCCAACCCGAAATTGCTGCATTAATTCAGGTGAGCTTGCAAAATCGGTTAAAGCATCTGCCAGCCTTTTAACAGTAACCTCCTGCATTACATCTCTCGCTTCAATTGCGCGCCCACACGTGTCATCCACCATCACGCCTGGGCCGCCTAAGTTTAAACACAACACAGGCAAGCTTTGTGCAAATGACTCTAACACTACATTGCCGCTTGAATCATGCAAACTGGGGAATAACAATACATCGTGTTCACGATATTTCTCAAATAAGTCAGCTTGGTTTAATTGCCCTGTAAATGTTACTTTGTCAGCTATGCCAAGCGCGCTTGATTGTGCTTGAAAATATTTTAAAAGCGGGCCGTTGCCTACAATCGTAAAAGTAGCATCAATACCTTTTTGCTGCGCTTGTACTATTGCCATCAGGGCCAAGTGAACGCCTTTCCAACTGATTAACCTACCCGCATATAAACACCTAACTTTACCTTTAATTGGCGCATGTGAGTTTTTGCTTATGCGCTCTGGAGCAATGCCTATTTCAAGGGAGACCAAACTTTTTAGTCCCATCTTAGCAACCCAGGCCGCGGTTTCTGGGGTTTTGCTTACCACGACCGTTGACTGCTTTAAACACTTGCGAAGTGCTGGGTTTAATATAGATAACTCGTTGACTATAAAGCGCAAGTATTCGCTTATTCTTGCCTTGAAGCCTGGCATTCCTCGCACCAAGTCCCACGGCGCAGATTCACCACCGCCCACAGGGCCAAAAATACAGGGAATACCTAATTTGTACATTTGGGTGGGTTGCCGCCAAACACCAAAAGTTAAATGTTGCGTTACATCAAACTGGTGCGTTACATGTGCATCGCGAGCAACTTGCAAAATGCCTCTTTGCCATAACGAATAGTATAGATGTACGCCTAGTCCGTTTTTCTTCCAGCGCATTATCCAGTTTGGTGTGTCGTAATATAAAAAATGTAGATTTGAAGTGTACGGCTCACCTAATCTCGCTAGTTCTAACTCGATAGATGCTTGATTATTCATGCGGGTAATCACCCAAACTTGATGTCCACGGCGCACCAGTGCCAATGACCAGTTCCAGCCCACGCCTGGCTCTGAACCTTTGTTTGGCTCGCAAGCATAGGCTGAAAGTAGTATTTTCATTACTACGCCCTTTGCCTTAGGAGAATGGCAGTGCGTTTAGCTAATGCGGTTAATATTGGGCTAATGGCGTTGCAATAAGTTTGCTCTAGCGAGCCGCCAGTATTTACCAAATGTGCATTAGGTAAACTTTTTGCCAATGAGCGATAACGGCTGGTGAGCATTTCTGCCGAGGCTAAATCCAACTCCCCTTTGCGGCTTACCAGCAGTGCAGCGGGAGCATCCAGCACTAGCCAAATATCTGGCTTTGGCACCAGTTTTACAAATAACTTTGCAAGCCAAAAACCTTCTGGCAGGCGATAGCGTTTCGGGTCTACTAGCATGTCATAAAAGTGACGATCAAAAATAATAAGCGTAGAACGTGTTTTTGCCGGGTAAATAATACGTAAATAGCCTGACCAGTAATCCAGCGTAAAAAGTATCATTTTAGCAAAACTGGCTAGCCAACTACGTGGCGGGGATGCATGAGGGTCAGTCACCATGCCACCAACCCCTTGTTGACCAAAATGCGGCCTCAGGTGGAATCGCTTTACTTTTCGAAAAGCGGGGGCGAGTTCACGCTCTAAATGTTCTATTACAGTAGTTTTTCCGCTGCCATCAGGCCCTAATATGGCTATAACCAACCCTGTTGGTTGCAAAACACGGCGTATACGACGAAATAGCTCGCTTACATGATTAGTTAAACGGTCAAAAGTTGACTCTCTGGTTAAGCTACTTGCAAGCATGGCTTGCAGTTCGTTACGCTGGTTTGCAAACCATGCTAAATCTAAACCTGCTATGGCTTTAGAAATCACTTCTAACTTTTCTGCTGGTATTAGCCTTGTAAGCACTATGCGGCAGCCTACAGGGTCTTCTTGCAGCAATGCTGCCAGCCTTTCAAGATGGCGCAACTCAACCAACCTCTTATCTATGCGTTTCACAAAATAGTACTCAAACTCAACCGCAGCAGCTGGCACCCAAAACCCTGCGGGCGTTTGACGACGCGAACTCAGCACGAATTCACTGCGTAACCATAACCGACCCTGCCGACGATAACTTGCAGCGGCATCCGGGTGTAGGTAAGCAATACGATCACCTACCTGATTGGCTAAAATATAGTAACTGGCAGAGGTTTCATGCTGAAGCACCTGAATAAGGCGTGCGCCTGGTATATTTTGCGGGTTGAGGAAAAGCGAAGATAAGCGCGAAAAATCGGCATCAGACACCATAAAATCCACATCGGAATCAATAGTATTTGGATAGCCTTGGTAGCCAGATAAAATCACATAGCGTAACCCTTGATTCTCCAGAGTTTTGCAAAAGTCATTAAACATCTGCTTACGTGTTGCTAGAACCGCTTGTGTTTTCTTGGGTTCAGTAACAACACTCATTAATAACTTACCATAAATATTTTTGAACTCATCTTCATTTTTTTCTTTTATTTTTATATTCCCAATACTTCTGACTTTAAACTACGCCAAAACACTTTTGATATCAGAATTTTTTATATTTAGTGATATCAATCTTAATGTGCCACACTTTACTTTAGCAACCATTTTGATAGTCATGCCAGACACTGCTGGCAAGTCGGAAGACAGCCTTACAGCTTCCCTGTTAGTTTAATTTTTGTTGTGGGTGTCACTGCATTTAGCAATTCGTTGATGAAAATATTTTGTAGTTGATACGCTTCATTACGGTCACTAGAAAGTGAAGATACTCTTACTAACATCCCATCTGGTACATTTCCAGTGAGGCCGTACTTGAGTTGTGCTATTTTTCTGCTTATACCAGGTAAAGTGGCTTTATCGCCAATCGTAATCCAATAGGTTATAGGCTCAACCCTGGCACCCTGCGTTGCTTCAAGTCGCCTAACTGCAATCTTACTTGGCGGTACCGTCAGAAATTCATCAGAAATCTTTTTTAATTCAAAACCTTGCGCCACATAACAATACTCTGGCCTATGAACTTGCATTTCATCACTACCCTGATTGCCTCCATAGGACATGGATAACATGACTCTTTGCCCAGAGGAATTTACATAAGTTCTGGATAAAATCTGGCTATACAGCTTATCAAGTTGCTGTTTCACATCCGGGCTAACTTGAACTGGGATGATTGTTTTGTCTTCTTGCCAATCTCCAAACTGTTTAGGAATCATTGTTTCCAGATTTACCTTAGGTCCATCATCTGCAATTCTGTGCGTGGGCCGCAATATAAGTGCCAAATAGGCCGCCAACAACATTACCAACAGGAGAATAAAGTTTCTATGCAAAGGTTTCATATATTACGGCCTACCCGCTACGCCAAGCTGGCCTTTTCGAATTTTGTCAATGTAATGCAATGCAGAATCAACACTCATAATCAATGAGAGTGCAACAATGAACAGCACCATGCCAGCAAAAGCATGTACAAAGCCCTGCCCTGCTGCATCGCCAAAATAGTAGGTCACCAGTGTGAGCACAATCACACGAATTACATTGGCAGCAAAAGAAATTGGCACGATAAGTATGGCTAGCGTGATATTGCGAAACAGCGAATCATGCTTAACCAAGTTAAGGTAGAGCAGCCCTAAAGCTTCAAGCGAAATGAGCGTATGCATGCCAGCACAAGCATCGGCCACTAATAATTGATATTGGCCAATTTGTAAAATCACACCTGTACGTGCAATAGGGTAACCAAACCAGTACAAAACATGCTCGGCAACAAAAGAAACGGCCATTTTCATTGGCATCGTCACCGCTGAAATAAATACACCAGGCAATGGAATCATGAACAGAATAAAAAACAGCGGAAACCACATTAACTTAAGCACTGACATACCGCGTGTAATTAACAGAATTCCTGCAAAAATAAAAATCTGAGAACTTATTTCAAGGATGGGAATATCTTGCGAGCGCCCGACCACATAAAACAACAAACCAAAAAAGAGGCTTATACCGCCCAGCACAGGCCAGGTTATGGCCGCTGGATTTGGGCGCAAATGCTCACGGTTTTGCCAAAAGAGAAACAATATCACCATCAGTACAATCGGGCCGTGTTGCTGATCTTCGACATTCCATAAGCCCGCATTGAGCCCGTAATAGGTTGGCACGTAAAGTACAATGAGACCAACGATAACTGGCCACCATTCGCACAACCAATCAGGCAAATTTTTATAATAATGAGCTAGAGAATTGGTCACGTCTGCCACTAATAATCGTTAATAACTGCACCAACCACACGCGCACCTGTCACGGTAATTTGATTCCGGACTTCAGTAAGATCTGCAAGGCGTGTGTGATTGAGTCGCGAAACTAGAAGTGCGCCGCCGCAGCGCGCAACAGTAACCTGCGCATCTGCCGTAGCAGTAGCTGGAGAAGTGTCCACAAGAACTACATCATATTGACTGGAGGCTTGATCTATAAAATAGGTAAAGCTAGCACGATTAAGCAACTCTTGCGGGTTTGGAGGTGTAGTACCTGCCCCAAGCACCGAGAGGTTTTCGAAAAACTCTACCTTATTGATCACATCCATACCTGCACGGCCAGCAATAATATCGGAAAGTCCGCGACTTTCTTTTAGATTAAATATCTTGTGCTGGCGCGGATCTCGCATATTTGCATCAACCAAAAGTGTACGTTCACCTAACTGTGAAAACATGATGGCTAAGTTAGCAGTAAGATAGCTGACACCTTCTCCTGCGTTGGCACTGACAATAGCCAGCGATTTATTGTCTTCATTAAACCAGCGCATCATGAGCTGGCTGCGTAATGCGCGCAAAGCCTCGACTTGCTGACTGAATGGCTGATAGGCCGCCACAAGATCGTCACTATAATTACCCTGCCCAGCCTGCAGGTAAGGGTAGTTAAACTGCAGGGCGAGCACCTGGTGTATATCTGCATCACTAATCAGCCCAAGCTTTAGTGCCGCATCGCCAAATAATAAGCCGTGTTCTTGCTGGGCTTGCAGGATTTTGTCTGTGTCTTCAGCTGAAATTTTGCCAAGCTGAAGCAGTAATCTGCCGATTTTACCTGCGCGCGCTGAGTTAGTGCCGATTACAGTATTTAAAGTAGGAACATTATTATTTTGCATAATTACTCTTCCTCAAACTGCTTTGAGGAGTCGACGTGACGAATGAGAAAGAAGTCTTCCGCTTTTTTTGGAAGGTTTATTTCCTATGATGGCGAATACTGGTACTTCAAGCAATTCGCTGATGTCGTCACGACTACGCACACGTCTATCCAGCATTTCCGCAAGCAGCGCAAAAAGGAAGCCCAAGATAGTGCCAATGAAGATGGACAGCAGTACATTAAGTAGAACTTTTGGTCTTGCGGGGCCCCGTGGTGGAATGGCCGGATTTAACACCGCAACATCGGTTTGATTGGCATTACCTTCAATAGTGGCTTGCGTGAATCGCTGACTAGAAGCATCCATGGCACGCTGGGCATTTTCTACATCACGTTGCAGCACTGATAGTTCATCCCTTAAGAGGTTTAGCTTAAGCACACGAGTCTTTTGTTCAGCCAAGGCTGCTCTAAGTTCAGCCTCTCTTTGCTGGTATATACGTGCACTACCACCAATACTACTACTTACATTACGTGTTTCCTGCTGCAATAAGCCCCTAAGTTTATTCAGTTCTGCTTTTGAAGCTTGATATTGCGGGTGACTTAAGCCAACACGCTGAGATAACTCAGAAAGCTTGGATTCCGCACGTGAAATCTCGACCTTTAAATTCTGTACTATTGGATTGGCCGCGACATCTGGCGATGATTGCGCATTGTCACTAGCGCTGCGTTGGCGTGAAGTAGATTCATAAGCCAGCGTCTGCGCCACTACCAACTGTGAAGACAACTCATTGAGACGGGAGTTTTCTACATCCAGATTACCCACTATATTGGTCAGCCCTTTTTCCTGCTGATATTTTGATATTTTAGCCTGTGCCGTTTCTAGGTTTGCACGCAGCGTTCTGGTCTGTTCACCCAAAAAATTTGCCGCCTTTTGTGCAGGCTCGACTTTAAGCTGCACACTGGTTTGCACATAGGCATTAGCAAAGGCATTGGCTACACTGGCCGCAAAATCTGGATCTGCACCGTCGAAAGAAATTTCAAGCACGCTACTTTCACGCGATGGCTTTACTTCAAGTCCTTTTAGCAGTCGATCGGCAAACCATGCATGAATATCGCCCTTGCCTTCTGTTGCCTCCTGAAACTGCGCTTGAGCGATAGGACTTTCGGTGAATTTAAGCTGATCAACAACCTTAATAGCAACATTGCGGCTGGTGATAATATCAATCTGTGTGGCCATGTAGCCCGGCATTAACTGAGCTGGCAGAACAACACCAGTCACAGGATCCATACCCTTATAATTAAGCACCAATGAGGTCGTTGCTGTATAAGATTTAGGTAGCAACATATTGATAGCGAGTGTAGTAAACACTATCAGGCAAAATGTGATTAATATAATCCAGAAACGAGCTTTCAGGATGAGTAAAAACTGAGTGAAATTCATATACGTTCCTAAAACAGACTTTCTTGTATGTAAATTACATCATCCTGCAATACAGGGTCGGTCAGTGCAGGTTTTACCACTACGGTTTCACCTTTATCGTTGCGGCGATTTAATTTTATGTTGCGTTGCGTACCGCGCAATGTAGTACCGCCCCCTTGAGCGAGCGCCTGCATGACTGTCATGCCTCGTACTATTCGATAAGAGCCTGGACGTTGTACTTCACCATAAATATAGAACATAGGCGCATTGGCTACATAGATGCTATCACCGCTGGTCAATTCAATATTGGCGCTGTTATCACCTGTACGAAACAAGCTATCCACATCTACATCAAAGCGGTTGATTTTGCCATCTCGTACGGTAGTCACTGTGACAGTATCTGAGCCTGTAGGAGTGATGCCACCTGCAACACTGAGAAAATCCGACACGGTGCGGACTCCTCCAACAACAGCATATTTACCAGGGCGAAGCACCTGACCCATTACCGAAATATCACGCGAATGAACGAAAACGACCTCTCCACCTGAGAGAATAATACTTTTTAAACCATCTGCTTTGCCGACAATCTTTTGTAAATCGTACTCTGTCTTGCCAGAAGCATTGGTAACAGTGACCAAATCAGAGCCATCTGGCGTCACACCACCAACAAGCGCGAGCAAGTCTGCAAGATTTGTTGTACGTTCCAATGGATAGCGTCCAGGTTTAAAGACACTGCCAAGCACAGAAACCAGTTTACTTTGGAATTGCGTGACTAAGAGGTTAACCTGCGGATTCTTAATGTACCCGCCTTTTTCCAGCATACCTGCGATTCTCTTTTCGGCAGAAAACGTAGAAATGCCACCAATCTTAACCTGCCCAATCAATGGAAAGCTAATCGAATCAGCCTCTGAAATCCGTGTTTCAAGCGTTAGGTCAGGATTGTTAAACACAGTAATCCTAACAACATCACCAGCACCTAAAATATAGTTAGGCTCTTGTGCTGAAGCTGTAGGTAACCAAGCACCCATTACCAAAGCCATCATACAAAGTAGAACGTGTTTCATTGAGTCACCTAACATATTTACTATTCGAGCATATTAGCAGAAAAGGCATTCGTCATACGTTACCAACTGCCTCCTGATTTGCTTATAGTCCAGATAAACCCTTTTCAATATGGCTCTCTACCTTACCATCACCTGCTGGTTTCGCAGCTTCACCCGGCTTAGCAGGCTTTGCTAAAGCTGGATCTGCAGGTGTAATTGGTTTGGTAGTTTGCTGAGCTGCACTAGCATCAGCATTAGGCTCAAATTTTTTGTTAATATATTCAATCTTTGCGGCGCTGCGTGTACGCGTCATTTCAACTTCTGCGGCTTGTTTGCGCTTTTGTCCAGTTAGTATCCGTTCAATCAGTGGTTTTGCATCCTTCTCGGAAATTGGCACTTCTTTAATCTCAATCAACCGGCCAGCCACTGTACGACCGCTGGAATTGATAAAAATAAGATCGCCAACAACCATTTTACTGAGCTTATCCAACAGCTCTGGCGGCAGAGTTTCAGCCGCATGCGCCGCCTTTGTTCGGGCAGATTTGATTTGATTTGCATCCAACCATTGAGTAACATCATCCAGCGTTTTGGCTGAATCACTCAAAGACTCAAGTTCTTTAGTTTTACTTGCATCAACTGCGAAAACCACCTCTTCCATCACATAAATCTTGCGGTTCGCAAAAATATCGGTGTGCTTGGCATGGTAATCGGCAATCTCTGCCTCTGTAGGCTTAGCCAGTGAAGATGCCTTCTCTTCAAGATAGGCTTGAGCAAGAATTTGCAACTTGGCATTTTCAATTGCTTGCATTACGCGAGGATTGCGATCCAACTTGGTTTTAAGTGCTTCCTGCACAAGGATCTGACGATCTACCAGTTTCTGCGTAATCTGTTTTCCAGCTGCCTCCTGCTGATTAGGTTGCACATTCGCCCGCTGAAGCTCATTGTTAAGTTGGTGCACAGTAATTTCATCCCCGTTGACACGTACGATAGTCTGACTCGCTTTTTCTTCAGCGTCTTTTTTTCCACAAGAAGTCATTAGCCCTAGAATAATGAGCATCAATACAAACTTGCCTACACGACCGAATGGTGTGGCGGCTAAAAATTTAGTTTCGTAATACATTTTGCGTATCCCTTTAAAAACTTAAAAACCAGTCCTGAAGATATATATCAACACTGAATATGCATATCGCCTGATAATTTCATACTCCATAACGGCACAAGCATTACTATAAACAGCCTCACAAGACCGTATGAATATATTAACACTCTCCGCTATCCATTAAAAAATGAATTGTTTCAGAATTGTTTGTAAATTTAATACTAGAAACAATTCAGACCTAAACGATATTTTATGACGATAGGCCAAAGCCGTAAACTTACCAATAATTCCAATGCCCTGTATATAGCACCCAAACCCCAAGTACACCGTTGGTCACTGCATGTGCAATCACCGGAGCCCACAGATTTTGTGTGCGTATATAAAGCAAACCGTATACAAGTCCAGCAACCAACCCGGCAAACCAGTAGCTATGCTCACTGGCAAATAAGATTGATGAGATAAAAAGCGCTTTTGTACTAATATTGACTGGCGATAGTGCAGAAAAATCGGCGCGGTCTATCCACCGCATAATGAACGAGCGCCAAAATAACTCCTCCATCACTGGCACAACCAAAGCCCCCCCGGCAAGCCGAAAAGCAACCATCAGGTAATTCAATTCGCCATCCGCTGTGCGTGGGTCGAAGCCTGATGCTGCGCCAATTATCATCCAAGGCTGATCAAGATTGATCCAGAGCAGAAAGACCAGCAAGCCCATTAAGACCGATACTAAAATAGTATTCAATGATAGTGACGGTGGCCACTTTAATTCTATATAGTGCTTACGCAAATAAAGCAACAACAACGCTGTACCGCCAGCCCTTATGATATATATCCATCGCACATCCATACCAAAATCTGCCAATAAGCCTGACAATGCCATAATTGCAATATAAAAAATAAACGGTGCTACACGCACCAATACCGACTTATTGATGTGCATACGGCGCTGCTAACGGTTCACCAACAAATAAGCCCTGGGCTGGCCAGGCAACGCTCTTCCAGTAGGCTTCAACTGCGGTTGCGCCATTGACATACCACTTGAGCATTACCGCTGGATTCGGAAATTTCTGCCAGTAATTACAGGGCTCAGAAACAGTACCATAACTCGCTGTAGCGCCAGCATCCAGCCAGCGCAGTATGCTCATCTGGCCTTTGCCATATAAATCCCCACCTACAGAAGTTAAATGGTCTGCAAGAGCGCCTGGCAGAAAATTAAGTGAGTCCAGTTCATCAACCCAGGCTAAGCCGGTCTGATAGATCATCACATCACGAGCTCCAATCAATTTGTCAGATTTTAAGTTCAATACAGCCATACCGCTACTTGGAATACTAAGCCCAGTTGGCGGAAAAAATTGTGCGCGGCTGTTTCGGGCAGCATCTGAAGTAGATAGATAATAGGCAGTAGAACGGAATACACCAGCATCGCTTTGCACACCACGGTCAATGAGTGCCTTTGCGTTTGAAACAGAATCTGTGGGCAACAGCATCGCCAGACGAATGCCATAATCATCAAACGGTTTTTTGGAGGCTGAATTGAAATAAGGGCTAGGTTTACCTGGTGCACAAGTATTTTTGCACTGCTCAGCATCGTAGCCAAAGGTGAGCGCAGAGGTAATAGAGTTACACTCTACGGCATAGGGAGCAGTCCATGCCAGTAAGATCACCTGCTCATCAGAATTAAGTTGCGCTTCTATTTCCCATTTCAAACGGGTAAATTCGCTGAGCGACAATTTGCGTGGCGCATCTGGAATCCTGACATGCACGATATTTTTTGTAGGAATGCCGCGTGAAACACGGTAGTACTCCCCGACCTTGACGCTATTAGCGTCCGCATCATTAATGACTAACGCAACATTTTCTGGGCCAAGTACACTTTTTTTGGAAGATGGACCATTATCAAACCCTGCCGCTATTACGTTACTAAGTAACAACGTAAAGAGTAGTGCAAGAAACCCTGTTTTTTTAGTCAAGTTTTAACGACTCAATTCAAATAAGCTCTAAACTAGCCTGTTATTAGGATTGATTTCGCTCAGAAAAAAAGGTTCGCGTTAAGTCCGGCCGTCGTATCTGTAAAATCGAATCCCGCTAAATTGGAGCTGCGACTGCTTCGCGCCAAATTAGCACCAATAGTGACGCTGCGCAAAGGTGTCCAGTCGACACCTAAACTAATCGACTTACTCGTATCAACCCTACCATTGTTGATAGATATGCCCACTTCACCAAGGAATGTCCGCTCAGAGGCACTTGCTGTCGCTCGCATTGAGATTTTGTCACTCAGTGCATAAACTGGCGATATGCTCAATGTGTTATTGCGCGTATAACTGCTGTAATCAGTCTGAAAACTCGAGAGATCACTCGAGGCTGACGCAGTTATACTTAACTTCCCAGCTGGCATCCAACGATAGTCAACCCGACCTACCACACCTGAGTAATCCCGCTGAGAAAAATTATCGTGATTACGCGTAACATAAGCAGCTCGCGCATTAACCTGTGATTTTCCAGAAATCAACCAGCTAAGCTTAGCTTCAGCTTCAGATTCATCAAACTTGGTATCAAATAGAGTGGCGGTATTAATAGTACGATCTTCGTAGTTACCACGGCGCTCATGTCCCATGAGCGTGATTGAACTACCTGAACGGAAATCATATTTCACGCCAGCATCCAGCGCATTCATGGTAAAACTGTCCTCAGCCTGAAAAGTCTTGCTATTGCTTTGAGTGGAACGAGTAGCACCACCGAGCAGATGCCAAATACCATGTGGAGAAAAATCAGCTTCAAAATGCTGATTTTCGCTGACACGTACGTTTTGAAGGGTCACTACGCTTAAATTACGGTAATCCTCAAAGGTGGTCAATTGCTGTTTACGATCAGCAGAAAGCGTTCCTGAAAGATAAGGCGTAAGTTTCCACAGCCAGGCACCTTTATAATCTTTGGCATCAAAATCGAGCACATCGTATTTCTGATAACGATAGGCTGTCAGGGTGAAATCAGCCTTAAATCGCTGCATTGAATACTGCTTATCCAATCGAACTCCAGCATAAGCCGTAGTGATATTGTCACTTCGCTCCATTGTAGATTCACGAAACAGGTTGTTATCATGCACCCGCGAGATGCCTGCAATAAAATTTATCGGGTCATTCTCATCGGCATGAGCCATTGGAAATATTAGGAATGTCGGCAGGCATAAAGAAAGCAACATGAAGGCCTTCATCCATGACGGCTTGCTGAAGTCAATTATTTTGAATTTATTTAGTGAGTTATGCATATTTTAGAGTCCGGTTATTGGGCGACAAAGTCAGGACAAAGCGACTGCATCCATAGCAATCTTTAACCTTGCAATACTTTGTAGTGATATGACTTGGATCCATTTAAATTAAAACTCTCAAACAATTTAACCCGCCTATTGACTTAAAAACATCATTTTAATGCTCTATAATACTTAGCTTCGAATTAAGTATTTTAACTAAATTACATTATTTTCAATATCCTACGACATATTCTTAAACTAATCAATCACTAATTCACTCTAACTGTGCACTTTAAAGCAGCGAATCATAGATGAATGGCATGGAGAAGCTACAGAGCTGGTTTAAAAATCAGTCTTAATGATCAATAACAATATATAACCAAGCAAACACATGAAAGCACTTGCTGTTTATTCAAACTTTCTAACCAACCTTATCGCTAACAACTGTATATTCATATACATAAATGATAAAATTTAAACTTGATGAATACAGATTGTAGGGTTTACTTTAAAGCTACTTACAAATCATGTAAGTGTACAATGTCATTTAGGGAAACCAACAATCAAACACCCTCCTGAACAACAGTCAGAATGCCTAGACAATGAAGTTTATTCTGAACAAATAGCTGAGGCTTTACTCTTGGCAGGTAGATAGAATTAAACGACTGGGCGAGTTAAACGAAAACCAATGCTTTAAATGACTTAGTTATTAAAATCAATATTTATATGATTAAAAATAATTCATATCGTATTTTTTAAGATTCCTAAAGCATTTGTTCATGTACAGGCTATTTCAAGATACAAAAAGGCAATTCAAAATTAATGAATAAGCATCACCCCACCCCGCCCATCCGCAAGGATACAAGCATCGCAATTACGCGCGACAACATTCTTTACAATACTGAATCACTGCTGGAACCCAGTGTTATTATGTTCTCATTATGGGGAGTGGCATTTTGGCATGAGGGCAGCCTTACGGCACCCTATTTAATACTATCGGTGATTTTGTTTTACATTACGTTTCCATGCAGTTCTAAAATCCACATGGCTTACTGGAGAGTCATCAGAAATATTATCCTTTCATGGTTACTTCTATCAGGTTTAGTACTAGGTTTTGGTGCCATTACTGGCTACATCAAGCTGTTCTCACCTGAAGAGATAAAATTCTGGCTTTGGTTAACGCCTACCTGTCAACTTTTGGCGGTATTTGCACTACGTGCAAGCGCCACTCTGATATTAAAGCTGCAAGGCCCACAAAAAAGAGCAATTATTGCCGGAATGAATGAACAAGGGATTGCGCTTGCGGAAAGTCTCGTTCGTAATATTTATACAACCACCTCCTGCCTAGGTTTTTTTGATGATCGAGATCCAGAGCGCTTGATCAATAAAAATGGCTTTCCAATATTGGGGAAGCTCGCTGATATAACCGAGTACGTTAAGCAACATAATATCAATATGATCTATTTGTCACTACCTATGGTTAGCCAGCCTCGAATTATCAAGTTACTCGATGAGTTACGAGATACCACAGCATCAATTTATATTCTTCCTGATATATTTTTAACCGACTTGATTCAAGGCCGTATGGGGCAGGTAGATGGCATACCTGTAATGGCCATTTGTGAGTCCCCTTTTACCGGTATTGATAGCTTATTTAAGCGTCTCACAGATATATTGATTTCACTCTTTGTGTTAATCCTTCTCTCCCCTCTTTTACTGGCCATCAGCATCGGTATTAAACTCACTTCACCAGGTCAGGTTTTATTCAAACAGCGCCGTTACGGACTTGACGGCAAGGAAATCAATGTTTACAAGTTTCGGACCATGACTGTGTGCGATGATGGTAGCGATGTTGTGCAAGCCACAAAAGATGATTCGCGGATTACACCATTAGGCGCATTCTTACGTAAAACATCTCTTGATGAGTTACCGCAGTTCTTCAACGTATTACAAGGCAATATGAGCATCGTCGGTCCACGCCCGCACGCCGTGGCGCATAATGAAATGTACCGTAAGCTGATTAAAGGCTATATGATTCGCCACATGGTAAAACCTGGTATCACAGGATGGGCTCAGGTAAATGGGTTACGTGGCGAAACTGAGACGCTGGATAAAATGCAAGCTCGAATCGAACACGACATAGACTATCTGCGTTACTGGAGTTTAAGGCAGGATATTTATATCATTTTCAGAACAATATGGGTCATCATCAAAGGCCAGGATGGCGCATATTAATCAGCATTATCTGAAGCTAGTTGCAGGCTGCTGCTTTTTTTTGATGTTGGCTGGGCTTTTCATCGGTGGCCACCAATCAGGTTCTGGAAGTCTGTTTCCACCACCATGGGATAAATTAGTGCATTTTATATTCTATGGTGCATTAACTGTATTCGCCTCAATTGCATTTACTAAGATACCGCTACCTTTACTTGGGCTGTTAATAGTTGGTATAGGTGGTGCAGATGAAATACACCAATTTTTTGTTCCAGGGCGGTACCCAGGACTAGATGACCTTTTAGCCGACGCTGCCGGATGTGTCCTGGCTCTAATTTTTAGCACTTGGTTATGCAGTAAACTCAATTTACGTTGACTTTTCAACACCAGTTAATGAACACAGTTTTCCTGATTTAATAGACAAAAGTGTCAATATTTAGACAACTTAATTATTTGTTAAAATTAAAATAATTTAACCTATTGATTAATAACAATAAATTTTATACGCCTTGTTGGCATTTAATTTGCAACAGTATTTGCAACAGTAATATTAAGTTGTATTTTAAAATTAAATGGGGTGTGCTGAAATGACAGTGCCAGTAGAGAAACATAATTGGAATGCGTTGATTGAAGTGATTCAGCGTTCATATAAAATTAAAAAACATGTTGATTTTTTTAGATGGCAGCAAGACCACCTATCTAACGTTTTTCCACATGATGTGTTAATTGCTGTATGGGGTGATTTTAATAAGGGCATTCTTAACTATGATGTCTGCTCAAAAATTCCAGGAATTCGTACGGAGTCTTTACGAGAATCACCAGGGCAAATTAATAACTTGATGATTGATCTTTACCAAAGATGGCTGGTTAATAACGAACGCTGGTATCGTATCAATAATTTCGTTGTTGATCAGCATACTGACGATTTACCAATATTTTTAAACAACAAACAGTCATTAATAAACTCACTATTAGTCTACGGGTTACGTGATATTCGTGGAAACAATGATTGCTTGTATATATTTTTAGATCAAAAAAGCGAGTTTCCTATTGTATCTTCAGTATTAGGTATGTTGATGCCACATCTGGATGCGGCTTTAAGACGAGTTGAAAGTCTGGAATGCGAAATAGATGATGAGCTGTCCGATTATCATGTGCAAGGCCTAAGTGACAGAGAGCATGAAATAGTGCACTGGGTAAGGTTGGGCAAGACTAATATTGAAATTAGTATCATTCTTGGCATTAGCCCTAATACGGTGAAAAATCACTTAAAACGAATATTCAGTAAACTTGATGTATCATCCCGTGCTCAGGCAGTTGCTACTTATGTGCCGCCTAAGTTAAATTAAGTCATCATGATAGATAAGCACTTTAATACGTACTAACAGAAAAGCTAAATGGCATACAGACAAACAAATTCAAGAACTATTCTGCAAAGACGCAGCAGTCTAAGCAACCTTGTTCAGCAACTGCTTGATGGCGGAGCTGTGATTGGGATTACATGGGGACTTGTCACATATTATACGGGTGGCTTTTATTCTGCCTATGTAAACATGATGTTTTTGATGCTTGGTATCATGGCATTAACCTATGACAGATTTGCAATCTATAGAAGCAATGCTACCTATATAGACAAAGCCTTTAACCTGTTAAAAGCATGGTCACTTACTTTTCTGGTGCTGGTGGTATTGGCGTTTTTGACAAAACAAAGTGATATATATTCCAGAAGTTTAATTGGTAAGATATTCATCTCTGGATATTTTGCGCAATTAATGCTGCATTACATGTTCAGGATTATTTACCAAAAGGTCATTTTACACTCACAGCAAAATGAAAAAGTGCTGATTGTTGGCCAAAGTAAACTGGCTTATTACCTGCAGCACAAGATATCAAGCAATCCATGGATCGGTGAACAGGTTATTGGTTTCATTAGACTGCCTGGTGATGAAAAACAGACCTCTGGAAGAAAAGCCCCCGGAAGAAAAAGCGACCCGATTGTATTGGGAAATATTGAACATTTATCTGCCCTGATTGACCAATACGAAATTAGTATGATTTACGTTGTTACACCACTTCAGTCCTCTAAGGCTTTAGAGGATATTTATACCAATACATTAGATAAACATGTCGCCATTCACTGGATACCAGATATTTTTTCACTGCGCTTAGTCAATCATAGCGTTAAGGAAATATCTGGAATTCCTGTGATTACCCTCTCGGAAACACCGCTTATTGGCATGCGTATGCTTCTAAAGTCTTTAGAAGATAAATTACTATCGGCATTGATATTGATCGCTATTTTGCCAATACTGCTTGTTGTTGCCATTGCAGTTAAACTAGACAGTCCAGGCCCGGTATTTTTTAGACAAAATCGAGCTGGCTGGAGTGGGAAATCATTCAAGATATGGAAATTTCGCAGCATGTACGTACATCAAGAAGAAGCTGGGAAATTGAAGCAGGCCCAGAAAAACGATTCAAGAATTACGCGTGTGGGTGCTTTTATCCGAAAAACCAGCCTTGATGAACTGCCGCAAATATTCAATGTGCTGACTGGAGATATGTCTCTAGTTGGACCACGACCACATGCACTTCAACACGACAAAGAGTATTCACAGCGAATCTTTGACTATTTTGCAAGACACCACATTAAACCTGGTATCACTGGCCTTGCACAGGTGCGGGGATTAAGGGGTGAAACTACAGAAATCGGTCAAATGGTTCAGCGTGTTGAGGCGGATATTGAATACATCAACAACTGGTCTATATGGTTAGACATTACAATTTTATTCCGTACCGTTTTTGCTTTCACAGGCAAAGGGGCTTACTAGCTTAGTATGCAGCATATGAGAATATTCACAACATTTAGTACAGCCAAAAATGGGAATTCGTTAAACTGATTTTTCATTAACGGGCTGTACTTTATATTTTAAAACTGTAAATTTAAATCCGTAAACTTGAATCCGTCAATATTAAAATCTATTAAACCGTTGTTACGCGATGTACTTGCCAATGGATTGTTGTTATCAGAAATCAGCAACCCAGGCAAAAGGGCTAAGGGTAAGCTAACTATAGCGACCTTTCATCGTGTATTACCTGAAAACCTGCGTCAGCAATACCCCTACCCTGGCATATGTGTAACCCCTGAGGAGTTGCGCTGGTTTTGCAGTTTTTTTGCACATTACTTTTCAGTTGGTTCCATTACCAATCTAAATCAACGCTGGCAGAGCGGCGAGCAACCTAATAAACCGTTTCTGGCCATTACATTTGATGATGGACAACTGGATAATCTTCAATATGGCTTACCCGTGCTGGATGAGTTTGATTTTAAAGCAACATTTTATATTCCAGCCTCGAATATTGATGAGGCAAGCATTCTCTGGCACGACAGAATTGGCTATTGCACACTTGCTGCCAGAAATAATGGTGAAAAATCCATGCGTAAGACCCTTGAACTAGCGCAGTCTTTTGGTATTCCAGCCAATCCAACCAGTGCATTTGAAAATCACATCATCCAGCATTCAAAGCGCATATCACCTGAAAAACGCAAGCTGTTCATAGAGGCGCTAGAAAGCTTGCTGCAAACATCATATCCTGAATGGGGAAGACTGATGACCTGGGACGAGATTCGTCTGATGCATCAACAAGGACATGAAATCGGCTCTCACTCGATGACTCATGCATTGATGCCACAGTGTAATGATCAGGATTTGAAATTTGAGACTGCCGAATCAAAACGCCGGCTGGAAACAGAACTCAATACTGAAATCACTTCATTTTGCTATCCGAATGGTGATTGCGATGCACGCTCTGTGGAGGCCGTTCTCCAAGCCGGCTACCAAAATGCAGTTACCACGCAATGGGGTAAAAACCAACTCAATCAGCCGCATTTTCAGCTTAATCGTTGTGATGTGAACACGTTCAACAACTGGAATCGCAAACAACAGCTTTCTACGGCCCGCTTTGCTTTACGTTTAAGCGGCTTACAGCCTGGACTTTAGTGGTCGCCATTTTCACCATCACTAAAACCATACTCATCATGTATACACAGCCTTAAGATTCAGAAAGATAACCATAGTGAAGCTAGCCTATTTTTGCAGTGAATATCCATCACGTTCACATACCTTTATTCGGCGCGAAATCAATGAGATTCGCCGTCGTGGCGCATCTATTGATGTTTATGCGCTACGCCGACCCAAATATGAAAATCTCATTTCCGAACTGGATCATCAGGAGTTTCAACAAACCATCAGCATTTTGCCTGTCAAACCCTGGCAATTGCTTTTTATTCACGGGAAAATGTTTTTCCAAAGACCGCTTATATATCTGCATACGCTTAAAACTGCGCTAGGCCATCATCTTCCTGGAGTTAAAAATACCCTATGGTCTTTATTTCAATTCGCAGAAGGCATCTTGCTAGCTCACCATCTACAGCAAAAACCTGTTCAGCATTTACACATTCATTTTGCCAATGCAGGTGCAAATGTCGGCATGATTGCGTGTACTTATTTACAGCTTAGCTGGTCCATGACCCTGCACGGAACTTCCTGCTTTGATTATCCCTGGGGGCCGCTACTTGGCTCAAAACTTGAGAAATGCACATTTGCCAATTGTATTTCATACTTCGGTTTATCTCAGGCATTTCGCACAGTTGGCCCGCAGCATTGGCATAAACTGTTTGTATCACGCTGCGGCATCGAACTGGATGCGGTCAATCTCGCCAAGTCTAACTTAGCTGATTACCAAAAAGACCACTCGATCATTCGCATCATTTCAGTTGGCAGGCTGCATGTCGAAAAAGGCTACCCAGTGATGATTAGTGCATTTGCGGATGCCTTGAAAGTCTTACCAGATATGGAACTGGTTCTGCTAGGCGATGGCCCCTACCGAAAGGAACTGGAAGCTTATGTCAAAGAAAAAGGCATTGCGGATAAAGTGATTTTCCGCGGAGCGGTGCCAGAGCAAACCGTGCTTGATGAAATGGTGCATGCCGACATTTTTGCACTTTCTTCATTTATGGAAGGTATTCCTATGGTACTGATGGAAGCCATGATTCTTGAGGTTCCAGTAATAGCACCACGTCTGGCGGGCATACCTGAATTAGTCATCGATAGAGAAAACGGACTGCTATTTGATCCTGCGAATTCATCACAAATGGCAGAACATATTGTCGAACTAGCACAGGACAAGGAAAAGCGTAGCCGCTACGGCAGTGCTGGTAAGCAAAAAGTACTGGCTGAGTTCACCATTGAAAAAGGTGTGGAAAAGTTATGGCAACGCTTCCTTGAGTTAGAAAAAATTAAGGGCTAGTTGTTTGCAAAACCTCTAATTTAATGACTCTACAAGACAATCGTAACTACAAACCTACTTAATACCCTTGAGGATTATTGGATTGCCAACGCCATGCATCTCGGCACATAGCACTGATATCAAGTTTGGCCTGCCAACCCAATAGTGATTCCGCTAGACTAGGATCTGCATAGCAAGTAGCCGAATCTCCAGGCCTGCGTTCTACAATACGATACGGTACAGCCTTACCACTTGCATGTTCAAACGCACGTATCAACTCTAGCACGCTGCATCCCTTACCAGTCCCTAAATTAACCGTCATCAAACCAGAATGACGCTCTAAAGCTTGCAAAGCTGCTAGGTGACCACGTGCCAAATCAACCACGTGGATATAATCTCGGACGCCTGTACCATCTTGTGTCGGGTAATCGGAACCAAATACACTCAATTCTGCAAGCCTACCAACAGCCACCTGCGATATGTAAGGCATCAAGTTATTTGGAATACCATTAGGGTCTTCGCCTATCATGCCGCTCTCGTGTGCGCCAACAGGGTTAAAATAACGTAGGACGGCAATCTTCCATTCACTATCGGAAGCTGAAATATCCTGAAAAACTTGCTCCACCATGAGTTTGGATCGGCCGTAAGGATTGATAGGTCCTAAAGGAAAATCTTCACGGATTTGATTATCCCCTGGCGTGTCATACACTGTCGCTGAAGAGCTAAATACAATGCGCTTAACTCCAAATTCTGCCATCACCTCAGCAAGGACGACACTTCCAGAAACGTTATTATCGTAATAAATAAGGGGATTTCTGACCGATTCACCTACTGATTTATATCCAGCAAAATGAATGACCGAAGTAATCTTATGCTGCAAAAATAATTCCCGCAGACAACTGCGGTCACGGACATCACCTTGAATAAATACAAGTGAACGTCCTGTAAGCTTTTCTACGCGCTTGAGAGATTCCATTTTGCTATTACTGAAGTTGTCCAGCACAACAACATCGAAGTCTGCATTCAACAGCTCAAGACAGGTATGGGAACCAATATAACCAGCTCCGCCAGTAACCAGTATGCTCATAGCAAGATTTCCCAAACCTTATATTAAAAGTTATTCAAAAGCATTGATAATTTTTTATGCAAGTACACCAAATTTGGCTCTGTCCTTAAGAAGCTCAACAACCACTTCTGCACCGATTTTTTCTTCTCCGCTAGAAAATCCATACACCATTGCCATATCACATAATATATTGATGCTTCTAGGAACGCCTTTACTTTCTTCCGCAATCAGCTCAATAGCACGTGCAGTGAAAAGAGGTTTTTCGCAACCCGCTACGCTCAGACGATGCTGAATGTATTTAGCAACTTCAAAAGGCTGCAAAGCTGGAATAAAAAAATCAACGGCGACACGCTGCATAAACTGCTGCAAATCAGGTCTGCGAAGCAGTTCTCTTAATTCAGGTTGCCCAACCAGAATCACTTGCAACAACTGATCCTTATCGGCATTGATGTTAGAAAGCATGCGCAGAGACTCAAGTGCACCAGGACTCAAGTTCTGGGCTTCATCAACGATCAGCACCACTCTTTGACCAGCAACATAGCTGGAAATCAAAAACTTTTGAAAAGCATCAAAAAGCTCAATTTCTGACATACCTGCATAGGGTTGTTCAAAAGCCAGCATAATCCAGCCTAACAAATCATCCACTTTCTGATGTGTGTTGTAAACAATACCAATCTTAATATCAGATCCAATATTATTAAGTAAATGGCGAACCAAGGTCGTTTTTCCGCAACCGATTTCACCGCAGATTACACTGAATCCTGCGCGACTCTCAATGCCGTATTCAAGCATGGAATAAGCCATACTGTGTCGACGACCAAAAAACAGGAAATCAGGATCAGGCTGAATTGTGAACGGCTTTTCTTTCAACCCATAAAATTCTTCATACATACTAAGCGTACTTTCTAAACTTTAAATATATCACTATAAAACTTCACATTAACCCATATTCTACCAGCAATGTGACACCTATCGAGGCAGGAACTAGATGGATTAAAATATATCACGAGAGTAACCATTGATTCAATTAATCGGTTCGGGCTACCCTATGCAACCGCAGCAATCTAAAAATAAAAGCAGGGTTACCTAAAACATAACGTTTGTACAACCTTTTGGGTTCTAATATCAATCTATATAACCATTCAAAACCTAGCTGCCTTACCCAGGCAGGAGCGCGCTTGATCTTATTGCCCATAAAGTCAATGATGGCGCCTCCACAAACTACAAGTGTTGTAATACGCTTGTCACGTATCATCGCCGCAATTTTTTCCTGTTTTGGCATGCCCATGCCAAGAATAATCAAGTCCGGCTTGAATTCAGCCGCCAAATCCACATAAACTTGCTCAGTATCAAAACCGTGATGGAAAGAGACTACTTTTACCCCATATTTAGACTGGGCAAGTGAGACTGCCTCACTCAAATATGGCTCTTGCGTACCCCAGAAAGCAACTTGCCTGCCTCGATAAGCTTCTAATAGCTTTGGAATAAAGTCTGTGCCGTTCATATTAAGTCCCTTCTTAATATTAAGGCGTGTAAACAGCATTGCCATGCCGGATCCGTCGCGCAAAAGAATATCGGCAGCACAAAGCGAGTTGAAAAACGTTGTATTCTTCACCACAGAATTCATTGCATATGAATTCACAAAGCCGACAATCTTTGGTGAATTGATTGTTGCAAGTTCATCAAGAAGTAGCCTTTCATCGTCAGAATCTGCAACTACGCGCGTTTTTTTTACCAGCGCGTACCAGCGAACTTTCCACTCTTTCATTTCAGTCACTAATTCATTCATCATTTCACGCATCATTCATCTCGCTTCGCACGCACCCAATTAACCTGGCGTTTAACTAAAAAGTTAAGATAGACAGGTATTTTAAGTAGCGCATAAATAGGGGCATAACATAAACTTGCAAGTGAAATCACCTGACGGCCAAACACAGACCACGCTAGCATCACTGCAAAACCAAGCATGCAAAAACCAGTGAGTGAAAGCCATAAAGGCAGTGTCACACCACTGAATAAATACAATGCAGCACTGGCAATAAAAATTGCAGCAATCGATAAAGTTAGCAAAGCTAATGGCGGTACAATTAAATCAAACGCCAAAGCCAAAAGGCCAGTATTTTTTTTGCAAATAGACTCAGCAAACAAACCAGGTGCTTCACTTAACATTACCCCAAGATGTCCATGCTCCCATCTGGTACGCTGCCCGGTTAATCCTTCTGCACTTATAGGAAAAACGCTAGTAACCAATGCCTGTGGTAAGAAAAGTGGTGGCCTGCCTGTCCTGCAAAAATCAATGCCTAATTTAAGGTCTTCGACAATATGTCCGCTTGCTAGATTGGCACTACTAATATCTTTCCAAAGAAAAGCCATGCCTGTACCCATCAACTGGCAAGGTAAACCCAAAACAGCATAACCTGAAGGTCTTACCAAATTTTTGACTAGCCATGCAAATTCAGCAATGCGGGTCTTCAGCCCTGCGCCACTAGGTGATTTCATTAAATATAACGCTTGCACAGGTCTGCTGAATTCCAAACAGGCTGCAGCGAGCCTGTATATAGATTTAGCGCCAACTTGACAGTCTGCATCTACAATAATGACGACTTCTGGCGGGTTTTGTGCACAGTGACGAACACCAAAATCAAGCGCATAACCTTTGCCGCGTTCTTGCAGATTAAATCGCTCCACAACTTCCGCACCTGCAGCCCTGGCAATAGAAGCTGTTGCATCTGTACAGTTATCTGCCACAACAATCAGCCGGTCGTCTTGATTCAATTGCGACAAAACAGAGGTAATGGTTGATTGGATAAGCACCTGCTCGTTATGTGCTGGAATAATGACTGCTATTGATGGTCTACGCATTCTAAGTTGGCGTGGCTTTACTTTGAATATTACCGAAAGTAGCACTTGTATCAATAGAACTAGAATTGGCACCAAAAGTACTAAGGACATTATTGTTAATAGAATCTCAATAATTGACATACTGTATGCCTCTATACCACTTAACCAACTTCGATGTCTCTAAATCAACATCCCAATCATGCAGTACAATCTGCTTCCCATCAACACCCGGACGTACCTCTAGCGAAATCTCTTCGGGAATGTAACTTTGGCTTACTTTAGGGTACTGATTAATAAAATAATTAATTTGCATAAATTTAAATACCGTTAGCTGAAAAAATTGCATTCAATAAATGATGAGTAACAATATACATAATGCAAATTTCACGCCACTCGCTAGAGCGTATAGTTATCAATGGGTTATGAATTTTTATAGAATTATTCTGTTGAGAGTTCGACTACAACGTTAGTTAAATGACTATCTAACTATCAGTTATAATCGCCTTCTCTCTTTGGCAAGATTTGCATTGAATATGAATGAGTTCACTCTTACCGATATAACTTGATGGCAAATAACTAAAAAGCATTAACGTTACAACTTACTGATCTCCGATAATCCGTGCCGGAATGCCCACTGCATTTTTTCCAGCAGGAATATCCTTAAGTACCACAGCATTTGCACCTACATTGGCATGATTGCCGACCGCTATAGCCCCCAGAATTTTTGCACCAGCGCCAATATCAACATGTCCACCAATCACAGGTGGTCTGCTGCCGGAACGCGTACCTATTGTCACTTGCTGAAAAATCAGGCAATTTGGACCAATTACTGCATCAGGGTGAATAACGATGCCATTTGGGTGCGGCAATATCAGCCCTCCCCCAAGCTTGCTATTTAATGGAATATCAGCCCCTGTGACCACACTCCAAAAGCGGTGGCGCAATACGATAGCTTTACTTATGAGTCTGAATAGCGGATTGCCGGATACTGAATAACACTGATAGCTACGAATACTAGCCAGCAAAGATCGGGAAGGATCCCATGAAAAGAAACTCTTCTTTTCACGGGACCAGTCAGGAATCTCTGCGGAAACCATAGTATTTTCTATTAATGTATTGCTCATAAATATTGGGAAATCATTTATATTCAATCAGTCGACCCTGTTTACCGCTATATAAGCGCCAGAAGAATTTGGCCTGTCCAACCATTTCAGGAAACTTTCCAAGTACTAGAAAAAATGCCATTATCCAAGAGTGATTTCCTTGACTAGCATTACGCCTCGCCAGTCTAATTACTTGAAGCGGATAAATCAGCAAAAATAGCGCACCCCACTTAAGGCTAATCAAACCTAGCACTAGTGCGATAAAAGGTATAAGAAGTCCCCAAATCCAGGCTCTTCTTGACTCACTAACCCAATGCCGTTCTGTTGAAGCTCCATGCAAGTATGCCCCTTCGGCAAAGGCATGACCAGCACGCATTGTGCGCTTCCACCATTGACTAAACCGCGTCATCGCAGCGTCATGCAGGGTCATCTCCTGATCAAGCCGCCAGATTTTCCAGCCAGCCGCACGTAACCGCACACAAAGCTCAGGTTCTTCACCAGCAATCAAATCCGCACGGAAACCTTGCACATTTTCAAAAGCATCCACACGCATCAGGACGTCGCCACCACATGCCTTGGTTTCACCGACCGGTGTATTCCACTCCATATCGCATAGCATGTTATAAATTGTTTTGTCAGGATAGCGCTCGCGCCGACGTCCGCAGGTAGCGGCAACATCTGGGTGGTTGTCGTTAAAAACCACCGCACTTTCAAGCCATCCAGTTGCCACTTCACAATCACCATCCACAAACTGAACATACTCAGCGTGCGGATACAGTTTTTTCATACATTCAAAACCTTCGTTTCGTGCACGTGCTGCGGTGAAAGGCTTTGCCATATCCAAAGATACGACTTCTGCCCCCATGCTACGTGCCACATTCACCGAATCATCCGTTGAGCCAGAGTCCACATAGATTAACTGGGGGCTCTGCTCTACCAGAGATTTCAGACAACGAACTAGACGGTCACCCTCATTGCGCCCGATAATAACGACTCCCACACGCTTGGGTATACTCATCATGCAGTACTCAAATGGGCTAATTTTCTAGTTTTAATGAGCGCTGGAACACCCACGGCAATCGAGTTATCTGGCACATCGCAAATAACGACAGCATTAGCTCCAATCAATACATTATTTCCTATCTTAATTTTGCCCAGCACCTTCGCACCTGCGCCAATATCAACATTATTGCCAATTTCTGGCGCCCCTACCTCCTCAATATTCTTGAGCCCAATAACAACCCCATTACGAATTCGGCAGTTATCACCAATTTTGGTGTAACCACTGACAACGATGCCTCCGAAGTGGTCAATGATAAAATTACTGCCAATTTCGGCCTCACACGGCAGTTCGATTCCCGTAATAATCTGAATGAATTTGTAAAGAATCTTATAAATCAATGAGAAAAACTTACGTAATATTGCAGGGCGAACGCCGTAGCGCCAACGACCAAAGCGATAGACCAGCATCACCCAGAAACCTTGAGCACCAAAATCCCCTTTATAGGATTTCAAGTCATTTCGAATGTTATTGAACACTTTCGTACTCATCGAGTTGGCTGTGTAGCTAAACGTGTACGGAAAAACGTTTTCCACACAAACAAAGCACGTTTCAGATTAAAGAATATTGTTGCTGGAGCTCTAAATTTTATGAAGTCTTTAAGAAACAGGATAAAGTCCGCAAGACTATTAAGCAGTAAGTGAGCAAATACGCCAATCAAGCCATGATTCTTGCGAAAGTACAGTAACTCACTCTCGATTTGTAGCGACTCAATCTGCCTGCTCTTAGAAGAAATCGCAGATTCCAGCTTTGCACTCTCGCCGCCAATATGCACCACAGGCGCATCAGGAAAATAGACTACATCCCAGCCTGCACGCTTGGCGGCAAAGCAATGGTCGACCTCTTCATAGTACAGAAAATAACGCGGATCAAACAAACCAACCTGATCAATCACCTCTTTTCTAATCAGAGCGTAACAACCTGGCACCCAATCACAACTTCTGACAGAGGCATGGTCCCAAGCCATATCATCAACCAATTTGGTATGCTTAAATAACTTTTTGAGGTTAGTTCTCTCAAGAAAAATATTCCACGGTGTTGGAAAATACCGGCATGACGGTTGCAGAACACCATCGCGCCCTAGCAATTTAACGCCAACCATACCGCACTTAGGGTGAGCCTCCATATATTGCATTGTTTTTTTAATGGTGTCAGGCTTAACAAAAGCATCCGTATTGAGTAATAACACGTACTTACTATGAATAAGCGGTAAAGCCTGATTGTTGGCACGTCCAAAACCTACATTCTGCTTATTTTCAATAAGCGTGATATTTGGATAGTCCCGACGTAGCACTTCTGCAGAGTTGTCTCTGGATGCGTTGTCAATAACAAAGACTTCCTTTTCAAAGTTACCATCAGATGCAAAAAGATCATCCAAAGCTTTTTTGGTCATCTCTATCGTATTAAAGCTAACAAGAATTACTGAAATATCCAAACTTAAACTTTCACAAATTATTAGGTTAATCCGTCAACTATCGGATAAAAGAACATCATTAATACTAAACGCCAGTGTTTTAGCTAAAATCAGACGTTATCAACCTTTTCTAAATCCAGATTGCCATTTAAACCTTTTTATAACAGCAGACATTATATTGAAAAGCTAAAGAATGAAAATGGGCCCATGCGGGCTAACGATATTTTTTTATATTGCGATTAAAATACAATTATAGTTTCATAAAAATGAAATAGAATAGGAGTAGGTAAAGTTGCAACCTTGCTAATTACTATGATTTTTTACCCCTCTGACTTTAACACATCTCGATAAGACAATTAAGCAATATGAATCAGCCGAAATTACATATGAATAAAGAGTTAATCCATGATTCCATTTAACAGACCTTACATGACAGGCAAAGAGCATCTATATATTGATCAAGCTCACTCAAACAGAAAGCTGGCAGGCGATGGCATTTTTACCAAAAACTGCCATGAATGGTTAGAAAAAAACACCTCTACAAAAAAAGCTTTGCTCACTCATTCATGTACAGCTGCACTTGAAATGGCAGCTATTTTGGCTGACATACAGCCTGGTGATGAAGTCATCATGCCTTCTTATACTTTTGTATCTACAGCCAATGCTTTTGTATTGCGTGGCGGTATACCTGTGTTTGTAGACATTCGTCCAGACACATTAAATATTGATGAAAAGCTGATTGAAGCAGCCATCACACCAAAAACCAAAGCTATCGTACCTGTGCATTATGCTGGTGTGGGCTGCGAAATGGATGTGATTATGGAAATTGCCAATCGACATAATCTATTAGTGATTGAAGATGCTGCGCAAGGGGTAATGTCAACCTACAAGGGAAAACCGCTTGGGGCGATTGGTCACCTTGGCGCCTATTCATTTCATGAAACTAAAAATGTAATTTCAGGTGAAGGCGGCGCGCTCATTGTGAATGATGAACGATTTGTTAACCGTGCGGAAATTATCCGTGAAAAAGGGACAAACCGCAGTCAATTTTTTAGAGGTCAAATTGATAAATACACCTGGGTTGATATTGGCTCGTCATTTTTACCCAGTGAAATAATGGCCGCTTTCTTATGGGCGCAGCTGCAAGAAGCAGATGACATTACCCAGAAACGCCTTGCTATTTGGGATCAATATCATGCAGAACTAGCTAAATATGAAGAAAAAGGTTATCTGCGACGCCCGATTATCCCAGCCGAAACCAAACAAAATGCGCATATGTACTACATCCTTCTTAACTCACTGGAGGAAAGAACAAAAGTTATAGAACGACTTAAGAAAAAAGACATCAATGCAGTGTTTCATTATGTGCCATTGCATAGCTCTCCTGGAGGCCTTAAGTACGGACGCAAAAATGGAGAGCTACCTTTAACTGAAGATTTATCTGATCGATTGTTAAGACTTCCACTATGGGTTGGTATGAATGAAGTGAAAGCAATATGCGCTGAATTGTTTTAGTAGGTTCTATTATCAAGCACCGTGATGTTTTTTTAATATAAAAATATGATAGTTAGATATAGGGAATCAATCATGATTGAGGCAACCACTACACTAGTACTACTAAAAACATGAATCCTGAAGACACACCGCTAATCTCAGTAGTCATGGCAGTATATAACGGTGCCGATTATCTTGATGAAGCGATAGAAAGTATTCTTCAGCAAACTCTGACTAACTTTGAGTTTATTATTATTGATGATGGCTCAAAAGACGACTCATTGGAAATAATAAAAAAACATGCACCGTACGACTCCAGAATAATCGTTATTACTAGAGAAAATCGCGGATTCGCCTTTTCACTTAATGAGATGCTTGCGATTTCTAAGGGCAAATATATTGCCCGTATGGATCAAGATGACATTGCCTTACCAAACAGATTTGAATTGCAGATTCAGTTTCTTGAAAACCATCCAGAACACACTGCATAGTTAATAGCTCTCCTATCAGCATATTCAAAATCTCTAGGAATCCAGTTTAATAGCTCCTGTATATTAGCTGCATCACCTAGTAATGCATTTTTATCATTGCTATGAGTGTTAATTGTGCTGTTAATAAGTTTATTTGGTAAACAACTCAAACTCTCATCATTAACCCGCAACGGAACAGCAAGTTCATTAAAGTATGCATTAGAGTCATAAGATACATAACATGCTTGTTTAATACTTCGAACTGCGGAGTCAGCATTAAAATTTGGAATTGATTCAATGTCTAGCAAAAGGTCTGAAACATAATCATAAGTGAATTTAAAACGTTCTTTTAGGTATTCGCTAGCTTCATGAGGACGATTTACAAAATCCGTCAAGATGCCGAATTTTAATCCGTGATTAGGTGATTTGAATGAATAATAAGTACTTGGAAGTTGGTTGATAGATAAAGCTAAAAACTCCACATCCAAATCTGGATTGCTTTTAGCATCTATATCGAATTGAATAATACCTGTTGGAAAAAGAGTATCAAGTGATACTAAAGTTGGATAAAACACAGGTAGCTGTAATTTAAGACTTTTAACTATTTCGTCATTTACAATACTTGATGATGATTGAATAGCTTGGACTTCATTTAGAAAATGACCTGATTTAATCTGATTAATAATTTCAGATATTTTTACTATTGATGATTCTTTTTGTTTTACTCCTGCTTTATAACTACATGATAATTGATTTGCCATATATAAATATTTCCTTTCATTAGCTTCTAATCGATACATATCCTTTTAAGGTTTGTTGTTTTGTTAATAAAATTTGTTTAATAATTAAGTTCTATATATAAATGGATAAATCTCTATATATAACAATAGAAGATTATCCAAAAACAGATTAATACATATCCATTTAAATATACCCCCCCACCCTTATTTTTATACTTAGAACAACAATTACTCTTAACAATAAAGATTAATTAATTAATTTAAGTATATGATTATTATATACTATATTTTATATAATGTCAATTTACTATTTGACAGTTAAGTAAATGTAATATCTAAAAAATAAATAGTGCAATATAAATTACAGTTACTGTAATTGTGGATATTGTTTTTGCGGTAATATTAATCAACCAATATTTTCTGAATTTTGTTCTTATAAGAATAAGAATTATATTAATTTAATGATGAGTTACCCACCTCCAACATCAAGCTATTTTAATAACTACTCACAACTAAGAAGGATTTTTCAATGAATAGACCGATTGCAGGACTTGTATTATTGGCATACTTGTGCACCCCCGTTTCAGGTTATGCAGCACAACCAAAAATTGGGGCAACAGTTGATGGGGGCATATTTCTTTACAGGCAAAGTGTAGAAAATTACTGGGACGACTGGATTGCTTATCCGCTTATGGCCAAAACTAAAGTTCCAACCTCAAGTCAAGCTCGTGCAACGGTCACAGGTGAAGGTAAACTAAATTCATTTATTGGCAATTTGAGTATTAACTGTGAGAATGGAAAACATTTTTGGGAAAGCTCTGCAATTGGTTCTGAGATTTTTACTACAGACAATCAAGCTGACAAGATAGTCCCCAGCCCTGTAATCAAAAATGCAATTAAGCTTCTTTGCAAAGCAAATTAAAATATCAATTCGATAGAAGAGCATTGGAGTGGCCATTAAATTTGCTCTGCTATTGATACAGCTCAATAATAACCATATATTGATGAATTTCAGATATAAATTAGTTCTTGTTATCTAACTACAATTTTGATTTAACTTTAAAAATAAAAGCTTGAGATATTCAAGATAACCTCTCCTTTGAATTCAACCAATTACATATATCCACCTCCCTCCATGCAGTAACATTTGTAGCTAATTTAATAGGCTGGGGGAAAGACCCAAGTTTTACCCATCCCCATATACTTGATTTGGATACATTCAACAATTCTGCTAATTGTTTAACCCTGTAAAATTTAATTGCATTTGAATTTTTTTTATCCATTATTTCATCCTTTAAATTAAATAGTTATGTACGGCATTCAATCGTGCTGTACATAACTATTTATCTAGACAAAAAAACGATAAATTTAAGTGTAAGTTAAAATGTTTAACTATGATATTCCCTAATTGAACTCACAATATAACCTGCCCACCAATTCATCATTAATATCCTTTCTTGAAAATATTCGGCTCGATTGTATGCTGCTCTTACAGAGTTTCCATCCAAATGAGCAAGTTGCCGCTCAATAATATCTGAGCGAAAATTATTTTCATTTAATATGGTTGAAGCTACAGCTCGAAATCCATGTCCACTCATTCTGCCCTTATAGCCAAGTTTATATAGGGCAAATAAAAGAGTATTGTTACTTATATGATTTTTAGGATTTCTTCCAGGGAAAACGTATTCACTGTCAATCGAAAATTCCTTAAGCTTTTCTAAAACTTCAATTGATTCTGGTGCTAGTGGTACTAAATGCTCACGCTTCATTTTCATTCTTGATGCTGGAATTTTCCAAAGCTTCTTTTCTAAATCAAACTCACTCCATTTAGATTTAATAAGCTCCCCAGTTCTAACAAAAGTGAATGCAAGTAATTGAAGTGCAAGTTGCGTTTGAAAATCACCTATTTCACTATATTCGCTAATTGCAATCATTAATGCTGGAAAATCTCCTGTTCTAACTGCATTTTGATTCTTCTTTACGTGAGGTGTCAAAACGCCTTTTAAATCCCGTGTAGGGTCACCCACACACCTTCCTGAGCCCACTCCATAACGAAACACCTGCCCACATACCCCCAGTACTCTGTGGGATAAATCAAATGCTCCTCTCTTTTCAATTGACCTTACAATTTCCAGCACTTGAATTGGTAGTATTTGATTAATAGGCAATTTACCTATTTTTGGAAAGATATTAGCTTCAAGTCTCCGTTTAACATCAACTGTATGACTATCAACCCAAGATTTCTTTTGTTTATCAAACCATTCACTTGCAACCTTTTCGAATGAATTATCAAATTCAACTTTTGAAGTTAATTTTGCTACTTTTTTATATGACGAAGGGTCTGTACCATTACTTAAATGCTTCTTAGCTTCTAAGGATTTTTCTCTGGCCTCAAGTAAAGAAACTTCAGGATATACGCCAAATGATAAGGTTTTTTGTTTACCTTGAAATCGATAAGCTAAACGCCAATATTTTGAGCCGCTGACTTTTATTAAAAGGAAAAGACCACCACTATCAGATAACTTAATATCTTTATCTACTGCCCTACTGTTTTTAACCTGCAATACTGTTAATGACATTCCAAATCTCCTAAATAACGTTGTTGTGTTGGTATTTAGTTGATTTAGTTGGTACATTGTAGCGCGTCAACTATCTTGTCCAGTTCAGCGACAATTATCTTGTCTAGTTGACGCTGAGATTTTTACTACTGTTTTTGCATAGATGATTTTCTTCGGTAGCTGCCTCCTTCACACTGAATGATGGTGGCATGATGAA
>NZ_JAUXOY010000006.1 GCF_030684185.1 Methylotenera sp.
CCTTTGCAAAAGTATTTATTGCGGCAAATTACTGCGTTGCGCGGTACTCGCAACCTCGCTGTACACCGCGTACTATCTCGGTTTCTGTGTTCCGTGCGCCTTGTACTTTATCCACACTAAACACTTTTGCAAAGGTCTCTAAAAGTCTTGTTTAAAAGTCTTGGTTTTTATTTCGTGCTTTTATGCCGTTAGTGCATCTAGACAATCATTAAATACTCGTATTAAAAGGTTTAAGTCCGCATTGTTTGTAGCAGGGCACACCAGCATCATATTATGAAACGGCGTGAGCAGTACGCCGCGGTTTAGCAAGTAAAGATGAATTGCACTTTCCAGCGTTTCGTTTTGTGCATCGCGTGCTTCTTGTGCGTTTTTTGGTGTTTCTGCGCAAAATTGCAGTTCCAGGCGCGCACCAAGGCGGGTGATATTCCACAGTAGTTTATGCGAATTGATTGATGCAGTAAGCAGCCGCTCAAGGTCTTCAGCCATTGTCAGCATGTGCGTGTAAGCTTCTGCTGTTGCTACTTCTGTTAAGGTGGCATGAATGGCTGCCAGTGTCATCATGTTGCCTGATAAGGTTGTGCCAATGCCAGAGTGACCTGATGGTGCGCTATCTTTAGCGATTTTCATGCGAGCCGCCATTTCTGTACTGAATCCGTACGCTGAGGCGGGTAGGCCACCTGCAATCGGTTTGCCTATGACCAAAAAGTCTGGTGTGACATGATTGGCTTTTGCCCAACCGCCTCGCCCAGTGGATATTGTATGAGTTTCATCTAATACCAGCAGGCTGTCGTATTTTTTCGTGAGTTCACGCAAGCTTTTAATAAAGCCGTCTTTAGGTAATACCATACCGCAATTAGTAAGTGCGGGTTCTGTCAGCACGCAGGCAATATTGCCTTTGGCTAATTCGCGTTCAACGGCTTCACTATCGTTAAATGGCACAGCCACAGTATGCAGGCCTAGATCGTAAACCTGGCCAAGTAAGCTGGCACGGTTGGCGGTTTTGCCTTCAATTGCGTCTGCCATGGTGTCATCACTTATAACCATGTCTACCATGGTGTCATCAATAGTCCCGTGGTAACAGCCATCAAACACCAGCAATTTTTGACGCCCGGTTACAGCCCGTGCCCAGCGCAACACAAACCTGTTTGCATCGGTAGCTGTGGTAGCAAGTTGCCAATAGGGCAGGCCAAAATGCTCTGCCAAAGCTTCGCCAACATTAGGTGCTAGCGTGGAAGGTAGCATGGTGGTATAGCCACTGTTAGCTTGAGCGGCTATCGCTTTGGCTACTGGTAGCGGGCTGTGTCCGAACATCGCACCCGTATCGCCCAGGCAAAAATCCGTATAATCAATGTCATCCGCACAGCTGAAGTGCGCGCCCTGCGCTTGCTGCACAAAGAGTGGAACAGGTGTGCCCCAATCATTCATCCAATGCATTGGTACACCATACAAAAAGTGTTGATTAGCCTTGGCTGAAAATGCAATTGAACGTGGGTGTAGCTTTAGATAATTTGTGCGTTCATAAGCAAGTATCTCTATAGCATTTTTGACTATATTGGCATTTAACATTTTATTTTATCGACCGTGATAGTTTGCAATGTGGCCCCAATAAAATTTGATAATTGGCTCTATTTGTTAAACCAAAAATTTAGTTTAACATTGAACAAATTGTGCGTACAAGCAATTTGTTAAGCACTTAAATTGAAGATTCGATTTATGTGAAATTAGTATAAATAGGAAATTTTGGAGTAACGCAATCATGAAGCATGCTTTTCCTTATGCCGTCACAGGCGGTTTTTTAGGGTTACCTATTACACCAGCTGAAATTGTTGATAAAAGCGCTATAAGCACTTTTGCAGTGGCTGGAATTGCATGGGATGGCTGTGTAACGAATCGTCCGGGTGCGCGCTTTGGGCCGAATGCTATTCGCCAAGCCAGTCATATGTTATGTGGTGATGATCACCCATTATTTGATGTGTCACCGGTAAAACACACGGTAGATTTAGGCAACTTAATGTTACCAAATACCAGTTTAGAAGCCATGCGTGCCGCGCTTGCTCCTCAGGCCAGCCGGCTTATAACGCAACATACAATGGTATGGCTGGGAGGCGACCATTCCATCACTTTGCCATTATTGCGTGCCTATCATGCGCATTATCAACAGCCGTTGGCTTGTATTCATTTTGATGCACATTGTGATACATGGGAAAGCCATTTTGGTGAGCCTTCCGGGCATGGTACCTGGGTGTATGAAGCGATTACTGAAGGTTTAGTGGATCCTAAAACTTTTATACAAATTGGCATTCGTTCATCTGGGGAACGTGCAGCGCGAGAATTTGTGAATGACCAGGGCGGACGTATTTTCACCGCGCGGGAACTGCGCGGCAAAGATGGGGCGGGTTTGCAAAGCGTTATTGATGAAGTACGCCAACGCATGATGGAAGCAGGCAATCCGCCACTGTATTTAACTTTTGATATTGATGCGTTTGACCCAGCGTTTGCCCCTGGTACAGGTACACCAGAAGTCGGTGGATTAACAACAGCGCAAGCGATGACTTTGCTGGAAGCTTGGCACGATTTGAATTGGGTGGGTATGGACTGCGTGGAAGTTTCGCCGCCCTATGATCATGCAGAGCTAACCTCAAATGCAGCTGCAACGCTAATATGGACATGGCTTTGCGGGCAGATAGCGGCTAAAAAATAATGATGATTTTAAAATAGAGAAAACCATGTCTGCAGCTACAGAATTAAAACTTACGCAAAACTCATATTACGCTGCAAGTGCTAACGAACAGCCCACTTATTCCAAACTGGAATCGAATATTGAGGCCGATGTATGTGTCGTTGGCGGTGGCTTTGCTGGACTTTCAGCAGCAATTGAGTTGGTAGATCGCGGCTATTCTGTGGTGGTGTTAGAGGCTAAGCATATTGGCTGGGGGGCGAGCGGACGTAATGGTGGGCAAATCATCGCTGGCCTAGCGTGTGAGCAAGATGTGATTGAAAAAGCCATAGGGTTTGATGCGGCAAAAAAAGTATGGGGTATGTCTATAGAAGCCTTGGATTTAGTGCGCGAGCGAGTAAAGCGCTTTAATATCGATTGTGATTTAACGGATGGATTTCTTGGTGTTTCAGTCAATGCAAAAAAAGGTGCTTATTTACGGCAATGGTATGACAGAATGGCAAAGCACTATCAGTATGATGCTGATGCGCAATGGATAGAACCAAAAGACATTCGTCATTGGATAGACAGCCCGCGCTACTACAACGGCTATTTTGATAAACGTTCCGGGCATTTGCATCCCTTAAATTACTGTTTAGGTTTGGCAAAAGGTGCAAGCCGCATCGGTGTGAGCATTTATCAAAAATCGCCAGTCATTGCAATGCAACATGGCAATAGTAGCGATAATGAGTCTGCATATTTGCAAACGGGAACTGGCAGTGTGAAAGCTAAATTTGTCGTGCTTGCGGGTAATATGTATTTGCCTGAAGTTTCGCCTAAACTTGCGCCAGCATTGGCTAAACGTATCATGCCAGTCGGCACTTATATTATCGCTACTGAACCGATTGCGCCCAGTTTGGCAGAAAAGCTGATTCCCACTAATGCTGCGGTTTGCGATACCAATTTTATACTTGATTACTTTAGATTTTCGGCAAACACAACATTGTATGGCCCGCGCATGATTTATGGTGGTCGTGTAAGCTATAGTGCCTTGACACCACCTAATCTTACCGCGAACATGCAAGCTCGTATGGCAGAGACTTTTCCGCAACTAAAAAATACCAAGGTTGAATATACTTGGGGTGGTTTTGTTGATATTACCATGAATCGTGCGCCAGATTTTGGGCGACTTGCGCCAAATATTTACTATCTACAAGGTTTTTCAGGTCATGGCGTGGCACTAACCGGCTTGGCGGGCAAGCTGGTGGCAGAGGCCATTGCAGGGCAGGCTGAACGTTTGGATTTGCTGTCACAAATCAAGCACCATGATTTTCCTGGTGGAAAATTATTGCGTACACCAGCATTAGTGCTGGGCATGCTGTGGTATCAATTACGCGATAAGTTAGGTTGATTTTTTCTAGTTTGATGTATTCAAAGTTAATTTCTTAATGCCTCCTGAATAACTTCAGCCAATTTGCCTCCGTATTGGGTAATATGCTCTGTTGCTGCATAGGCATAACCAATAATCAGACCTTTCTCGCATTTTTCACCCATGCAGTAATGTGAAAGTGGATATACCCGCAGCCCATGTTCAGATGCCATTTCAGTGACACGAACGTCATCGCATGCTTGGTCAAATTCCACCACTAAATGTAAGCCGGAGTCTACTGTTGAAAGGCGTGCACCTACATTCGCTATTGAGGCAAGTGCTGCTTGTAACAAGCGTCTCCGCTCGCCATAAATTTGGCGCAACCTTCTGATATGGCTTGCGAAATGACCTTCTTCAATAAAATCTGCTAGTGCTGCCTGAATAACTACTTGCCCAGGCCGTTGTAGTTCGTACAATCCATGCTTGAAACTTTCTATTAAATTAGGCGGTACGACCAAATATCCCAACCTAATACCCGGGTACATGACTTTTGAAAATGTGCCTAAATAAAGCACGCGACCATTTTGATCCATACCTTGTAATGATGAGATTGGGCGGCCTTCAAACCTAAACTCGCTGTCGTAATCATCTTCAATAATCCACGCACCAACATTTTGGGCGTAATCCAGTAATAAGCGTCTGCGACCATAACTCATGACCATGCCCTTGGGGTATTGGTGTGAAGGTGTGGTGTAAATCAAGCGCGGAGTTGTTCGGTAGTCTATTGTTGTAGGCGCCAACCCTTCTTTGTCTACATCTACAGGGTGCAGTTGCAGACCATTAACCTCCAGCACGCGCCGTGCCGCCCAATAACCAGGGTTTTCCACCCAAGCGCAATCGCCATGGTCAGTCAATAAACGCGCACATAAATCAATTGATTGTTGGGTTCCGGAAGTAATCAGCACCTGGTCAAAAGTGAGGTTGACTGCGCGCGATACCCGCAAATAATCAGCAATGGCTTTGCGTAAAGGTAAATAGCCGCCATCGTGGCTGGAGTCGAGTAATGCCGGGTTTGGTGTACGCCACTGTCGATTAAGTAATCGCCGCCATAGCGCATATGGAAATCCTGCATAATCATCTTCACCCGGTGTAAATGGCTGTACTTCGTTATGAATTCTGCTATTAACTCTGTCTGAATTATTTTGCTTTGCTGATTGATTTTGTCTGCTGGTTGATGCACACGCAGCTAACCCGCGTTTAGAAAGTTGTAGTGAGTCTTCAGATTTTATGCGGGTGTTTGATACGTTTGAATCAAGCAACACTTTATCAGTGATGTTGTCAGAGGTATTGCTGCCGGCAATGTCCTTTGAAAAGTTATCATGTTGATTATAGGTAACATAGGTACCGCTACCAGTTTGAGATGCGACATAGCCTTCATCAAGCAGTTGTTCAAAAGCTGCCAAAACAGTGTTACGTGATACGGTCAAGTCTTCAGCTAATCGTCGAGTAGATGGAAGTCGTGCCCCTGCGGGCAATACCCGGCTTGTAATAGCGCGCCGAATAACTTCGTAAATGCGCCTGTGGTTGGGCATGCGAGCGGGAAAGTTACTTTGGTTAAGTTGCGTTAATAACCATTCAGATAGCACAAGCTGTTTCATGGAGTAGAATATTCCTGACTTACATAGCAGCCGAGTTGCTGGATATGTTAACTTAAAGTGGTTCTATCTAAATAATCTAAATGGTTCTTGTAGCATTACCAATTTTAGGAATAGTATACTCACCAATGAGGCAATGCAATGATTTGTAATCCTTATAAAACTTAATGTGAAATGATGACAACAAAACGTAAACCAGTGGTTTTGATTCCTGCAGATGTTAAGCAGCTTGGCGAGCATCCTTTTCATGTAGCTGGTCATAAATACATTATGGCTGTGGCGGAGGCCGCTGGCGCGCTGCCTTTAGTTGTTCCTGCCATTAGCGATTTGTTGGATATTGACGTCTTATTAGCCATGGCAGATGGTATTTTGCTCACAGGTGCTGTTTCAAATGTGCATCCTTCACATTTCGGTCAAACTGTACATAACCCTTCATTACCGCTAGACCCGGCGCGCGATGCGCTTACTTTAAAACTTGTGCAAGCGGCGATTAATGCTGAAGTGCCGCTTTTGGCTATTTGCCGGGGGTTTCAGGAAATCAACGTTGCTTTTGGTGGTAGCCTGCATCAGGCAGTGCATGAAGTATCTGGTTTAAATGATCATAGAGAAGCTAAAGAATCTACTCTCGATATTCAATATGGCGAATCACACCTAATAGATCTAGTGGCTAGCGGTCAGCTTGCTCAAATAGTAGGCGCCAAGCAAATGATGGTGAATTCGATACATGGACAAGGCATTGATAAACTCGGTGCAGGTCTGGTAGCAGAAGCGTTTGCTTCTGATGGTTTAGTTGAGGCCTTGCGTGTTGAACATGCAAAGGCTTTTACCCTAGGTGTGCAATGGCATCCTGAGTGGAAGGTCATGGAAAACCCTCAGTATTTGGCGATTTTTAAAGCGTTTGGCGATGCTTGCAGATTAAGAATGAGAAGGCACGAGCCACCAGATTAGCAATTGTGCGATACATAAAAACTCAAAAAAAATACATCAATAAGTTGTTAATAAAAGCAAGCCAGGAGAATAAAAGTGACAGAAAAAGTAAATATGAACCATGTGGATATGGATAAGTGGCTGACTGAAAACAACATCACCGAGATTGAATGTTTAGTGCCAGATTTAACTGGTGTGGCGCGAGGCAAAATTTTACCGCGAGAAAAGTTTTCAACAGACCGGGCAATGCGTTTGCCGGAAGCCGTGTTTGGTATGACTGTGACTGGCGAGTCGCCCGAGGGGCATGAAGGGTATGACCGGGTATTTGGTTTTACCGATAAAGACATGGTGCTCATTCCGGACCCGACAACATTACGAGTGGTGCCTTGGGCGGTAGACCCTACAGCACAGGTCATTATGGATTGTGTAGACCATCAAGGTAAACCTGTTGATTTTGCACCGAGAAATGTATTGCGCCGCGTGACTAGTTTGTACAAAGATTTGGGCTGGACGCCTATCGTTGCGCCTGAGCTGGAATTTTACTTACTGGAACGTAATACTGATCCGGATATTGCTTTAAGCCCGCCTGTCGGACGTAGCGGGCGCAAAGAAACGAGTCGTCAACTTTACAGTATTGATGCGGTGAACGAGTTTGATCCGCTCTTTGAAGATATCTATGATTACTGCGATTTAATGGGATTAGAGCTGGATACGCTGATTCATGAGTTTGGCGCAGGGCAAATGGAAATTAACTTTTTGCACGATGAGCCGATGTTGTTAGCGGATAAAACTTTTTTCTTCAAACGTACCTTGCGAGAGGTGGCGATGCGCCATGGCATGTATGCCACGTTTATGGCAAAACCGATGCAGAACGAGCCGGGCTCTGCCATGCATATTCATCAAAGTGTGGTGGATGCTCAGGGACAAAATATTTTCAGTAAGCCGGATGGTTCAGCTTCGCCAATCTTTTTTCATTACATTGCGGGTTTGCAAAAATACCTGCCAGCCGCCATGGCATTGCTCGCGCCTTATGTGAATTCATACCGCCGTATTGTGAGAAATGGTGCTGCACCTATCAATATTGAATGGGGTTATGACAACCGCACTGTGGGGATTCGCGTGCCTATATCTGAACCTAGTGCCCGTCGTGTTGAAAATCGCGTGGTCGGCGCAGACGCAAACCCATACCTTGCTATGGCTGTCACATTAGCTTGCGGTTATTTAGGAATTGTTGAGAAATTAAAACCAACAGATGTGACCACAGGCAGTGCATACGCTTCTGATTACCAGCTGCCGCGCGGCTTGTCAGAAGCTTTGCGTGAATTAGAGAATGCAAAAGCTTTACATCAGGTTTTAGGCAAAGATTTTATTGACGTGTATTTGGCAGTAAAAGATGCAGAACATGATGAATTTATGCGCGTAATCAGCCCCTGGGAACGTGAACACTTGCTAATGCATGTATAAAAAATCACGTAAACAAATAAAGCCAATTAAAAAATATAGAGAAATGAGAACGCCATGGCTATCAACACAAGTGATATTCAAGCAATAGATTCAGCCCACTATATGCATCCTTTTACAGACCACAAAGGGTTGGCCGAGAAGGGTGCGCGCATTATTACCAAATCTGATGGCATTTATATTTGGGATTCTAAAGGTGAAAAAATTCTGGATGCGATGTCCGGTTTATGGTGTGTGAACGTGGGCTATGGACGCAAAGAACTAGTGGATGCTGCAGCTAAGCAGATGCAAGAGCTGCCATATTACAATAGTTTTTTTCAAACCACCAATGTGCCGGCGGTGAAGCTTGCAGAAAAAATCATAAAGCTGGCGGGTGATAATTATTCACATGTTTTTTTTAGCAGTTCAGGTTCTGAATCTAACGATACCAATATCCGTATGGTGCGACATTACTGGACAACGCTGGGTCAGCCTGAGCGTACGGTAATTATTAGCCGTAATAATGCCTACCATGGCTCTACCTTGGTTGGCTCTTCTTTGGGCGGCATGGGTGGTATGCATGCGCAGGGCGGTATGATTTCAGGCATTGAGCATATAGAGCAGCCTTACCATTATGGCCTTGCGCCAAATAAAGATAGAGATGCGTTTGGTATAGAGGCGGCAGGCTGGTTGGAGAAAAAAATTCTCGAAGTGGGCGCAGATAAGGTTGCAGCCTTTATTGGTGAGCCAGTACAAGGTGCAGGCGGCGTGATTATTCCACCAAAAACCTATTGGCCGGAAATTCAACGCATATGCGATAAATATGGAATTTTGCTGATATGCGATGAAGTAATTTGCGGTTTTGGCCGCTTGGGCAAGTGGTTCGGCTCACAATTATTTGGATGCAAACCAGATTTAATGACTTTTGCTAAAGGTGTGACTTCTGGCTACATTCCATTAGGCGGCGTTGTTATTGGTAAACGTGTTGCTAAAGTGCTGATTGAGCAGGGCGGTGAGTTTAATCATGGTTACACCTACTCTGGGCATCCAACCGCCTGCGCTGTGGCATTGGCGAATATAGAAATTATCGAGCGCGAAGGCTTGGTGGATAAAGTTCACAATGAAACAGGCCCGTATTTAGCTCAAAAATATGCCGAGCTAGCCAAGCATCCATTGGTAGGAGGTGCGGAAACCTGTGGTTTAGTGGCTGGCTTTGTGTTGATGAAAGATAAAGCGAATCATGTGCATTTTGACGAAGATTTAGGTGTAGGCATGATTTGCCGTGGTCATTGCTTTGCTAACGGACTCATCATGCGGGCGGTGGGTGACCGCATGATTATTGCACCGCCGTTGGTAATTACTAAAGCGCAAATTGATGAAATGATACGCTTGATACAGCTATGTTTGGACGCGACATTGGCAGACTTAAAAAAGCAAGGCATTGTGTAATTAATGGTGGTTGTTGTTGAATACATATTGTAAGATTACTTTCAATAAATTTGATCTATACAATGAGTTTTATGGCTCAAAAGATGATTCAGATTTGTAAAAAGCTTTCTCAATCACTCACAAGTTTAAGGGGTTAATGAATATGAATTTATCATATAGTAAATACTTTCTAAGTATGGCGATTATCGGTATTGGGCTTGCTACCGTTTCATGTGGAAAATCAGATAAGGATAATGCGGGCACAAGCGCAAAAGTAGCGGAAGAAAAAATACTCAATATTTACAACTGGTCTGATTACATTGCACCTGACACGATTGCCAATTTTGAAAAAGAAACAGGTATTAAAGTGCGTTACGACGTCTTTGATAGTAATGAGATTTTACATGCAAAACTTATTGCGAAAAATACAGGCTATGACATTGTAGTGCCTGGCTCTAACTGGGCTAAGCTGCAAATTGATGGTGGTTTGTACCAAAAGCTGGATAAGTCCAAACTCCCTAACTGGAAAAATCTTGATCCAGGTATTTTGAAACAAATGGCTGAACTGGATCCAGGTAATACTTATTTGGTGGATTGGATGTGGAGCTACAACACAGTTGGCATCAATGTAGATAAAGTCAAAGCTGCTCTTGGAGATACTCCTATGCCGGAAAACGCTTGGGATTTAGTCTTTAACCCTGCTTATACAAGTAAATTAAAATCATGTGGTATTACATTTTTAGATACTCCAGCGGATGTATTTCAAGCGGCATTGCATTATTTAGGTCGCCCAGTTTATACGGGGTCATCAGAAGATTACGACGCGGCATTCAACTTGCTCATGAAGGTTCGCCCGGATATTAAAAAATTCAATTCAGGCGGTCAGATAGATGATTTAGCCAGCGGTAATGTCTGTGTTGCTTATGGCTGGGCAGGGGATTTTAACTTAGCTCGTAAACGTTCAATTGAGAACAAGTCAGAGCAGAATATTGAAGCGCTAATTCCAAAAACAGGGGGCTTGATGTTTATGGATACCATGGCGATTCCTGCAGATGCTAAACACCCTGATAACGCACATCAATTTATTAACTATGTGATGCGACCTGAGGTGGCTGCTTCAATCACTAATGAAGTGACCTATGCCAACCCTAATAAAGCCGCTACAGAGTTTGTAGACCCTGAAATTAGAAATAACAAGTCTATTTACTTATCAGCAGAAGATATTGCTAAATTGGTTCCACCTGGGATTGAAGACAATAAAACACGCCGTAACATGACGCGTTTATATACCAAGTTCAAATCAGGGGTTTAATCAATTGAAACTTTGTAGCACATGCCTGAATATAGACATGTGCTACAGGATTGGTTTTGCAGTAAGCAACTTTTTTGTAGGGGATTTTGATGGCGACAGCACCTAAAGATAACAATAAGCCAGCGCAAGAAATATTGTTGCGTGTTGAAGGTCTCACCAAAATTTACGACGGTACGGTGAAAGCTGTAGATGATGTTTCACTTACCGTAACCAAAGGTGAGATTTTTGCGTTATTGGGCGGTTCTGGCTGTGGAAAATCTACGCTGTTGCGCATGTTGGCTGGCTTTGAAACGCCCACTAAAGGTAAGATTTTTCTGGCAGGGCAGGATATTACCGATTTACCCCCGTACCAGCGCCCAATCAATATGATGTTTCAATCTTATGCTTTATTTCCACATTTGAGTGTGTGGGAGAATATTGCATTCGGTTTAAAACGTGATGGAATGCCTAAAGATCAAATAGCTGAACGTGTAGAAAAAATGCTGAACCTGGTGCAGTTGGCTAAATATGCCCAACGAAAACCACATCAACTTTCAGGTGGGCAACAGCAGCGTGTGGCGTTAGCGCGCAGTTTGGCAAAACGTCCGCAGTTGCTTTTACTAGATGAGCCGCTGGGTGCGCTGGATAAAAAGCTACGCGAAACCACACAGCTAGAACTCGTCAACATTATTGAGGATGTTGGCGTCACTTGTGTATTAGTGACGCATGATCAAGAAGAGGCAATGACGATGGCATCGCGGATTGCCGTGATGAGTGAAGGCTATTTCTTGCAAGTGGGCGAGCCAGATGCAGTGTATGAAATGCCAAATAGCCGTCAAGTGGCTGATTTTATTGGCAATGTTAATATATTTGATGGTGTAATTGAAGAGGATGAAGCTGACCATGTGACGGTACGCTGTCCTGAATGCGTACATTATGTAGGGCATGGCGTGAGCGGTCATTCAGGGATGGCTGTAGGTGTAGCGCTACGCCCTGAAAAAATCATACTTTCTAAAGATAAGCCAAAAGGTGAATATAACTGGTGTGCAGGCGAAGTGATTGAAATTGTATATTTTGGCGCACACACTACTTATCACCTTAAACTTGATAGCGGCAAGGTGATTAAAGCACAAGAGCTTAACAATACACGTGACCTGAGCTGTGGTTTAACGTGGGGTGACCGCGCTTACGCACAATGGAATGACTTGGCGATGGTCGTGTTGACGCATTAATGCTTAATCCAAAAAGGATCACACCGTGGCTAAAAAACAAAATTTATTAAGCAGATTTTTAGATGGTCGACATGTTGTGATTGGCGTGCCGTATTTTTGGTTTCTTATGCTGGCAGCCATTCCGCTACTGATTGTACTTAAAATCAGTTTGTCTGAAATGGAAGGTACGCAAGTTTCCAGCATGATAGACTGGCGTGAAGGTTGGCCTAAGCTTACGCTTAATTTTTCCAGTTATCAGTTTCTTCTTACTGATTCTTTGTATATCAAAACGTATTTATCTTCTATTAAATACGCCCTGATTACGACCTTATTATGTTTATTAATTGGTTATCCATTTGCCTACTATATGGCGCGCTCGCCTAAGCATTTGCAACCGATGTTGCTCATGCTCATTATGTTGCCATTCTGGACTTCATTTTTACTGCGTATTTATGCTTGGAAAACCTTGTTAGTCAGTAACGGCGTTATTAATAATACGCTGATGAGCTTAGGCATTATTGATTCGCCACTACCAATGATGAATAACTCATTTTCATTGTTAATTGGTATGGTGTACTCCTATTTACCTTTTATGATATTGCCCTTGTATGCCAATTTGTCGAAGCTGGACATTCGGTATTTAGAAGCTGCCGCAGACCTTGGCACTAGTCCATTTAAAGCCTTTTGGTTAATCACCGTGCCGCTTTCAAAAGCAGGCATTATTGCAGGTTCTATGCTGGTGTTCATTCCGGCGGTCGGTGAGTATGTGATACCGGAATTATTAGGCGGCTCAAGCACGCTGATGATAGGCCGCGTGTTGTGGGATGAGTTCTTTAGTAACAATGATTGGCCGATGGCCTCTGCGGTGGCTGTGGTGATGATATTGCTTATACTGTTGCCCATGGCCATTTACAATAAATCGCAAGCCGAGCAGTTGGAGGGCAAATCATGAGCCAGGCATCCAACAAAGTATTTGCCAAAAGCTGGATGATCGCCGTCTATGTTTTTTTATATTTGCCGATTATTACGCTGGTGGTGTTTTCGTTCAATGATTCAAAACTTGTGACAGTTTGGTCGCACGCGAGTTTTCGCTGGTATGAAGCTCTGGTAAAAGACTCTGCATTGATCGCGGCGGTGTGGTTATCCTTAAAAATCGCTTTTTTATCGGCATTAATGTCGGTGTTTTTTGGCACATTCACTGCGTTTGCACTCAATCGCTACAAGCGTTTTAAAGGTCGTACGCTATTGTCTTCAATGTCCAGCATGCCGCTGGTGATGCCTGATGTGATTGTGGGTTTATCATTGTTGTTAATGCTCATTTCAGTGCAGCATTGGTTAGGTTTTCCGCAGCGTGGTTTGTTCACTATTTTGCTAGGTCATGCTTTGCTGGGTACAGCGTATGCGGCTGTGGTGGTGACATCCCGTTTGCGTGAAATGGATAGCAAATTAGATGAAGCAGCGATGGACTTAGGATGCAAGCCTTGGCAAGTGTTTGCTTTGGTCACATTTCCGCTGTTGGCGCCAGCGTTGGTGTCAGCATTTTTACTCACATTTACCCTGTCATTTGATGATGTGGTGTTGTCATCCTTCTTGTCAGGGCCAGGGTATTCAACGATGCCGATGGTGATTTTCTCCCGTGCTAGATTAGGCTTGAATCCTACGATTAATGCGGTGGCAACGGTAACTATTGTTGTGGTAACGCTGGCTGTCATTGCTTTTAGTTTTTATACCTCGCACCAAACGCGAAAACGTAAACGTGAAGAAGCGCAGGCTTACAGCGATGGTAATAAGTAAGTATTTGTAGGAACGACGACCCGTCGCGAATAGTGGCATAGCTTCGCGACGGGTCGTCGCTCCTACCTAAAATCAATTGAAGCAAACACTATGACCTTACAACTCAAACACACAGCACTACTTAAAAACAATCAAACCCTACTCGCTGGCGAATGGTTAGGTGCAGATTCAGGTGAATCTTTTAATGTGATTAACCCTGCAAATAATCAGGTTATAGCATGCGTACCGCGTATGGGCAGAGCTGAAACAGAGCGTGCGATTGTTGCAAGTCAGGCCGCACAAAAGCAATGGAAAACGCTCACGGCTAAAGCCCGGGCGGCGATACTCAGACGCTGGTTTGATTTAATAGTGCTGCATACGGAAGACTTGGCACAAATTTTAACTGCAGAACAAGGGAAGCCGCTCGCCGAAGCGCGTGGTGAAGTTGCCTACGGGGCAAGCTTTGTAGAATGGTTCTCAGAAGAAGCCAAGCGTGTATACGGCGAAACGATACCCGCGCCCATGACAGATCGCCGATTATTAGTGCTTAAACAACCCATAGGCGTCACGGCAGCAATCACTCCCTGGAACTTCCCGATTGCCATGATTACCCGAAAAGCAGCACCTGCGCTGGCAGCCGGTTGTACGATGATTATTAAACCTGCTGAACAAACGCCCCTGTGCGCCATTGCATTAGCTGTATTGGCTGAGGAGGCGGGCGTGCCAGCGGGAGTGTTGCAAGTGGTCACTGGCGATGCGCGTCAAATTGGGGCGGCGATGTGTGAAAGTCCTGTTGTTACCAAACTTTCTTTTACTGGTTCTACTGAAGTGGGTCGGATTTTAATGCGTCAATGTGCAGATACTATAAAAAAACTCTCACTTGAACTGGGTGGCAATGCGCCATTTATAGTGTTTGATGATGCAGATTTAGATGCCGCGGTTGAAGGTGCCATGATAAGCAAGTATAGAAACGCCGGGCAAACTTGTGTGTGTTCTAATCGGCTGTTTGTGCAAGACGGGGTGTTTGACGAATTTGCCAAAAAGCTTGCAATCAAAGTGAGCCAACTTAAAGTAGGGGCTGGCACTGACGATGGTGTGACGCAAGGGCCGCTGATAGATGATGCCGCTATAGCAAAAGTAGAAAGTCATGTGGCAGATGCAATTGCTAAAGGTGCAACGCTCATGCAAGGTGGCAAGCGCCATGCGCTGGGAGGTACTTTTTTTGAGCCCACAGTACTGGCTGGCGTGAGTGCTGATGCTTTGATTTTTAGTGAAGAAACTTTTGGGCCGGTAGCGCCACTGTTTCGTTTTAATACTGATGATGAAGTCATAGAGCTGGCTAATAGAACTGAATTCGGCTTGGCCTCATACTTTTTTAGTCGTGATATTGGCAGAATCTGGCGTGTGGCAGAAGCGCTGGAATATGGCATGGTGGGCGTAAATACGGGCATGATTTCGAACGAAGTCGCGCCTTTTGGCGGAGTGAAACAGTCTGGTTTGGGGCGCGAAGGTTCGCACCACGGCATAGATGAGTATCTTGAACTGAAATACGTTTGTATGGCAGGACTTTAATATGACAGAGATTAAGATTGATTGGCATCAAAGAGCTAAAGACCTAAGAATCGATGGGCGTGCCTTTATCAATGGTGAACGGGTTGATGCGCTGGATGGCGGAACATTTGAGTGTTTTTCACCGATAGATGGGCGTAAATTGGCTGACGTGGCCAGTAGTAAAGCAGCCGACGTTGACCGTGCGGTTGTCGCGGCACGCACTGCTTTTAAAGATAGGCGCTGGGCAGGCCTGTCGCCACGCGAGCGTAAGCAAACCATGATTCGTTTTGCGGATTTAGTGTTGGCACATAAGGCGGAGTTAGCCTTATTGGAAACGCTGGATATGGGTAAGCCTATCTCGGCCAGTTTGAGTGTGGATGTAGCCTCCGCATCGAATAGCCTGCGCTGGTTTGGTGAAGCAATTGATAAAGTGTATGACGAAATTGCACCGACCGCAGATCATACTTTGGCGATGATTACGCGTGAGCCGATAGGTGTGGTAGGCGCAATCGTACCGTGGAACTATCCAATTTTAATGGCCTGCTGGAAGATTGCGCCTGCTTTAGCTACCGGAAACAGTATCGTACTAAAACCGTCTGAAAAGTCGCCACTCACAGCATTGAGACTGGGTGATCTAGCTATAGAAGCGGGCATCCCTGCCGGCGTGTTGAATGTAGTGCCTGGTTTTGGCCCCGATGCGGGATCGCCGCTGGCGATGCACATGGATGTGGACTGTATTGCTTTTACCGGCTCTACAAGTGTAGGCAAAAAAATTCAAATCATGGCTGGGCAAAGCAACCTTAAGCGCGCGTGGTGCGAGCTAGGAGGCAAATCGCCCAATATTGTATTTGCGGATTGTAAAGACCTGGATAAAGCTGCGGCGGCATCGGCCGGCTCTATTTTTTACAATCAGGGTGAGAGCTGCAACGCGCCTTCGCGCTTGCTGGTTGAGCGCTCAATTAAAGAAGAGTTCGTTCAAAAATTATTGACGCATTTACCTGAATATCAGCCAGGTGACCCATTGGATGCCAATACCACCATGGGTGCAATCGTTGATTGTGGGCAAATGGAGAATGTACTGAAATACATTGCAAGCGGTAAATCTCAAGGTGCTCAATTACGCTCTGGCGGTGAAAGGGTGCTCACTGAAACAGGTGGGTTTTATATCAGCCCCACCGTATTTGATGATGTGACAAACGACATGACGATTGCGAGTGAAGAGATTTTTGGCCCTGTACTTTCTATCATTGCATTTGATACGGAAGAAGAAGCAATTCGAATTGCCAATGACACGCCATACGGCCTTGCAGCTGCGGTCTGGACGCAGGACTTGACGCGTGCGCATATGGTGTCACGCGCATTGCGTGCAGGTACTGTACATGTGAATAGCTATGACGAAGATGACATTACAGTGCCTTTTGGCGGCTATAAGCAAAGCGGTAACGGGCGCGATAAATCGTTGCATGCCTTAGAAAAATATACGGAATTGAAAACCACTTGGATTAAATTAGTTTAGATTAAATTAGTTTAAAGCATGCAGGAGCGACGAGGTCGTCGCTCCTGCATAAAAAGGGAAAGCAGTATGAATACCAATACATCACTCAGCAATCAAGACTTACATAACAGACGTTTAGCTGCCACTCCGCGAGGTATCGGTGTGATGGCTAATTTCTTTATTGACCGCGCACTAAACTCAGAAGTGTGGGATGTAGAAGGTAAACGTTATATTGATTTTGCAGGTGGCATTGCCGTGCTTAATACTGGGCACAGACATCCTAAAATGGTTGCCGCGATTGAGGCGCAGCTTCAACGCTTTACCCACACTTGTTATCAGGTATTGCCTTATGAGAGTTACGTTACTTTGGCTGAACGGATTAACGCGCTCACACCAGGCAATCATGCAAAGAAAACCTGTTTTTTTTCTAGCGGAGCAGAAGCGGTGGAGAACGCCATTAAAATTGCAAGGGCGTCTACCAATCGTCCAGGTATTATCGCTTTTTCCGGGGCTTTTCACGGTCGTACTATGATGGGCTGTGCGCTTACGGGCAAGGTATCGCCTTACAAAATTGGCTTTGGACCTTTCCCAGCTGAAATTTATCATTTGCCATTTCCGATTGATTTACATGGTGTCAGTGTTGAGGATTCTATCAATGCGCTGCATATGTTATTTAAGGCTGATATTGATCCAAAACGTGTAGCAGCAATTATCATTGAACCTGTACAAGGTGAGGGAGGTTTTTATGCCGCCCCACCAGCTTTAATGCAGGCATTGCGTAAAGAATGTGATGAGCATGGCATGTTGCTGATTTATGACGAGGTGCAAACTGGCTTTGGCCGCACTGGTAAACTCTTCGCGGCTGAACATTATGATGTGATGCCCGACATGATTACCATGGCTAAAAGCTTGGCAGGCGGAACAACTTTATCTGCGGTTTGCGGTAAGGCTGAAGTGATGGACGGACCAGCACCAGGCGGTTTAGGCGGTACTTATGCGGGCAATCCGCTGGCAATAGCAGCAGCCCATGCGGTGATTGATATTATCGAAGAAGAGAAACTGGTTGAGCGTGCAAATTATTTGGGTGACAAACTCACCAAAAGATTAAAGGCAGCGCAGGCGAAAACACCAAGCTTAAAAGAAGTACGCGGCTTAGGCTCTATGATAGCGGCCGAATTTTTTGACCCAGCTACAAATGAGCCTTCAATGGATGTCGTAAAGAGAGTGCAGCAAGCTGCGTTGGACGAGGGTTTAATTTTGCTCACTTGCGGTGTATATGGCAATGCAATACGGTTCTTGTATCCACTCACCATTCAGGATGCCCTGTTTGACGAAGCGCTGGATATTATTGACCGCGCGCTGGCTAAAGCCTAATCAATAGATTGTTAATGGGCGGGGTTTCGATAGTTTTAAAACGCAAAATTAGTCATGCACTTTAAATAAGTGAACCCGTGAATTATTGCTACAGATTTAATAGAAATTTTCGGTAATCGTTTAAAATAAACGGCTATGATAATCCCATTAAAAAAACCTGATTTATTACGTATTATTGTTAGTATTATTGCTGCGATATGCGCTAGTTTTTTCATCGTTACATTGGCTACTGCCGCCCCTGCGTTGCCAGATTCTGCCAATATCCCGCGTATAGAAACTCAACCCAAGCTACCTGTTATCACAAGCCCTGCTATTGAAACAAAAGAGGATTTGAAATATCCGGCGGCATTGCCAGAAACATCAGGTATTAAAGTCAATATCAATAGCATTAAATTTTCTGGCAATAAAAATGTGAGTGATGACCAGCTTTTACTTCTGCTAAAAACGTATTTAGGCCAATCCCTGGGCATTAAAGAGTTAAACCAGATGACCGCTTTGGTGACAAATTATTATCGTCGGCAGGGTTTTATACTGGCACAAGCCTATTTGCCTGAGCAGGACATCAATCAAAATGCTTTAGAAATAGCTGTGGTTGAGGGTTATTTAGGGGAGTTGAGAATAAAAGGTGTTGAAAGCCTCGATGAAGTCTTTTTGAAAAAGATGGCTTCGCATGATTTGGCTAGCAACGATGCTGTTAAAGAGTCCAACTTGGTTAGAAATATTATGTTGATTAATTCTCTGCCTGGATTAAATGCGACTTCTCAGCTTAATCCAGGGCAGGAAGTAGGCTACAGCGATGTTGACATTGAAGTGCAGACTTTACCTCGTATGACTGGATTTATTTCAGCGAATACCTACGGCAATCGTTTCACTGGCAGAGAAGTAGTCAACGCAGGTTTGTTTTTAAATAATCTGGCTGGCAGGGGTGATAGGCTGAATTTAAACTTAAAAACCTCTAATGGTGGTGGCCAGCGTGGTGTTCAAATCGGCTATGTCTTACCCGTGCACCAGACAGGTACTATTTTGAATTTAAGTACAGGCTATCTTGACTATCACTTGGGAGGTCAGTTTTCCAGTCTTGGTGCGAAAGGCGAAAGTTATTATGTGAGTGCTTTGCTGGATCAGCCTTTATTGAGATCCAGGCAGGGAAACATTACTTCAAGATTGGGAACTTCTTATAAAGACATTACTGATGATGTTTCGGCATTTTCGTTAAAAGATCATCGAGGTATCAGTGCGGTTGAATTGGGGTTATTCGGTGATTGGCGAGATATTAGTTTAAACGGATTTAATCAGCTAGGGCTTAATATTAAATTGGCAGATGTAAATTTTAAGAATAATCTAGCCGAGTCCCTGGATTCTACAGGTGCAAAAACTGCAGGCGGTTTTATTAAATACAATTTACTGGCATCTCGCTTACAGCCTTTATCTGAGGAGTACACGCTTAGATTAAGTAGTGACTTTCAAGGCGCGAATAAAAACCTGGATAGTTCAGAAAAATTAGCCATAGGTGGCATTAATCGATGGCGCGAATTCGGCGAGTACCCTATATCATCGGACCGAGGTTTGATTGTAGGTGCAGAGCTACGCAGGATGATGTTACCAATATCTGGGTTGGCAAGGTTTTTGCCTGTATTGCAGCGTGTAGAAGTGAGTCCGTATGGTTTTTATGATTATGGCAAGGGTGTAATCAATCATAATGCGTTAAGTAGCGATAATCATGTTAAGTCATCTCATTACGGGGTTGGCATTGATGCGCTATTAACAAAAAAATGGATGCTGAATTTTGCGGTATCACATCAGAAAAGTCAGGTTGATGGCGTAGCTTCTGAAAATGAGACAAGAGCATGGGGGCAGATTCAAGCGGAATTTTAGAAAAATAATAAAAACCTTGGATAAAACGGTAGATTAACCAAAGATTAACCAATTACGAAAAAGATCATGCAGACTAAAAAGCCATTGAATAAGCAATTTAATCTATCGCAACATGCCTGCATGAGAATCATGCTAACTTGCCTTATCAGCGGCGCATTTAGCCACGCGCATGCACTGCCGCTAGGTGAGCAGGTTCAGGCAGGTAATGTTGGTTTTGTGCGCGATGGACAATCTCTCAATATCAATCAAACAAGTCAGCAGGCTATCGTCAATTGGCAATCGTTCGGCATTGCTGCCAGCGAAGCTGTTCGGCTTATACAGCCTAATCAGGGGTCAGCACTTTTTAGGGTGACAGGTTCCGACCCATCTCAAATCTTTGGTAGTTTAAGCGCTACAGGCAGTCTTTTTTTGGTGAATCCGAATGGTGTGTTATTTGCACCTGGCGCGCAGGTGAACGTAGGTAGTCTGGTGGCAACCACCATGCAAATAAATGATCAGGACTTTTTGGCAAAACGATACCGGTTTTCAGGTGATTCTGAAGCGTCTGTCGTTAACAAAGGTGTGATTAAAACCTCAGATGGCGGTTATATCGTATTACTTGGCGAGCAAGTTGAAAATAGCGGTTCGCTTATTGCCAATCAAGGCAGTGTAGTATTGGGCTCAGCACAATCAGCCCTGTTAGATTTTTATGGTGATGGTTTGGTGCAGGTTAAATTAAGTGGTGATGCTCTTGCTGCGGCAGTGAGTCATACTGGCAATATCATGGCTGATGGCGGCTCAGTGCAACTCGCAACACAAGCCCGAACAGCTGCACTTAATGTGGATGGTGTGGTGCAAGCCAATAGTTTAGTCAGTCGTAACGGGTTCATTCGTTTAGAAGGCGGTACAGGGTCAAAAGTCAAAGTTACAGGCAGGTTGGAAGCGCGAGGCGATGACCGTGCTGGCCGAGGCGGCGAAATTGCAGTGACTGGAGAACAGCTAGCACTGCTTGATACAGCGGTTATTGATGTATCTGGGCAAGCGGGGGGTGGCACGGTACTTATTGGCGGAGATTACCAAGGTAAAAATACCGCATTACATAATGCCAGAACTACTTACGTTGGAAGCGGCGTGGCAATTAACGCTAACGCTATCAATGAAGGCAATGGTGGCAAGGTTGTAGTATGGTCGGATGACACCACGCGTTACTATGGCAACATCAGTGCTCTAGGCGGCGCGGTCTCGGGTAATGGCGGATTTGTAGAGGTTTCGGGTAAACAAAACCTGGACTTTAACGGCGGTATTAAAGTGGCTGCAGCTAATGGCATTGGCGGTTTTATTTTACTAGACCCCCAGGATATTTTGCTTAACACAAGCACTCAACCTTCACCTTCTAATAACGCGAATGGAACGCCGGATATCGCCTTTGCTGATGCGCCTGTTGCAGGCACCACTACCGTTCAGATTGCTGATGTGACTGGATACTCCGAATTGTTTTTGCAAGCCACACGTGACATCACGGTGGCTAATGCTATTACGATGGGCGCCAATAACAGTATTCGTCTAGAAGCAAATAACAATATTACTTTAAATGTTGGCGCTACTATGACAGTGTCAGGAACAGGCTCGATTAACCTCAAAGCAGATGCTGATAATAGTGGTGTCGGCGCATTAACGCTTAATGCTGGTCTGGTGTCCAGGCAGGGTGGCATCATGCTTTCAGGTGCCAGCATCACTGGTGCTGCTGCAGGCGCTATCACTACAACGGGGGCGGCAAATTTAAATGGTGGCAATGTCTCAATAAGTTCAACTGGCGGTGTCAGCCTGCTTGGGGCTGTCACTGCAAATGGTGGCGCAGGCGTGGCGGCGACGGCCGGAGGTAATGCAGGAAATGTGACAGTTACAGCCGCAGGAACAGTTACAACTGCCGCTATAAATGCTACCGGCGGAACTGCCGGCGCAGGTAATGTTGCTGGCGGTAATGCTGGCACTATCAATATTTCGACCAATGTGGCTGACATTACTACAGGCGCTTTGACTGCCCGCACGGGCGTAGCGTCAGGTACTGGTGCAGGCGGCCAAGCTGGCAGTATTTCAGTCACCAATACTGCAACAGCCGGCAATGTTACTTTGGGTTCACTTACCACTTCTGGCAATGCAAATGGCAGTGGTGGCAATATCAATGTTGTTACGACAGGTTTACTTACACTTAACGGAGCTATTGCGAGTACGGGTGGGGCTAACGTAGCGGCAACTACGCAGGCTGGTAAGAGAGCGGGCACTATTACATTAACTGGCAATGGCGGGATTTCTACACTTGCCGCAGCCACCATCAATGCCAATGGCGGGGCTGGATTAGGGGTTAATCAGGCTGGTGGCAACGCTGGCGCTGTAATACTAAATTCTTCCGGCACAATAGTGGCAAGAGCGATTAACTCTCAAACTGGTGCCGCAACAGGCACGGGAGCGGGAGGCGCTATAGGAGGTATTGCGGTCACCGGGGCGGCGGTTACCACTGGTAATCTCACCACTACTGGTACTACCAACGCCCATGGTGGCAATGTTTCACTTTCTTCACTCGGCAATACAACCATTGCAGGCACCATCAATACTTCCGGCGGAGCGGCTGGTACAGGCGTTACTGCCGCTGGACGTAATGCAGGCAATGTTACGATTACAGGTGTTAATCGTTCTGTGACTGGTGCAATTACATCGAGTGGTGCGGCAGGTCTGGGTGCCAATCAGGCGGGCGGTAATGCTGGGCTAGTGTCAATTACAGGAGCAGGTACACTTAGTACGGCAGCGGTCACTTCACGTACGGGTAACGCAACAGGTGCAGGGGCGGGCGGTGTGGCTGGCGGTGTTACATTGAGCGGTAGCAGTGTATCTTCAACTGCCATAAACACTGCGGGCGGTACGGCTGGCAATGGAGGTAACGTGAATGTGACCACCACTGGTCTTGGTGCTTCCAGTATTACTTCTGTCAACGCGAATAATCTTGGTGCAGTGAGCTTGAATGTTGCAGATACGTTAACGGTATCAGGCATCATTGCCGGCACGAATTCAACCGTGACTAAGTCTGGCAGTGGTACGCTGCTGTTAAGTGGGGCGAATACTTACACGGGCTTAACTACCATCAATGCGGGTACTTTGAGATACGGTGCTAACAATGCGATTTCAACTGGTGCGGTAACAGTGAATGATGGCGGCACTTATGATCTTGCGGGCTTTTCAGATACGATAGGCGCACTAACTGTAAATAGCGGCATTACTGGCGGCACAGTTAGCACTGGCACGGGTACACTTACGCTGGGCGGCAACGTTACCACAACAGGTGGCGCTAATAATGCTTTAATCAGTGGTAATTTAGCTTTGGGTACGGCCGCACGCACCTTTACCAGCACTAACGCGACAGATGGCTTAACCGTAGCTGCGGTAGTCAGCGGTGCGGTAGGGCTTAATAAAGCAGGTAATGGTACGCTTACTTTGTCTGGTGCAAATACCTATACAGGGGCAACACTCATCAATGCAGGTACGCTTTCTGCGGCACATGCTAATGCGCTTGGTGCTGTTGGCACAGGCACTACAGTGGCCAATGGGGCGGCTTTGAATGTGAATAACATATCGTTAGCGGCCGAGCCAATTAGTATCAATGGCGCAGGTGTGGGCGGTATAGGCGCGCTCACAGCCACTGGCGCAGCAATTGTGACTGGCAATGTAACAACAGCAGGCAATAGCTTAATAGGCGCAACATCTGCATCATCCTCTTTAACACTAAATGGCATTGTTACCGCAACAAACAATCTTGGCATTGTCGGTGCTGGTGATGTTATTGCAGCGAATGCAGCCAATAATTTTTCAACCGTCAACATTAACGGCGCTAACAATGTAAGTCTGCGCGATGTCAATGCGATTGTTTTAGGTAATGGTGCATCTAACTTAACAGGCAATTTGACTGTGCAGGCTGGCGGTAATGTTACCGTTGCTAATAATATATCTACTTCTGCAGGTGATATTACTTTAGCGGGGACCAACTTCATTAATAATGCAGGCGCATCGGCGCTAACAGCAGGCGGTCGTTGGTTAGTCTATGCAAATTCACACACAGGAAATACCTTTGGCAGTTTAAGCAGTGGTAATCAGGCGATATGGGGCACAACGTATCCAGCAGCAGTTTCGCAAACGGGTAATCGTTATGTATTTGCCAATAGCCCTAGTTTAACGGTTACTTCTAATAATCAAAGTAAAACTTACGGTCAAAACGGCGCGCCAGTAGTGGCTAACTCATTTACTGCAACTGGTTTTGTTAATGCTGCTACATTTGGCAACGTGTTTTCACAAGACATGCAAGCTAACACGGTAACGGGTTCTGCCGTATCAGCTGGATCAGCAATTACTGCCAACGTAGGTAGTTATTTGATTGATGTAACGCCAGTGACGGCAACAACAGGATATTCACTCAGTAAAATTAACTCAGGTAACTTGGCTGTAAACCAAGCGGTCATTAGCCTTAGTGGTACACGTACTTACAATGGCACCACAGTTTTTGATGCAAGCGATTTCGGTACTTTTTTAACGGGCATAAATGGCGAAACATTAAATGTAGCCGGGTTAGGCTCAGTTACCAATGCGAACGCAGGCGCAGCACAAATGCTTACGCCTAGTTCAATTGTACTGGCTGATGGCACTGGAGTAGCCTCTAACTACACAATGACAGGCGGTACACATACCGGCACCATCAATCAAGCTAACCTAAGTTTGAGTGCTGTCACCGACAGCCGCACCTATAACGCACTTACCAGTTCAGGTGGCTTGGTCAATATTGCTGGTCTGCAAGGCACAGATACCATTACCGGCTTGTCACAGAGTTTTGACAGTAAGAATGCAGGCGCACGTACACTAACCGTCGATACAGGCTTTACTGTGAATGATGGCAATAGTGGCTTGAATTATAATACTGTTCTGAATACAGCCGCTGGCAGTATCACACAACGAGCAATCACCGTGACCTCAAGCCCTGATAGCAAAACATACGATGGCAACATCAGCTCTGCAGTCACCCCCAGTATTACTGCCGGCTCAATTATGGCGGAAGATTCAGGTGTGTTTAGTCAGATCTATGATAATGAAAATACAGGCGTTGGTAAGTCGCTTACTTCAATTGGAAGTATCGCAGATGGCAATGGCGGCAATAACTATGCAGTGACTTTTATTGCAAACAATACGGGTGTAATTAATCCGCGAGCTCTTACTGTTACGGCGGATGCTGGACAGAACAAAATAATTGGCACCACTGACCCGTTACCTTTTTCTTTCACCGTTGGCGGGCTTGGTTTGGTAGGCGGCGACACGCTGTTTGGTGCGCTTAACCGCGTTGCAGGTGAGGGTGTTGGTCACTACGCCATCAACCAAGGCAGCCTAGATGCGGGTAGTAATTATTTACTCAGCTATATTGGCAATAACTTTACTATTATTGCAGCTTCATTGGACAACACAGGAAATAACAGTAATCCACGCGCCTCTGCAGGCTTGGTTGATTGGAATCCAATGCTGGGCAACTACACAAATCGGCAGCTATTTGTTTTAAATTTAGGATTTACGGCCGCAGGTAATGAGGCTAACGGTCATCAGGCCGACTTGCCAAATTGCGAAGCAAATCCGGATTCACTCGCTAAAGATAAGGATTATATTTTAATGTTAAATTATGGTTTAAAATTACCACAAGGGCTGAGCGCCAATTGTATTTAACCAGCATTATTTAATTAACCTTTTAATTGTGCAGTTAAGTTTGAAAAAACACTGCTGACTTCGTTTTAAATCATTCTTAAAGAGTAAAAAGTGATGCAAACAATTACCACAAAAACACAAGCTTTTACTGATCAGAAACCAGGCACTTCTGGATTGCGAAAAAAAGTAAAAGTATTCCAGCAGCCAGGATATTTAGAAAGTTTCGTACAAAGTATTTTTGATACGCTTGACGTGCCAAGTGGTGCTACATTGGCTCTAGGTGGGGATGGACGTTACTACAATCGGCATGCGATTCAAACGATTATTAAAATGGCGGCTGCAAATGGTTTCGCGCGTGTCATAGTAGGGCAAGCAGGTATTTTATCTACACCTGCATCCTCGCACATCATTCGTAAATATCAAACTTTTGGTGGCGTGGTGTTGTCTGCAAGCCATAATCAAGGCGGTATGAATGGTGATTTCGGCATTAAATATAATATTAGTAACGGTGGGCCAGCGCCTGAAAAAATCACAGATACGATATTTGAAAAAAGCAAAATAATCACTGAGTATAAAATTGCAGATATTCCTGAAGTTGATGTTGATGCATTAGGTGAAATTGTTTTTGATGGTGGGAAATTTACCGTTGAAGTGATTGATGCTGTACAAGATTACGCGGACTTGATGCAAGAGTTGTTTGACTTTTCCGCCATTAAAAAATTGCTGGCAAGTGGCTTTAAAATGCAGTTTGATGCCATGCATGCGGTAACTGGTCCTTATGCGCAAGAAATTTTTGTGAATCGATTAGGTGCATCAGCTAACAGTTTAATGAACTGCGTACCAAGTGAAGATTTTGGTGGAGGTCACCCAGATCCAAATTTAACCTACGCTGAAGACTTAGTGAAACTGCTATTTGCAGGTGAAAAGTCGCCCGATTTTGGCGCGGCATCCGATGGTGATGGCGACCGCAATATGATTTTAGGCAAAAACTTCTTCGTCACACCGTCTGATAGTTTAGCTGTGCTTGCGGCCAATGCCACGCTCGTGCCAGCCTATAAAAATGGCATTGCAGGCGTGGCGCGTTCTATGCCCACCAGTGGCGCGGCAGACCGTGTAGCGGCTAAATTGAATATTCCGTGCTATGAAACGCCCACAGGATGGAAGTTTTTTGGCAATTTAATGGATGCTGGTAAAGTCACATTGTGCGGAGAAGAAAGCTTCGGTACTAGCTCCAGCCATGTACGCGAAAAAGATGGGTTGTGGGCAGTATTATTTTGGTTGAATATTATCGCCGCAAAACAAATGAGCGTAGAAGCCATTTTAATGGCGCACTGGGCAGAATTTGGCCGTAATGTGTATTCACGGCACGATTACGAGTCGATACCGACTGAGGCTGCCAATAGCGTCATTGCGCATATTAAAGGGCAATTTAGCAGCCTGCCGAACCAAAAATTGGGTTCATATACCGTGAAAACCTGCGATGATTTCAGCTATCACGACTCCATTGATGGCTCAATCAGCAACAATCAAGGCATCCGCATTTTATTCACGGATGGCTCGCGCATTGTATTCAGGTTGTCTGGCACAGGCACGGAGGGTGCGACGATTCGTATTTACCTGGAAGCGTATGACCCGGATACTAAAAATCATCATTTAGATGCACAAGTGGCGTTGGCAGAGATGATTAAAATCGCCTTGCAGATTTCGCAACTGGTTGAAAAAACAGGCCGTGTTGCCCCAACGGTGATTACTTAAAATTAGTAGGTAGGAGCGACGCCCCGTTCACTCAGAATAATGCGCTTTAGCGCATATATTATGTGGGGAAGCCAAATACTGGCTCGCGAAGCAATAGTGCAATCGCGACGAGGTCGTCACTCCTACATACGACTTTTCAAGTGCTTTGGTTGGTGAGCTTGCCGAACCATACCTCTTAGAAAATCAGAGTGCCTGTGGTACACAATCGAGACCTTTGCAAAAGTGCTTATTGTGGATGAAGTGCAAGGCGCACGGAACGCAGAAACCGAGACAGTACGCGCTGTACGGCGAGGTTGCGAGTACCGCGCAACGCAGCAATTCGCCGCAAGAAGTACTTTTGCAAAGGTCTCAATCAATCAACCTGCTTAATCGTCATCTCACCCTTATACAACCTTACATCCATACGCCCTAAAAACGACATGCCCAGCAGCACGTCACCGTCTAGGCTCGGGGCTATCATGGCGGATACATTTTTGGCTTCTACTCCACCAACTTTCACTGAATTTAGCCGCACCATATAGCCGATGCTATCGCCACTGGCGGTTCTGGTGCGGATGGCATCAATACTTTTCAGCTTGAGTTTATCAGCCACACTTTGTGAAATTGCCACGCCCGTAGCGCCAGTATCCACCAGCACGTTTACTTTTTGTCCATTGATGAGCGCTTCGCTACGGTAATGTCCATCCAAGCCACGTTTTAGTACTACGGTGCTGGACTCACCTAAGTTTTTAATTTTATTCGGGTTTTGAATGCCATCGGCCAAATAATAAATGAGGCCGGCAAGTGCGATCCAGATGAAAATAAAGGTATGTTTAGTCATGAGGGTTGGACAGCGTTGTTCGTTAAATCGTCTTAAACGCAAGCGCAATAATGCCAAAGTAAGTGAGGTGATGCAGTAATTGGTCAAAGCCTAACAATATCCAAAACCACTCACTGTTATCCGGCTTCATCAATCCAAGCCAGTTGTATGGCTTCTAAAATCTTCTCACCGCAATGCTGAGGGTCATCATTAAAACCATCTAAAGCCATGACCCATGTCATTAAATCGGTAAAACGAATGGTTGCTGGGTCAATGTCTGGATGTATGTCGTAAAGCATTTCGGCGATGGTGAGGGTGTCGGTCCATTTCATCAGGCGGGTCCTTTATTTGAATTATTTGAAAGTAAATTTGAATAAATTGATTATAACGCGGCTAACTGACTGATAGCACTGCGTGGTAAAATACGGCAAATTTATTCACTCAACTAATTTTAAGTATTTAGAAAGCTAAATGTTATGTCAACTGCCCCATTTAACTACGCAAACACCTTAAATCAAGCTGATCCAGCCTTATGGGACATGATAGAGCATGAAGTCGTGCGTCAGCATGAGCACATCGAGCTTATCGCATCAGAAAACTATACCAGTCCAGCCGTCATGCAGGCGCAAGGCTCTCAGTTGACGAATAAGTATGCAGAAGGTTATCCAGGTAAGCGCTTTTATGGCGGTTGTGAATATGTGGACCAAGTTGAGCAATTGGCAATTGACCGTTTAAAAGCACTCTATGGTGCAGAATATGCCAATGTGCAGCCACATTCAGGCTCACAAGCTAATCAGGCTGTGTATTTCAGTATTTTAAAACCAGGTGATACCGTGATGGGTATGAACCTTGGTCACGGTGGCCATTTAACGCACGGTTCACCAGCAAACTTATCAGGCAAGTTGTTTAACATCGTGCCTTATGGCTTAAATGACAAAGAAGAAATTGATTACGATGAAATGGAACGAATCGCGGTTGAATGCAAGCCAAAATTGTTAATCGGTGGTGCATCGGCTTATGCATTACGTTTTGATTGGGCGCGCATGGCGGAAATCGCTAAAAAAGTAGGCGCTTATTTCATGGTGGATATGGCGCATTACTCAGGCTTGATTGCCGCAGGGGTGTACCCGAACCCGGTACCACATGCAGATTTTGTGACATCGACTACACACAAAACATTACGCGGCCCGCGCGGCGGCATTATTTTAGCAAAAGCCGAGTTTGAAAAATCACTCAATTCAAGTGTATTTCCTGCATTGCAAGGTGGTCCGTTGATGCATGTGATTGCTGCAAAAGCTACAGCTTTCCTGGAAGCGTCACAACCGGAATTCAAAACCTACCAAGCGCAAGTCATCAAAAATGCGCAAGCGATGGCTGAGGCGCTCACTGTGCGTGGCTTGCGTATTATTTCAGGACGCACTGAATCACATATGTTCCTGGTGGATTTACGTCCAAAAGGTTTAACTGGTAAAGCTGCCGATGCCGCGCTTGGTTTGGCACATATCACTGTCAATAAGAATTCAATTCCAAACGATCCGGAAAGTCCATTTGTGACTTCAGGTATTCGTATTGGGGCGCCAGCTATTACTACGCGTGGTTTTAAAGAAGATGAAGCAAGACAAGTGGCGAATCTAATTGCTGATGTGTTGGATAACCCAGCAGATGAAGCGGTGATTGCAGCAACTAAAGCGAAAGTACATGCTTTGACGGCTCGATTCCCTGTTTATGCTGTGTAATTTGGTAGGAGCGCAATTTATTGCGCGAATTTTTGTGCATCTTCGCGATTTAAAAATCGCTCCTACAACGGAAGTAACCTGATGAAATGTCCTTTTTGTGGTGCTGACGATACGCAGGTAATTGATTCTCGCGTCAATGATGAAGGCGATTCTATACGCCGACGCCGTAAATGTGGCGCTTGCGATAAACGTTTTACGACTTACGAAACAGCTGAGCTGCATATGCCTCAGGTGGTGAAAACCAACGGCACCCGTGAAGAGTTTAATCGTGAAAAACTGCGCTTGTCATTTTCACGCGCATTGCATAAAAGACCTGTGCCTACTGAGTATGTAGATCGAGCGCTGGATAGAATCTCACAGAAACTGCTGAGTTTAGGAGTACGTGAGATTCCAGCGCGAGATTTGGGTGAAAGTGTCATGCATGAACTTAAGCTTATGGATAAAGTCGCATATATACGCTTTGCCTCGGTGTATCGTAGCTTTTCGGATGTAGATGATTTTAACGATGCAATCCGTGATTTATAAGTCAATTAAATTCCAATCTGCAATATAAACATATACGTATGGACATCAAAGTATGAAGCTTATTAATTGGGCTACAATTGCACTCGCAGCGTTTACCTTGGTGCTCACTATCGTTTTTTTTGCCTGGTGGATGATGAAAGACAGTCTCGTTTTCGGAAGTGATAAATTTGACCAAGTGAAATGGATGCAAAGTGCAGCTTCTATTGAAAAGGATTGCAAACGCGGCGATATGGCTTATGATTTGCAGCAACACATACTCGCAAAAGGAACGTCTAAAGAATCGGTTGGTGTGTTGCTGGGTCGGCCAAGTTATGAAGATGGCAATGCGATGGAGTATGATTTAGGTAAGTGTATGCATGTATATCATGGTTTACTGCTTTTTTTTGATGAAAATAATCGTTTAATCAATAGTCGTATTTCATCACACTAAAGGTTATGTAATGGTTATTTTGTTGACTTAATTCCCTTGTTTTCAACAGCAGACTACACTTATATGACCCTTGCACTGCGCTTAGCAGAGCAGGGCTTGTATACCACACAACCCAACCCTAGAGTTGGGTGTGTTATCGTTAAAAACAATCAAATTATCGGTCAAGGGGCACATCTAAAAGCAGGTGAGCCGCATGCAGAAGTACTTGCCTTGCGTCAGGCAGGTGCTGATGCAGTCGGAGCGGATGTGTATGTTACGCTAGAACCGTGCAATCACTATGGCCGAACCCCGCCCTGTGTTGACGCTTTGATAAACGCAGGTGTTAATCGCGTGGTAGTGGCGATGCAAGACCCTAATCCATTAGTGGCTGGCAACGGTATCAAGCGACTGCAAGCGCAAGGCATGCAAGTGGATACTGGTTTGATGGAAAGTGAAGCTTTCATCTTGAATCCGGGGTTCATTTCACGTATGACATACGGGCGGCCTTATGTCCGCAGTAAAGTAGCGGCAAGCTTAGATGGTCGTACCGCGCTTAACAATGGCAAAAGTCTTTGGATCACTGGTGAATGTGCACGGCAGGATGTGCAGCACTGGCGAGCGCAATCTTGCGCCATCATTACGGGCATTGGCACAGTGTTGGCTGATAACCCCAGTATGAATTTACGCTTGGAGAATGTTTCACGCCAGCCCTTACGCGTGATTGTGGATAGTCATTTACAAACGCCAGTTGACTGTAAAATGCTTAATGCTGAGCTGACGCAGGCCAGTCCGGTGATTATTGCGTATGCAAACGATGTAAACAATAAGGCTGATTCTCTAGGCTCAACTTCTTCGAAAACTACTGGCGCGGAAATGTTACATTTACCTGATGCTAACGGGCGAGTTGATTTGAACCTGTTGCTGTCACATTTAGCTCAGCGTGGCATCAATGAAGTGTTGCTTGAGGCAGGGCAGGGCTTGAATGGCGCGTTTGTACAAGCAGGCTTGATTGATGAGTTTATTTTTTACTATGCGCCAAAACTGATGGGTAATGATGCAAAAGGGATGTTTGCTATTCCCGAGTTAATTGAAATGCAACAAGCCGTTGATTTGCAGATTCTGGATGTGCGTCAGTTTGGACAAGATATTCGTTTGCGTGCAAAGCCTATTAAAACCAAAACTTAAACCTCCTCAATTTCCCATGCTTATAGACACTCATTGTCATCTAGATGCAGCAGAATTTGATGCTGATCGGGACGATGTTGCTTTGTTGGCTTTGCAACAAGGGGTGTCAATCATCGTTGTGCCAACTGTAGCGCGTTTTAACTTTGACAGCGTCATTTCGCTATGTAACCAGCAAAAACATTGCTCATACGCGCTAGGAATTCATCCTATGCACGTTGATGGTGCTGCTGAAGATGATATTGAAGTGCTAAAAAAATATGTTGAAGAAAACTATCCGGTCGCAATTGGCGAAATCGGCCTTGATTACTTTGTGACTAAAGCAAACGTAGAGCGGCAAAGCTATTTTTTTTCTGAACAGTTAAAAGTCGCCAAGCAACATGATTTGCCTGTGATTCTGCATGTGCGAAATGCGATTGATGATGTTTTAAAATATCTACGCAGATATGAAGTTAACGGCGGTATTGCTCATGCCTTTAATGGTAGTTTTCAGCAAGCTGAGCAATTCATTGCATTAGGTTTCAAGCTCGGGTTTGGTGGCGCAATGACTTATAGCCGGGCATTAAAAATTCGTGACCTTGCACGCAAACTGCCATTAGAGGCTATTGTATTAGAGACAGACTCGCCCGATATGCCTCCTGAATGGGTTGGCACCAAAGGCAGAAATACGCCGCTGGAATTAAGCAAAATAGCACAAGTTTTAGCTGATCTAAAGCAGGTAAATGTATCGCAAGTGCTTGATATTACTAGTACCAACGCGCTAAAAGTTTTGCCAAAATTAGCTGACTTATACACACCACCTAAAGTGTTACTTTAACTTGTGTGAAAATCCCTTATCAATCAAGGGTCGTTATTTAACTTGTTGATTTATAAAGATTAAATAATAGGTTAAAATTTAAGCGATTTGAAAAAAGCCTTTAAAATTGGTATGTTACATTTTCAAGTCACAGTTATTCACAAAGTTATCCACAGATATTGTGGAGAGTATTTTTTGTTTCAGGGAACTTTTTAAAAGTCAACATTTGAATAAATAATTTATGATAGTTAATGATCAGCAGTACCGCACTATTTGGCCAAATGAAGCTTTGGGCACGAATGCTAAAACAGTTTCAGTCATTGACCAAACAAAGCTCCCGCACTTTTTTGAAGTCACTCAAATAGACAGCTTGCAGCAAATGATTTCAGCAATTAAAACCATGCAAGTACGTGGAGCGCCGTTGATAGGCGCAGCTGCTGCTTATGGAGTTGCGTTAGCGATGCAACAGGATGCGGGCGACAATCATTTGCAAGATGCTGCTACTAAGCTTATTCAAAGCCGCCCGACGGCCGTTAATTTGCGATGGGCGGTTCAACGCATGCTCAAAGTTTTATTACCGCTCACTGAATCCAGTCGCATTCAAGCTGCTTGGAATGAGGCGGCCATTATTTGTGATGAGGATGTGCTATTAAATCAGGCGATAGGCCAGCACGGCTTAAGTTTAATCAAACCGTTATATACCAAACAATCACGCACAATCAATATACTTACCCATTGTAATGCTGGCTGGCTGGCCACTGTAGATTATGGTACTGCTTTAGCGCCAGTATATGCGGCACATAATGCAGGAATCGCGGTGCGTGTTTGGGTTGGTGAAACGCGCCCACGCAATCAAGGCGCGAGTCTAACTGCATGGGAGTTGGCTCAGCATGGGGTGCCGCATACGGTGATTAGCGACAATGCTGGCGGACATATAATGCAACAGGGCGAAGTTGATATGGTAATCGTAGGCGCAGATCGCGTTACTGGTACTGGCGATGTGTGTAATAAGATTGGCACTTATCTAAAAGCACTGGCGGCATTTGATCATGCCATCCCATTCTATGCGGCGGTGCCATCTCCCACCATAGATTGGGGCATTACAGACGGTTTAAAAGAAATTGAAATTGAAGAGCGTGATGCGCGTGAAGTTGCCTGGATGAGCGGTAGGCTAGCCAATGGTGAAATCGCTGAAGTGAATATTTTGCCAGCAGGCACCAAGGTGGCTAACCCGGCGTTTGATGTCACACCTGCCCGGCTAATAACAGGGATTATTACGGAACATGGCGTATATGCACCGCATCAGCTAAATACCATGCAAAGGTAGGATTATGCAAAATCAGAGTGAAAAGGCATTAAGAGTTAGCTTGATTGAGGTCAGTCAAAAGCTCGTAGTGCTAGGGTTGAACCAAGGAACTTCAGGCAATGTAAGCGTTCGTAGTTATAATCAAAATGGCGAGGCTGGGTTTTTGATAACCCCATCAGGCATAGCAGCAGATAAATTGATGCCTTCAGACATTGTATGGATGGATTTTTCCGGAAAAGCAGTCGGAGAGCGTTCTGCTTCAAGCGAATGGCGATTTCATCTTGATATTCTTAAAAATAAACCTGAAGTCAATGCTGTTGTTCACACCCATAGTATGTTTGCAACTACTTTAAGCACATTCCGCCGTGATATGCCAGCATTCCATTACATGATTGCCCTGTGCGGTGGCGATAACATCCGCTGCGCGCCCTATGCATTATTTGGCAGCCAGCAACTCTCTGATTATGCGTTAAATGCACTGCAGGACAGAAAAGCCTGCCTGTTAGCGAACCATGGCATGATTGCAGTGGGAGAGTCTTTAGGTAAGGCGCTTAATATCACGCAGGAAGTCGAAACCTTGTGTGAGCAATATTTGCATGCATTACAGGTGGGTGAGCCATATATTTTAAGCGCTCAAGATATGCTGGAAGTGCAAGAAAAGTTTAAGGGCTATGGCGTGTGGACTAAGAAAGATTAGCTCAAAAAAATTAGCAAGTAAAATATTGCATTTTTATTTTGGTATAACGTTTTGAGTGGCTTATATTTTGCGGTAAAATCTTAACCCGTCTGCAACAAATAATAAGTGCCTTTTCATGACCAAATATGTATTCGTAACCGGCGGTGTAGTTTCCTCTCTTGGTAAAGGTATCGCAGCTGCCAGCCTTGGCGCAATCCTTGAATCGCGTGGTATCAAAGTGACCATGCTCAAGCTTGATCCCTATATCAACGTTGACCCTGGTACCATGTCGCCTTTTCAGCATGGTGAAGTATTCGTGACTGATGATGGCGCTGAAACCGACTTGGATTTAGGCCATTACGAACGTTTTATTACGCAGCGTATGGCTAAACGTAATAACTTTACGACTGGTCAGATTTACGAAACCGTCATTAAAAAAGAACGCCGTGGTGAATACCTGGGTAAAACCGTACAAGTCATCCCTCACATTACCGATGAAATTAAAGCACATGTAAAGCGTGGCGCCGAAGGCGCAGATGTAGCGATTGTAGAAGTGGGAGGGACTGTAGGTGATATTGAATCTTTACCATTTCTGGAAGCGATTCGACAAATGGGTTTTGAAGAAGGTCGCAACAATGCCTGCTATATTCATTTAACCTTATTGCCCTGGATTCCAACCGCAGGCGAGTTAAAAACTAAGCCAACCCAGCACTCTGTGAAAGAGTTGCGCGAGATTGGTATTCAGCCAGATATTTTGCTCTGTCGTGCAGACCGTAATATTCCTGAAGAAGAGCGTAGAAAAATTGCCTTATTCACTAATGTGGCACCAGAAGCTGTGATTAGCGCGATTGATGCGGATTCAATCTATAAAATTCCCGGCTTTTTACATGAACAAATGTTGGATGAGATTGTTTGCCGTAAACTGGAAATTACCGCTAAACCAGCTGATTTATCAAGCTGGGAAAAGATTACCTACGCACTAGAAAATCCTAAGCATTTGGTGAATATTGCCTTTGTTGGTAAATATATTGATTTAGCTGATTCTTATAAATCTCTCACCGAGGCCTTGATTCACGCAGGTATTCACACTGAATCTAAAGTTAAAATTCATTACATAGATTCTGAAGATATTGAAGGAAACGGTACTGGCGTTCCAAATCTTGGCGCTCTAGAAAACATGGACGCTATTTTAGTGCCAGGCGGTTTTGGTGTGCGCGGCACAGAGGGTAAGATTGCAGCTATTCAATACGCACGTGAGAACAAAGTGCCTTATTTAGGTATTTGTTTAGGTATGCAGTTGGCTGTGATTGAGTTTGCACGTCATGTAGCAGGTTTAACTGATGCTAACAGTACAGAGTTTAATCCTCAGGCACCGTATAAATTGATTGGCCTTATTGATGAGTGGCAAGATGCATCGGGTAATATTGAAAAGCGAGATGAGAATTCTGACCTTGGTGGCACAATGCGTTTGGGCGCACAGGCATGTCCAATCGTGCCTAATACTATGGCAGCAAGCATCTACGGCAATCAGGTAAACGAGCGTCATCGCCACCGTTATGAAGTAAATAATAACTATGTGGAACAATTAAAAGCGGCTGGTTTAGTGATTTCCGCCAGAACACCGACTGAAGATTTGTGCGAGATGATTGAGTTGCCGCAAAATGTGCATCCTTGGTTTGTCGCTTGCCAATTCCACCCGGAATTTACCTCGAATCCGCGCACGGGTCACCCGCTATTTACTGCTTATGTAAAAGCTGCGCTGTGGCATCAAGGTGTTAAGTAACAGATATTGTTGAACTAAATCAAAAAGGATTGTTATGCAATTATGTGGATTTGAAGTGGGCATTGATAAGCCATTGTTCTTGATTGCAGGCCCGTGTGTGATTGAGTCACAACAGATGGCAATTGATACGGCAGGACAGCTTAAAGAGATTGCCGCAGCATTAGGCATTCCTTTTATTTACAAATCATCTTACGATAAAGCGAACCGCAGTTCTAACAGTACCTTTCGTGGCTTTGGTATGGAACAAGGTTTGAAGATTTTAGATGAAGTGCGTCGCCAAATTGGCGTGCCAATCTTGACGGATGTTCATACGGAAGAACAAGTGCCACATGTGGCCGCAGTGGTCGACGTACTGCAAACCCCTGCATTTTTATGCCGTCAAACGGATTTCATTACTGCCTGTGCAAAATCAGGTAAGCCAGTCAATATTAAAAAAGGCCAGTTTATGGCGCCGCATGATATGCGTAATGTGGTACAAAAAGCGCGAGAAGCTAACGGTAATCAGGACACCATCATGGTGTGTGAGCGTGGCGTTTCATTTGGCTACAATACTTTGGTTTCAGATATGCGTGGGCTTGCCATCATGCGCGAAACTAATTGCCCGGTGGTGTTTGATGCTACGCACTCTGTGCAGCAACCGGGCGGACAGGGTGATAAAAGTGGCGGCCAACGTGAGCATGTGCCTGTATTGGCCCGCGCAGCAGTGGCAAGTGGTATTGCCGGTATTTTTATGGAAACACATCCAGATCCTTCTAAGGCATTATCGGATGGGCCAAATGCCTGGCCATTACATAAAATGAAAGATTTATTGGAAGTGCTAGTAGATTTAGATAGATTGGTGAAAAAAGCTGGTTTTATTGAATCAACTTTATAAAATTCTTTATTTAAATAATTAAAATTAATTTGTATATTTGAGGAGCAAGTCATGAGCGCTATTGTAGATATTATCGCCCGCGAAATTTTAGATTCACGCGGTAACCCAACTGTTGAATGTGACGTGCTGCTGGAAAGCGGAGTAATCGGGCGTGCAGCTGTGCCGTCTGGCGCGTCTACTGGAGCTAAAGAAGCTGTAGAGTTGCGTGATGGTGATAAAGGCCGTTATTTAGGTAAAGGCGTACTTCAAGCGGTAGAGAATGTGAATACCGAAATCACTGAAGCGATTATTGGCTTAGATGCTGAAGAGCAAAGTTTCATTGACAAAACTTTGATTGAGCTTGACGGCACAGAGAATAAAGACCGCTTGGGTGCAAATGCGATTTTAGCAGTCTCTATGGCCTGTGCACGCGCAGCTGCTGAAGATTCTGGATTGCCGCTTTATCGCTACCTGGGCGGTTCTGGTGCTATGCAATTGCCGACACCGATGATGAATATCATCAATGGTGGCGCACATGCAGATAATAGCGTTGATATGCAGGAATTCATGATTATTCCAGCTGGATTACCTTCATTCCGTGAAGCAATTCGCTGTGGCGCAGAAGTTTTTCATCAACTCAAGAAAACACTGCACAAAAAAGGTTTGGCTACTACAGTGGGTGATGAAGGTGGCTTCGCCCCTAATTTACCTTCAAATGAAGCAGCGATTCAATTGATTTTAGAAGCGATTTCAGCAGCAGGCTATGAGCCGGGCCGTGACGTTTATTTAGGTTTGGATTGTGCCAGTACCGAATTCTATAAGGATGGAAAATATCACCTGGAATCAGAAGGTTTAGCACTTTCTTCAGCACAATTTACTGATTATTTGGCTACTTGGTGTGATAAGTACCCAATTATCAGTATAGAAGATGGCATGGGTGAGTTTGACTGGGATGGCTGGGATATCCTGACAAAACGTCTAGGCAAAACAACACAACTAGTGGGTGATGACTTATTTGTAACTAATTCTAAAATTCTACGTGAAGGTATTCAACGCGGCGTGGCAAACTCCGTGTTGATTAAAGTGAACCAGATCGGCACTTTGACAGAAACCTTCCAAACCATTGAAATGGCAAAACGTGCAGGTTATACCGCTGTAGTTTCTCACCGCTCTGGCGAAACGGAAGATACGACCATTGCGGATATTTCTGTGGCTACCAACGCATTGCAGATTAAAACTGGTTCATTATGCCGCTCTGAACGTATTGCAAAATACAATCAGCTATTGCGTATTGAAGAAGAGTTAGGCGACGCATCAAGCTATGCTGGTATAGGTGCGTTTTACCAACTGTTTAAATAGACATAGTGCTTAATTGAAAGCATTAACGCTTATATTTGTCGTCCTCATTGCCTTGCTACAGTACCCGCTGTGGCTAGGTAAGGGGAGCTGGTTACGTGTGTGGGATTTGAGCCGGCAACTTACAACTCAGCAAGAAAAAAATAGCGCATTAAAAGCACGTAACTATACACTAGATGCAGAAGTTCGTGATTTGAAAAGCGGACGTGCGGCTATTGAAGAGCGGGCTAGAAGTGAGCTGGGCATGATAAAGAAAGATGAAGTTTTTTACCAAGTGCTTGATATTAACTTATTAAAACCTAAAAATACTGCCCCTCAGAATCCTGATAATGCGGCCAAAACTGCTGAGCAACGGGGAGAGTAAGTTCTCTCATCACAGAGGGAGACCTTTGCAAAAGTGTTTAGTGTGGATAAAGTACAAGGTGCACGGAACACAGAAGCCGAGATAGTACGCGGTGTACAGCGAGGTTGCGAGTACCGCGCAACGCAGTAATTTGCCGCAATAAATACTTTTGCAAAGGTCTCAGAAGGAGTATGCGCTTCTGCTATTCACTTAATGCGTATGGCAACTGTTGAATATCTGCTTTGACGCCGTTCACTCGTAAGCCGCCAGCTTCAACACTTTCCAGACGAATTTCAGCCAGTACATCATAGCCTCCTGCTGGTCCTGGTGCGCTTCTAACAACTTTTCCAATCACATCATTACTTTCAGTTGTCACGTCATTGCCTGCTTGCGGCGGAATTGAAGTGCTTAAGTGCGCAAGGTATGTGCGACGCTTTACCTTACCTAAGTAGTGTGTTCTCGCGACAATTTCTTGTCCTGTGTAACAGCCTTTTTTGAAGTTGATTGCATCTAGTAAATCCAGGTTAACCATTTGCGGAACAAACTCTTCTTGGGTTTGAAGGTAAATATCAGGAATGCCTGCCCGAATTTCTAGCCACTCCCAGCAAGGTTTACCAACTGGTTTGCAATTGGGTTTAAGCGCCTGCCAAATTTCTTTTGCGTGTGCGGTGTCACAAATAACCTCAAACCGCGGAGTTTTACCTGGCAGGCGAATCAACGTACCGTTGTCATTATTAGTGAGTTCGTAAGTTTGTGCTGGAATTTTCGCAAAAAATGGCACTAATAAATCAGGTAGTCCGTGCCCGCTCAATCCTATTCTGACAGTGGAGTCAGAAACATTAATAATGTTTACTTTAGACCGCATGACATACATTTTCAGGCGTTTGTAGATAGGTTCCACTAGTTTATTATTCAGCTGTAAATGCAGATTATTACCGTGAGAGAAAGCGAAAAATAAAGCCAGCAATCGACCTTTAGGGCTACAATATCCTGAGTAGTGTGCATGGCTGCCATCTAACAAACGCACATCATTAGTGACTTGCCCCTGTAGAAAGGTCACAGCATCCTCGCCGCTAATTTCTAACAAACCTAAATGCGATAAATCACAAATGATGTTTTGATTTTGCGTGTATATCAGCTCATTTTGCGTATTGCCGAATGACGTGATTGTTTCATTGTTAAACACTGCGCCTTGAATGAATTGATATTCTTGCCAGTCATTGTTTGCCATGTGGTACTCTTTTGTTTAGTAAAATTTGTTAATTACAACTTGTTCATTTTATTGTGCATATTATATCTTGAAGCCTGTCACGTTAATCTTGCGCCCATCAAAAATGCTAACACTATTGTTTATAATAGTAGGGTTATTTTTCGGTCTTATGGTGTTATCTGTTCCACTGCCGCTTTTGCCATCTACTGTATTGTTGACTTTTACCGTATTTTCAACATGTTACTTTGTGTTGCGAGATGCTTTGTTAGCACTACCGTGGTCGTGGCAAGCATTTGCGTTAGATAAAGCTGGAGATTGGCATTTCACCCAACGTAATGGTGTTTACCTTTCAGGAGCGATTGCTCCAGATAGTTTTGTTAGCGCTTACTTAACCGTGTTACATGTTGTTCCTAAGGATTATCGCTGGTTTAAGTTTTGGCAGCATCGCTATGTTTTATTGCTGCAAGATAACAGCAATGCCGAACTCTTTCGCAAGTTGCGTGTTTGTTTGCTGTGGGGCAAGAAAACCAAGACTGCTAAACTTTAATAGATAGTGATGTTTGAGTTCACCCCGGATTTTCTATTATGACGGAAAATGATAGTGGTCACGTAGGAGTAGAAATCCACCTAATTGAAAGTCGGGATTTTAAGTAGCTATTAACGCTGAGTAGTGGGTGTGGTTACTAAAAATGGTTATCGTGCGCAATCGCTGTCTCATTTTTTGATTGAAGTTTCCTCACTGTATTTTTTCTATATAGCTTAAGTGCTTCACCAATTTGTTTTATTGGGTGCTTGCTAAAGTAGGCGGCTAGTAGAAATAGACCTGCCAAAGAAGCTAAAATCCAGCTTAAATCAAACGGTGCCACATCGCGACGCGCGGGTTTTTGCTTTTTCATTGCGTCTAGTATGGTGTGCACATTGTCACCGTAGATATAGGTTGAGCCAACTTCCTTGGCAATTGTTTTCATATATTCAGCATTATGTTTTGAGATAAAGCGATCTTGCTCACCGCTGGCTACGTTATCATCTCTTGTTCCAATGTTCTGTTCCGAAATTTGCGCAATACCTGGCTGCAAGGCAAAGCTATCATTGGACCAGTAACCAATCAACTGGTTTTTTTCACTTAGTTTTGGAATAGATGCCCCTTTTTCAGAGCCGACACCTACTAATAGCCATCCGTCAGCCCCTTGAAAATTTGTTAGGTCTCTAGTGTTGAAGGCATGAAGCCTAGGTGCTTCTTCTCCATCTGTGATGAAAACAACTTGTGCGGCTTCTGGAAAGCTGCGAATAATCCTTGTTATACTGAACAAGCTTTCACGTATACGGCTATTGCCAGACCAGGCAGTCCGCCAGTCAAGGTGGTCAATAGTATCCTGAATCGCAGCAAAATTATTGCATACTTCAATAGGGTTATAAAGTGCGGCAACACTAGCCCCTGCGAATAAAGCAACGCTCACCTTTGTACCGCATGGCAGGGAAGATACCACTTCATGCAATAGTTTCTGCGTATGCGCAATACGTGACGCGGGCTTTCCATCTATGGTCATATCAATGGCATTCATGCTTTGGGAAATATCGGCAACCAATAGATAGGTATAGATATTATGTTTAATAGGTACGGTTGGGTGGAACATTGCTAATATAAGCAGCACCAAGGCGCCACCTAGCAATGCTGAGTCACGTTGGGCTTTAAAATAAGCAATCAGCTTTTTCATTAAGGTAGCCCTACTGGAATGTTACCCATAATCAAGCCGGGCGAATCAGATTCACCTACGCCAGGCGTTGGATTTTCTGGAAGTAAGGTAATCACGCGATCAAGATTACGGCGTGTGCCCCAGTTGTTATTATCTAACTTTAGCGCTTGCTTATAAGAGCTATGCGCTTGAGTCAGCAGATATTCTACTTCGTCTCTTACTTTTGGGTCATTGCCGCCACTTACCTGTAAGCTCTTTAAGAAGAACATATTGCCTAAATTGTGATGAACTGCCGCGCGTTGGCTGGCAGTACCTTTCCCGGTTAATTGCGAGTACAGCAGTGTAGCTTCCTTGAAGCGCTCATTGTGTGCAAGCCAATAAGCAGTTGAGAATCTTGCCTCAAAACTTTGCATGTCCGTTTGCGGATTTTTACCAGTGCTCACTGCTTGATTGAAAGCATTTATTTGGCGTATACGATTAAGTTCACTTAAGATGCCTGCAGTAGAAGCAACTGCAACAATTATTAAAATAAGAGTAAGTTTTTTTACGCTAATTGATTTTAAGCTGAACGCCATGTTCTAACCTCCAGATATTTTACGCTAAGTAGCAGGGCAATCATCAAAGCTGCAATGATGTAGCAGAGTTGTGTAAAGTCGTGACCAGGAATTTTTTCCATATATTTAATAGGTTTTCTTTCTTTCTGGTTAATGTCTGAGATTGCCGCGGCGAGTGATTTTGGGTCTTCTGCCTCATATGCACTAAATGGAGTACGCAGAGTTTTAAAGTACTCATATAATTCAATTTCAGATGGTAGCGGGCTATCGTCCTTTGCTTTATATTCGTTAAAAATACTGATACCGCCGGGTTGTCTTAATACAATCCAGTACAGTGTAATATTGTATCTTTGTAGCCACTCACGTAGTTTTTGCTGTACGTCACCACTCATACGACCAGCTCCATCAGAGATTAAAATGATTGCGCGCGATCCTGAATCAGGCACGTTTTCAAACAAACTAACCGCGCTTGTCAAGCCTCCGCCAATGTTGGTCTGAAATAACGAGTTGCCAGCCGTTGCCTTGATTGCAGCTAAAATAGCCTCACGGCTTTCCGTGAGAGGTAACACATACATTCCAGAATTACTAAAAGTAATTACGCCTATCATGTCATTTTGGCGTGCATTCACAAAGTCAGTCATTAACCGGCTTGCGGCGACGGATTTTGTTTCCCCGACGCGACCATCTGAAGTGCCACCAGCAAATGGATCATCCATACTGGCGCTTCTATCAATGACCATGCCGATTTGGGCGCCTACCCCGATACGTTCAACCTTTTGCTCAAGGCTATGTGGGCTAGCTAAACCCAGAATGATGCAAAAAAGACTCACAGCCGCGAGTATCTTGAGTAATAAACCGATTAAATTTGACAAGGGGTCATGCGGTAGCATGTATACCCACGAGTAGGTGCGTGTGTGCGACCGTTCAAGTAATATCGGTAGCAGTGCCAGCGGCAGTAACCACAGCACTAATGGATGCGTAAATATCATCATCTACTCGTTTCTGGTCTTAGTCCGCGTTCACAGTCACGCATGTGGCGACAAAACTTAAGTAGCCAGGCTTTTGATGAGTTTTCGCCTAGGTTTGATGAGCCGTCAGCTTCAAAAAATACTTGGCGCGATAAACTGAAAAACTTCTCAATATCTTGTTTGACAGGTGCGAAAGTTGGTTTTGTTTTTAGAAAGCTTTCAATATTATTCCCGAATAAAGTCGTGCCTGCTGTTTTATTGAGCGCTTCATGCATCCGTCCTACTGCCTGTTTCAAACCCTCAGTTGTATCTGGGGCTTTGCGAATGTCACGGTAAGCTTTAGCAAAAGGCGCTCCCATTCTTGGGAGCCAGGCATGCATGCCAAAAATATAAAGTAATCCTAGTAGCGATAAGCCTAGCAAGCTACTCAGCACCTTAACGTGAAGTTTTTGATTACTTGAATCAATGAGTAAAGGAGGTGTGAGTGGACTTAATTCTTCTTTTAACTTAATTGCGCCAAATACTGACAGTGGAGAGATGCGGAAAGCAAACGAAGGAATACGGTACTGTAATAATTCTTTTTTCTCGGTATTTCTCATTTTGACTATTTCGGCTCTCAGCGCTGCAGGCTTAGCTAACTTGCCAGTAGTAAAGACTTGGTAGCTAAGGTGTAACACATGCGTCACGCTATCACTATTTTTCTTTTCTTCTATGCTGATTTTAACCAGTTCTATGCCTGAAATCTGCCCTTGATAACGATGCTCGTAGCCTACTATTGGTATAGACTCTTTTACCAGCTCGTATGGTTTTTTGACAGTAAGTGTGATGGTCCTTTCTAGCACATCCCCCACAACAAACCCAGCATCACGTGTCGGATTAACTTCATGTATTTCTATATATTTGTCGTTGATGGAGGGTAGTACAACGTCTGCCATCGCGGGTTGAGTGCCCAGAATGATGGAATATATCAGGAATAATAAATTTAAAAAGTATGGGTTTAGGTTGCTGGGTCGCATAAATGTACTCATTAATTAAGCCGCCACATATTGGTGGAAATATTCAGATAATTGGTCGGCATCGAAGCTGTTTTCCACAAAAAACGGCTGCATGTCGAAGCGCAAAAACAGGTTTTCTATCGCTTTGCGTCTATCGGCAAAACTTTTTAGAATGCGATTGCGATATTCTTTACGTAGAAATAAGGTGCGCTTGGCGCCAGTTTCAGGATCGGTTACATTGGTAATGCCAAATTCTGGTAAATCCGTATACTCTGAGCTATCCCATAACACCATGGGCACGATATGATGGCGCTGCATGAGAACCAATGCGTCTTCTAAATCGCTGATAGGCATGTGAAAGTCAGAAACCATAAAAATCAATGATCTTTCTCGTGGTAATAATCTCACAGTATCTATCAGTGCGGTACTTCCCACCTCAGCAGGTTGGTAGTTTTTGAGATTTTCAGCCATCTCAATTGCCATATGCGGTCTGGTAGATAGTGCGCATAACCAGTCTTCGCGCACTACATCATCAAAGCCGATAAAGCCGACTAAATCGCGATTATGCGCAGCTGACTGAGCCACTGATTGAGTGATATCAGCCGCAATAGCTATTTTTTTTCGTGTACTTCCATCTTGCATAGAACTGCCGTACTGCATTGAACCGGACAAATCGCACAAGACAAAGACAGGTGTGACACTCTTCTGGTTAAATATCCGTACATGGATTTGTTCCAAAGGGTCGCGTATGGTCTGGCGTATATCTATACGGCGCGGGTCAGGGTAAGAGAGTAGAGTAGTATGTCCGCGAAACTCCATTCCCATACCGCGCTGGTTGCTTTTGTGTCTGCCGGGCCTGCGTGAGCGTGAGCGCCATGCGATATGGTAACTAAACTCTTTAATATGTTCTGGGCGCATTAGAATGGTTCAAAATGAGGAATGAGCGAGTTATAACTTAGTAATTGGTAACTTGATGATTGGTAACTTAAGGTGCCGCTATCGCGTGGATAATGCCAGTTAACATATCGCGAGCGATTTCTGTACGACGCATTTCATACACAGGACTAAATACCAAGCGATGTGCAACAGTTGCGTGAAAGACATCATGAATATCTTCCGGCAACACGGCGGTGCGCTCATTTAGCCACGCATTTACACGGGCTGCACGCAATACCATCGCCATACCGCGCGGACTAGCACCAGATAATACTAATCGGTTCATATCAACGCCTGATACTTTTACGCCAAAATCTGTCGGCGTTTTAGTTGCGCGCCACAAATTAAGCACGTAGCTACGCAATGTTGGGCTCGCAGAAATACTATTTTGCAGCAAACTGGCAAAGCTGTTTAATTGATCAAATTGCAATATATTTTCAGGTACATTTGAAACCAGCTTATCTGCATCATGAAAACGGGTGTCAAATACCAATGACTCCATGATGCTATCGTCATTTGGTACAACAATCGGAATTTCCATCATGAAACGATCCCGTGCGGCAGAGGGTATGTCGAACGTTTCTTCTTTTTCAACTTGGTTACGGTCAGCAAATACCAGCATGTGTGGGAAGTGGTATTCTCTGTTAAACGCCGTTAGTGTGCGTTCCGCCATCACGCGCAACAACAATGAATGAACTTGCGGGCGGGCACGGTTAATTTCGTTAAAGAAAAATACTGATAAATTTTCACCAGACATCAATATCGGGCCTGGGCTTACATGCGGTTTACCATCTTCACCCAAATACGTGTGATAGATTAAATCGTTGGGCATCAAGTCGATGGTGCCTTCGATTCGTTGGTAACCACCGCCGATACCACGGGTAAATGCGCGTAGCAGGGTTGTTTTACCAACGCCCACATCACCTTCAAGCAATACATGGCCACGGGCAAAGATGGATGTGGTAATCAGGCGTACAGGGATATGTTGACCTACAATGACCTTGTTAACTTCAGACTCTAAGGTAAGTGCATGATTGCGCCAGTCGGCTAATTGTGTGTCGCTCATTTAAGGTGTTCCTAAGCTATAAAATTAGTTGTTGTAGTTTGTTAAAATTTTGTAACAGAATGTACTGATTGTAATTGGTTTGTATAAAGCTGGGTAGTACACAGCTTTATAAAATGCTAATTGCCTGTCTGTAAATGCTAATATAAATGAAATTTTTAAGCGTATATACAGATTTGTATACCCCCGTTAAGTATTTTAAAACTTTTTTTAAAAATATAGCAGAAGAGGACTAAGCTGACTTGCCTAGCGCACGAATTAACAAGTTATTTATCAGCAGATTAAAAAAGACCCGCAACACCGTTAAAGGGGCTGCGGGTTAAGGGAGGGCGAAAATTTGGAGATCCGCAAATTATATTTGTGCAAATCTTATGCCAATTAAAAATTTAAATTAATTCAATTGCTTAAAATTTAGAGGCTCTAGATTGGTGGTTGTATACAACCAAGCTGGTTAATTACAGCCAAAGGCTGCAAATTATTCTCTATAAAAAATTGATAAAGCGTGAATAGGGCTTTCGTAAAATCGAATTTAAAGCGAAAATAGCATCCTGGATATCACTATTAAAATAAAATCATGTCAAATCAATCTAGTATTGCTAAACAAAACAGTTTTACAAAAGAAGAGTTACTGAAGTGCGGTAGGGGCGAGATGTTTGGGGAAGGTAATGCCCAACTGCCTTTACCTCCGATGCTAATGTTTGATCGCATTGTTTCTATTACTGAAGATGGCGGCAAGTACGGTAATGGCCAAATCATTGCAGAGCTTGATATTAGGCCTGATTTATGGTTTTTCGAGTGTCATTTTACGGGCGACCCTGTGATGCCTGGTTGTTTGGGATTAGATGCCATGTGGCAATTAGTCGGGTTTTATTTGGGCTGGAAGGGTGGTCCAGGACGTGGGCGTGCACTGGGTGCTGGTGAAGTTAAGTTTACCGGCCAGGTGTTGCCAACGGCAAAAATGGCGACTTACACGATTGATTTAAAACGCGTAATTATGCGTAAATTAGTGATGGGATTGGCTGATGCTACTATGACTTTAGATGGCCGTGAAATCTATGTGGCGCAAGACTTGCGCGTTGGCTTGTTTACTAGAACAGACAATTTTTAAAATAGTATTTGTTAATAGAATAAAAAAATAATTTGAAGGGGCACGAAATGCGTCGTGTAGTAGTTACTGGAATGGGGATTGTATCCAGTTTGGGTAATAATAAATCTGAAGTACTGGCAAGTTTAAAGGCTGGAAAATCAGGTATTACCTATCAACCTGAGTATGCAGAGTGTGGTTTGCGCTCACATGTGGCTGGATCAATCAAAAATTTAAATATAGAAGAGATGATTGACCGCAAGCTGTTGCGCTTTATGGCCAAAGGCCATGCTTATGCTTGGCTTGCCATGCAAGAAGCCATTGCAGATGCGAGTTTGCCTGAGGATTTAGTGTCTAATATCCGCACCGGCTTGATTGTGGGCGCAGGTGGCACATCCACAGAAAGTATGCTGGAAGCTACCAACACACTTGCTGAAAAAGGTATCCGTCGCGTTGGCCCTTATATGGTCACAAAAACCATGTCTAGCGGCATTGCAGCTTGTTTGGCAACTGGCGCGAAAATCAAAGGGGTGAATTACGGCATCAGTTCAGCATGTTCTACCAGTGCGCATTGTATTGGTGCAGGTGTTGAGCAAATTCAGCTAGGCAAGCAAGATATTGTGTTTGCAGGGGGTGGTGAAGAAGAGCATTGGACGATGTCATTTTTGTTCGATGCTATGGGTGCACTGAGTAGTAAATATAACGAAACTCCCGATAAAGCCTCACGTACATATGACGCTGACCGTGATGGTTTCGTAATTTCAGGTGGCGGCGGCATTGTCGTGCTGGAAGAGTATGAACATGCTAAAGCACGCGGTGCAAAAATCTATGCGGAAGTAGTGGGTTACGGCGCGACATCCGATGGTTACGATATGGTTGCACCAAGCGGAGAAGGGGCTGTGCGCTGCATGCGTCAAGCTTTACAAGGGGTTGAAGGCAATATTGATTACATCAATACGCATGGTACCAGTACGCCCGTGGGTGACACCAAGGAGTTGGAAGCAATTCGTGAAGTGTTTGGTCATAATGGTTTAAAACAAAGTCCTGCCGTTGCCTCTACAAAATCACTTTCAGGACACGCGCTGGGTGCAGCGGGTGTAAATGAAGCTATTTATACCATGCTCATGATGGAAAATAATTTCATTGCAGCCTCGGCTAATATTGAGAACTTAGATCCAGGAGCAGAAGGTTTAAATATCGTACGTAATCGTATCGATAACGTCAAAATTGAAACTGCGTTATCTAACAGTTTCGGCTTTGGCGGCACTAATGCAACATTAACACTGTCAACAAAAAACCTTTAGTCTGCGTTACGGACTAATGGTTTTTTTGAAGGTGGTCGAGATGAAATTCAAGCTATTCAATGTTTTACTTTTTGCGGTGATATTCACTGGTTGCGCTACGTTGAGTGACCGTACGGTGAATGTCACTGAGGTTCAATTACAGCAAAAACTGAATGAGCGTTTAGCGACTCCAATTTCACTGCTTAAGATATTTGACGTTAATTTAAGTAATTCAATTGTAAAGTTCGACGGTAAGACGGGTCGTATGATAACTAGGCTGGATGCAAGTTTAACCAGCCTTTTAAGTGACAAGGCGCTTGCAGGTAAACTGGATATTTCAGGCAAGCTGCGTTTCGATGCGGCCACAAACTCTGTAGTATTAGATGACCCTAAAGTGGAAAGTCTTAATTTAGATGGTTTAGATGCTAAGCAAGGAGAGTTCTTTAATTTGCTTGCCCAAAGACTTGGTGGTGAAATGTTAAATGGTTTGTCTTTGTATACCGTTAAGCCGGAAGATTTAAAGTTAGGTTCAACACAATATAACCCTAAAGCAATGCAAATTACTGATTCTGGTTTGCAGATAACATTTAGCCCAGTCAGGTAGTGTTACAAGATTAGCGCTGCGAGTACGTTACGTCCTTCACTCATTAATATATTGTAAGTTCGGCATGCTGCCGCTGTCGTCATGCATTCTAGCGGAATGCTTTTTGTACTAAGTGAATGGTAAATGCTTGGATGTAAAAACTGATGCCTTATCCCAGTTCCTAATAAAATTACCTCAGCGTTAAGCTCAGCAATTTTTGTAAAATGCTGGTCTGTTAAATGTGCGAAATCTGTTGATTCCCAATCAAGAATGAGTTGTTGCGGCATGACAATTAAATTTTTGGCATAGCGCTGCTTGTTCACTTCTATATAGCTTTCACTGTAAGCCGTGATTAAATTATTATTTTCCGCCGTTGTTAAATGTAGTTTCATTGCCTAGCATGGCTTTCATTGATAGAAGCTGCCATTCTAATGTAAACTAACGCCTTTAACTATTGTGCTTTTAAAAGCAGAATCATCGCGCTATGCAGCCATTAAATCAGCCAAATAATTCAACACCATTGGTTCAGCCTACAAAGTCGGGTCAGCCTAAAGAGTTAGCCAAATCCAATAAACTGGCAAACGTTTGTTATGACATCCGTGGCCCGGTATTGCAACGAGCGCGCCAAATGGAAGAAGAAGGCCAGCGCATCATTAAACTTAACATAGGCAATCCTGCTGCATTTGGTTTTGAAGTGCCTGAAGAGATTCAGCAAGATGTGATTCGAAATATGAGTAAAGCGGGCGGCTACACCGATAGCAAAGGCTTGTTTGAACCTCGCAAAGCCATCATGCATTACACGCAAAGCAAGCATATTCAAGGTGTGACGGTAGATGACATTATTATCGGCAATGGTGTTTCTGAGCTCATTGTCATGGCGATGCAAGGGTTATTGAACAATGGTGATCAAGTTTTGGTGCCTATGCCAGACTATCCTTTGTGGACAGCCGCAGTAACGCTAGCAGGTGGTACTGCTCGTCACTATCTGTGTGATGAGGCTACAGGCTGGATGCCAGATTTGAAAGATATGGAAGCTAAAATTACCGCTAACACGCGCGGTATCGTGGTGATTAATCCAAATAATCCGACTGGCGCGTTGTATCCACGTGAAATTTTGGAAGGTATCATTGAAATTGCGCGTCACCATGGCTTGGTGATTTTTGCAGATGAGATTTACGATAAAGTTTTATATGATGGCAATACACACACGTCAATGGCTTCTTTGGCTGATGATATTTTATTCGTGACGTTTAACGGTTTATCAAAAAACTATCGCACATGTGGGTATCGTGCAGGTTGGATGATACTAAGCGGCGAGAAAAAGCATGCAAAAGATTATATTGAAGGCCTAAATATGCTGGCTTCCATGCGCTTATGTGCCAATGTGCCTGGGCAATTGGCAATACAAACTGCGCTTGGCGGTTATCAAAGCATTGATGATTTAGTTTCGCCCGAAGGTCGTTTGCGCAAGCAGCGTGATGTTGCCTACGAGTTGCTCACGGCAATCCCTGGGGTTAGCTGTACAAAGCCAGCGGCTGCAATGTATCTGTTCCCGAAATTAGACCCGGAAATCTACCCCATTAAAGATGATCAGCAATTCATTTTGGACTTGTTACTAGAAGAAAAAGTATTATTAGTGCAAGGTACTGGTTTTAATTGGCCAACTCCAGATCATTTCCGCGTGGTATTTTTACCTAACGTGGATGATTTGACTGAAGCGATTCACCGTATTGCAAAATTTTTAGAAAACTATAGAAAAAAGCATGATTCAAAATGCAATAGCGTAAAAGATATGGGAGTAAAAGTTTGAAGCAACTTAATGTAGGTAAGCATTTAAATGTCGGTCTTCTGGGCATAGGTACAGTTGGCGGCGGCACATACGCAGTGTTGACACGCAATGCCGCAGAAATTTCACGTCGCACTGGCTGCGCTATTAATGTAGTACAGGTTGCAGATAAAAATGTTGACCACGCAAAGGCTGTTACGGCAGGTAAAGTTGACGTCACAAATGATGCTTTTGCTGTTGTGAACAATCCGAATGTGGATGTGGTGGTGGAGTTGATTGGCGGCTATACGCTAAGTAAAGAACTAGTGTTAATGGCGATTGAAAATGGTAAGCATGTAGTGACAGCTAATAAAGCCTTACTCGCTTTACATGGCAATGAAATCTTTAACGCGGCACAAGCTAAAGGTGTCATCGTTGCCTATGAAGCTGCAGTGGCTGGTGGTATCCCCATTATTAAAGCACTGCGTGAAGGTTTAGGCGCAAATAAAATCGAGTGGGTCGCGGGTATTATCAACGGCACGACTAATTTTATCCTGACCGAAATGCGTGAAAAAGGCTTGGCATTTGCGGATGTGTTAGGCGAGGCGCAACGTTTAGGTTATGCAGAAGCTGACCCGACATTTGATGTGGAAGGCATTGATGCCGCGCATAAGCTCACTATTATGTCTGCGATTGCTTTTGGTATGCCGATGAAGTTCGATCAAGCCTACACAGAGGGCATTACCAAGCTGCAGCAAACCGATATTAAATATGCGGAAGAGCTTGGCTATCGTGTGAAATTACTTGGCATTACCAAGCGTACTGATGCCGGGGTAGAGCTTCGCGTACACCCTACGTTAATATCTGAAAAACGCTTGGTGGCTAATGTAAATGGCGCAATGAATGCTGTGGTTGTGAAGGGTGACGCAGTAGGCCCAACGCTTTATTATGGTGCAGGCGCGGGAGCAGAGCCAACGGCAAGCGCGGTTGTGGCAGATTTAATGGACGTGGCACGGTTAAGCAGTGCAAGCGTTGAGCAACGTGTGCCGTATTTAGGATTTCAAGCTGGGCACTTGAATGACTTGCCAATTTTACCGATTAGTGAAGTGAATAGCGCTTACTACTTACGCTTACGTGCTTCAGATAAGCCTGGTGTATTGGCTTGTGTTACCAAAATATTAGCAGAGCGCAATATCTCGATTGATGCCATGTTACAAAAAGAACCGGATGACAATGAAACTGAGGCTGATATTGTGATTTTGACGCATATTACCATAGAGAAAAACATGGACGCGGGTATTGCAGAAATTGAGGCTTTGCCAGCCATTGTGGGTAAAGTGGTTAAATTGCGTATGGAAGAATTAGGTAAATAATACCAAGGTCAATAAGTAATAGGGCGCATTGTGGGTGAAATCACAGTGCCAAAATTTGAGAGATTTCAATGAAATACATTAGCACCCGTGGGCAATCACCTGCATCAAGTTTTAGCGAGATTTTATTGGGAGGCTTAGCACCAGATGGCGGCCTGTACTTACCCGAAACTTACCCGAAATTTACTAATGCAGATTTAACCGCAATGCGCGGCATGAATTATCCGGATTTAGCTTTTGCCATTTTAAGTCGCCTGATTGATGACATTCCGCCCACAGATTTAAAAGCAATTATTGATAAAACCTACCGGGCGGATGTTTATGCCTATGCCCGTTCAGGTCAAAATGCTGCGGATATTACGCCCACGCTTAAGTTAGAAGATAACTTATACCTGTTAAGCCTGTCCAATGGCCCTACGCTAGCTTTTAAAGATATGGCAATGCAGTTGTTAGGCAACTTGTTTGAATATGTGCTTACCAAAACTGGTAAAACTACCAATATTTTAGGGGCTACATCAGGAGATACTGGGTCTGCGGCTGAATATGCCATGCGCGGTAAAAAAGGTATTCGTGTATTTATGCTTTCACCGCATAAAAAAATGAGCCGTTTTCAAACTGCTCAAATGTTTAGTTTACAAGATGAGAACATTTTCAATATCGCTGTGAATGGGGTATTTGATGATTGTCAGGATATGGTAAAAGCGGTCTCTAACGACGCAGACTTTAAAGCCAAATATAAAATCGGTGCGGTAAATTCCATCAATTGGGGGCGCATTGTTGCTCAGGTGGTTTATTACTTTAAAGGATATTTTGCAGTTACAGCTAATAACGCACAACAAGTAAGTTTTTCTGTACCTTCAGGTAATTTTGGCAACGTTTGTGCAGGGCACATTGCCCGGATGATGGGCTTGCCGATTGACAAGTTGGTTGTTGCTACCAACGAGAACGACGTACTGGATGAATTTTTTAAAACAGGCGCTTATCGTCCACGCGGCTCGGCTAACACTTACCATACCAGCAGCCCTTCAATGGACATCAGTAAAGCCTCTAACTTTGAACGGTTTGTGTTTGACTTAGTAGGGCGCGACAGCGCAAAAGTGCGAGAGCTTTGGGGGAGTGTAGACAAAGGCGGCGCATTTGATATTAAGCAGCTTTTACCAAAACTTGCAGACTATGGTTTTATATCTGGTAGCAGTAATCACGCAAACCGCATGAAAACAATTCGTGAAACAAAGGCGAAATATAACGTAGTGATTGATACCCATACTGCGGATGGTCTGAAAGTGGCTATGGAGTTGCGTGAGGCGGATGTACCTATGATAGTGTTAGAAACAGCGCTCCCGGCGAAGTTTGAAGATGCGATAGTTGAAGCGCTAGGCGAAGTGCCAGAACGTCCGGCAGACTTGAGTGGCATTGAAAATTTGCCACAAAAATTCACCGTGATGGAAGCTGACGTAGCCGCCATTAAAGAGTTTATTGTGAAGCATGTATGAAACAATATACTGACTTAATGCGCCATGTGTTGGCTTACGGCAATAAAAAAGAAGATCGCACAGGCACGGGTACGCTATCAGTATTTGGTTATCAAATGCGTTTTGATTTAGCTGAAGGATTTCCACTACTCACTACTAAAAAAGTACATTTGAAGTCTATCATTCATGAATTGCTGTGGTTTTTACAGGGCAGTACTAATATTGCCTACTTAAAAGAACATGGCGTGCGCATTTGGGATGAGTGGGCAGATGAGCAAGGCAATCTAGGCCCCGTGTATGGTTACCAATGGCGTAATTGGCCTAAACCAGACGGCACACATATTGACCAAATTGCCCAAGTAGTGAATAGCATTAAAATCAATCCTGATTCACGTCGATTGATTGTTTCTGCATGGAATGTGGCAGATGTCGACCAAATGAAGCTGCCGCCTTGCCATGCATTTTTTCAGTTCTATGTGGCGCCTGCTTCAAAAGATGATGCGGATCAAAGGTCTAAGTTGAGTTGTCAGCTTTACCAGCGCAGTGCGGACATTTTTCTTGGTGTGCCTTTCAATATTGCATCGTATGCATTGCTAACGATGATGGTTGCGCAAGTATGTAATTTGAGATTAGGGGACTTTGTTCATACCCTGGGTGATGCACATATTTACACTAATCATATGGAACAGGTTGCCGAACAGCTTTCTCGAGATGAACGCGCATTGCCGCAAATGAAAATCAACCCAAATGTCACTAGTATTTTTGACTTCAAGTTTGAAGATTTTACCTTGGAAAATTACGACCCTCACCCTGCCATTAAGGCAACAGTCGCTGTATAACTTCGCTTAACAGCAAGCTCATCCTTTATACAATGAATGAAAAAAGCCACACTGCTGTGCAGTGTGGCAGAACCTGCAATCATCAAGGGGGTGAAATTGCAGGTTTGGGAAACTAATGCATTTAAATCTGGATAGACTTAATTGGCAGGTGCTGGTTCAGCAACTGGAGCGCTAGCGGGCGCCGCGCTTAAACTTTTGCTAGCTTTGTAACTGGCAAACTCTTCAGCGCTGATATTGCCGTCTTTATTTGCGTCTGTTGCATCAAAGTAGAGTGATAAATCTTTATCTTTAACAGCTTCTTTTAATGAGATTTTAGTATTGCCATTGGTATCCAGCTTTTTGAAAGCTGCATCAACTGGTAATTTAGCGGTTGAATCTATCGCTTTAATCTCCCCGGTTTTAACTTCTGCAATTTTGTTTTCATTGCCAATAGCGTCTTTAAACGCGGCTTTGTTGTCAGCCAAAGCAGCTGAACTAAGCCCAGTTAGAAAAAATGCGGCGATAACATTGGTTGTGATTAGATTCAAATTAAATTTCATAGGGTACTCCTAAACAATTAAAAAAGATTACTGCAATTCATATATAGCAATTGCTGTGCCATATTTATTTATTCAATATAAACAATTAGTTATGAATTTTATTTAATTTTATAAGCAATAATATGTCGCTTATAAGCGACGCTATTTATAGTTAAATGATTACTATGATGATAAATAAGGATTTTTTTTGTCGTGACTATGCGACAAAAGATTCTGATGTTATTCAGTGAGGTGAATAGCTTTAAAAAGACTGGGATTAATATGGTGACGTTGCAGTATCTTATAAAATTCGGTACGGTTGCGCCCCGCAATTCTAGCCGCTTGCGTCACGTTGCCTTGCGTGGCTTTAAGTAAGTTAATTAAATATTGTTGTTCAAAGTTTTTGCGTGCAGCATCAAATGAAATGATGCTGGAAATGTTATCCTGCAAGGCTTTTTGTATTAATTTACCCGTGATAATTGGCGTGGTAGAAAGCACTACGACTTGTTCAACAATGTTTTGTAGTTGCCGTACATTGCCAGGCCATGGAGCTGCCAGCATTAATTCAAGCGCATCTGGTGCAAATCCATTTATTTTCCTATGATGTTTTTTAGTTAATTTTTCTAAAAAATAATTCGCTAACAACGGAATGTCTTCACGCCTGGCAGTGAGTGATGGTATTTCTAAACTGACAACATTGATGCGGTAGTACAAATCTTCTCGAAAGCGATTCGCCTGCATTTCTTCAATTAGATTTTTGTGAGTTGCACAAATTACCCGTACATCAATCGCAATGTCTGCGGTAGAGCCTACGGGACGGATGACACGCTCTTGCAAGGCACGTAGCAGCTTGGCTTGAATGGCGAGTGGCATATCGCCAATTTCGTCCAGAAACAGTGTTCCGCCATGTGCATTTTTTATAAGACCCTGATGGTCACGCACAGCGCCTGTAAATGCACCTTTGCTATGTCCGAACAATTCAGACTCAAGTAGTGCTTCAGGTAAAGCTGCACAATTAATGGCGACAAATGGTTTTTCTCTACGAGGGCTGGCAAGGTGTATCGCTTGGGCAAGTAATTCTTTGCCGGTACCACTTTCGCCCTGAACTAGTACACTGGCATCCGATGCAGCGACTAATTTCGCCTGACTGAGCAAGCTTTGCATTTGTTGGCTGTCACAAATGATAGCAGAGCTCCAAATGTCATCGTTATGCTGTGGGCTATTAGAATGACTAGCGGTAATTTTTAGTGCTGTAGCCACTTGTTGTAATAAAACTTTGCTGTCAAATGGCTTGGTTAAAAAGCTAAAAACCCCTTGCTGAGTCGCATACACGGCCTCTGGAATTGAGCCGTGCGCTGTAAGTAAAATAAAGGGCACAGTAGGGTCGAGTTGGTGTATTGCTTCGAAAAGTGAGAAACCGTCCATTTCTGGCATACGTAAATCGCTAATGACGAGAGCTGCAGGCCGCATGTTAAATAAGCTGATAGCTTCCTGTGCAGAGTTGGCTATAGTTACTTGATAGTCACTTGCTGTCAGACGCATTTCTAGCAGTTTTAGAATGTCTGCATCGTCATCTACAACTAATATATGCTTTTTCATTTTGGCGGTTTTGAAAATAATAATATAAGTTAGCGGTTTTATTTACGAGGTGCTAATTCGCGTTCACTCATGGATTTTTCTATATTTTTAAGTTCATTTAACTTTTGCTGCACAGCTTCTAGTTTTTGCTGAGTAGCATCTAACTTTACTTGCAAGACTTCATTTTTTTGTTGGGCTGATTCAACACGTTTTTGATCGTCCCGATTACTTTTATTGGCTTTGTTGATTGCTATTAAATAATCAAACAATAAATGTCCAAAATCTAATTGTGAATGAAATAAAACATTTTCCTGTAATAGTTGCTGTAATAAATTCTGCGCTTTCTGACCATCAAATAGATTGCTGCTTGGTAGACCATATATCATCACCAATTTCATGCGCTGTAATAGGGGCGAACGCAGAAAACGGAAAAAATTGTACGCTAAGACTTTTCTGCGTTGCGTAACAGTCTAAATTTACCATCTTCTACTTTGCGATTTTGCCGCCAAACATAATCACCAGTCAGGTTGATATGCTCCCAACCTAATGG
>NZ_JAUXOY010000010.1 GCF_030684185.1 Methylotenera sp.
CATCATGCCACCATCATTCAGTGTGAAGGAGGCAGCTACCGAAGAAAATCATCTATGCAAAAACAGTAGTAAAAATCTCAGCGTCAACTAGACAAGATAATTGTCGCTGAACTGGACAAGATAGTTGACGCGCTACAAGCTTTAGTTTCGTCGCCGCCTTTTTTAATTACATAACCCCATGCGGCTAAATAGCTGTATTTACCATTGCCAGAAGTTTTTGGGTTGGGTATGACCACTGCTATGCCAGGCTTAACTAAATCATCCCAGTCTTTAATCTGCTTAGGGTTGCCTTTGCGTACCAAAAATACTGTTGTTGAACTCGTTGGCGAACTGGCGTAAGGCAGTCGTTTTTGCCAATCTTTAGGAATCAGTTTTGCACGGGTATACAGAATATCAATGTCTGGCGATTGGTTCATGGTAATGATGTCAGCTTCAAGGCCATCGGACACTGACCGCGCTTGCTTACTGGAGCCGCCATGAGATTGGTTGATGGTAACGGTTGCACCAGTTTTTTCTTTCCAATACTTTACAAATGCGCCATTAAAGTCTTTATAAAACTCTCGAGTCACATCGTATGAAACGTTGAGCAAACTATTTTCAGCCGCTATACTTAAAGATGAATATGCAGTTGAAGCAATCAATAAACTGATAAGAAGTGATTTTTTGAACATCTGAATAACCTTGTGTTGTAAATTTTAATACAGGCACTTTAATCAACAATTAAAATAATGTAAAAGAATTATAAATAATATGTATATTCTAAATTTACATATGAATAAATCTGCTTGCATGCAATCTTTTTTGTGGTGTATATTGGAAATAAGAAATTAGTTGGAATGAAGTTTGTTACAATCACTATTAATTAAAGAATATTTACCTAGTTAGCAGGTGCTGACCGGACAACCGGAAGCCAGCGTGTCGAGAGACCGCTGGCTTTTTGCATTTTTAAATCACTGAAAATATTAAGCAATAAAAGTAAAACTGATGAAAATAAATCAACATCATCTTATTGAAGACGCTGTTGCGTCTGCAATAACAAGCGATTTAGGCATTAGCCAAATTGTGACGCAGTTACGCAACCTGCGGCTGTCTTCATTAGAAATGAGAAGGCGGCGTGATAAGCCGCCCAAGCTACCGTCACGCAAAGCATTGCAAGGCGTGGTAGAGGGCTTGGCTGCAGCGCTGTTTCCTAATCGCTTGGGCTTGCCAGACTTAAAAGATGAAGGCATTGATTATTTTGTCGGGCATACGCTTGATGTGGCTTTGCGTGAACTTATTGCGCAAGTGAAGTTGGAGCTAAACTTTGTTGCAGACACTTATAATCAGTTAAGTAAAAATCAGCTAAACCAAAATCAGTCATTGAGCGACATCATCAAGTCGCCTATTGATATAGTCCGCGAGTTTGCAAAACAATTGCCTACCGTACGCCTGTTACTTGATACCGACATTAAGGCCGCTTTTGAGGGTGATCCTGCGGCCAGAAGTGTAGATGAAGTGTTGGTGTGTTATCCAGGTATTTTGGCGACGATTTATTATCGGCTAGCGCATGTGTTGCACGGCTTAGGTTTGTCTCTTATCGCACGCATGATGACCGAGCTTGCACATTCTGCAACGGGGATTGATATTCACCCGGGCGCTGTCATTGACGAGAGTTTTTTTATCGACCACGGTACAGGTGTGGTGATAGGCGAAACCGCCATTATAGGTAAACATGTGCGCATCTATCAGGCTGTCACGCTTGGCGCTAAACGATTTCCAACCGATGAAGACGGGCACCTGATTAAAGGCAATGCACGCCACCCGATTGTTGAAGATGATGTCGTTATATATGCTGGTGCTACGGTACTTGGACGTATTACGATTGGCCGCAGCTCATCCATTGGTGGCAATGTATGGCTCACGCGTAGCGTGCCTGAAGGCAGCAATATCACGCAGGCACAAACATTGGCCGCGCCTATAGACTCAAGCTCACATCACAAAAATTCGACAGAAGCTGGTAAACAAGCCAGCGAAATTCAGCCACATCATTAGCATCAATATTTTTTAAGATGTATTTTTTAAACCCTACTTTTTAACCAATAAATTCAACCAGAAAACTTACTAGGAGATTTACATGACAGACATTAACCATCAAACCGCATTGAGCGACGTCGCCGCACGGACGCTATCCAATGCCACCAAAACGGTGCCGATGCTCAGCACAATTACACCGCGCTGGTTGGTACATTTATTACAATGGGTTCCTGTTGAAGCTGGTATCTATCGTGTAAATAAAGCAAAAGACCCAAACGCGATTGAAGTAGATTGTTCTGCTAAAGATGAGCGTGAGTTGCCAGCGACATTTGTGGATTATGAGGAATGGGGTCGTGAGTATGTACTGAATGCTGTAAACACAGTGGTAGATGTACACACACGTGTTTCGGATCTTTATAGCAGCCCGCATAACCAAATCAAAGAGCAATTGCGCTTATCTATTGAAACGGTAAAAGAGCGCCAAGAAAGCGAATTGATTAACAATAAAGAATACGGCTTACTTAATAATATCGCTGACGCTCAAAAAGTAAAATCACGAACGGGCGCACCAACACCAGATGATTTGGATGAATTGCTGACCAAAGTTTGGAAAGAACCAGCTTTCTTCCTGGCCCACCCACAAGCCATTGCTGCATTCGGTCGTGAATGTACTCGCCGCGGCGTACCACCGCCAACTGTAGCCTTGTTTGGCTCACAATTTATCACATGGCGCGGTGTTCCGATTATCCCTTGCGATAAATTAAAGGTGACTAAAGGCAAAACTAATATCTTGCTTTTACGCACAGGTGAAAGCCGTCAAGGCGTGGTTGGTTTGTATCAGCCAAACTTGCCGGGCCAACAAAGCATGGGCTTGTCTGTACGCTTTATGGGTATCAACCACAAAGCCATTGCATCCTATTTAGTATCGCTCTATTGCTCTCTTGCTGTATTAACGGATGACGCTATTGCTGTGCTGGAAAATGTTGATGTAGGCAACTACTATGAGTACAAATAAACCATTTTCATCTGGTTTGGGCGATTTGTCTTCTTTTGAGCCAGAGGCATTGTTAGGCGCGCTGCCAGGTGAACATCCGCGCATGGCAGCAGTCTTAGCGCTGGGTAGGCAGGCCAGTGAGACTGGGCATTTGGATGTGGCAGAGCTAAGCCGTATTGCCAATGAAATTTATGCAGAAGGCTTTCCTGCAAGTTCTCCATTTTCTAGGCAAGATGACTTTCCGTCAAATGCATCGTTATCGCACATTGCCCATGATTCTGTTTTGCCAAGTTTAGGTACGCCAAAAAGCCCCTTAGAAATGCCAACGCCCTCGATTTTTTCGGGTGTGCCTAGCTTTGCATTTACTAAGCCAGACTTTGCAAATATTGAAGCCTTACAACTACGGCATTTGCCAGGCATTACAAGCGCATTACCTTTAACTGGTGATTTGGATGTAGAGCAGCTTTTAGGTGGATTGGATGTACCCTATCAATCAGAATTGAATCAATTACTAGGTGGATCATCTAGCGGCCATGCTGGCATTACCAGTGCCTGCTCTGGTAATTCTGCAAGCAATGCGAGCGCTAGTCCATATTATTTTTTACAGGACTCGCCGTTTAATCAAACCGCGCCATTGCCAGCGGCCGCCCATCCGCCATTTGATGCTAACTTAGTGCGTAAAGATTTTCCAATTTTGCGCGAACTGGTCAATGGACGGCCACTCATATGGTTTGATAATGCAGCCACGACGCAAAAACCGCAGGCAGTGATTGATAGAATTGCTTACTTTTATCAGCATGAAAATTCAAATATCCACCGTGCGGCACATGAACTTGCTGCGCGTGCGACAGATGCTTACGAAGAAGCGCGCGAAACAGTACGTCGTTTTATCAATGCGCCTTCGGTCGATAACATTATATTTGTGCGCGGCACGACTGAAGCAATTAACCTGGTAGCAAAAACCTGGGGTAAAAAGCATATTGGTGAAGGTGACGAAATTTTAATTTCACACCTCGAGCATCACGCTAATATCGTGCCTTGGCAGCAATTGTGCCAAGAAACAGGAGCAAAACTCAAAGTTGCCCCTGTGGACGATAGCGGCCAGGTATTGCTGTCTGAATACCAAAAGCTACTTACTTCACGTGTTAAATTGGTCTCGTTTACGCAAGTTTCAAATGCGCTCGGTACAGTGACGCCTGCTGCAGAGATGATACAAATGGCGCATCGTGCTGGTGCTAAAGTATTACTGGATGGCGCGCAGTCGGTGTCACACATGCGCTCAGACGTGCAGGCTTTAGATGCAGACTTTTTTGTGTTTTCAGGTCATAAGGTATTTGGTCCAACTGGTATTGGCGCGCTTTATGGTAAGCAGGAATTACTGGCTGATATGCCCGCATGGCAAGGTGGCGGCAATATGATTCAAGATGTGACGTTTGATAAAACCGTCTATCATGAAGCGCCCTCAAAGTTTGAAGCCGGTACGGGAAATATCGCCGATGCTGTGGGTATGGGTGCGGCTTTAGAGTATGTAGAGCGCATAGGGATTGATAACATTGCGCGCTATGAGCATGAGTTGCTAGAGTATGCAACGGCAGCGATGCAAAAAGTGCCAGGCTTGCACTTGGTGGGTATCGCTAAAGAAAAAGCCAGCGTATTATCTTTCACTCTTGATGGTTATAAGAGTGAAGAAGTTGGCGCGGCACTTAACCAGGAAGGTATTGCGGTACGTTCAGGCCATCATTGTGCACAGCCTATTTTGCGTCGTTTTGGCTTGGAAACAACCGTGAGACCCTCACTGGCTTTTTATAATACCCCGGCAGAAGTCGATGTGATGGTGAATGCTTTATTGCGTTTAACCTCACACAAAACACCTAGCGGGCTATAAGTAGTATAAAAAAATCCAGCGCCTGTACGTTAAATACAGGTGCCGGAATGAGCTAGGGAGATAACACCGCTTTGTTTTAAGTGTTAAGCGGCCACCACTTTTTCTTAACTTTCCAATAATTGCAATTTTGTTATACCTGTATCAGTTACACTTGCGCTAGCGCCTGCTCCAGATCTTCAATAATGTCTTCTACGTTTTCAATCCCTACCGATAACCGAACCATATCTTCACTCACGCCCGCTTTTTTAAGTTCTTCAGCATTCAGTTGACGATGCGTGGTGGTGGCTGGGTGACAGGCCAGGCTTTTTGTATCGCCTATATTGACCAAGCGTGTAATGAGTTTAAGCGCATCAATAAAACGCGTGCCGCCCTGTAAGCCATGTTCTACACCAAAGGTTAATATGCCTGATGCTTTGCCACTTAAGTATTTGTGCACCAATCCGTGTTCTGGGTGGTCAATTAAGCCTGCGTATTTAACCCATTTCACTTTGTCGTGTTGTTTTAAATATTGCGCAACGCGTAACGCATTGTCACTGTGGCGTTCTATGCGCAAGGCCAAGGTTTCCAGCCCTTGCAGAATGAGAAAAGTATTAAACGGGCTGAGTGCTGCGCCAGTATTGCGTAATGGCACAACCCGTGCACGGGCAATATAAGCTGCTGCGCCTAGCGCTTCCACATAATTAACGCCATGATAACTAGGGTCAGGTGTATTAAGGGTTGGGAAGCGCGCTTTGTGTTCACCCCAAGGGAATTTGCCACTATCAATAATAATGCCGCCAATCGAGTTGCCGTGGCCACCGATGTATTTGGTAAGTGAATGCACCACAATATCCGCACCGTGCTCAAACGGGCGATGCAAAATCGGTGTTGCAACCGTGTTGTCTACCACTACAGGCACGCCATGACGATGTGCAATTGCGCTAATCGCTTCAATATCTACAATGTTGCCTAACGGATTTCCTATGGATTCAGTAAAAACCAGCTTGGTTTTGTTATCAATAAGTTTTTCAAGCGCGGCAGGGTCGTGATAATCAAAAAAGCGTACTTCAATGCCTTGTTTAGGCAGGGTGTGAGCAAATAAATTATATGTGCCACCATACAACGTTGAAATTGCCACAATGTTATCGCCAGCCTCGGCGATAGTTTGTATGGCATAGGTAATGGCCGCCATGCCAGAAGCTACCGCCAGTGCGCCGATGCCGCCTTCCAATTGCGCCAGTCTTTGCTCAAGCACTGAAGTTGTCGGGTTCATAATGCGCGTGTAGATATTACCTTGTACTTTCAGGTCAAATAAATCCGCCCCATGCTGGGTGCTATCAAATGCGTACGAAGTGGTTTGATAGATAGGCACCGCAACCGCTTTGGTTGTCGAGTCCGGGCTGTAACCCGCGTGTATGGCTAATGTTTCTAGTTTCATTATGATCCCTGATGTATTCAGTAAATTGTTTGAAAGTTTATTTGTTCGGTTGAGGTGTAAATCTTAAATAAGGCTTTATTGATCTAAATCCTTTTGGAAACTTGCTGATTAACACATTTGGGTCAGTGATTGAAGGCAGAATCACCACATCGTCGCCATCTTTCCAATTTGCTGGCGTGGCAACGCTGTGATACTCGGTTAATTGCAATGAATCAATCACACGCAGAATCTCGTTAAAATTGCGCCCAGTGCTGGCTGGGTAAGTTAATATGAGTCGTATCTTTTTGTTAGGGTCTATCACATGCACAGAGCGCACCGTGTTTGTGGTGCTGGCATTCGGGTGAATCAAGTCATATAGTACGGAAACTTTTCTATTCGCATCTTCTAATATAGGAAAATTAACAACAGTCGATTGCGTTTCGTTAATGTCTTTAATCCAGCCTAGGTGAGAAGCTACCGAGTCTACCGATAGTGCAATGGCTTTGACATTACGTTTTTTAAATTCATTAGCCAATCTTGCTGTGACACCAAGCTCTGTGGTGCAAACTGGCGTAAAGTCGGCAGGGTGAGAGAATAATATCCCCCAGCTATTTCCCAGCCAGCTATGAAAGCCAATAACGCCAATGCTTGATTCCTGAATAAAGTCAGGTGCAGTATCACCTAATCGCAGTGTGGCCATTTGCTAAATCCTTAAGTGCTAAATTTGCCCATACTGTTGACAGGGCAATTGAATGAAAGTGTATTGCAGAAAAATTAATGCAGTGAATTTGAGTAAGCAATCGATGAGTGTTCACAATCACTCTCCAATTCAAAATCAGAGCCAGATTTTACTAGGCGATTGTGTAATGCCGTTGCGCCGTTAGGCGTATAAATCACTTTGATGCCGCGCCTGATGGCGCTTCTTTTTATTTTATGGGTAATGGAGTGGCTAATCCAATTGGTGATTAGCACGATGATTTTGGTGTCTAGCGGAATCACTTTGTTGCTGTCGCCAGATTTACGGCCTGACCAATGGTTGATCTGATCAACTCCATGATTGTTGAGTACTTGTTTGATGCCATCAATCTGGTCACCACCTACAATTAAAACTGAACTCATGGTAAGAGCCTCCTGTTAAGATGCAGCGCCAGATTTTGTCTAGCGCTGCGTCCGTATTAAACAACTAATTTAATAAATTAAATAACTATATAATTATTTTTGATAGATCTGGTCGAATGTACCGCCATCAGAAAAGTGTGTTTTTTGCGCTTTTTGCCAACCGCCAAATACGTCATCAATTTTAATCAAGTTCACTTTTGGAAATTGGCTGGCATATTTTTCAGCATATTTAGGGTTAGTTGGACGATAGTAATGTTTACCAGCAAGATCTTGGCCTTCTTCAGAGTAGAGATACTCTAAATAAGCTTGCGATACTTCACGGGTTTTACGCTTATCAACAGTTTTGTCGATAATAGTCACTGGTGGTTCAGCAAGGATAGATAATGAAGGCACAATGATTTCAAATTTATCCGGACCTAACTCTTTTAAAGCCAGAAACGCTTCGTTTTCCCAAGAGATGAACACGTCACCAATGCCACGTTCTACGAAAGTGGTGGTAGATCCACGTGCGCCAGAGTCAAGCACAGGCACATTGTTAAATAATTTTTTAACAAAATCTTTTGCTTTAGCATCATCGTTATTGTTATGTTTCAACGCATACGCCCAGGCAGCCAAGTAGTTCCAGCGTGCACCGCCCGATGTCTTAGGGTTAGGCGTAATCACAGAAACTCCCGGTTTAATTAAGTCATCCCAGTCTTTGATTTTCTTTGGGTTGCCTTTACGCACCAGCAATACAATGGTTGAAGTGTATGGCGAGCTGTTATTGCCTAAACGTGTTTGCCAGTTCTTTGGAATCAATTTGGCTTTTTCGTGAATCGCATCAATATCGTAAGCCAAAGCAAGCGTTACAACATCTGCTGGCAAGCCATCAATCACTGAGCGCGCTTGTTTACCTGCGCCGCCATGCGACTGTTTGATGGTAACTTTATCGCCCGTTTTCGCTAACCAGTATTTAGCAAAAGCGGCATTAAATTCCGTGTAAAGCTCACGGGTTGGGTCGTAAGAAACGTTTAGAATTTCAACGTCTTTTGCAATAGCTGATATCGGAGCCGTTGCGCCAAACACTGCTGAAAGCAATGCAATGGCTAAAAGTGTTTTTTTCATGTGTAATCCTTAATTAATTGAATGCTGTGAAACTTTTAATCGATATTCAGTGAAAATATTTCATTTTCTTTCACGTTAAATCTTTTCTGCTTTTTTCATCCCTTAGCTAAAAAGTCTAGTAAGGAATGAGTTGGTTGCTTTGTTTAGAAGGCTACTTGGAATCGAGCTAACAATGCGTTCTCACTTTCGCGGTCACGAATATTTGAACCTGAGCCGTTTACGGCTGTAGTGCCTACACCTGCACCGCCGTCAAAATTGGTATGCGAGTAATTCAATGCAATTTTTGCGTTGCTATTTAAGTACCAATTCACGCCTGCCACCCAAGATTTGGCTGATTTAGCACTGGTTGATAAGTCAGCGTATGCTCCAGTAAATAATGAGCCAGCAGGATTTTTGAAGGTGTCGTCATCTAAGTTAATTTCACTGTAACGCGCCACTAACTCCCAAGCACCCCAGCCGCCTTTGTCTAAATCAAAGTCACTCTTTGGCTTAACGCCTTTGAATGAAGCATCTTCACCAGTGATGAGGTATGAAGTCGCAATTTGCCAAGCGTCGTGATTAAGCTTTTTGTTGCTGCCAGCGGTAAATGCTGTATTAGTCCCGGCACCACCAGCTGCTGGTGAACCGCCCGTTGTTAAGCTTACGTCTTGGCTTACACGTGCGTATTCTGCAATCACACCAAAAGGACCATTGTAGAAATTAGCTTGTGGTGACACACGGAAGCGTTTCCCGTCAGCAACGGCAGCTGAACTGTATCTAAAGAAAGTTTGCTGACCATCTGAAACATAACTCGGCAAGCCATTGCGGGTCGCGTCTGCTGAAGAGGTGTCAGTAAAGTTTAAGTTCTTTTCGCCAGTAAAGTCTGTATAAGTAGCACCAATACCAAAACCTAAACCCGCCAGTGCAGAAGTCGAATCATTGAACGGTGTAGCAAATAAACGTGCTGTGTATTCGCGCTCCCCGTTATATTCTGTACCTGTACTTATATTGCCGCCATCATTCACACCATTCACAATACCCACACCATAGTTAAGTTTATTACCTAATACATCACCTGAAATAGTTACCCCTAAATCGCGGTTTGGCAGAATAGCGTTAGTCACATAGCTACGCTCTATAAATTTGATGTCGCCACCACCTTGCAGACGCTCAAGACCGACAATACTCTTTTGTTTACCCGCACGAATTTTAAATGCCGGGTTTAAATTCGCTTCTATATAAGCATCGACAGCTGAAGCACTGCCGCCTGCAAATTCAGGTGTGAAGCGGAAGCCATATTTACCCACTTTACCTTCAATGGTTGGACGTACGCGGCGAAGTAAAGAAGTGTCTTCGGCGTCATGAAAGCCGTTAGCATCAAGGTCGCCAGCTCGCTGATTAGAGCGATTACGCACATCATTAGCCCCGTCAAAATAATGGCGATGATCTGCTTGCACTAACCCTCTAAACTTAATTTCGTTTTTGCCATCCGCTGAGCCAAATGAAAAGCCGCTGCTGCTAGCTTTTACTACTGGTGTTTCTTTTTTTGCTTTTGCAGCATCTTCTTCGCCAATTTCGCCTTTGCGCGCCAGTATTTTAACTTGCTGGCTAAGTTCTTGTACCAAACCGCGCAGCTCTTCAAGCTCTTTGCTGTCGTTAGCACTTGCGGTGATTGGCAGTGAAATAATGCCGCTGGCTAGCAGCACAGTGGCGAATTTTGTAAATTTGAATTGCATGTGTATCTCCCGATGAAAGCTTCCAGCCTACTGGTCAGCTCATGTATTAAAGATTTTAAGAATCTCTTATTTAACCGCTGCTTTAGCAGTAGGCACAGATCTGGCATTGTCTTGAGTAAACCTAAGTTTTTCCCGCTTTTCAATTTGTGTTACACGTCCTTCATGCAGCACGATTTCAACCGAGCCAAAACCAGAGCCATGTTTAAGCTCTTCCACAGCACGCAGAATCTCTTGCGAAAAATCACGATTATTTTCTGATGCGTTTCGGCTTGAGTTCTGAACACTCGAGTTGTGAAGATTAGTACTCTGAATAACTGACATGGCTTATCTCAAATCTGTTTAACAAATATCAAGGCATGCACTATAAAAGCTTTTTTTAACAATTAAAAAGAATTGTTTTTTATAAATTTATAACTAAAACGAATATAGAGGGATATTTGAATGATTAGTCCGGCATTGGCGCGATATTTAAGTTAAAGGCAACTTTTTATACGTAGTGTTTCCAATTCATTGAATTGATAGGTATAATGCTATGAGAATTTTTCGATGGGCTTTGTGCCCATTTTTTGTTTCTGCAACTTACGCAAACGATTGCGGGGCTGCAGCAGAGGAATAGGGTTGAGTAAACATGCAAGATTTGCATACGTTGATAGAGAAATCGGTAAGCCAGTTAGGCTATGAACTTGTTGATTTAGAGATTTCTAATCGAGGCAAATTGTTGCGCGTTTTCATTGACAAGCTAAACCCTGCGGATATTAAAGATAGCGTTAACATTGATGATTGCTCTTTGGTAAGTAATCAGCTGGGTAACTTGCTGGCGGTTGAAAATGATATTGATTACGACCGCCTGGAGGTTTCATCTCCGGGGATGGATCGGGTATTAAAAAAAGAAGCGGACTTTATCCGTTTTATTGGTGAACGTGCCACGGTTAAGTTGCGTGTGCCTGTCATTGAGTTGGTAGTGAGCGCTAAAGGTAAAGAAGAAAAAGTAACAAAAAAGAACTTTTTAGGCTTGATACGTGGTGTGGAAGCTGACGAGTTGTTGCTGGAGTGTGAGGGTGTTATCAATAAGATTACACTTGCCAACATTGATAAGTCGCGCTTAAGCCCGGTTTTTTAAAGCGAAAATTTAAAATATAGTTTTTTAATATTAAGAATTTAATGAAATAAAGCAGTTAATCTGCAATTTATAGTCGGAGATAGATGATGAGTCGTGAAATTTTATTATTGGTAGATGCATTGGCGCATGAAAAAAATGTGAGTAAAGAGGTAATCTTTACTGCGCTTGAGCTTGCCTTGGCGTCAGCCACCAAGAAAAAACATCATGATGATGCCGATATTCGCGTATCTATCGATCGTGAAACTGGTGATTATGAAACATTCAGGCGCTGGCACTATGTAGATTATGATTTGCTGGAAAACTCGGCTTATCAAATCGATGAAGAGAGTGAGCATGCTAAAGGCTTGAATATTGGTGATTATTACGAAGAGCCGTTAGAAAGTATCGAGTTCGGTCGTATTGGCGCACAAGCTGCTAAACAAGTGATTTTACAAAAAGTACGCGAAGCTGAGCGCGAGCAAATTCTGGAAGACTTTTTAGCGCGTGATGAAAAGCTGGTCACAGGCGTGATTAAGCGCATGGAAAAAGGTAATGCGATTATTGAAGTGGGTCGTATTGAGTCTTTATTGCCACGTGAGCAAATGATTCCAAAGGAAAACTTGCGTGTGGGTGACCGTGTGCGTGCTTATTTGTCACGTATCGAACGTGGTGGCCGTGGTCCGCAGTTAATATTGTCTAGAATCACGCCTGATTTCTTAGTGCGATTATTTGAATTAGAAGTACCGGAAATTGAAGAAGGTTTGTTAGAGATACGTGCGGCGGCTCGTGATCCTGGTTTGCGTTCAAAAATCGCTGTTAAATCAAATGACCAGCGTATTGATCCGGTGGGCACCTGTGTTGGTATGCGCGGCTCACGCGTTCAGGCGGTAACTGGCGAACTGGCTGGCGAGCGCGTGGATATCGTGTTGTGGAGCATGGAGCCTGCACAGTTTGTGATTAACGCAATGTCGCCTGCAGAAGTTTCCAGCATTATGGTGGATGAAGATGCGCACAGTATGGATGTGGTCGTGGACGAAGAGCAGTTGGCATTAGCTATCGGCCGTAATGGTCAGAATGTGCGCTTAGCTTCAGAACTAACCGGCTGGACATTAAATATCTTAACGGTAGACCAGGCGGCACAGAAAAACCAGGACGAGTTTGCTGGTGTGAGTCAGTTATTCATGGAAAAACTGGATGTGGATGCAGAAGTTGCTGAAATTCTGGTGCAAGAAGGCTTTAGTACATTGGAAGAAATTGCTTATGTGCCTCTGGCTGAGATGAACGAAATCGAGGCGTTTGATGAAGATACCATTGAAGAGCTACGTAAGCGCGCGCGTGCAGCATTGTTAACAGAGGCGATTGCCAAAGAAGAAAAAGTTGAAGAAGCTGCTGAAGATTTGCTGGCTATGGAAGGTATGGATGATGCAACTGCAAATCTGTTGGCTGCAAAAGGCGTGGCTACTATGGATGATTTAGCTGAGTTGGCCGTGGATGAGTTGGTAGAGCTTACTCAAATGGATGCGGAACGTGCAAAAACGTTGATTATGACTGCGCGCGCACCTTGGTTTAAATAAGGCTGGTTTAAATAAGGCTGGTTTAAATATCAGTGATTTAAAAAAAGTTTAAATCAACAGAGTTTAGAATAGCGCAATACAAGAAATAAGCTGTAAAGCTAGGCAATAAAGCTTAGGAAAGAATACTGGAGCAACAAGATGGCACAAACAACCGTAGAACAATTTGCTGGCGAATTAAAGCTACCAACAGCACTGCTATTAGAGCAGCTAAATAGTGCTGGCGTGCATAAATCAACAGCTGAAGATCATTTGAGTGAAAGTGATAAAACAGCATTGTTGGAACATTTACGCAAAGAGCACGGTACGCTTGCGCCAAAAAATAAAATTACCTTGACGCGTAAATCAAGCACAGAAATCAAAAAAACTGACAACACGGGCAGAGCGCGCACTATTCAAGTCGAGGTGCGTAAGAAACGTGTTATTGAACAGCGCGATGAGCAGGATTTGGTTGAGAATACAGAAACCCCGCCAGTTTTAGTTGAGCAGGAGGTTGAGACGCTAATTGAGAGCGTTGTGCCAGTTGAGGTTGCCGTTGAGGCGCCGCCAGCCGTTGTTGAAGTGGCAGAGGTGACTGTAGAGACTAAAGAAGTTGAGGCATTGCCGGAAGTTGCCGAGCCAGTCGTCGTTGAAAAACCTGTAGTAGTGGAAGTGGTAAAAACGATTAGCCGTAAAGATTTATTGGGCGAAGAGGAAATTGCCCTGCGTGAGCGCGAAGCTAAGCGTCATTCAGCGTTGGCAGCGATGCAAGCAGAAGATAAGCGTAAAAAAGAAGAAATGGCTCAACGCCGTCTAGATGAAGAGGCTAGAAAGCTTGCTGAAGCGGAAGCTGCGAAAGTAAAAGCTGCAAAATTATCTGAAGGCACTTTGCATAAGCCGGTTGCTAAAGAAGGTGTAGCAAAACCGGTAGCAAAAGAAGCGAAAAAAGGTAAAAGCAATAATAAAGAGTGGACAGATGCAGAGAACAAAAAACGTGGTTTAAAAACACGCGGTGATATTACAGCGGGTAAACCAGGCTGGCGCGCGCCTAAAGGCAAGCATAGACATCAGGATGATGATGCACAGCATGCATTTAATGCACCTACAGAAGCCATTGTGTATGAAGTATTAGTGCCGGAAACAATTACCGTAGCTGAGCTGGCTCATAAAATGGCGGTTAAATCAGGTGAAGTGATTAAAACGCTGATGGGCATGGGCATGATGGTGACGATTAACCAAGTACTAGACCAGGAAACTGCAATTATTATTGTAGAAGAAATGGGTCATAAAGCTAAGGCTGCGGCACCGAACGATCCTGATGCATTTGTAGAAGAAGTCGAACACGCAGCTGCAATCATGGAAGCGCGCCCACCTGTAGTGACAGTGATGGGTCACGTTGACCATGGTAAAACTTCGCTACTTGACTATATTCGTCGTAGTCGCGTGGCTTCAGGCGAAGCGGGTGGTATTACCCAGCATATTGGCGCTTACCACGTAGAAACGCCACGCGGTATGGTGACGTTTTTGGACACGCCAGGCCATGAAGCCTTTACTGCCATGCGTGCACGTGGTGCAAAAGCAACCGATGTGGTAATTCTGGTGGTTTCTGCCGACGATGGCGTGATGCCACAGACCATTGAAGCGATTCACCACGCCAAAGCGGCGGGTGTGCCGCTGGTTGTTGCCATCAATAAAATTGATAAGCCTGGTGCTGAGCCTGAACGTGTAAAAATGGAGCTGGTAGCGCAAGAAGTGGTGCCAGAAGACTTTGGTGGCGAAGTGATGTTCAGGGAAGTTTCAGCTAAGACAGGTAAAGGTATTGATGAGCTGTTAGAAGCCGTGCTTCTGCAAGCGGAAATATTAGAACTGCAAGCGCCTAAAAATACCCCGGCAAAAGGCTTGGTGATTGAAGGTCGTTTAGATAAGGGTCGCGGCCCGGTAGCAACTATATTAGTCACGTCTGGTACATTAAAACGTGGCGACATGATACTTGCAGGCACTACTTTCGGTAAAGTGCGCGCGATGCTGGATGAGTCTGGTAAAGAGATTCAAGAAGCTGGTCCATCAATACCAGTGGAAATTCAAGGTTTGTCTGACGTGCCAAGTGCTGGTGAAGAAGTAATCGTGCTAAATGATGAGCGTAAAGCACGTGAAATTGCCAACTTCCGTCAAGGTAAATTCCGTGATGTGAAGTTAGCTAAACAGCAAGCTGCAAAACTTGAAAATATGTTTGACCAAATGGGTGATGGCGCATCACAACAAACCTTAGGTCTAATCATTAAATCTGACGTACAAGGTTCATATGAAGCGTTGGCTACCAGTCTACAAAAGCTGTCTACTGCTGAAGTTAAAGTTAACATCATTCACACAGGTGTAGGTGCAATCAGTGAGTCTGATGTGAATCTGGCAGCGGCATCTAAGGCTGTGTTGATTGGCTTTAATGTGCGTGCTGATTCTGGTGCGCGTAAACTGATTGAAAGCTTGGGCATTGATGTGCGTTACTACAACATTATTTATGAAGCTGTTGATGAGATTAAAGCTGCGCTTGGTGGCATGTTGGCACCAGAGCAAAAAGAAAGCATGATCGGTACTGTTGAGATTCGTGAAGTATTCCGTATTTCTAAAGTAGGCGCGATTGCTGGTTGTTATGTGCAAGATGGTATGATTAAGCGTAACTCAAGAGTACGTGTATTACGCAACAATGTGATTATTCATACTGGTGAGCTGGATTCGCTCAAGCGCTTTAAAGATGATGTAAAAGAAGTGAAAAATAACTTTGAATGCGGATTGTCTCTGAAGAACTTTAACGATATTGAAGTGGGTGATATTTTAGAAGTGTATGAGATTGTAGAAGTGGCGCGTACTCTGTAATGGCTAAAGAGTTCTCTCGAAGTCACCGCGTGGCGGAACAAATGCAGCGCGAGCTTGCAGACTTGCTACAGTTTGAGGTTAAAGATCCGCGTGTTGGCATGGTCACTGTGACTGCTGTAGAAGTCACTGGCGACATGGCACACGCCAAGATTTTCTACAGCGCAGCAAAGGCGAGCGAAAGCATGCAGCAAGGTTTAGAAAAGTCAGCTGGCTTTTTACGCACACAACTGGCTAAACGCATGTTGCTACGCACTGTTCCGCAGTTACATTTTGTGTATGATGCTTCAATAGATAATGGCATGATGATGTCAAAATTGATTGATGAAGCGTTAGCCACAAATCCTGATAAGTCCAAAAAATAACTTTAACTTCTAGCTATAAGAAGCCAGTTTCTTGCAGTTCAAAAGACCAAAAAAAAATATTAATGGCGTATTGCTACTTGATAAGCCGCTCGGCTTTTCTAGTAATCAGGCATTGCAAAAAATAAAGTGGCTATATCAAGCTGCTAAAGCAGGCCACACAGGCACACTAGACCCATTGGCAACAGGTTTGCTGCCGCTTTGTTTTGGTGAGGCTACCAAATTTGCTCACTATTTAACTGATGCAGATAAAACCTATTTCGCAACATTGAAGTTAGGTGAGACTACCAATACAGGTGATGCAGAAGGTGAAGTTTTATCAACACAACCCGTCAATGTAAGTCAGGCGCAATTTGCAGAAGTATGCCGGCAGTTTGTTGGCAAAATCAGCCAAATTCCTCCTATGTATTCAGCGTTAAAGCATGAAGGAAAGGCGCTGTATGAATATGCACGTGCCGGAGTAGAGATTGAACGTAAAGAGCGCTTCATTACCATCCACAGTATTACGCTAAATTCTTTTGAACAAGATGTGGCATCTATCACAGTGACTTGCACAAAAGGCACGTATATAAGGACGTTGGCCGAAGATATTGGCAAAAAACTTGGTTGCGGCGCGCATTTAATTGGTTTGCGTAGAACGCAGACTGCCAATTATCAAATCGCACAAAGCATCACTTTAGAGCAATTTGAAGCAATGTCTGAAGCGCAACGGATAGCTGCTTTACTTCCGCCAGACAGCGCAGTGTTGGCTCTTCCAGCCATGACATTGGATGAAGATAGCACTTTTTATTTGCAACGAGGGCAGGCTGTGTGGCAAAGCGGCGCAATTCCACAAGGTTTAATAAGATTGTATAGCGAGAATCAAGTTTTTTTAGGGCTAGGTGAGCAGCAAAGTGACGGCAAAATCGCGCCGAAACGCTTGATTGTTGATAAAGACGGGTGAACGTCAGGCTAATAATGCAAATAGTGTAAAAAGTCATTGATAAATCATTGATTTATCATTAAAATGCGCAGTTCATGTAAATGAATGTCTTGGTGGGTTTTCTGCTTAGGCATTGACGCTAATTAAGGAAAAAAAATGGCAATTACAGCTGTAGATACCGCAAAAATCGTTAAAGAATATCAACGTGCTCCAAATGATACCGCTAGCCCAGAAGTGCAGGTTGCGCTTTTAACTAGCCGCATTACCTACTTAACTGAGCATTTTAAATCTAACAAAAAAGATAATCACTCACGTCGTGGTTTGTTAGCATTAGTAAGTCAACGTCGTAGTTTGCTAGATTATTTAAAACGTAAAGATTCAAGTCGCTATCAAACATTGATTGAGCGTTTGAGCTTACGTAAGTAATTTTTATAAAAGTGACTTCTTGTTAATATTAAGTTCGCTTTTGTAATTATAAGAAAAGCCGATTGCATGGTGATATGCGTCGGCTTTTTTCATGGCTAAAATATAAAGCCAAAAAATATCACAGTAATTTTTAGTCATTGAGATAAAACTAGCTGTTATTGGGTAGTGAATAACAGCTTTTTGATAAGATAAAGGAAAAAATAATGTTTAATAAAGTTACAAAAAGTATTCAATACGGTGCGCATACGCTCACCCTTGAAACAGGTGAAATCTCACGTCAGGCAGACGCTGCAGTGATGGTGAGTTATGGCGATACTGTTGTGTTAGTTGCGGTAACAAGTAAAAGTGAAGTAAAAGCAGGCCAGGATTTCTTTCCATTGACTGTAGATTACATGGAAAAAACCTATGCCGCAGGTAAAATTCCTGGTGGTTTCTTTAAGCGTGAAGGCCGTCCTTCAGAAAAAGAAACATTAACAAGTCGTTTAATTGACCGTCCATTACGCCCTCTATTTCCAGAAGCGTTCTACAATGAAGTGCAAGTAGTAGCAACTGTGTTGTCGTCAGACCCTGAAATTGATGCGGATATTCCGGCGATTATTGGTGCTTCTGCAGCCATGTCTTTATCTGGCATTCCATTTTTCGGCCCATTAGGCGCAGCGCGTGTAGGCTACATCAATGAGGAATATGTACTTAACCCAACAAAAGCTCAATTAGCAGAAACTGAGTTGGATTTAGTAGTAGCTGCCACTGAAACAGCTGTGATGATGGTGGAATCTGAAGCTAAAGAGCTTTCAGAAGAAATCATGCTAGGTGCTGTAGTGTATGGTCACGAGCAAATGCAAGCAGTCATTAAATTGATTGGCGAGTTAACTGCTGAAGCAGGTAAAGACGCTTGGGATTGGGTTGCACCTGAGCCAGATACTGCACTAATTGAAAAAGTAGCTGGTTTAGCTGCTGCTGATATCAACGCTGCATTCCAAATTAAAGCCAAAGGTGCACGTTCAGCTAAGCTGGAAGAAATTACAAATCGCGTATTGAGCGAGTTGATTACTGAAGAAACTTCTACTACAGAAGCGAACAAAATTAAAACTGAAATCTTTAATTTAGAAGCTAAAACTGTGCGTAGCCAAATTTTAAATGGCGAACCACGTATTGATGGTCGTGACACCCGTACTGTTCGTCCAATTAGCATCCGCACAGGCGTATTGCCACGCACACATGGCTCTGCATTGTTCACACGTGGTGAAACGCAAGCTTTAGTGGTTGCAACATTAGGTACAGGCCGAGATGAACAAGTGATTGATGCGCTACAAGGCGAGTTTAAAGACCGCTTTATGCTGCATTACAATATGCCTCCGTACGCGACTGGTGAAACTGGTCGCGTGGGTACACCTAAACGCCGTGAAATTGGCCATGGTCGATTGGCAAAACGTGCGCTAATCGCAGCATTGCCAGATCAAGAAGATTTTGATTACACGATGCGCGTGGTTTCTGAAATTACAGAATCTAACGGCTCTAGTTCAATGGCTTCAGTATGTGGTGGCTGCTTAGCCCTAATAGACGCAGGCGTGCCGATGAAAAACCACGTGGCTGGTATTGCCATGGGCTTGATTAAAGAAGGCAACCGCGTTGCGGTGCTGACTGACATTTTAGGTGATGAAGATCATCTAGGTGACATGGACTTTAAAGTAGCAGGTACAGAAGATGGTATTACAGCACTGCAAATGGACATCAAAATCACAGGTATTACTGCACAAATTATGCAGGTGGCATTAGCACAAGCTAAAGAAGGCCGTACGCACATTTTAGGTATCATGAAAACGGCAATGAGCACGGCTAACACTGAAATGTCAGCCTTTGCACCACGTATTATCGTGATGAAAATTAACCCTGAAAAAATTCGTGATGTAATTGGTAAAGGTGGCGCAGTGATTCGTGCGCTCACTGAAGAAACTGGCACAAGCATTGATATTACTGAAGACGGTACAGTGAAAATTGCTTGCACTAGCTCAGAACAAGGCGCTGAAGCACAACGTCGTATTGCTGAGATTACAGCGGAAGTTGAAATTGGTAATGTGTATGAAGGTACTGTGCTTAAGTTACTTGATTTTGGTGCGATTGTATCGCTGATTCCAGGTAAAGATGGCCTGTTGCACATTTCTCAAATCGCGCATCAACGTGTAAATGCGGTGAGTGATTTCTTAAAAGAAGGTGATGTTGTGAAAGTGAAAGTTGTAGAAGCTGATGAAAAAGGCCGTGTGCGTTTAAGTATGAAGGCTTTGATTGAAGCGCCTGTAGCTGAAGCGAAAGCAGAAACAGAAGCAGACGAATAAGCTGTACAAAGGTAAGTAATAAAAAAAGCCCGCGAAAGCGGGTTTTTTTTATAAAAATTCTAGCGTTCACAATGAAGTATTCATTTCAATTCTTCAGACATCGGCATTAATTTATATTTTAGTGACACATCTGCAAACATAAACATTACCCGATAGTAGCAGCCCATATCTTCACAAAAAGCGTGATAAACCTCAATTAAATATTAGTATTTAATCATTCTGGTTGAGATTTAGCTAAAGTATGCTGAAAGTCTACATTTGGGTTTTTATATGATAGATGTATAAAAATCATTAAGGAGTTTGATTATTTGTAACAGAACTGCAGAATTATTTCGTCAATAGGGTTGACGAAATATCAACACTTTACACTAGGTTCGCAACACAAGTTTATGGTTTAATTTTGGCATGAAAATTTTTATACTTGATAATCAATAGGTTAAATAAATTTTTTGTAGTAAAAAACTTTGGCACGCACATTGCATTTCAGTAGTCATAATTGCCACTTTGAAATGAATGAAATGATAAATTTTTTAAATCAAGAATCACAATTGAATTATATGTCTATTGTAAATCTGCTCAACATAACAATATTCCAAAGAGCCGAGAAAGCAACTGATGGATATGATTTAAATGTGTCGATTGTAAGTGATGAAATTTACCAGAGTTTATAGTCAAATTATCTATAAAGGTTTTGTAGTGCGACTCTATCCAAATTTTACGTTCGCGTTTCTGATTGCTTTGCAGAGTAACTCTCTGTTAGCGCAATCAGCAAATCAAGAAACGCCTACATTCGATGAAATTTTATTGCTTACACCTGAGCAACCGGATCAGCATGTGCAGAGCCAGGTAGCCATTACATGGCCAGTATTGCCAGGGGAAAGTGTTAAAGAATTGGCGGCTTTATTTTATCCAAAAAATAAAAAAATGCAGCACCGGTTTATTGTAAAAACACTGCAGTTAAGTCAAGAGATTCACCCAAACCTAGACCCCGCGACTGCCTCGAACAATGCAAATTTAATCGTTATTCCTAATATCAAGTACCTAGGGAAGAATAGCGGTTCCATTGACTCTGCGCCCTTAAAAAATAAAATTAGTGGAAGTCAAGACAAGCCAAAGTTAATTGCAAGCTATGGAATTAAGGATGATGTAAAGGTTGAAGTCAGCTCAAAATTACAGTCAATTTACGATAACTTGGTAAAAAGGAACGCCCTTTTTAAACAAGGGTTAGACGAACTTAATATTAAGTTAGCTAACTTAACGCCAAAACTTGCGGCACTTAAAGTTGAACTGATACGTTTTTTTGACCTTGCTTTGTCTGTAGCTGAGTCTAAGAATAAACCTGTTAAGCAAAAACAAGATGCTCAGTTACAAAGTAACCTGCCATTACAACCCATTACACAGAATCAGGCTGCGAGTTCTACCCAAACCCAAGCCGACATTTCACCGCCAGTAAAGGTGGCATCAACTCCCACAGACAAGTCAGAACCTATTTCGTGGAATATATGGATATTGATTTCGTCACTAATTTTAGTGATTGGCTTGCCTTTGGCGATTTACGGTCGTAGAAAACTGAAAAACATTCAGCCTGCCACTGTGCCTGATTCAGATGGGCTTGAGGTAAAATCAGCAATCGAACAGGGATATTCGGCTGAACAGAGCTCTGTCACAGATGAAGTGACGGACACTCGAGTAACTGAGGGCGAGTTCTCAGGAAGTATTCCAGAGGTAGAACCAGAAGTCAGTATTGATTTGGAAAAGAAAGAAGAGGTTGAGCAAGTTCTGGAACAAGCTAAAATTTACATCAATTTAAATCGCTTTAAAGAAGCGATGATGCTGTTAAGAACTCAAATTCAGGAAACGCCTAAGGCTGCTTTAAAACACTGGTTTTGTTTATTGGATCTGTATCGAAAGAGCAATCAAAAAGAAGATTTTTTAAATAATGCAAAACAGTTGCATGAAAGTTTTAACATCATGATGCCGCAGTGGGAAAAAACTGCATTTCCTAGCTTGGCCGCCTCCAGCTTAGAGGAGTTGCCACATATTGTTGAGAGGTTAACCATGCTTTGGACGGCTGAGAGTAAAGTTACAGATAATATGGTTGAAACAAAAGCGTATTTAGACGAACTATTAATGGATAATCGAAGTACTGAGCGCATTGGTTTTGGCATAGAGGTATTTCAAGAGATTATGCTATTGAGAGATATGTTAGATGTCCGTCTTAAATTAGCACTTGATGATTAGCGCCTGAAATTGCATTATATAAGACTCAATAGTAGTTACAGGCTCGATAATTGCAATATTTTTACATTCAGATTGCGATCGCTTGGTCGCGAGAATGAGCCCCATCATACTTAAATTTTAAAATTCCTACAGCAAACTAATTGATACATATAGCCTTTCAGGCTATAGTGGTGCTGATTAATGAAGTTATAAAATTTTTTGTAAAGGTCTAATTGATGGCGGCTCTTCGTCCCGTTTTAATGGTTATTGATGACGATCCTTTAATTACGGATACGCTACATTTTGTATTAAGTAAACATTTTGAAGTATGTGTGGCTGAATCGTATACGCAGCTGAAAAGTTTACTGCAACAGCTGGATGGTCTACCTGCATTGGCTTTGGTCGACTTGGGATTGCCCCCTTCGCCGCATACGCCAGAAGAAGGCTTCAAAGTAATCAGCGCACTTCTGGCACATTCGCCCACCATTAAAATACATGTATTGTCTGGTCAAAGCGATGATGCCAACGTTAAGCGGGCATTGACTTTAGGCGCAGTAGATTTTATTGCTAAGCCTTGTGATGTTGAAAAACTTAAAGACATGTTGCTGCAGTCGCTTAAAGTGCAAGATGTTGAGCTAAATGAAATCAAAGCGGAACAAGAGTTTGATGGTTTGCTTGGGGATAGCTTGCCCATGCAAGCCTTGCGTATGCAAATTACTCAGTTTGCAGATTCGCCTTTTCCCGTGCTGATTGAAGGTGAGTCGGGTAGTGGCAAAGAATTGGTTGCAGGTAGCTTCCATCACGCTAGTAAGCGTGTATTGCATCCCTATTTATCGGTCAATTGTGCTGCAATCTCTCCATTATTGGCTGAATCTATATTGTTCGGCCACACCAAAGGTGCATTTACTGGCGCTATCGCTGCACATGCGGGTTATTTTGAAGACGCAAGTGAAGGTACTTTGTTTTTAGATGAAATAGGTGAATTGCCTTTAGAGTTACAGGCCAAGTTGTTACGCGTGCTAGAGAATGGTGAATACCAGCGTATTGGTGAAACACAAACCCGTAAGAGTCGGGCTCGTATTGTTGCGGCTACAAATCGTGATTTGCGTGCAGAGGTGCGTGCTGGCAAATTCAGATCTGATTTATATCATCGGTTAAGTGTGTTTGCAGTTCACGTGCCTCCAGTAAGAGACTTGGGTGAAGATAAGCATTTGTTACGAGATCATTTCACTGAGTTTTACGCTAAACAGATTGGGCAAGCACCGTTTGTATTGGATGCGGCGGCAAATGCACGCTGGCTGGATTATGCTTTTCCAGGCAATGTGCGTGAACTGAGAAATATTGTGATACGTTTAATCGCAAAGTACTCAGGTAAAACTGTAACAGCCAATCAGTTGATTGCCGAATTTGATTTATCCGAACCAGAAAACAAAGACGAGTCATTAAACTTTAATGATGCAAGCGGCATGACTGCACAAGCGCAACGTCACTTGCAACGACAAGCCAATGTGAGTTTAGATGCAGTGCTAAAAACCTGGGAACGCGCTTATATAGAGGCCGCAATGCAGATGACGCATGGTAATTTAAGCCAGGCGGCGAAGCTGCTCAATGTGAACCGCACAACCTTGTATAGCCGCATGAGTACTATAGAAGAAACCTAGACAATAGTACCAATAATAGCAACGGAAAAAAATTGTATTACCCTCACTTTGGCCTAAAAGAGCCGCCATTCAAAATCACCCCGAATACAGACTTTTTCTTTTCGGGCGGCAATCGGGGTGCAGTGCTGGATGCACTTGTTTACGCCATTACCAATGGTGAAGGTATTATTAAAGTGGTGGGTGAGGTAGGCAGCGGCAAAACCATGCTTTGCCGGATGTTGCAAACGATATTGCCCGAAAAAATAGAAAGCATTTACCTTGCCAACCCAAGCGTAGCGCCAGAAGACGTATTGCACGCCATTGCTTTTGAGCTGCAACTCAAGTTACCAAAAAATGCCGACCGGCTAAAAGTCATGCAGGTGCTGCAAGCGCATTTACTAAATCGCCATGCAGAAGGCCGTCAAGTGGTGATTTTTGTGGAAGAAGCACAAGGCATGCCATTGGCAACGCTAGAAGAAATTCGGCTGCTATCAAATTTAGAGACCAAACAAGACAAATTACTGCAAATCGTACTATTTGGCCAACCCGAGCTTGACGCTAATTTAAGTGAAACGCATATTCGTCAACTGCGTGAGCGCATCACGCATAGCTTTCATTTAGAACCTTTGGGCACTAAAGACATAGGTGAGTATTTAATATTGCGTTTGCGTACAGCGGGCTACCATGGGCCGCATCTGTTCTCTGATGCGGCCATCAAAAAACTATCCAGCGCAGCAGAGGGCTTGGCGCGGCGCGTGAATATTTTGGCAGATAAGTCTTTACTGGCTGCTTTTGCTGACAATGTGCATCAAGTCACGCCAAAACATGTAAAAGCCGCGATACAAGATAGCGAATTTGGCCGTAAAACTACTAACTATAAGCAATATTTTATTGGGACAATCCTGTTAATTGCACTCTTGGCTGCATTCATTGGCTATGGGTGGTGGCAATATCAACATCAGCCAAAAATCACGGCCAAGGCGAGTGCAAGCCAATCTGAAAATATAGCTGCTAAAACTAACGAACTAATAATTAATGACGCAAAAACAGTGGCGGTGGCATCGCCAATTGCCAAGGTTGATGGTATACAAACTCCCGCTAAAGCGATTGCTAACCCTGTTGAAAAAACTATTGATGCCAAACAATCGCTGGCCAAGCTATCATTAATAGATAAGCGGTTGGAAGTAACCCAAAATCTATTAGCTAGCGCGCAACCGAGTACCATCACTCTGCAGATTAAATCCTTACCAACGGATGCCAAGTTAAGCGGAGAACAAAAGAAGGACGAACAATTAAAAGCCGAACTTGAGAGGCTTAGTCAGCAGCTAGAAATTGACAATATTTATTTGTATCGAAAAATGCAGAGTGGCGTAATGTATACCGTGATTTTGTATGGCGACTTTACTCAACGTAGCGATGCACTTGCTGCATTGAAAAACCTCCCGGAGCCGATTAAAAATAGTCGACCATATTTAAGAACTTTTGCCGGGATAAGTAGAGATATTGAGCAAACGCAATAAATAAAGCTTGTAACTTATTGTAAACATTTAATATTCTGTGCATATTTCTTGCATTTTTTGAGTTATGATGCAAAATATACAAAAAATGTAATTTAAGCAATAAGTTGGGGGTTAATAGATTGTGTCAAACAACAAACAAATATTAGGTCATTTATGCTTGATGCTTGTATTAGGTATGTCTGCGTGTGCACACCAATCTAAAATACAGCCTTCAAAAGGCCACATAGATGGACAAAATACGGCTACGCCTCAATCGACAGCGCAATTAGCTACAGATAACTCATCCAAATCCCCGGCTGCATCATCAAACATTCCAAAGCCTGTAGTTAACAACACCTACTTGCCTCCACCCAAACCCCAAGCCAAGGCGCAGCTTTACAGCATCGTTGTTTACGATACGCCTGTAAAAGAGGTGCTCTTTGCCATTGCACGCGATAGCAAGTTAAATGTGGATATTCATCCGTCCATTCAAGGTCGTGTGACTTTGAATGCGGTTGACCAAACATTGCCAGCTATCTTAGAGCGTTTGTCTAAGCAGGTAGATTTAACCTATAAAATTCAGAATAATGTGTTGACTGTTACTCCTGATCAGCCTGTATTGCGAACCTACGCGGTAGATTATGTGAACATGTCGCGCGACACCGCAGGATTCATTGGCGCAGCCGCGGAAATATCAAGTACAGGTCAAGGTGCGCTAGACGCTGCGGGCAGTGCTGGTGGGTCAAGTAATAGTTCGCGTACATCGGTTACCAGTGAATCTAAAAGTCACTTTTGGGAAACATTAGAAAAAAATATAAAAGATATATTGGCTGAAACTGATAAAGAGGTAATTGTTGCCAGAACCAATAGCTTGTCTGCAACTAATCAAAAAAGTGCCAATAATACACAGTCAGCCAAAAAGGCAGATTCTGATGTAATCAATGCTACTACGCTAGAGAAAGAAAAGGCGGACGCAAAAAATGAATATAAAACATTGTTTGCAGGAACGGTAATTGTTAACCGCGAGGCTGGAATTATTAATGTGCGGGCGACGAACAAGCAGCACGAAAAAGTTCAGGAATTTTTAGATAAAGTGATGGGTAGTGCTAAGCGCCAAGTATTAATAGAAGCAACTATTGTCGAGGTAAGGTTGAATGATAGTTATCAGGCTGGCATTGATTGGTCCAGAATAGCTGGCTCAAATGGGGGACTTTCGTTTAACCAACAATTGGGATCAAAAACAACAGTAAACCCTATTTCTGGCTTACTTACAACAAGTGCTAACGCATTCGGGGTTAAACCTGCTGCAGGTTTTGTCGCAGCATACGTTAATCCTACAAGTATGTTTGGCAATATTGCAGCCTCTATCAACTTGCTTGAGCAATTCGGTAAAACAGCAGTGCTCTCTAGCCCTAAATTAATGGTGCTGAATAACCAAACTGCGGTGCTTAAAGTGGTGGATAATTTAGTTTACTTTACGGTGAAGTCGCAGCAGTCACAGGCTGCAGTTGGTGGTGGAGTTCTCTCAACAGTAGAAACAACTGCGCATACGGTACCAGTGGGTGTGGTAATGACTGTGACCCCCCAAATCAACAATACAGGTAATGTTAATATCAATGTGCGTCCTACCGTTTCGCGGGTGCTTAGCTACAAGGCTGATCCTAATCCAAGTCTAAAAACTGGAACGGAAAGCTTGATTCCAGAAATTCAAGTAAGAGAAATGGAATCGATGCTGCAAATCGCTAGTGGTAACACAGCGGTACTGGGTGGTTTGATGCAAGATGAGGTGCTTAACAATACCGATAAAGTGCCAGGTGTCTCTAAAGTGCCGGTAGTGGGTAAAGTATTTACTGGTAAAAATGATGCCAGCCGAAAAACTGAGTTAGTGATTTTCTTGCGACCTACAGTGATTACAAGCGCTAGTTTAGAAAGTGATGAACTGTCTAGCTACAAACAATACCTCCCCTCTCAGGCTATTGAGAGAGCGCTAGAAGCTGAAAATGAAAGGTAAACTTTTATATGAGTTTACTCATTAAAGCATTAGATCATTTAGATAAAAACAAGCAGGCAGAAAAAGACAAAAAGCAAACGGGTGACTACGTGGCTGATGCGGCTTTAATGCTGGAACTGGTGCCTGTTGATGCGGAAAATGCCGTTGAAACTTCACAAGCCATTGGTGACAGTGCTGCAGTAAGTGAGCCAGTAAAAAGTAATTTAATTGAAAATGGACTTGTTGATAAGCACATTTCTTTAGAAGAAGAGGCGGGCTTAACGGGCGCGACTTTTTCAGCTAATCAATATGCCAAACCAAAGCCAGGCAGCGCTAAGGACTCAAGTAAATCAAGCGCGCAATCTGGTACAGTGCCGTCCAGCACTGAAAAAAACGCGCCACTAGAAACTGCATCAGTGCCGAATGCTAAAAATAAGGCCGCTACCGCCACATTACTTCCCGTGTTTCAAACCCCTACAGTAGAACTTAATCAAAAAGCGGCGGCAAAAGTGTTTGTTGCTAATCAAGAGGTTAAGGAGCCGAGTTCAAAATTCACGCTTATCATTTTGGGTGTTGTAGGTGCCTTATTGGTTTGGCTGGGCATGCAGGGTTATGGCTACATTAAAATTTTAGCTGCGCCAGATGTAGTGGTTGTAAAACCTAGTCTGCCTATACAGACTCAGGCGGCAAATGACACATCTGTAGCTGAATCTATAGAGTTGCCAGTTGAAGTCGCTACGGCAAATCAGGTGGTTCTAGTTCAAGAAATTCCATCGTCAAAAGAGGGCGCTAGCGCAATAGCCGGTTTTGATAGTAAAACGGATAAGTCGGCATTTAATAGTAAATCGGCTCAAAAGCCTGATGTTGTTGATGATGTGATTGAGGTTGAGCCTAACAAGTTGCGGTCTAAAAAAACAAGCAGCAATAATGTTGAAAATTATGCAGATAGCGAAGTTTCTTTTAATGCTGAGGAACATAGCAATACAAAAAGTAAACCATTGACGCTGATTGCTAAGGCGCAATCACCAGGTGTGGACCCTACATTGCTTGCGGCTTACCAAGCATTTACTCGTGGTGAAGATTCACTTGCACAGCAGAAATATAGACAAGTATTACAGCAAGATATACGTAACGTTGATGCATTATTGGGCATGGCTGCAATTGCACAGCGGCAAGGCCGTGATGCAGATGCCCAAGGGTGGTATCAAAAAGTATTGGAGATTGAACCAAGAAACACCATTGCGCAGTCGGCCATGGTCAACGCAAGGGCTAATACAGATGTTGTTGGAACAGAAAGCCGCATTAAGAGCATGATAGCCCAGCAGCCTGAAGGTACAAATTTGCATGCCGCGCTAGGTAACCTGTATGCCGAGCAGGGCCAGTGGCCTTCAGCACAAGAGGCTTATTTTAATGCCAGCCGACTTGCGCCTAATAACGCAGACTATGCATTTAATCTGGCGATTAGTTTAGATCAAATGGGTAAGTCCAGCCTTGCCTTAAAACAATATCAACGCGCCTTAGACTTGCTCAATAAATCTGGTGGTTCTAGCCCGGATAGAGTGCAATTAGAGGCGAGAATTCGTGAACTTCAATAATTTTTTGACTGAAATAATTAGAACAATGGCATTAACAACACTGACAACAGTAGGTTCATACAATGGCTGAGCAACGGCGTAAACCTCGCTTAGGCGAGTTGATGGTGCAACAAGGGCTGATCAGTCAAGATCAGCTTCGTATTGCGCTTACCGAGCAAGAGCATAGTGACTTGCCCTTGGGCCGTCAGTTAGTGCTTTTAGGCTTTGTTACAGAGGTTATGGTGCGTGATGTCGTTGCGGATACGATAGGTTACGACAGCATCGATTTATCTACCATCGTGGCTGATGTAGATGCCTTGAAATTAGTACCACAAGATTTTTCTCGCCGTTATCATTTGCTGCCAGTGGCCTATGAAGAAGCCACTAAAACATTGGTGGTTGCCATGGCTGATATGTTCAATGTGGTGGCACTTGATCAGTTACGTGCAATGCTGGGTGGGCGTATTCAAATTAGGCCATTGCTGGCGGCTGAGGCACAGCTTGAGGAATATATCGACCATTTTTACGGATATGAATTATCTGTTGATGGCATTTTGCGTGAAATTGAAACGGGTGAAATTGATTACAATAGTTTAAGCGCTGAGGGTGAAGAGTATACGCAACCAGTAGTGCGTCTAGTAGGCGCGCTATTGATGGATGCTGTTAAACGCGGCGCATCTGATATTCACTTTGAACCAGAATATGCGTTTTTGCGCATACGCTACCGAATCGACGGCGTGTTGCACCAAGTACGTAGCTTGCATAAAAGCTATTGGGGCGGCGTGGTTGTGCGCCTTAAGGTGTTAAGCGGCTTAGATATTGCAGAAACGCGCGCCCCACAAGATGGCCGTTTGAGCATGAATTTATGTGGCCGCCCGATTGATTTTCGGGTGTCTAGCCATCCAACCATCAACGGTGAAAATATAGTATTGCGCGTGCTGGATAGGGAAAAATCCATCATTCCAATGGAACGTATGGGTTTGCGCCAAAATACTTTAGATGAGCTGCGTATGATGATGACACGCCCTGAAGGCATTGTGATTGTCACAGGGCCAACTGGAAGCGGTAAAACAACAACACTGTACTCACTTCTGTCATACCGAAATACTGAAGCCGTCAATATTATGACATTGGAAGACCCTGTGGAATATCCAGTTTCCATGATGCGTCAAACCTCGGTGGCCGAGGTTAACAAAGTTGATTTTGCCAACGGTATACGGTCTATTATGCGACAAGACCCTGACATTATTTTAGTGGGTGAGGTGCGTGATGAAGACACCGCGACCATGGCTTTCCGCGCGGCGATGACGGGACATCAGGTCTTTACAACACTCCATACCAACTCAGCATTAGGTGTTTTTCCGCGATTATCAGACATCGGTATTTTGCCGGACATTATGGCGGGCAATATTATTGGCGTGGTGGCACAGCGTTTGGTACGTGTTTTATGCCCACATTGCAAAGTGCCGCATGATTTGGATGATCTGGAACGCAAGATTTTACGCCTCAAGCCAAGTGACAAGACTAAAGTTTTTAAACCCAAAGGTTGCAAGCAATGCAATCAAAACGGCTATCGTGGGCGTATGGCGATTATAGAATTGCTGCGCATCGATAGTGATTTTGATTCGTTGATTTCACGCAAAGCACATTTGGATGAGCTGCAAAAATTGGCGCTAGATAAAGGCTTTGTTACGTTGGCCGAGGATGGCGTGCGCCGAATTCTAGAAGGGTATACCAGCTTGGCCGAAGTGATGCGTGTGATAGACCTGACAAGTCGCTTAAACTCCTAGAGCAAAATGCCTTCATTTAATTACAAAGCCATTGATCAATTAGGCCGCCCGGCGATGGGGCAGATAGATGCGCTTAATGAAGTGGATTTGGAAATTCGCTTAGAGCGGATGGGCTTGGATTTAATTACTTATCGCGCTGCAGCAAAATCCACCAGCTTGTTTAATCGCAATAAGGTGACCAATCAAGATTTGGTCATGTTCTGCTTTCAAATTGAACAGTTAAGTAGCGCTGGCGTGCCACTTTTAGAGTGCTTAAATGATCTGCGTGAAGGTAGTAACAATCCATATTTTCAAAAAGTTTTAGGTGCAGTGAGCGCAGAGGTAGAAGGCGGGAAAATGCTCTCACAAGCACTGGCAGAGCACCCCAACGTTTTTAGTGAGGTTTTTGTAAGCCTGGTTAACGCAGGTGAGCAGACAGGGCAATTGCCAGTAGTATTTAATAACTTGTTTAATACCATTCGCTGGCAAGATGAACTGATGTCGCAAGCTAAAAAATTATTGGCGTATCCAGCATTTGTTGCGGTTGTAGTGTTTGGTGCGGTGGCATTTTTAATGAGTTATCTGGTGCCACAAATGGCCTCATTCCTGCGGAATATGGGTCAAGAGTTACCCTTGAATACAAAGATTTTAATTGCTTTGTCGAATGGTTTTGTTGATTATTGGTGGCTAATAATAGGCCTACCCATTTTAATAGTCATCGGCCTTGCTGCTGTAATTCAGGCTAATCCAATAGCACGATATCGGTTTGATAGATTCAAACTGAATTTCCCGTATACAGGGCCAATTTTGCATAAAATCATTATGGCGCGCTTTGCCCGTTATTTTGCGTTAATGTATCAAACAGGCATTCCGATTTTAGATGCGATTAAAATTTGTGAAAAAATTGTAGGTAACCGTGTTGTTGCAGATGCGCTAAGCCGAGTGCATGCACAAATAAGCGCAGGCGAATCTATGTCTGAGAGCTTTCGTAATGCGGGTTTGTTTCCGCAACTGGTTGTCCGTATGGTTAAAGTGGGTGAAAGCACTGGCGCGCTAGATAAATCATTGCTTAATGTCAGTTATTTTTATGACCGCGATGTAAATGATTCCATGCAGCACTTGCTTAAAATGATAGAGCCGGCACTCACAGTCTTATTAGGGTTGATACTTGGATTTATTATGTATTCGGTATTAGGCCCTGTTTACGATTCATTCAGCAAGCTTAAAATCTAAAGGGCACTTCTATCAATGCAAATTCCGTTACCACACTGCGTTACTCACAAAAAATTACTCCTTACATATCAAACATATGCGGCGTTGCAATTTTTTGTTCGCGCCTTGTTTGGTTTGGAAATTTGCATTGATAGAAGCACCCTAAATGGCAAATAATTTAAATTCAATATGATGAAGAGCCGCCCCAATAAATTAGTGTTATGTGCCACTTCCCAAAGTTTGTTGGCTGGGCTTTGGCACGCAGGCAAGTTACAGGCCAGCCAAGCTTTTAACAATGACGCTGCCGGGCATGAAGAATTTGCAGAATTTTTGCGGCAATACCCAGCCACGCCAGTGTATTTAATAGCGGACGCAGTTGAAGAGGATTACCGACTTGAAAGCGTGCCGCATACCACGGGCGCTGCAAAGAACGAACTTATCACGCGCAAGCTCAATCAGTTTTATCGGGGTCTGGAATATCGCACAGCTCACTTTGTTAATCGTGAGCTAGATAAGCGCAAAGACGATAAATACTTATTTGTTGCGTTGAATAATGCCGAATTTTTACATGATTGGGTCAAAGTAATTCAGGATGTTAAGGTGCAGTTAGTCGGCATCTATTTGTTGCCTATGCTCAGCCAGGTGCTAGTGAAGCAGTTAAAGTTAATGGCGCCACATATCTTGCTATGTGAAAAGCTATCTTCCGGGTTACGTCAAACTTATTTGCATAATGGCCGGTTACGCATGAGTCGCCTGGTGCCGAATGTACCAAAAGCAGCAAACCAATTAGGCTATTTCTATTTAGTCGAAACAGAAAAAACGCGGCTCTATTTAATCAGCAAGCGATTTATTACCAGAGAAACTCCCCTAAATTTGGTATTGGCAAGCATAGATGGCTCAACGCAGCATATTAGCCAGGGCATCAGTCAGGAGCAGGGTATTGAGTGTTCAGATGTAAATTTGAGTCAGTTTGCAAAAACCCTGAATCTGCCTGCAAAATTAATAGAGCAAATGCCGGAGTTATTGCACATGCAGCTTCTGGCAAGTGGTCACGCGGTTGATAACCTTGCGCCAGAAACGCTGACTAAAGAATATAATTTTGGCAAACTAAAACAGACTATCAAGATGGCTACTTTAGGATTAGGTATGCTAGGTTTATTTGCGGCGGGTGCGGTTTTTTATCAGGGCTTAAGTTACCAATCTGCACTAAAAGAAGCAACACAAGACACCATGCTGCAACAACGCCGTTATGAAGAGGCCGCTAAAAACTTCCCTGTGACCACAATAGGCGCAGAGGACTTAAAAGCTGCAGTTGAGTTAGATAAAACAATCGCGCTTTATCCAAAATCACCCAGGCGTATGATGCAAGTAGTCAGCGCCGCATTAGAGCAAATGCCGGAAGTGCAATTAGATAGAATGCATTGGGCATTAACTAACGACATCAATATTGCAGATAACGATACGCTAATCACAATCCCCGCCGCTAGCGTGCAAGCCAGCGCTATGTTTACAGCAGAAGCAACAAAATTATATGAACTGGCCTATGTTACTGCGGAAATTTCCGGCTTTACTGGGGATTATAGAAGTGCGCTAGGCACAGTAAATAAGTTTGTTGGGAAATTAAAAGCTGACCAAAATGTAGCGCTTGTTGAAGTGTTACAAGAGCCGGTGAATGTAAGTTCTTTTGTGAATTTGCAGGGTAGCACAACCGATGAACAATCCACCCAAACGCAACCCGCTTTATTTAAGCTTAAAGTCATACTTAAAGCACCTGATGCAGCTCAAGAAGTCGCAGAGGTGAAATAGCGATGAAATTAGACAAGCAAGACTGGCGTAAACTGCAAACCACTTTAATCGTTTTAGTGGCGGTGGTTATAGTGGCTTTAGTGTTAATTGCCTTAGCGCAAAACTACAGTGTCCAGCAAGAGCAAGCTATGCAAGCGCAGCAAAACTTGCTTAATTCAGCCAAGCAACGCTATCAATCTTCTGGTATAGAAAAGGCAACTATTGCTGAATATTTACCGCAATATCAAGCGCTTATCAATAAAGGTCTTGTAGGGGAAGAGCGGCGACTAGAGTGGGTGGATGAACTGCGAACACAACACAAAAATAACAAATTATTTAGTATTAAATACAGCATTGGCCTGCAAGAGGCGTATAAACCAAGCTTTGCACCTAATCTCGGCGGGTTTGTATTGAACCGGTCTGACATGACGCTGGACCTTGATATGCTGCATGAAGAGGATATACTGCAATTAACTGAAGCGTTAAGTAGAAAAAACAAAGAGGTTTTTATGCTGCGTGATTGTGAAATTACCAGACTAAATGCTGGCGGAAATCTAAGTAACCAGTTAATCGCAAACCTGCATGCAAAATGCGAGCTGGATTGGCTAACCCTGCGTGAGCCAGCTCCAATTCAAGTGATTACAACACCATGATGAGCATTATCCGACTATCATACAAAGTACTCACGCGCATATTTATTGGCTTGTGTCTTGGTGCATTAGCGACACAGGCGCAAGCAGAAGCAAATGAAAAACTTGGCCGGCTCTTTAGTAAACCTAATGAGCGCAGCAACCTAAATGTAATCAGGCAGAATCAGAAGCTAAAAGTGATTAGCGCACAAGAAGCACAACAGCCAGAAGCTGTATTGAATGCTGAACCCGCTAAGTTGCCAGAGCCGATTACCCTGCAAGGTTATGTTAAGCGCAATGATGGCCAAAAAAATACGCTATGGATCAACGGCCGCACAGTGCAAGAAGATAGCACGGTTGATAGTGTAAAAATCGGACGGCTTAATCAGCGTGGTTTTTCAAAAAAAGACGCCAGTACAGAGGGCGTAGACATCAAGATACCTGCAAATGGTAAACATATTCGACTGAAAGCCGGGCAAATGTACGAACCTGAAAATAATCAAATTTATGAAATGCAGGTTGTGGAAAAAGCGAAAAGACTCAGTTTAGAACGAAGTGGAACGATAGACGATTACGCAGAATAGCGTTTCATAGCGATGGCACATCAATATAACTATTCATCTCAAGCTAATTCCAGGCTTCGTCAAGGGGGAGCAGTACTCATCCTGATGGCGTTTATATTAGGACTGGGTGCGGCAGCATATTTACTCAAAGCTTATAACGCGGACGCCGCAAAAGCCAAGCAGGATGAAAAAACTTATCAGGCACTTGGTGCGGCAAAGCAAGCTTTACTTGCTTGGGCAGTGAGTCATCCAAATACACCAGGGCTAATGCCCTACCCGGATAGGAATGGTGATGGCAATTATGATGGTAATAGCGACTGTTATACGGGGGTGTTCCAATACGGTTTCTTGTTAGGGCAATTACCAACTGTCGGTCAAACAAATCCATGTGTAACCCCGCAAACTGGGTTGGGTGGCGATTGGCGAGACAGTCAAGGCAACCGCTTGTGGTATGCGGTTTCAAGAAATCTGGTGCATGATTACGAGCATTCTGAAAGCCCAGTTATAAATCCAGGGATGAATAACCCACCACATGCAGTTACGCCTTATTTAAGGCAGGGAGGTATACAATCTTATCCATGGCTAAAAGTTCTAGATAGAAATGGTAATTTAGTATCTGATAGAGTCGCTGCAGTAATTCTCGCTCCAGGTAGTCCAATTGGTGGGCAAAATAGGTCGGCTTTTGCACCAAATGCTAGTGAATACCTTGATAGCTTCCAAAAAGGAGCCGCTATTTACAATAACAGGGCTTATGCCACAGCCGATGAAGATTTCGTGATTGGTGAAGATAGTAGTAATGTGCCGGCGAGTGATTTAACTTTTGTTCAACCTTATCAATTTAATGACAAATTAGTTTATATAACTATTGATGAACTAATGGCGACGATAGAAAAACGCGTAGGCAGAGAGGTCGGAACCCAGTTAAAAGATTATTATGTAGCAAGTAATGCGATAATCGCAAACCGTTTTTATCCTTATGCGGCGATTATGGGAGGCAATAAAAATTACAGCTGTGTTGTTGGCAAACTTGCGGGTGCTTTGCCCGTTGCGGCATCACATAGTTCGTCATGCTCATATACAGGAATTTCTGCGACTTCTAGCACGTCGAGTTGTAGTTTTGCTGAAGTTGAGGCGGTTATTTTTACTAAAACGAGTTTAAACTTTACTTATCGTGCTGGAGCTTGTCAGTTTAGTGGAAAAATTTGTACTTGCAGTGGAGCTGGTACGTGCACAAGAGCTACGCAACAGTTTATTTGTGATGCGGCAGGCGAATGCTCAGCAAATGTTGCTGGGAGTTATCAATTTACAGGTGGTGGGTTCGATAGCGTAACAGGTAAGTGTTCAACAAGTTGTGGCTCTGATATTTCCTGTTCTGGCACAGGCGGTGGAATGTTTACGCATAGTAGTTGCACTGACGCACCTTTTAATGACGTTACAACAAACTCCATACTACCAATATGGTTTACTGATAATTTATGGCAAGATTATGTTTATTACGCAGCTCAAAGAGGAGTTTCACCTACCTTATCAGCAGGCGGAATAAATGGAATTACAGCACTTACAGTTACTACGGGGTATTCAATAGCAATAGTTCCATTTGCTTCGAAAGGTAGTGCTCAGGTTCGGTTGTCTTGTAATTTAAGTGATCATATGGATACAAATGTTAATGCAACAGGCGACGCAACAAATATATATGAGCTAACCAATAAACCTCGAAGTCGAAATTACAATGACCAAATATTTGTAGTGTCACCATGAAGAATAAAACGACCTTTTCTAGTTTAGAGCGCGGCTTTTCTTTGTTAGAGATGGCTGTGGTGCTAGTCATTCTAGGCTTTGTGCTTGGTGCATTGTTGTTGCCATTACAAGCGCAACGTAATCAGCTTTTTCAATCTCAAACAGAAAATACACTAGAAATTGCAAAAAAAGCATTGTTAGGCTATGCACAGTCACAAGGACGTCTGCCTTGCCCTGCAACTGCAACTGGCGAGTTGGATACTGGAAGCCAAGGGTACGCTAACCCTACGGGCGGCGGGGCTTGTATTCTACCCCCAGGTTCCATCCGATATCTACCTGCGGCAACTTTAGGCATACAGCCAACTGACACCAATGGTTTTGCATTAGACGCATGGGGAAATCGCATCCGTTATGCAGTTACACAATCAGAAAATGGCGGCACAGCAACACCTGATTTTACGACAACAAATGATATGAACACGGTTGGCATCACAGCTTTGCAGCCAGATATTAGAGTATGCGCATATTCAACTGCGGCAAACTGTACTGCCACAATTAACTTAGTGGATAATGCAGTCGCAGTCATTTACTCGCTAGGGCCAACGGGTAAACTCGCATCGGGCGGTGCGGATGAAAATGAAAATTTAAATATAGGAAATGTTTTTGTTGGCCATGAGCCTCGCAGTGCAAATGACCCTAATGGTGAGTTCGATCACATAGTGACTTGGATTTCTCCCTACGTACTTTACAACGCGATGATTGAAGCTGGGCAGTTACACTAAATACATATGAACGACAATCAGCTCCTCCGCTACAGCCGCCATATCCTGTTGCCTCAAATCAGCTACGAAGGTCAGGAGAAGCTTGTTAACAGCCATGCGCTCATTGTGGGAGCTGGTGGTTTGGGCTCGCCAGTGGCTTTGTATCTGGCCGCAGCCGGGGTGGGAACGCTCACTATTTGCGATTTTGATGTGGTTGATTTAACTAATTTACAGCGTCAAATTATTCATACCACGCAGAGCGTCGGCATCAATAAAGCGGTTTCAGCCCAACAAACCATTTATGAAATTAACCCTGAAGTTGCAGTAAAAACAATTCAGCAAAAATCTACCGAAGATGAGTTTGTCGGATTGGTTGCAGAAGCGGATGTAGTGATTGATTGCAGTGACAATTTTGCCACGCGCTATACATTGAACAGGCTGTGCGTTAGGCTGAAAAAGCCGCTGGTTTCAGGTGCTGCAATTGGGTTTGAAGGGCAAATTACTGTGTACGATATGCGCTCAAGTACTAGTCCGTGTTACCACTGCTTGTTTCCAGATAATGGCGAAGATACAGATTTGCGCTGCGCTACCAATGGCGTATTTGCGCCCTTGGTGGGCATGATAGGCACTACGCAAGCGGCTGAAGCTTTGAAACTGTTAATGGGGATTGGAGAGAGTTTGCAAGGGCGATTGTTGTTGCTAGATGCACTTGCGATGGAGTGGCGAACAATCAAGCTTCGTCGTGACTCAGCGTGTATTGTATGTGGTATTTAAGATTCCTTCCCCTTTTAGGGGGAAGGTTAGGATGGGGGTGTAACAGCGTTTCTAACTAATTTTTTGATAGTGCATTATAAATTCTTTCAAGTACACCCTCAGCGTTCTGTAGCACCTCGTTATTCCAAAAACGCAAAACCTTCCATCCTTGAGCTTCTAACCATGCTGTGCGTTCGCTGTCTTGGTTTTGCATTTCGCTATGCTGACCACCATCGACCTCAATTGCCAATTTTTCTTCAATACAGACAAAGTCTAAAATATATTTTCCAGCGGGATGTTGGCGTCTGAATTTAAGACCTAGCACTTGGCGCATTCTCAAATATTGCCATAAGTGTAATTCGGCCACAGTCATTTCACTGCGTAATTTACGTGAAAAACTTTTGGTATTAGGTGGAGTTCTGAGCATAGTTAAAGATTGCACCCCCATCCCAGCCTTCCCCCTAAAAAGGGGAAGGAATTAAACGCCTACTTTCCGCCCACCAAGCTTTTAACCGCACCCACTAAATCACCTGGCATCATGACAATTTTGCTATTTTCAGAGACTGATATTTTTTGCAAGGCCGTAATGTAGCGATCGCCCAATAAGAACATAGCGGATGCGTTATTTTCTTTTACCGCTTCGGTAATAAATTTAATCGATTCAGCAGATGCTTTTGCAGCCACCATTTGTGCTTCTGCATCTTTTCGTGCGGCTTCTAGACGTGCTTCTGCGTTCAAAATAAGCGATTGCTTGGCACCTTCAGCTTCGGTTACTACAGCCACACGTTCGCGCTCCGCCGCGGCTTGTCTTTCCATCGCTTCTTGCATGTTGTGCGAGGGTTTGATGTCTTGAATTTCTACTGATTTAACCGTTAAACCCCAGTCTAGCGCCTCGTCAGCAATGGCGATTTTTAGCTCAGCCTTAATGCGGTCACGTGAGGTAAGCGCTTGGTTTAAGTCCATACCGCCAATAATCGAACGTAAGCTGGTTTGCACCATGTTACGCATGGCTTCGCGGAAGTTTTCAATGCCATACACAGCGCGTTCAATATTGCTTACTTTAATAAATGCAATTGCGTTGGCTAAAATCACTGCGTTGTCACGCGTAATCACCTCTTGCTCTGGCACATCTAAAATAATATCTTTGGTGGTGACTTTGTAGGTGACTTTGGTGAATAGCGGATTAATGACATGCAGGCCAGGTGAAAGGACGCCAGCAAACTTACCTAGTCGCTCCACGACCCATTCCTCGCCTTGCGGCACAATGCGGATGCCTTTAAAGGCAAGAATAACCGCAACAATGACTAAAATACCTGATAACTCGAACATGGTGATTTACCCTTCAGTAAAATTGAATAATTGAATATAAAAAAATAAGTTAATTGAGAAATAAAACTCTATGAAGTAAAACTAAAGCTTAGTGCGCCTTAACGCGCAGCGAGTTACCTTCTACCGCAACCACCACGGCTTGTGTCCCGGGCTCAAGGGTTTTATTGCATACTGCAACCCATTCACGGCTACCCATCAAGCCTTGGGTAAATTGAATGCGCCCATTTTGTGTTGAGCTTACTGCCTCAATGATGACACCAACACGGCCGATTTCTTCGCCCTGTGCCTGCCCAACGCGTGAATCAGTACTGGTTTTTTTGTAATAAGTGCGCCATATAAACAAAGAGCCGATTGAGAGTATGGAAAATAAAAATAACTGTATCGCAATGTTCATGTCAGGCATCAGCCAGGTCAATACAGCTAAAATTATGGCGGCCACGCCAAACCACATTACATAAAAAGTGGTTGTTACCATTTCTACCGCAAGTAATATTAAGCCTATTGTGCCCCAAATCCACATTGTTTCAATCATGTTTTTCCTTAACTGGCTTACATCAATTTAATTGTTTATTATTACATAGGATTTACGTAATTTTAGATAAAAACTTATGGGAAAATAGCACATATACTCATAGCTAAAAAATAGTACACTAACATAAACTTGTTGGAATTATTGCATGAAGCCTGCACAAAAACTCACCATTCCCCACGACCGTAATGAACGCTTGCATTATATTAAGCGCGTTTTTTCGACGGCTACGGGCCCTGATTTGACTGGTGACTGGGTAGGCGGCCGCCTGAGCGGGCTTAAAAAACTCCACAGTATTGATGTGGCAGCCTATGCAAGAAACCGTAACTTTTTAAATGGCGCTGTCACGCACTTGTCACCCTATTTGCGTCATGGCTGTTTAACATTAAATGAAACGTTTGAGCTTATCAAAAAACAATTCGCCTCTGCTGCGGATAAGCTTTTGTATGAGCTTGCCTGGCGGGATTACTGGCGGCAAGTATGGTATGCAGAAGGTAACGCCATTTATAGTGAAATGGAGCCGCCTAAAGTAGCCATCGGCCATATGCCTTTGGCTAACGACATTATGCAGGGCAAAACAGGCTTGCCTTGTATGGATGGCTTCATTAACGATTTGCTTACGACTGGTTATGTGCATAATCACGCGCGCATGTGGCTTGCAAGCTATATAGTCCATCATAGAAAAACTGACTGGCGCGCAGCGGCAGATTGGTTTGAAGCAAATTTGATTGATGGTGATATCGCAAGTAATCACCTTTCCTGGCAATGGGTGGCCTCTACGTTTAGCTCAAAACCTTATTTTTTTAATAAAGAAAATCTTAGCCGTTATACGGGTGAAAAGTATTGTGCACAATGTCAGGCAAAATGCCCTTTTGACGCGGATTACGAAACTTTAAACGATAGGTTGTTTAACCATACGCTAGTGCCGGTTGCAAAAAAATATGAATTAAACCCGATTCCTAAAAAAGCCGTTTCCGGCTTCCCCGCAATGGCGGTGTTTGTGCATGATGAAATGCTTTCTGCCGCACATGCTTTACTTCAGCAACCGTTTCCTAAAATTTTTGTGTTTGACCCTTTGATACATGGCACTTGGTCGCTTAATCGTATGCAGTTCATTGCTGATTGTTTAAGTGAAATGGAGAACGTGGAAGTGTGGTTTGGCGATACTTATAGTGTGCTAATGAGTCGAAATGTGGGGTCGGTTATTACGCAAGATACCCCCAATCTAAAAATTAAAGAGTTATTGGCGCCATTTTTACCAAAATGGCAGCCAGTAGCTAAATTTGTCAATGTAGAAATTAGCGACAAACGCTTAAAACGTTTTTCACGTTACTGGGAAAAGGTGGGACCGTTAGTGTTGGGCGATGCCCATAATTAAGCAGCATAAGTTACAGCAATCTGAAGAAAAATAAATTGGTGATAAAAGGGAGTGCAAGATGATATTTTGGCTAATCATAGCGGTAATCGCAGTGTATTTAATTATTACCTATAATAGTTTGGTTAATATTAAACACAATGTTGCCAAGGCATGGGCAAATGTTGATGTTTTACTCAAACAGCGCCATGAAGAGTTGCCAAAGTTAATTGATACTTGTAAGCAATATATGAAGCATGAACAAGAAACCTTGGAAAAAGTGACCCAAGCACGCTCTCGAGTTTCAGATGCGCGAGAATCACATGATGTTGCAGCTTTGGGTGTCGCTGAAAGTGCATTAAGAAGTGGTTTGGGTCAGTTGTTTGCGGTAGCTGAGTCGTATCCTGAACTTAAGGCCAATGAGCAGTTTTTACATCTACAGTCGCGTATCAGCGGTCTAGAAAACGCCATAGCTGACAGGCGTGAGTTTTATAACGACAGCGTGAATATCAATAACGTCCGAATCGAACAGTTCCCAGATGTATTGATTGCCAAAATTTTTAACTTTAAAGCCAGTGATTTGTTGAAATTTGCGAGTGAGGAATTAAGAGACGTTGATATTGGCCAGCGTTTTAACAGCTAGGCCTGGTGATGTTAAGTGGCGTGCGGGCTCATTATATTGAGGCGATTACTTCTGCCAGTTACTTGGGAATACTTGCATTTGTTTTGTATTCTCAAAATCAAAGCTCGGCGGTCATCTCCTTAGTATTAGTGGCTGCTATCAGTTTGTTTGCCTGGGCATCTACATATAAGCGTGTTCGCGCCATTGCTGACATTGCGACATCCCGTATAGGTTCGGCAGCGCAAGGCTACGTTGAGTTATATGGCCGCGCAAGTGTCGATGCAGATAATCTCATTAAAAGCCCGCTTAGCGGTATGTCGTGTATCTGGTTTCGTTATTGGGTCTACACCAAGGGAAGTGGTGACCGTGAGTGGCGTGAAACGGCTAAAGGCGTTAGCCATAGCACCTTTGAAATCAAAGACGGCACAGGAAGCTCAGTGGTTGACCCTGATGATGCTGAAGTGCTGTTTCCTGACAGGCGCGTCAGTTATCAAGGCAACTATAAGCATGTAGAAGAGATGCTCTTTGCGGGTGGTTCAATTTACGTGTTAGGTGAATTCTCTACTATTGGTGGCGCAAATTCAGTGTTGAGCGTGAAAGAAGATGTGAGCGCCTTGCTTACCGAATGGAAGAATGACCCAGTTCAACTTAAAAAACGTTTTGATCTGGATGGAAACGGTGAAATTGATCTGCAGGAATGGGAGCTGGCGCGCCGCGTGGCTATTCGTGAAGTAGAGAAACAGCACCGTGCAATACGCGCTGAAACAGGCGTTCACATCATGCGGGCACCGCGAGATGGTCGATTGTTTTTGATTTCCAGCATGTCGCCGCAAAAACTCAGGCAACGTTATCAACTCTGGAGTTACTTTCATTTAGCAGTATTGATTGTGACAATCGGAGCTTTTTTCTGGCTCTAAAAAAACTACAATAGGCTGTGTTAAAATTGCATCATGAAAAATGATACGCAAAACTCAGAACACGCTCTTAATAAATCTTTTGACCCTAAAACCATTGAAAGCAAATGGTACGAATTTTGGGAGAGCAAAGGTTATTATGCCGCCGGGTTAAGCCAACCTACAGAATTAAATCCAGAAGTAAAAGATAACTTCTGCATATTACTGCCACCCCCTAATGTCACAGGCACCTTGCACATGGGGCACGGATTTAACCAAACGCTGATGGATGCGCTTACACGTTACCACCGCATGCGCGGCGATAATACGCTATGGCAACCGGGTACAGACCATGCCGGTATTGCCACGCAGATAGTTGTGGAACGCCAATTAGACGCGCAAGGCGTGAGCCGCCATGACTTAGGCCGTGAGAAGTTTCTGGAAAAAGTCTGGGAATGGAAAGAATACTCAGGCGGCACCATTACCAAACAAATGCGCCGTTTAGGCACCTCACCAGACTGGTCACGTGAGCGCTTTACGATGGATGAAGGTTTGAATAAAACCGTTACTGAGACCTTTGTGCGCCTGTATAACGAAGGCCTAATCTATCGCGGTAAACGTCTAGTTAATTGGGATGTGAAGTTAGGCACGGCTGTATCTGACTTGGAAGTGGTACAAGAGGAGGAAGATGGTTCGATGTGGCACATCAACTATCCGCTTGCCGATGAGCTAGGTCATTTGACTGTTGCTACAACACGTCCAGAAACCATGCTGGGCGACGTGGCGGTGATGGTGCATCCTGATGATGAGCGTTACAAACACCTCATTGGCCAGAACGTCAAATTACCACTTTGTGACCGTGAAATTCCGATTATTGCTGATGACTATGTAGATAAAGAATTTGGTACTGGTGTGGTAAAAGTCACACCCGCACACGATTTTAACGACTATGCGGTAGGTCAGCGTCACCAATTGCCGATGATAGAGATTTTGTCGTTAGCAGGGTTGGTGAATGAGAATGCACCGGAAAAATACCGGGGTTTAACTACCATTGCTGCACGTAAGCTAGTGGTGGCTGATTTAGAAGCCGAAGGTTATTTAGTTAAAACCGATAAACACAAACTTAAAGTGCCTAGAGGCGACCGCACGGGCGTGATTATTGAACCTATGCTGACAGACCAGTGGTTTGTCGCCATGAGTAAACCAGCAGCAGATGGTAAATCTATTACACAAAAAGCGTTGGATGTGGTGGCGAGCGGTGAGATTAAATTCTACCCGGAAAACTGGGTGAATACTTATAATCAGTGGCTGAATAATATTCAAGACTGGTGTATTTCACGCCAATTATGGTGGGGGCATCAAATCCCTGCTTGGTATTCAGAAAGTGGTAAAGTTTATGTGGCTATTGATGAAGCGCAAGCAAAAGCCCTCGCCGCAAAAGATGGCTACACTGGCAATTTGAAGCGTGATGATGATGTTTTGGATACTTGGTATTCATCTGCACTATGGCCATTCTCGACGCTAGATTGGACAGGGGACGAAGCCAAAGACGGCGCCAATATTGCCTTACAGCAATATCTGCCTTCCAGCGTACTGGTGACAGGGTTTGACATCATTTTCTTCTGGGTAGCGCGTATGGTGATGATGACCACACACATCACAGGCAAAATCCCCTTTAAACATGTGTATGTACATGGCTTGATTCGTGACGCCGAAGGCCAGAAGATGAGTAAATCTAAAGGCAACGTGCTAGACCCGATTGATTTGATTGACGGCATTGGGCTAGACGATTTAATTAAAAAGCGCACCACGGGCTTAATGAACCCCAAAGATGCGGAGAAAATCGAAAAGCGCACGCGCAAAGAATTTCCTGAGGGCATTAACGCTTACGGAACAGATGCCTTACGCTTTACCTTTGCAGCTCTCGCTTCACCTGGGCGTGACATCAAATTTGATTTGCAACGTTGTGATGGCTACCGTAATTTCTGCAATAAACTATGGAATGCCACGCGTTTTGTGCTGATGAATACACAAAAAGAAGATGGAAGTCCTCATGACAATGGCTTTGATGCTGCAAGCTGCGGTGAGGGTGGCCGTAAGTTTAGCCAAGCCGACCGTTGGATTGTGAGCATTCTGCAACGCACCGAAGCTGAGGTAGAAAAAGCATTTGAAGACTACCGTTTTGACTTGGCTGCAAAAGCCATTTACGAATTTGTGTGGGATGAATACTGTGACTGGTATTTAGAACTGGCTAAAGTGCAGATTCAAAATGGTGATGATGCGGAAAAACGTGCAACGCGCCGAACATTGCTTCGCGTGCTTGAGACTATTCTGCGTTTAGCACACCCGATTATGCCGTTTATTACCGAAGAGATTTGGCAAACCATTGCGCCAATGACTGAGAAGCACGGCGCCAGCATCATGCTCGAAGCTTACCCAAGCGCACAGGCTGATAAGCTGGATGAGGTCGCTGAAGCCTGGGTGGCGCAACTAAAGCAAATGATAGATGCCTGCCGTAGCCTGCGCGGCGAAATGAGCATTTCACCAGCCGCACGCGTACCTTTAATCGCTTCAGGCAATGCTGAAAAATTAGCCATTTATGCGCCGTACTTGAAAGCTTTGGCTAAGTTAGAAGATGTAACGATTGTGGCTGAATTGCCTGAAGCCGATGCGCCAGTGATGCTGGTGGATGATTTTAAACTGATGTTAAAAGTTGAGATTGATGTCGCGGTTGAAAAAGAACGTCTAGGAAAAGAAATTGCCAGGCTGGAAGGCGAAATTGCCAAGGCAAACGGCAAGCTTAATAACGAAAGTTTTGTCGCGCGTGCACCAGCAGCAGTCGTTGAACAAGAGAAAGCGCGAGTGGCAGAATTTAGTAGCAGTTTAGAAAAGTTGCAAAGCCAGCTAGCCAAGTTGAGTTAAATTAAGATAACGTTAGTTGAATCAGATGACCTAGCAGAAAACAAAAAGGCGCTTTCATGAAGCGCCTTTTTGTTTGGTAAATGTAGTAGTTTAAATTTAAATAAACAGATTAACGTTCGACTCGCCAGCAAATTCAAAAAAAGTCGCTGCGCCGCCATATTCAATGCCATCAATAAAGTCGGCAGGTTTAAAGTCAAACAAATCTACCGTCATTTGGCAGGCAATTAGTTTAACGCCACTTTCCAAACAAGCAGTGCGCAAGTCTTCGATGGAGGCTACGCCTTTATCTGCAATTTTCTGTTTCATCATCATGGTGGCCATGCTTTCCATGCCGGGTAACATCTGCACAAAATTTGGCGTGGGGACTGGCATCGGCATGGCTGGGTTGCCTAGCGGAGATACTTTTAAATCGCCCAAGTCTTTTTTCAGCAAGGTTAAACCATAAAAAGTGAAGAAGATTTGCACTTCATAATCCAGTGCAGCGGCTGTTGACGCTAATATAAATGGCGGATAAGCCCAGTCAAGCGAGCCTTTAGATGCAATTAAAGCGAGTTTTTTAGCCAATTTGTGTTTTAGCTAAACTCAGTTTAGCTACTGCGTTTTTTGATGTAAAAAGTGAATGTGCTGTCATCCTGATCAAGCTGTAAAAGCTCGTGACCAGTTTGAACGCAAAATGCATTAAAGTCTTTTACTGAACCCGGGTCAGTTGAGATTACTTTTAATACTTGTGTGCTTGCAATTTCACTTAAACCTTTTTTGCAGCGCAAAATAGGTAATGGGCAGTTTAAGCCCGTTGCATCTACTTCTTTGTCGAATTCCATTATTTCTTATTCCCTTCATCTTTTGCTACAAATGGATGGCCAGCTTTGGCCCAAGCCAAAACGCCACCAATTAAGTTGTATACATTTTTACAGCCTTTGCTAGAAGAAAAAGCAGCCGCATGTGCTGAACGAGCGCCACTATGGCAGTAGAAAACCACGTTTTCCGCCTTTGTTAGCTGGTCATATTTTAAGGGCAGCAATGCCAAAGGAATATGTATCGCACCTGAAATAATGCCGCGTGCGACTTCGTCATCATTGCGAACATCTACCAATAACATGGGCTTAGTGGCCATCATGTCGGATAATTCGCTTGTTTCAATTTCAATATATGTACTCATTAACGTGTGCCAAATTTAACCAAAACAAATGATAGCAATTTTGAGGGGTAACCGCACTAACAATGTAGCGTCAAGGAGGCGCTACATTGTTAGTGCGAGGCCAAATTATATTGGGTTTGATTGGACTAACTTCTCTTTGAATTATCTTGGCTCGAACTTCAGTTCAAGATCATCAATCAAATTTTGGTATGGTAAATCCTGCCAACTTAAATAGTTAACTTAGCATTTGAAGCAAGAATATGTTGCTAATCTTCAAATTGACATAATAGAGAAATGGTTATTATTGTATTCACATTACATAATGTAACAACTCACTACGTAGATTGAGTATTGGCAAAAATATGGAACAAAAAATGACCCCTTTAGATCTGGCGCGCCAGACTTTGATGCAGCTTTCAAAAAGCCAGAGTCCGCCAACGCCTGAAAACTTTCGTCGCGTATATGATGAGATTTCCGGAGTTAAGTCTGTCGATCATTCTGTAATGCTGAGCAAAACACTGGATAAAGTGTTGCATGACATGGGTAAGGAAGCGCCCAAATACCTGGCGGTGGCACAAAAAATTTCTACTTCGGTTAAAAAACTGGATGTTGAAAGTTTAGAAAGTCAATTGCGTAGCTTACTTCCAACAGGGGCTAGCGATATGCAAGGTGTTAATTGGGCAACGCTTTTACGTTACCTGTTAAAACAATTAGATGTAAACCATAGCGGAATCACTTTAAGCAGAAAAAAAGAGGGCTTGAATCGGGTCATTATCAATTTTGCAAGTGACCCCATTCAGCTTGGGCAAAAGATTCAAGCGCTAGCCACCTCTTGGGGAGAAGGTCATGAGGTGACCCTGTCCGCTGATAATATCCCGGATGAAACCACTTTGCCTGAAATCTCATTAGTACCAGATGACGCGCAATCAACGTCAGAGGGGAAACTTCAAACTCAACAAGCTGTAACTGATGACTGTCAACTTAAACTTGCCATTTGCTGGCGTGACTTGTTGATTAGAACTATTACCTTGGTGGTACTGCCGCAGTTTGCAGATATTCCAGCAGCGTCTGGAAGAATTGAAGCACTGATCAAACGTGCACAAGCGTCCAATACGGCAGAAGAAGTTAATGCCCTAAGTGAGGCATTAAAATCAACCTTGCTTAGAGCTGAGATGCAAACGGATTCACAGCATCGTATGCAGGATTCTCTGGTACAAATGCTACGATTATTGGTTTCAAGCATGGGCGAGCTGACCGTAGAAGATAAATGGCTGCACGGGCAGATTGCCATTGTTCAGGATATTATTTCAAAACCACTTAATTTAGATACTGTTTACAATGCAGAAAGCAGTCTTAAAGAGCTGATTTTTAAGCAGTCTAATATCAAGCCAGGGCTCCTTGCAGCAAAAGAAACCCTAAAAGGCATGATGAGTACCTTTGTAAGCGGCTTGGCAGACATTACAGAAAGTACCGGCACTTATCAGGTCAAGATTAGTGATTACCAAGAGCAAATTTCTGCGACTGAAGATATTGCCCAGCTTAACGCCATACTGCAAAGTTTAGTGGGCGACATTCACACCATGAATGCTGAAGCACAGCATTCTCAGGCGGCTTTTCTTGAAACACAGAAAAAAGTGGAAGAAGCTGAAAAGCAAATCAATGAACTGACGACTAAGCTTGATTATATTAGTGAAGTCGCGCATGAGGACTTTTTAACAGGCGCATTAAATAGACGAGGCATGGATGATGCAATAGAAAGGGAGTTTAGTCGTGCTGATAGGCATAACTCGCCATTATCGCTGGCAATGATAGACATTGATCATTTTAAGAAAATCAACGACACCATGGGCCATTCAACAGGCGATGTAGCACTAGCACACTTGGCAAAAGTGGTTAAAAGTGTGCTGCGCAGTACTGATGTGTTGGCTAGATATGGTGGCGAAGAGTTCGTTATCCTGTTGCCGGGCTCTAAGCAGGCAGATGCAGTCAATGTCATTATAGGTGTGCAACGTGATCTGACTAAAAACTTTTTTATGCATAATAGCGAGCGCGTGCTCATTACGTTTAGTGCAGGGGTTTCAGAGCGCCTCACAGGTGAAAGTATTGATGCGGTATTGCCACGTGCCGATGCCGCACTATACTTGGCCAAGCAGACTGGTCGAAACCGCGTTGTCGGTGCGCCGCCACCTTAATCCCAGATTTTCCATTAGGATTTTTCAAGGCGTAAAAACAGGGCTGAACGTGACGGGCAAGTTGAAGGACTTTGACTTATCCCAGACGCCTTCGAACCACTGACGTTGGCGCATGGCGACCGCTAGTCGTAGCACGTCTTTTCTTCCCTCTGTACCAATATAGCCCGCCTTGGCAAACAGCTTCAAGCGTAAAGTGTTGAGCGTATGCTGCACATTTTTACCACCACTGATGAGGCTATGCCTGAGCGCTACTTGTCTAAACAAGCTCATGAAGTTATAGGCCAGCATCACCATGGTTAAGCACGCCTGCGTTGCCCAAAACTCTTTCAGACAGAAACTGTCTGCCACAAAGTCATATTTCAATTCTTTGATGCGATTCTCGCAATCTGCACGTCCCCGATAAGTACGCCACACTTCCTGAGCTGGCAAGGTGGTGTTGGTCACCAGTGCGCCAAAGCGGTACTGCCCAATCGTTGGATCATCGGCAAACAAAGAGAGTGTCTTGCCTTTGGGGTTGACCCGTTTGTTGATGTGTTGCCTGATACCCACTACGGTCCGCGGATGTGGCCAACTGGGCGCTTGATACTGCACGCTCACTAAGTCAATTCCATCGTCGATGGTCCACCAACCCTGCGCACCTACCAATGCGCGCTGTAATGGCTGGTTAAGACGCAAGGCAATGATGTGTGAAGTATTCTGTGCTTCAAGTTTGTAGAGAAAGACGTTGTCGCTAAAGCTGCTATCAGCGCGTAGCAGGCCAATGCGTTTGCCTGCAAGATTCGTGAGCGTGCTGTCCAGAAAGGCACCCACGTTATTGGCGCTGGCGGTATTGCCTGGGCGTAGCCAGCAATTGGCAATCATGCAAATATCGACCACAAACGCCATCAGCGGATGATGCGAGACGCGCCCGGGCTTGCTCGGGTTGTAGCCACGTGCGCTACCTTCTTGTACACCGTAGCGGGTCATGACCGTGGAATCAAGGTCCAGCGTCAGACCATCAACACCTAATTGTTGAAATTGCCATTGGTACAACGGCTAACCCGATTATTCTGTTAGACGAGATCGATAAACTATCTGGCGACTCTCGCTACAGTGGTTTTGGGCCACTATACCAATTACTGGATCGCGAAAGCTCATGTAACTTCAGAGATGAGGCGGTGGACCTCGAGATGAATTGTAGTTATGTGAGCTGGGTTGCCACGGCTAACCATGATGCTGCGATCCCTGAAGCCATTATCTCAAGATTCACAGTCATTGAGGTAGAGGCTCCAAGTGCTGATCAGATGGTGAACGTCATTCAGTCTATATACTCTGACATTCTGCATGATAACCGCGATATCTGGGGCAGCCATTTTGTACCTGAAGTTAGCGATAGCATGATCGAGGCTTTGGATAACCAGGGACCACGTGAAATCGTGAAGATGATTATGGCAGCCATGGGTAGGACGGCAAAGAGTAGGAAAGAGGCTGTCTATGTTTTGGAAGGTGGGGATTTCAAGGATTTTAAGAAACCTGTTAGAAGGATTGGGTTTTAGTTTAGCATAAAACTTGCCCAACAATAATTGATATGTATAATACACACTATGACCAGTAAAGAAGTAATTAAAAAACTAACGGATGATGGATGGGTGTTGAGGGGCATCAAAGGCTCTCACCATATTTATACGCATCAATACAAAAGTGGTCATATTAGCGTTCCACATCCTAAAAAAGATCTAGGAATTGGTTTGGTTAAAAAGTTACTTAAATTAGCTGGTTTAGATTAAAAGGTTAAATATGAAATATCCAATTGCAATTGAGCTTGGTGATGATACTCACGCTTTTAGCGTGATTGTGCCTGACTTGGAAGGCTGCTTTTCTGCGGGCGACACTATGGAAGATGCGATAGATAACGCAAAAGAAGCGATAGAATTATGGTTAGAGACGGTCATTGATGATGGCGGCTCTGTACCCGTTGCGCAAGAAATTTCTATTCATCAAAAAAATGCTGATTATCAGAATCTAGTTTGGGCGATTGTGCCAGTTGACTTAGCAAGTTTAAGCGACAAGGTTGAGAGAGTTAACATTACCCTGCCTGCAAGAGTTTTACGCAGAATTGATGCTGATGCTAAAGCGATGGGTGAAAGTAGAAGCGGTTATATAGCAAGAAAAGCACTTGAATTACACGTGGCTTAGCGCACAACGCTTGTTGTCTGTAGTAAATCATCACGGGCTTAAAATCTTAGGATAGTATTGAGTATCAATTACTCCCCCGATTGCTTCGGCATAAGGACGCGAAGCTGCCGAAAGGTGGCTTCAGCATTTTAGGGTTAGATACATAAAAACACAAAGGCGCTTAATTGCGCTTTTATTTTTGAATATTTCTACAACACTGTGTTACATCCATTAGCCCAGCCATTAGCCCAGCTAGATTTTTAGGCGTAAAAAAACGACTTAGAGTTTTATCTGCAAGTCGTTGATTTGTATGAGTTTTATTACTGGTGGCCGGGACGGGAATCGAACCTGTGACACGCGGATTTTCAATCCGCTGCTCTACCGACTGAGCTACCCGGCCATACTGCTTATTTTTACTTGTTAACATCGGTAAATGTTTACAAGTCGCGCATTATAGCAAACTTCCCGAGAGTTTGACAAAAATAATACAAACAAAATAAATAAAGTAAGACCAATTTTATTTGATTAATAAAATGCCTGACTTTGATTTACGTTTAAGTATATGTACTCATGTAAAATCTTAACCTAGAAAATATTAGCTAAGAAACTTGATGTATATAGATGAAATTTAATATCGTTCAGCCAAGTCAGATAGTCAAAACTGCGCTTGAAAATAAAATTAACAATAAAACTAAACCGTTGGGTGCGTTAGGCATGCTGGAGTCGGTTGCCCTGCAAATCGGCTTGATTCAACAAACGCTAACACCTCAGTTGGTTAATCCTACTATGTTGGTATTTGCTGGCGATCACGGCGTTGTAAATGCGGGTGTCAGCCCATATCCTCAAGCGGTTACCGCCCAGATGGTGCTGAATTTTTTGCAGGGCGGTGCGGCTATCAATGTATTCTCAGCACAAAATAATATTCATTTACAAGTGATAGATAGTGGTGTGAATTATCAATTTTCACCCAATTCAAATTTAATTGACGCCAAAATCGCGATGGGTACACATAATTTTCTGTACGAACCAGCGATGACTTTAGCACAGTGTGAGCAATCGCTTACTTGTGGTTCAGGCGTTGTTAATACAATGGTTGCTAAAGGTTGTAATGTATTCGGATTTGGTGAGATGGGCATCGGCAATACCTCATCTGCGAGTTGTTTGATGAGTATATTGTGTTATTTTCCTATTGAGCAATGTGTAGGGCGCGGCACGGGTTTGGATGATGCAGGTTTGCTGCATAAAACCAATATTTTGGCACAAGCCATTGCGCATCATGAGTTAAATAACAATGATGTAATGCAAGTGTTAGCTACCTTTGGCGGGTTTGAAATAGCGATGATGGTAGGCGCAATGTTGCAAGCAGCCGAGAGGCAATGTATTTTGTTAATTGATGGTTTTATTACCACTTCGGCGCTATTGGTTGCAGCTAAAATACAGCCGGATATTTTACATTATTGTGTATTTACGCATTGTTCGGGTGAATCTGGCCATAAAAAAATGCTGGATTATTTGAAGGTTAAGCCATTGCTGAATATGGATTTGCGCTTGGGTGAAGGCACGGGTGCAGCGCTGGCTTATCCATTAGTGCTTGCTGCAGTTAATTTTATAAATCAAATGGCCTCGTTTGAATCAGCAAGTGTTTCACAAAAAATATGAAATTCACACTTCAAAATCAATGGCACTATTTTTTGACTGCGGTAATGTTCTTTACCCGCATTCCTATTCATTTTAATCATTTTGATGAAGCTGACCTGAATAAAGCAACACGGTTTTTTCCTTTAGTTGGTATCTTGGTTGGTGCTATAGGCGCTTTGGTGTTTTGGTTAAGTGACATCTTATTGCCCTTAGAAGTGGCACTTTTATTGAGCATGGCATCTACAATTTTACTCACAGGCGCGTTCCACGAGGACGGGTTAACCGACGCGGTAGATGGCTTGGGCGGAGGCTGGACTCGTGAGCAGGTGCTCACTATCATGGTGGATTCACGCATTGGTAGTTATGGTGCAACTGGCCTGGTACTGGTATTGCTTACCAAATATCAGGCGCTCAGCTACCAGTCTGCGGTTTTTATCCCAGCTTCAATGATAGCTGGCCACTCGCTTAGCCGTTTGTGTGCAGTATTGGTAATGTTTACGCAAAGTTACGTGAAGGCAGAGGGTAAATCTAAACCGCTAGCTACGCAGTTAAATGTCAAAGAGCTCATTATCGCCACTATTTTTGGTTTGTTGCCGATGGCATTTTTAGATATAAAATTCTTGGCTGCACTTGTGCCAGTTGCCATTGTTTGGCTGTGGTTTAGTGCAAAAACTAAAGCACGTATTGGCGGCTACACTGGCGATTGCTTAGGGGCCATGCAGCAACTAACAGAGATAGCCTTTTATGTCGGCTTGCTGGCAAGTACAGCCTTGTTTTTAAAACTATAAATTGCATTATGAAACTCACGTTAGTTCGCCATACTTCTTTAAATATCGCACCGAGTATCTGTTACGGACAAAGTGATGTCGAAGTTTCTGACAAGTTTGACGATGAACGGCAGAAGCTGCAAATCAAGCTGGCATCATTTAGGTTTGATGCAATTTATACGAGCCCATTACAGCGCTGTCATAAGCTTGCACAGGCGTTGTGTGCGGATGAACGCTTGGGTTTTACTGGGGCAGATATTCAGTATGATGCACGTTTAAGCGAGCTGCATTTTGGTGATTGGGAAATGAGCCCGTGGGATGCCATTCCGCGGGCAATCTTTGATAATTGGGCGAATGATTATGCCAATCTAGCCCCGCCCAATGGCGAAACGTTCTCTCAACTACGCGCGCGTGCTAAAAGCTTTGTGGAGGATGTAAGTAGCCACTCACAAGAAAAAAATCTATTGGTTGTAACGCATGGCGGCCTGATTCGCACTCTAATTGCCGAGGTGTTAAATATGCCCTTAAAGCGCTTGTTTAGAATCACCATTGACCATGCAAGCGTGACGCAATTGGAGTTTAAGGGTGAAGTACCAAAAGTTAATTTTATGAATTTATAGTGATATAAACACTATTTAAGTTTAATTGGTAAACCCGCTGCAATAAAAGTCACATTTTTAGCTACAGTTGCTACGGCCTGATTGAGTCTGCCTTGTTCATCCTGAAATTGGCGGTTAATTTCACCGAGTGGCACAATTCCCATACCTACTTCGTTACTTACTAAGATGATTCTGCCAGAGAATGTTGGTAGCAGCAGTAAGAATTGGTCTCGCTCTAATTGCCAGCTACTGTCCTTTGGCGGATTGCAGTCAGGGCATATCCACTGCGCCAGCCATAAGGTCAGGCAGTCCACAATCAAGTATTGATTGCTTGCAGCCAAGTCTGCAAGTGTTTGTGTAAGGTGGTGCGGCTCCTCTACCAGCATCCAGTGAACAGGACGCCTATTTTTATGATGTTGTATACGCGCTTTAAATTCATCATCATAGACTTGAGCGGTGGCTATATAAGTTACTGGCAGGTTACTCTCATTGGCTAGTTTTTCAGCATAAACGCTTTTACCAGAACGTGCGCCGCCTAATATTAGTGTGATGTTGTTCATTATAGCCTCGTGTAAATAGCACTATAAAATGTGCGTAAAAAAACCGCGTTAGAAATTAAATCTAACGCGGCTCTATCAAAAATTAAAACCAATTATGCGACGTTGTTAGTGTGTGATTTAACAAAATCTAGTTTTGGTAAAGTTTTAGCCAAAGCCCAAAAAGCCACCAAATACATCGCAGTGAAAGCCATGTAACTTGGCAAATAATTCCAGCCATATTGCATGGTTTCAATTAAGCCGTTATTTGGGAAGCGGCCTGAAAATAAATAATAAGTTTGCGTAGAAATTACAAACGCTAGAAATGTTGCAACTAAGCCAGCAAGTGCAAATTTAAGTGCATCTAAGCTATTTGCTTGTTTGCTTAACCACAAGCCCGCAAGCCACATCACCGCGTAAGTCGGCAACATGCCCCAGTACCCATCAGTCAGGCAGAATGCCTGAAAGCTATCAATTGCAGCGGCACCAAAATCAATGGCAGTGGCCAGCACCACGAACAATGCAAACCATGCCGCTTTTCTTAAATACAAACCACCGATTAACAGCAAAGCTAAACTTGCATCTGGCAGTGAAACGCTGGTTAGCACATGGCTACCGCGTGTCAATAGCATGAAGAACGCAATTGCAGTTGCAATCAATAGCGGTTTGGTATAAGTCGTTTTGTTGGATTCTTCCATTTTTTTCTCCATTACAAAGCTTGCTATGTACTTAATTAAAACGTAAGGGTGCATCATAACATTTTTACACCCTTTAGATTATTCTGGCTGATAACGAATATTGACAAATAAATTAGCTCCTGGCGTGTTGTAGGCCTCACCACCAAAATCTAAAGCAAGTGCATATTCTTTATCTAAAATATTATTGGCACGTGCTTGCACTGACCAGTCTTTAGCGAATTTATAGTCTACTGTGGCATTGAGCAATACGTAGCCACCTAGAGATTTGCTATTCGTTGAATTATTGTAGCGAATAGATGATGCAATGGTTTCCGCCCCAAACCGCCAATCACCCAGTGTGTAATTGGCATAGAGGCTAGCATGTCGATTAGCACGGCGCACCAATAACTTATCGAGTTTTTCGTCTTTAGGTGACTGAATATCAATGCTGCCGCCCATATTTAGATTGTCAAAGTGTTGATTGGCGCTCAAGCTTAAGCCATCGATGCGTGCTTTGTTGATGTTCATGACATTAAAAGCATCGTCATAACCAATTAAATCTCTCACTTTTTGGTGATATATCGTGGCAGATGCAGAGGTGTTATCCGCTTGGTAACGTAAACTCGCCTCAATATTGCGTGATAGCTCAGGTTTTAAGTTTGGGTTACCAAAAAAGGGGTAATACAAATCATTAAAAGTAGGGGCTTTAAAAGCCGTGCCATAACTGCCAGTGATGCGCCAATTCGGGTTGATTTTATAACCATAACCTAAGCTGCCAGTGTTATGGCTACCAAATTGTGAGTTGCTGTCATGGCGAGCGCTAAGTTGCAATGAATGCGCATCGTAATTGAGTAAGTAACTGGCCACAAAGCCATCATTATCTCGCTCTGCAACCGTATAGCTGACGCTTGAGTTTACATTTTGATTTAAATTATCGTAAAGCAAGGTTAGCGTCCCAATCGGTAATTTAAAATCATTTTGCCAGCTTAATTGAAATTGTCTTGTTTTATAAAAGTCACCACCAGTAACGCTACCAAAATCAAATGTTCTACTTTCATCCACACCTTCACCAATGCGTACTTTTGATAGCCAAAAATCCGTAAATTGATTGTTGCTAAACACTGAAAAACTGTATTGTTTAGAATCCGTTTTACTATCAAATTTTTGAGTAATACATTCAAAAGTGACAGGGTCAGAAGTAGGACAACTGTTATCAAAATGTACACGTCCATCGCTATGTAAAAGTTGCAAGCCAATTTCATGTCCCACTTCAATTTGATGCGAAACTTTGCCAGAGAAAGCTAAATTTCGGTAAGTGTCTTTATCGTTATAGTCTTTGTTTTTGGTGTTAATTGCTGAAAAGCTATTGGTATCCAAGCTAGAAACATTTAAAGCAAAGCTTGTATCGCCCACGCTGCCGCTTACGCCAGCATTTGCGCGTTTGGTATTGTATGAACCATAACCTACGTTTCCGTTAAATTTAACCGCTCCTTCACCTTTTTTAGTGAAGATTTGTATCACACCGCCAATCGCATCTTGCCCATATAGGGTAGATGCTGGACCGCGTAAAATTTCTATTTTTTCAATTTGACCAAGTGGCAAGTTTTCAAAGGCAGTAGTTCCTAAAGTAGCTGAATCCACACGCATGCCATCAATCAGCACCACAACATGGCTTGTATTAGTGCCGCGAATAAAAACGCCAGAAGCCGTGCCAGCACCCCCGCTGCTGCTTATTTCAATACCAGCTTGGTGCGCTAGTAATTCAACTAAAGTTGATTGACCTGCACGTTTAATTTCTTCTTGATCAATTACCGTGACATCGGCAATTACACTTTCGCGTGTTTGTGGGACACGTGAAGCAGTGACAACAACATCATCCAAGTTGATATCTTCAGCAGCAAAAGTAGGCGTAGTAAAAGCCAAGCCTATCAGGCTGGCAGACATAAGTTTTATTCTGGATTTTTTCATTGTATTTTCCCTAACCCGCACGCGACCCCGCGTGTAGATTCTTAGAGACTTAATTTTTTAAGATTTAGCTTAAGTCTTGTTTGTAAATCTAGGGGACACAGAAGAATGCAATAAAAAAGAAAGCGCGGTACGAAAGTACAATACATAAAGCGCAGCCTTTGTTTACCGTCACCCCGCGGTATTTCCTAGCGTGCCTTAACATAAGGCGTTGTTTTTAGGCCGGTCTCCGGGCTTGCGAGCGTTGGTGTTTAAACTAAAAATAGTTTTAAAACCCACTGGTTAGCGCCTTCCCAAGTCTCACCTTTTTCTAAGGTTTAACTCAGTGGCATATTGCAAAACCATTTGAATAAATCAAAAGCTCACTTACCGTTGCGGGGGCAGCATAGGACTAGTTAATGCTTTATTGGCTAAAGCGGTAACGCACCTATTTCCCAGTTTCACCTTGTTTGTAGAAAACAAACTTGGCACCTAACAACAAGTGCGAATTATAGCGGTTATTTTTAGGACTAAATGAAATTTTTTGCAGGACAATTTTTATAACATATTGTAATACTTTGAAAAATACGCGTTAGCTATTGACTACAATCAATTTTTTCAATTATAGTGGTCACATGGATGCGGACTTAAAAGCGTTAGAAGAAAAATTATCTGGCTTAATTTCATTGTGTAGTGATTTACGCAGTGAAAACGCACAGTTACGCCATGATTTAAATGCTACGCAAAATGATGCTGCGTTATTAAAAGCCAATATGGCGCAAGCCAGCGAGCGCATTGAGGCTTTAATTGAGCATCTGCCCTAATGGTTATATCTAGTCCAGATTGAGTAAAAACAATGAGCGAAATTAAAGGCGTTGATGTCAATATCATGGGGCGGGATTTTACGGTATCCTGTACCGATGAAGAGCGCCCGGGATTAATTAACGCAGTTAATTTTTTAGACAAAAAAATGCGCGATATTCGCGATAGCGGCAAAATCATTGGTGTTGAGCGTATCGCAATTATGGCGGCACTTAATTTGGCGCATGAGCTTTTAAATAGTAAAAGCGGTAATGTCGATGTTGGTGACTTCAAACGTAGAATTACGAACATGCAAGATCAAATTGATAAAGTGTGTGCAATAAAATAAATTTTTAAAATGTCATCAAAGTGCCAATTAAAAATAGTAGAATCATCTCAATCGCTTCAGGTTTTTAGGCGAAAAATAAAAATCCCAGTTTTAAAGTTTGTTCTCTGCGGTGCGGTTTAAGCTAATAATTCCTTGAACTAGTTTATAGCATCGGTTTTGGTCATTCGAGTTGTTGTGTGCGCGCCCCCTTTAATCCTTCTTGGGTTGGGTGTTCTTTTAAGAACCTCTTGGCGGGTGTACCTAATGCGCTCTAGGCTGTTACCACTTGAGCCTTTTTGGTTCAGGATGCTGGCTTAGGCTATATCCGTGGAGAACTCCCCGTTCCATTCCGTATTAAAATTGATACGTTGTCTGATTATCTCAATTCGTGATACTTCAAATCAGCCAGGCTCACAATTTCCAAACATTTTGCATGGCAGGCTTCCAGTATTACTGGTGGTGCAAAGCCTGCTTCTGAAGCTTCAAGCCAGCGTGCCGCGCACACGCACCAGCGGTCGCCCGCTTTCAGGCCGTCAAAGCCATATTCAGGATGTGGCGTGCTTAAATCGTTACCCCTTGAGATTGAAAATGCTAAAAATTCATCAGTCATTTGCGCGCAAACGGTGTGGCTACCCGCGTCATTAGGGCCAGTTTCACAGCAACCATTACGCATAAAACCCGTGAGTGGGTTCATGCTGCATACTTGCAATGCTGTACCAAGTACGTTTCTCTCTTGTTGTTTTGCCATTTCTAACCCTCTACTTAGAATTATTTATAGATTATCATACGGTTTAATGTTGAATTTAGAAAAGGTAAAAAATATGCGTTACTGGCTAATGAAGTCTGAGCCTACAGATGTCTCGATTGATGATTTAGCAGATTTTCCGAATCAATCTGTGGATTGGTATGGCATTCGTAATTACCAGGCACGCAATTTTATGCGTGATCAAATGAAAGTGGGCGATGGTGTGTTTTTTTACCACTCAAATTGCGATGTACCAGGCATTGCCGGTATCGCAGAGGTCAGTAAGTTAGCGTATCCAGACCGATTGCAGTTTATAAAAGGTCATAAATATTACGATGAAAAAGCTACACCGGAGAATCCACGCTGGCTTAATGTTGATGTAAAGCTGGTGCGTAAAACACGCTTGCTTAGCCTAAAAGAGTTGCGTGAATATCCTGAGTTAGTCAACATGCGAATATTGCAACGTGGTAACCGTTTGTCGATTACGCCCGTAGACCCAAAGGAATGGGAGTTCATTTTGGGTCGACTTGAAATATAAAACATCCATAAAAAATGGGATTTTATTCTAGGATAATTAAATATTATCAAGGTGGAGTAATAGAAAAAGCCCCGAAATTCGGGGCTTTTCATAATTCGTTACAAATTACTTAATTGCGGTATCTAAGCTACCCATACTTTTAGGGTAAGTCACTACACCCCAAGGTAATTTTTTATTTTCAATTTGTTGTGTTACTTCCAGCTTTTCTGAGTCAATCAAAAAAATTGCATCTGATTTACCGCAAGCCAGCAAAATTTCTTTGTCATCTGGAGTAAATGTAAAGTGCCAGCAGCGATTGCCTGTAGGGATGTCCTTAATCTTCTCATAAGTTTTTGCGTTGTAAACTTCTAATGTTTTGGCTTTATTGGCTGCTACAAAAATGCGCTCGCCCTTGCGGTCATAGGCAATGCCATAAGGCGTGGCGCCAGTATCAACTGTACGTAAAACCTTAAAGTTTTTATTCATCACCATAAACTTGTTGCCGTACTCTAGCGTAGCTAGGTAGGTTTTACCGTCGGGTGATACTTTAATGCCACGTGGTCTGTCGCCATATTGATGGGTTTTAATGGTTTTAAGCAGTTTTCCCGTTTTAATATTGTGAACAGTGACGGTGTTGTCCGCTTCGTTTGTGATAACCAGTTGCTTACCATCTTTGCTAAACTCAATGCCTTCAGTTTCTGGGCCGCCGGTAATTTCACGAATTTTTTTGCCTAGTTTCAAATCAATAATGCCAATACGCGCAGGCTCTTTGTCATCGTCGTCATCTTCTTTTGCGGCTGCCAAAGCTTCAGCAGAACCTGGTGTAGGAGGAGGGCCACCTTTTGCGCTTGGCTCATAAGATACAAAGGCAAAATTTCCACGAATTCGAACAAACTCAGGATTTTGACCGACTTTAATTTGATTCAAAACCTCGCCTGTTGCTGTATCAATAATCGAAACACTGCCATTTTCACGCGTGGCAACCACTAATAGTTTTCCGTCATCGCTTACTGCCAGTCCTCTTGGGCCCTCAGCCTTTACGTCTATGGTGCCAGTAGACTTTAATGTATTTAAGTCAATCACAGACACGCCGCCATCTTGATTGGAAACATACGCTTTACCGCGGTCTTCCGCGTTAGCGTTCATACCAACAGTCATGCTGACCAATGCGGCAGCTACCAAATGCGTTAACTTCATGCTTTATTTCTCCTTAGGGATGATTGTTGCTGCTTCATTTTCTGTTGTTTGGGCATGCTAAATAAATTTAGGTTCAATTCGTTGCACTCGTCGTAATGAGTGGTAAAGGTTAAGCAAAAATCATACTCATATTTTAGTCTATGAAAATCATATGGTTGGGTTTGATAGCATAATAATTTTGGCTGTATATAACCACCAACCTGGTTGTATACAGCCAATTTAACCTAAAAATAGTTTATAAGCAGGGTTATGTGTTTCATCCCAGTGTGGGTAGCCCAAATTTTGCAAAAATTCTGCAAATTCAGTTTGTTCATTCGGAGGCACCTGCATACCAACCAGTACGCGGCCAAAATCGGCACCGTGATTGCGATAGTGGAACAAGCTGATATTCCAGTCGTGCCCCATTGTGTCTAAAAACTTCATGAGTGCACCAGGTTTTTCAGGAAACTCGAATCTAAATACCACTTCGTTTTCTGCTTGAGGCGCATGTCCGCCTACCAAGTGGCGTAAATGTAATTTCGCCACTTCATTATCAGTTAAATCAAGTGCGGGTAAGCCTTGGGCTATTAAATCGGCCACTAGATTGGCAGATTCATTAGGGTCGGCAATTGCTACGCCTACAAAAATATGCGCTTCTTTAGGGTCAGAATAACGGTAATTGAATTCGGTAATATTACGGTCACCCAGCAAACGGCAAAACGTTTTAAACGCGCCTGGTTTTTCAGGAATCGTCACCGCTAATACCGCCTCACGTTTTTCACCGATTTCTGCGCGCTCAGCAATAAATCGTAAACGGTCGAAGTTCATATTTGCGCCAGAGGCAATGCCCACTAGCGTTTTTCCGCTTAAATTGTTGCGCTTGGCATATTCTTTAAGGCCGGCAGTAGCCAGTGCGCCAGCGGGCTCTAAAATGCTGCGGGTATCTTCGAATACGTCTTTAATCGCAGCGCAAATAGCGTCGTTATCCACCACAATCATTTCATCTACATATTGTTGTGATAGTGCAAAAGTATGCTCGCCAACTTGCTTAACAGCAGCGCCGTCGGCAAATAAGCCAACTTGGTCTAGCATCACGCGCTTGCCTTGTTTGAGTGATTCTGTCATGGCTTCGGCATCTTTTGCTTCAACGCCGATGATTTTAATTTCCGGGCGCACGGCTTTTACGTAGGCGGCAATGCCTGCTAGTAAACCACCACCGCCTACGCAGCAGAATATCGCCTCGATTGGCTCAGGGTGAGCATTCAGAATTTCAAGCGCAATCGTACCTTGCCCCGCAATCACATCGGGGTCATCGTATGGATGCACAAACGTCAGTTGTTCAGATTTTTCTAGTTCAAGCGCTTTTACATAAGCATCAGAATAACTATCGCCAAACAATACCACCTCAGCACCGCGGGCTTTCACTGCATTAATTTTAATAAGCGGCGTCGTTGTAGGCATAACAATGACAGCTCTACAGCCTAATTTTTGTGCGCTCATTGCCACGCCTTGCGCATGGTTACCCGCGCTCGCCGCAATCACTCCACGTTTTAATGTGTCGGTAGGCAGGCTTGCCATTTTGTTATATGCACCACGCAGTTTGAATGAGAATACGGGTTGCATATCCTCACGCTTTAGCAACACACGGTTGTTGATGCGGGCAGATAAATTGGGCTGAAATTCTAGTGGCGTTATTTTTGCCACATCGTAAACATGTGAATGCTCTATTTTTTCGCGGTAATTGATAGTTGTGTTTTTAGACATGCAATGTTCTTAACGTAGGTTTTTAAAAATGCCTGAGCGGTGTATTATGTTGTATTAGATTAAGTTTTTCATATTATAAAGAATTTGTAGAGGAATTAGGCAAAATGCTAGGAAACGAAAAAAAGTTATCACAAGACGAATTAAAACAACAAGTCGCTAAAGCAGCGGTTGAATATGTAAAAGAAGGCATCATCGGTGTGGGCACAGGCTCAACTGCCAACTTCTTTATTGAAGAACTGGCAAAAGTAAAACACAAAATTGAAGGCGCGGTTGCCAGTAGTGAAGCCACAGCACAACGTTTACGCGCTCATGGCATTGAAGTGTTTGATTTGAATAACATCGACGGCATGGATATTTATGTGGATGGCGCCGATGAAATTACCGAACATCTTCACATGCTAAAAGGCGGCGGCGGTGCATTAACCCGTGAAAAAATCGTGGCAGCAGTGGCTAAAACATTCATTTGTATTTGTGATGAAACTAAATACGTACCAACACTAGGCAAATTCCCACTACCAGTAGAAGTGCTGCCAATGGCGCGCAGTTATGTAGCACGCGAGTTAGTGAAATTAGGCGGCCAGCCATCATTACGTAACTTCACCACTGATAACGGCAACGTGATTATCGATGTACATGGCTTGAATATTACCGACCCAGTGGCGATGGAAGCGAAAATCAACCAAATTGTCGGTGTGGTGACTAATGGTTTATTCGCGGCACGCCCAGCCAATGTGTTGTTGCTGGCTACTGCGGATGGTGTGAAGACTTACAAGAAGTAAATTCATAAACTGAATGTTTGGGTGTATAACCACAGGTTGTACACCTTTTTTATTGCGGTGCGCAAATACAAATCTACACTAGCTTCACTTCGGATCATCGAGACTAGGCTGCTTGAATGATGGATTAGCCATTTTTATGCTACTTGACCAAGAATAGAGCTTAGAAAGGTAGAGCCGCTTTTTGTTGTGAGTAGCCAGCCAAGGGTAAAACAATTAGCAATAACTGTAGTCCAAAAAACAGTTTGGAACTCTTCTTTCTTTGATTTATGGAGCAACGTTTTTTGTGCGAGTAATGCTCCAGGCCAACCTCCAGCCAAACCAAATAAATGCAAAGTACTCTCTTTGGTTCTCCAGCGATTATTTTGGGCCGCTGATTTGTCTATTGCATAGGCAAGGAAAGTAATAGTGCTTGCCGCCAAGTACACGCCAATTAGAGCTAATGGGAGCAGTCCTATTAACGCCAACAATGCTAAAAAAACACAAAATAGAATCGAAAAACTGGTGGCAAGTGAGCTGATTTTATTTGGGGCACTAGAAGACGCAGGCTCTCCTGCAAACCGAATATTTTTTGCACAGAATCGACGTTTCTCATCGGTTGCAAGCTCATAGGTGATTAAATCACCGTCAATCGGTCTAGATGAGCTGTTAGAAAAAGCCTTTATATGCACAAATGCTTTTTGACCACCGCCGTTCGGAGTAACAAAACCAAAGCCTTGGTCGTCTTTCCAATTTGTAATTTTTCCTTGATAACGCATATGGATTCTTGAAAAGCCTATCGTAGAATAGGCGTCAATTAAATGTTAATTCTTAGGTGGTACATAACCTATTGCCGTATCTGCCCCATCACCAAAAAAGTATTTTTCAGTTTGTTCCGTCAAATATTTACGTGCTGATGGGTCTGCCAAGCTCAGGCGGTTTTCATTCACCAGCATGGTTTGCTGTTTTAGCCATGTTGCCCATGCTTCTTTTGAAACATTTGCATAAATGCGTTTGCCAAGCTCGCCCGGGTACGGAGGAAAGTCCATGCCGTCGGCTTCTTTGCCTAATTTAATGCAATTCACTGTACGTGCCATTTGTAATGCCTTATGTGCTGAATAAAACAATATGATAACGCATGGCTTTAAGTGGTGCGAGCCCGCATGGTAATATTCGGCAAATCAATTGATAAAATCTAATGAAAGCTGAATGACAACATGGAAAGCCCTTATAAAGGTAAAACAGGTATACGCCGTTTGATGAATGCGTTTGGTTATTCATTAGAAGGCTTTAAAGCCGCGTTTAAGCATGAAGATGCGTTTCGGCAAGAGGTTTTTTTGGCAATCGTGCTGATTCCGCTTGCGGTTTATTTAGGCAAAACCCCAATCGAACGAGCCATGATGATAGCGAGCGTGTTGTTAGTGTTGATTGTGGAATTGCTGAACTCAGCCATTGAAGCGGCGGTAGACCATACTTCGACGGAGCATCACGCGCTTGCCAAGCGTGCCAAGGATATTGGCAGTGCCGCTGTGTTTATTGCCTTGACGATAGTGGTGAGTGTTTGGGGTTTGGTGCTGTTTGTGTAGGAGCGACGACCCGTCGCGATTTGCACTGCTGCTTCGCGACGGGTCGTCGTCCCTACCAAAAATCTCTAAAAATCGCTACGTAATCCTAAAATCAAAGACCTTTCACCTGCAGGTGAAATATCTTTCAAGAAAGACGCATGTTCACGAATTTCTTGATTGAGCAGATTGTTCGCTTTGGCAAACAACTCGACATTCAACTTGGTCGGTAGTTTGTAGCTAACCAGCGCACTTACGTTAGTGTAGCTATCTGTTGGCAGTTCATTCACCGCAGTGCGGGTTTGACTAAACGCATGTAACACATCCAACCTGGCGCCCACACTATTTTTTTGATAACGCAAGCCAGCACCTAAGCGTAGCGGTGTTATGCGCGGCAAGGCTTCACTATTATCTTGATTACTTGCACGCACATAGTCACCTCGTAGAGTTAGGTCTAAATTATCAACCAGATTAAATTTACCTTCTGCTTCCAAGCCTTTGAAGGTGGCGGCAAAGGCTGAAAATTGGGCGATGGGTAAACCTGAATCAACGTCATCAACGCCAGTATCTAGCAATCCCAAAAAGCTGCTAAAACGCGTGTAATATGCACCAACGTTAAAAGAATTTCTGCCAACTTTCCAGCGTATCTGCGCATCTAAGCCGTTTGAACGCTCTTTACCAAAGTTGGGGTTTCCTATTTCATACTGCCCAGTAGCTAAGTGCTCGCCATCGGCATACAACTCAAAATAGCTAGGTGCGCGCTCGTTATGCGAAAGATTTGTGGCAAATGACCAGTTTGGATTAAACGTGTAAAGTCCGCCGAGTGCGTAGCTGTATGTATTAAAGCTGCTATTTTGTGCGGTGGATGATTTAGCCCATGGGCTGGCATCCAAAGTGGTATGTTCCGCACGGCCGCCAAAACTTAGTTTGAATTTTTGCTGGCCAAATAGGTTGAGAGGCATTTCTTCATATACATACAAGGCTTTGCTTTGCGTATTCACAGGCGGCACAAAAGCTTCGTCACCTAAGGCTTCAAAGTTGCTGTTTTGAAATTGAAAGCCTATTACACCTTCTAAATTGCCAAGTCCCGTATTGAAGGCGGTATGGCCAGCCTCAATACTGCCCTCAATGCCTTTGTTTTTAAAAGAGGTACCAATCTCACCATCTTCCACTTCCTGATGCTGATAATCTGTGTAGGCCATGCGTGCTTTTACGCGGCTTACAATGCTGCCTAAATCCCTGAATTCTGTTGCCAAATCCCAGCGGTCACTTTTCATGTCAGCGCGTACGGTAGGTTCTGCCACTGTGCCGTAATTGCTGTTAAAGCCGGAGTACGATGCACCTAAGTAGCCGTTATCAAAGGTGAGTGATGCGCCCAGTGCGCCGCCATCAGCTGTCGCACTGCTATTGATGAGCTTACCTTTATTTTCTTGTAGTGTGCCATCCGCTTGATTTTTGCGGTTTGAAACGGCAAACCCCGGAATGTCTAAATCGCTGGTTTTACGGCTATACATATCGGCATGAATCGCAAATTGACCATTGCCTACATCCACCACGCCAGCTAGGTTGCTTTGACTATCCGCACCACCTAAACGACCTTCAACGCGTCCAGTAATGCCGTCCAGTTTTTCTTTAGGAATACGATGATCAATCGCGTTCACAACGCCGCCTACAGCACTGCCACCGTACAGCAAGGCGGCTGGCCCTCGTACTACATCTATTTGTTCAATCACTAGCGGGTCAATGGTGACGGCGTGATCAAAACTTAAACTGGAGGCATCTAAAACGCCCACGCCGTTTTGCATAATACGTACACGTTCTGCATCTAGCCCTCGAATCACGGGGCGCGAAGCATTTGGGCCAAAGTGTGTTGCGCTCACACCAGGAATACCATTTAACGTATCTCCTAGTGTGCTTTCACGTCTAAGTGATAACTCCCTGCCGTTCAATATGGAAACAGGCACTACGAGTTCGTCTGAGCCAACGCCTAACGGGTTGCCAGTAACTGAAATGGAGGATAGCTCAATTTGTGTGGCTTCATCCGCAATTGCATTGTTGATGAATAGGCAGCTAAGTGCCAAAAAAATAGATTTAGGTGGAAATGCAGCGCGCAACAATGCTGAACGCATTTGCACGTATTGTTTGTTAATCATGATGTTAAACCTCAAAAAAATAGCAGATACCCAGCCGTTTAAAAACGATGCTGAGAAAATTAAAAAATTAAATGCTGATTGTTTGAGGTGGAGCGCGTGCTGCGTAAGCAGTTTGAAGTGAGGATTTATTATTGAAATAATAGCTTGAAGTGACTTCAAACCTTGCTTCAAAGCTAGGTAGAGTAAAAGCTTGTGATTGTAAGCCATTGACTACTTGCGAATAGCTTATACATTTTTCGCATTGCTCGGCAGGGGCTTTTTTATCTTGCTGGCTGTGTTTTGTAAAGTCGTCTAGATGGCTTATTTCATGCGTAGCTACACCTAATTGCGTAAAAGCAAACAGGAAAATGAGCGCAAAATGAATAGCAAAACGTTGTAACATGGCTCAAATGGTAACAGACTTTATCGGTAAAGCAAAAGTAGGCAGAAATAAAAATGGCCGCTAAGGCGACCATTTTTTAAATCATGAAATTCAAAACTTATGCAAAATTTGCAGAAGCAAAATCCCAATTGGCTAAAGAAGCTAAAAATACTTCAACGAATTTAGCACGTGCGTTGCGGTAATCAATGTAATAGGCATGTTCCCAAACGTCAATTGTCAATAATGCTTTATCGCCAGTGGTAAGTGGTGTGCCAGCAGCTCCCATGTTCACAATATCCACTGAGCCATCGGCTTTTTTCACTAACCATGTCCAGCCTGAACCAAAATTGCCAACTGCTGAAGCTTGAAACGCTTTTTTGAATTCATCGAATGAACCCCATTTTGCGTTAATGGCATCAGCAAGCGCGCCGGTAGGAGCGCCGCCGCCATTTGGCTTCATGCTGCTCCAAAAGAAGGTGTGGTTCCAAATTTGTGCTGAGTTGTTGTAAATGCCAGCAGAAGATTTTTTGATGATTTCTTCTAAACTTGCATTCTCAAACTCTGTGCCTTTAATCAGGTTGTTTAAGTTTGTGACATATGTTTGGTGATGTTTGCCATAGTGGTACTCAAAAGTTTCTTCTGAAATATGTGGTACTAAAGCATTTTTAGCGTACGGTAGGGCAGGTAGGGTGTGTTCCATAATGAAGTCCTTTGCATTGTAAAGTTTTGAATTACTATTTTGCCATACGTTATTTTGACATAATAACAGGGTAAATTAGTAGGGTATTGTTACTTTTTCTTAGCTCGCGGGTGCGCTTTGTCATAGATGGTGGCTAAATGCTGAAAATCAAGATGTGTATACACTTGCGTGCTGCTGATGTTGGCGTGGCCTAACATCTCTTGCACTGCGCGTAAATCCTGGCTGGATTGTAAAACATGTGTGGCAAAGCTATGGCGCAATAAATGCGGGTGCATGCTGGTGTTAATACCTTGTTTGATTGACCATTCTTTCACACGATATTGCACTGCGCGTGGTGTAATGCGTTGCCCTTGCTGGGTCACAAACAGCGCATTCGGGTTAGCATCCGCAATTTTAATTAGCGCACGGCGTTGTATCCATATTTGGATAGCATTTATCGCATGGCTACCCATCGGCACAATACGGGTTTTATTGCCTTTACCCGTTACAGTGACAGTGCCTTCAGAAAAATCCAGCATATTAATATCCAAATTCACCAGCTCAGCCAAGCGTAAACCAGATGAATAAAACAACTCTAAAATGGCATGGTCACGCTGTTCTAGCAGGCCATCACCTTGAATATCTACAAATTTAACGGCTTGGTCGGTAGAAAGCGCTTGAGGTAAAGTCTTGGGTGATTTTGGCGCACGCAGACCCGTGACAGGGTTTTGTGTATAACCTTTGTGATGAATTAAATAGTCGTAAAAACCACGCCATGCTGAAAGCGCGCGTGCAATGCTTTTGCCACTCAAGCCACGGCTATGCAGAGTTGCTATATAGCGCCTGATTTGTGTATTTTTGACTAAATCTAAGGTAGTTTCTTCGGCCAAAGATTCAAGTAACTTGATGTCTCTGGCATAATTTTTAAGTGTAAGCGCGCTTAGACCGCGCTCAAAAGTCAGATGTTGAAGGTAGTCGTCTAAAGTGCCCATCGGATAGCAGTCGGCAACCCAAAGTTACATCAAAGTCATTTTAAAGGTAGCGTGAAAATGACGCGCTAACTAAATCGCCGATGCGTTTAAGATACATCAAACCCATATCGGCTTTGAAGCGTTGCTGGTCTTCTGAACCTAGCATCAACACACCAAAAGCTTGTTTTTTATCTGAACTTTTATACAAAGGGATGAAGGCAAAAGACTGCAAATTATCCGCTAGCAGGCTATTAGCCAACTCTGGCTTTACACCACAGTAGGGTGCATCCAATGCGGTTACCCAGTGACTAAAAGCCTCATCTACTGGCGTAAAAACGGCATCATGCAATACTGCGGCATCGCTGGGATTTAGCCAAATACGCACTTGTGATTGGGTGACAGCGAAAATTTGCTGCATACTTTCGGCAATGAGTGGCTCTAGATTGCCGAGGTTTTGATTTTCAAGCAGCTTGATGCTGAAGCTGTGCACTTTGTGGCTAGTGACGTCGTTCTGTTCACCAAACTCGATTAATTGCGCCAGCATGACTTCTTGAACGCGAATTTTATCGCGTTGCGCCAGCTGTTGACGTTCTGCAAGTGAAATTGCGCCGCTGCCGTGCGGACTGGGTAAAAAGATTTCCGTCAGTAAACTTGCTTGTTCTTCAAAAAAGTGTGGGTGGGCACGCAGATAGCCCGCCACTTGGTCTACGGAGATTGTGTTATTTTGAGCTTGATAATCTTGTTGCATAAATATCCTTATAGTTACAGCTGTTCTTTGCGCTAGCGTTACTTTATATTAATGTGATAGTGCCAGTAAATACCGTCACGGCTGGGCCAGTCATCATTACGGGTGAGTTACCACCTTGCCAGGCAATATGCAGTTCACCGCCACGCGCTGTTACCTTCACCGGTGATTGTAAACGTCCCAATTGAATGCCTGCAACAACAGCCGCGCAGGCGCCCGTTCCGCATGCCAGCGTTTCCCCGCTACCTCGTTCGAATACTCTTAATTTGATATGATGAGTATCAATAATCTGCATAAAACCTGCATTCACGCGTTCAGGGAAACGCGGGTGTACTTCAATTTGGCTGCCAAGCGTTGCAACTGGGGCAGCTTCAACATCATCTATAATTTGTACCGCATGTGGATTTCCCATAGAAAGTGCCGCAATCGTCAAATGTTGGCCACCCACTTCAAGTGAATAACTGGTAGAGATGGCATCAGTGACAAAAGGAATCTCACTAGGCGCAAATCCAGGTGCGCCCATATTCACCGTTACCAGCCCATTTTCTTCCAGTTTAGGGGTGATAATTCCGCTTGCAGTTTCTACATTGATTTCATGTTTATCGGTTAAATGCTGATCAACCACAAAACGTACAAAACATCGCGCACCGTTGCCGCATTGTGACACTTCACTACCATCAGCGTTAAAAATGCGATATTTAAAGTCTGCTACTTTAGATAATTCAACGAGAAGCAGTTGGTCGAACCCTACGCCAAATTGACGATGTGCAAGTGTTTGTATTTGCTGGGTGGTGAGTGCAAAAGACTGGCTGATACCGTCTATGACCATAAAGTCATTGCCTGCGCCATGCATTTTAGTAAATTTTAAATTCATCGTCTTATTATAAATTGATTGACTAAATAGGCCGAATTTTATTATTAAGTTTTTGGTTTTATTGTTCAAATAGTTAGGTACAATGTGCGGTTAGTCGTTGACCTGATACTCATGCTTTAGCCTTTAGTATGAAAATCATTTCATTTTTTATAAATTTTACTTTTCAAGGCGCACTCATGAATCACCACACGAACGAATATCTTTTTACTTCAGAGTCAGTTTCTGAAGGTCATCCAGACAAACTCGCAGACCAAGTATCCGACAGCATTTTAGATGCTATTTTAACTCAAGACCCTACCGCACGAGTAGCTGCCGAGACTTTGGCAAATACCGGTTTGATTGTATTGGCTGGTGAAATTACCACTACCGCGAACGTCGATTATATTAAAGTGGCGCGCGATGCTATTAAGCGTATCGGTTACGACAATACCGAATACGGCATTGACTATAAGGGTTGCGCAGTATTAGTGGCTTACGATAAACAGTCACCAGATATTGCACAAGGTGTAGATGGTGCTCATGATGACCCTCTAGACCAAGGTGCAGGCGACCAAGGTTTGATGTTTGGTTATGCGGTAGACGAAACGCCACAACTCATGCCATTGCCAATTTGGCTAAGCCATCGTTTGATGGAACGCCAAGCGCAATTGCGTAAAGACGGCCGCTTGCCATGGTTGCGTCCAGACGCTAAATCACAAGTAACAGTCAAATATGTAGATGGAAAACCAAATGCGATTGATACCATTGTGGTGTCAACACAGCATGCGCCAGAGATGACTTTGGAAGCGATTCGTGAAGCGGTGATTGAAGAAATCATCAAGCCGGTTTTGCCAAAAGAGCTCATTAAGGGTGAGATTAAATATTTAGTAAACCCGACAGGGCGCTTTGTCATTGGCGGTCCGCAAGGTGATTGTGGTTTAACTGGTCGTAAAATCATTGTGGATACGTATGGCGGTGCTGCACCGCATGGCGGCGGTGCTTTCTCAGGTAAAGACCCTTCAAAAGTTGACCGCAGCGCTGCTTATGCAGGCCGTTATGTTGCTAAGAACATTGTTGCTGCTGGTCTTGCTTCACGTTGCTTGGTGCAGGTTTCTTACGCGATTGGGGTTGCACAGCCTACCAGTGTGATGGTGGAAACTTACGGTACAGGTAAGGTTTCAAATGAAGTGTTGACAGCTTTGGTTCGTGAGCATTTTGATTTGCGTCCAAAAGGCATCGTTAAGATGCTAGATTTGCTTCGCCCTATCTATGCTAAAACTGCTGCCTATGGTCACTTTGGTCGTGATGAGCCAGAATTTACCTGGGAAGCGATTGATAAAGCTGCGGCATTAAAGGCTTCTATTTAGCGCAATTGAATTAACAATGTCATTGCTAGAATTGTACTTACTATCTGTTGGTGCAATCTAGTGGTGGCATATGTTAAAAGTCGTATCTACAAAAAAAGTTCGTTTAGGCATGTTTATTCAAGAGCTAAAAGGCGCTTGGATTGATCATCCTTTTTGGAAAAAAGCGTTTAAATTAGAAGACCCTTCTGATTTAAAAAAGCTGCAAGCTAGCGTCATAAAAGAAGTTGTCATTGACATCACTAAAGGCTTGGATGTGGCTGAACCTGATGCAAGCGCAGATTCATCACCACCCGAAGCAGTTAAAATCCTTCCTGAAACAAAGCCCGGCTCAAGCGCTTCAGCAAAACCAATCCGTATTACAGCATCTGAAGAGCATGAGCGTGCTAAACAGGTGATTACTGGATCTAAAAAAGCAGTTGCTTCGATGTTTCATGATGCGCGCATGGGTAAGGCAATCAATGCAGAATCTGCGATGCAGCTGGTTGATGATATTGCGGCCTCAGTGGACCGAAATCTAAGCGCGCTTATTAGTTTGGTACGCCTTAAAAACAAAGATGAATATACCTATATGCATTCGGTGGCCGTGTGTGCGCTCATGGTGGCGTTGGCTAAGGAGCTGGGTTTGTCTGAAGCCGAAACCAAGCAGGCTGGCTTGGCTGGACTCTTGCACGATATAGGCAAGGCGGGCATTCCTTTAGAAGTGCTTAACAAGCCTGGAGCGTTGACGGATGAGGAATTTATTTTGGTTAAACTTCACCCGGAACGTGGACATGAGTTGTTACTGCAAGCAAATATCGTAGATGAAGTCGTGTTAGATGTGTGCTTGCATCACCATGAAAAAGTGAACGGTAAAGGTTACCCTCATCAATTAAAGGCAGATGCAATCAGCATTTTTGCCAAAATGGGTGCAGTCTGCGATGTCTACGATGCTATAACCTCAAATAGGCCTTATAAAGAGGGGTGGGAGCCTGGCATATCACTGCAACGCATGGCGCAATGGTCAGATCACTTTGATGACAGGGTGTTTAAGGCCTTTGTTAAGAGTGTGGGTATTTATCCTATAGGATCAATGATTAAGCTTAAATCTGGGCGACTTGCTGTTGTGATTGACCAAAGTCCTAAATCATTATTGACCCCTTTGATAAAAGTGTTTTTTTCAACTAAATCAAATTCTCGAATCAAGGTAGAGTTAGTTGATTTATCAAAAATTCATGAGCAAGACTCAATCGTTGGCCATGAAAACCCTTTGGCTTGGGGTATTCACGATATTAATGAAATTTGGAGTCCGGCATGAGGTTTGTCAGAGCCATTTTTTGCAGGGCGTACTGCTGTTTGTAAGCAAAAAAAATATCAAGTATAATCTAACGATTCCGAGGAGCGCTGCGAGAGCTGAAATTGATTGACCTCCCAGGCTCGGAACATGTTTTAACGGCGCTCACCATTATTAACCGTGCCGGGCACGGGATACGGGTGAGAAAAGCGTTAAGCATCTCTAAAGATTTACCCCACCATCCCCCCGGTCACACATTCAAGGAAATAAATATGAATACTGTGACTGCTGATGTTAAAAATACAGCTAAAGACTACGTAATTGCCGATATTGGCCTGGCTGCTTTTGGCCGTAAAGAAATCGCGATTGCTGAAACAGAAATGCCGGGCTTGATGGCGATTCGTGAAGAATTTGCTAAGGCACAACCACTTAAAGGCGCGCGCATTACCGGCTCGCTACACATGACGATTCAAACCGCCGTGCTGATTGAAACACTTAAAGACTTGGGTGCGGATGTACGCTGGGCGTCATGCAATATCTACTCTACTCAAGATCATGCGGCAGCTGCAATTGCTGCTGGAGGCACACCCGTGTTTGCCATTAAAGGTGAAACGTTGACTGAGTACTGGGATTATACCCACCGCATTTTTGAATGGGCTGACGGCGGCTACACTAACATGATTCTAGATGATGGCGGTGATGCAACATTGCTATTGCATTTGGGTGCACGTGCTGAAAAAGATTTGTCCGTCATTGCAACTCCAACAAGCGAAGAGGAAATTTGCCTGTTTGATGCGATTAAAGCGAAATTAAAAGTTGACCCAACTTGGTATTCTGTACGTTTGGCGCAAATTATCGGTGTTACTGAAGAAACCACCACTGGCGTACATCGTTTGTATCAAATGCATAAAGAAGGCAAATTGGCTTTCCCGGCGATTAACGTGAATGACTCAGTGACCAAATCAAAATTTGATAACTTGTACGGCTGTCGTGAGTCATTGGTCGATGCGATTAAACGCGCTACTGATGTGATGATTGCTGGTAAAGTGGCTATCGTAGCTGGTTACGGCGATGTAGGCAAAGGTTCTGCGCAAGCTTTACGCGCGCTTTCTGCTCAAGTATGGGTGACAGAAATCGACCCAATCTGCGCCTTACAAGCGGCAATGGAAGGCTACCGCGTGGTAACGATGGATTATGCTTGCGAACATGGTGATATTTTTGTCACTGCGACTGGTAACTATCATGTAATTACGCACGACCACATGGCCAAAATGAAAGACCAAGCCATCGTATGTAATATTGGTCATTTCGATAATGAGATTGATGTTGCATCACTTGAAAAATATGAGTGGGACGAAATCAAACCACAAGTAGACCATGTGATTTTCCCAGATGGTAAAAAGATTATTCTTTTGGCAAAAGGTCGTCTAGTGAATTTAGGTTGCGGTACTGGTCATCCAAGTTATGTGATGAGCTCATCATTCGCTAATCAAACCATTGCACAAATCGAGTTATTTACGCAAACTGCTAATTACCCAGTGGGTGTATATACCTTGCCTAAACATTTGGATGAAAAAGTAGCGGTATTGCAGTTGAAGAAGCTTAACGCGAAATTGTCAGTATTGACTGATCAACAAGCGGCTTATATCGGCGTTTCAAAACAAGGGCCTTACAAGCCAGATACATACCGTTATTAAGCTCAATTAAGACTTAATTTAAGGAGTCAGCTCATGAAATTATTATTTGTTTGGATATTGAACGCGTTAGCACTTTTAGCTGTGGCGTATTTTGTGCCGGATATTCATGTAGCTGATTTCTTAACTGCATTAATTGCTGCTTTAGTCATTGGTTTGGTCAATATGCTAATTAAGCCAATCCTGGTGATATTAACCTTACCTATTACGATATTGACACTAGGGATTTTTATACTGGTTATCAATGGCTTGCTATTTTATGGTGTAGGACATTGGTTGCAGGGTTTTGATGTCAAAACGCTTACGGCTGGGATTATAGGTGCATTATTGTATAGCGTACTTTCCTGGTTGCTAGCAGCGCTTTTAATTGATGATAAGTAAAGAAAAATAAATGAAAACGACAGCAATAAGCTTTGAGTTTTTTCCGCCTAAAACAGCTGATGGCATTGAAAAGTTACGCGAAACGCGTGCTCAATTGGCAAAATTCAATCCTGAATTTTTTTCCGTGACTTTTGGCGCGGGTGGCTCTACCCGTGACAGAACGATGGATACTGTGCTGGAAATTCAGCAGGAAGGCTTTCAGGCGGCACCGCATATTTCTTGCGTTTCATCAAGTAAAGAAGAAATACGCGAATTGTTGCAAACCTATCAGGCGCGTGGTATCAAGCGCTTAGTTGCATTGCGCGGAGACGTGCCGTCAGGTGAGGTGAGTGCTGGTGATTTTAAATACGCGGTCGAACTGGTAGAGTTTATTCGCGCAGAAACGGGCAGTCATTTTCATATTGAGGTTGCTGCCTACCCTGAGTTTCATCCAGAAGCAAGAACGCCAGCAGCAGATTTACTGAACCTCAAGCGTAAAGTAGACGCGGGTGCAGATTCAGCCATTACGCAGTATTTTTATAACGCGGATGCCTATTTCAGATTTATAGATCAGTGTGCAGCAACAGGTATTAATATACCTATTGTGCCAGGCATCATGCCAATTTATAACATCACACAATTAGCGCGCTTTTCAAGTGTGTGCGGTGCTGAAATACCGCGCTGGCTCAAAATGCGCCTTGAGGAATATGGCGATGATATTGAATCCCTTCGCGCGTTTGGCGTGGATGTTGTGAGTGAGTTATGCGAAACATTGCAAACTTGGGGTGTGCCGAGCTTGCATTTTTATACGCTGAATCGCTCAACTATTATCAGTAATATCATTGAGAACATCAGCGAATAAAAAGGGCGGTTTCAAGGTGTAACTTTTTAAGTTTCAAAAAAAACGGGTCTGCTAATGTAGTGTAGGTTTTTGTTTATTAAGTAACGCATCTTCAATAAATAAGTATTCTTTGGTTTTATCTGGTCCTGATTTACTTGCACCCCAAGTGGTCATTAGCACAATCCAGCGCATCTCTTCTATACTGATTATTGGTTGAGGTAAGTTCATTGCGAGTTCTAAGACTAATTCGCGTTGTGCAGTATTGAGTATCTTGGCCTGAAATAAAAACAGAATAAAACCCAAGCTTTCACCTGTGATTTTTTTAAGTTCGTCATCGGTAAAAATACGCGTACTAACGTAGTTGGGTTTTTCAAATATGTCAGGCTGATCTGTCATCAACTCGAGCTGATTAAACCAATCGAATGCACCGTTAATATCTTGCTCATCAAATCCTGCTGCGCTCAATTCTTTTGAGAGCGTACTTTCATCAGGTCTAAAATGTGTATCAATGTAGTTTTCAAACATATAAACCAATACTTCAAACATGATGTTTATCCTTAAATTAGAGTTATTCTTAAATAAAGTGTGATGGTTTATGCATAAATAAAAATTCTAAAATCTAAATTTTTTATATTGGTAAGTGATTAGGAGGCTACATAATTTTTTGATATTGCCCGCCAGCCAGGCTCGCTACACCCCCTTCTAATTCCAATAACATTAGCATGGATGAAACTTCACTCACCGTCAAGCCACTCAAATGCACTATATTTTCTAGGGTTATAGGTTCATATCCCATTAGAGTAAGCAGTGAATTTTGCGGCGGGGTTTTATTGTCGGAATAGTTGCTTGTTTCGGCAACGTTTTCAGTGGCGTTGATTAAATCGAGTTCTTCAACAATGTCTTGTAGGCAATCTACCAGTTTTGCACCTTGCTTAATTAGTTGATGGCAGCCTTTTGACATGGGAGAGTGAATGGAACCTGGAATTGCAAAGACTTCTCGTCCCTGCTCGGCTGATAAGCGGGCGGTAATTTGTGAGCCGCTTTGAAGATTAGCTTCAACCACTAGGCAACCCAAACTCAAGCCACTAATAATGCGATTTCGTTTAGGGAAATTTTGTGGTTTAGAAGGTGTACCTAAAGCGAATTCAGAAATAATGAGTCCGCGCTCTACAATTTGGTGGGCTAAATCACGGTGCCTGGCGGGGTAGACAATATCTAAACCCGTGCCAACCACGGCAATAGTCGCACCATTTGCTTTTAATGCACCGCGATGTGCTGCGCCGTCTATACCAAGCGCCAAGCCGCTAACAATGCATAAATTATAACCGCTTAAACCTTGCGCAAAAGCCTCAGCATTTTTCTCACCTTGTACTGAAGCATTGCGGCTACCTACAATGGCAATGCTAGGTATATTTAATAATGCTAAATTGCCTTTTGCGTATAAAAAAGGCGGGGGATCAGAAATTTCGAGAAGTGCTTTGGGGTAGTGTGAGTCGGCCAAGGTAACGAGATGGTTGTTGGCTTGAGATAACCAATGTAGTGAGTCGCGAAGTGCTTCTTCATCTACGCCTTTAGTGATTTCTGCTGCAATTTTATCTGAGACGACTTCTTTTAATTGTTTGTGATTGGCGGCATATATGTTGGCAGGATTGCCAAATGTTTTTAGCAACTGACAAAAAGTTTGCGAACCCACACCATGAATATTACTTAAACTAATCCACAGTGATTTTTCTACAAGTTCTTCATTGTAGGTATTCTCGCTGTGGCTTAATTGCATAACTGGCTGTAATCAGGGCGTATTTACAGAATCAAGTGTGTTAACCGGTTGAGATGCTTGCATAATCAAGGCATAGGACACGTTCTCAAATACACGGAATACCATCAACAAACCGATGCGTTCATCAGGCAGTTTTACCATACCTGATTCTAGTACAAGTTTACCATCTACACTTTCAGGCTTTTTCTTAAAGTTCACAATTTTTGAACCATCTGATGCCGTTTGAATGTCAAGATTAACTTCTTTAAGTTTTGTTGTTTTATCGGCCTCTGATTTTACATATTCAGGGTCTTTAATCACGCGGCCGTAACGGTTAATTGCCAGCACGTGGCCAACTTCTATGCCATCTGTGGCGCCACGGCTAATAGAAACGATACTTTGCGGGCCTGCTTCTGCTACACCGCCATAAATCTTTATAATGCGTCCTGATATTGGTGAGTCTGGCGCATGCGGCACAAAATTTGTAACGACAGTATCACCCGTTGGCACTAATCTGTCTTTAGTGAATATTTCCTCTTTTGCTTTGATAATATCAGCACTAGCTGGTTCTCCATATTTGGTGATTTTGGCATCACCCAAATAATTAGCCTCTACACCTAACACTTTTTTACTATCTGGGTCTATTAAAGTATCACCTGGACGATAGACATACCAATTGATTCCATCGCCTTCTTCTATATTATTTATGTAAACGCGGGTGCCTGGACTAAGCACAACCCGGTTATCTTGACCTGCAATAATTCTAGGTGATAATGCCAGCTGATCTTTTTCAATGATGAGAGGTTGGTTTAGAAACGGCGCGATGACATTAAGCTGAATCGTCGAAATGGCGGCCTTATCTAACGGCTCTTCTACCGCGCCTGGTTGTAAATTAACTGTTTCGCGCAACAAGCGTAATTGCGGGCTGCCGCTACTCATATCAAGGAACACAACATCGCCAGGATAGATTAAATGTGGATTTTTGATTTGCGCGCGGTTTAGCTTCCATACATTTGGCCATTGCCATGGATCTTTAAGAAACTTAGCTGAAATACCCCACAACGTATCACCTTTAATTACAACGTGCTTGTCAGGATGGTCGTTTTTAAGTGTTACTACTTGGGCATGAACATTGAAGCTTATGCAACAAAACATGAGCAGCGTTATAATATGGCGAAACATATATTGATGACCTCGGTCAAAAATGCATTATAAATATACGGTTAATATACGAACTTTAACCGCGAAATTACGTTAAATTTATCACGTAATTCATTAAACAATCAAGCTTTTATGGAAAAACAACCATTTTATTAGAGTCAATTTAGTTTTTAAGGATACAACAAGGCATTTATGGCAATTTTAGACATACTCAATTATCCAGACCCGCGCTTGCATAAAGTTGCGAAACCTGTGAAAGAAGTGGACGCAACGATTCGACGTTTAATCGATGATATGCGCGAAACCATGCACGACGCACCTGGCATAGGTTTGGCAGCGACTCAGGTTGATCAGCACATACAACTCCTTATCATTGATACCAGCGAAACTAAAGACCATTTGCAAGTGTTCATCAACCCAAAAATTATCGCTAGAAGTGGCGAGCAAGATTACGAAGAAGGTTGCCTATCCGTGCCTGGCATTTATGAAAACGTGACAAGAGCTGAAAAAGTAACGGTTGAAGCATTAGACTATCACGGCAAAACATTTACTTTAAAGGCTGAAGGTTTGCTGAGTGTATGTATTCAGCATGAAATGGACCATCTGTTAGGCAAAGTATTTGTCGAGTATTTATCGCCGCTCAAGCGGAATCGCATTAAAAATAAAATGCTTAAATTAAGCCGCCAAAAGTAATATATTAAGGATAGTCCATTGAAAATTATTTTTGCTGGTACGCCAGATTTCGCCGTTCCGGCTTTAACCGCGCTTATTGAGGCTGGTCATCAAATAGTCATGGTACTCACGCAGCCAGACCGTCCGGCGGGCCGTGGCATGAAGCTGAAAGCCAGTCCTGTGAAAGTGTTGGCTGAACAACATCATCTGAGTGTATACCAGCCGGAAACATTAAAAGACGCGGCTGTGCAGGCGCATATAGAAGCGATCAATGCCGATGTGATGATAGTCGCAGCTTACGGATTGATTATTCCAACAGTCGTACTTAATATGCCGCGTTTTGGTTGCTATAACATTCACGCCTCTTTATTACCGCGTTGGCGCGGTGCAGCGCCAATTCATCGTTCAATATTGGCAGGTGATGCGGAAACGGGCGTGACGATTATGGAAGTTGCACCAGCCTTGGATGCTGGTGCCATGATAAGCCGAGGTGAGGTGCGAATTGCCGAAAGCGACACTACGCAAACTTTGCATGATGCATTAAGTAACATCGGTGCGGAGTTGATGGTGCAGGCGATGGCTACATTAGAAGAACAAGGCACATTGCCAGCAAAACAGCAAGATGAAGCTTTGGTTACCTATGCACACAAATTAGATAAATCTGAAGCCGCGATTGATTGGCATAAAAGTGCGATAGAAGTCTCACGTCAGGTGCGGGCGTTTAATCCATTTCCAGTTGCGCAAGGTACGCTAAAACATGAAGTTTGCCGCATTTGGATGGCAACGGCAAAAGCAGGAAAAGCCAGAGCAGGTGAAATTGTGAGTGTGCATGATGGCGTCACAGTAGGCTGTGGTGAGGGATTGTTACATATTACAGAGCTGCAAGCACCAGGTGGTAAGCGACTGAGTGCGCAGGCCTTTGTGCAAGGACATAATCTGCAAATTGGAGACTTTTTTACTTAAAGTCTAGTTATACAAATCTTAGGGATTGCTATTAAGCTTGAATTTCTATCGTTTACCATCATCTTATACAAAGTTAGCATACGCTAAAAAAGGAGAATGCAATGTTAGGTAATTGGTTAAAAACGGCGATATTAATGGCGGCGATAGTCGCGTTGTTTGGAGCAGTGGGCGCAGCCCTTGGCGGACAAGGTGGCATGATGATGGCATTAGCGCTGGCGGCAGGTATGAACGTGTACGCCTATTGGTTTTCAGATAAAGCCGTGCTCAAAATGTATGGCGCGCAAGAGGTGACGCCAGATAACGTCCAGTTTCGCAATTACTACAACATGGTGAAAACACTTGCTGAAAATGCCCAGCTACCCATGCCAAAAGTCTATGTAATGGATGAAGCGCAACCAAATGCATTTGCCACCGGCCGTAACCCCGAGCATGCTGCCGTAGCGGCTACGACAGGTATTATGCAAGCATTAAGCGAGCGCGAGTTACGCGGGGTCATGGCGCATGAACTTGCACACATCAAGCATCGTGACACATTGATTTCGACAATTTCCGCCACCATTGCAGGTGCAATTTCATCGATAGGCACCTTCGGCATGTTGTTTGGTGGTGGCCGGAATGACGGCGGTGAGCGTAGCGTGAGCCCAGTGGTGGCAATGTTGATGATGTTTTTAGCACCCATGGCAGCATCGTTGATTCAAATGGCTATATCACGCTCGCGCGAGTTTGAGGCGGATAGAGTGGGGGCTGAAATAAGCAAAGATCCTAAAGCTTTGGCGAGTGCGCTTGGTAAGATTCACAATTACGCGCATCAAATTGCTAACCCGACGGCAGAGGCACACCCGGAAACGGGGCAGATGATGATTATTAATCCATTGTCAGGTGTTTCGTTCGACAGTTTGTTTAGTACGCATCCTAAGACTGAGGAACGGGTGGCGAGGTTGATGGCGATGGCGAGTAGTTATTAGTTGGTAAGTAAAGCACAGTAATTGATACCGAGAGTGTTCTTTTCCGCCAAATTATAGTTGCTTAAAACCAGCCCATATTTGCTGATAAAAGACATAGTGCCATTTGTAAGTGGTCGCTTTTATGCGACTGGCGAGTTGGCTTTTTGGCTAAACCAAAAATAAAGTAATTAAAGTAAACGACGCTCCATATCACTTATATCCTGTGCTGCTGTAAAAAGGTGAGCAGCACAGGAGCTCGGACTAGGTCTTCAAACATTCCTTGCATACGTCTTCCGGTTTTTTTGCGGCATCATGGCCGAGGTAGCAAGGGACGGGAAATCAAATGAAGTTTCACGATTTGATTAGCACAGATGTAGCGGTTATCAAGTAAAATCAACGCTTAATCAATAAGTTTGATCATCAGGAAAGTTTTCTTTGTATATATCTCAACAAATCGCTGCGAATGCTGTGAATCAAGTCTTATCAGGACGTAATCTAACATTAGCGCTGCCTGCAGCTTTAGCCATATTTCCTAATGCTACACCACAACAACGGGGTGCGGCGCAGGATTTAAGTTACGGTACATTGCGGTTTTATGGCGAGATTGACGCTTACCTCGTACAGCTATTAGAAAAGCCCTTAACAGATGATCGCATTAATGCCTTATTACTTGTGGCGATATATCAGCTATTGCATGATAAAGCTGATGTTTTTACTGTGGTAAACCAAGCTGTGCAAGCTGTGAGCCAGCTTAAAAAGCCTGCGACAAAAAGTTGGGCTAAAGGCTTGGTGAATGCAATTCTACGCAATTTTTTACGTCAAAAAGACCAGCTTGCAGCAAAGTTAAGCACTAGCGAAGTGGCGACTTACTCTTATCCGCAATGGTGGATTAATAAGCTTAAAATCCAATATCCAAGCCATTGGCAAGGCATATTGCAAACTGGTAATCAGCATCCGCCAATGACATTGCGGGTGAATACCCAAAAAGTCAGTATGCAGGATTATTTGCAATTACTGGCGCGACAAGATATAGAAGCTAAGCATATCGGTGCGCAGGCGCTTATTTTAACGAATCCTGTGCCTGTAGAAAAAATCCCTGGTTTTACTGACGGTATTGTTTCTGTGCAGGATTTTGGTGCGCAGCTGGCGGCATATTTATTAGCTGCCGAACCGGGCATGAATGTGCTGGATGCTTGCTGTGCACCTGGCGGTAAAACGGGGCACATTCTAGAGCTGGCTGATGTGGCATTAACTGCTTTAGATAGCGATGAAGTGCGTTTACAGCAAGTGCAAAGCAATTTGGACCGTTTAAAATTACAGGCGAATCTTTTAGTCGGTGATGCGTCAACTACCGATTGGTGGAATAACGCTAAGACTGCTCAGCAGTCCTATGACAGAATATTGGCCGATGTGCCATGCACCGCTTCAGGCATTGTGCGGCGCCATGTGGATATTAAATGGCTGCGCCGTGAGGCAGATGTGGCTTCTTTTACGCGACAGCAAGCTAAAATTTTGGCTAACTTATGGCAGATGTTGGCAAAGGGTGGTAAATTACTTTATGTAACATGTTCCGTTTTTAATGAAGAAAATCAAGGGCAAGTGGATAAATTCTTACAAAATAATGCCGATGCGACTCAGTTGCCATTTGAGTTACCAGCAAATTATTCATCAGCAGAAGTTACCCAGATTCATGGCCAGCTTGTCCCTTCAAATGCACATGACGGCTTTTTTTATGCATTGCTGCAAAAAAATTAAACAGGCTTTAATTAAACAACTTTCTGCATGTTTTGTGGCATGCGTATTGGCACTATTTGCTGCAACAGCCTTCGCTGGTAATAGCAGCTTGAATATCAAGAGTGCGGAATTGTTGGCGCTGGACGATGTTTATGTACTGAATGCAGATGTAGAAATGAAGTTTAGCGAAAAGATAGAAGAGGCTATTAGCAAAGGTTTTGAGCTCAATTTTTTAATTGAATTTCAGCTTGCCAAACCTAGAAAGTATTGGTTTGATGATGAAATTGTCACTGTCACTCACAATGTTGCATTGACCTATCATGCACTTTCCAGGCAGTTTTTGGTTATCCGTGGGGATCAGCAAAAAGCCTTTGTAAGATTAGACGAAGCCATGGATGATTTGTCTTATGTGAGTGGTCTAAAGGTATTTCATAGTGCTGAAATAGAAAAAGGCGAGTCCTATAAGGCCGCATTATTGATGCGGCTAAACACTAAAAAATTGCCAAAGGTATTGCAGGGTGATGCGATTGGCTCTGATGACTGGAAAATGAGCTCCCAGCGTTTTGAATGGGTGCCAAGTCTAGGAAAACCTGAATCAACTAAATGAAATACATCCTCAGATGAAGTATATCGTTCTAGTTAGCGCCGCATTAGGCGTATTCTTACTCTACTTATTATCAAACGCAAGTGCCAATACTGCTGCGTCTGGCGAATATTACACGCTATTAGTTACACTCAATATTGTATTAGCAACGTTTCTGATTGCTGTCATTGGTTTTCAAATCTGGCGTTTATATCGACAAATTCGTCATCGTGTAGTTGGAAGCCGTTTTACCCTTCGCCTGTTAGCAAGTTTTGCCATGATGGCGATTATTCCTGGCTTGATTGTGTACTTAGTCTCTGTGAATTTTTTAACGCGTTCTATTGAGTCTTGGTTTAACGTGAAAGTTGAAGCTGCACTCGAAGGAGGGCTTAATTTAGGCCGTACAGCCCTTGATATTATGCTGGCTGATGTGAAGGAAAAGGGCGAAAGCATGGCGACCAGTTTGGCTTTTCAGCCAGCTAATACGCATTCAATGCTAAATGATTTACGAGAAAAAAGTGGTATACAAGATGCCACTTTATTAACAGTGCAAGGCAGGATTTTAGAGGTATCGAGTAGTGACTCAGCGAGCTTTTTACCTGAGTTACCTAGCGTGGCCCAACTCAGGCAGGCGCGAAAACAAGTTTCTGCAAGTGTAGAACCTATAGGTAATAAAGGTTTGTATTTGCGTGTGTTAGTGCCAGTCAATGTGCAGGATTTAGCGGGTGAAACGCGAATTTTGCAACTGCTGCAACCAGTGCCTAAGCAGCTTGCCGCGACCGCCGAGGCGGTGCAGGATGTCTATCAAGATTATCAGCAACTATCATACAGCCGCACTTCATTAAGAGAAGTGTTTGCATTAACCTTGACCTTGGTCATGATGCTGGCAATGCTTGGTGCAGTTGCTGTGGCATTTGTGTTGAGCCGCAGGTTATCTGCACCTTTAACTGTGTTGGCGGAAGGCACCAAGGCGATTGCTAGCGGCGATTTCAGCACTATGTTACCTGCACACGGCAAAGATGAATTGGGCATATTGGTTCAGTCTTTTAATAGCATGACACAGCAGTTGGGCGATGCGACCAAGGCCGCAGAAAGTAACCGTGCACGTGTTGAGGCGGCGCGCGGTTATCTAGAGACCATACTTTCGCATTTGTCGTCAGGGGTCTTGGCGCTGAATAAACGTGGTGAGCTACGCACATATAATCAAGCAGCCAGTAATATTCTGGGCGTGAAATTGGGTGGTTTTGTGGGTTTAACGCTAGATAAAATATATGCAAAAAACGCGCGATTAGAAAGTTTTTTACTGACAATAGCAATGAATAGTCTGCCCCACCCAGAGCAGGCAGATGGACGTAAAGATGAAGTTCAAACTCAGGTTGAGTTATTAAGTGCACATGGCAAACAGATATTAACGGTCCGTGGCACGCGTTTGCCAGATGGCGGATATGTGGCAGTTTTTGACGATGCAACAATTATGATACAGGCCCAGCGCGATGCCGCTTGGGGTGAGGTAGCCAGACGCCTCGCCCATGAAATTAAAAACCCGCTCACCCCTATTCAGCTATCGGCAGAGCGAATGTCGCATAAGTTGCTAAAAAAATTAGACGTTGCTGATGCCGAAATGTTAAAACGCTCAACCGAGACTATCGTCAATCAGGTCGATGCGATGAAGAGAATGGTGAACGAATTTAGCGAATATGCCCGATCGCCTGCTCCGCAACTGCAAAGTTTAGACTTGAATAGCCTGATTAAAGAAGTGGTATCGTTTTATGATCAGCCTGCCACTAAAATTAAGCTGTCTTTAGAAAAGCAAGCTTGTCCAATTAAAGGTGATAGCACTATGCTGCGCCAAGTGATACATAACTTGCTACAAAATGCGCAAGATTCCCTTGTGGAAAAAGCTGATGCGGTAATTGAGGTTGCCACACAAATACAAAACGAGATGCTGGTGATTACAGTAGAAGATAACGGCGCAGGCTTTCCTGAGGAGATGATGTTACATGCCTTTGAACCTTACATGACGACTAAAACTCATGGTACAGGGCTTGGTTTGGCCATCGTTAAAAAAATTATTGAAGAACATAAAGGTGGTATTAAAATTGAGAATGTCCAAGGCCAAAGTGGAAAAGAATATGCCGAGAAGAAGGTAAGCACAGGGGCAATTGTGACCATTAATATTCCTTTATTAATTGAAGAAAATAGTACGACGACATCCAAAAGAAGATAAAAATAATGGCATCAAAACATATATTAGTAGTAGACGACGAAATCGGCATACGCGAGCTTCTGCGCGACATTTTGCAAGATGAAGGCTATCAGGTACAACTGGCCGAAAATGCAGCTGTAGCGCGTGCGGCGCGCCTGCATGAGCGGCCGGATATTGTACTGTTAGATATTTGGATGCCGGATTGCGACGGCATTACCCTGCTTAAAGAATGGGCGAATAGCAGTCTGCTGACCATGCCGGTCGTGATGATGTCTGGGCACGGTACAATTGATACTGCAGTTGAAGCCACACGTATCGGTGCGTTTGATTTCTTAGAAAAGCCTATCGCGCTACAGAAATTATTAAAGACCGTAAGCGCGGCATTAAAGCATAGTGAGCAGTTGCCAAAATCCGAGATGAATTTAACCAGTTTAGGTAAGAGTCCGATTGTGGTGGCTCTGAAAGATCGGCTGGACAAAATTGCGGTAGGCGTTAGCCCAAGCCCAGTGTTGTTGATTGGCCCTAAAGGTTGCGGTGCCGAGCTGTGCGCGCGCTATTTGCATGATTCTGGTAGCCCTTGGCTGCAATTGTCTGAATTTAGCCAGCTGGTCAATGCGCCTCTGGATATTTTAGAAACTATCCGAGGCGGTGTAGTTTACATTTCGGAGATTACTGAACTCAATAAAACCGAACAGAAGGGCCTGTTACTGCTGATTGCAAAATCAGATAAATATAATGTGCGCGTGGTATGTGGTACTAGTGAAAATCTGCCTAAACTACAAGCTGAGGCATTGTTCGATCATAATTTATTTCAAGCTTTATCTGCGGTTTCGTTACGTGTACCGGCGCTGGATGAGCACAAAGAGGATATCCCTGATCTGGCAGTATCGATTGCCAATTTGCAATTAGAGTTAGCCGGGCTGGAATATCGTGAATTTGATGTAGCGGCATTAAATGGCTTGCGTAATGCCAATTGGCCTGGCGATTTAGCACAGTTAGACGCGGCGGTTCGTAATTTGATACATACCAGCTTGGGTGAAAAAATCACCTTGGATGATGTAAAACGTGTGTTGCATCAATTTGATGATTCTAGCACGCGGGCTAAATCAGCTGAAAATAGAAAATCAAAACAAGTTCAAGTGGAAGAAGTGAGTTTAACCAGTCAAGTAGATATGCCTTTTTTAGATCAACCTTTACGCGAGGCACGTGATGATTTTGAGCGGCTTTATTTTGCCCACCACATGAAAGATGCCGTTAATAATATGAGTAAACTGGCTGAGATTGCAGGTTTAGAGCGTACTCATTTGTATCGTAAACTTAAACAGCTGGGTATTAAAATTAAAGGATGATTGAGATTTAAATTGATGGAAACTTCCATGGTCTTTGCTGGCTTAGGGCATGGAAGCCTTGTAAATAAAGGCTTCCATGCCAGCATTTTTCGCTCAATGGAGTTTGCCTGTGAATAATGCCTTACAGCTGAGCTACTTCTTTGTATTAATCAGCATCGCTTTTGTATCGGCATCTAAATTTAGCGAGTAATCGTAAGAGCCTAATAAAATATTATCATTACCTACAATTTTTAAGTTGATAAATACATTACTGTTAGCTACAGCGTAGGTGCCCACAACGACAGCTTGCGCTTTGTGGTTGGTGGTAATGTCTTTAATCTCACGAGACAGCAGTAACTCACCTTGATCTTGCTTAACAAACAAATTTCCACGTAGTTTGAGTTCTACCACTGAATAACCATGCTGCGATAGCCTTGCTTGCAGCTGCTCGGAAACAATGCGTCCTAGGCGCGATGACTCGGTAAGTGAGTCAATATTGACTAAAGTTGCCACCAAAATTGGCACTTGTTTCGGCATTTCACGACGTAGATTTGCAGATGCGCTTAACGCGTCAGCTGCTTGATAATTTGCGCGAATAAATTCATTTTGTTGAAAATTGATCTGCGGTGCGCTACTTGAGGCAGCAACGCTGTTTTGTGGAGCTGTTGCACATGCTGACAGCAATGCGATTGTGGTCATGGCAAGGGTTTGAATGATGCGTTTCATTGTACTACCCCCCAGTTTTTTGCAAAAACATTTGGTTGAAATAAGCTGGCCTCCGCCTGCTCAATATAATAGGCGTCCGTTTTGTGCATTTGGTATCGCCCGTTATCTGCAATTGATGTGCTAATGACCAGCTCAGTATTGGTGGGTTTGGTTAAGTTCTTGTCTTTTTCTAAAAATTTATAAATATCATACGCAGCTGCAATGCCTATGGTACCTGCAATCCACGCATCTCTTGAGGCATGTAATGCAGCATCTCTTAAAATCCATAGTCCCGCAACGCCAGCAGTGGTTGAACCAGGTACGTAAGATTGGTCTGCGGGGTTAAAGCCTGCTTTATGTTGTACAACTTGCACATCATATTTCACCTCAACAGCACCCTGTGGGCTATTAGCTACTGGAATGCCACGAGCGACTAAATTACTAATCATGTAATTGCTAAATGATTGTTCAAACACCGAGTTACCAGGTGCAACGTACAAGGCTCTTTGGTTCAAAAAATTATTTTTATCCAATGTTAGCTTGGTTTGTATCGCTACATCAACCGCAATTGCGCCCCAATGCTGCACTGCTATTGGCTTTTTTTGCGAGCTTACGGGATATTTTTCGGCTTGCGGCATCAATGGCGTGCTGGTAGCGCAACCCGCGCTACTTAAAGCAACGCTCAGTGCTAAAACATACATTCTCATGACGAGTAATCCTTTCTTGAATTAATCACTTTTAGTTAAAGTTTTTTATTATAAAAACTTGCTTACTAGTTGAAAATTATTAGTAATTTACAAATACTAAGCATTCCTTAGTATCGTGTCAAGTTAATAACTAAGAATATCTTAGCAATGAATCGTCATGCTATTATTTTCTTAAAGTGATATTGAGTTTGCATACTGTTGCCATCAGGTTGCGACAAGCGCGTGAGAGGGCGGGGCTATCTCAGAAAAAACTGGGTATATTGGCTGGAATTGATGAATTTTCAGCAAGTCCAAGAATTAACCAATACGAGCGCGGCAAGCATGTACCTGATGTTTACATGGTGGAGCGTTTGGCGCGTGTGCTTAGAATTCCCGCAATTTATATGTATTGCGAAAATGAAATCATGGCAGAGATTATTCTTGAATTTAATGATCTAAGCGAAGAGGCTCAAGTGAGTATTCTGCAATATGCGGTGGGTATGAGAGAAGACAAAGGTTCTTGATACTGCCTCTCGCAGTTAATTTGGTATGCAATGTGAGGAAATACAGACTTAAGCAAGCTCCAAGACCACGGGCGTGTGATCAGAAGGCCTTTCTAATTTGCGCGGCGTTTTGTCGATGCACGCAGAGGCGCAGGCTGATTTAAGTGCATCACTTACTAAGATATGGTCAATACGCATGCCAAAATTACGTCTGAAACCCATCATACGGTAATCCCACCAACTAAAGCTTTTGTCAGGTTGTTCAAATAACCTGAAACTATCGTGTAATCCTAACTGCAATAGTTTTTGAAACGCCTCACGTTCGGCTGGGCTAACTAATACTTGGCCTACCCAGGCGGCGGGGTCATGGCAATCACGGTCTTCAGGAGCGATATTGTAATCACCAAGTAACATGAGCTTAGGGTGGGCAGCTAATTCTGTTTTGAGCCAATCGTTTAAAGCATTTAGCCAGCGCATTTTGTAATGATATTTGTCAGAATCCACTGCTTGACCGTTAGGAATGTAGACGCAAATAATCCGCATGCCATTGATGGTGGCAGCAAGGACTCGTTGCTGATCATCATCGAAATTGGGAATGTTGCGCTGAATGTTGCTGATGGGATGGCGACTTAAAATAGCCACACCGTTATAAGTTTTTTGGCCAATATGGGTAGCCTCGTAGCCAACTTCTTTTAGTGCCTCATACGGAAATTTACTGTCTTCTTGTTTGGTTTCTTGCAAACATAGCACGTCAGGCTGATTGGCATCCAGCCAATCAAGCATGTGCGGCAGTCTGACGTTCAGTGAGTTGACATTCCAGGTAGCAAGTTTCATCGTGGTAGAGATAATTAGTTCATGCCATTATGGCGGAGCAACGCATCAATGCTTGGTTCGCGGCCACGAAATGCAGTGAAAGATTCCATCGCGGTGCGAGAGCCGCCCTGTGACAAAATTTCTTGCCAATAGCGTTTGCCAGTTTCGGCTGACATTACACCGTCTTCTTCAAACATACTGTAGGCATCGGCAGATAATACTTCTGCCCATTTGTAGCTATAGTAGCCTGCAGAGTATCCGCCTGAGAAAATATGTGTGAAGTTATTCGGGAAGCGATTCCATTTTGGTGGGCGTACTACTGCGACTTCATCACGTACGGTTTCGATTAAATCTAGCGCTGATGACTGACCATTCGGGTCAAATTCACTGTGTAAGAGTATATCAAACAATGAGAATTCAATTTGACGCATGGTTTGCATGCCGGCAGAGAAGTTTTTAGCGGCTACCATTTTGTCAAATAAAGCGCGCGGCAATTGCTCACCTGTGTCTACATGGGCTGTCATATTCCGCAGTACTTCCCATTCCCAACAAAAATTTTCCATAAACTGGCTGGGTAGTTCTACTGCATCCCATTCCACACCTTTAATGCCAGATACACCATAATCATCTACTTGCGTCAGCATGTGGTGTAAGCCATGGCCAAATTCGTGGAACATGGTGAGTACTTCATCGTGTGTAAATAACGCCGGTTTTTCACCGACAGGCGCTGAGAAGTTGCAAGTTAAAAAGGCCACAGGCGTAGTCACTTTACCATCTACTTTACGACGTGTAATGGCTTCATCCATCCAAGCGCCGCCACGTTTATTGTTACGTGCATATAAGTCTAGGTAAAATTGACCAATTAAGTTGCCCGCGTGGTCATTGATGTCATAAAAGCTGGCATCTTCGTGCCATACTGAAGCTTGAGATTTATTTACATGTACGCCAAAAATGGTCTCAACCACTTTGAAGAGACCTGTCAGCACGTTAGTTTCAGGGAAATATTGTTTCACTTCAAGGTCAGAAAACGCATATTTTTCTTCACGCAGTTTTTCAGAAGCATAGGCAACGTCCCAAGCCTGCATATCGGTAATGCCCAGTTTAGCTGCATACTGTTCAAGCTCTTGCTTGTCTTTTAACGCATAAGGTTTGGCTTTTTCAGCCAAGTCATATAAAAAATCTTTCACATGTTTTACTGATTCAGCCATTTTGGTAGCGACTGAAAGTTCAGCGTAGTTAGCAAAACCGAGCAGATTTGCAGCTTCAAGTTTCAATTTTAGTATTTGTGAAATAAGCGGCGTGTTATCCCATTCTGCCTTACCAAACTCTGAAGCGCGTGTTGCATAGGCGCGGTAAAGGGTTTCGCGCAGGTTGCGATTTTGAGCATATTGCAAAACAGGCAGATAAGAAGGGAAGTGTAAAGTAAATTTCCAGCTTGGCTTATTATTTTTGTTACCAGCTCGCGCTGCTAATTCGTCCAGTTTTGCAGCCTCGCTGGCGGCTTGCAGCACATCTTCAGGAATGCCAGCTAAAGCACTTGCATCATCCACGTAAAGGGCATAATCATTGGTGTTATCTAATACATTCTCCTCAAATTTGGATGAAAGTTTTGATAATTCTTCCTGAATGGCTTTGAAGCGACTCTTTTGCTCGGTAGGTAATTCAGCTCCGCCCAAACGGAAATCACGCAGCTCGTTTTCTACAATCTTCTTTTGTGATGCGGTGAATGTGTTAAATTCAGGGCTAGCACGCAAGGTGCGGAACTTAGCATAAAGCCGTTCATCTTGACCTAAGTCAGCATAAAAATCAGTCAGTTTAGATAAATTTTCGTTATAAGCTTCACGTAATTCCGGGCTATTCACCACGCCATTCATATGACCCACTTGAGACCATGCGCGAGATAATTTTTCTTCCATATCTTCAAGTTTGGCAGCAAAGTTATCCCAAGTGACTTCGCCATTACTTTGACTGTCACTTTGTGCAAGTGCTTCAATGGTCGCTCTTGCTTCCGCCAGTAAACAGTCAATGGCGGGTGATACATGCTCAGCCTTGATTTCTTCAAATTTTGGTAGGCCAGAAAAATGTAAAAGTGGGTTGTTTTGTAATGATTGACTGGTCAAAGTGTAAAATCTTTCCTGATATTTTAACGTAACCTTTTAACAAGTTACTTGTAAGCTGATTAACTGGTAAATTGATAAAACTTGCCTTCTAATTTATCAAACGTAAGGTAAACGGGTAACGGTAGGTTTCGCCCTTGCTGGTAGAGATAGCGGCGATAATGGATAAAACAATATTGAATACCCAAATAATCAACATGAACACAAAGCCTATTAAAATCCAGGCTAAAACCCATGATATAAAATAAGCAAGTAGTACGGTGATTTGAAAGTTCAGTGCTTCTTTAGCTTGCTCTGAAATATATTCGCTGTCATCTTTTTTCAAAATCCAAACGATTAACGCGGGAACAAACGAAAACACCGTGCCCCCAAGATGCGTAATGGTGGCGATATTTTTATCATCGTTACTGGGAGTGGCGTTATTTGGCTCAGTAATTACTTCGGTGTTTGTTTCGGTAGACATTGAAGTCCTTTCGATAGTAGGTGTGCATTGATTATGGTCTTGGATGCATTCTTAAATCAGCAATTCGATTCAATTTGGCGACAAGAGGTTCAATTTTTTCTATGTCAGTCAGATTTAGAATTTTGCGGGAGTTAGCACTAAGCGCACTCAGTTGGCTGTGCAGTATCTGTTGTTTTACACTGAGTATATGTGATGGATGCATGGAAAGTTGACGCAGCCCCATACCAATTAACAGCTTGGTGAGTTTGGCATCTCCAGCCATCTCGCCACACACAGAAACTGACTTACCCAACTTTTCACCTGCTTTGATGGTCATCGAGATTAATTTTAATACCGATGGATGCAGTGGGTTATAAAGATGCGCCACGGCATCATCAGTGCGATCTATCGCTAAGGTATATTGGATCAGATCGTTAGTGCCGATGGACAAGAAGTCTAACTCATTCGCAAATGCTTCCGCGTTAATAGCGGCCGCTGGAATTTCTATCATTCCGCCTAATGCAATGTTTTCATTAAATAAAACCCCCTGCTTACGCAGGCTCAATTTAGCGCGCTCTAGTAGCAGCTTGGTTTGCCGCAGCTCAGACAGCGTTGATAGCATAGGCACCAATATTTTAATATTACCAAAATGCGATGCACGTAATAGTGCGCGTAATTGGGTATGGAAAATCTGTGGTTCAGATAAGCAATAACGAATCGCACGTAAACCTAGTGCTGGGTTGGCACACGTTACCACAGTATCAGGATTCATTTGTTTATCGGCACCTAAATCCAGAGTGCGAATAATGACAACATCACCTTTCATGGCCTCAGCTACTTTTTTGTAGGCAATAAACTGCTCTTCTTCATCTGGCATTTCACGCCGATTCATGAACAAAAACTCGGTGCGATATAGCCCAATACCTGTGGCACCCGCTGCTTTGACGGCGGTCACGTCATCCGGCACTTCAATGTTGGCAAATAAATCAATATTAATACCATCTAAAGTAACGGCTTTGGTTGATTTGATGCGCTGTAGCTTTTGTTGCTCAAGTTCCCATTGCTCCTGACGCAGCCTGTACTCAGTCAAGATGTTTTTGTCGGGGTTAACAATTACCACCCCTTGCTTACCATCTACAATAATGAGCTCGCCGTCGCGAATTAAATCACGGGCTTTTTGCAATGCAACAATTGAAGGTATATTAAGGCTGCGCGCAAGAATTGCGGTATGAGACGTTATGCCTCCTACATCGGTAATAAATGCGGCAAATTCATGCTGTTTAAATTGAATGGCATCGGCGGGTGAAATATCGTGTGCAACTAAAATGAGTTTGTGTTCTTCACTCAGTGCACTCAACTGTTGTTCTGTGGCCAATTGGCTAGGGTGACCAAGCAGCACTTTAATGACGCGCTCGACAACTTGAATGACATCTTGTTTGCGCTCTCGTAGATAGTTGTCTTCAATTTGTTCAAATTGCTCAACGATTTCATCCATTTGCAATTTAATTGCCCACTCGGCATTGCATTTTTCATTTTGGATGATTTTTTTAGGCGCTTCAGATAATGATTTGTCTGACAGCATCATTAAATGTGTACCAATAAAGGCACTTAATTCGGCGGGTGCATTTTTACGCAAACTGCTGTTAATTTTCTCTAAATCATACTTAACGGTAGCTATCGCATCGCTAAAACGCTTGATTTCATCATCTATTAAATGCATTGGAAGCTGATAATGAACAACTTCTAGAAGTGCATTAGAGATTAAGTGTGCTTGCCCAATGGCAATGCCACTAGAGACGCCTACGCCATGGATGCTAAAGCTAGTCACTATAGTTCTTCTCCGTGAGAAATCACTTTAAATTTACTCCGCGAGAAATCACTCGTAATTTTCCCCATGAAAAATTATTCGCCTTCGCCAAAATAGTCCGCAATTAATGCAGTCAGGGCATCAATTGCAGCTTGTTCATCTGTGCCATTGGCATCTAGTGTGATAAACGAGCCTTTAGCAGCAGCCAGCATCATTACACCCATAATGCTCTTTGCGTTTACTCTGCGGCCATTTCGGGTTATCCACACTTCGCTGGCAAACTTACTGGCAGTTTGGGTTAGTTTAGTTGAGGCGCGGGCATGCAACCCTAATTTATTGATAATTTCCACTTCGGTACTAATCATGCTATATAAGCCCGGTTGTATTTTTGAAAGTCATATTTTTTAATATTAAGCACTAAGTTTTTCATAAATATCTTACGACCCATATCGGTCGCAACAATCACGGTCAAAATGCACTACACCCTCACGCCCGCCGCTGATGGCTTTTTCCACCAATGCCATCAGTGACTCATGTCGGTAAGTCATCGTGCGAACTATCATCGGCATATTGACGCCCGCAACTCCTTCTACCTTACCGGGTACTAATAATTTACTCACAATGTTGCAAGGGGTTGCGCCATACATATCTGACAGCACTAAAACGCCATCACCATGATCAAGCTCGAGCACCAATGCTTGTGCTTTTGGTAGCAATTCATTGGGGTCGTCATCAATATTAACAGCAAGAAATGCTAATTGCCTAGGTTCATTTCCAATGACATGTTTAGCACACTCTTTCAGGCTTTCACCTAAACCCCCATGCGCAATAATTAAAATGCCAATCATTTTTTATCTCAACTATAAGTTATTAAATCTAATGCTATTCACTATTTTGTTAACCACATTATGTTAATTCTCTATGCCTGGTTAACACTTTTTGCTTTGACTTAAAATGTTGACTTAGTTGCTCAACAAAATAAACGGAACGATGCTGGCCGCCAGTGCAACCAATAGCCACTGTTAAATAGCTGCGGTTGTCTGTAACAAAGCACGGTAGCCACTTTTCTATATATTGTTTTATGTCATTCAACATTTCTTGCGCATTAGCCTGTTTATCCAAAAACAATTGCACTTCAGCATCGCGGCCTGTGAGGTCGCGTAATTTTGGGTCGTAATGTGGGTTTGGTAAACAGCGTATATCAAATACAAAGTCAGCGTCTAACGGAATGCCATGCTTAAAACCGAATGAGGTAAATAGCAAAGTTAATCCAGTATGGTCAATCGAAACGGCTTCTTTTATCCAGGCCCTGAGTTTGTTAGCACTGATATGGCTGGTATCAATCACATGTCCAAGGTTACCTAAGTTTCCCAGCAGTTCGCGTTCAATAGCAATGCTCTCAGCTAACGTAGTGGTATCTTTACTCAAGGGGTGTTTACGCCTTGTTTCACTAAACCTTTTGACTAGTGTTTCAGCATTAGACTCAAGGAAAAGTACTTGAGTAATAACGCCCTGTAATTTTAATTGCTCGATATGTGCAGGCAATGTTTCAATCGCCGCGCTACGGCTGTCAATGCTAATTGCCACGCGGTCGTAATTAGCCACATTTGGGTTTTCTGCGCGCCTGGTTTCGGATTGCAAGTGTTCCGCAATCTGCGGCAACATGGTGGCGGGTAAGTTGTCAATACAGTAATAGCCGCTATCTTCAAGCGCATGTAGTGCAATGCTTTTACCTGAGCCAGAAAGTCCTGTAACGATAATGAGTTGTTTCATGTTGATAATTATTCGGTATTTGCCGACTTTTTCATTTCGCGCTGTTGGCGCTGAGTGAATTGCTTAGTCGCGTTGATACCACGTAATAATAGCATGTGGTTACGAATTGCGACTTCTACCAACACGGCAATATTACGCCCAGCCGCGATGGGGATTTGCACTTTAGGAATTTTTACGCCTAATACTTGCTCATACAATGTTTTAATCTTAAGTCTGTCCAGTAAATGCGGAGCCAGTTTATCTGCCATTTCAAGCTGAATAATAAGATCTAGCGGCTTAGTTGGTTTGACAGAGTTATCACCAAATAGTGCGCGGATATTCAAAATACCCAAACCCCGCACCTCGATAAAATCTTGTAATAGAGGGGGGCAACGCCCTTCAATACGCTCAGGAGAAATACGGAAAAAATCAACAATATCATCGGCAATTAACCGGTGCCCGCGTGAAATCAGCTCTAAAGCCAACTCACTTTTTCCCATACCAGCCTCACCTTTAATAAGCGCGCCAAATCCTTGCACTTCCATAAAAACGCCGTGCATACTGACAGATTCTGCCACTGCTTGGGCTAGGAAGTGATTCAAAATATCCATTAATTCCGGGCTGCGTAGCGGGGAAGAGAATAGCGGCGTATTGTGACTATTGGCGGCCGCTATTAGCGTTTCTGGTACTTTTTCGCCATTTGCAACAATGACTGCGGCTAAATCTGTCGAATATAAATTTTTAATCGCGCTATTGGCTTCAGTAGTTTGCAGGCTTTGTAAGTAGTCCATTTCGGCACAACCTAACACCTGTACCCGATTAGGATGCACGAAATTGAGGTGGCCAATGAGTGCCAAAGATGGTTTTGATACGGTTTCGCTAGTGAGGGAATTAAACCCGCCGTCAAGTCCGGCAATCCAGTTAAGTTTGAGCTTACGGCGGGTCTGTTTGAATAGCTCAGCTACGTTTATTTGAGCCATAAATTATTACAAAGATTAATCAATGCTTTGGTGCTTAACTGCGCCATTCGTTTTGTGATGATCGGCTTGTTTTTCTTTGTGTTTCACCACTTGGCGATCCAGTTTGTCTGTCAGCATATCAATTGCGCTGTACATGTTGTCGTCAGTGCAGGCGGCATGTAAATCATTCCCAGGAACATGCAGTGTAGCCTCTACCTTTTGGATAAGTTTTTCTACACTCATGGTCACTTTGACATCGATAACATGATCAAAGTGGTTGCTAATTCGGACTAATTTGCTTGTGACATAATCGCGTAATGCAGGCGTTACTTCTAAGTGATGACCAGTTAATTGTAAATTCATGACTTGCTCCTTTTTAAAATATTCTAAAAGTTTGAATTTCCAAAAACCCACAATGGTTGAAATTTTTAGTACTTCAAAACTTCTCGAACAATTTCAGTTTACTACTTTAATTCACATCTGTGCTACTTGAATAGAGAATATTTTAGATGCTTATTATGTGTATCAACTGAACTCGCCTTCAATACTTAATTGAAGTAGACGCCTTATATTTGACTTAACTCTTTAGAGCGATTTTCTTAAGCTGGCTGGCGCAATGTTGAGTGATTCCCGATATTTTGCAATGGTGCGGCGTGCTACGACTATGCCCTGTTTAGCTAATAAATCAGTAATTTGATTGTCGGAATAGGGTTTTTTAGGATTTTCCTGGTCAACCAGTTGCTTAATAAGTGCGCGTATAGCAGTTGCCGAGCAAGTGCCGCCTGTATCGGTTGCCACTGAGCTACCGAAGAAGTATTTCAACTCAAAGATTCCACGCGGCGTGAGCATATACTTGTTGTTGGTGACGCGAGAGATGGTCGATTCATGTAAATCCAGCTCTTCGGCAATTTCACGTAGCACCAGAGGCTTCATTGCCACCTCACCGTATTCTAAAAAATTACGCTGACGGTCTGTAATTGATTGAGCCACCCGTAAAATGGTTGAAAAACGCTGTTGGATATTTTTAATCATCCATTTAGCCTCCTGCATTTGACTTTGCAGATATTGGCTAGAACTGTCGCGGTTGCGTTTCAAAATGCTCGCATAAAGCTGGTTGATTTTAAGTTTAGGAATCACAGCGTCGTTTAAGCTGGCAATCCAAATACCTTTTACTTTTTTGATGATGACTTCGTGCTGAATATAATGTTCAGAGCCGATGATGCTAAAAGCGCTGCCAGGTCTTGGATTCAAGCTGGTGATAAGTTGCTGTACATTTTTCAGCGTGGATTCATCACACCCTAACTCTTTACGTAATTTACCAAAATCACGTGCGCCAAGTGCAGGTAAGTAGTGTTTTGCCATTAACTTAGCAAGTGCTAAATGCGGAGTGTATTTAGGAAGCAGTTCTAGCTGTAATAACAGACATTCACTTAAATCTCGCGCACCGACACCAGCAGGGTCTAAGTTCTGAATATGCCGTAAAGCCGTTTGTAGTTCTAATACTTCTATTTCCAGCTCTAGCGGCATTTGCTCGACAATATCTTCGAGCGTTTCTTCCAAGTAACCATCTTCGTTAATACTATCTACCAGCAATAATGTGAGAGTTTGGTCACGCTCTGACAGCGGCATCAATTTTAGTTGGGAAAGTAGATGTTCCCGCAGGCTGATTTGTAAAGTTTCTTGTTGTTTAAAGTCGCTATCGTCATCAGCAGGCGTGCTATTTTCGTCCCAAAGGCTCCCGTTTGAGTATTCGTCATAATCATCATTGAATTCGGCAGAAAAGTCTGTAGTGCTTTGTTCAAATTCAGAAGTGCCTGGTTCAAATTCTGTTGATTCTGCTTGATTTGACTCAGCTTTACTTTCAGAAAATTCAGTGTTAGGTTTTTCTAGGTCAAAATCGCTGTTTACATCATAGTCCTGCGGGGTTTCAGTCACATTGCCATCATTACTGGTGGTATTTAGCGTGACTTCATCTTCACTATTGTCAGTTGCGTTACCGTATTCATCTTCACCGTCATCGCCTCTTTCTAGCAACGGATTGGTTTGCATGAGCAAATCAATTTCCTGATTGAGCTCTAATGTAGACAGTTGCAAAAGCCTAATCGCCTGTTGCAGTTGTGGCGTAAGCGAAAGGTTTTGTGAAAACTTAAGTTGTAAACCTTGTTTCATAGTCTAAAGTCTTTGCCCAAATATACTTCACGCACTCTTTCGTTATCTACGATATCACTGGGTATTCCAGAGGCAAATACATGGCCTTGATTAACGATGTAAGCGCGGTCACAAATGCCTAAAGTTTCGCGTACATTATGGTCAGTAATCAGCACGCCAATATTGCGCGCGGTTAAAAAGTGAATGATTTTTTGAATATCAATTACCGCAATTGGGTCAATGCCAGCAAATGGTTCATCCAGCAAAATGAAGCTGGGGTTGGATGCGAGGCATCGCGCAATTTCAACGCGGCGACGCTCACCGCCAGATAAGCTCACCGCCGCACTATCACGAATATGCATAATATGCAGTTCTTCGAGTAAGGATTCCAGTTTTTCATCCATTGCTTCTTCAGACATATCTTGCAGTTGTAATACTGCAAGAATGTTTTCAGACACAGTAAGTTTGCGAAAGATAGAAGGTTCTTGCGGAAGATAAGATAAGCCCATTCTAGCGCGCATATGAATAGGCATGTGACTTAAGTCTTTACCATCGAGTAAGATTTTACCTTCATCTAGAGTCACTAAGCCTACCATCATATAAAAACTGGTGGTTTTACCTGCGCCGTTTGGGCCTAACAAGCCTACGACTTCGCCACTTTTTATGCTTAAAGAAATATCTTGCACCACAGTACGGGTTTTGTATGATTTACGTAAATTTTCTACAATCAGTTCACTCATTTTGGCATATTCTTTTTAGTGTCTGGAATTTTAGGGTAATGCTATTGTTTTTGCTCGGCATCTAATGCTTTTTTCTCAACACCAAGCTCTATGGTTCGGCTAAAACGTGAATCTTTTAAGGGGGAGGTGCTATTGCTAGAGCTACCTCCACTGCTGCCAACTGGTTTGGGGTTGTTGATTACTGGTTCAGCGGATTTTTTGTTTTTCGGTTGAATAATCGCACGCACTCGTCCGCTAGAGCTCACTCCGTCAGCAGATTTGGTGCCGCCTAATACCTCTGCGTATTCAGCATTTGCATCGTAGCTAATGTAATTGCCGTGCACAATATCTTCGCCACGCTTTACCCAAGCCTTAGTATATAACTGTACTTTATCCATGCGGCCGTCATATTCAATGCGTTGTGCGCTGCCTTCCATATATTCGTTTTTACCTTCAAGTTTTTGTTTAAAGGTAGTGGGGTTGCCTGTTGAGGTGCTGTGCTGAAAGCCTGTATTGTCTTCGCGCACGATTAACTTGTCAGCGCGAATAATCAATGTGCCTTGCGTTAATATGACATTGCCAGTGTAGGTGCTGATTTGCTTCGCATCGTCTACTTTTACTGAATCAGCTTCCAAATCAATCGGTTGGTCACGGTCGGCTGCTTCAGCCAGCACTTTGCTAGAAACCCCCATTAAAGCCAAGCTTATAAAAACTAAACTCATCAATAAATTAGGTTGTATTTTGATGGATTGATTACTCATAGCGTCTCCAAATGCGCGCATTATTCGTGTTGGATTTCTTTAATGTTAAAACTGTTTTTTGCTGACTAGTCTTCAACTTGATTTGCCTTAGATTGCACATCTACTGCTTGTGGGGAGCCGCATTGGATTGAGCTGTTTTATTAACAGCTGAAGATTTTTGCGTGCTTGAAGATTGAGTGACAGGTTTTTCATAATGTGCGCGTACTTTATGTAGCAAAGTCACCGTACGTGCATTCTTCTCGTAAATCATTCCTGTAGCATAAATAACTGTTTTTGGCGCTTGTCTTATAACCACGGGGCGATCAGTTTTCACCAAATCTTCATTTGGCAGAATGTTTAAATATTCCGTTTCAATAGTCATTTCACCTTTGCCAGCAAATGCCTGACGCGTTATTTTTACCTTATCCTCTAATTGTACCTGCTCCCCATTGCTAGACACATGTCCTCTTAGCGCTTCAACTTGTGTATAAGGCTTGTCTAAAGCAAACTGGGTGTACCGCGGACGCTGTAATTCAGTAGTGTCATCGTCAGGGAAATGTTTCATTTCTGCCGCCGCTAATTTATAGCGCAGGCTTCCATCTTTATCCGTCTGCGTGGTAACAAAATTACTCATAATATAGTCAGGGTCATGTCTGCTACTGCCATCCAGCTTAGGTTCTGGCGGTTGAACCATATGGCCAATCCAAGCGGTCAACAAGCCGATTAACGATAGTAGCACTATCGGGTAAATAATCGCAGAACGTGTGCCAATGGTCATGTTAAATATTGATAGTGCTAACCAATTGCACTAATTAGCTATGCTTGCTTGCGTTAAAAATTGCGCCATCTGCGCATCAAACGTGCCCTGTGCTTGCATAATCAGTTCACATACCTCACGCACTGCACCATGACCACCCGCTTTTGTTGTTACATAATGTGAATGATTTAGTACTAATGCCGGTGAATCCGGCACGGCAATTGCAAGACCGCATTTAAGCATAGGCGGTAAATCCACCACATCATCCCCCATAAAAGCACATTGACTTTCTTGCAAGCCACTTATTTTTATCAGGTCGTTAAACGCCACTAATTTATCTTCGGCACCTTGATAAAAGTGTGCGACACCTGTACTTTCCGCACGTTTTTTTACTACGTTTGACGTGCGGCCTGTAATAATAGCCAGATTAACGCCAGTGGCTTTGAGAAGTTTCATGCCTAAGCCGTCATGCGAGTGAAAGGTTTTATATTCCTGACCGTCATCACCTATGGTTAGGCCGCCGTTGGTCATTACGCCGTCTACATCCAGCACTAAAAGCTTGATGTTTTTGAAGCGTGCCTGCAGTTCAGGGCTTAGGGATTTGGAAGTTAGCGAGCTTATTGTCATTTAATTTAAACCACTTTCGCCAATAGAAGATCATGCATATTGAGTGCGCCTACCAAAACGCCAGTGTCATCAGTGACTAGCAACGCATTGATTTTACGTTGTTCCATAATCTCAACTGCTTCAATGGCTAATTTATCTTGATTAATTGTAAATGGATTTTGATGCATGACATCAGCAATGCTTGAAGTTGCGACATTCACGTTTTGTTCAAACGTACGACGCAGGTCGCCATCGGTAAAAATGCCAATGGGTATTTTATTCGCGTCTACAATTGCCGTTAAACCTAAGCCTTTGCGTGTCATTTCAAGTAATCCTTGTGAAAGCGATGCATCGACCGTAACTTTCGGGATGTTTTCACCGGTGCGCATCAGGTCATTCACATGAATCAGCAAGCGTCGCCCAAGGCTGCCACCAGGGTGGGAGCGGGCGAAATCTTCTGCAGTAAAATCTCGCTGGTCTAGTACACACAAGGCTAGCGCATCACCCAACGCTAAAGCAACGGTAGTGCTTGAAGTGGGGGCTAGGCCGAGCGGGCAAGCCTCTTTTGCCACATGGGCGCTTAAATGGATATCTGCTGCTTTGGCTAAAGTGGAGGTGTCGTTACCTGTAATTGCGATGATGCTTGCACCTAGCCTTTTGAGCGGAGGAACAATTGCGAGAATTTCATCACTTTCACCAGAGTTTGAGAGCGCAATCACTATGTCGCCTGCGGTTATCATGCCTAAATCGCCATGGCTGGCTTCCGCCGGGTGCATAAAAAATGCAGGGGTGCCTGTACTCGCCAGTGTGGAGGCTATTTTCCCGCCTATGTGGCCAGATTTACCCATGCCGCTCACAACAACGCGACCTGTGCAATTTAAAATGAGTGTAACAGCGTCAGTAAAATTTTCATCAAGCCTGCTTGCCAGTGCGCTAATTTCATTAGCCTCAAGCAATAATACATCGCGTGCCAGTTGCAAGGTCGGCTGTTTGGTTTTTGTAGATTGCTGCGCTTTAAGTGTGAATGACATTGTGTTTTGTTAATTTGTTTAAATTGACATAGTTATTAGCTAGTATAAAAGGGAATGGCTTACATATAAAGCCTATACAACTACAATATAACGACAATTTAAGAGTTTTAAGTAAAAACTTATAGCTTAGGCACAATTTTTGCTATCAGATTTTGAATTTAGAATGGTTTAGTTTAAATGTTGATGCTATATTTTTCTTTTCTCAGTGAAAATCAGTCGCATTTAAACTTAAGTAAAGGTGTTAAATAATAGGTAAAGATGTGAAACAATAGAGAACGTTAAAATAGAAATCATAAAATAAAATATGTTTGAAGCTTTACCCTTAGTTCTAATCCTGCTCATAAGTTCTGTTCTGGCTGTGGCGCTATTTCGTGCGCTTCGCTTACCCGCAATGCTGGCTTATTTTTTGGTGGGTTTGGCGCTGGGCCCGCATACTTTTGGCTTGCTGCCAGATACTGAAGCAAGTCGTGAATTTGCCGAGTTTGGTATCGTGTTTTTAATGTTTAGTATCGGGCTGGAATTTAGCTTGCCGCAACTATACGCCATGCGTAAAAAGGTGCTGGGCTTAGGTGGCGCGCAAGTTGCAATCACTCTGATAATTGTGATGGGTATTGCTAAATTCGCTGGTTTAGACTGGTCTGCAGCTTTTGTGATTGGTGCGGCTTTAGCCATGTCATCAACAGCGATTGTTTCAAAAATATTGGCTGAACGGGTTGATTTAAATTCACGTCATGGTCGATTAAGCATAGGTGTGTTGCTGTTTCAGGATATTGCAGTAGTGCCAGTTCTGGTGCTTATTCCAGCTTTAGGTGTAGCAGGGGCTAATTTAACAGACGTGCTAGGATTAGCGCTGTTAAAAGCGGCAGCCATGCTTTTATTTTTGTTCACCGTTGGTAAATGGGTGATCAATCCCTGGTTCAATATAGTGGCGGGCCAGCGTTCACGTGAACTGTTTGTGATGAACGTGCTGATGATAACTTTGCTTTTGGCATTTGCCACTAAATTAGCAGGTTTGTCTTATGCGCTGGGCGCTTTTATTGCGGGCATGCTGATATCAGAAACAAAATTTCGCTATCAGGTGGAATCTGATATTTCACCATTCCGTGACATCTTGCTAGGACTGTTTTTTATCAGCGTTGGCATGTTGTTAAACCTGCAACAAATTTTTAATAATATTGGTTTGGTGTTACTGATTTTAATTTCTTTCATTGCATTTAAAGCGGTAGTGGTGGCTTTGGTTGTAAGAATGGTGAAATATGAATGGGGTGTAGCGATACGTACAGGCTTGATATTGGCGCAAGCGGGTGAATTTAGTTTTGTAATTTTGGCACTGGGAGTAGAGCAAAAGCTAATTAGCGGACAGGCTTTGCAACTCGTGCTCGCAGCCTCGTTACTTTCTATGGTGATTGCACCATTTTTAATCCAGTATAACGGTCGTATCGCTAGGCGCATGGTACATAGCTACAATCGTAATAGCGGTCAGGTGGTGCAAGACATTGATAATGTGGGTAAGCACTTGCATAACCACGTGATTATTTGCGGTTATGGGCGTAGCGGGCAATATCTAGGTCGTTTTTTAAGAGAAGAAAACATTCCCTACGTGGCATTAGATATTGATCCGTCACGCGTGTTAGAAGCCGCAGCGGCGGGTGAAAATGTTATGTTTGGGGATGCCGCACGCCGCGTGGTGCTTGAGGCTGCGGGAGGTGCGCGCGCTAAATCTTTGGTAATTAGTTATGCTGACAATCGTGCCGCCATGAAAATTTTGCATATTGTTCAAGAAAGCTACCCGCATTTGCCCGTGATTGTCCGCACTGTGGACGACAGCAATATGGAGGCGTTACGAGAAGCAGGCGCGGCTGAAGTTGTGCCGGAGATTTTAGAAGGCAGCTTAATGTTAGCCTCGCACGCACTGATGCTGATGGGCGTACCGCTTAACCGAGTGGTAAAGCGTATTCGGCTATTTCGTGAAGATCGCTATCAGTTGTTTAAAGGCTATTTTCATGGTATTTCAGATGCCGAGGATGAGGCATTGGAAAAACAACAGGTACGGCTACATTCTGTGATTATTTCACCAGGTTCATTCGCAATTGGCAGACGTTTGGTGGATATACAGTTAGAAAATTTTGACGTAGAAGTTAAGTCCGTTCGCCGCCCGAACTCTAATGGCATGGTGCCTACCGATGAAAGTCTGCTTGTAGAAGGTGATGTGATTGTTCTGCTTGGCCAGCCTACAGGCCTAACGAACGCACAAAATGCCTTACTTATTGGCCGTGTGGCGTCTAAATAAATTTGTGAAATTATGACTAGAAAAGTAGTGATAGTAGGTGGCGGCATTGTTGGCTGTATGACCGCCATGGAATTGGTAAACCGCGGCTGCAAAGTTACCATCGTGGAACGTAACCAAATCGCCAGTCAAACTTCGGGCGAATCTTCTTGGGCAGGTGGCGGTATTGTTTTTCCGTTACTGCCTTGGCTTTATTCTGATGCGGTTAATGTGCTTACCAGCTATGGCGCTAAGTTTTATCCTCAAATTTGTCAGCGGCTACTGCGTGAAACAGGGGTCGATACTGACTTTGAGCAGTCAGGATTTTTACTGCTGCCAAAGTTTGATACTGATGCTGCCGCCGCTTGGTGCGCTAACAATCTAGTACCGGCGCAACCAGTCAAAGCCTCTGCATTTGGTGTGCAGTCGCTTAGTGGTGAAGATGCATTATGGCTACCGACAGTCTGCCAAGTACGCCCACCGTACTTTATGCAAGCCATGCGAAAATGGTTAGAGCAGAACAATGTCACCATGCTGGAACACACTGAACTCAAGCCGCTTAATGAAATTCAACAATTGAACGAATGGCAAACCGTAAGCGGTGAAACATTAACCGCGGACCAATTCGTTGTTACCTCAGGCGCATGGAGTTTTGAGCTACTTAAAGAAACCAGTGCAAAACTAAACATTAAACCCATGCGCGGGCAAATTTTGCTCTATAAACCCGAAAAGAACCTTGAACAAATAGTGTACCGTGAAGGCTTTTACATGATACCGCGCCGAGATGGCTATTTGCTTGCGGGCAGCACACTGGAAGATGTTGGGTTTGAAGCCGCCGTTACGCGTGAAGTGCGCGATGAAATAAGCGCAAAAGCTGAGGCAATTATGCCGGCGCTAAAAAATCAAGCCATACTCAAACACTGGAGCGGCCTGCGGCCTGGCACGCCCGAGAATTTACCAACTATTTCAGCGCATCCAACTATTGAAAATCTGTTTATGAATACTGGGCATTTTAGGTATGGGCTAACCATGGCGCCAGCGAGTGCTAAGTTAGTAACCGCCTTGATGTTAGGTGAGAAGCCTATGATAAATGCTAGTCCTTATGCTTGCGCTTACTGACAATTGTAGCCTTGATGTAGCTAAGTGGAATCAGGGGATTGCCAGCATTCAAATAGCCTCGATTTCATCTCATTCCATCGAGACTACACTTGCTACAAAATTCAGTTACACGGGAATCTGAACGCAAAGCTAACTAGCGGGCTGTTTTTGGCGCGCACGGGTTGGGCTGGTGGTTGAAAAGAATGGGATGAATTCTCAATTCATTGCGCCTTATCATCCCCAGGACATGGCGCAAATTTGCAACCAGGCGAAATCCTCGATACATAAGAGCCATCCAGACACTGCATCGCATCCATAGTACAGGCGACATCATCAGAATCAGGAGGTAAGGCTTCAACAAAATGCTTGCCATCTGGTGTATAGCATTTTCTGGGATGACTCTCCGCGACAGGAAGTCCGGCTGCTACGCACTCTTCAAAGCTGTTCACAACTCTCGCAGTTGCGCCGCAGGCTACAATCAGAAGCACAATGATTGCAGACAAGAAAATAGTTATTTTTTTCATTTGATACTTCGCTCCTTTGCGCCACTAACGTCACTTTTAGGGGTGCGCCAATTTAAGGGTGTCCCACTCGAACGCCATGTTGGACAACGCCTTCTCAGATGGTCGCATACGTGATCGGTGCTCCTAAGTTCAATCGTCACGCACCAGAGTTATGACGACATTCCCCCGCTTGCGTCCAGTGTCAACGTAGCTGTGAGCATCAACAATCTGCTCGAACGGATAGCACCGATCAATGACCGGTTTGAATTCACCCGCCTCAGCCAGTCCCGCGAGAAAACGCAAATCTACCGCGCGCCCGGTTGCTGGCCCAGCGATAACTTTCTTGCTGCTCGTCATCGACACACATGGAATCTGAAGCATGTCTGGCAGCCCAGCTAAAACCACAAGAAGACGCCCCCCTTCTTTCAACGAAGCTTTGCTAAGGGAGAACGAGGCCGTGCCGACGGTATCGACAATGACGTCATAGGTTTCACCGTTCTGCGTAAAGTCCTCTTTGGTGTAGTCGATGACATGACCGGCACCCAGAGATTGCACCAATTCCATATTCGCGGTACTGCACACCCCAGTCACGTCTGCCCCAAAGTGCCTGGCAAGCTGCACTGCGGCTGTACCTACCCCACCAGAAGCACCATTGACGAGTACTTTTTCACCACGCTGAAGCTTTCCTCTTCTGAAGAAATCCAGTGCCGTTGTTCCGCCAAAAGAGAGTGCGGCGGCTTCATAAAAGGTCAGATTGACTGGCTTTAATGCCACCGCTCCGTCTTCCGGCATACATTTGTACTCTGCATAACAACCCATGGCGGCATCGCTGAACGCAAAAACGGGGTCACCGACCTTGAATTTTCTTACGTCTTTGCCGACTGATTCAATTACCCCGGCCAACTCCGACCCTAGTATGGGTTGCTTGGGTTTTGAGAAACCAAACACCAAACGTATGATGAGCCCGAAGCCGGCAGGCACATTGAGACTTCGCACCCTCCAGTCCCCGGATGTTACCGTTGTCGCATGCGTTTTTATCAGGACTTCATTGTCCTTGGGCGTGGGCTTTTCGACCTCCTTCAATTGAAGGACCTCGGGTGGCCCATATCTTTCATACACAATTGCTTTCATTCGTTATCGCCCTTATTTTTATATGCTTTGCCACTACTTTACGCACTGCCTGAGTTGACCGATAAATGGTGCTGCATTGGCCCACTTGATGGTCATCAACGTTTTTTCGTCAAGCGATAACTCGAAGCTTTGCTCATCACGCATGCCGTCCAGTGCTGCCATCAGCCCTGGCACGGCAAATGCAACCTCGCCTACCTCTCTTGATTTTCTGTAATTGAACACCTGAACAGTTTGTGCTGGCTCATCATCTTGCTGGATAGTGACCTTCAGCTTCTGAACGTCTCGTGGTTTGGGTAGTTCGGTGCCTTGAAACATGAGCCAAGCATCAGATTTAGGGTGTTGAAACCCCATGATGGTTACCAAACCGCCCTCTAAACCATCCTTTCCGCTCGTGTATTTAGCAAACGTTGCAACGCATAATTTACCTTCAGGTGTTGAGGTTGAATTAAAATGCCATAGCCCTTTTGCAATCTTCTCGCGTTCTCTTTCTTTTTCTTGCTGTGCCTCTAATGCGCGGCGTTTCAAGTCGACCGCTTCCTCACGGCTTAGGCCAGGTGCCGATGCCTTAGGTCGATCAGCTCCGATAGAATCAATGTAAGCTCGCCGGTCCCGGAGCAAATCCCACCCAGTATATTCATACGGAGGACTGCAACCATTCCCGTTGTAAACCATACCGATTGGACAGGCAACTGCCGTGAGTGGTAGTAATAAGTTAATGGAAAACAAAATTCCAAGTGTTTTCATATTGTGCCTCTCTACTTTTGCAAACTGCTGATGTGCTGATTTATGGTTGTGACAAATAAACATCTTGTATGGAAAAATTGATTCTTTTTCCTATATTTAATTAATGGCCATAATCGTTCCCAATTGTTACTAACGTTTTAATTCAACGCCATCGAAGGAGACACTTTGCAATCAATTGTAGGTTTATCCATATTAATTTGAATAGCCAGCGTAGCCTTGATGAAGCGTAGTGGAATCAAGGAATAACCATCACTTAATTCCCCTCGAGTTCATAGCATTCCATCGAGGCTACGCTTGCTTTTCGACCTCCTTCAATTGAAGTACGTCGGGTGACCCATATCTTTCATACACAATAGCTTTCATACGTTATCGCCCTTGAAGGTTGCTTTGATCCGCAGTCTTTCGCATTGTCCAACGCCCGGGTTAAGCCGCGCAGCGGAGCAACGTCGGCTGCAACCCGTTGTTAGGTTTTGCTACCATGCTCCAAAGTTATAACTGCTTTTCCTCTGAGGGGTTCTAAGAGCATGGGCTCAGTTCATGCTTCCTGTTTAGGCCACTTCCATGCATATGAGATAATTAGTAAAAGAAGAACGACTTCTACAGCTGCAGCAAAATACATGTGCACCCAAGCCTCTCCTGCCAAATTAAACAACATATAAGGAATATATACCGTAGCCAAGATTATGTTTGCCCAACGATTTACCTTAGCCGGCAGGGCAACAGAAAGGAAAATCATAAGAGCTGGAATTATTACAAAAATCATTGCTATCAGTAGAAAGACATATGAAATGTCAAATACAAATACTTTTCCTGCCAGAATATCCTCTATGGAGCCCGGCATATATAAGTGGAAATAATCTACATAGATGTAGAGAAACATAAAACTCGCCCACAGTGCTGCAAGCTTCAGTTTCACATTGACCTTGATGTCTTCCAACGC
>NZ_JAUXOY010000015.1 GCF_030684185.1 Methylotenera sp.
GTCATATATAAATTAACCTGTTTATCTGAAATGTGATTACCTGACACAGCGCCTCCTTATGGTTTGCTGTGCAGAACTCTATCAGATCAACTAGACAAGTTAATTGTCGCTAGACCAGACAAGATAATTGTCGCTCAATAGATATCTCACCACTTTTACACATCCAGAAACGGATGCAGAAATACAAAGTAAAATTTTAGCTGGTCATTGTGCAATATCACATCCAAGTGCAATGATCCGAAGAAAAATATTGATTGATAACGGCGGGTATGATTTAGATTACGGGCTAGTAGAAGAGCTTGATTTATGGCTTAGGTTAGGTGAAAAAGCAGAATTGGCAAATCTGCGAGAGCCGATAATTAAATATCGCCTACATAGCAAATCTGTAAGTGAAAAAAATGGTATTGCGCAACGCGAGGCAGGAAAAAGAGCATGCGAAGCTGCCTGGAAGCGAAGAGGAATTTCAGGAAAATATGAAGCTAATAAGGGATGGAGGCCAACCGATGAAAAAAACTCCCAGCACGGCTTCATATTACTTTATGGTTGGTGGGCGTTTTCCAGTCAAGAATATTTAACTACAATTATTTATGGCATTAAAGCTGTTTTGATAAAACCCTTCAATATTTCGAGTTGGAAGCTATTGCTTTGTCCTTGTCGGGCACGCTTGAAAAACTTATTTTCTAAATTTAAATTTTTACCTCATCTGGGAACCATTACATTCACCGCTTCTGAGATTTTGAATTCAGAATTTATTCTACTAAGATTACCATGACGAATTCAACTTCACTTAGCCCCTTTTTCAATAGGTCTTAAGTACGGATGCAAACATATCCAACTACCCATAACAGCAAAGCTTTGGCTTAGCTAAAGTGCATGCAATATATGCTGAATTGGTTAGTAAGTTTATCAAATACACTAAAAAAATAGGAAATATTAATTATGAATCCGTTATCAAGCAGTCAAACTAAGTCCTTACAAATAAGTCCCATTAAAGTCGCAACGACTTTGGCTCTAATTTGGTCGGTCATTGTTTTTTACGGAACACTATGCCAGTTTATTCACCTGTATTTTAACATCTACCTTCCTGGTACTGAACTTACCTATCTGGATTCAGAAATGAATATACCCGCCATTTTTTCTGGATTCATGCTGCTTCTATCTTCAATAATTATTGGTTTTGTTTGGTATTTGGAAAGAAATCTTAAAAATGGAAAGTACTGGCTGATATTATCAGGCGGGTTCTTTTTTATGTTCCTGGAAGAAATATTAGAGATCCACGAAAAGATTACTGCACCAATTCAGGAGATAATTGGACATGACCATCTGGGATTTTTCAAATATTCCTGGATAATACCCTATGCAATTATTAGCCTCGTTGTAGGATTATATTTTTTAAAATTCCTGTTTTCCCTGCCAAAAGAAACGACTAAAAGAATCTTCATTGCCGGTATCTGGTATGTTATGGCAGCTTTAGGAATTGAAGGCATCACAGGCATCAGTGCAGATTATTTTGGTAATACAGACAATTTCTTGTACCTAGCCTTTATGACAATTGAAGAAGCAAGCGAGATGTACGCAATATCCTTTTTTATCTTTGCTTTACTCAGCTATATAGAACAAGTTCACTCTGGGGTAAGTATTTCTTTTGGTACGAGTCATGAGTCCGAAAAAGTCATGAAATAGTCATTCATTAAAAATAGGAAAAACGTGATCCGCCATATTTATTTATCTGGATAAAAATATTTAACTCTAATAGCGACAAGCTCTGCCTCGACTTTTGGATCATAAGCAGCGTCTCGCTTTTGAATGATATGATTCCATGGTAATTTTTCTGTTTTCTCCTGCAAGCGAATTGCCAACTCATTAGTGCGACCGATGGGTTTTGCAGGAACTCCACCCACTATATCGCCTGGAGCAACATCTCTTGTCACGACCGATCCTGCTGCAACAATAGCATTAGGACCTATGGTCACGTTAGGAAGAACAATAGCACCATGCCCGATAAACACATTATCTTTAATTACAATCTTCCCCACCGAATCAAGCTTCATCCCATAAGCAACATTTAACATGCCTACAACACCATCATGCCCAATCAAACTACAATCTGAAAGCGTGACATTGTTACCGATTTGTACGTAAGCGGGGTCTGTTATGTTAGCTCCATAATTAATCCTGCAGTTTTCACCAATAGCATATAACTTTCCATGCTGTTTGAGGAATTCTGCAAATTCATCATTTGCAGGCTGACACAGCCTTATATAAAGCCCGACAAAACGCCCCTTCTTAAAAGCGAAATGCCGTAGTATTTTTTGTAAAAATTTTCTCATTATCATTTGCCCTAAATTAAATTTCTCTCTCCGATTGCCGGGAAATTGCATGGTGTAGCGCATCCTCAAAAAGCATCGCTGAATGCTCCCATGAACTATCAGCAAGCGTTTCATAAGCATTTTTTGACAACTGCTTCCAACCATCCTGACTTAAAGACAATATCCATTTAGCACCATCAGCAATGGCAGTTACATCATTAACATCAGTCAAAACTCCGTTTTCATAAGAAATAATTGACTCCATTGGCCAGCCCGCCTTAGTCGATACAATTGGTGTCCTGCAGGCCATAGCCTCCATTGCTGGCAAATTAAAACCTTCTGTGCGACTGGCTGTTATCCAGACATCACATTGGGCATAAAGCGCTTTAATTTTGTCCTGGGCTGGAGAAAGCTGAAACTCAATCGCATCATCCCACTGTGGAAAGTTATCTGGAGGAAATGAACCAAAGCTTATAACTCGGAGATTAGGCATACTTTCTTTAAGTTTTTTTATAGCGGCTAAAGTAACATCAACGCCTTTGAAATCAGCATATGCAAAAAGGAAGCCGACGGTAGGGGCAGACTGCTTTTCCCTTTGTTCTGCATGAAACTGCAGCCTGTCAACACTATTCGGCACAATATCTACCGTATGATCACCATAGGTATTTTTCATGACATCAAGCAACCATTTGGCAATTACAATTTTATGCAAAGGCAAACGGTAGGTTGCCGCTGCTCGCTCTATAGGTAAGAAATCAAATACCTCATGATGCTGTATGAAATAAACTTTAGCACCTTTAGTTTGACTCAATGCATTAACCCACTCAGCTGTCTCCCACCAGGATGCAATAATGACGTCTGCATCAGGAAAATCTTTATCTGTGGCTGGTCTGTATGTTTCAAGCACAATATGATTAAGACCAAGCCCATCAAGATGAGACGCTTCTACATTAACTTTGGGCCAGCCTCTGCCTTTTAAAAGGGATTTAACTTTTCGAAAAAAACTCAGTTGTTTCGGGGGAGGAGAAACCAGCACAACCTCGTGCCCTTTATCTGCCAACATTTTTGCGTAGATTGCCACAACCTTGATGCCGCCAGACATACCGACTGTGGGCAAAACAAAAGATATCTTCATTAGCGCTATCCTTTAGAATCCATTATATTGCTACTTTTATACTTTAAAAATCAAGAATCTACAATCACATTAATTCTCTAAACTCCACAAAAAAAAGTAGTCAATACCCTCTTAATACGCAAGCGCACACCTTAATATTTTCAAAGCTAAAGGGATTTTTCAATAAGGCTTTCCAGGCATATTTTCGTGCAGTTGCACGGTTTCCGCTAGCCAGCGCCCACCAAGCCCATTTGCGATGCACATCAGAAATCGTAGAAACTGCTGCTTTAGCTGACCACATTCCGGCAGGGACGGCATCGACGTCTTGATTTCTTCTGCGGCGTGCATCTGCTGTCGCTGCAAGTATGGACTTAAACTGCCGATCCCGCCCAGCATAGCTCATGCTTGAAGTATGCTGTCTGTAGCGTACCAGCACATCAGGCAAATTAGCCAGCCTGCCAACCTCAGCCATCCTTAAGAACAAATCCAGGTCATCTGCATACTCGTATTCAGCTCGGTAACCACCTATCAGCTGCACAGCAGATTTACGCATCGCCACCGCCGGATGAAATATAAACGCACCACCCCAGCTTAGCCCTTCATCAATATCTTCGTGCTTCATGCGATCGCCCATTTCCATGATCGGCATGCCATCCGGGTCTATCAGCAATACTCTTGAGCCAACCAGCACACATTCAGGATGTTCAGCGAGATAACGCATCTGTTTTTCAAACCTGTCTGGAAGTGAAATATCATCTTGGTCCATTCTGAACAAAATATCACCGGCAGCCAAACGAATGCCTTCGTTTAATGTACCGACCAGACCACGATTGGCTGATGTAAACACCTTACAACGTGAGTCCTGAGCGGCATAATATTCCAATCGACTTAACGAGCCATCGGTACTACCATCGTTCAGCAACAATAGTTCAAAGTCCTTGAAAGTCTGCGATAAGATTGATTCAATGGCCGCATCAAGATACTCCCCTGCGTTGTAAACTGGAAAAATCACACTCGCTGCCAGTTTGTTAATATTATTACTCATAGACAAAATACCTAATAATTAGAAACGGTTAATTAAAAATAATGTTGAATTTAATAAAGATAATCAAGAATGTTTAAATTCATTTCCTCTTAAAAAGAGCGCAGACTAACAATCTCCACCCCTCCTTATTCAGCATCTTTAACTTTAGCGCTTTCAGGCTATAGATAGCTGCAGTTTTGTACTCTTTATTGATCCAGGCCCACCAGCCATATTGCAGCATAAACTTATGTTTAGAATCGGTATCCGAAGCAGGGCGCCAAAGTTCGCCAGAATTATATTGGCACGCGATACCTCTTCTTTTGGATGCCGCCTCACAAGCTCGTTTTGCAGCCTGTCTTTGCTTTAATCCATTTAGCTCGCTGGCTGACTTAGCATGCAAACGATATTTAACAATCGGCTCTGCAATGTTTTCAAGCTTTCCAAGTTCACCAAGTCGTAGCCACATATCCAAATCTTCTACCAAATTTCTCTCTGGGTCATAACCACCAACGCTTCTCATTATATCACTGCGCATCATGGCACAGGAGTGAGTAATAGCACCGTTTCCAGCCAAGGCAGACTCATTAATTGCTTCATTACCTCTGATATGCAAAAGAGTTGTCAGATAGCGTCCCTTGCCATCAATTAACCGTGTGTCTCCTCCCACACAGACAACATCAGGATGCTCTTCCAGATATTTGACCTGAAGTGCAAAACGATTAGGCAGCGCGACATCATCGCAATCCAATACTGCAATAAACTTTCCTCTAGAATGCGCAAGCATCTCGTTGCGAGTCGCGACTATTCCAAGGTTCTCTCTTGTTATTATGCTGATTCTGCTATCTTTTGCAGCGTATGTCTTGGCAATCTTCAGCGAATGATCAGTTGATCCGTCATTACAAATAATCAACTCAAAATCCTGAAAAGTCTGATTGAGAATACTCTCAATAGCTTCAGTGGGGTAGACAGCACAATTATAGACAGGCATATTCACAGAAATAATCGGGGCATTACCCTTCTCCGTAATACCATCACTCAAGCTAACTTCAGACATATTTAAGACTCATTGATGCAAAAAAAATAATAATCGAAGATAAAGCTAATATTGGAAGATCAATTTTTGGTTGCCATAAACCAGCCTTGATATGCACATAGGTATAAGCCGGGTACATTAACCAGCTAACCGAAGCTAAGGCAATTACGACACCATACTCTTGATAAAAGTGATGTCCGATTAGAATAGCAATAACCTGAACCACAATCTGAAGTGCTAATAACGCCGTACTTGAACGTACCAAGCCCTTGGCCAAAAGAATACCTGCGTAGGAACCTCCAACAATTCCGGCTAGTGAACCCATCGCCAGAATACGCAGCATGACCCCTGACTCTCTATAACGATCGTCATAGAGTAACCACATAAATTGATCACCATAAAACACAAAAAATAGCGCACATATCCAACTGGGGATAATCATCACTAGGCGCGTTTTTGTCATGACGTTATGAATACGATATGGATTGTTGCGCAATACTTCAGAATAGGCAGGAAGCAGAATTTTGCCAGACAATTGTAAAATAGATTGCCAGAAAATTAAACTCATCGTACTGGCAAGCGTATAAAACGCTAACATATTGACATCTAGCAGTTTCGCAACAAACAACTTATTTCCTTCACCTGCAAGAAAAGTAAGTGCTGAACTGACAAAAATCCAGCTGCCAAAGCCAAAAAGCGCTTTCACTGAAGCCTGCTCCCATGCGAAATGATTTCGATTGCCAGGCAACATATAATGGCTAGCCAGCATTTTTAAAAGCCCGCCGAGCAATGTTCCCCACACTAGCGCCCATACTGATTTGTACAGCCAAGCAAACAATATGATTGTGATTAGACTGATCACATAGGTGACGATTTCTATCATCGTCACCTTAGCCATATACAACTCGCGATTTGCTGTAGCTAATTTTGTTGAGTTGAACCCGGCAATCACTGCACCTAAACCTACAACAGGCAACAATTGCATCAGTAGAGGCTCATGATAAAATTCGGCAAAAAAAGGCGCTGTTACTAAGACAACAAGAAAAATTACCAAGCCCTGAATCACTTGAATGGTCCAGGCGGTATTAAGGAAACTGGCCTCATTCCCTCTTTTATTTTGAACAATGCTGGGCTGAATGCCAATGTCTGACATCATAGTCAAACCAATCATGACCGCCTGCATAATAGCCATTAAACCAAAAGCTTCTGGGAACAAAAGCCTTGTTAATATCAGATTCGATCCAAAGCGTAATACTTGCTGGGCTCCATAACTGACACTGACCCAAAGTCCTGAATTGATTGCCCGTTTTTTTAGAGTTAAAAGCTCTGGTTTTTTCATAAAATTGTTACAATGCTCATGTTATATATATTTTTTGTTAGTCTGCAAACGCAGACCACGCAGATACTTCATTAATATTTAATTATAAAAGCAAATATTATGCCAGAACACATCAGGGCACTCGTAGTTATTCTTGTAATCGCAATTTTCACGTTCTACTTTTCCAAAAAGGCTGCAAAACCTTTCATATCAACTCAGCAATTCAATCGTTGGCGTAATGCTTGGTTTGCTATCACCCTGGTAGCTTTTTTGGCTGGTAATTTTTGGATATTCGTCATTGTAAGTACATTGTGTATTTTGTATTTTACAAAACGTGAGCAAAATCCATTCGCACTTTTTGTTATTTTACTGTTTGCAGCGCCAAGAATCAGTGAGGATATACCTGGTTTTGGCTTGGTAAACTTTCTGTTCTCATTAGACTACGTGAGACTTCTCTCTCTTACGATTCTTCTTCCTGCTTACCTGCACTTACGCAAGAAACCGGGCGCATTAGCCTTTGGTAAAAATTGGCCCGATAAGCTGCTTTTAACGTATATGGTATTAACTGTCGCACTGTTAATGCGCGATACCTCATTCACAGATATGCTGCGGGGAGCATTGTATAACTTTACTGATATTTTCTTGCCATATTATGTCGCTAGTCGGGGAATAAAAAATTATCAGCAGTTGAAAGAGGTCTTCGTTGCATTCACAATTGCAGGCCTACTGGCGGGAGTCATCGCTGTTTTTGAGTATGGAAAATTCTGGTTGCTTTACTCTTCCCTTGCAGATGTGTGGCAAATTAAGTGGTCTATGGGAAGCTATCTTGGGCGCGGTGACAATCTTCGGGCAATGGCCTCGCTCGGACAACCAATCGTACTCGGTTATGTCATGGCGATTACCTTGGGTTTCTACCTATTCATGGCAAAATCTATCAAAAGCAGAACACTAAGGACTCTAGGCTTGGTACTGATTCTAGCAGGATTATACGCCCCGTTATCTCGCGGGCCTTGGGTTGGAGCTGCCGCTATCATCATTGTTTTTATTGCTACTGGCCCATATGCAATAAAACGATTATCCATGTTGGGGTTGGCTATGTTAGTTTCGCTCCCCTTACTAGGAGTGATTCCAGGTGGTCAGAAAATAATCAATTTACTGCCATTTGTAGGGTCTACTGAAAAAGAAAACATCGATTATCGCGTGAAACTTCTGGATAACGCCATCATAGTATTCAAACGCTACCCGATTTTTGGTTCAGTAAAATATCGTGATGAATTAGCCAACCTCGAAATGGTTCAGGGTGAAGGCATCGTCGACGTCGTCAACTCATATTTGGACGTGGTGCTTAAGGATGGAATAGTTGGTTTAATGCTGTTTATTGGATTTTTCTGGTTAGTTTTATTATCAATTTATAAAAAAATGAAAAGAATATCCGATAAAAAAAGTCAGCCGTATTTGTTTGGCCGCACTTTAATTTCATGCCAGATAGGTATTCTGGTTACTATATTCACGGTTAGTAGTATTTTATTGATTCCAATTATTTATTGGGCAATCGCCGGTCTGGGAATTGCATATGCCCGCCTTTTAAGCGCGCCAGAGACTGCTGAAGCTTCAAGCGAAGCTGAGCATACTGCATTACCTACATCTCGTCTCGCCTTAAAAAATTGAATCATAAAATTTGAGTCTTCGACTAAAAGGATATCGCCGAATGAAACCTTTCTCCGTCTTGTCAAAAGCATGTTTTATCAGCTTGTTGATAGCATTGCTAACATCGACTCACAGCCTTGCTGCAAGTGCTTGGAATGTTAGATTAAATGGAGATAGCGGCCTCCCTGAATTATCCAAAGGCGGGAATGGTGTCATGTCTTCCTCCTTTATCTTTTTCGATAAAAATTGGGGCTGGACCGAGCTGGAGTCTAATTTAAAAGTCACAAGCCCAGGCCAATATATTCTTAAGGGCTCCAATAAAACACTGGGCTTTGATATTAATGCCAATATTTCCAAAGTTTCGAATCAACATATGCTTTGGGATATTGAACTGGATGCTAAAAAAAGTCGAAAAGATGTCGTTGGTGGCGGAATTTCATTTAGCTTCGACATCGATAATTTTGGTCAGGAACTTGGGAACCCTAAAATACTCGCAGACAATAGCGGCTGGACTTGGGGTGAAGGCAAAAGCCGCATTGAAATGCGCTTTAACCCAAAACCTGCTACTATTTTTTTTGAAAGAGGCAATAAAAATGAGCTGCGAGTCTATTTTTACAACGGAAATATTCCTGCCGGCAAACGCAGCTACCAAGCTACGCTAACCTTAACAGGTGACATGGTCATTACACCAACATTAACTGAGCGTTTTGGGGGTGAAGATAAATCAAACTGGACTCGAAATATACTGAACTGGAAAACGTCTCCAGTTGACCTGTCATTCTTAAATGAACCTGAACGTCCCGCTGGGAAACGTGGCTTTGTTAAAGCCAAGGGTGATCAATTAACTTATGAAGATGGTTCTATCGCAAAATTCTGGGGCACTAATATCAGTGCCTACGCATTATTTAACACCTCTAAAGAGAATGTAAAGTTACAGGCTAGGCGGCTTTCAGAACTTGGATTCAATCTGGTTCGCCTACACCACCATGACTCGTCATGGGTTGAACCCAATATATTTGGCTCTCAACAATTAAATAACACTAAAACCATTAATCCTGAATCAATGGAAAAGTTAGATTGGTGGATCAAGTGCCTTAAAGATGAAGGAATCTACGTCTGGCTGGATTTGCATGTAGAAAGAAAATTGAAAGCTGGAGATGCAATTTCAGCTTTTGATGAAATCGCCAAAGGAAAACCCGATGTCGACCTCAAGGGCTATAACTATGTGAATCCATCCATACAAAAAGCTATGCAAGCATTCACTGAGGCCTACGCAGGGCATCGTAACAAGTATACCAATACCAGATATGTTGATGAGCCCGCTATTGCAGCTTTATTAATCACTAATGAAAATGATGTTACTAATCACTTTGGCAACGGCTTGCTACCTGATAAAAATGTAGACTACCATAGTAAACTCTATATGGCCGCCTCTGAAAGATTTGCCAAAGCAAGCAATCTACCTAAAGATAAAACCTGGCGCTCTTGGGAACATGGACCATCAAAGTTATTTCTGAATAATCTTGAGCATCAGTTTAACGTTGTCATGATTAAACAGCTCCGTGACTTAGGTGTCAAAGTTCCAATCGTTACTACTAGTACATGGGGTGGAAACCCTCTAAGCGCCCTACCCGCACTTACATCAGGAGATATAATAGATGCGCACGCTTATCAGGGATATGGTGCATTAGAACAAAATCCGCTATTTGCCGCCAATCTGACGCACTGGCTGGCTGCTGCCCAAGTTTTGGGCAAACCCATGAGTGTTACCGAGTGGAATGCCGAGCCTTTTCCATTGCCTGACAGGCATACTTTACCCCTTTACGTGGCAAGCCAAGCGGGTCTGCAAGGCTGGGACGCGATGATGCAATACGCCTATTCGCAAGAAGCACTTCGTGAGCCAAACAAGTGGGAAGGAAAACCTTCTAACTGGCATGCCTATAACGATCCCGCCATGCTGGCGACCATGCCTGCTGCAGCATTGATGTACCGTCGAGGTGATGTTCAGGAAGCCAAAACAACTTATGTGCTAAATCCCGGGAAAGATTTATTTAACACTGACATCTCACCTACTAATTCAGCCTTCATTAGGACTGCTGCTGAGTTAGGTAAGCTAGCGATCAGCATGCCTGCAACTGAAGAGCTGCCTTGGCTACAAAAAAGTAACATTCCAGCATCTGCAAAAGTTTACAAGGATAAGCGCACCTCTTTAATAGCTGACGAAGCTACAGAAGCAACTTCAGATACTGGGGAACTAAAGCGTAACTGGGATAAAGGACAAATGATAATCAACACAGACAAGACTCAGGCAGTAATGGGCTGGGTTGGTGGAGAAAAATTCTCACTGGCTGATATCGAAGTTACAGCTTCTACCCGCAACGCCTCTATTGCAGTACAAAGTATAGATGGCATGCCAATCAATAAATCAAAAAACATTATGATTAGCCTTGCTGCACGCTCCATACCAGAAAATGAGGGGCAACTCCCTTTTCTTTCTGAACCTGTAGAAGGTCAGCTCTTAATCAAGGCTACCAAAGGACTGAAACTGTTCAAGCGCGACATCAATCAGAAAAAACAGGAGCTACCAATTTCATATAAAAATGGACAGTATGTTATTAAGCTAGATAAATCTATGGGAACTTACTGGCTATTTATGACAGAGTAATTTAATTTACAAGGCCTGTGCAATGTGATTTCCCAAGCGCAAGGACATCATCACTATAGTCAGTGTTGGATTGCAACCACCGCCTGTTGGAAAAACGCTGCTTCCGGCTATGTATAAATTATCAATCCCATGTACACGCTGGTTTATATCAACTACACCCACTTTGTGGTCAACAGACATGCGAGTAGTACCCATTTGATGACAGTGATGTCCGTAATCTCTAATTTTAATAGATTCATCCAGAATAAAATCTGCCAGCTGGACTCTTGCTATTCCTGCTCTGGCTAATTCTTTAGCGACTTCTCGTCCAAGGGTTCGAATTGTCAGGTTGTCAGCACTATTAGGTTTCCAGTTTAGAATCACTCTGCGCATGCCAAACATATCTTTTTCCGAATCTAGTGTTATTCTGCTTTCTAAATTAGGCGTCTGCTCAATCAGACTAGTAATGACACCATCACCATTACAATCAAAATCCACCAGCTTCCTTGATAAATCAGTAAGTTTCTCAGACTTGCAGACTAAGTCTCGAGCGGAGTCTTTAAGCTTACGCAACCTACCGTAACTTTCTTTATGCATGTTTGCATTAAAGTCTAATACTGCATTTCCAATGTGCCGGCTTTTCATCAGGGATTCAGTTGGATTTAATTGAACCACACCCTCCTCCCAAATCTTGTGGTCCTCTACAACGAACCGGCCAAGCTCAACATTGAAATGCTCCATAAAGCAACGGCCAACCATGTCGTATTGATTGCCAACCCCACGCTTCATTTGCTTATCAGAATTTAATAACAACCTGGCATTTTCAATCGCACCTGATGCAAGCACGAATTTTTTTGCTGTGAATGGAAATTTTCCACCATTATAATTTTGAACTTCAAATATACTTACTGAACCTAAATTATCATGTAATTTGATGTTCGTTATATTTGCATTAATAAATAAGTCGATTTTATCCGAGCGCTGAAGTTCTTCAAGATATTTAGACTTAAAACGCGTTGGCGGGCTAAACTCCTTTTCAGACAACCTGAAGTTTGTTCCCTTAAATTTAACATTAGAAGGCCCGCGAAATGCATTTTTAGGCAAATCCAAAATTGAACAGGCGGTGTCAAGGTGCTTAAATATTTCATCTCTGCTACCAGCTGGCCAACCTGGCATACCAAAGTAATCGCGCTGCTCAAAATCTATGTTATCAAGAAATGAGCATCTTCCTCCCCAATGATTTGAAGTACCACCAAAATATCTTAGCCTGCAATTGCTAACTGCGTCCCAGTTAACAAGACCAACACTTTTACCATGATATAGATTTTGTGAAGCCTCAGTATATTCAAGACTGCCACCTTCTAAAAGAGCAACAGTCTTACCTGCTTTAGCCAACATTCTGGCAATCGTTATACCAGCAGGACCAGCCCCACAAATACAAACATCATACGATTTGATAGATGCGTTTGTAGTGAAGGTATTCATATCAAAAAACATATTATCTAACTTTCAGGGTCAAGTAAGTCACTTTTTAGCAACATCCAGCCACCAACCATGATAAATTCAGGCGTATCAACCTCAGACAAAATCAGAGGGGATTTTTGTAAATAGTTAGGAATGGAACTAGTTAAGAGTAGTGACTGAACAGCCACTATTGACAGAAATTCTCTACGACTGAACAAACATCACCCTCTCTTACTAAAATTCTTAAAATAGCGTTATATTAAATAATAGTTAGACTATTAGTAATAGTAAGATCGAAGTTCAACTTCAGTTCTGTTAACCACCACACCCAGTATATTGGATTTAGCTAGCAGCCTCATGGTTTCAGTTATTTCTGGCTCAGTATGCAGACCATCGCCTAATACCAACAATACACAATCAACTTGTGGCAACAGCACCATTGCATCATCAGCATTCAAAATTGGTGGAAGATCAAAAATCACAATCCGTGAATCATATCTCTCTTTTAGCTCAATGATTAATTTTTGAAATCCAGTAGATGAAAGTGTTTCAGATGACTTTAATACAGGACTATTTGTAGGGATTACGGTCAAACGGGGTATGCCAGGATTTACAATTATTTCTGACAATTCAGCTTTACCTACAATAAAGTCATTAATAGACTTTTCATGCTTAATCCCAAGGTATTCAGCAACACGCGGTTTGCGCAAATCAAAATCAACGAGCATTGCAGTTTTTTGTGGCTGTTGAGCAATACTAATAGCTAGATTAATTGCAACGACTGACTTACCTGCACTTGGTGTTGGTGAAATAATTGCCACTGTACGCCAATCGTTTTCTTCCATTTTCTGTAAAACCTGTGTACGCAATGAGTCAAAAGCCCAGCTCGTCGGATCAAGTTTATTTTGAGCAACAATTCGATGGTTCTCTAAGTGTGCGCTATCTAATTGAACTACATTTTGGCTATTGTAAACAATCGACTCAAGCTCGTTATCAGCTTGAGACAAGCTACCAGCTTTATTACGAACTATAGTTGCTTGCCGCGCCTTACTACCAGTTTGCTTAACTTTAGCTTTATCTAAAGCATCTTTAATCTTTTCCATAAACCGCTTTCACTAAAATTTAGCCAAAATCTTTGAAACTGTAACATCCAGTGGCGACACTAAAAAATGAACAAATAACAAAATAAGTAGTATAAGAACAAATGCACTTCTCAAGGTATTGGAAACAGCTGTTTTCTTTTGTTTCAACTCTGCTTCAGTCGTTATATATGGGATTGTAGCAATAGGCTGAATTTTCATAATTGCAGCCAATTGATCCACTCCTCTAATACGCTTATCAAACGCCTCCATTAAAACTGCCAAACCGATTGCAGCTACAATAGCACCAAAAAATCCAGCAAGTATAATCAATATACGATTTGGTTTTATCGGTTTTTCAGGTAAAAGAGGCGCTTCGATTAAGACAAAACGCTCACCTTTGTTTTCCATCTCAATATTTTTGGCTATCTTAGAGTTATCTAATTTAGCTTTAATTTCCGCATAAGCAACCTTGGCATTATCATAATCCCTTAGCAGAGTGCTAAGGGCGCCTTCAGTTTGGGAGCTTTGCATCACGCGTCCTTCTATCTGATTGATTTTTGCGCGAATGTTTCTTTCATCTGCTTCAAGTGATTTGAGGCGTGCATTGGCAGTATCGATTTGCGCCTGCACTTTAGCCACCATAACGGACTGAGTAGTTACAGTTTTAACTGGCTCAGGTGATCCATTTTTTTCAAGAGTGTCTATTCTGCGCTGGAGCGCACGTATAGAGGGGTGATTTTCACTATATAAACTGCTCTGTTTAGCTAATTCAGATTTTAATTTATCAAGCTCCGTGGCGCCTGATGCTTGATCTTGCAAACCAGTTAACCCTATGCCAGCTTTTGCAGACTCCAAACTTACATCTAAAGAGCGCAGTTCCGCCTGTGTTGTACTGTATTCCCGCTGTGTAGCTCTCAAGTCATTTTCCAGGCGTTCTAAACTTCCGATTTGCATTTCCTTGTTTTCTGGAAGTGAGTGTGAATGCGTTTGCTTGTAGCGGGAAATTTCTTTTTCGACATTCTCTAAAATTATTTTCTGTTTTTCAGCTTCTTTACTATAAAAATCGGCTGTTTCAGTGACACGTTCTTTGCTAGCCCTGTCATTTTCATCCAAGAACAGTTGAACCAAGTCATTGGTAACATTATAGGTTTCGTCAGAATCGTAGTGTTTAAAAGCCACCTGAAAGGCAAACGTCGCCTTTTCACCCCATTGACCAGCATCTGCTCTCAACAAATCGACCATAATATTTGGTCTTGTGGACTGGACTATGATTGTTGGAGATATTTTAGGGTTTTTTTCCAGGCCATATAACTGGTATTTTTGTGCAATATTGAATAGATTTTCTTTGCTAAGCACAATTTGCTTAAGCGCTTCAAAACGATCCGTAGCATATTTTTCTTTTGCCAAATCGGATTGAACTTGTTGCGATTCAATAAGTATAGTGCCTGTAGATTGATAGACTGGCGGAAGTTTAAGGGCAACAGCAATTGCAGCCAAAAACACCAATAGAAAAAATCCGATAACATAAGGCAATCTACGCTTAATGATATTCACATAATCATTAAGCGACATTTCTCGTTCTATAGCCATTAGCTTTTGGTACCTTTATTATTTAAAAACTTAGTGTGTCATATACCAGCGAAACGCCTATGACATTGGATTGAGCACTGGTTGCAGGAGAGTCTGTTTCCTTACGTGCAGCAGACAGTCTAGCTTTCCAATGATCAGTTAAGATACGATCATAAAACGCAAGGAATTGTTGAAATTTGAACTTGTCTACGAGTACGCTTGCGTCTTTCTTGTACCTATCCAACTGATACTCAGCACCTACAAAGTTGCGCTCTGAAACATTGAAGTTCCACATAGCCTGTAAAGAGTCAGCCTTTCGAAAACCGCCAACACCTGAGGCGACAATATCACGACTTAATCCCACACTGTAATTCGCACGTTCAGTTGTTTTTTCTGCCTTTATGCCAGCTTGCCAGTCAGAATCTGATTGGCGACCTGAAAGACTGTAAACACCAGCACGAGACGACAACGTTAAGCCTTGGCTAACCTGATAATTTGCACCTACCATCAATTGAGCCAAGTCAGTATTCTCATAATCTCTTTCTGGACGCAACTGAGAAAAACCTAACTGAGTATAAGTCTCAAGTTTTTCAGAGTTTGCATAGGACAACTGAGATTTGATATCAGCGATTGAATAGTTAATAAGAACACCAGGAACAGTAAAAGCAACATCCTTGTAACCACCATCGGTTAGAATACTCCATCGAGGACTTATCGCATGCTGCCATTTTGCAGCCAGCACTTTACTTTTTTCTGTATTGTTCAAACTTGAAAATTCACCCGTACTTTTTAGTTCGTCAACACGAGAGGAGCTTTCCTGATACTCAGCTTTAATTCCATACATACCAGATTCATAAGTACGATCCCAACCAAGCATGACTCTAGGATCATCTCGATTAACAAGAACCTTCTCATTTGAATATCTTTGAACCAAAAAGGCGGTATCTAAGAACCACCGGTTAACTTCGTCAGTGATATCCAACTGAAATTGTGGAGTAAGTGTATAAATCCAGACAGGATTTTTTGTCGTGCCTGACAAAGATGGATTTGAGTCGTATTCAACCGATGTTGCAAGTTTGGCACTCTTTGTGACCTCAGCAGCATTCACATGCGGTAACATTAAAGAAAATGTCACGGCAGTTAATAACTGCAACATTGGCTTATTGAATTTCTGATGCCGTGTCGGCAAATGACTGTTCATTTTCACTATAACCCCTGAATATAGATATAAATTCTTTTGCATTATACCTAATATTCAGGTATTTCAAGAACCAAATTATGGCGCGGTTATTAAGGCACTACGATAGTATCGCCAGGATTTAGCGTGATGTTACTTTCTAAACGTTCGCCGCGAATAAGTTGATCATAGTAAATTGGAATAGCTTTTTGACCTTGCGGGGTTTTACGTATCACTTTAATGCCGTTTTTATCAGCAAATTTATCCAATCCGCCAGCGATGCTTAGCGCATCCAGCACTGTCATTGGCCCCGTCATTAAAACTTGACCTGGCTTCAATACTTTACCCAGCACATGCGCTTGATTGCCAGCAATGTTAGCAATAACTACTGAAACCTGCGGATCAGGAAGGTACGGTTTTAATTTTTCAGCAATTTTCTTTTCAGCTTCTGTCGAGGTCAAACCAACAATCTCTACCCTACCAGCGAGAGGATAGGTAATGCTTCCATCTGGCAAGACAAGGCTTTCTTTTTGCAGCTTGTCTTCACCCCAAACTGACACTTGAACCAAATCCCCTTGGCGAAGCCTGTAGCTTTGCGAACTATCAGCATTCGCTATTGAAATTGACGTAAGAAACAGTTGACCGATAATCAACCATAAAAGTGTTTTAATTTTCATAATTATTTTCTCTTTCTGGAAATGACATTTAAAGATTTAACGCTAAGAAGAATATCACAATGAATAATGCAAGAAGAAAGTTTTCACTTTTAAAGACTAAATTAATGTCCTATACAACTTCAAATACGAAAAGTATTTTTTATAAATTACATTTTCTACAATCAAACACCCGAGCGATTTGACAGCATTACAAAACCAAGCAACGCCAAGCCTAGCAACCATCCCGTTGGGGGTGCCGTTGTACTCGTTTGCACTGAACCTGAATTATACTGATTCGCCTCACTTGCTACATGAGCAACTTGAATTTTAACATTCTGGTTAGCAACAACATTTACAGCAGTGAGCGGTTTAGCTGCTTCATCGTGAGTAGCTGCTAAAGCTGGAACTGCAGTTACTGTAACCATACCAACTAACATTAGTAGCACCATTTTATTCAACATACTTCCCACCTATCAATTCAATGAACAATAATATATTCGTGAGTTGATTGTATGAATTGACGGTTGAATTAACAATGGCCCGATAGGGCCATTGTTAAGATTTATACTAATTAATAATTAAACTAAACCTATATAATTCAATGAGATAAAATAAATCTTGGCAGCATTCAGATGCAAACTTAAAGTGTAACAGATTGTAGTTTTGATTCTTATCATTTCAGCATCTACATATTAGTAACTGTCAATGTTATTTGGAATTGCATCAAACTCAATTGGAATGGCTATAAAGCCTGCTACTTCAACTATTGAATACAAACCATTATATTGTAATATCGAGATTATTTTACATTCATCAACAACCATCATTCGTTTCCTAAAACACAAGAAAAAATTTAAATATACTTAATGTCAATTTCGCTAACCATTATTGCTTGTAAGTCCATTGTTAAAAACTTAAACGGTTTCGTGGTGGCATTTTCGCTTCTATTATTCACAAGCGGCGGGGCGCAGGCGCTAGTAACTAGTGATACAGAACAATACCCTACCCCCACAATTCAAGCTGAAAAAGACACACTAGTTGTAGGTAGTGAGCAACACTACCCGCCTTTTGCTACAGGTATGACGGATGAAACTGCGGGCGGGTTTACTGTTGATTTATGGAAAGCCGTAGCAGCAGAAGCTGGCTTAAAATACACCATCCGCGTATTGCCTTTTAATGCGCTTTTGCAAGAGTTTAAAGAAGGCGATGTCGACATATTAATTAACCTGGCAATCTCAAAAGAACGGCATTATTTCGCTGATTTCACTGTTCCGCATGCGATTATCCACGGTGGTATTTTTGTACGGCATGGCGAGACCCGCATTAATTCAGAAGCCGATTTTTCTGGGAAATCCATCATTGTCATCAAATCTGATTTAGCACACGATTATGCTGTATCTAAAGGCTGGGGCAAGCAACTAATAATGGTAAGCACTGCAGCTGAGGGATTGCGTTTATTAGCCTCTGGCAAGCATGATGTCATGCTAATCAATAAGCTTGCAGGTTTGCAAACATTGCAAGCGCTTAAATTACAAAACATTAATGTCTTAAAAACAAATGCAGGATATAAGCAAAAGTTTGCATTTGCTGTGCGTGAAGGCCATTTCGAGTTATTCAGCAAAATCAATGAAGCACTGGCCATGACTAAATCAAATGGTACTTATGATGATTTATATGAAAAATGGTTTGGTGTATATGAAGTTAAAGAAGTCACTTTGCTTGATGTGCTTAATTATCTGCTGCCAATTTTAATCACCTTTCTGGGTATCGCCCTGTATTTAATCTATCAGCGTAGAACTGAAAATAAGGTGGCTCAGAAAGCCTTGCAAGAAAGCGAAGCGCATTTACGCTTGAGTCAAACAGGTGGCGGCATAGGCACTTGGGAGGCTGATTTAGTCAACAACAAGCAGTATTGGTCAGAAAACTGTATTGCTTTACTTGGATTTCCAGCGATAAGTAATCCAACATGGGAAGACTTTTTAAGATTAGTACACCCTGAAGATTGCCAGCGAGTCATTGATGCTACACAATCTCATATTGAGCACGGTACAAAATATGAGGTGGAGTACCGAGCTGTTAATGCCAACGGCAGTATCCATTGGATGCGTTCTACCGGTCAAATTGAACGCGATACTAATGGAAAACCAGTCATGATGCGGGGTATTGCTCAGGACATTACCGAGCGAAAACTTGCAGAAGAAAAGATAAAGAAAACGCAAATAGCACTAGAGGAGTCGCGTGACCGATATCAAGACCTTTATGAGTTTGCACCTATCGGTTACTTGTCGCTCAGCAAGCACGGCATGATCACCGAAGTGAACTGGAAAATCACAGCACTGTTTGGTTTGTCGCGCAAAGAACTCAATCATCATCGCTTGGCAGAATTTGTTGCTGAAGAAGATAAAGGTCGCTGGCAACGAACTTTTGCCAATTTAAAAGACCTCGTTGAAGGTGAAGAACTCAGTTTCGACATCAAGTTTAATCAGCAAAATGGATCAATATTCAATGCCAGCCTGAACTGCCTGCGCATGCATGGCGAAAACGACCTGCCAATATTAAGAATTACGCTGATTGATGTCACCCAGCTTAAACTCGCCGAAGATAAGCTTATACGTAGTGAAGCCTACTTGCGCTCTATCATTGATAATGAACCAGAGTGCATTAAAGTGGTAGATGCCAGAGGTTATCTTAAACAAATGAACCCTGCTGGGCTGGCAATGCTAGAGGCAGACTCATTAGAGCAAGCTACCAGCGTTCCATTGTTAAACTTTATCGCGCCAGAATATCAACCAGCCTTTAAAGACTTGCATAAACGTGTGATTGCAGGCGAAACGATGCAATTGGAATTTGAGGTGATAGGCCTGAAAGGTGCCAGACGCTGGCTGGAAACGCACGCTGTACCAATTATTGACAATGGCAAAAAAATACTATTAGGCGTCACCCGTGACATTACTGAACGCAAACTTGCAGCGCAGCGCATTGAAAAACTGGTAGCAGAACAAAATGCGATACTAGACAACCGCCTGGTGGGCATTGTTACCGCACGCGATAGAAAAGTAACCTGGGCTAACCTGGCGTATGAAATGATGACGGGCTATAGCAAAAAAGAGTTGGTTGATATGCCTACCCGGCAGTTCTATATTAACGAAGCCGACTATCTATCAATAGGCGTAGATTACGCAAACATCTCAGAAACAGATATTGTGCGTAAGCAGCTTGCATTTATGCGTAAGGATGGCCAATGCATTTGGCTGGATGTAAGCGGCTCGATTCTCAATAAGGAAACGGGTGAATCACTTTGGGTCTTTGTAGATGTCACGGAAATAAAACTGGCAGAAGATGCTACTTCAGCATCGCACAGTTTACTTAAATCTGTGATTGATACAGCGCCAATGCGCATATTCTGGAAAGATACAAACTTACGGTATTTGGGTTGCAACCCAGTATTTGCCAAAGATGCAGGAATGGCCTCTCCAGAAGAGGTCATCGGCAAAGATGATTATGAAATGGGCTGGGCAAATCAAGCTGAACTTTATCGCACCAATGACCTTGCTGTGATTGAATCTGGCAAAGCCAAGCTCTACTTCGATGAACCACAGACAACATCGAGTGGTAAAACCATTTGGTTACGCACTTCAAAAATTCCGCTTAAAAATCAGAATAATGAACCGATGGGGATATTAGGTATTTACGAAGACATTACTGAGCGGAAAATTGCAGAAATTGAACTACGTATTGCCGCGACGGCTTTTGAGTCTCAAGAAGGCATCATGATTACCGACATGAACCGTGACATACTAAGAGTGAACCGTGCGTTTACTAAAATCACAGGCTACAGCGCAGAAGAAGTCATTGGCAAGAACCCTCGCATACTTAGTTCAGGATTGCATACTGCAAATTTTTATGAAAAATTGTGGGATAAAATTAGTCAGGATGGCTCTTGGCAAGGCGAAGTTTGGAACAAACGCAAAGACGGCGAAATCTATCTTGAATATCTCACCATTACAACAGTACAAAGTGAAGATGGCGCTGTAACGAACTTTGTAGCTACTTTATCTGATATTACCCAAAGCAGGATTGCAGCAGCAGAAATCGAAAAAATGGCTTTTTACGACGCACTGACCGGATTACCAAATCGAAGACTCCTGATAGACCGGCTAAGCCATGCGCTGGCTGCAAGTTCGCGTTCTGGGCATAGAGGTGCAGTCTTATTCGTCGATCTTGATCACTTCAAATCGCTAAATGACACACTGGGCCATGATGTCGGTGATTTGTTACTAAAACAGGTCGGCGAACGCCTCAGGTCCAGCGTACGTGAAGGTGATACCGTTTCACGCTTAGGTGGCGATGAATATGTTGTAATGCTGGAAGAACTCAGTCACCACGATACAGAGGCAGCAAGACAGGCTGAAATGATTGGTAATAATATATTGGCTGCACTCAATGAACCTTACCAACTTGCAATGTATGAACACCACAGTACAGTGAGTATCGGTATTACGCTTTTCGGCAACAATACCTATTCAGAAGAGGATTTATTAAAACACGCAGATATTGCCATGTATCAGGCTAAAAAAGCCGGCCGTAGCACCCTACGCTTCTTCGATCCAGCCATGCAACAAGCCATTCAGGTGCGAGTCTCTTTAGAAAATGACTTACGCAAAGCACTTGAGCAACAACAATTCCAGTTGTATTACCAGGTTCAAGTAGATTTTCTGCATCATGCTATCGGGGTTGAAGCTTTAATCCGCTGGATACACCCTGAACGCGGATTGATATCGCCTTTTGAGTTTATGCCCGTAGTAGAAGAAACCGCTTTGATTCTGCCGATTGGACAATGGGTGCTGGAAACAGCTTGTGCTCAAATCAAAGCGTGGGAACAGAATGAGCAAACTCGCCACCTGACAGTATCAGTGAATGTAAGTGCTAAACAATTCCGACAAGCTGATTTTGTAAGCAACGTAAAAGCAGCAATCGCATTCCACGATATTAATCCAGCGCTGCTGAAGCTTGAATTAACAGAAACCCTATTGCTGGAAAATATTGAAGATACGATTGCTACCATGAACACCTTAAAAGAAATCGGTATCATGTTCTCATTAGATGACTTTGGTACAGGCTATTCTTCACTGCAATACCTAAGACGCCTGCCTTTGTACCAGTTGAAAATAGACCAGTCATTTGTGCGTGATGTTGCCATTGATAACAGCGACCAAGTCATTATTCGTACCATCATCGCCATGGCGCATATGCTCAACCTCAATGTTATCGCTGAAGGCGTAGAGACGTTAGAGCAGCAGCAGATATTGCTTAGCAACGGCTGCACACACTATCAAGGCTATTTATTTGGCAGGCCATTACCTATAGATGAGTTTGAAGTAGCCTTGAAAAATCTTTAGCGGGTAATTTAAACTAATTGTTTTTAACAAGACTTTTCAGTTCCGGCTATTACGTAATGGATCAAGTAGTGGTGACAAACCGTTATGATCGATTTCTTGCATCAACGCCAACAAGCGCCCTAATTCACCCTTAGGAAAACCCTCACGCGCAAACCAATTGAGGTATTGGCCTGGCAAGTCTGCAATCATGCGGCCTTTGTATTTGCCATAAGGCATTGCCATCGTGAGCAATCGTTGTAAGTCTTCCGGGTTCATACGGCCTCTGTATTGATGTTCATGTCATTTTAACGTGTTTATAGATTTCAGCCACCCTGACAAAAAACCACTGTTTTCACTCTTTAAACATTCCGTAATCAATCCACAATTCAGATTTCAAGGCGAAAACCCTCTTTATTCTAACAATTGAAATAACGCATGCCCGTTTATATTTGAGCATGTATGAATATTAATGAGGTTTAAATGGCACGTCCTGAAAAGATTCGCCTGGGTGAGATTCTAGTTCAGCAAAATTTAATTACCGCTGATGATTTAGATAAATCACTTGAAGAGCAAAAACGCACTGGCCGTAAGCTTGGGCGTATTTTTGTAGACAAAGGCTATGTAACAGAACTGCAGATTTCTGAGGCTTTGGCGCGTCAGCTAAAAGTACCGTTTATCGACTTACAACTATTTAATACTAAACCTGAAATCATCAACAAACTACCTGAAGCTCAAGCTCGTCGTTTACGCTGTGCAGTACTTGCCGATAAAGGCAACAGCTATTTAGTGGGCATGGTAGATCCTACCGATTTATTTGCTTACGACGAGCTGGTAAGACTATTGCATAAAGACATAGAACTTGCCGTGATACAAGAAGGCGCCCTACTCCAGCTCATAGACCGCAGTTACCGTCGTACCGATGAAATATCAAACCTAGCCTTAGAACTAGGCCAAGATTTGGGCGATACAGCCATTGATTTTGCCGCACTAGGCATGGGCGGCAGTGCCGAAGAAGCGCCTGTCGTTAAGTTACTGCAAACGATTTTTGAAGATGCCGTGCAAGTGCGCGCCTCTGATATTCATATTGAACCACAAGAGCACAAACTGCATATTCGCTTCAGAATTGATGGTGTGATGCATTTACAAACCGAGGCTGACTTAAAGATTGCATCAGCTTTAGCATTACGCTTAAAGCTAATGTCTGGCCTGGATATTTCAGAAAAACGCCTACCTCAGGATGGCCGATTTGCCGTAAAAGTCAAGCAGCAACCTGTTGACGTGCGTATTTCATCAATGCCTACACAATATGGTGAATCGGTGGTGATGCGTTTACTGATACAAAATAGCAGCGGCTTCTCGTTAGAAAAGCTCGGCATGCCGCCTGACATGCTGGAACGCTTCCGTAAACTGATTCATCGCCCTAGCGGCATGGTGCTAGTCACAGGGCCAACAGGTAGTGGTAAAACTACCACGCTTTATGCCGCACTTAGCGAACTCAATTCTACTTCAAACAAAATTATCACGGTTGAAGACCCAGTTGAATATCGTTTAAATGGTATTAACCAGGTACAGGTAAATGACAAAATAGATTTGAGCTTTTCACGTGTACTGCGCTCTACCTTACGGCAAGACCCTGACATTATTCTGGTAGGTGAAATGCGTGACCAGGAAACTGCACAAATCGGCTTAAGAGCGGCAATGACTGGTCACCTGGTACTTTCTACACTGCACACCAATGATGCCATTAGCACCCCAATACGCATGATAGATATGGGCGCGCCGCGTTATATGGTGGCCATGTCCATTCTGGCGGTTGTCGCACAGCGTTTGCTGAGATTGGTCTGTGAAGGTTGTGCTGAAACCTACACACCAGAACCATTCGAGCGCGCATGGCTGCAACATGAACTTGGCGACAATGTAGACCAACATCGTTATGTGCATGGCAAAGGCTGCAGCATTTGCAATGGCACTGGTTATCAGGGCCGTATGGGTGTTTATGAACTGCTTGAAATGAATAATGAACTCATTGACGGCGCCAGTCACCATGACCCTAACCATTTTATTAAGCTTGCGCGTCAGCATATGGCGGGCAAAACACTGCGTAAAAGTGCAGTAGATTTAGTCATTGAAAAACGCACCACGATTGCTGAAGCCATGCGCATCAGCAACCAGTTTGAAGATTAGGCCAAGGAAAAACCAGATGCCATTTTTCTCTTACAAAGGTCGCGACAATCAAGGTGCTTTAGTGCAAGGTGTACTGGAAAGCCATGACAGCAATACACTTGCCAGCCAATTATTTAATCTTAATATCACACCGATAGAGATTCAGGCACGTGCAGGTAATAAAGCCTCAAATGACTCGATTAATCTGTTTGAAGAGAAAATCGAAACGATAGATGTGATGCTGTTTAGCCGGCAGATGTACACACTGCTCAAAGCGGGTATTCCTATCATGAATGCGCTTAACGGCTTACAGGCATCCACTAACAATAAAGCTTTTGCCAGCGTGGTTGGCAATATACGCGAAAGCCTGGGAAGCGGACGTGAGCTTTCAGCTGCGCTATCGCAGCATCCGAAAGTATTTTCTAGTTTTTATATCAATATGGTGCGCGTGGGTGAAACCACCGGTATGTTGGATACGGTATTTTTGCGTTTATTCGATCATCTTGAGTTTGAGCGCTTCATGCGCGATCAAATCAAATCCGCACTGCGTTACCCTACTTTTGTAGTCATTGCGATGGGCATTGCCATCGTGGTGGTGAATCTATTTGTGATTCCGGCGTTTGCCAAAGTGTTTCAAAGTTTTGGTGCTGAATTACCGTTAATGACCAGAATTTTATTAGGTTTTTCTAACTTCATGGTTGCAGCATGGCCATATTTGTTAGCAGGCATTATTGGCGCCGTATTTCTATTTCGTTCTTACATTGCCAGCAGTATTGGTAAATTCAAATGGGATAGATTCAAATTAAAAACGCCACTTGCCGGCAAGATTATTCATAAGGCCACCATGTCACGCTTTGCCCGCAGCTTTGCCTTAGCCAGCAAAAGCGGCGTACCGATTACCAGCGGATTAAAGTTAGTGGCGCAAACTGCCGATAACGATTATATCGCGAGCAAAATTGAGCAAATGCGAGAAGGTGTTGAGCGCGGCGAAAGTATTTTACGCACCGCGACTAATAGCGGTGTATTTAACCCGATTGTGTTGCAAATGATTGCTGTTGGCGAAGAGTCCGGCGCGCTGGATGACTTGATGCAGGAAGTAGCGGACATGTATCAGCGTGATGTTGAGTATGAGATTAAAACATTAGGCGCGCAGATTGAGCCGATTTTGATTGTGTTTTTAGGTGTGATGGTACTGATATTGGCGATGGGTATATTCTTGCCGATTTGGGATTTAGGCAATGTTGCACTACACAAAGGTTAATGACGTAAAGGCAATCGAAATAACGTGAATGCAAAGCAATCAAGACATGCACCGAGCGCTCGTAGTTTCGACTTTGCCGTCACGCTGAGTGTGATTGGAATACTGGCAACCTTGTTATTGCATTACTTGAATGAAGCACAAAGCGAAATTGAGCAGGAAATCGTTAAAACAGAGCTCAACAATCTGCGCTTAGGGTTGGCTGAGGCATGGGTACATAAGAATGTAACGTATCAGCCGATTGATATTGAGGCATTAAAAGATAGCAACCCTATGCTATTGGTAACAGCCAGGCCACAGAACTACATAGGGGAACGTTCTGGGACGCCAAGTTCGGGTAAAGAAATTTGGTATTTTGATACAACAAAGAAACGATTGATTTATATAGCTAATGATGGCCACCAAACGCAATACAGGTTCATCAGCACTGCGGGGCAAACCAAAGCTTCATTGCTGGCAATTGGCGGTATGGATTTAGTGAAAGACATAGATTTAGTAAAAAATAAGTTAGAGCAGTAGATTGATTTAAAGATTCTTAACATTTTTGATTTAAAAAGGACTCACCATGTTGAACACAACTAAAAGTTTTACCGCATTTAACTATTCAAATTTCACAAATACAAACTTTACAAAAGCAAAGATTAAAAATGCTAAAGGTTTTACCTTAATTGAATTGATTGTGGTGATTCTTATTCTTGCTATTTTGGCAGCCGTTGCATTGCCAAGATTCACAAATCTACAACGCGACGCGCGTATCGCCAAACTTAACGCAGCAAGAGGTAGCGTTGCCGCTTCTTCGGCCTTAGTGCATGCCACTGTACTTGCCAGAAACAATCTGGCAGATACTGCTGCCTGTCCAGGCGGTGGTGGCATTGCCAATAACACCACCAATGTTTGTACCGAGGCTGGAACAGTTGCTATAGTTTTTGCTTACCCAGATGTAACCGCAATCGGCACTGCAGGTTTGTTGTCGGCCGCAGGTTTAACCACATCATTCAACCCGACATTAGCTGAACTGAATGGCGATGGCTATAACTACACCGCTACAGGTACAGTTGCCACCTTCCAGATACAAGGCGCACCAGCACCAGCTACCTGCCAATTTACTTATACAGAGCCGGCAGTCGCTAACAGCTCACCTGTGATTACACCAGCCATAACTACAGGCTGTTAGTTTTTACAGATTTATTAAGTTTTGAAGTCCTGTCTTAATTTTTTAAAGGGGCCATTGAAATGAAACATCAACAGACTTGCTCTACCCAGTCTTGTTTAACTAAATTTGGTTCAACCCAATATGGTTTTACTTTAGTTGATTTAACTGTAGTCATGATGATTTTAGGAATCATTGCGGCCAGTGCGTTGCCGGGATTGATTGACCTAACCAATGATGCTCGAGTTGCCACAGTCAACAAATTAGAAGGTGGTTTTCGTTCTGCTGTTGATTTGTTACAAGCCGGGAATATTGCTACAAGAAATGATAATCCAATTTTGCCAAAAGGCGCAGAAGTTTCAATAAATGACGCTAAATTAATAAAGTCAGATGGTAATTAAATCAGCAATTTTTAAGTCAGTGCAAGTTTAGTAAACATAAGTTTTATAAGTACATAAGTATTACAAGTGCAGAAGTTCAATTTTTATATTTTTTAAAGGAGTAATTAAAATGAAACGTCAACAATTTGGTTCTACCCAATCGGGCTTTACCTTAGTCGAGTTAGTCGTAGTAATTGTGATTTTGGGTATTTTGGCAGCTACGGCTTTGCCGAGATTTATTAACTTAACTAATGATGCTCGTATTGCTAGTATAAATGGTATTGCAGGTGGCTTACGTTCTGCTGTAGGTGTGGTTCAAGCAAGGCACTTTGCTAGCGGAGGAACTGCTTCAACGGTCAACATGGTAGATGGCACGTCAGTTGCCGTCGCAGCCGCTACGGGTATTCCTACAGGCGCTTTACTAGGCATTGGTAACGCTATGACAGGTCTCACCCTTGCTGAAGGTGTTACTTCAGACTACGCAACCGCAACCGCAGTGACCTTCCGCCTAAGCAGCTTCGCCACCAGTGCAACCTGTCAGATAAGCTACAACGGCACGACAGGTTTGGTAACAGTTACAACGACTGGTTGTTAATACTTGATTGTCAGAAAGAGTAATCGCTCTTTTTGATAGTTAATTTTAAATAGGCATCACAACATGCGGCGAGAACTTGGTATTAGACAAGCACTAGGTTTTAGGGGAAATCTAGGTTTTAGGAAAAATCTAGGATTCACAATTGTCGAGCTTGTCTCCGTGATGGTGATTACCGGCATTATTGCCGCTGTCGCCGCGCCACGTTTTATTGGCGTAGATGCATTCAATGCACGTGGCAGTTACGGCACCTTGGTTTCTGCCTTGCGTTATGCGCAAAAAACCGCTATTGCGCAACGCAGAAATGTATTCGTTAACGTGAATACTGCCACACGTGTTGTGTGTTTAGGCTATACCAGTAACTGTAGCTCTGCTGTGATTGACCCTTCTATCCAAATGGCCTATTCCAAAACACTCTCTAACAATGTAACCATAGGGGCATCAACCTCGCCTATTGGCTTTGATGGTCTAGGCAGGCCAATACCCAATGCCACAGCTACTTTTACCATTCAAAATGCGGTAGTGCCTAGTGAATCTACGCGCACAATTACCGTTGAAGCGGAAACTGGTTATGTGCGTTAATCAGCAAAACTGGCGCCGACTTGACGTAACACAAGTGAAGTATCAACTTGGCGTGACACAAGCCAAGCATCAACTTGGCGTAACATTGGTAGAGCTTGTCGTGTTTATGGTAATAGTCAGCGTTGCCTTGATTGGCGTGCTGAAAGTGCTGGAGATTACCAATAAAGGCAGCGCAGATCCACTGGTGCGAAAACAGGCACTTTCTATTGCTGAATCATTATTATTAGAAGTCGAACAACAACCATTTACTTTGTGCGACCCTGATGATGCCAACGCAGCGACTGCTATCACAACGGCTGACTGTACAGGTGGCATAGCTTCTTCACAAGATAAAGGTGGTGCGACGCTGACAAGCCCTACTCCAAATTCAGAAAGCCGTTATAGTGCTACCAATCCTTTGGATAATGTGGCTGATTATGGCGGATTTACCATGCCAGATGCTAACTGTGCCGGCATTTGTAGCCCTGGTGATAACACGCCGTTGTTAGGATTAGGTGCTTACGCTGCCAGCGTGACGATTACCCGCGTTGGAGCTGCAGCGCCTTTTGCTGCATTTCCATTAAGCGCAGTACTGCAAATAGCTGTTCGGGTTACAGGACCGGCAAATACGGATGTCACGTTAACTGGTTATCGGGTGAGATATGCGCCCAATATCTAAAGCAAAATTTAATGCAACTGGTTTTACTTTGGTCGAAATGGTAGTCGTCATCACCATTGTTGCGATTCTTGCGGCAGGCGCGGCTTTGTTGATACGCAACCCGACACAGGCATTTATCGATAGTGAAAATCGCGCAAATTTAACTGATCGCGCCGATACTGCGTTACGTCGCATGGCACGAGACATTCGCAACGCCTTGCCAAACAGCGTTAGAACCACTACCAGTGGTTTAAATAGTTTCATAGAATTTGTACCTGTTAAATCTGCAGGCAGATACCGCGCCGCAGTTGGCATAGCGGCAGGTGACAATCCTTTGGATTTTTCTCTATCAGCAGATACCTTTGATGTACTAGGACCTTCTGTAAATATTGCCGCTGGCGATAAACTGGTGATTTACAACTTGGGCATTCCGGGCTCTGATGTGTATGAAGGCACCAATAGCCGCGCGCTACAAACGGCAGGAAACCTTAGCGTATTAAGTTTTAGTGGCGGTGTATTTCCTCAGGCATCACCATCCAGCCGGTTTTTTGTTGTTTCAACGCCTGTTACCTATGCCTGCGACATGACAAATGGTCTACTTTTGATGTATAGCGGCTATGCGATTCAGCCTAATCAGCCTGCCAGTGTAGCTGTACTCAATGGTCTTGCGACCGTCAGACAACTGGCCACCAACTTAACAAGCTGCCAGATTAACTATGTTCCGGGAATTTTACAAAGAAGCGGCGTCATTACTATTTATCTAGGGTTTACGCAGGATGTTGCTAAAGTTACGCTGATGCATCAGGTCAATGTGGTGAACTCGCCATGAAAGCCCCCTGCATCACTACTGCGTTTGTAAAAACGGCGTTAAAAGCTGGCTCAAAATCCTCATTTATAGCGCATAAACTCCGGTTTCTCGCCAGCTTTTGCCTTGCCTTTCCATCGCTCGCTACGTTATTCAGGGGGCTTTTAAATGAATCAATTTAAACAACAAGGCTTTTTGCTACCTGCCGCTATATTCATATTGGTAATATTAGCAGCCTTAGGTGCGTATGCGCTTAACATCACCAGCGTTCAGCAAAGCACTTCCACACAAGATGTGCAAGGTTCAAGAGCCTATCAAGCTGCGCGTGCAGGCGTTGAATGGGCGGCATACCAAGTATTAGCACCAGGCACCACAGCACTGGCAAACTGCCCTGCCAGCCCAAGCACATTTAGCATCGATAACTTTTCTGTGACGGTGACTTGCAGCAGATCAGCAGATTATTTTGAACAAGGTTCAGACCACACCATTGCCATGTACGACATTACCTCGACAGCAAGTTTTGGATCAGCAGGCGCGCTGAATTATATTGAGCGACAAGTGCAACTTACTCTAAGTAAGTGTCTTGGCACGGATGCAGTGCCGAACTATCAATGCGGTTAGACATCGTAAATTATTATGACAATACTAATAAATAAGCCATAAAACCGCTTTTGATTGGCGGTTTAACCTGCTTTTGATCATTGCATAATGGCCTAGTCTGCTATAAAAAGTCTAGGAATTCAGTTTGAACACTGAAACATTACATATCAATGTATTAGAAGCAAGGTTTGGCAAGCCATGCTAAGGTCGTTTTTGTCGCTGGCTTCTATCCAATTGGTATTAGCAAGCGTAGCCTTGATAAAGCGTAGCAAAATTAAGGCTACGCTTGCTAATGCCGTATGGCTGCTGGGCACGCTACTCACACTGGATGCTACAACCAACGCCCAAGCTGCTGGCTACGCGGCCGCCATCACCACGGCATATCCCCAGCTGGCCATCGCTTCCACCTCACCCCAAGTGGCATGGTATGGCGGCAATTGCGGCAATACATTGGCTACGGCCAACCCCTACAACACTTGCGACGACGCCGTGTCACCGGTCATGCCCATTGGTTTTACCTTCAATTTTGCTGGCACGAACTACAACAATTGGAGCATGTCCACTAACGGCGTGATCTTCTTTGAGACCGGGGCCGCTGGCACTGGTAGCACGGGTGGCATATCATACTCACCAAATGACTTGCCGACCACAACCTTTGGCAGCCCTGCTAAGGCAGCGCTCATGCCGTTTTGGGCCGATTTATGGAAGAGTGCCAGTGCAAATGGTGTGCTTGATGCCAATAGCCCGTTGCAACCTGCCAATGCCAGTTTCATCCAGCACCAAGTGCTGACTGTGTCTGGCGCGCAGGTGCTAGTGATCCAACTCAAGAAAGTGGGTTACTACGGCGCAGCGGGCACTCTTGTGAACATGCAGGTGCAGCTATGGTCCACTGGTCAGATTGTTTATTCCTACGGCAACATTCAAGCGATAGCCTCCAGCCCTAGTCTGCGCATCGGTCTGCAGAGCGGGGCCGGTTTGTGCAATACCATTGCCAACAATCAGACCACGGCTTTGAGCAACCAATCATTTGTGTACACCTGGAATGCCAGCGCCACCGCCTGCACACCAGTGCCCCCAGTGAACCACTACGAAATTCGTCACGATGGTGCCGCCACGCTGTGTGCGGAGCCTGTAACAGCGCTGGCGTGCTCGTCAGCAACGTCGCCGTGTCCAGCAGCCAACATCATGACTTCGCTGATCACCGCGCAAGTGACCGTAAGCGGCGTGACCACTGTCAGCATTAGTCCGCCGAGCTTCAACATCCAACCGTCGGCACCCTTGCAAACGGTCAATCTCACTTGGGCTGCGGGCAGTTCTGGAACTGCCACATTGGGGAGTAGTGTAGCCGTGAGGCCTGCGGGCGCTTTGCGCTGCACTAACGTTGCAGGCACGACGGCCTACGCTAATTGCAACATGACCGTAGCCAATGTCGCCTGTATTCCGCCGCCACACCACTACGAAATCCAAGGACCGGCAAATGGAACCAATTGCGCCAACCACACTTTCACCATCAAAGCTTGGGCAGATGCAGCACAAAACACAGCATATACCTCAGGTGCGAACATCGGTACGCTCACATCTTCCGGCAACCCTGTCTCCATACCTAGTCTGGGCGCGTTCACCATCCCGGCGGGTAGCAGCACGGTCAACGTCACGCCAATCACATTTCCATCACCAGGTACGACCACGTTCAACACTACCACCACCCCCGCATTGGTCGGAGCTACGACCTGCAATTTTGGCGGCTCCACCTCTTGTGCGTTCGCGGTGGTCAGTTGCGTGGCAGACTTCAACTGCGTGGAAACCACCGCCAATGCGGACACGGCGGCCGATTCCAACGTCTCTACAGGTCGCCTCTACACCAAGCTGGCAAATACGGCCTTCAACTTTGATGTAGTGGCCCGCAAAGCGGATGGCACCATTGCTACCACTTACGCCTCGGATGCGGATAAACCGGTAACAGTGGAGTTGGTGGATGGTTCAGGCGCTACGGTATGTGCATCTCGGATGGTGCTGAATCCGGCGGTCACCAGTCAGGCCCTGACATTCACCAAAGCCAACCAGCCTACCGAACAGGGGCGCAAGAGCATTAGCTTTACCGTGCCTAACGCCTACAGAGACGTGCGCTGCCGCGTGACCGACACCACCACCACGACCATCAAAGGATGCTCTTCTGATGACTTTGCCATTCGCCCGTCCGATTTCACCGTAAGCTCCATCAATGCAAATGCAGATGCAACTGGCGCTAACACCACAGCAACCCCTAAGTTAGCTGCTGGCAGTAATTTCTCACTCACTGCCACCACAGGCTTAACCGGCTACAATGGCACGCCTAGCATCGATACATCCAAACTTGCTGCACATAGTGGTGCAATACAAACCGGTTCATTTACAGGAAGCTTTGGCGTGGCAAGCGCAGGCACTGCAACCGGTGCTGCTTTTAATTATGACGAAGTGGGTTATTTCAGGTTCAATGCCAATGGTGTTTACGACGACACTTTTACAGCCATTGATTCTGCTGCGGGTGATTGTGCAAGCGGCTTCACTACTAGCGGTGGTAAATATGCATGTAATTTCGGCAACGTCTCCGCAACTAACTATTTTGGACGTTTCACTCCAGACCATTTTGATACGGTAGTGACTCAAGGTTGCAGCACTGGTGGCTTTACTTACTCTGCACAACCATTTAACACCCAAATCACTGCACGCAATCTAAGTGGCGACAGAACACAAAATTACAATGGTGTAAGTAGTTTTTCCAAAACCATCACGCTTTCAGATGCAAATGCTGTGGCTGGTAGCCTTTCACCTTCATCCGTTGCGGCAAGTGCATTTGTAGCAGGGATAGCGAATGCGACACCAGCATTTAGTTTTAGCTTAGCAAAAACAGCACCAGCAACCATCAAACTACATGCCATTGATCTTGATAATGTTGCGTCAACTACCACAGAAGGAACAGCCAATATACGTAGTGGCCGCCTCAGTTTAAAGAATGCTTATGGCTCAGAACTATTGCCCTTACCTATACCAGTAGAAGCGCAGTACTGGAATGGCACATCGTATATCAGAAACCAGCAGGATAGCTGTACATCTATTCCTGCTTCAAGCATTGCCATGGACAATTACCGAAACAACTTATCCGCTTGTGAAACGCAATTAGGTTACTCAAGCGGCACTGGCGCATTCGTGAATGGTGTTTCCAGAAACTTAAGACTCACTAAGCCCGGCGCTGGTAATAATGGCAGTGTGGATTTAACACTTAACCTTAACAGTGCCAGCGGCAGCACCTGTACTTCTGCTACAGCAAGCACTGCAACAGCAGCAGGCATTTCGTGGTTTGGTAATAATCCTGTATCACGCGCGACATTCGGCATTTATAAAACACCGATTATTTACCTGCGCGAAAATTTTTAACGAATATTTAAAGCAACAGAACCGAGACATTATTATGCGACTTTTTAAACAGAAAAAATCACCTGGCTGGTTTGCACTTCGCGCCTCAGAAAAAGGCACTTGCGTTGCACATGTGATTCAAAATGCAAAACCAACCGTTGCATTTAGCGGAGCCAGGCAAGAAAGCATAAAAAACAATGCAGGTATCAAAACCATGACTGTAGATTTAAGGTTGGCCAGCCTGAATTGCTCACTTTTGCTCGCAAAAAATGAGTACCAGTTATTTCAAATTGAAAAACCGAATGTACCTGCCAATGAGCTAAAGCAGGCAATCAGCTGGAAGCTTAAAGACATGATTGATTACCCTGTTGAGCATGCCACGATTGACGTCATCGACATTCCAGCAGACCCCAACAATTCAAATCGGCAGTCTTATGTGTATGCGATTGCCGCCAGGAATGAACTCATCAGTGATTATATGAAGCGATTCATCGAGTATTCAGGGGCTGGGCTTAAAGTGATTGATATTCCAGAACTTGCACAGCGCAATGTTGCCGCTTATTTAGAGCAGGAAGGTCGTGGGCTTGCCATGCTGTCCATCAACAGTAATGGTGGGTTGCTGACTTTCACTTCTGCTGGAGAGCTTTATCATGCAAGGCAGATTGAAATAGATACGAAGCAGATGCAAAGCATAGATAGTGAAAAAAAATCTAGTGCATTTGAGCGCTTATCTTTGGAGATTCAACGTTCACTTGATAATTTTGAGCGTCAATTTCCCTACGTTACTATCAATCGCCTGGTCTTGGCACCCTTTATGGAACGCGAAGATTTTTATGAATATTTAAAAACCTATCTGTACATTCAAATAGACCGTTTTGATTTATCAGATGTTTTTGAGTTTGCAGACCAAGCAAGTATTGGCGATTTAGCCATGCAAGCCAGCCTGCTGCCCGTGCTAGGCGCTGCATTGCGTGAAGGAAAATCATCATGAGTCAGCAGATTAACCTGATAAATCCCTCTCTTATCAAGCAAAAGGATTTTTTGAATAGTAATAATATAGCCATAACGCTAGGACTTTTATCGGTGTTGATGTTGGGTTATTACAGCTATGCGCAAAAACAATTGTCTTTATTAACCACGCAGCGTAGCCAGATTGCCGAAGAGTTAACAGCGACCCAAGCAACATTGCAACAAACAGTTTTGTTACATACGCCACATGATATGAACAAAGCATTGTTAGACCAAATTACGCAACTGGAACATAAAGAAGCCATGCAACAGCAAATTTTACAAACTGTGAAGCAAAGCTCAGCGACACCTGAAAAAGGTTACGCGGCATTAATGCGCGCGTTTGCCAAGCAAAGTGTTGATGGTTTGTGGCTCACCAGTTTTAGTGTTGATAGTCGTTCTGAACAACTTAATATCAACGGCCGCACTTTGCAAGGTGACCTTGTACCTGAATACATTTCTCGCCTGGGTAATGAACCTGCCTTAAAAGGTAAATTATTTGCCGCATTGAATATGAGCTTACCTAAAACAGAGTCATCGGCTACCAGTGCTGCACCAGTACCTATCGCACCGATAGCGACAGCTTCAATTATTAAAAACGGCGTATCTGCAATGCCTGTAACTACCAGTACACCGGTAGCAGTTATTCAAAATAACGAACCTAAATATATTGAATTCTCATTACAGTCTACCGATGAAAAGTCAGCCGCCAGAACAATAGCCACAGAGGCTGGAGGCAAACTGTGAAACAGTCATGGCTGACAATAAGCAGTAAATTTGAAGCGCTTAATACACGTGAACGCTGGATGGTTTCTGGCGCATTATTCGTGCTTGTATTTGCCGCCATCAATACGCTATTACTAAGCCCGGTGCTGGCGCGTCAAACAGTAGTCCAAAATGAGATTGCAACTGACCAGGCGCAGATTCAGGGTTTAACCCAACAAATAAATCAATATGCACAGCAACCTGTAATAGACCCTGATGCACAGAATAAACAACGGATTACAGAGCTGCAGACTCAATTGCAATTGCTGGAAACACAATTAAGCGGCTTACAAACAACCCTGATAAGCCCGGACAAAATGCCTGAGCTATTACGTAGTTTACTGAAAAAAAATGGCAAACTAAAACTCATCGCACTCAATACTTTACCAACTCAGGGCTTACTGGAAAGCGTTTCTGACGACACCAACCCTGCTGCATCAACAGCAGCGGAAGCCACTGCACAAACCAGCACACCAATCAAACAGGATGCACCGGTATACAAGCATGGCGTAGAGATTACCGTAGAAGGCCGATATTTAGACTTGCTTGCATACGTATCAGAACTGGAACAAATGCCTTGGCATGTGCTTTGGAGTAAAGCCGCTTTGAACGCTGAATCGCCTTCTTCAAATTCCTGGCCTTCAAGTACATGGCCTTCAAATCGCTTAAAACTCACGGTCTATACCTTAAGTTTAGATAAAACCTGGTTAAGTATATGAAAACAGCTAAAGCTTCAGCTCACCCAACACAAAATCCACTGAGACTATTGCTGAGTGTTTCATGTGGCATGTTTCTTCTAATGATGGAGCAAGATGTTCAGGCTGAGGCATTAAAAGACCCTACTCAACCGCCTGCTTCATTATCAAGCGAGATCACCAATGAAAATGCTCAGACTACTGGTCCGGTATTGCAATCTGTGATGCTAGGTTCGCAATATCGTGCGGCAATTATTAACGGTAAAAAAGTCATGCTTGGTGGTAAATATGAAAATGCTACGTTAATTAAAATCAATGAGCGCGAGGCTGTACTGCGCAATTCAGATATGACGACGCAAACCCTGGCGATGGATTATGCCGAGATAAAGAAAACTAAGTCGGCAATCCAAATTAAACCAGCACAAGACCAAAAACCGAATAAATACTGAATGAAGTAATCGAGAAAAAATGATGCGAAAATTACCTGTGCAATTGTCACCATTACTCATTTTAATGTTGCTGGCTGGCTGCGCCACTACCGAGCCACAACAACACGCGACACTCAATAAAATAAAAGATGAGCTAAAGCAGGCTGCTGAAGTAAAACCAGCTCCCGCAACCCCTAAGGCGATTAACGATGCGTTGTTGCCGCCTTTGAAAATTGCGATGCCTAAAGCTTCTGCCAAACAGCTGGAACAACGCTTTGATTTGGTCATCAGCAACGCCCCAGCAAGCCAGGTGTTAATGGGCATCGTCAGCGGCACACGTTACAGCATGCTGGTTCACCAGGATTTAACAGGCATGATTTCAGTCAATTTAAAAGACGTCACCGTGTTTGAAGCGCTTGATTCATTGCGAGATTTATATGGTTACGAATACAAAGTAGAAGGCACACGTATTTTTATTGAACCACAAGCGATGCAAACGCGCGTGTTTCAGGTGAATTATATCGTAGGGCAACGCAAAGGCTCGTCTGACACGCGTGTGACTTCAGGTTCAGTCAGCAACAGTAATAGCCAATCTAGTCAGGAAGGGTCTAGTTCTTCAAGCACCAGTGTAGGTAGTTCTGGCAACCGCGCGGCGCTTATCAGCACCAGCATTGCCACTTCATCCAACAATGATTTTTGGAAAGATCTGACAGATTCACTCAATGGCATTGTAGGCGCGGAAAATGGCCGTCGCGTAGTCGTTAATTTACAATCTGGCGTCATCATGGTGCGCGCCATGCCAGATGAAGTGCGCAATGTCGAATCCTTCTTGCGCTTGATGCAAGTAACGATTGAGCGCCAGGTGATTCTAGAAGCAAAAATTCTGAATGTGCAACTGAATGACCAATCACAAAGCGGCGTGAACTGGTCTATATTCGGCAGTAGCGGCTCCAATACCGGCATTGTTGGCAATATCAATGCGAATACTCAGCTTGCAAGCAGCGGCAACGGCCCATTAGTGAGCGGCGATTTAGGCGCGTCAGCTGGTACTGTATTATCGAACGCAGCCACCACTGCACTGGGTGGACCATTATTTGCAGTGGCATTACAAGGTGCAAATTTTGCAGCTTTGTTATCATTCCTGGAAACCCAAGGTGATGTACAAGTGCTCTCTAGCCCGCGCATTGCCACCATTAACAATCAAAAAGCAGTGCTCAAAGTGGGTACCGATGAGTTCTTTGTAACGGGAATTTCTTCAAGCACGACCGCTTCCACTGGCGCCACCACAACATCGCCTGAAGTCACGTTACAGCCTTTCTTTTCCGGCATTGCGCTGGATGTAACGCCGCAAATCGATAAAGACGACAACATTATCCTGCACATGCACCCTTCTATCAGCCAGGTAACTACCGTCAACAAGCAACTCAATTTAGGCGGCGCTGCTGGAGCAATCAACCTGCCGCTAGCGTCTAGCAATGTGAGTGAAACCGACAGCATCGTAAGAACGAAGCACGGACGCGTAATCGCTATTGGCGGCTTGATGACTGAAAGCACCATCAGCAGCAAATCAAAAGTGCCTGGGCTAGGCGACATTAAAGGCGTAGGTGCAGCTTTCCGTCAAAAAGGCTCAACCACCAGCAAAACTGAACTCGTTATATTGCTTAAAGCCACTGTTGTACAAGGCCAGGATAGCTGGAGCAATGATGTTTTATCCAGCCAGAAACGTATTGAAAATATGCAAAGACAAGACAGCTTTGCTCAAACTTCAACTGTTAATGAATAGTTAGTGACTAAAAAGTGAGCGAATAAATGATGTATCTCAAACACTTTGGTTTAACTGAAACGCCTTTCAGCATTACGCCTGATACCAGCTTCTATTTTGCCTCACATAGCTATCAAGAAGGCTTGAATACGCTGTTGTTTGCCATTTTGTCAGGGGAAGGTTTTATCAAAATCACCGGCGAAGTTGGCACTGGTAAAACACTATTATGCCGAAAACTGATGTCCAGCCTGGATGCCAGTTTTAAAGTAGCCTATGTGCCTAACCCCTATTTAGAACCGCATTCTTTGTTAATGACGTTGGCGCAAGAATTAGGCATCACAGTAGCTACAGACGTTACCCAGCATGCACTTTTGACTGCGCTCACGCATGGCTTACTGGATTTTGCACGCAATGACATCAAGGTCGTTGTTTGTTTGGACGAAGTGCAAGCCATGCCGATTGAAACACTTGAGGCATTGCGACTACTCAGCAACCTTGAAACTGAAAAACGCAAATTGCTGCAAGTGGTGATTTTTGGTCAGCCTGAACTTGAGGTTAAGCTCAACCATGCCTCGATTAGGCAGTTAAAACAACGCATTACGTTTGAATATCAGCTAGACCGTCTAAGCCATGACGAAATGCAATATTACCTGAACCATCGTTTAATCATCGCCGGCTATCAGGGCAGCCGTATTTTCAGCAGCGCGGCTTTGACGCTCTTGTATTTTAAATCTAAGGGCGTACCACGTTTGGTCAATATTTTAGCGCACAAATCGCTATTGGCAGCTTATGGAAAAGGTAAGCATCAAGTTGGATTTTCCGATGTGTTTGCGGCAATAACCGACACCAGATCAATTGAATCTACTTGGAGAAAATTGCGCCTGAATAGCTTCACTTTATCTGTATTTTTAAGTGTGTGTGGCAGCGCATTTTTAGCTTTTCCAAAATAATATTTACTTAAATAAACAAGTAATACATAAAAAAGACTGAAAAAATGAGTTTAATCAATCAAATGTTGAAAGATCTGGAACAGCGTGGTGCTGGGTCTACTGATGCGGAAAAGATTATTATATCCAGATTAGACGCAGATACTAAACCTCATCCAAGCCCGTTAACATCCAGAAAACTCAACACCAGCTTTTTGAAAATAAGCGGACTCATGGTGTTACTGGCCGGCGGTACCTATTTATGGGTTCAAAGCACTCCTGCGCAATCTCATAGCGCTGACTTAATTAATAAAGCATCTTTAACTCAATCAGCTAATGGCAGTGAAAATGCATTATCAGGGACAAAATCAGAAAGAAATACGTTGATTAATGCCGTTGTAGACGATCCAGCATCAACTCCGCTATTTGAAGTTACTCTCAAGCACACGCCCGTCGCAGCTCAAATGTATAACAATAATTCAGATAAAAAAGAAATAGTCGCTAATATACAGTTAGCCAATTTTCAAAATAATAGTATTCTTACAAAACCGACGGAATCGGTAAAGCCTTCAGAATTGATACAGCCAGATGAATTAGTTGAACCAATAAACCTTATTGCGCCTGAAAAGTTATCGGCAGCGCCTAAAGTTTTACCCCAATCAGCTACTAATAACAAATCTACGGGCAAACATATCAGCCAAGAACAAAAATCCGGTAACTTCTACCGTCAGGCATTGGCTAACCTTCAACAAGGTAGAGTAGCTGAAGCGCAGGAAAATTTATCTCAGGCATTGGAAGCCAATCCAGCAAATCAAGATGCCAGGCAAACACTCGCAGGGCTATTGCTAGACAATAAACGTAACGATGAAGCAAGAACAACGCTCGCGGCTGGCTTGGTCATTACGCCAGAGCAAAGCAACTTCCGCATAGCACTAGCGCGATTACAAGTTGAAGCAGGTGACCGCTCAGGCGCATTAAATACTTTAGAACAAGGCGCAGCTTACGGAAACAGCAATGCAGATTACCAAAGCTTTTTAGCGACGATGTTGCAACGTGTCGATCGCCATGAAGAAGCGATTAATCATTACAACGCTGCCCTATCTATCAACTCAAGCTCTACGAGTTCATTAGTTGGGCTTGGCATTTCACTGCAAGCTGTTGGAAAATTACAGAGTGCCCAGGAAGCTTTCACACGGGCACAATCCTATGCAACACTTAGCCCTGAGTTGTCACAATTTGTTGATCTACAACTTAAGCTAATTAATCAGCATAGTCAAAACCCTTTGCCAAAGTAAAAACGGCTATGAGTAGCAAATATTTGTAAGACAATTCAACTTATTCAAATATTACTCAATAGAGTTATTTAAGTCTGTCATACAGAAAATTGAATGATTTTAGTACGGTTCCATCCTACAGTCGGTGACTTTGACACACAAAAACTTTAGCATTTGCAACTTACCGTTTTTCACCATCATATTTATCCTAACTGCCTTTAATCTAAAGGCTCACAAGCCGATTAATATTTCCCAAAACAATATTATTTAATGTAAAATTTGCCGCTTGGTAGGTTATTGCTGGCATTTACAACCACTTAAAACCCCATTAAAAATGCTGAAGCCTGTCTATAACAGGCTTTTTTATTGACTACAACTTAAAGAAAAATTGACAATCATTTAATGACAACTGCAAATAAAGTTGATGTGCTATTAGTTGGCGGCGGTGTCATGAGCGCTACGCTAGCCTCTTTACTTTCTGAGCTGGATGACTCACTCAGCATGTTGATGGTTGAACGTCTGCCTAATGTCGCGGCAGAAAGCACAGATGCATGGAATAACGCGGGCACTGGCCATGCAGGGTATTGCGAACTCAATTACACGCCTTTAAGTGCAGATGGCAATATCAATATTAGTCGCGCTTTAGCGATTAATGCGTCATTTGAAGCGTCATTGCAGTTTTGGGCTTACCTAATCGAAAAAGGCAAGCTGCCAACTTCTAGAAACTTCATCAATCAGACCCCCCATTTAAGCTTTGTTTGGGGTGATGAAGACGTAGCATTTTTACGCAAACGTTATGATTTACTCAAAGCACACCATCTGTTTCAAGACATGGAATTTAGTGAAGATATAGCGACACTTGAAGCATGGATGCCACTCATTATGCAAAACCGAGACAAAAGCCAAAGGGTAGCTGCTACCCGCATGAAATATGGAAGCGATGTAGATTTCGGTGCTTTAACAAAAAGTTTGGTTGGCGATTTACAAAATAAAAAAAACTATAACCTCGCATTGAATACAGAAGTAAAAAGCCTGAAGCAACACGCCAATGGTCGTTGGTATGTGCGCTTGACTGATGTTAACACCAAAAAAACCAGGACAATAGACGCTGGATTCGTGTTTTTAGGTGCTGGTGGCGGCGCATTAAAATTATTACAAAAGTCGGGCGTGCCTGAAAGCCATGGCTATGGAGGATTTCCAGTAAGTGGTCAGTGGCTAGTCTGTAACAATCCAGAGGTTATCCAACGCCATCACTCAAAAGTGTATGGAAAAGCTGCTTTGGGCGCACCTCCTATGTCAGTTCCGCACTTGGATACCCGTATGATTAACGGCAAACCCGCCCTATTGTTCGGACCCTATGCAGGGTTTACCACCAAATTTTTGAAACAAGGGTCATATTTAGACTTATTTAATTCAGTCAAGCCAAAGAATCTAAAATCTATATTTGGCGCAGGCCGCCATAATATGGATTTAACACGCTATTTGATTGGTGAAGCAACTCAAAAGCATCACTCGCGTGTCTCTACGCTGCGCCAGTTTTACCCGCAAGCGGTTGATGCGGACTGGCATTTAGAAGATGCCGGGAAGCGCGTTCAAATCATAAAAAACTGTGATGAAAAAGGCGGAAAGCTCGAATTTGGCACTGAAATTGTGGCGGCTCAGGATGGTTCAATTGCCGCATTGTTGGGCGCATCACCAGGAGCCTCAGTAGCTGTACAAGCGATGATAGACGTACTGGAACGCTGCTTTAACCAACAGATGAAAAGCGAAGCCTGGCAACATAAATTAAAACAACTAATACCTAGTTATGGTGAGTCACTTGTTGAAAATGCGGAATTACTTAAGCAAATACGGCAGCGTACATTGAAAACACTTAACTTAACTTAAGCAATCAAACAGCTACACTTGATTGGCAGCCTGACATATACCAACAAAAGCTTTGGCCTCTAGCGAGCATCGCCCTACCAAAGCCCCGTCTATATCGGGCATAGCAAATAATGCTGGCGCATTTTCGGTTTGTACGCTTCCTCCATAAAGAATACGGACATTTTCAGCGACTTCTGCATTACATCTGGCAACACGCTTGCGAATAAAATGATGCACTTCTTGCGCTTGTTCAGGGGTCGCTGGTATGTCCGTGCCAACCGCCCACAACGGTTCGTAAGCCAGCACGGCCTTGGTGAGTAATTCAGCCCCGTAACGCCTGATGATGGAATCTAACTGGCGACCAACCACGTATTCTGTCCAGTCCGATTCACGCTCTTCTTTTGACTCACCCATGCAAAATACCGGGGTTAATCCAGCATTAAGCGCCGCATTAAATCTAGTGGCCGCAGTATCATCTGTTTCATGAAGTTGTATGCGTCGCTCGGAGTGTCCGACAATAACGTAAGTGCAGCCGTAATCAACCAGCATAGCAGGGGATACGGCACCTGTAAGCGCAGCATCTTCATTTGCACATAGATTTTGCGCCCCCCAAGCAACATTAGAACCCTGCATTAAAGACTGTGCCTGACATAGGTAAGGATAAGGGACGCATAGCGCATAATCTGCATTACGCAAATCAGCTACGCCAGCCATGACGCCAGCAAACAATTTTTGATTCGCTGTGATGCTGCCATTCATTTTCAAGTTACCTATAACCAACTTACGTCTCATTTTTTACCTCAGCCTGTAAATAAGTCTATGAATACAATACTTGCTTATTTAACAATGTTAGCCAAATCCCCTTTTGCACACCGACTCGCCATGACTAAAGGATGAAGCATCATTTCAAGCTGCGTTGGCGTCTAGCCTCATACAAACAAATACCACTCGCCACACTCACATTGAGGCTTTCCACTGAGCCAAACATGGGGATGGTGACTAAGGCATCGCAAGTTTCGGCCGTTAAGCGGCGAATACCGTCACCTTCTGCACCAAGTACAATAGCGATTGGGCCATCCAATTTGGTGTTAAGCAAGTTACCGGGAGCATCCATCGTGGTGCCCACCACAAAAACGCCCGCCTCTTTGAGCTCACGAATCGTTCTAGCTAAATTAGTCACCGCAATAAATGGCACTGTTTCAGCCGCGCCACAGGCTACTTTACGCACGGTTGCATTTAAGCCGACAGCTCTATCTTTTGGCGCAATCACCGCATGTACGCCCATCGCATCTGCGACACGCAAGCAAGCTCCCAGGTTATGCGGATCTTCTACACCATCTAAAATCAAGAAAAATGGCGGTTCTTTTAAATCAGACTCCAAAATATCATGGATATCTTTATACGGAATCGGCGTATCCACCACGCGTGCAATCACCCCCTGATGGCGGCCATTCATTCCTGCCATGCCGTCCAGGCGTGAACGCTCAACTTCCATAGTGCGTACACCAGAAGATTCTGCCATCTTCAGCAAATCCTTCATACGCGCATCTACGCGGTCTCGGTCAATTAAAATCTCCTGCACACTTGCGCTATGTTGGCGCAAACGGCTTAATACGGCATGAAAGCCAAATAAAATACGGGCGTCGCTCATTGAAACTTCCTTGTTTGGGCGTTTATTTTAAAATTTCTACCACTGGTTGCAATCCCGCTACTTTTGCACGTTTTTGCAAACGTTGATCAAAACTAACGAAAGCTTTGCAATGTTGGGTACGGATTAAATGCAGTGCATCGGCAAAATCTAGCCCTTGGTGATGAGCCTCTATCACTGATAACACAATGGCTCTATCTTCAATGATTACGTGCTGTAACCCACACAACGCTTTGAATACTCGCGTAATATCTGCACGCGGTAGCACGTAAAAACCACGCATGACCCATTCAAACTCTAATATCACGGAAATAGACACAAAAACGGCTTGCGACATAGCTTGAATAGCCGCAGGTTTTTGCACTGCAGCCTCACTATCTTCTGGGTCATCAATAAAAAAGCGCGCTAACACATTCGTATCTACCGCTTTCATTATTTATCGCGCGCCATGATGGTGGCCACATCAAACTCTGCCAAGTGACGTGGTTTGCCAGTTTTAGGGGCAGTGATCATGCCCGCGCATGATTGCACTGTGGCAGGCTTGATGGGGTGAGAAGGCACAAGCCGCAAGCCATCGTGATCTTCTATAATTTCAAGCTGCGAACCTGTCATTAAGCCTAAACGCTTGCGAATATTTGCTGGCAAAACGATTTGGCCTTTTGAAGAAATAGTCATGGTTGCCATGGTAATTATCCTATTCATGAAATAATCAACGGGACCATTATAACATAATTGCTTACATAGTAAGCTGTTGTGTTGGATGGGTAATTTATAGCGTGTTGGGTTACGCTAGACTAACCCAACCCTAAGCTAGCTCATGTTTAATTCTTAACGTTTACTGGTTCTTTTTGTGGATTTTCTTGATTGAGTAGGTTTAGGTGGATTTTTATCGCCGTTTTTGCTGGCGGATTTTGTCGAAGATTTAGCAGCAGTCTTTGACTTAGGCTTTGAACCTAAAGTTAATCTCTCGCCAGTTTTTGTTGCTGGTTTCGTGCCAAACTTGTCTCCAAATTTCGTGGTAGATTTTACAGGTTTCTGTTCTCCGGCACGCAACTTATCACCCACTGTGCTCTTACTAGAATTAACATCAATTTTATAATCTAATGAATTGATTTTATTAACTAATGTAAAATCAATTTTGGTTGTTTCTAAATCTACACGCACTACTTTAATAGTCAGTCTGTCGCCTAAGCGATAACGTACACCTGTGCGCTCGCCTGCCATTTCATGTCGAGCCTTATCATAATGAAAGTAATCGTTACCCAACTCAGTAACATGCAATAAACCTTCCACATACACACCATCTAAAGCTACAAATAAGCCAAAACTGGTAACGCCCGCCACTGTACCTTCAAAGACTTCGCCAATTTTATCCTGCATGTAAAAACATTTCAGCCAATTGGTAACATCGCGCGTAGCATCATCAGCGCGGCGCTCTGTCATTGAGCATTGAATACCGAGTTGGGTCCAGTCACCTGCTTTATATTTTTCGCCATTCAGCACCGCCTTAATAGCCCGATGAATTAATAAATCTGGATAGCGCCTTATGGGTGAGGTAAAGTGTGCATAAGCTTCATAAGCCAACCCGAAGTGACCGAGATTATCTGGGCTGTAAACTGCTTGCTGCATAGAACGTAGCAACACAGTCTGCAATAACTGAGCATCTGGACGTTCTCTAATTTTGTCCAGCAACTTGCCATAATCTTTAGCATGCGGTTTATCACCGCCACCTACACCAAAACCAAACTCACCCATAAAGGTACGCAGTAACTCAAGCTTTTCAGGCGTTGGCCCTTCATGAATACGATACAAGGCTGGATGCTCATTTGATTTAAGGAAGTCTGCAGCACACACATTGGCGGCCAGCATGCATTCCTCAATCAATTTGTGCGCCTCATTCCTTTGGCTAGGAACGATACTATCGATTTTTCCCTGATCATTGAACACCATGATGGTTTCTGATGTTTCAAACTCAATCGCACCGCGCTTCTCACGCTGAGTCAGCATCAACTTATAAACACTATTTAAATGCTGTAACTGTGGCATGAGCCATGCATACTCTTGCGCCAGCTCACCTTGTGGATTCTGTAAAATTTCATGTACTTGGGTATAAGTCATGCGCGCTTTTGAGCGCATGACAGAAGGATAAAACTTGTACTGCTTAACAATTCCCAAGCCATCCACCTGCATATCGCATATCATGCACAGGCGTTCTACATCAGGATTAAGCGAGCATAAGCCATTTGATAACGCCTCTGGCAACATCGGAATCACGCGACGAGGAAAATACACAGAATTACCGCGATCGAACGCGCCTTTATCAAGCGCATCATTCGGTTTAACATAAAAGCTCACATCGGCAATCGCCACCACTAGGCGCCAACCTTTGCCTTGCGGTTCTGCGTATACCGCATCATCAAAATCACGTGCCGTTTCACCGTCTATGGTAATTAGCGACATTTCACGGCAATCTATACGACCTTTATAATCGGCTGCTTGCACCAGTTTAGGATAAGCCTCTGCCTGCCTAGTAGCCTCGGCGCTGAATTCATGTGGCAGGTTATGTTTACGTAAAGCGATTTCAATTTCCATGCCGCTATCAGCATAGTTACCTAAAATCTCAACCACCTTACCCATAGGCTGTGCGTGCGCAGATGGTTGCTCAGTCAGCTCCACCATAACTACTTGACCAGCCTTAGCGCCCATATCCAAATGATATGGAATCAATATATCTAAATTGATACGCTTGTCTTCAGCGGCAACTATCGTGACGCCACTAGTTTGAACCACACGACCGACCAATTTTTGCGTGCGTCGCTCAAGCACTTCTACTATTTTACCTTCAGGACGACCCCTTCTATCCAAACCACTCATACGCACCATAGCGCGGTCGCCATGCATGACTTGTGACATCTCTTTAGGGCTTAAAAATAAGTCCTCACCATTACATTTAGTTTTATCATCAGGAATCAGAAAACCAAAGCCATCAGGATGCCCTTGTATCACGCCTGAAATCAAATCAAGCTTATCAGCAATACACAGCGCACCCTTTCTGTTTTTAATGATCTGCCCTTCACGCTCCATTGCATTAAGGCGCTTATTAAAGATCAGCCGTTCGTCCTCGCCAATATCCAGTAATAAGTAGAGCTGCTCCACACTTAATGGTACGCCCTGCTCGCTCATGGTCGTCAACACAAGCTCACGGCTCGGCAATGGCGTATCGTATCGACCGGCCTCTCGTTCCGCGTGTGGATCACTACTTCTCTTATTTTGTTTTGTTTTGTTTTTATCGCTATTTTTTGTCATTGACAAAGCTTACCTTTACTATAAAATTCACCGCAACTATTATCCCAGCTAAAAAAACGGGATGTAAATGATATTAATCATTTTACCTAACTAGTTGCCCAGATGGCGGAATTGGTAGACGCGCATGGTTCAGGTCCATGTGCCTTCGGGTGTGGAGGTTCGAGTCCTCTTCTGGGCACCAAATCATAAAATTATCTTTAAATTTCAAATGGTTATAAATAGATTTTGCTGCAATTTCATGGTGATCCATTCAAGTGATCCATTGTACTATGAAACTAGCAAGCCATCTATGGCAAAGCCGTCACGGCATTTACTACATTAGATACACATATTGCGGTCTCGATATTAAGCGTAGCCTTAAAACCAGAGACCCATTGATTGCAAAGAGTTTTGCTTATAAACTCGGTATCAATATGACAAATCCAAATGACATTCTTGCCAAGCTCCTCAGTAATGAGATCAATACAAAAACCTGGTCGCTAAAAACTCCTGATTTAGAAATGCAGACCGATGGCACTGAAGAAGATCATTCGCGAGCGATGGAAGCGCTAGCACTGCTATTTCAAAACAAACATACTATTGCGAAAACCGACATCACACCAGTAGTTACTTCTAATCAATCTTGGACATTAGATCAATGCATTCAAGATTATCGTAGTGAACGAAACAGCTCAGTTAAACCCAGAACAAGGCAAGCTTGGGATACTGACTTTAGGCAATTAATTACTGGGCTTGATGCAGCTACACACATTGCAAATATTGGACCAGACCGATATGCAGCTTGGCGCATGGAAGCAGTTGATCTCCTAGCGCCTAGCAGTCAGGACACTAAAAATAATGTCTACAAAAACTTTTTTGACTGGTGCATAGAAAGAAAACGTTGTGCTATAAACCCGGTCGTTTCATTAAAGCTCAGTAAAAATATACGCGCCGAATTACAAATGGAAAGAGGAAAGGAGCGCTTCCCATATGATGTAAACGACCTAAACAAAATATTTGACTCCAAAGTTCGTACTGAAATAAAAAAACCCTGTCTGTATTGGATGCCCTTATTGGCTTTATATACCGGCGCACGTGCAGAAGAATTGGCTGCAATTGAAATCAATGACATCACTGAATATGAAACCGGTTTATGGCAGATGAGATTCAAAAAAGGCAAAACTATAGCTAGCCTACGTACTATCCCAATCCATCCTGAAATTATTAATGCAGGTTTTCTTGACTATGTGGATGACGTAAAAAGAAAATGGCCAAATGCAGTTACTCTCTTCCCCTATATGAAGCCCGTTAAAGGTCGCCTAACTCATCGATTTAGTCAAGATTATGGACTGTTTAGAAATAATTTAGGCCTCTTGACTGGTAAAGACTTCCATTCTTTTAGAACAACACTGATTGGGTGTCTCATTAAAAATAAAGCACATCACGAAATTAAAAGAGCCTATGTTGGCCATGAGAATGAAGGAAAAAGAGATGAGCATGACAAATCATATGGTGATAAAACGCCATTCTCTGCTTCTGAAATAGCTACTGATATTTTTCCTAAAATTGATTATCAATATTCACATAAATTTGTTATGCCATCCCAGTCACCTTATAACAAAGGAAGATTCAACAGGTACTTTGACTCAGCTTTAAAAAGAGGCTGAAAATCAGCGATTGAGGCTTCTTCAGTAAGGTAATATCTAATCAGAAACATTCTAGGGTGTAGACGTGTCTTGCAATCGCAAATAACGATAAGGTCACTTACCTTAATCAGATAATTCCAACCACGATTGAAGCGGAAGGATGGCTCCCCACGCTATTTTTTGTTTTTTTTGTTAATTTCAATCCTTTTTTCACGCCATTCAGCAAGCTGTTCATCATCAAGTTCAAGTTGTATGGCTAAGGCCTCTATTGGCGTGAGCTTCTTGTCTTCCTCTCGCCGTGTTAGCTTTGCACGCATTCTACTTTGCAAGCGTTCAACTTCTTCTTCAGATAAACTCTTTGCTTTCTCTAGATATTCTTCATTCGCTTTTTTGATTTTCAATGTTGCACCCCTTTAATACAGTCACTAAATTAAACAATATTAAGGCCAGTATAAGTTATTACATTTTTATTTTGTGTTACATTTTTATGAAAAAATCTTGGTTAAAATTGTTTGCTTAGCACATGCCATTTATAATGACTTTAGCAATAGCACATTATCAGTAAAATAATTGACAGTAAAAGAAAATGCACTCAAAGTATCAGTGTTTTTACACAAATACTTACTAGGGGGAATAAAGTTATGAATAAATCTGAATTGATTGACGCTATTGCAACAAGTGCTGGGCTTACAAAAGCTGATGCTGGCCGTGCTATTGATGCCACTACCGCTGCAATTGCTGCTGCACTAAAAAATGGTGATGTAGTGACACTTGTTGGCTTTGGTACATTTAAAGTAACAGAACGCGCTGCGCGTACAGGCCGTAACCCACGTACAGGTGCTGAGCTTAAAATCGCTGCGCGTAAAGCGCCTGGCTTTACAGCTGGTAAAACATTGAAAGATTCAGTTAATTAATTTCTGCGATTGACTCAACGACAAAGGGAGCTTTGCTCCCTTTTGTTTATTAAAGTAATGCTTAAGGTTACTTCTTAGAGTACCAACATCAGTTTTACTACCCCATCTCTTTGCAGCCTATCAGCATAGGTTAATCCTACTAATGATCTTTAAGTAATGAATCTGTAATAATTTAGGCATAGCATTTCATGCACATTGTAAATGTATTCAGTAATTAAAAATTTAATCACTGCTCATGCTTACAAGCTGTATATTTGGGGAAAAAATGCCTTTACTTAGTCCATTAAAAAACATTAAAGGCACAACCGAAACTCTAAATGACATTATCAGTCAGCGAACGTTATCTAGTGTATTTCAACCAATCATTAACATCCAAAATGGAAATATACTCGGTCATGAAGGACTGATAAGAGGTCCCGTGAATACCGATTTACACGCTCCCCTGAATTTATTCAAATTAGCAAAATCAAAGGGGCAAAACAAGGTCTGTGATTTAGAATTAGCAAGCTTAGAAATTGGGCTGGAATCATTTGCTAGATATTCATGTAAAAATAAAATATTTATTAATGTAAGCCCAGAATGTTTATTGCTTTTTGATGAAAACAAAGTTGTATCACTTGCTTATATCGAGAACCTTGGCTTAAATCCTAAAGATATCGTGCTGGAGCTAACAGAAAGCTCTCCTACATTTGATTACTCAACACTCTATAAAGTAATAGAAAGTTATCGAAACGTTGGCTTCCAAATTGCACTGGATGATTTGGGTGAAGGCTATTCTAGCTTAAGGCTCTGGTCTGAGTTGCGGCCTGAGTATATCAAGATTGACAAGCATTTCATTCATGGAATCAATTTTGATCCGGTTAAACTGCAGTTTGTAAAATCTATTCAGCAAATAGCAGACAACTCAAGCACCAAGGTGATTGCAGAAGGTGTAGAGACGGAAGCAGAACTTGCGATAATCAAAGACTTAAATATCGAATTTTGCCAGGGCTATTTATTGGGTCATCCGAAACCTGAGCCTATTCATAAAGTATCAGAAAATATTGAGCACTTTTTTGCACGCAAGACGCTTAGCGTGTTTCCAAAAGCATCCGGATCATATAAACAAAGTAATCTAAAAAAATTATTAGTAAAGGTACCTTTTGTATCTACAAAAGCGACAAATGACGAAGTTTATGTATCATTTGATAGCAACCCAAAGTTATTTTCAATTCCAGTGGCTAAGGATGATATTCCTATTGGTCTAATCAGTCGGTCAAGCATGATAGATCGTTTTGTAAGACCCTATGGAAGAGAGTTGTACGGAAAAAAATCATGCGTTGAATTTATGGATGATAAACCTTTAATTGTTGATGCCAACATTACGTTCCATGCATTAAGTGATCTAATTACTCAAATGGAACCGCATCATTTAACCAATGGTTTTATTATTACGGAAAACGGGAAATACATTGGATTAGGCAGCGGGCATGCGCTATTAAGAGAGATTACAGAAATGCAAATTAGCGCAGCGCGCTATGCTAACCCACTGACTTTATTGCCTGGCAATGTCCCCATTAACGAACACATAGATCGATTGTTGGAAAAGAAAAATATTTTTTGGGCATGCTATTGTGATTTAGACAACTTCAAACCTTTCAATGATGCCTATGGCTTTAGACATGGTGATCAGGTGTTGCAATTAGTTGGCGAAACTTTAACGAAATCTGTGGATGCCAATTTTGATTTTGTAGGCCATATTGGCGGTGATGACTTCATTTTAATATGCCAGAGCGAAGACTGGGAAGATCGGTGCAATTATATGCTTAAACATCTTGAGCAAACTATGCCAACCTTTTACAGTGAAGATGATCGAAAAATGGGAGGTATTAAAAATGAAGACAGGCAAGGAAATAAAACTTTTTATCCTTTTAGTACGCTATCCATTGGCGCAGTAAAAATTGATCCAGAACTGTTTCCAAGCCATTATGAAGTTGCTGCAGCAATGACCGTTGCAAAAAAAGAGGCTAAAAGAATTAGTGGGAATAGTTTATTTTATGAACGAAGATATCGAGAATAATAAAATACTTATTTCTTTACTGAGGCGGCACTAAGAGCGATTGGTTTCTTAGTTTTTCAGCCAACTGTCTCGATTCATCTTTACGATGCTGTGCGTATTCTAATAAATCCTCCACCTTAGATGCTGATGGTAAAGCCGGGTCTAGTGGTAGTTGGGAAAGTTTTTCAAAGCTTTCTTCATAACGGTCACCTATAGCAGAATCAATTTCGCCTGCAAGTCCATCAAATGTGGAGCTACCCTGCTTGCTCTCATGCATAATTTCCAGCCAAGATCGATTGATTGCCTGGTCTTGTTGTAAAAATTCATCAATCTCCTTACGAATCAACATTTCGTCACTCCAACGGTATTTAGGTGCTGGAATATTCGAAATTAGCATCATGATTGATGCAATCATGATACAAGCAGAAGCTAAAGCGATCTTTTTTGGTAATACTCTTGCGGTGATTGATTGTGCGAACATAACACTCGCCAAAATACCAGTAACAAATCCCCCAATATGGGCAGAATTGTCGATTCCAGGAATGATAAATCCCAATGCAATCGTAATTGAGGCAAAAGCTAATGCGCCCCAGAATAGCCAGCGGAACTCATGCGGGGCAAGTGATTTTCTTTCACGCCATAGAAAGGTAAGCAGCGCTCCATAAATACCGAATACTGCACCTGAAGCGCCACCGGATACGGCTGAATTGCCTTGAATAACGAGTGAGACCAAATTCCCTGCCAGCCCGCTCATGAAGTAGATGCCAACAAATCGAACGTGCCCATACATACGCTCGACTAGTTGTCCGGCATCCCAAAGTGCCCAAAGATTAAACACCAGATGCACCACGCCAAAATGCAGAAACATGGCACTACCTAGCCTCCACCATTCACCATCCTGCGTAGCTGGTCCAAAATTAGCCCCCCACGCAAGTTGCACGTTGTTAGGGGAGTGCCAGATACCTGCCCCACCAACAATCATGGCTAAAAAAACCAGCACATTAGTGGCAATGAGCAACTTTGTAACCCATACCTTGGAAGTACGCTGCTTTAGCATTACATGAAGCGATTGCAAACAATATCCTAACGGTACAAAGAGTCTGACATTACACCTGAACAGCTTTGCAGGTAAAGCAATATGACCATTAGTAGCTGATCAATATCTGAAGCGAATCAGTCTGTACGCAGCATGTCAGCAAGCTCAACTTCTGACAGAACCACTTCTGGTTCACGTCGTTTGAAAGTTATCTTATGCTCTGGCGCTGCACTTTCACGCAAATTACCCTGTAGCGGATCCTGCCCCACATCAAAGTGAGGCACATTGTCGATACAAATTGGCTTACCTAACATTGATTTAATCTTATTCTTTACTACCCAGGCAGTTGGATGCTTGATGTATTTTTTCATTACTGGTGCGGCTGTACCTACCATCCAGCAATTTTTAGGACAAGTACGAACTAGACCGCGAACTTTTTCCGCCTGTTCGCTGAACCAAATTTCGTCGAAAGTCTTTACATCACGGATATTGCCCATTGATTCTTTCCAATAGCGATCTTCCAAACCATTGCACGGATAAACATCGCCATATGGCTCGATAAAGAAGTTAGCTGTACCAGCCTCGCAAGGCAGCATGCGCGGATTACCACGTATGTAATTGATGAGCCCTAAATTAAAAAACGCGCGATACCAGCTTTTTGGGCTTTTATCTTTAAGTAACTCTTCCATGAGTTTGCGGAAGTTGTTAATCACCTCATCTTTGTTGGTAATTTCGTTATCTTCTTTATGGAAGTAGTAAGAGTTATGAAAAGAAGCAGTAGCGAATTCCAAGCCCATTTCTCTGGAAAGTTTGTACAGCCAAAGCATGTCTTCTGAGTTCTTATTCGATACCGTGCAGCCAAAACCAATATCTTTGATGCCCATCTCTTTCAGCGTTAAAAGTAATCTCATGGCTCGATCAAAACTGCCCTCACGGCCACGTAAATCATCATTTTTTTGTGAAAGGCCTTCAATACTGACACGAATACCGATATTCGGAAATCGTTCAGCCATCTTAATAATACGATCTGTATGCCAACCAGAAGTAGAAATCACAATTCGAGGTGCTTTCTTGTACATTACCTCAACAATGTCTTCCAAATCACGTCTGACGAATGGCTCGCCACCTGTAATATTCACAAACTTAAAGTTTGGCAGCATCTCCAGTTCTTTGGCGGTAATTTCGCGTTTGCTATCAGAAGGGTTTTCCCATATGTCGCACATCTTGCATTGCATCTGGCAACGATATGTTGTAATTATTGAAACATCGGTTGGGTATGCCGCTCTGGTTTCCATTGCAGTTGCCATTATCAAACTCCTAATACAGATTTATAAATTTCCATTAATCCGGCGTTATGTTTATCAAGAGAATAGAAGGCTTCCACGCGCTTCCTCCCAGCTTCACCCAAACGCCTTCTAAGCTCGCTCGATGCCATCAACTTATCCAGCGCGGAGGTCAATTCGTCTACGTTCCCAGCTTCGAACAACAATCCCGTCTTGCCATCCTCAACAAGTTCCAGAGTGCCGCCCAAGCGACTACCCACAACAGGTTTGCCATAAGCCATTGCTTCGAGTATCGACATAGGACAGTTTTCAAACCACTCTGAAGGCACCACTATCACGGCCGCCTTATCTATCATCTCTTTTAATGCATCACCAGCCAAATACCCGACAAATATACTCGGGTTATATTGCACTTTTAAGTCATCACTCAATGGTCCAGTACCAGCCACGACAAGACGCCATCCTGCAGAAGAGTTCGCATGCGCCTTCAGTAGTGTTTCAACGCCCTTTTCTTTTACCAACCGGCCCATGAACAATACATAGCCATCGTCTGCCCCACTACCGCTAATCTCATTCGTATCAATGCCGTTGTACAGAAGCTTAATGCGTTCAGGTGGTATGCGATGGACAATCGATTCCTGCATGAATCTGCTAGGGGCAATAAAAGCATCCACTTTTTCATAATTGTGCATCAGCTTCTGCACAATTGCCTCGACATAAAGTAGAGCACTTTTACTCAAAGATCCATCGGCGCAGCGATTACGTAGGACATGTAAAAAATTGCCATCTAGACAATTTGAGCAAGGCTTGCCGTTACATAGACGGTTGTATGTTGGACATACGGGTTTGTAATCATGTAGCGTCAGCACCACTGGCACGCCGTGTTTTTTGGCGGCACCGATTATTGAAGGTGTAAGCTGATGATAGATATTATGGCAATGTACAATATCAGGCTTGGTTTCCTTGATCAATCGGCCGATATTTCTGACCGCATCAGGCGAATGTATGAATGAAAATGCATCTGCCAGCTTTGCAAGTTTGCTTGTGCTCTTGCTCTTATAGCTTCGATTACCAACAAAATTGACGGAATTGACACTTGGGAAATTACGTTCGTCACGCATGGAAAAATCTACCACCTGATGCCCGTTCTGCTGCAGGTAATCGCGCTCTTGAAACATCACTGTTTCAGAGCCACCGTTGATGAAAAAGAATTTATTTGCTTGAAGAACCTTCATATTATTTAGCTCGATAGAATTTCAGTACATAAATTGATTTTCAAGACCGCAAATTTTCTTTAATAAATGCCTCTATATTTTCAGCCATCTGTTTCTCAGAAAAATTTTCAATAACGTATTTGCGTGACTTGCTACTTGTTTGATCAAGTAAATTTTTATTATTTAAAAGCAATTCTATTTTCTCTCTCATATCCTTTACATCGTATGGCTTAACAAAGAACGAGCCTTTGCCATCATGCAAATACTCAACTGAACTTGGCGTAGCCGTAACAATGACGGTTTTACCCATACTCATGGATTGCAAAAAGCTCATCTGCCCATAGGAATAATTGAATACAGGCAATGGAATCACTACAAAGAGAGAATTTGCGATTTGCATTCTTAATTCAGAAATAGATACTTTGCAAATCACTTCTACGTTTGGCAAAGTAGACGATTGGCTATAACCAATCAAACGTAGTTTTTTGCTTGTATCAATACCAGACCATGCTTCCAGTAGCGTTTGGTAGTCCCGTTTGGAGGTGCCGAAAGATAAAATATAGTCTTCAGCACCTGTACTTGATTGGGGAACAAAATCATCCACATCCACACCAAATGGGATAAAGCGGGATCTTTGAACCAGGTTACTGAAAGTCTTTTTGTAGTTCTCAATGATTACTTTAGAGTGGCAAATAATGGATGGATTGCTTTTTAGCAGAAATCCGATCAGGATATTTTCAATTTTATGATTGCGGGCACCATTCATGCCGCCTATGTCAAAAATAATATGTAAGGTTTTTTTGCGAAAAGTAAGCGTGCGCAACAATGAATACATCAGGCCACTTTGCGCACCATGAGAAATCACCACGTCGTAGTCGGAATCTGTAGCAAAGGCCTTTATTCCCTGCCATAAATACGTATTACACTTTTTTTCCAGAAATGACAGTGCATTGTTTTGCTGAAAATCGATAATATCCACCTCACACGGCCCAGAAAAGTACCTGAAAAACCAGTAAGGAAACCCTTTAACCTGTTTATCGGGCGCCTGAATATTCTGAACATCCGTATCCAGTTGGTGAACCTTCCAATTCGGAAGAAAGAGTATTTTCATAATGCTAAATCCCAGCCATGCTTATTGGAGAGTCATCCGCAAGGCAGAAACGGAGTACGGTGGCAACTCAATAACTGCAACGCCATCAGCGCCAAAGGTCATAGCGCTCTCTCGCGTCTGAGGGACGATGTTGGTAGTGACTAGATAATTATTTGACTCTTTGTTTGAGTCACTTATGTAAGTGAAACTGGTTTTCACTTGCTTTCCACTTAAAGATGGAATTTTTAAACTGAGTTTGCTTGAAGCGCCATAACGATTAACCGCCCAAACAGCATAATTGTGCTGATTAACATCAGTGAGTACTGTCGCACGTACATCGTGGTCACCTATACTGCCTTCATCATTACGGCTTTTCACCTGACTCACCAGAACATTCTGCAGCATATTGTCGCGCAATATTCTAATACCCCAGTAAACTGCACTTGGATGCACATCTTGCTGACTTGAGTTAAATAGTGGCCATGGTCCATGGGCCGTGCCCAGTGAGTGCAAAAACATCCCCTGTATTTCCGGGAATTGTGTTGCAGCAATGTAGGATTCAGCAACCACCATAGCGGCTTCAAGATTGGATGACTTTGGCCAATCACGCTTCCATTTTCCAAAATCACCCTGACCAGGTAGTCCACGTGTATGTTCAGTAATCCAAAACGCCGCTTGTTTAAGCCCTGAGGCCCGAGTATCGTCAACGCTTCGGCAAACAAACCTCATGCGCTCAGATACCGAGCCCCAACGCGCTTCCTCGTAATAGAGATGATGCGCAAACTCTCCTACTGCTGGGTTAAGCTCAGCCATCACTGTGCGGCTATATTCAGATACTGTAAATTGTTTTTGCGCAGGCCAGTCTTGCAGCATACCTACGAACTTTGCCTCTGGTTGGCGTTCCAGAACAGCTTTAACTGCTTGCCCGGCAACCTTGCTATATTTGGCTGGTGGCCAAAGCGTCTTGCCGCGATCCAGCTCATTGCCAAGTTCCCAGCGTAATACCGAGGGCTTACCAGCCTTGGCACGCTTAGCGGCATAAATGGCCCAGTCGGCAGCATCTTTTGCTAATACCGCAGCACTGCCTTCACCATCGTATCCGCCATAAATGTTGAGTACCACCCAAGGACGACCATCGACCATTTCGACAAAATCCAGATACTCATCGAACCCGAACCTTGGTGCAATGGGCCCCAACCAATCCACATGTGGACGCACTGGTCGAGAAGCCTGTTCACCTACCGTATCACGCCAATTCAGATAATTTGACCCTGTTCCACCTGGGTAACGATAGACCGCGCCATTAAAAGGCTTTAACCATTCAACCACAGAGGGCCTGACTTGCAGTTTTTTCGAATCCCACAAATCCTGCTGAAAATCTACCCATTCAAGGTTAAATCCAAAAAAACTTGGATTCAGAGTACGCATCAAAACATTATTAGGTAGCGTACTTACAATATTTTGTGACCCTGATTCTACAAACACTCGACCTTCACATTGAGAGCCAGAAGATACAGCCTCAACCGGCTTACAAGCTGTTGTGAGTAACAATAATAAGCAGACTGTCAAGCGGTTAACTTTTTGCATCATTTATCCAATAACTCTTGATATTGACGATAAACCTGAGCCGCAATATGGTCATAACGTCTATTCTCCTCCACCCAGTCAGGTCCTTTTTCGCCCATTTTCTTAGCCTCTTGTGGGTTAGAAAGCATTGATATTATGGCGTCAGCAAAACTTTGCTCATTCCAAGGTACGCATAACCCAGCCCCGCTAGAGGCTAGCGCATTCGACTGCTCTGGGTGTTCGTTGGCAATCACTGGCCTACCTAAAGCCATGTACTCATAAAGTTTGGTAGGTGAGCCTTGAAGAAAAATGAACGAAGGATAAATGGGACTTATACATAGCTCACTCTTTGCAGCCACTGCCCATGCCTGATCTATGGGAAGAAACCCGGTAAATATCACGCTATTTAAAAGCCCTAATTGTTTAACCATATTTTCCAGAAACTGCCTGTCTTCCGGAATATCACCCCTGCCAACCAAATACAATTTTGCACTTGGAAGTTGCAGAATCACCAAAGCAAACGCCTGGATAATTGTTTCCAGGTGCCGTGATCTGGCAAATGTACCCAAGTAAGTTACACTGCCGCGCTCAACTTCATGGTGCGCAGTTCTTTTCCATTCGAACAGTTTCATAGATACACCCATAGAGACTGGCGTCATCTTGTTTTTTGCCAGACCATAGGCCATTATGTTTTGTTTCATGCGTTCTGTTTGAACAAACACATGATCGGCCCTCGGGAGTACTATTTTGTAGAGCCACCACATAGTGAGTTTGCCGCGTAACCAGAAAATCAATTTTCGTAGCCCGGTTGATAGCTTGGCTTTTTCCAAGTCATTTTCCGGAAAAGGAAAAGACACCCAATAGATAAATTTACTGCCACGAATTCTAGCTGCCAGCCACGCAAAAAATGCTGCTGTATAACGATCATCCCGCACCTGTATAAAGTCATACCGCTGACCAAAAATGAGTTTTAATGTCAGAAAAATCTCACTCAACAGTTCCCCAAAGCGCCGAGCAATAGGCGTTATTATTGGAATCCCACTCAAAAAAAATGGCAAATAAATCGACTCACCATTTTTTCTGACAGTACGCCAGAGTCCGCTATCATCTCTACGCATACTCCAGTCGGTATGCAAACCGAGTTTCTTAAGTTCATGAGAAAAAAGCTCAGCCAAGTCGACACGCCAGGCTGGATATGAATCTGTAACAAAATAAAAAAGTCGCATAGTGAGTCAGTGTTTTATATTCATAAAATGGTCATGCTTGAAAAGAAGCAACATATTGATTACGTATCAAATATCCAAGATAACCGAGTACAGTTGCTGTAATCAATTCAAACGGCAGAAAATTGACCAAAGTACTATCGTAGAAGGTAAAAACTATAAACAAAGCGATACAGGCTTGAATAGCTAAAGCATCCGCACGTATTTGAGCGCTGCCAGCAATGGCTCTAAGGCGACCAGCCGATACCCAGGCAGCAATAAAAATAGTGAAAAACAACAGCAGCCCGATTAGCCCTGTATCCCACAGTATTGATGTTGCGGTAGTTAAATCAATCCCATATCCGATATATTGCACAGCAACATGACCTGCTATAGGGTTGGTGGGGCTAAAATACGAGCTTCCCAAGCCATGACCGAACAGTAAAGTGACGAGATCACTCAAGTGATGATTTTCCCACCAGAAGCTAATCACTGTTGTACGGTTAAGAATATAGGTACCATATCCTTTTGAACCGATATTAGAGTTCAATGCTTCTTTTAAGACATCTGAAGAGGTCAAACTACTAGCCCCAGTGTTAAGACCAAGATAAACAAGCGCAAAAATGGATGTCACTATCAACAGTCCGACAAATTGAAGTAAAAATCGACCTGATTTCTGCTTAATATCATCCCGCACCACTATTAACCAAACCATAGGCAGCAAGAAAATAACAATCTTGGTTTCCCCCAAACCGAGCGGAAGCAGGCAAAGCAGACACAGCCACACAACCCTTTTCTTCTCGATTAGCCCCTCTTTCCATCGCGCTATAAAAAATGCCATCGCCATGATAAGGAATGCCACCATTACTGAATTAGCACTACCTCCTTCTAGATTAGCTCCAAATGTTCCAGCAACTACATCTGTGGCTTCTGCACCGCCAACACCACGACCACCACGCATACCAACCAATATGAAATGTTCAAATAGAGAAAATGGAAGCTGCATTAAAGCGATAATCATCATCAACTTTAACCAGCGCTTATAATCTTCGGGTTTAAACGCCAGTAAAGCCAGCGCGAACATTAACCCGTACATTTGAAAATAGCGCTTGAATCCTGCAAAAAACTCTGAAAGAGAATTCAATTGCGCAAGCGTAGCTATCACCGTATAAATCATGAAAACCATAGCAAGCCAGATAAAAACAGGGATACGCTGGTTTTCTATGAATTTGATTGATACAGGTAATAGCAATAACATGCTTAACAAGGCCAGCGCCCAAGGCAGCTTGCTTAAACCTGGCACAAGGGACCCAAGAAAGCCAGAGAATAGGCCGATTATTAGCAACATCCAGACACTTACATTTGGCGCTTTTAGCAGCGCAACACCAGCAAACATTCCAACTAACAATGCCAATAATATAGGGTTGCCAGTAGAGGCTATGAGTCCGGTAAAGGCTGCTATTAAACCTGTTACGAGTATTACAACTATAGTTTTAATGTTCACACTCGCAAACATCAGCTTAATACGTTCAGACCTCATCAGCACGCCACACTTTTGACAGCTTGAAGAAACTCAGGCTCAATTTTCCGCCATAAATACGCCACACTGGCGCCGCTTGTGCGGCGTTTGATTAAAGGTAATTCATCTCGTGCTTGCCAGAGCCGCTGTATTGCATTTCCTAAACTTAAACTGTTATATTCGAAAATAACACCGTTGAAACCATCCAGAACATATTCGGTATGTGTCCTGATATTGCTAGCCAATACGGGTAAACCTGCCACTAAATACTCAAACAACTTGGTTGGCGGATTAAATCGGTACCACGGCAAATCTTCCCACAGGCACAAGCCAGCATCCGCCGCTTTCAAATAGTCCGGAATCATTTGTCCAGGCACTCTGCCGTGTATTGTGACTGAATGCGTGATTTCTAGTTTTTGCAGGGCTTCATGACAATAGGTTGATTGCTCAGCGGTAGCGCCGACAATTGTCAAATGTGCAATTTTCCCAGACTGATTGGCAATTGCCATTGCTTCCAGCATGACATCTCTTCCACGATCCTTGTGCACTGACCCCACATAAACCAGTTGTAGCGGCGCGTCTTCGTTCCGGATTAGGGCGGACAGGGAAACCTCGGCAAATGACTGCTCAACACCCATGTAGATCATCTGCACCCGATCACGCTTGCAACCATGAGCAAGCAGGTCGTCCCGATGCGCCTCCCCTATTGGCATTACCAGGCTGGATTTACGGGCACCCTGAAACATTAGCCACCGAACCAGTGCACGGGTTATGGCCTTGATTGGTGAAGCACCGGTTGGATCAGGGGCGACGTGCGTGGGGTGCTCGTTCCAGTAGGTAATAGTTGGAATACGGCCAACCAATAAAGCTACAGGAGCAGCCATCGAATGAAGCAATACCGCGACATCCGGCCGTTGTTGACGAATCAGTGAGGTGCAGCGCCAAAGGTAGCTCAACCAACCCAGCCGACCATCACCGGTGTGAATTACTACATAACTCACATTTGGCAGCTGCAGTTCTGACTGCGTGATCGGAAATGAGCTCACGACAGTCAATTGATAATGCTCAGCCAAAGACTTGATGCGATAAGAAAAATCAAGGAATCCCGGCTGACCTTCCGAGAAACAGGTTACAACAAGACAGTGTTTTTGATTCTTATCAGACATTGGGTAACCTACAGTCGTACTAACTTGATGACACAATTACTATAAACATCAGCATCTGACAACAATAAATCGGACTCAACCAGATTTAACATTGCCCATAGAACTCCATCCGTAATTTTCAAGCTGTTTTTAGTTGCACTAAAGAATAAACAAAATACCGCAACAACTAATTCAATGAATATACTAAGTTTTGTATAACACAAATTCATTACCGTTCACCAATCACACTATTTGCAAGAAAATTTTTCACTTCAATTGCCATAGGGTCAAAGTGTATATCGCTCCACCGAGGTGAAACATACTCATGAAATCCTTGCATTTCGGTTAATGCTGCTACCAGATCATCAGTCGAGTTAACTCGTTTGACATAATTAACATTGTCAAACCAATCAAACGCACTAGTAAGCTTGTGGTTATGTGTCTTCAATACTACGCATGGCCTTTTAACCAAGACAGAAAAAATCAAGCCGTGGTATCTGTCGGTAATAACTGCATCAAATTCACTTATGAATTTCAGATACTTGGTTAGCGTTTTGAACTTATCTTGATTTGGAAAAGAGTCATTTACATCTGTATCCCACAATCTCGGCTCATAACCAGCGTTTGAAAGTATCTTAGCAATGTCATTTTTATCATCCAGCCCATAAATACCCTCCTTATCATTGCGCATGATAAGGAGAATCCTTTTGAAATTTTGGGTTCGCCTCGATACTTCTTTGCTGAGTTGATTCTCAACAGTTTCCTGCAAAGATAGCACCATGTCAGGTCTGGATAAAATTGGAGTGTTGCAAAAAAGTTTTTTTGCAATTTCAGTGGACTGGAAGTCCCGACCAAAAATCAGCAATGAGATATGTTTGTTAATAACTTCCTTGCTACGGACAGATGCAAGATTGCCACTTTCCGTATCACTATAGAAAATGGTTTGAGGTAGCTGAATAATCCGATTACCTATCAACGATGATATGATGGATTCACGCATCAATTGTGTTGTGTACCAGTCATCCCCGAAGTTTCCACCACTATGCAGAAACACAATATCATTTTTATTGATATGCTTTTTAAGTAATGGTAAGCAGGATTTCACCTCATAATTTTTTATTTCAATAACAGGCATGTGAAAATGCTTCTTCATCCAAATAGGTATTGCAGCTGCTTGTGCTTGATCTCCCAGATTTGGAAATCTATCTCCGAGACCCATTAAATAAAAAATCCTTGGCCCAGCCCCAGAAATAAAAAGCCTACGGTAAAAATTAGTTTTCCATAGCGCAATTTTGATATTGGCTTTTATTTTTTTCAAAACATTTTTCATTTTTGTTCTATCTTCTCTCTAACAATAAGTGATTTAACTATCAACATTTCTTGCCAACTTATCGTTCTCATTGCCCACAGGGAAAGCGTGTAGATTGCAATAACCGCAAAGAGTGGAAACATAGCCATAAACAATGAACTAAAGTACCAGGACATTTCGTTAACTACATAACCAACTGATAAATACGAAAGCAGCCCAGATAAAGTGACTCCGCCAAGCATTTTCCAGGAAAGCTTGTAGCAGTGATTGGCAATGGCGAGTTGAAACACGATGTATAGGTTCATTGCCAGAGAGAATAAGATGGGCGCACTCAGTAGCCATATTGGAGAGGTGTTGATTGCAACCGCCATGGCAAGCAACAAGACTGGTAGTGCAACCATACTGGCGGTAATCAGCAGTTTGCTTTTTTCAAGGGAATTTAAAATGAGTTGCAAGAGCACAACATGGCTGCCAATGGTGAGCTGTATCATTACCAATATTAGAATCCATGACAAACCTTGAAATTTACCACCAGTCATGACAGCAACGATAGGGTCGCCAGCTACCGCGACCCAAGCAATCGCGGGTACCAATAATAGTAAATTTGACTTGTAAAGTAATTGGCAACGCTGACTTAGCACAGAAAAATCCCGATCTTTCAGATAACTGGCGATTATCATCGGCTCCAGCAACCCATAGAAAAAGTGTAATGGGATGTATTGCCTGATTTTTTCTGCAACACTGATAAAAAATCCGTAAGCAGCGACAATTTCAACTGGGAGATAAGCCGCGGTCAGTAGCTTCATGAAATATCCCTGCGGTGGCGCAGCCAGCAAAGTGAAGCCGTAATTATGCAAGCCGACTTCGGTTGCCTTTTCCCAATTAGGCCAATTTTCCCCTGCTACGCCAGAATTATCTGGGTCAGACAAACCAAGCAGATGCCGCTTGATAACCACGACAAATCCGATAATGCCAAGCATTTCTGGAATCGCAAAAATCCATAGAGCATCTTCCCAAGTAATTACAGATTTCATCCAAACGAAAGCAGCAATTAGCATCAGTCTGCCTGACCACTGAATAATCAATAAACGTGTTAGCGTTTTTTGCATAACAAGGGATTGTAAAACAGTCGAAAAATGCTGAAACATCACCTCAGCTACAATGAGACACGCCAATGCAATTGAAAAAAACTTAAATTCTGATACGGTGAGAAAGCGATCTACTACAGGCCATGAGACATAAAGCACCAACATAACAACCAAGCCGGCAAGCAGTCTGATAGCACTGGTAAACCAGATAAAACGACTAAGTTCAGTAACGGAATGATAAAGCCTGCCTTCAGGTATATAACGTGAAACAACCCGTTCCATTCCCAAACTAGCCAGCACACAACACAACGCGGCTAAACCAGTCAGTGCAGTATATGCGGCATAGTTATGCACATCCATGTACCGCACCAGCAATATAATTGAAATAAAACCAGCAATCCCCGCCGCCCCCCTACCCATTAGGTAGTGCTTTGCGCCATTCAGTGCTTTTTCTTGTGTATAAGGATTAGTATGCATGTCGTTCTTATGAAAACATCTGTTCGCTTAGAGCGACTTCTTCTAACTAAAGCTGATATTTTAGAAAGATCGGATTACGTTAATATGACAGACCACTGACTCGTGCGCGAAATTCCTGTGGTAGCGCTTTAACTAACGCTTCAATAAACATGCCCTGAATTTGATAAGCAGTTTGCGTGTCATCATCTATCGAAGATGCCCTAAATAATATTCCATCAGGAATCTGACCTTTGAGGGCATAACGTAATTTAGCTTTTTTACGATCCCAATCGTTATTTACCGCATAACTACCCACTGTAAACCAGTAAGTTATAGGCTCATGACGAGCGCCACTTGAAGCTTCCATACGACGCACTGGAATATCTCCGATACTAGTACGCAAAATATCCTTGCTTTTAGACATGATATGAAAACCTTGAGCAGGGTAACAACCTTCGGGGTCGTGTGCAGAAAGCCCGTCTGATTGATTTGCTCCGTATGGAATGGTTAGCATAATCCGATAACCTTGACTGTTAACATAAGTACGGTTAAGTACCTGAGTGTAAATTTTGTCTATTGACGCTTTAACTTCAGGGTTAACTTGCTGATAAACGACCTTATCATCTACCTTCCAGTTTTCAAATTGTGATGGAACCATTGAATCTAAATTTATTGGCGACCCTTGATTGGCTAAGTGATGGGTTGGCGTCGCTGCAACGGCGATGACTGCAGAAGCCAGCATAAGCCAGAAAACGTGTCTAAGTGCTGGATTCATGACTTAAATCTCCATGGTTACGATGCTTACGATTTGCTAGATATTGCAAGACAGAATCCACACCTATAATCAACGTTAACGCCACGATAAACAGCAACATTCCAGCAAACCCATGTATAAAGCCTTGCCCTGCCTCATTGCCAAAATGGTAGGTTACCAGAGTAAGTACTATTACACGGATGACGTTGGCGGTGAAAGAAATTGGAACAATGAGAATAGCCAGCGTAACATTACGGAACACCGAGTTATGCTTCACCATATTAAGATAGAGCAATCCTAAGGCTTCAAGCGAAACGAGCGTATGCATACCCGCACAGGCATCAGCTACCAGCAACTGATATTTACCGATTTGTAAAACCACTCCAGCTCGACCGATGTTGTAGCCAAACCAGTGCAAGACATGTTCAGCAACATATGACACGGCCATTTTCATAGGTAAGGTTACCGCATCAAGAAAAGCCCCAGGAAGCGGTATCATAAAAAATATGAAAAATAGTGGAAACCACATCGCTTTAAGTGCAGGCATACCACGCGTGATTAGCAGAATTCCAGCAATAACCGGGATTTGTGAACCAACATCAAGCAGTAGAATGTCTTGCGAACGCCCTGCGATATAACACAACAAGCCAAATACAATCAATAAGTTACCTAATACAGGCATTGTCTTAACCGCTGGGTTATAAAGCAACTTATCGCGATTTTTCCAAAAAAGAAAAAGCACTACTATCAGCACGATCGGTCCGTGTGCCTGATCTTCGTAGCTCCAAGCACCTTTACTTAAGGCGTAGTAAGTTGGCGCGTAAATTATAAATAAGCCAATAATGGCTGGTAACCATTCAATAAAATGGTCTTTAAATTTCAAAGCCCCTAAATTTGAAACAAAGTTGTTTGCGGCTGAACTTGACACCTAAAACTCCTGAAGTATACTGCCAACAACTTTAGCGCCAGCTTGCCCAAGTTGCAGATTAAGTTTTTGAATTTTGGCGGCTAAAGTATAGTCTTTCCGTGCCACTATCACGGCTGCCTTTGCCTTAGCTGCAACAGTGAAAACATCAGAGCCTAAGCTTAGCGGGGACGTATCAATTAGAATAATGTCATATATTTTCTCTAAATCCAGCAGTAATTCCGCAAACTCCTCCTTGCTTAATAATTCTTGCGGATTCGGCACCTCAGTTCCTGCAGTCAAAATATATAAATTAGGCAAAGACTGCTGCCGCGTTAACTGATAGCTACCTTGCTTATTGGCTAAAATATTAGCTAATCCCAACTTAGTTTCAACATCAAATAGCTTGTGCTGTGTAGCCTGGCGTAAATTAGCATCAATCAGTAATGTTTTTTTATTGAGTTGAGAAAAAACGATAGCCAGGTTTGCAGCCAACTGATTAGCACCATCTTCAACGTTTGCCGATGTCACTGCTAATGATTTATTCCCCAGATCAAACCAACGGGTCAATAATTGACCTCTTAAACTGCGCAGATTTTCCGCTTCTTCACTAAACGGCGCATGTGCTGCAATTAGTATTTGATTAAGCTGACGACTATCTTCATGAACATAGGCATAGTTAAACTGTTGCGATAATGCTTTTTTAAGATCAGCGTCACTGATTAAACCCAGCTGCTTGGCTGCATCACCAAACAAGATGTTTTTCTCTTTTTGCAATGCCAATATGCGTTCTTTATCTTGCTGTGTTAATTTCGCATGTGCAATTAAAGCATCACCAATCATCACATGATCATTCTCTAGAGGAGCATTCTGCTGATGATGGTGATTCTCCTGATGATCATTATTTAATTGATAGGTATTATTTGAATAATCCATTAGCAGCTTACTTTGCAAAAAGTTGATATTTCGGAATAGTGTGTTTTGGAGAAGGCTTCTTTTTAAATATTTGACGTAATTTGCTTAATACTCCCGCTGCATTTTTCGCCGTATTATTTAAATCGGCCAACATTGGCGTATCTACCAGTTGCGCTAAATCTTCAGCAGAACGCACGCGCCTATCTAACATTTCATAGACAATCGCAATACCAATGCCTAACAGCATGCCTAATATGATGGATAGGAAAATATTGAGGAAAATTTTAGGACTAGAGTGTTTGATTGGTGGCACTGCAGGATTAAGTATTGCTACATTAGTTTGACCGGATTTACTCTCCATGTTGGTCTGCCCAAACCTTAGTAGCGCATTATCGTATATCCGTTGAGCGCTTTCAGCTTCTCGCAAAAGCACCGCCATTTCATCCCGTTCACTTTTAAACTTCAGCACATGCTCTTTTTGCGCAGCAAGAGCAGCCTTGATTTCGCTTTCTCTTTGTTTTGAAACCCGCGCAGTTTGACCAACGCTACTGCTTGTTTTTGCAGTTTCGGCGTTAATTAAATTTCGCAAATTCGTAACTTCTGCCTGTGCGGCTTGATATTGAGGGTGATTGCTACCAAGATGCTGAGAAACATCCATCAATTTATTTTGCGCTTGAGCCAACTGCGATTTAAGGCCTTGGATAAGTGAGTTTGCCAGCACTTCAGGCGCTTCGGATTCAACGCCTCTTTTTAATTGACTATGCCGCGAAGTACTATCATAAGTTTGTGCTTGCGCCATCACCAGCTGATTAGAAAGCTCGTTTAATCGCCCAGTTTCTATATCTAAACGGTCATCTGAAGAAGCAATACCATGCTCTTTTTGATAAGCCGATAGTTTTTGTTGCGCAATCTCAACGTTTTGACGCAAACCTTTTATTTCCTGATCGAACCAAATTGCAGCTTGTTTTGCCGGTTCAATTTTTAATTGCAGATTTGTATTGATATAGGCTTGTGCAAAAGCATTTGCCAGCGATGCAGCAAATTTAGGGTCAGCACCTCTATAACTAATTTCAATCACACTGCTTTCGCGCGATGGTTTTACATCCAAATTTTGTAAAAATAGGTCTGCGTACCAATCGCGTATATCACCCTCACCTTTTGTCGCTTTTTCAAACTGGGATTGAGCTAATGGACTACGAACAACATCAAGCTTATCAACCACTTTTAACGCCACATTGTGACTCTGAATAATATCGACTTGAGTTGCCATATAACCAGGCATTAGTGTTGCTGGCAACATAAATCCTGTTACTGGGTCAGCACCCTTAGAATCAATCACTAATGATGCAGTTGCAGTATAGGTTTTAGGTAGTACCAAACTGATGATAATAGTTGTCGTAACCGTCACTAGGAACACCCAACTGAGTATTCCTTTACGAGCTGCTAAAATTGATAATATTTGCGAAAAATTCATCTTTACCTATCGATTAACTAATTTTTAGTACAAACTTTCGCCTACAAACACAACATCATCTGCTTGCAACAAATCACTAGCTTTAGCATTAAGCGTTTCCAGCACACCATTAACTAAGCGTTTAATCTTCATTCCACGCTCAGTACCTCTTGCTGAAAGCCCACCACCTGTCGAAAGCGCTTGTGATAAATTCATATTGCGCTCTAACCTAAATGAACCTGGACGTTGCACTTCACCGTATATATAAAATACTGGTGTTCTGGGAACGTAAATTGAATCACCATCAGCCAATTCAAAATTGCCTGATGTATCACCCGTGCGATAGAGCAGATCTACATCAATCTCACGCTTTAGTATTTTTCCATTGCGCTTGGTCACTACAATAATTTTGTCAGCACCACCAGCAGAAACACCACCAGCCTGTGATAGAAAGTCAATCACGGTACGCACGCCGCTCACAACCGAATATTTACCAGGTCGATTAACCTGCCCTAGCACAGAAACTTCACGGGCATTTACATAGACAATGTCGTCACCACTCACCTGAGGATTGCTGCCAGCATCGGCTTTTGTAATTAAATCTCTAAAATCGTAATTTTCTTTAGTCGTTTTTCCTGCTGTGGTGCGTATTAAGGTCACCATATCTGAACCGTTTGGGGTGATGCCGCCAGCTAAAGCCAGCACATCAGAAAGCGTGCTAGGTCTATCGAGGGAGTACTTACCGGGCTTATAAACATCGCCCAGCACAGAAACAAACTGACTTTGATATTGCAGAACCACTAGATTGACTTGTGCTTTTTTTACAAATCCGCCTTTTTCCAGTAAATCAGCAATTCTCTTTTCTGCTGCAGTAGGGCTGGTGCCACCTAGTTTCAGTTCACCAATCAATGGAAAAGTAATTGTGCCAGCAGCTGACAACCTTGCTTCTGTGAGCATATCAGGCGCACCGTAAACGTTAATTCTGACCAAGTCACCTGCACCCAGAATGTAATCACGACTTGCATTAACCTCTTTTTTAGTACTTTCTTTTGTAACGGTATCAGCCATACTTACTGAGCACGACAAAAACATTAACATCAGCAATATCATTCTATACATATTGATTTAAACCTTATTTGATAGACCCGCAAGAAAATGCATTAAAGACCAGACAAACCTTTATCCATATTCAATTGGTCTGCGTCAGGTTTAGCCTTTGATTCACTAGATTTATCAATAATCGACTGGGATTTTGCATTGGTTTCAGATGCAGGTAACGGTTCTGCATTATTGGAAACAGTTGCAGTGGGATTTACTACTTCTGATTTTGCTACTTCTGATTTTCCTATATCTGAAAATGCACCTAAGTATTCAATCTTCGCCTTATCTTTAATTTCAGACATGTCTTTTTTTGCCAGTTCAGCTCTACTCCGGTTCAGGAAAAACTGCTCAATAATCGGCGCCGCTTTTTCACGCGTAACTGGTGATGTCTGAGATGCTGCCAAATGAATAATGTTGATAGTGCGCTCTGATGGCGCCAGAATAAACTCACCGTCTTTAAGCGGTTGCAATTTTTTAAGTAAATCAGATGGGATTTGCTCAGCCGTTCTTACATTGCTGTTAGCAGTAAATACATATTTTTTAGTACTCAACCAAGTTGCAACTTCGTTAATTCCCTTGATATCTTTTAAACTGCTTTCAATTTCTGAAAATTTATCTTTACTGACATCAACTACAAGTTCTTGTAAGCGAAATATCCTACGGTTTGAAAACAGTTCTGGATGTTCATTGTAGAAAGTATCAATTTCAGTCGCAGATGGTTTAGCCGCTTTTGCCAACAACTGCTCTAAATAAGCTTGCGCCAATATTTCATCGCCAGAGGATTCAACCGCTTGCACAACTCTGGGATCACGATCGATCTTTGCTTCTAATGCCTGTTGCTTTAATAGTTGCTGCTCTACTAATCGCGTCAATATTTTTTCTGCTGCCGCTTTACTCTGTGCTTCATTCATCTGCCCCATACGCGTAAGCTGAAAATTAACTTGATGTATGGATATCTCATCGCCATTCACTTTTGCAACCACTTGTGTTTCTGGTTTTTCTGTGTTTTCTTGATCTTTTTTTTCACAGGCCGTGAATGCAACGGATGTGCCAATTAACATCAATACCAAATATTTTTTTGTAAAACTCATGCGGTTCTTTCATCCAATTCTAAAGTTCTTCTACTATAAGAATTAAATGTGAATTTAATATGTCAGGAATACGTCATATTTATGATGAGGGATATCGCAAGGATTATTTTGTATTGGCATTACTACGCAATTCTAACCAGCAATTTATTTGCCTAAAAATCATACCGCATAGAAAAATTGATATTGTTATATTGATAATTGGCGTTACTAGCATTGGACTCCCGCTTTTCGCCTTGATATTGCAATGCCACCAGTGATTTCATAGTCGGAGTATATGTGAGGGATACGCGTGCAAGTTTTGATTCATCGTACCGATCGAATTCGACGCTACTAAGCAGGATGCCTGCACTCCCTAAATAATTTCGTTCTTCGTAGCCTAAACCTGCCTGCACTGCAATTTTATCGGTCAATATCCAGGATGGATTCACACTAAAACCTGTAACTTTTACATAGGTTGATATGATGTCATCAACTGGCGCTATATCCTGATAAGCAGTTAGGTTAACATTTGCTTTACTTGTAAATGAGTGATCTAAACTCCAACGCTGGCTAATCCCATTAAAATTGCGTTGTGGTAAATTTTTTATATCCAAATTTACATTAGACAATCGTGTAGAAACCCTAGTTTTAGCACTAGGTAACCATACTGCGTTGACAACAATCTCTTTTTTTGAACTTTCATCGCCATAAAAAACCTGTTCGAAACCAGATCTATTTGGGAAAGTTGAATCAGATACCCGATATGCAACACCTAACTGTGTACCACGTTGATTTTGATAGCGAATTCCAGCCTCATAAATATCATCTTCTCTATTAAGTGCATTTAAACTACTGAGTTCATTTTCAGATTTACCATATTCACGTGTCGCACTCAGTGTCCAGCTCGGTTGTAGATTCCAATTGATATTAGCAAGTTGCCTACTGGTTGTTCTTAAGTTTTTAACTCGCTTGTTAATTTCATTAAATCCTGAAATTGCTTCATTTTCACTAGCACTTACCTCTCCATACAAATCATTACCCAAGCGCCAGCTCCAGTTTAATTTATTTGATTTACCAGTATTATTCAGAATATCGAATCGATCATAACGACTTTCATTGATACTTGATGACAATGTTACTAATTGACGACTTAATCTGAGATTGACAACAACTCCTAAATCAACTCGCTTCACTACATCGGAGGTGTTAGACGAGCCAAAGGTTGCTTTTGCTTGCTCAGAAGATGAAAACCGAAATAAGTTATCATCGTAATTGATGCTCGCGTTCACATAAGGCTTAATGTCTACCAACCCTTCTGCTAAAGTGTATGTAGAAATAAACAGCAGACTGCAAATAACTGTAATTTTAATTGCGTGATTAATCATTACCAATACTGCCAATTCCCGGTAGTCATTACCCAAAGGCCAAGAATGCCGTTGGTCACCGCGTGTGCAAAAATTGGCACCCACAAATTTTTATAAATCTTATATAACAGCCCATATATAACCCCGGCAAACAAACCAGCTAGCCATAGTTGATGTTCTAAGCCGAACAAACATGAACTTACGATAAGGGCATAAAATGAGATGTTTTTAGGGGATAAACTCTGAAACTCCTTGTTATCGATCCATCGCATTACAAACGACCGCCAGAATAATTCTTCCATCACTGGAACAATCAGCGCTGCACCACAAATACGTACGGATAACCACAGAATTAATTCAATTCCATCTGAATTTTTATTTGGATTCAAACCACTAACATCACCGCCAAGTATCGCCCAAGCAGGGTATGGCAATATCCAAAGCAGAAAAACCAACAGTCCAGCTAGCGCGCCGACACATAAGTCCTTCACCAGAGGCTTAACGCTAAGTTCATTGTAGTTACGGTAAAAATATATCAACAACGCAATTACCAATATAATTTTTATTGCATAAATCCACTTAGAATCAATGCCAACACTTTCTAATAGCGGAGATAAAAAATCACTCAACCCTAGAAATAATATATAAATAGCAAACGGCAGAACTCTTGGGAGTATTTTATTTAGATTTACCATATTTTCACTCATATAGTGAACAATGGATATTACGCAGAGATTATGACGGCATTATTTCTAACGTTACATTTTTAATGCAACGTTAGAAATTGAAAGTAAATTTATCTCTTAAGGTGAGGGGCGCCCGCTTTTGGTGAGTCCCTCTCGACCGTGAGGTTAGACTGCATACGCCAGCGCTGAAGCACAAGGAAATTAAGAATTGCCGGCGCTAGGAGCATCAGCCCGAGGAGAGGGAAGAGAATAAGCACGGCGGCTGGCTGTACTATCGTAAACGTAGCTAGAAAGATCACGACGAAAACAGAAAGAGCGAGATTCGTCAGGTAGATACCACGGTGAACATTGCTGTCTGGACGACGGTATGCATGTGCCGCTAGGGCGAGTGGAATTAAAACCAAGAACCCAACTACTAAAGCCACCACTAACCTGTCGCCGTTAAAACCTCGAAATGGAGCCGTCACGATCGCGAGTGTGAGAAGGAACACGGATGTCATGTTCCAGAGTTTGGCAATTTGTTCCATATGCAGTCTAACTGAGCTTAGTAAGTAGGTTTGCTTTTTACCAGATGCTCATCATTAAGTTTATCTTGGTAATTTTGCAGTATGTTTTCTAATTCCACACGTTTTAGCTGTAAGAAAGATTCTTTACGCATTACCGCGTCATAAGCAGTTGGCTTATCGTATATTTTGATAAGATCTGTACCAAACTGATGTAATTTGGTATTTTTTTCTTCGCAAACACTCAGTGACTTATTGGTTTGTGCCAAGTTAGTCGAAAGTGTTTTTCGCTGATTATCGTTAACCTTAATATCCGCTTGAGCCTGACTGTATTGCAACTGTAAATCTGAAAGTTTAGTCTGTGTAGTCTCTAGCATTAATTGCGTTTGTTGCAGTTTGGTATCCAACGCTGCTTTTTCAGTGTTAACTTTAGCAATATCGCTTTCTAGCTTTTTTACTTTTCGCTGTGAAGTTTCCAGACTCTTATCAAGCTCTTGCAATTGCTCATCTTTGCTTAGGATTTTATCTTCAAGCTCTTTTTTTTGTAAATCAAACTGAGTCTGCATCGCTGCTTTCTCCTGCTCTGCTTCTTGCTTGATTTTTTGCATCATCAGAGCAGCACGTTTAGCTGATTTATCTTGTTTTTCAGCTGCAATTACACTTTCTGGGGAAAAAAGCCCAATCAATAACGATGCAAAAAGTAGCCAGAAAATACTATAAGGAAGTTTTAATTTCATCATCACTCTCAATTAGAACTTAGCATTTAAATCTAGCATTAACACATCAATCGATAATGGTGAGAGTGAAGCACCAAATAGACTTGCGCCACGAGGTTCAATTTCATCTGCGCTGAACCATCTGGCTGTCAGCCATGTGTTTTTATCCAAGCCATAGCTACCACCCAAAACCCAGCCTTTTGCATTTGTACCACCTAGGTAAAAGTCTGAATCTGTATAAGCATCAAGCACAGAATCCGCTTCCAGGCGCTTGTATGCAGCGAAGGCTTGCCAGTCATGCGCTTTGTAAGTGCTAGGCATGCCTACAGTTAATTTCAACTGATAGGCATTCACCTGTTTTTTAGGAAGGAATGAATTATTGAGGCCTGTTCTCCTACTAATTTCCTTGCTATCAAAGCCAATATTTCTTACATAATCACCAGTCAGAATGACATGCACTGGATCAAAAGCCGCTATATCAACCTCCCCAGTTAAGTTAAGTTCCCTAAATTTAGAGGCTAGACTATACTTTGAAGTTGCGACATTATTAAACTGCTCGTTTATATCAAAATAGGAATTTCCTTTAGTACGGAAGACTGGAACGGTTGCATCGTAGGAATTTAAGTTATTTGGATTGGAAATACCTTCAACATTATCAAAATCATAGAGAGCAACGCCTACTTTCGCCGAAGACTTGTTGGCGGATGTCCACTTTATACCCGCTTGTGATCCATACATCCATTTGCTTTTGGCTTTATTTAAATTAGAACCTTCAATTTCATCTAATGGAAATGCGCCAATAGTGGCGAAGCCTGACCAATTGTCATTAATTTTTGGCGTGAAACTAACCGCCACCCCATCAAATGCCAAATCTGGGTCCCACACTAGATCTGTTGAGAACCATGGATTAGCAAATCGCCCACCGACCACATTAAGCCAAGGTTTGATTTCTGCATTCATATAAGCACGATCAACTCCTAAGGTATATTTTGCTGAAGCTGCTTCTTGAGTTTGATTGGGTGAAATCGGGTCACCCAGTGAACCAGTAGTCATTCTTAACCCAGCTGACATCCAATCATTCACTTGCGCTTTTACCCCTAATCTGGCGCGCAATCTTGTGCGACTCCTATCGTCAGAAGTGTTATTCAAATCTGCACCTCCATTTGCCAAGTTGAAGTCTCTTGGGTCAGGGTTGCCAGTAGGGAATTTATCATTTTGATATCTAAATCGTAAATCACCTTCCCAAACCATACGGTCTATCCATTCCGGCATGCCAAGGCGTGTACCTGCTTTATAGTTGAGCGTAGTCATCACTTCTTTTTTGATTTCTTCCCGCATCTCTTTTTTTACAATTTCAGGAACATATTGAACTCTGACCATCTTCTCATCAACAGCTTTATCCACAGTCGCATTTTGCGTGCTTGCTGCGTCAGCTACCGCATCTTTTTCTTTAGCCTTGAGTGCATCCTGTGTAGCTTGCTTTAGTAAATCATCAGCCTTACCTTTACTGAGCACACCTTCTTGAACCAATAAATTAACAAGATTAACTGTGGTCGAGCGCAACTGTTCTAAAGATTCACGTTCACCAGCATGAGCAGTGTTTATTGCTGTTCCAAGATAAATTGTAGCAATTGCAGCAACCATTGGTTTTAAAGTTGTACGTGCATCATGTAACCGAGCAGTGAAATCGCGATCTTGCTTTTTCGAGATTCCCTTGAGTTGTTGTGCTTGTATCATGTTAATTTCCGTTTCATATTCAAAAAAATTTGTCATCACATTCCTAACTTTAATTCCGATCATACTCAACCGACAGAACGTGCAGTGACTCTTAGTTTTACTGGCTGAGGCATATCGCCAGGAGGAGGATCAGATAATGGCGGCATCTCATCTAAAGCTTTTTTAACCAATGCGTCTTTATCTGCATCTCCACTTGAACCAACCAATTCATAACGCTGAATTCGTCCACTGGACGCTACCCAAACCTTAACAACCACCTTGTAAGAGCCATTTGCAAGTGCTTTATCTTTTGCCATAGCATTTTCAATTTGGCTTTTAATCAAATCGGTGTACCACGCAAACTGGTATTTGCTAGGTCCACCACCAATCTTGGTGCCAACTTCCCCACCTTGATATTCATTATTGACCGCACCTGCAGCAAACGGGCTAGGGCCATCGCCAGCGGCGCCTTCCATTTTAAGAACTTCAGCTGGAGGTGCTTGTTCAGGCTTAGGCTGTGGCACTTCTTTCATCTCCTTTGGCTGATCTTTGGGTTGCTCTTTTGGCGGCTCCTTAGGCGGAGGGGGGGGGGGTGGTGGAGTATCAGGCAGTAGCTTAATCGTTGTAATTGCTTTTTTGTGAGTTGTGCCGCCAGAGAACAACGATTGCATCGCGTAACCTAATAACCCTAAAACAACAGCCGCGACTAATATAATAGCTATACGTTTAAGCCAAATAGCGCTAGCCGTTGGCACTTGTTCATCATCTTCTAGATATATGTCAGCGCTTTGCATCAGGTACCTATCTTCCCAGTTACCAAGCCTACATTCGCGATCTCCATCCTGGTAACAAGATCAATCACACTAATAACACCTGCATAAGGGGCATTAGCATCGCCTCGAATCATGACGGAGAACTGAGGATCTTTTAACTTCGCAGCATTAAGTTGTGTCTCAAGCTCGGCGATGCTTACTCCTATGCCATTGATGAGTACACCCCCACCTTGCTGCACCTGTACAATTTTTACGTCGTGCTTTTCAGTACTGGGTTTGTTAGATGGTTTAGGTAAGTTCATAGTGAGGCCCTGCACACCAGCAGTGGTCATCAGAATAAAAATAACCAGTAGCACATAAGCCAGATCCAGCATGGGCGTGATGTTAATGGTGTCATAAGGCTGTGCGTCGTTTTGTACTTGCATCGTGCTATCCTGCCTGCTTCTTGGTTACCAGACCAACTTCAGTAATATCCAGTTTTTTGCATATTCCCAGCACCTCCGAGACTTTGTCGAATTGTGCGGCTGCATCCGCTTTTAGCACTACAGGCAACTCGGGATTGCCACTTTTTAATTCACCCAACCTTTGCTCTAAGGTTGCCATATCAACAGGATAAGCATCCAGATACACAGACCCGTCACTGGTAATGGTAATAGCCCGCATGTTTGGTTTAGCCAATGGCGCGGTTGCTTTCGTTAGTGGCGTATCGACCTTCACACCCTGTACAGAAGCTGTTGTCATGATGATAAAAATCACTAACAGCACATAGGCGAGATCAAGCATCGGCGTGATGTTAATCTCGTCATAAAGCTGGTTCTCTTCTTTTATGCCTTCAGACATAATGTCTCATTTGTTGTGCCTGGATTTTGCATGAAGAAAAAATCATTTGCCGTACAACTCGGCAGTACGTGTAACAAATTCATCCACGAATATTTGCATGGCAATGGTGATATTTTTAATACGGCTGGCTAAATAGTTATAGCCAAACAACGCAGGAATCGCGACCGCTAAACCTGCTACAGTCGCTAACAGAGCTGCGGCAATCCCAGGTGCAATTGCATTCACATTCACATCACCAGCGGCAGCAATCGCAGCAAAGGTAATCATCACACCGACTACCGTACCCAAAAGACCCAGGAACGGACCACCGGAAATCGCGATAGTAAGCAGCACCATGTTCGAGTTCAAGCGCTGTGTTTCACGGACTAAATCAGCATCAATGGCAGCTTTAATTGCATCCATTGATGCACCGCTCAATGCTAATTTTTCATCAGCAGTTTCACGCTTACGAATTTCCCTTAAACCGGCTGTATAAAGTTTATACAATGAAGAATGCGGATACCTGCCGCCCTTATCCAGACTCAGCAAATCGTTACCTGCATTTTGAAAGCGTGTCAGGAATTTTTTATTGTCTTTATCAGTCTTCATTACAAGTGCGGCTTTCACCCACATCACCCATAGACTGATCACAAACATCACCGCCAAGATACCAATCACGATTTCGGCATCCAAGGTCAGGCTGCTGACCAATATGCCGATATAATTGACTTCACCTTCTTCCTCAGCTTCACCACCCTCACCCATTTCAACTTTTAGCAACTGGCTATCCATGCCCTGTGTACTAGCGGAAAATTTGAGCCAATTATCACTTCGGGCTACGTTGGCAATCTCTAACTCATCCATTTCACCTGTATAGCCTTCGCCAATTTTAATGTCAGACTCCGCATCAACGACTGGAGCATCTCCTGTACCAACTGATACACCATTAACAAAAATACTGGCCCTGCCGCCTTCCAGCGTAAAAGCAACATACTGCCATGTGGCTGCCTTAATCTCACCACCAGATACATTGCTGGCGCCTACGTTTAAGCTTAGCTTTTGACCATCAATTTTTAAGACAACTGCATCACCTTGGTTATACAGACTGGCTTGTTGAGGCAAACTTGCCGGCTTAATCCAGGCAGACCATGTATAGCCAGCGCCTGCAGCATGTTTGACTGCTGGATTAACAGATATAACGAATGGTTTACCTGAAAAAGTAGCTGCTTCACCTATCAACCCTGCCTTTTGTAGTGTAATTTCACCACCGGCCCCTAGCTCAGTGGCAGAGCTATCCTGTGACAGTGTTTTTTCTGCAAAATGGAAGTTTGCAACGGTGTTGGCATTCCATGCAGTTTTTACTCCAGTGCTTGTCGTTGCTTTTTCGTTGCCAGAATAAAGCCAAAAATGTGCATTTTTGTCTGTGGTATCAACTTTTGGTAATTGCACCCAAATAATGGCCAGCTCGTTTACTGCATCAAATTTTTCCATGTAATACTTAAGTTCGGTTTTATCATCTCCTGCTATAAAACGGATATCTGAACCATCAATGTTCACGCTTGTGAAATCAAAATTGCCTGAATGTAAGCGCACTACTACAGGCGCCTGAGAGGAGGCCTCAGTCAGACCCTGTGCATTAATAGATATTTTATTTTGCACTGTCCAATCTGCATTCCATGCAGCAATACTTGATAAGGGAATAAGCCCAGCCATCAAAAATAATAACGCCAACAATCTTTTCATACTGAATATCCCTTGATTAAATTTCACTTAGTTTCACGCTTTATCAAATCGACAACTAACCATTAAAACTCATACCAGAGGCGCATGTGACTTGCAAAATCGCCACTTTTTGTAACGCCACTATCGTTCAACGGCCATGCCAAATCCAGATTGACATTTAAACGCTTCAACGCTTTCATACGAACACCAAAACCAGTACCTGATAAAGTTGATTTCTCGTTTTGCCCTACTGATGGATCTATTGTTTTGATCTGAGCAATATCATAAAAGGCAGAAAGCTTAAAATCTTGCAACCAGGCAATGTCTTTAAACAATGAAGGTGTGCGAATTTCAAGGGTTGAATGCAACGCCTGGTCTCCAGATGCTTCCGCCTCTAGATAACCTCTTACCGTATCAACACCACCTGCAAGATACTGTTCATTTGATATCAAAGGCGCGCCTGAAAATTGACCATCAACCTTTGCAAATCCCTGAAAACCTTTCGGTAAGGTTTGTGTATGTTGCAACTCAGCTTTTGCTATAAAAAAGTTAGGTTTGGCCCCTGCTCGCTTACTTGCAAACTCAGCTTCATCTGATACCAGGCCTCGCATTCCAAAGTTAATGCCAGTTGTTAACTGAGTGCTGCTTAATGTGTTTTGCCATGTACCTGAATACACCGCCGACAATGGCATATAAGTAATAGGCGTATCAAAACTACTGCCAAACACGACGGTTTGACCAAAATCCTTGTAATCCAACCCTAGTGAAATAGAATGATAATAAGTATCTACCGAAGGTAGCGGTTTGATTAAGCGCGTGCCCAAAATGGTACCCTTACCTAAAATATTAATGCCGCCAACAGTGGCAACACTGCTGTTTGATTTAACGCCATACAAAGCTAACATCATGTCGCTCTCATCAAAGCGCATTAGATAATTCGCTGAAAGTACCTTAACTTCATCAATGTTTTGCGGAGAAACAAGGAAATTGAGAGATAAACTATGCTCTCGCTGCCACAAGTTGTCGTATCGAATCATGCCACCCAAACGCCAGCGAGTAGTATCCTGACTATAGCGGTCATTCAACTCAAGACTGGCATGCAATGGTAAGTTGTCTTCTACTTTCAAATCGACATCCACCGTACCAAACGCCTTGCCTGCCTTCATCACTGGCGTGACACGCTTATCAGCAGTACGGTTTAATCGAGCAATATCTGCTTGAACGGTAGGGAAATGTGGCACTTCACCTTCTTTTACTGATGGCGAAAGCTCTTTAATGCGTCCCAGTGCAAAATAATGCGAGTCTTTAACCCGCAGGCGGCCAACTTTGCCTTCTGTCACATTGAGCTTAACAATCTTCTTGTCTACATCTTGCTCAGGGATATCTACCAACACTGTAAGATAACCAGCTTGGTGATAGGCCTTTTCTAAAGACTCCCTTGCTTTATCAACATCTGCAATAGTCTTTTTCTCTCCCATTTGCGGGTACACTGCTGCCTCAATTTGCATTGTGGTAAGCTTAGTATTGCCTTCCACCTGAAACTCTAATATGTCAAAGTAATTGGTATCTTTATTATTTGTTTTCTCAGATGTTAAAGCTTCTTGATCAGCTACTTCTTGCTTTACAGCGACAGGCAAGACTTCTGCACCTGATTGTTTCTCAGGTTGTGAAAATGGTGCGGCAGATTCTGACTTAAAATCAGAAGTTTCATTTGCGTACAATGGGGCAACTTGCCCAAGTGACAGAAAAATAAAAATAGCTGTGCGCGTTTTATAGTTATCTTGTTTGCACATATCGAAAAATAGTCCTTAGCAACACAAGCACTGGGACAAAAATGTCTCAGCGCTTGTGACTTATTGCTTGTGATAATAATGAATGTTTATTACAGGAAAAATAACTTGACTAGTTCTTACAGTCTTTTTTATTACTTTCATCTTTACATTGCGAAGTTGACGCTGCAGACTCATCACCCAAGCTAAGAACTTCAACAGTAATTAGAGAGGGTAACGCAGCAAGTTTGGTGTTTGATGCTTGTTTTGCCGCATCACTAACCTGATCACCCTGCTTACTCGTGCTTGTTGAGTCGGTAGATGCAGGAGCAGTTACACTTAAACCAGCAACGCTAGCAACTGGCGCACCGGTTGTTACACCACCAGCTACAATATTATCCGCCCCTGTAATAACGCGAGCGCCTAAATTTATATTACCTGCTGAGCGAATACCTGCCTCGCCTGCGTTAATTTCACCATAGGGAGCAAAAAGATCAACCGTGCCTGGCTTGCCCCCAGTTGAGGTAAGGGCTGCAATCCCGCTTCCTGCTACTGCACCTGAGTAATCGTATACTACCTGCCCATTAACAATACGGACTTCTGGCGGTGGTGTGGAAGATGAAGTCTTCGCACCTTTACCAGCATCAATATCATCAAGTGCAGAGTAAAGCATTAAATCGCTGCCTCCCAGCGTAAATACTCGCGATTGATTGACTTGAAAGTCTTTTCTCACAAAGCCAAGTAACTCCCCGCCACGAAGAGACACAATACCAAGGTCGGTATCTGGTTTTACTGGCCCGCCTGCTACAGCAAGTCCAGCATTCACTAAACCTCCAGGGACTAGCAATTCAACCCGCCCACCACGCTCACTTCTAATTTGGCTATAGAATAAATTCAAATCGCCTGGGTGTGTCACTTGCTCATTGGCAATATTGCCAAAGTCTTTCATGATCGAACCTACTTGAGAGACAAGTGTTTGGTTAGTAGTAAATTCAGGGAACATCTGCAAAATAGCACGTTCAGATCGTGAGTAATCGCCAAATGAGCTGCTCTTGGAATCAATCGCATCGCGCCCACCTGCTTTTAATTCAGCAAAGAATACCTGGTTAATAAATGCTGTTTGCGCTAGCCTATCTAGCATTTTAAAGTCTGCCAGTGCCTGAGTATCTGCCAGATTGCTATTTCCAGTCCTTTGTCTCATGAGTTGTGTCAACTGCGGCAAATAAGTACTTGAATACTGCGATAGCGGGTCCACATATGCGCGAAGAATGCCGTTGTAATCAGCCACAGCCGCGGCGCCTGGTTGCACCATAATATCCGCGCCCTGTTCAGGCAAGAAAGGATTATTGATATTGCCTATTGATTGAATACCCTTAGAAGCCCCTAAATCAATATCACCATTTGCAATCAAGTGTAATCGACCGGGGCCAGCAATTTGTATTCCAGCGTTAATAGCCAAAGTTTTATCGCCAGATCGCTCAGGGTCGCTGTAGCGAATATCATTACCCGCCTGAATCAATGAAACATCTGTTGATTTAAGGTTCTGAATAATCAGGTTAGGGTCTACTACATCATGTCCTGCGATTATCTCGGTCCGTTTTGGGGTCACTAATGGATTATCTTTTTTAAATATCACGTCATGTTGTGCATAAACCCTGACAGGTTCAACATCAGCGATATGTAACAATCCTTCAGTATGGCCTGATATTCCCTGATAGTTATTTAAAACCGGGATGATTGCCGTTTTAATCTTGGGTGTAGTAATCACTGGTATCGCACCTGGGTCTACTTCAGACATGACTAGCGAATTAATATTTACATCATGCCCGGCAAGTAATGTGACATTGCCTGTTTTTGATGGATACAGCACTACACTTTCTACATTCACATCGCCATCAGGTGCTGCTGCAAATAGTTTTGATGGAAAAGGCTTCTCACCGCCTTTAACAGTTACATTTCCTGTCAATGAGGTCGCGCCAATCGATGTTTGGTCAGCATAAGTATAAAAATTTACCCTAAACTTATCATCGGACAAGCTAGACAAATGATTGGTAGCGTTAGAGACGTTAGTAATTGCAAGGTTATTGCTTGCAAGCAATGCCACCTTGGAATCCATTAATGACAACTGAACATTAGCATCTGCCCCAGCATTGGCTGTTATGTCACCTTTAGCCGAATGTAGTAAAACTTGATTGATTGAACCTGCGGCCTGAATTTCAACATCTCCGCCGCCAAGTTCAAGGAAATTTGCCATGCTTGGCGCTTCACCAGGGTTGCCTCCCATACGACCATTGCTTGCTGCTGATACTTGCAGATTATTTAAATCACCACCCGTCTGAATGCTAACATCACCACCACCAAGCGTGGCAATGCCATTAGTAAAACCTTCTGACCGTGTTTTAGTACCGCCAGATTTGACAGTATCATAGCGACTCCACCATCTTGCCTGACCATTAATTGAATCTGAGCGTACGCCAGTATATAGCCACTTTGCAACATCTTGAGTTTCTGCAGTAGTAGCAGAGCCAGAAATATTTCCGCCTGCATTAATTTTTATGTTGCCTCCTCCATCACTATAAAACTCTTTATCTTGTGGGTTGAGCTTAACGAAATTTACGGGGTTTGTAGTATCTGGCAAACCTAATGTATAAATGGCTGCACCTGTACCATCTTCTTTACCAAGCTGAATATCATTACCTGCTACGGCGTGAATGAAGCCTGTACCTGTTCTCACGAACTTTGAATCTGCCAAAGTGATATTACCAATACCTTTTGTAACAATTTCCGGATTTATTGAGGCTGCATCTGCACCAGCAACCAAGCGGTAACTCCAGCTACTAGGGGATTGCGATTGGATGTAATTGATATTGCCGTTCAATATAAGATTTTTGGCAGCGCTTAAAGTCAATATGCCACCGCTTGGCATTTCGTCACCTAAAGTCCAATCACTGGATAAAGTCAGATCTCCAGAGCTTTTCACTTCTACACCGGGAGCAATAATTGCCGACTTCCCATCACGTGTTTTGCTGTAGCCATCAATAACTCCTGCGATATTTGCAGCAAAAGTGTTGGTATCATTGGCAATAGTAATCTGCGCTGTTGCATCAACTTCGCTGTAATCATATTTCTTAACCGCCTCTACTAATACTCGCTTGGCACCAGTAACCGCTGCTGGCGCTTGCTTGTCTACATTCACGCCATCACCCGCGCCAGTCCCAGTTCTGGCTGCCCTAAAAATCACCTCGCCGCCTTGGCCTTTAATAGCGCCTACTTGATCACCTGTCACATCAATCAATGCACCAGATAATCCATTGACATCTGGCGCAGCTACGCTAACGCTGCCTGCGTCAGAAGATAGCAATACATCACCGCCATTCCCCAGACTGCCAGCGGTGCTGGTTTTATCCGCTGTACCTTTTGCCAACAATTGTGCGCCAACGTTAATGGTGACATCATTTTTAGCAAATACTTCTATACTGCCGCCTTTATCGCCAGATGCATCTATTTTTCCGTTAACCGTAATCTTGCCGTTATCTGCAACTACAATCACACTTTTCGCGGCAATTGCATCTCCAGCGGCAACGGTAACATCACCCTCTCTAACACGATATGATTGCGCACCAGAGAAATTACTTAAGGCTGCAATTGTTTGACTAATATTATTAACCACCTTGGCATCAATACTTGCGACTGCGTTTTTACCCTTAGCCCCTGCTTCTGCCGCTTTAACCGTACCTGCAATCTTAGCCTCTCCTTTCACAGCAGAAACTACAAATTTACCAGCATTGCCTGTCCCTGCCGCCGTTAAATCAATCAATGCACCTTGCTGCACATCAACATCGCCGTTTTTAGATATCAGATTCACTTCCCCTGCTGGTAATGCTACGGTTTGGTTATTCAGCACATACGAACTACCCTGTACTGAAATGCTGGAACCATCAGCAAGTTTAACGTTATCTGTTGCATCTACACCAGTTGCTTCTATAGTAACCCGACCCCCACGCGCGTCAATTTTGGCGCCGCTAGCAAGCAGAACCTGATCGCCACTTAATTTAAGTTTACTGCCTTGTGACGTAGATGCAGCCAAACTTGATGGACTATCAACAACACCCTTAACTTGTAATAAACCATTCGTTGCTACAAGTTCATGATCGGCTTTACTACTAACAGTGATTCGCCCTGAGGCTAAGGTGAGGTTTTGGTCTGCTACTAACTTATTGGGTGCGACTGTACTGTTACCCTGAGCTACTATTTCTTTACTCGCTGTAATTTCCACCTGGTTAAAGCCAGCTAAACGTACTGTATTATTACCACTAAGCACGGTTTCTGCTTTAATGTTTAAATTTCCCGTACCTAATTCAGGTGTCGTACCCCCAGTCAATGGTACTGCAGCTGCAAAACCCACGTTATCTTTATTGGCAATGGTTAAAGTACGGGTCGTGATAGTGGCCGTTTTACCTGTATTTTGATAGCCCGCAAGACCCGCACTTTGCAGCGTTAAGTCAAAATCGTTATTGCCAAAAGAAGTATCCCCATATACATCAATGGTTGACCTACTTTTTAAAAACAAACTACCCGCATCTGCAAATTTGTCGAGTTGTGCCTTTTGTAGCCATAAGCCATTCGTCACCGCCTCATTGTTATCAGGAGAGCCTAAGCTTACATGCCCTGATGCAAAACCAAGTGCAGCACCTTTTGCAAATTTAACATCACCAGCAATTGTCGTGTTTTTGCTGGCATCCAGCAATAATGAACCATCACCTTCCACAGTTGCGCCTGCTGCAATAATTAAATCACCACGATTATCATCCGTGTTTAAGCGTGTTACCTGCACGGCCTTTCCGCCTGAAACCCTCACCAGTGCACCATCACCATCAGCTCCACCTACAGCACCAATAGTTAAGTCTTTCGCAGTTGCACCTGTTCCCGCACCTTTTAGTGTTGCGCCTGAATCTAAACGTACTGTATCCGTTGCTGCCAATACCACTTCAGGGCCAATTAAATCAGCATTACCGTTCATACGCACTTCTGTGGAAATCACATCTACTTTACCGTTGCTGCGTGTTCCGCCCAGCAATAAGCTGGCCGCATTAAATTTTGCTAATGAAGATTCATCTATTGCTAGATAGGTCACGCCATTTTCAGTCACCTGGCCTGTTGCCTCACCTGCACCCACCACCAGTAAACGTGGTGCGGCAATATCGACCTCAGCTCCTTTGCCTCCTTGACCAGGCAGTGCATCCAAAATCCCTTTAAGCACCAGGCTATTGGTTGCCGCGAATGATAAACGACCAGCATCTGCGGTTTGTTGTGCCTGTGTGTTTGCTTTAAAGAAAGTACCTGCGGTCGTTGTGTTGTACTGCGCTAACTTATAGGCATCAGACCCTGGCCGCACCACAAAGCCTGCAGTGCGGGATGTTTGTGCATAACCATTAGATGTATAAGCCGCCAAATGACCAGAAACCAATGTGCTGCCGTTAGCAAGTGTTTGGGTTTGCCCTTCGGGTCTATCTTGATAGCCAGCGACAGCAGAAACCAACATTGCTCCAGGCAATAGTGCATAACGTGCTGGCAGTAATGAGTAATAACCCGCTGCCAAGCCTGGCACACCAGAAATATACACGGCATCACCCGCTTTAACATCGCTACCCTGCCAATATTGAGTGTCATAACTGGCAAATGTTGTATTACTTGCGGGCATAATCGCCCAAGTTGCGGTTGTTCCTTTACCAAAAGCGTTTTGGTTAGCGCCACTGGCCAACACGTCAGCGCTTCCACCAATACCTGGCACCCACTCATAAGCAAATAAATCTCCGCCACCGCTTATATCTACTGTACTACCAGTAGCTTGATTGATATTTGGTGCAGAAAGTTTTACCACACGTTCGGGAGGTGCAACGCCCGTAGTAGATTCTGAAGTTGATTTAAATTGCTGCGTATTTGAGCCAAAGTTATATAAATAATCTTGTCCATCACGGGCTGTGTAGCCAAATGGAATTAACGCACCCTGTGCAGACACTGAGGTCAAACTGCCTGCGTTCAAGTTCAGGGCATCGCTGGCATTCAGGCTAATTGTGCCAAAAGGCGCCAGCAATACACCGTTTTGATCAATCGTTTCAGCATTCACAGTAAGTTTGCCACCTGCAGACAGCACTTTGTCATGGCTGCCTGTGCCGTTAAAACTTACTCTGCTACCTGTACCAGTTGCTGTCACAGTAAAATCAGAAAGTGATGTCGGGAAAATCTGGCGGGCATTAAAACTAAGTGCGCCCGTAGTGAGCAATTCACCCTTAAAACCTCCGCCTGGCACAATCGCGCCACTGTAGCCAGTCAGCCTGACATCACCTGTACTATTTAACGATGATGTTGCAAAGCCCGAAAGTGCTAGCTGCCCTTTTAAATCCAGCAGATTAGTGTTCACTACTAGATTAGCTGTACCCGCCACTGGCGTTGCTGCAATATATTCGCCTGTGGGTCTTAATGCTTTTGTTTCATCAACATTACTCATTACCACATTAGAGGCGGTTAATTTCACTTGCGAATCTGCTGTGGCTTCAATCACTTTTGCATTAAAAGTGATACTACGTGATGCTTTTAAATCTACATCACCAGTAAACCTTACACCATGTTCAGACTTTAAAGCCACATCACTAAAGCCTGCATTCATGATGTTATTAGCAGCTATTTTCGCCAAACCGCCAGCAACGGGCTGTATTGAGTCACCTGCATTAAGGTTTGTCGGTACAAATGATCCTGCTTGACTTACATCTACATACCATAGCTGATCAGGCGCATTTCCAGGATTTCCATTTGCGGGGTCTTCTAAACTGCCAGGATACGGGGATGACTGCAAACCAAGCGTGTGAGATGCACCGCGAGTGAGTCGCAATTCCAAGCTGCCTGCTAGAGCACCAGGTGCTGTCGCTTTAAATGTGGAATCCAACAACATACCTTCACGGGCGCTAATAGATACATCGCCACCATTGCTGGCAACTGTAGTAGGCGTATATCGATTGACATTTTTAACATCAAATACTGCAGAAGTACCAGCAACATCAATCACTGAACCAGCTTTAGCCACCACATAGCCTTTTTTGGCATCGATACTAACGTTGCCGCCATCATAAACATTACCTGCTCTTAAGCCATTGTTTGTAGGCGTTGTTTGCGTATACCCTGCGGCTAGTAGTTTTGCATTAGCCCCCAACCATATCGCCTGTGCCGCGTTGTAGCCATTATCGGCAGCTGCGGTTGGGTCGCCATTCATGGTCAGCGCAATATCACCGCCAGGTGCTTGCAATGTACCATCAACATAGAGTTGATTATCCCAGGCTGAAAGCGCAATGCTTGGTAGTGCGCTCTTGCCATCAGCATCTTTACGCACGCCATTAGCATTCACTTTCAAACTTGCGCCTGTTTCCACCACTACGCTGCCCCTTGAAACGCCACTGGCTGCATATGCCTGTGACGCATCAATAAGTGGAGAAGACTTACTGGACAATGCCAAACTAGTTGAACTGCGCTTATCTGCTGGTAGTAAGGCAGTCGTCGCAAAATCATGCACATTCGTACCTGTTGCTTTAAGGCTGTAATCTCTATTGAGTAAATAGTTTTTAGCGACTACATCAACATTGGTATTGCTGCGCACTATTACGCCATCACGCCCTGTCAGATTAAAGCCAGTAAAGCCGCTATTTTGGAAAAAATCTGGTGTTGCTAAAAACTCACGTGCATCTCCAAAACCGCTATTACCTACCGTAATAAATGGCGCGGTAATTGATAAATTGCCACCTGTGCCCAATGCAAAACCGCGTAGTTCGCCATTCAGCAAGGGGGCTTTGTAAGTAAACGGACTGTCTTGGCTGCCTTGACCAACTTGTCCAGCAATATTGATGCTACCAGCATCGCCATTTACCAGTTTCTTATCGCGCTGCAACCAACCGCCGCCAGATACATCAACCAGACTGCCTGCCCCTAAAGTGACTTCATCAGCTGAACTAATGGTTACTTTACCGCCCTTAGTAAGCACACGACCTGTAGCTGGTGTGTTTAGTGCATCATTAGTCCAATTGCCGGACACATCCACCTTAACCCCATTGGCAACGGTGACATTGGTATCATCGGCAATTGTTGTGCCATTAGTAAGCTGGCTATTCAATGTAACGCTACCACCACGCGCCACAATACTTTTGTTTACTTCAACATCACGGCCTGAAATTGCAAGCTTGCTGCCTACGGCCAAATTCATTTCTGAATTCACCTTTACTTTGCCCGCAGTACTTAAAGCAATATCTTCAAAGCCACTGCGGTTTAGCATGCCTGCGTCAATTTCAACGGTACTGATTCTTGAGTTTGGTAATGGGTCTGTGGAATTAAAACCAGCGTTAAGCGGCGTGTTATTGGCAATCGTTAGATCATGGCCTAAACTGCTAATATCATTCAGCACATTAATGGCTAATTTACCACCCAAGTTGGTAGATTCACGCTGCCGCTCACCATAAACCGCACCACCAGATAATTGACCATCCAGTGCAACATTAACCGCTTTGATTTCTACAGTACCAGCCGCTTTACCTTCGGTGTAACCCGTTTCTTGCTTTAATAAAGTATTAGTGCCGCCAACAAACCCTGTGAACAAGGTATCCACTGGGGCATCGCCAATGGCATAAGTTTTGCCATTAGCAGCGACCACCCAGGTTTCTTTATGTATACCCGTTTCAAATTTGAGCGACCCGCCTGAAACATCTACTTTTGAGCCACTACTTTGAATTAAATCGCCCTCAGACTTCAGTTTCACCGTACCTGCAGTCGCCAGCTTTTCACCTAGTGAGCGGGGTACTTGCTTTACAAACCCGGCAACATCAGCCACGCGAGATTCTGGTAAATTACGAATATCAAACCAGACTTTTTTTCGATATAAAAAGCCATCTCTATTGAGTGGATCATCTTTTAAATCAAGCAATGTGAGCAAAGATTCTATAAAATTTCTATCCATCGCCACAGACACATTTTGCAAGCCAGCCACATCAATCAGCGTATTTTTACCTAAAAACAATCGTGAGTCTGAATCCAGCAGACCTAAAGGACTAAATTCCAATCCAGACTTCTGTGCAGAAATATTAATAAAGCCGCCTGGCGCTACAATCTTGGCATTGTCGCCAATGGTCACTTGGTGACCTGTTGCTTCTATGGTAGGTGCACTAAATACCTGGTCATCTGTCAGGGTTGTGCCTTTAACGTTAACGGCAGCCAGCACTTTTTCTACATAAGATTGTTCACCCGCTTTTGCCGCAGGCTCACCAATTTGCGGCGTTGAGAAAATCTCTTTGGCCTTGCTCAATGCAGCACTATCTTCTGACAATACCGTAGTGATACTGTTTGCGCCAATATTGAGTTTTCCAGTACGGCTACCAGCTATTAAAGTATTATTTTCAGTTACTAATTGACCAGCATCTTTGATTTCGCCCTTTGAAGTAACTGCGTCAGCAAAACCTGTTGCCGAAGTGTCTCTTGCCAGTAAGCGAATAGAGCCTTTTTGGCTGGCAGAAGAAGTCGCAGTCACACGACCATTCTGGTTGACCATAAAACCTGCCAAAGTCACATTATTGCGTTGTGCAAGAATGCGACCCATCGTATCGTTAGTGACCTCCCCGGTAATTTCTTCAGGGGCATCTACTGCATCGGATGCTTTCTTTTTATAAGAATCAACTTCTACCAGCACACCAGCCAAACCTCTGTAGGGAGAATCTGGGGCATAGCTGTAAATGTCTGTGGTACCAGCGCCTTTATTTAAATCTGGCGCATAAGATAAATACACCTTTTCACCTGCGGCCATGGCCACTTGGCCTTCAGTAGTTTCTATGCTGCCTTGGTTGATCACTTTAGGTGCAAATAACATCACCGAGCTACCTAAGGCAGCTTTAATGCGCGCATCAGGTTCTACCTGTACCACCACCTCTTTAAAGCCTGCACCATCCCCACCCCAAATATACGCAGCTCTAAACTTACCATCATCCCTCTTACCTTCAAACGCTGCTTGCAGATGCCCGCGGTCACTCAAAAAATCACCATCGGTGATATTTAATGCTGAAGCGACTAAGCCATTTACATCTACCCGAGCACCATTGGCAAACAAAATGCCGTTCTGGTTGATTAGATAAATAGCACCATTTGGAGAGTTGAGCGCACCTTCAATGATGCTTTTCGGCCCGTTAATCCGCAGCAGCGTGGCTGAGCCTGCGCCAGCAGTGTGATTAAAATTAACCGCACTGGCATTACCAATATTAAAATTGGTGCCTTGCATAATGCCTTTTAAACTGGCTTGATCAATATTGAGTAACCGTCCGTTAATATTGGCGGGATTTACCACGGGAGCATGAATGGTGATATTGCCTGTGACTGCTTGCAAACCTGTTGGAACAGTGCCTGCAGGTATTAATGCACCAGCAAAAGAGATACTGATTGATTCCATTGCACTAAAGCCTAGCAGCAGAATAAACAGGCTTTTTCTGGCGCGTTCCGCTTTAATACGGCTTCTTTTTGCTTGTCTAACTGAACTGCTTTTTCCTGCCTGGTGGCTCCGTACATGTTCACCCACCGCCATCCATAACCCTCGAGACGAGTTGAATACAAGACGATAAATTCCATTATTCATAACATTAACCCTTAACCAAACAAGAAAAACCTCTTTACTTTACTACGCTAGTATTAAAGCTTTGCGACAACCAACTAGTCCTATTCGAATTTCTGGCCTTATTTAAACTTCTGGTCTTATTTAAATTTATGGACAGAAAATACTCGCTCGCGATTGCACCATAGCTTCGCGACGGGGCGTCGCTCCTACAGGTGTGGCTTAATAAACTTAGCACCACATGACATTATTTTTGAGATTAGCCATACAAACACAAAAGCCCTCCCCCAGTTTCAGGGAAGGGCTAGATTCATTACATGTTATTCACATGCAATTCATTGCAACGATTACAGTGATGGGAAGCTTACCAATGGTGCGCAAGTATTACCATTACGTGAGAATTTAGATACAAATGCTGGTTTTAAATCGTAACTAGCTGTAGTTGGTAATGTAGCAAAAGCATTTGGCACTGAAGTGAAAGTACCACCATCATTACCTGTGTACTTAGTTTGGCCAGCGCGTTTTACGAACTCTGTGTAGAACGCATTTTTCACAGCATCGGCTGTAATTGCAGTACCCGCACCAGCAGCAGCATTACGTGCTTGCATGGATAACTCAACCACGAAGTCGTATTTACCATTCACCAAGTTAGCTTTTGATGGGGCAATACCAGTTGCACCAGCTGATGATGTTTGCGTAGCACCGTTAAAGGTACCAGCGCCATCTAAATGACGGAAGCTGAAACCTGAACCAGCAGTGTTTGCATTGTTGTAGCTATCTAATGAAAGTACACCGATAGCTTTAGATGCGCCGCCAACACCTGAGAACGTTACTTTGTAAACCTTGTTGTTTGAACCAGTAACAGTAAAGTCAGTACCGTTTTGTGCTGCTTTTAAGCAGTTACGTACATCACCGGAACCTGAGTTCTCCACAATAGTTAAACCAGCAGTAGGATCAACAATGTATGGGTCAGCAGCTGTACCTGCGTGAGCGCCATCATAACCAAAGCTGTCAGCAACGCCTGCTGGTGGAGTATCTTGTGAACCAAGTGATGCATTGTTACATGGGAAACCGGTAAAGAACCAGTTGTAAGAAGTTTGCGTACCAGAACCATTAACTCGGCGGCAAACAACGACTGGGGCAGCTGAACCATCAACTTGTGACCAATCTCCCAATTTACCAGCAAGCATAGCACCGTATTGTGAACGGCTGATGTGCGTTGAAGCCGCTACTGCGTCAGTGGCTACAATACCCATCATAATTTGGTTAACACCCTTATTAGATAGTTTACCTAATTCAGCATTAGATAAAGCTGGCAGACCATTCTCGGTATTATATGGCGTTTTAAATAATGCTGGCTCAACATCAGATACACCAAAATCAGGCACTAAACCGGCAGCGCCGCCTAAATCAGCAGCTGAAACTGGATCAACCCCTTTAGTGCCGCATGACCATGCGTATGGTTGAGCAGCAGTAACTGTTAACGCTGTACAGTTATTTAAATCCAAAGTTTCAACACGTTGTCCGCGAGCTACTGGGTCTACACCAAATACTGAACCACCTTTTGAGCGTTTGATAAACAGTATAGATGTACCAGCAGTCACACCTGCAATGCCAGGACCTGCTGAACCCAAATAGGCGCGGTGTAAAATACCTGCATCGTTACTGCGAATTAGTGTTGCACCAGGTAACAGGTCAGTAGCACTACCTGTCATCATATCAGCCAAAAAGTTATCAGGTGCAGAAGCACCAGACAAGAATATAGTTTTAGTATTTGCTGGAATAGTAGGGCCAGCAGCTTGTGCAGACATGGCAGCAACCGCTAAGCCACATGCAAGCGCGATTTTTGAATATTTCATGATTCAGTTTCCTTTAATGTATGTATAAAAAATTACTTAGCAATAATTAACGTCAATTTTGTCAACATTATTTATTGTGTTCACGTCAATTTTGTTAACGTTTACATTGGGTAAAACAACCCTTAACCTCGGTGAAAACTGGTTGAATAAATCAATCAAACCAAGGCTAAGGTAAGCAATAAGTTCAGCGATTAACTTAAACTGAATTGTTGCGACGACGACGAGCAATAAAACCCATTAAACCAAGGCCAGCCAACAACATGGCATAGCTTTGTGGCTCAGGTACAGCAGCTACTTGCACAGCAGAAATATTTAAGCGCCATGCACCATCTTGCAAGTAAGTTTTTGCAACGATAGCGTTACCGTCAAAACTAAAAAGTTGTTGTTGAAGAGCTGCAGCATTGCTTGAAGCTAGAGTAGATTGAGCTAACAGATACATGAATGATTGACCGCCAAGAACATTAGTCGTATCTGAAGTATTGTTACTCCAAGCACTACCAGCAACACCAGCATATGCAGCACCATTTGTATCTACAGTTAATGCATAAGTATCGTCATCCGGAGTAACGAGGAATGAATTAGAGTCTGAAGTATAGAGACTAAAAGCGGTAGCAGCAGATTTAGCTTGATTTGAAGTTGATGCAAATGGAGCATATGTATCACCTTGCGTAGTTAACATCCGATTACGGCCAATGTTATCTACTGCTGTTAGATTCCATTGGACATTAGCTACGTTAGCACCAAATGGTAAACCAGTTAATACATCATCAAAAATTACGCCGCCAGCACCAATCATTGAAGCACCCACTTTTGCATTGGCTAGCAATGCTGCGTTACCAGTAGATGCAGCAATAACTGAAAGAGTAGTTGAAGTTGGCGCGGCTTGGTCAATACCAACCATATCATTGAGAAACTTGTTCCAGTTCAAATCGTAAGTGTATCCAACACCTGCGTCTGCATCCCAAGCGCTGAATGCAAATTCAGAATTACCTGCATTCAAATCTAATGCAGCGTTAGCAGATGTAGCAACAGCAGATAAAGCCACTGCAGCCACTAAAGTTTTTAATTTAAAATTCATTTCCATACCCCTTTTAAAGTCATTAAAAATATTTACATTTACTACATAAAAAATACTAAAAAATTACCACCATAAAACCACTCAATTTTTTTGCTACTCAAAGCCGCGATGATTCCCATACTTGTTTCTTTAAACCATAAAGCTGCTGTAAATCAGCGCAATACCTTTTCGCGACAGTTAGCATGTTATGGGTCGAATATGAAGCGAGTGTGTTTTGGATATAGTCCTATCGGCCTAGAACAAACTCGTTGTATTTTCCCTAGCTACATGCCTAACAATATTTAAGTAAGCCTGCTAAAAATTACTGTTTTACTTCAGCGTTGCAATTTTTAAATATTGAAATGACAAGCATTCGAAATGGTTGTAGTTCTTATGGACTATAAGGAAATGAGGCCTGTTACCAAATGCAATCCACCGCACGCTCAGAATGACGGGATTTGATATTTTTGTTAAAATTTGTGCCATTTTTTGTTTCGTGCAAAGCTCTCAAGACATGTACTATTTTAGTTAGTCACATTCGCGTAACTTTTCAAACGTACGATATTGAGCAGTAAACCAACTTACTATTAATCAATATCAAGGACTAACAATGGCTTCTTCAAGAATGACTTTTTCAAAAAAAATATTTGTCTCACTTTTATCTGCCGGGCTATTATTGAGCGGCACAACTTTGGTCGCACAGGCCAATACAGCTGACGACATTGCGACCATTAAAAGCAATCTCGAAAAGAGAAAACCAGCCATGATCGCAAAGAGTATTAAACCCTCTCCGCTGGCTGGCCTTTATGAGGTTTACGCTAACGGCAATATTTTTTATGTCGATAAAACGGTTTCTTATGTCATGGTTGGTGGCGCATTAATGGAAGATTCAACTAAAAAAAATCTGACTGCAGAAAGACTGAGCGAGTTGACCAGCATCAAATTTGATACGCTTCCAATAAAAAATGCGATTGAAATTAAAAAAGGAACTGGTGCTTACAAATTTGCAGTGTTTTCAGATCCTGATTGCCCATATTGCAAAACACTGGAACAAGGTTTAGATAAAATGAACCTTACCGATTACACTGCTTATGTTTTTTTGTTTCCGCTTAAAGAGCTTCACCCCGACGCAACTGTAAAAGCAGAATCTATATGGTGTGCAAAAGATAAAAAAGAAGCCTGGTTCAACTGGATGGTAAAAGGGACAACACCAGAAAAAGCCACTTGTGGAAACCCACTAGCAGCCAATGAAAAACTAGCTGATGAATTTGGTGTTGCGGGTACGCCAACCATTTACTTGAACAACGGTAAACAAACCCAAAGCCCACAGGAACTGGTTGCAGCCATTAAAGAGAGTAAATAATAATGATTTCGTGTGGGTATGGGCAGAAGTGATTGTAGCTTGCACCCTCACCTACGTGATTTGGCAACATAATTTACCTGGAAGTTCTGATTGCAAGGCTTGCAAGACTTAAGTTGCGCGTCGTATCAAGTTTTCGACGCATACCAATAAACCCAGATTTTCCATTAGAACCGAACCGTTCCTTCCCCCTTGCAGGGGGAAGGCTAGGATGGGGGTAGAGCAGCAACATTGCCACGTTTCGACCCCCTCCCTAACCCTCCCCCTGCAAGGGGGATGGATCTTTAGCCTAATGGAAAATCTGGGATAAATTATATTTTGAATTTATTTTGGCGAATTTACTTTAGCATTTTTATCAAACCTAGTTTAGCTGCTTTAACCGCAGCCTGACTGCGGTTTTGCACATCCAGTTTGCGTAAAACGTTTTGCACGTGATTCTTCACGGTGAGTGGGCTAATATCGAGAATAGATGATATTTCCCAGTTGGTTTTACCCATATGTAGCCACTGTAAAATCTCGGACTCTCTTTTAGTCATTGTTTTCGTTTCATTCTCACTATTGACTACCACATTGCTTTTATTACTCGTTACCCTGATTAATGCACAATGCAGATGCGGCATGATTAATTCCAGTATGTGAGCATGATTAGCACTTGGTACCTTATGTAAGCGGCCAAATACAACCACACTCGAAATTTTGCTATGGTTATCACCAAAACCATGCGCTACAAAACACTTTAACTCTGAGCTTTTTAATTCATTATCATCAAAATTAATAACAGCGTAATTATTGCAGTCTATTGGTTTAACTAGATTAGAGACAAATAATGGTGATGCAATATTTTTCCATAAGTTAATGATATGACTTATCAGCCCAGATCCATTTTCAATTACCTTGGTAAATTGAGTATCACTAAAATAACGCGCGCTGGTAAAGTATTCGTATTGATACGAATCACTGTCTGAAGATTTAACGCCAAAAATCAGCACCTCATGACCAAGCAGGTATTGAAACTCTCCTTGCAGCCAATTAAACAGATGCGTACGTTGCGAAATACGTAACGACTCGGTAATGACATCCATAAAAACAATACGCTGCTCAGCACTTAAGCAATCATTGTTAATCGCCAGCATATTTGTATTTAGTTGGGAGTTAATAGCAATTCTTCTAGTTTTTAAATTTTCACAATTTTCAACTAGCTTAGTGACAATAAGATTAATACTTGATGTTAGTTTTCTTACAGTTTTATAACAAGGACTAGAAGACCATGCTAGAAAACTGCATAATCACTGTGCGACATGGCTCAAATCAAACCCCAACCATGCCACACAGCTTACTTTTTACGCATTAGTTCGATTACTGCTTCAAACTATTGATTACTTCACTACCAATTACTTAACTACTGGCAATGAAGCTGGGTTGCCAGTATTTGCACAGGTAGGTTGCTCCCATCCATCAGTAATGTTGTTGCTATTACCATTTAAGCTGTCATAGACAATATTATCCGGGCGGGTTGCATCACCAGATACACCACCAACACCGGCTAGATTATCCAGCCCTAAGTTTTTACGCACTAACCAAGCCTGATTATGATCTGCACAAGAAGTGTCACCTGACAAACCTACGGCACCAATGACTTTTTTAGCGCTATTATAAAGTGCCAATCCACCGCCAAATACATTAACACCACCAACACGGGTGCCTACCATAGGGTCAAACTTAGTGCCAACTGCAGCAGGATTGCCGCCATATGCAGCAGCCGTGTCTACCGGGTTGCTAAATTGCAGGCCATATAAACTGCCGCCTAGTGGGCTGGCACCTGAAGTACCTTGTACCGCTGAATATAGATTACCTGTTGAAAGCGCCAAACCATTCAAGCTAAATGCGTTTGCCGCATTGGCTTTTTGTGCTGAAATCACACGGCTACCTGGCCACTGATCGCCACGCTCTGAACCGGAATATGCAACAGCACAAACAACGCCATCACGGTCTACGATTGTTGCCCACATATTCAGGTTAAAACCAGTTGTATCAGCATTAACAGCGCTATTAAGTGCCGCTTTTAATTGTGCATGGTTGGGCAAGCCTTTACAGCTATTTGATTTTTTACCATTGAAGCCAGGTGGTCCATCATTGAAAAAACGTCCATCGTCAGTCGCTTGCGCACTAATGCCTGAAACAAGTAATGTACTAGCCACTAAAATTTTGATTAATGTTACTTTATGCATTATTTCACCCCTTAAGAAAAATTGATCGAAAGTTGCTAAAATCAAGCACTTACTTTTCAATAAAATCGTATGCGCTATTTTGATAACAACTGATAAATTATTTAATGCAGAGGTGACAATGTCGTTTCAGAGGCTAGTCCAATAGGACCAATGAATCATGATTTATATCGTGAATGATTCAATCATGTCCTATCTTTTCTCCTAAAGTTGAATTTAATCCTATGATAAATGCCTGTGCATTTTTTTGGTTATGTTGAAATTAAAAACGGGAGCATACGCTCCCGTTTTTAATTTCAACTGCAATAACGAACCATCACTTATAGCTCTTGGATTTTCTGCCATTTCTTGACATAAATCCTAGCAGTCCAAAACCAACTAAAAACATAGCGTATGTTTCAGGCTCAGGTACTGCTGGTATTGCTGACAATACGATGAGCTGTGATTTTTGCAGTGCTACAGGAACGCCAATCGCAAAAACTTCCTGCACTTGCTCCGCAACTAGGTAGATATTGCCATGCTGATCTACTGTAACACCTTCGATGCCATTACCAGGCAGGACGTTAGCTAGATCAAAGCTGCTAAGGATAGTGCCAGAGCGGTTAACTTCAATAAGCTTACGTGAACTTAAACTCAGCAAAAGCAGATTATTTTCCCCGGGAGTTCCAACTAAAGCATCCACTGATGACAGCGTCTGTACATCTGAAAAGCTACTCAATCCTGTTAAAGATGGATTAAACAACTGGGTCATATTGGCTACGCCAGAGAGATTAGACCCAAATGTTAATGTTCCAGCAAGAATATCCAACGGACTATCCTGTTTAACAGTTACATAACCACCATTACGTGAATCATAACTAATACCTTCTATACCACTATTACCCACGGTTGCATTGCTAATGGATACAGAGCTATTAGCTAATGCAGCAGTACCACCACTTAAATAGTCAAAACTGTATGCATCATATAAGCGTTCTTCTGACACCACGAGCTTACCACCACCAAGATAAGTTAAGCCTTCAGTATCATGCTTGGTGCTGCCAGTGCCAGTCCAATCAAAGTTCATGAAGCCCAATGTCTGACCAGTGAGCGAAATTTCGACTACGCCTGTACCTTCATCGCCTACGTAAAAAAGTGAGTTACGATCCCTAGCATAGGTGACTGCGGAAGCTTCTAAGCCAGAAATGCCACCGCTAATGCCATTTAATCTATCTAGTGCGTAAGTACCTGTAACTTGGTAATTACCCAGATTAAGTAAATTGGCAGCGTGTGCGTTAAGAGAAAATACCGAGGCAACTACAACAATCAGGCTGGTAATTTTCATGTTGATTTCCCTTGACGTTTACGCGCAGCAAAACCGATAAGACCTAAGCCAGCCATCATAAGTGCATAGGTTTGTGGCTCTGGTACGGCTGTCACAAATGAAGTTGAACCTGGGCTGCCAATGCTGTTAAAAAGAGAAGTTCTTGTGCCTTCTCCATCACCAACTGCTGATAATACCCAAAGATTTGCATTATTAGCCCCAAGTGCTGCAAAACTACCAGGGCGAGCACTTGTTGTATGCGCACGCGGACCAAGTGATGCCTGGTCGTTATAAGTGAGTCGGTCAATCAGCGTGTTAGTATTGTCATAAATATTAATCTCATCGTCACGACCAAGCGCTTGAACTGTATTGCCACCTAACACTTTAACAGTTGATGCCAAATTCCATTCGGTACTAAAGGCAAATGCTGTTTTATCTGTAATGATAAAAGATTCGCCTGCTGAAATCGTTCCTAGACTGGATAAACTTAAATGGCCTGGCGTTCTTGCCTTGTCAGAAAAACTCCAGCCAGCCAGATCAATAGAAGATGTGCCAAGATTTGTGAATTCCATAAATTCACTTGCACCAGATGCAGCCGTGTATAACCACTCGGTAATTTTGATGTCCGTATTTGCTGCATGTGCATTTTGTACAAATGCACTGGTGATTATGGCCGCTAGAAAAAGATGGCGGATTGGGGCTTTAATATTCATTTTCGTTGCCTTATCAGTAGGATGTAATTGGAAATAATGTACTTAAACTAATTGAATTAGTTAAGATAAATTATTAAAAATGCAAATGACAAGAGCTTAATTCTATCTAGTCCATTCGGACTAGCTAAACTGAATACATTTCACCTAAAATTAGCTGCGAACTACTAAATTTTATTTAGTCACTAAAATTTGTAACATTGTCAGCACAAACTGACGTGATGAGAAACTCAGTCATCATCCTTATATTAAAAGCACTCGTCGTGATGCTTGTAATGTCATCTGGCATTGTAAAGGCTGATGTCTATGTAGATTTGTCGCAGGCTGATGAAATAAGCATAGTGAATACTAAAATTGAACAAAACTACACGTTTAAAATTGACGAACCAGCTACGCCAAATACAGTTGCAAAATTTAAAGCCCATGAGAAAGATAAACTTGGCTCGTCATACAATCACAACTTACCATTCAACAAAGAGGTGATAATCGCCGCGAATAAGACTGCAATTGAGCCTGCATTGATTCATGCGTTAATCACAGTTGAATCCCGGCATAATCCACGCGCACTCTCTAAAAAAGGTGCCTATGGATTAATGCAGTTGATGCCAGAAACTTCGCGCCGCTTTAAGGTGTTGAATAAAGATGACCCAAAACAAAATGTGCTTGCTGGTGCCCTATATCTTAGAGAATTGCTCAACTTATTTAATGGAGATTTGAAGCTTTCTTTGGCAGCCTACAATGCAGGTCCTGCTGCGGTGAAGAGGTGCGGCGGCAAAGTGCCGCCCTATAGAGAAACGCTGGACTATGTTCCAAAAGTCATGAAATATTATCAGCAGTATTCCTAGTCCAATTAGCTTAAGTACGAATGTTAAATTGAAGTTTTTGAATGAGAACGTTCTAAATTCCTGCACCAAGCGTTACTGTTGCTGAAGTTGTCAGGCTTGAAGCTAAAGTACCCGGACTATAAATGAATTTCCAATCACTATATTTTTCAGCCGTACTGAATACTTCATACTGCAGTGGAAATCCGATTTTTTTGATTGGATGTTGCTTCGACATGCTGTAAATACCAACAATCTGTCCTTGTTGCAATTCTATTCCCCAAGATTCTTCTAGCAGCATGGGATCTACGTAAAGCTTACGTATATGCCGTTTGATACCAGGAAGTCGTCTATCTAGAACTAAATCATCAAGAGTCTTGGGAAATTGTTTGGCATCACTCGGGCTACTCTCATAGTAACTACCAATCGCCTTGCGATATTCCTCACCAATAAAAAGTAATTCTTTTTCGCGTTCACGCTGTGCATCCTGATGCCAAACAATACCCACTCCAGCTAGAGCAATACCTGATATTGCTATCATCATCAATAAGCCAATATAGGTGAACCCCAAGCTTATATTTTTGCTATTGACGAACTTATTACCAGTCCTCATAGCGTGTGCCATCTTTTGCTAAAGCCTTTGAACCACTATGTATATCGTAAATATCCCCCTCTAATGGAGGCTCAGGCGGAGTAAATATCCATGTTGTGGTTTTTTCAGTCATTGGATCTACGGGCATTTTTCGAATGTATTTTCGATCTACTAAGTCTTCTAATGTTTTTGGATATTGACCATTATCTGCATAAAATTTATCAATACTTTCTCGCAGGGTGTTGAGGCTTTGTTTCAGCGCGACATCTTTTGCACGTTCTATGCTGGTAAAGTATCTTGGTACGGCAAGGGTAAGCAATAGTGCCAGAATTGCTAGGACAACAAGGAGTTCAACCAAAGTAAAACCTACACTATTAGGCTTTACTGTTCTCAAGCAATTCTTCATAGTTACCTTACCATTGTGAATACGGAATGCCGTTTATGCCTACTTGTTTGCTTAACGAGTACACATCATAAACATCATCACCCTCAGCTGGGTCCGAAGCCTCACTGGCGTAACTACGTAAGCCCCAATTATTGATTGATCCATTTTCAGATCTATTTGAAGACTGGGTGGTTTGCATAGGATCTAAAGGGATTTTTCGTAGAAATCTAATCTTGTGCTTATTTGGATCCTTTTCATCTACAACACCCTCCACCAAGACTTCTAAATTTGGCGGATAACCTGTCTGACCAACCACTTTTTTAATTGGTCCATTTTCAATATCGGCGACTTTCTTGTAAGCATCGATAGCTTCACGAATTTCACGCAAATTTGCACGCAACTCGTTCTCTTTTACTCGCTGAACGCTCAGTTGCAACATAGGCATAGCGACTGTCGCTAAAATAGCAACTATCGCTACCGTTACCACGAGCTCTATTAAGGTAAACCCATTAAATTTATATATTGAACTTTTAATCATGGCGCAACTGGAGGGTTCGCTGGGTCTATGCTAGGTGGTGTTATTTCCGGATTAACCACGCCAGTATTTTCTGGTTGAGGTGCCTCCACTTGCTCTGTAGTTGAAGCCTCATCAGTTGTTTCTATTGGGCTGGTTCGGTTTAGTGGCGCTCTAATTCTCTCCCTAAATTTATCTAGAGCACTAAGTGGCGCTTCGCTCACTGGAACAGTCACTTGCGGCTTGTCTGAAATTAAGGTTTCTGTACCGGACCAATATTCAGAAATCTCTGCCGTTGGTCTTGCAATATTAGCCAATATACGCGGCGTAATCGCTAATACTATTTCAGTTTTAGTCTTTTGATCTTGTTGATTTGCAAATAATCTGCCGATTAAAGGAATGTCGCCTAACCCTGGCAACTTACTCGCATTCTTGCGTTCATCATCAGATATCAATCCGGCAAGCACCTGTGTTTCACCATCTTTTAAGCGCAATATGGTATTAGCATTACGCGTACCAATGGTATATACAGTTGCGCCATTTCTGGTAATTGTTCTTTCCCCTAGCGAGCTCACTTCAAGCCCTACTTTAATATTGACATAATTGTCCGCAGTGATTCTGGGTTCTACGTCAAGCTTTAAGCCAACATCAACATACTGCACATTTTCAGAAATCCCAACATTCGCCGTTGAAGTAGTTGTGATGACAGGCACTTTATCGCCAACTAAAATTTTTGCTTTTTCATTATTACGCACTCTAATTCGTGGATTAGAGAGTAAGTTGACATCCCCTGTCGTTTTTCTAAAATTTACCGCAGGGTTTGGAGATACATCAAATCGACCTTTATTAAGATTGAGTAATCCTTCTAATGTTAATTGCGTCGAAGTATTGACCGTTGAACTTGCTACTACACCCGTCGCTGACGTGACTGTGGTAATTGGAATTAAACTATTAACTGCAATCCTGTTAGGATATTCAACACCCAATTCCTGTAATCGACTGCGACTAACTTCAAGCACCTCTATTTCAAGCATCACCTCTGGGTCAGCCAAATCATTGGCTGCCACCAGTTTTTCAGCAATACGGATGACCTCAGGTGTATCGCGCATTACTATCATATTTAAACGTTCATCAACAAACACGTCTTTGGTTTTAAGCATGGACTTAATAAGCGCAGCCACTTGCTTGGCTGTAGTATTGCTCAGGTAAAAACTGCGTATCATCAAATCCTGATAGTCTTTTAGTTTCTGTTGAGTACCGGGAAACACAAGTACAGTGTTTTCTGATAACACTTTTTTCTGTAAGCCATTACTTGAGAGCACCAGCTCAATAGCATCTTCAATACGCGCTTTTTTAACAAAAATTGTGGCTTTAGTGTCGGGCTTAATGTCTTTATCTAAAATGAAATTAATCCCCGTTGCTCTTGATAATGCTTCAAAGGCCACTTTAATATTCACATCTCGCAACTCTAAAGTCACAGGCTTATCAAATTGAACCTTAAGCTGCGGGGGCTTTGCATTCGAAGGGGGTAATATATTATTGATTTGCTTCTGAAGTTTGAGCGCCTCTGAATGCTGCGGATTTTCTAAAAGCACATCATGTACGGCATCTTTGGCTTCTTCTATTTTATTACTCTCAATTAACTCTGTGGCCTTAGTCAATTTTTTTGATTGCGCCAATTCACGACCAACTTTAGTTTTTCCATTAATAGCAGTAGGATTGTCTGGCAAGAATACTAACACCCGATCGTAAATGCTATTAGCCTCTTCATACAATCCTTTTGAGCGAGCCTGCTCTGCTTCTGCAAATAATTTAGTCACTGCCAACTCACTGGTTACCAGTAAATTTTTACGTTTAATTGTTGCCTCTGGATCTTTAGCTAAGTTTTGTTTTGCTTCGGCCACCAGCGCCTCTGGCGCATTACTTCTATCAATAGGTTTATCCCAATGCGCGAAAGCACAACCTGAAATTTGCGTAGCCAACATCACCATTAGTACACCAAGTCCATATACTTGCTTAGGCTGACATTTATTTTTGTTTAATTTCATGTAATAAGTCCTTTTACTGATTTATTTCTGCTGCAGTTGACACAACTTGCTTGGCGGTTTTTGATAGGACTTGCTTCAGATCAAGTGGCATATAAGTTAATCGTAATGTACCGGCATCTTCACTATCCAACCTCCATTGCTGGTTGATTTTTTCACCCATCACTACCGAATAAAGCTTGTTGCTTTCCATTAAAAACACCAGAGTGCCTTTAGGTGAGTTTTCTAATTTACCCATATAGATAAAAGGTGCGGGGGGAGCCTCAGGTGGCGGTGGTGGCGGAGGCGGAAGTGCTTTTTTAACAGGCGGTACAACAACCCATGAATGCACCTTAAATACATCATGTGGCTTATTTTCCTCAGGTTCACGCTTTAGTCTTTCCCATGGAATAAGGCTGCTTTGATTAAATGAAGCCTGCACGTTTTTTGCAGCTGATGGTTGATTTAGCCTGCCTGAACCAGAATTTCTTGCTAAAGACTGCTTATTCTCAGCTGATGATTGATTGACTTCAAGTTCAACATTGATTTCCTCATTGGCATCATCACTATGCATAGCTGTCCATGCAACTGAGCCCAATGTAATCAACAAGACAATATAAAGCCATTTATTAGATGACTTTGTATTGTCAATCTCTGATTGATTCATTTTCACCATGAATCACCTTGTAAAAACAGCACAAAAACCAATCGCGCTTCAACCGTAGGAGATAAGGAGTTTTCGCGTTTAATTTGTAAATCACTTAATGCCAGCGCCGGTAAATTTAGCAATACCTCTGCAACAAACTGCCGTACTTGAGTATATTTTCCAACAAGAGGTAACACTATTTCATAGCGCAATAATTGCCCCTGCTTAGTTTGCGAAAGTTTGTAATCCCCACGATTTAAAATCAGATGCTGCTTAATCGCGACATCTTCTATTGAATTCAACCATTTTGGTAAACTAGCCCCAGCTGGAAACCTCTTATAAAATTCATTGATTTCCTGTGTGGAAGTCTGTGCAGGCAACACTTGGCTATGAACTAATTCGGTTGAATTTTCTTTGATATGAACAAGTTCATATTGTGCAGCTGTAATCTGCTGGCCTAATTTCTCAATTTTAGCAATATAAAACAATAGGCAACCTATAGTAATGACGATGCCAGTCAGACCCCAAATATTAAGTGCCTTTGCAAATCTGCCCAATAACCAATAAAAGTAATATAAATCCAATTTTTTCATTTTTAATTATTTTTCTTACATTAACCACTGTGCCAACAAAGTAAATCTCACTGGTTTAAAAGCATTCACTTCATCAACATGATGCTTTTGTAGATAAACCTTATCCAGCATAGGCTGTGCTTCCAGGTTCTGGATATAATCCAGCACGGACTGTAAATTCTTCGCCTCCCCGGAAAGTATTAGCTGCTGTTTTTTGCTACTTGGTTCTAAGTTAAGTAATGCGATATCTTGCGTATCAGATTTCTCAACCGCTAATAGCAGTTCATTCCAAGGAATAGTCAGCGCGGCAACGGTAGTCTGAATTTGCAGTTTTTTTTCTGGAGGTATTTCTGTATTTACAATATTGACCGGTAATTTTTTTTGATTGACTTGGCGACTAAACTGATTCAGCTTTGAAGAGATTTCATTCTCTGCAAGTTGTCTAGTTTGATAATGCTGCCATGTAAATACTGCCAGTACTAGGCTAGTCAAAAAAAGGCTTAATCCTAGCAAGCTCCAACTTGATGGCGCAAAAGAGGAGTGTTGAATAAAATCCAACTCCAGTTTCGCACTCACAATGCGGCCTCAAGCATGGCGAAATGATAATTACTCAGTACATTTTTCAATGTTCCGATACGCTTAACCTGCCAACCTTCAATTGCATTTAACGGAATGTTTTTTTGTACTGGAGCATAAACCAATATCTCTTGATCTTTGTTCTCGCTTAACAATAACTCGCGCATCATTAAATTTTTTAGCTCAACTTGCCAATCACTACCTAATGTAAAACTACGCACATTAATGCACCTGCCTTTATCGAGGTTAATCAGCAATAATCGATTAAACTCAACTATCACTAAATAACCGTTTTTTTTGCCAATTTGGCTAGTCAAACAATTAAATGCGCTCATTAAATAAGGCTTAACACTGATGAGTTTAAGCTGATATTTAAGTGCGATTTGCTTAAGCACTTCAATCAATTTTCCATCTATCGCTGCTGCAATGGTTGTTTGATGTGCAGGTACATCATGCAATTTCATTTCCCAGCCATCAACTACGGCACCATGTATTTCGCGATAAGCAGCTAGCGCATAGGCTAATTTTTCAGTGCCGCTCATATATATCTGTTGTGGCGGTAATGCTAGATACCTTACAAAATCACTTGCCAATATTATATTTAACTGAGTTTTTGGTTTAACCTGCATTGAGGCCAGTAAAGCATCAAGTCGATTGGTCGTCTGAAGCCAAATCGGTGTTTCTCTTTTTAATTCATCAAGTTGCTGTGGAAAAAGCACGTGCTTTTGATCAACAATACGACGACGTAAACCAAGAGACCGATTCACCAATGCGACACTCTCGGTGCCTAGCACTACCAACAATTGATTAACCGACAAAAGTGACACGATTGATCTCCTGTAATGTAGTAAGTCCATTGCCTACAGCTTCTAATGCTGCTTCTCGTATGGTGCGCATTCCACTATTTTTTGCGGCTTCTTTCAATTTTCGAATTGGCTCGCGGGCGACAATCATTTCGCGTAACTCATCATTAAGTATCAGTAATTCTGCAACCGCCTTACGCCCGCGGTAACCTGTTCCACGACAATGTCCGCAGCCTTTAGCATTTTTAAATTTCATGCCAGCAGCCATTTCTAAGGAAATTCCTGAGTCCGCAAGCAACTGCTCATCTGGCAGATAATCTTCTGCACAATGTGGGCAAATTGCCCGTATTAATCGCTGGGCCATGATGCCGTTCATTGCCGAAACAAAATTATAGGGGTCGACTCCCATGTGCATAAATCTTCCAATCACATCCAATACGTTATTAGCATGAACCGTAGTAAAAACTAAGTGTCCTGTGAGTGCGGCTTGCACCGCAATTTGAGCCGTTTCTGAGTCTCTAATCTCACCCACCATTATTTTGTCAGGGTCGTGACGCAAAATAGAGCGCAAGCCTTTTGCAAAAGTTAATCCTTTTTTTTCATTCACCGGGATTTGCAATACGCCTGGCAATTGATATTCCACCGGATCTTCAATCGTAATAATTTTGTCGTGACCAGTATTAACTTCTGAAATTGCCGCATAAAGTGAGGTAGTTTTTCCGCTACCGGTTGGACCGGTAACCAGCACCATGCCGTAAGGCTCAAGGGCGAGGCGACGAAACTGGCTAATCGTTTTTGCATCAAACCCTAAGGCTTGTAGACTTAACCCTTGCGCCTCTTCAGACAATGCTTTTCTATCCAGCACGCGTAATACTGCATCTTCACCAAATACACTCGGCATAATAGAAACACGGAAATCTACATCACGACCCTGCACTACTACCTTAAAACGACCATCTTGCGGAGTGCGTCGCTCAGCGATATCCAACTGAGCCATTACCTTGACACGTGAAATTGCCTGGTCAGCATTTTCCAAACCTTGCATACCACCCACACTATTCATTACTCCGTCTATACGGTATTTAATGGATAACCCTGCGCTTGAACACTCAAGATGAATATCACTAGCACCCACTTTTAAGGCATCGTAAAGTGTCGAGTTAATCAGTTTTATAATTGGATTAGTATCTTCATTAATGGACTTTAAAGATAAATTGGCCACTGATTCGTCAGACTCAGATGAAGAAGTATGGTTATCATTATGTAAACCATCCATGGCGCGCATTGTTTCTTCATGCCGGGCTAAATACGCCGCAATATCATTTCGATGCGCTAAACGCCAAGTAAAGGGCTGCCTAATATTTTCGATGATCCATTCTTGCAAGCCCTCATTAAATGGGTCAGCAAAAACCAATATCAAAGCTTGATTCAACTCATTTTCGTTTGCTTTAAAAGCTAAACACTCTTTCTGCTGTGCATTGGAAAATGAAATTACCTCAAAAGCTGCAGCTAACGTATGAAGTTCTTTCATGCCAATCGCATCAAAATGCAAAGTCAGACTCAATGCCTGCAAAAATGCATCTTGGTCATGCTCAGTATGTTCCTCCAAAACTTCCAGTATCCGCCGTTGCTGGACACTAGCTTGCATTTTTGCCTGCTTAACCTGTTCAGCGCTTATTAGTTTTGGTTTTAAAGTATCGGCTATCACTTGAATATTCGATACTATCTCTGGCTTTTGTAATACTGCATTCATTGAATATTCCCTGCTAATTCAAAAATTGGCATGTAAAGCAGTAGGACGACGACGCCAATCACTAATCCTATAACCAACATGAGTATCGGTTCAAAAAGCTTTGTAAACCAATCTATCCAGCGCGCCAACTCATCATCATAAAAAGCCGCTATACGCTCCATCATGTCGCCAATCCGCCCGCCCCGCTCCCCTACCCGAAGCATGCGTAAAGCAATCGGTGTAGTTAACCCTGCTTGCTCCATTGCCACTGATATGGTTTGTCCTTCTTGTATTGCAGCGGAGGCTTGTTTCATTTTGTTCTGAAGTACTGCATCTAATAAGCCTGCAACTGAATTTAAAGCGACTATGATTGACGTTCCGCCTTTAAGTAACATGCCTAATGTTCGATAGAACCGCGCTAATTGAAAAATCCGCAATCTTTTACCCAATGCAGGAATACGCCAGATAAATTGTGTAATCCATTTTCTTACTGATGCCTGAGATAAACCAAAAAACAACCCGCCAATAAACAGACCAGTAACAACGAGCAGCTCCTTACCATGACTTTCCAAAAACAATCCCCAAGCCAAAAGTACTTGTGATAAGAATGGTAAATTTCCACCTGTTCCTTCGTAAATTCGGCTAAATTTAGGTACCACAAAACCAAGTAAGAATAAAATCACTAATCCACCGACAACCATTAATAAAATTGGGTAGATTGAAGAAGAAACTATCTTTTTTTTCACCAATCCTAATTGCTGTTCATAACTTACATAACGACTTAAAGCCTCAGGCAAGTCTCCCGTTTTTTCACTCGCACGAACAGTCGCTATATACAATATGGGGAAAATAGCAGGTTGCTGCTCAAGTGCAGACGAAAATGTCTGACCTTGGTAAAGCGCTTGTAGCAGAGCATCAAGCGTATGTTTTATCTGGTTACCCTGCTCTTTTTCAGCCAGCGTTTCAATAGCTTCAACAAGGTTAAGTCCTGCCTCTAGTAATGCGAGCAATTCTTGACTAAACAGAGCTAAAGGAAATTTCTTATTTTGTCCATTTGATAAAGCAGAACTGTTAGATTTAGCAGTGATCGGCGTGTAGCCTCTGGCTTGCACTTGGGCAAATGCATCATCTGCATGTGTTGCAGAAATGCTTAGCAGGATAATTTCTTTCCCACGAACTGCTTTAACTTGATAATTCATAGCGGTGAAAGTTAAACTACCAACCAACTACATCTTCAGATTCTTTAGTTCCACCCTGCTGGCCATCTTTACCAAATGAGTAAAGATCAAAGTCACCATGTTCACCAGGGGACTTGTAAAGATAAGGTTTATTCCAGGGATCATTCGGAACGGCTTTCTTTAGATATGGGCCTGCCCACTTGGTATCATTGGCGGCATTTTTATTAAGTGCTACCAACCCTTGTTCAGTGGTCGGATATTGCCCGACATCAATGCGATATTGATCTAAGGCTTTACCAAGTGCATCTATTTGAGCTCGTGCTGTTTTAGTTTCCGACTTTCCAATTTGTTCAAAATACTTGGGACCAACATAGCCAGCAAGCAAGCCAATGATGACCATGACCACCAACAATTCAAGCAGCGTAAAGCCTTGAGAACTTAAATTATGATATTTGGAAGTATTGGAATTTGACATATTTAATCGCACGAAGTTAATTTCATATGGCAATTTTAGTCAATCTTGTTTTCAGTAAGATTTCATTTTTGTGACACTTTTGTCACAATCCATCTGGTTGGTCGCCATTTAGAAAATGTAATCTTTTATCTATAACACTAGTCACTCACAAGAATTATTACAGTCTTGCCTGAGCATAGTTTGTTGGATAAATCACTTTCTCTCTCGCATCAGACCAAATTAAATCACAAGCATCATCATCTACATGAATCATTCTGCCGTGTTTATCTACACAATACTCGCCACATACAACCATTTCTTCAAAACAATAATCCTGTCCAACACGCGTATATTCAAACAGCACACTTCGAATTACTCGGCCTCCGCGCTGAACATGACAACCATCGCTAATCCATGTTGGACCCAAAATTTCAGTTCCCTTATCGATGCGTGATCCAGAACCGATATAGACTGGGCCTTGTATTATTGTATTCTGCCAATCAATATGAACATTCAAACCCACCCAAACTCCTGGTTTTACCTGCTTCCCAGGCATTTTCATTGATGGCACTTCGCCGCGCAGTAGTTGCTGCATGACCTTCCAATAATCAGACACTAAGCCAATATCTATCCAATTAAACTGTTGATTGATTGCATAAAATGGCAGCTTCTTTTCTACTAGCAGTGGAAATAAATCCGAACCAATATCAAATGCACTATCCGATGGAATCAAATCTATCGCTTCCGGTTCAAAAATATAAATACCTGTACTTGCCAGGTTAGATCGTGCTTCAGTTTGACTTGGTTTTTCTTGAAAAGAAATTATCTTCCCATCATCATCTGTTAGCACAATGCCGTAATCTGACACCTTATCCATCGGCACTTCTTTAGCAACCAGACTTACTAATGCACCACTCTTTCGATGCTCTGCGACTGCTGCTGTAATATCTAAATCTATAATTGCATCGCCACATATCACTATGGTGGTTTCGTTAAAAAATCCTCCAAAATCCTGAATCTTGCGCATGCCTCCAGCCGACCCCACTGGACTGGGTATGATTTTACCGTTACTGATATCACCTTCAAAAGAGTATCCAATTTCAATACCGAATCGATGCCCATCACCAAAGTATTGTTGAATCTTTTCGTGCAGATAGCTTACATTGATCATCACTTCACTTATATTGTGCTTTACCAAGTGTTCAATCAGGTAAGCCATTACCGGCTTACCTAAAAGCGGAATCATCGGTTTAGGTAACTCATAAGTAAGTGGGCGAACACGGGTGCCTTTACCAGCGGCTAATATCATTGCTTTCATAACTTAAGTTTTAATACTCTCAGAATGATTATTTTTTTCTACCATGCAGGAATTCAGACTATAGACATGAATTGTTAAGTATTCATGACGTGAAGAACTAAACAGGCTCAAGCCTTCAAAAAAAACGGCCCATTAGGCCGTTTTTTACAGAAATAATCCACTTAGCTTTTACGACGTTTTACAGCACCAAGCATCAATAATCCGGCTAGTAACAATGCATAAGTTTGAGGTTCTGGAACTGGCGTTACTGGAAGCTTACCGACTACAACATTATTGAGTGAAAACACTAAATCATCATAATCCCTATCACCACCATTGAAAATATCTTCAAATCCTACGTTGACAGATTGTCCAGAGGTAATATCGAAAGCAGAGTGAATAAACTTATCTGGATTTTTATTTTCATCACCTGTGTAATAGGCAAATCCTGTGGTTTTCACAAAAATTGTAAATGCCAACTCTGCACCCGCCTGAAAGCTACCAAGTGAAAACTGGGTACCTGGCGTAACTTTCTGATTATTTAAAATGCTGTCTTCTGTACCTTGCAAATAAAGATCGCTTGAATATGATGCTGTTTTAGACAAAAACGTTAAAATAACCTCCCCAGCAGTAGCAACATACAAACTATCTGTTGATGGTGTTAACGCATATGGTCTCGGTACTGCAGACATGGCAGTTGTGGAAAGTGCCATCAAAATTAAACTTACAACTAAATTAAATACTCTCATTACATTCTCCTTAAATTAAACTTCAAAAATTAATATCACTTAAAAATCTGAAATGAAGATTAAACTTTGAATATGACAATTGAAGTTAATTTGGTGGCTAAAAGATAGTCTTATGGGACTAGACTAGCCCTAATGGGTGAGTTTAAAAATTGATATTGTAATTATTTAGATGGTTATTTTTTTCATTAAATTAGATATAGAGTATTCCATTCTGTGGTATGGAATGAAAAAGAACGGTCGTAATTAAGATCACTAAATCGCCCCAAATTCGCAGCTCATAGTGTTGCCAGGCAAGAACCTGAATCCCTACCGCATGATGCTGATAGGTCTCGGCTTGATAAGATTCGGATTTGTAGTGAGTCTTCGCAAAGGTACGCAAGCAAACCATAAGGATGATAATTGGAAAGACTGATGGGAACCAAGAGCTACCATTATAGATTGCAGTGGTTTTGACCTGCCCCCAGAAAAAAGTGGTCCAATTTTAGGTTAGTACAGTCTCTTTAAATCAAACATTAAAGATAATTTTTTGACCTAACTACAACTTTACAATTTACCCACCGACTAGCATTTAACTTCACACATTAGTACTACTCCTATTTTCATCTAGTCCGATTGGACTAGATGAACTTTGATTTCATTCATCGTAATGAAATCTGCCTCAGTCAATATTACTGGACATTATTGTTTGGCAATAAGGGGTTGATGAAGTGAGTTTTCTGAAGAAATTACTACGTAAAGTAACTTTACCATTCTGGCTAAAAAGTTTATTCGAATTGATAAACTCTTTATTATCCAATTCTTGTCAAAATATTTATGATTTGTTTGATTTTCGGCATTCTAAATTAAATTTAGCTTACGAGTCTTCATATATAGAAGCTGTTACAAAATCCGCCAATTCCCAACCTATTAATATTAAGGCTTTTAATTCTAATACACAGTTAGAACATGATTTAAATTACTCAGCCGCATTGGCAAGAGATAATGAGATATTTGCTAAACCGTTACGTGTCATGATGTTAGGTTTAAGAGGATTTCCAGATGTTCAAGGAGGCGTAGAAGCACATACAGAACATCTGGCACCTTTATTGGTCAATTTAGGCTGCGATTTAGAAGTTGTAGTACGGTCACCATACCAAAAAGTTGGGATAGGTAAAGAATGGTGTGGCGTTAAGTTTACGCGTATATGGGCACCAAAATCCAAAGGATTAGAAGCCATTATTCATACTTTTCTAGGCGTGTTATACGCTGCAATTAAACGCCCTGACATTTTACACATTCACGCAATTGGACCTGCATTGATGACACCTTTAGCTAGACTTCTTGGCTTAAAAGTAGTGGTAACACACCATGGCCCAGATTATGACAGACAAAAATGGGGTAATTTTGCACGCAATATACTATTGCTTGGTGAATGGATGGGAATGCGTTTTTCTAATGGTAGGATCGTGATTTCAAACGTAATACGTGAATTAGTAATTCGAAAACATGGTATGCATTCTGCATTAATATTTAATGGTGTTGTAATGCCAAATACAGATATATCGGAAAAATACCTTGAACAGTTTGAAATTAAAAAAAATAAATATATTTTACTAGTTAGTCGTTTTGTACCTGAAAAACGTCATCTCGATTTAGTTAATGCATTTAACTTGGCGAATTTACCTGGACATAAATTGGTATTTGTTGGTTCATCAGATCATCCTGATGCCTATGTGCAATCAGTAAAGGATGCGGCGTCAACCAACCCAAACATTGTGCTGACCGGCTTTCAAACGGGAGATACCCTGCGTAGCTTATATGCACATGCTGCAATGTTTGTGTTGCCTTCATCACATGAGGGTTTGTCTATTTCATTATTAGAGGCATTAAGTTACGGCTTGCCTGTAATCGCAAGCGACATACCTGCAAATTTAGAGCTTAAACTAAATCCAAAATGTTATTTTGAACTAGGCAATACAAATGAACTTGCATCATTAATTAATATGAATATAGATCAACCTACTTCGGTTGAAAGAAGGAAGACTTTAAGAACATGGGTAAATAATCAATACAATTGGCGCGTTATAGCAGAAAAAACCTACAGTGAGTATCGAAATTCGATATAACAAATATATTTGTAAATCTAGGATAATAGGTACGGCAATGATTGAGTAGACTAGTACAACAACCTTTAATATCAATTATTCCCAAGATATTAGGTATGAAGGTTGATATCTCCAATCATACATATTAGTGTCATATTTATACTTTAAATTGTAAGTCTTATTGGAATATATAATATGCTTGCATCATGAAATATCAGCAGCACCTCAGTTTTAACAAATCACTAAACCATTCCCTCTTAATCAAAATGCTGATAGATCCAGTATTGATGATTATCACACTTTATTTTTTAACAATCTACTTTGAAAATAAACTGACGTCACAATATATTGTATTGTCAATTTTGTTATTTGCGCTTAGTTTTCCTGGCAGATGGCTGAATTCTAAAAACTTTAAAAATGAGTTTTTAGATACTTTTGGTCAATGGTTTCTAATCGTCGGGGTTCTCTTTTTTTTTGGATATGCTACTGATTACCTGAATCGTTTCTCACACCAAGTAATATTATTCTGGGTGTCACTCACCCCAATAATTCTAATAACTTCTCACTTGATGGCAAGCAAATATTTGTCTAGCAAACACTATATTTCAAGAGTTAAAAAAACAGCGGTCATTATCGGAGTCAACAATTTAGGCAACCAACTGCAAGACAGAATTAACTCTAATACAGAACTGGGTATTGAGCTGAAAGGTTTCTTTGATGTTTTATCTGAGGGAACAATTTCACATGCTCAATTATTAGGCAGTGTTCAACAAGTATCAAATTATGTAAAGAAAAATACAATTGATATTATCTATATTGCATTACCACCTTCACTTCACTCAGAAATAATGCTGTTATTAGATGATTTAAAAGACACAACTGCATCCATATATTTCGTACCTCACTTCTTTATGGCTGATTTAATTCAAGCCAGAATTGATGATATTGGTGGAATGCCTATTGTTGCAGTTTGTGAAACCCCCTTTTCTGGCTTTGATGGCTTTGTTAAAGGCTTGAGCGATGTCATCATATCAAGCTTAATTCTGTGTCTGATTTCACCATTGTTAATCCTATTAGGACTAGGTGTTAAACTCACTTCCCCCGGCCCAATATTATTTAAGCAACGACGGTATGGATTGGACGGCCATGAGATAATTGTCTACAAATTCAGGTCAATGACTGTGGCTGAGGATGGCGAGACGGTGACACAAGCAAAAATGGACGACAAAAGAGTAACGCGTTTTGGTAAATTCATACGTAAAACATCGTTGGATGAATTGCCCCAATTTATCAATGTATTGCAAGGTACAATGAGTATTGTAGGTCCGAGACCTCATGCTATTAGCCATAATGAAATGTATCGTAAGCTTATTAAAGGCTACATGATTAGACATAAAGTCAAACCAGGCATTACTGGCTGGGCACAGGTAAATGGCTTTAGGGGTGAAACGGAAACAGTTGATAACATGAAAGCTCGTATCGATTATGACATAGACTATTTGAAAAAATGGTCACTTGGTATGGACATAAAGATTATCCTAAAAACGGTGTTATTGATTTTTAAAGATTCAAAAGCTTATTAAAACAGGTATCCGAATTTCGTAGTTGACGACAACCAAGTAATACGAATCTCATCACATTTTCAAAAATGTTTAAAGTTGCAAATGGCGTATCTACAATGTATAAACAAATGCTTGACTTAGCAATGATATGTATATACAATGAAGACACATTAAAAGGTGTATGAATATGAAACTAAATATACAGAAGTGGGGAAATAGTGCAGCGATTAGGCTGCCAGCTACGATGCTGACGCAAATCGGTGCAACCATTGGTGATGCTGTTGAGGTAGACCCGCAAGCATTCCATGTAGCAAAACCTAAATATAAGCTGGCCGATCTTTTGGCTCAATGCAATAAGAATGCCCAGCCTCCTGCTGATATGGCGTCATGGGAAAGCATGTCACCAGTCGGAGCAGAGATTCTTTAATGGCAAGGTTTGAGCGCGGTGATGTAGTGCGAGTCTGTTTAAATCCGACGGTAGGCCGCGAAACACAAGGTGATTTCCGTCCGGCACTGGTGTTATCAACTGCTGAAATGAATAACCTTGGGACGGTAATTATCGCCCCGATAACCCAGGGCGGTGATTTCTCGCGCTACGCCGGATTCGCAGTATCACTTACCGGTACGGGCATGGATACTCAGGGCGTTGTACTGGTTAACATGATCCGTTCGGTTGATTTAGCCACTCGCGGAGCAAAGAAAATTGAGCGTGCACCACAAGTAATAATTGATGACGCGCTTGCTCGGTTACAAGCTGTTTTTGAATAACGAACATATCGGAAAAACATTGTTTCGTAGTTGATATCAACCACGAAATACTATATGGGCGCATCCCATTTGCCAAGGTTTTTTGTGCTCAAGTAACAGGATAAGGCTGCAGCATTGTGCGCATCTTGACTAAACCTTGCCGCATACGGTGCAATGCCAATACCGCTTGCTGCTGCTCCGATTTGATGGCAATGGCTTTAATACCTGGTTACTGTACTGCTGTCCAGATTGTCTTGGCGTCGGCTACGTCACCTTTATTGCCCATCACAAAAGATTTAACCAGTTTGCCTGTCATCAATTTAACTTGGTGGCCAAGCTTGATAAGTTCCCGTGCCCAGTGCTGTGAACTGATCGGCTCGGCTAAAATCAACAACATTAACCCGGAAGCTTATCTGCGTCATGTGCTGTCGGTGATTGCAGAGCATCCGGTGAACCGGGTGGCTGAGCTGCTGCCATGGAATGTGAAATTAGACTCATCATAAGCTAGGCTATGCTAATAGTGATATTAAAACAACCATGTAGTAATGGCAGATTAACTAAGTATTGATATCAGAACACGTCTAAAGTGATAGTAGAATACATGTAAAATAATCTCACTTTGATATCAATAACCAAACTTCTTGTAGTTAAAAATCATAAAAATCGTTACACATTCGTAACATATAAATACCCTGATTTTCTTGATTAATTAAAAATAATTGAAGTGTTAATGGTCGATTTTTTGGGAGTGTTTAGTTCGCAGTTCCTGGAACCATTAACATGGGCAGGGAAGGTACATGGCTCAATCAGTCCAAACGAAAAGCTATGGGTTGTTGGGTGAGTCCTTACCTTTATTTCATAATAGAGGCTTACGAAATAAAATCGGATCCCTCTTACGCATGTTGGTAAAAGGGATTCGAAAAGATTTAAACTAAATCTTAGTTTTTAATTTACGGACTGATTACTTCGTTGCACGTTTTGTGATGGCCATTGTTTTGTCATTGCCAGTACCTGAGTGCTGGATATTCACAAACAGAGTTTTAGGATCCTTACCGAAATAAATGCCGCTGCTTTCAGCTACTTTATCTTTAAGAGATGCAAACAAATGTACGCCATCTTTATAGCCATCACCATTAACGTCTTCTGATTGCGGATCGTATACCCAGATATCACTGAATGCGTTATCTTCTACAATCCACAACTTGCCGTCCGGGCCTGTTGCTAGATTGTCAGGACTCTTGAATCCAGTAACCCCAGTAGACTGATTTTCTACTGGCACGTTTTTGCCTGGAGCCACGACGTAGCTGACTGTTGGTTTGTCACCTAATTTAACAGCCAATATAGCACCATTGCCGCTGGTATTAGATGCGTTATTGACATCCTCACAAGTTAAAGCCACATATAGGTTTTGGCTAATGCGATCAATGTCTTCTGGGCGACAATACTCTGTTGCTCCAACCGCTGCAGCGGCTACACGAGCGCTGATCTGGGCTTGCACCATATCCAACGCTACCCATTCAGCTGCGCCAGTTTTTCCGTTAGTTACTTTAAGAGCATATAGTTGGCCGCTGGTCAGGTCACCATAATTTTCTGGTTCGAATTTGTAGATTGAACCCTTGCGGTCTTCATCAATAACATAGACATTACCTTCTGCATCAGTTTCAATACCCTCATGAGCCAATGCGCCCAATAGTGGAAGCACCGTCACACTTTCCATTGCAGTTAAATCATCTTTCTTCAACTTAAGCTCATACAATAGACCGCTAGTAGCTTGCGGAGCTTCTGGGTCTGGACGTACTGATGTTCCAACTTCTTCTGCAAACAATACTGATTGCCATGGTGTCCAAACAATACCGTCCAATGCTTCCCAGTCGGCGCGCCCGACAACCTCTTTGGCTTGACCTGTATGAAGGTCTACTACTGAAACAGCACCGCCGCTACCACCGTCAATACGAGCTGAATTACCTGCAACTGTGGCGCTGCTTGGGCGTACTTCGTGGGTACGGTACATATAGCGGCCAGCTTGCTTGCCAGTCTCATTGACGGTATTCATGTCATTCCAGTCGTTGGCGACATAGATGTTTAGATCGCTTTCATCTGAAACGATAGATTGGGTAAAGCCTGCTGGAATCACTAATGGTTCGCTGTTAAGAATTGAAGGATCAGTGGTTTCCTGAGCGTAAGCTGATGCTGTGATTGGGTTGAAGCCCATTGGGCCATTAACAATAGTGCTGTCGGCCATCGCACTGGCAGAGAAAACTGCAGCAACTGCAGCAGCAAGAACGGTATATTTCATTTGATAATTTCCTATGTTATTTATGAAAAACGACTCAAATAGTTAAAACGAATTGGATACATTGCCAGAACAATTTGTTTGGCGTACTCAATTTAGTAGAGAATGATGTAATTTTAGTGACACTGACATGACAATTAAAATTTAATGGGATTATTCTGTTGAGCAATAGCTTCATTGCTGGAGGGATCAAGAAAGTCACGTACGATGGGTAAAAACTGAAGGTATCAAATCACGCGAATATTGATGTCTATCTGAAGACGAGGTTAGAGTAACAGGAAGAAATCGGTCGTAAAATAGGTGCTCACTTACATTAAGGGTGAATACCTATTCTTTCGAGATTTACGGAAAATGATAGTCGTTACTTGGCGGGTTATTACCACTTAGATGATGCAGTCATCCTACTAATGACCTATAGATATCTTTATTAAACCCCAACTTCTAGTCCATTCAGACTAAAAATCAGAATCTATGAGATTGAATAAGTTTCACATTGATCGACTAAAGTGGCATACATCATATTTTCATCAGCTTCTACTACCTCATTTGGTGTTTAGTATGTGCAACTTTTAATAATTATTTTGGGAATTTATTATGATCATTTTAAAAAAATACCTTAGTGTCGCTATTTCTGCCGTACTATCCATTTCAGCCATTAATGCCATCGCAGCAAATCCAACTGCCATCCTGACAATTCAGCAGTCTGATGGTGTAAATTGGGAGGAAAATCTGACTGGCCTGCTTGTTGTAGACGAGCACAACAACTTTAGTATGTTGCAAGGTGGTAATACTGGTTTATTCCAGAATGGCTCCTTCGTTAGCGCCATTGATACTGAAGTTCATCCGGATTATTGGCAGTGGAAGACTGATGCCACGACTGGTATCGGAAGTTGGAACTGGCATAGTGCACAGACAATCAACGGCACAACACCATTTTTAACCGATGCAAGCAATCCATGGATGTCAGCGCTTAGCATAAAAAACATTAGCGGCCATGGTGATCCAGATTTGTCTTATGCCATTTCAGCAGTTAACAACAATACTTTTACCCAGACTTTCACATTTGCAGTTGGAGAAGCAATTTTACCGACTGTTGCAACAGCCAACGTTGTACATGCAGACATTGCCGGCGCATTGACGACTAAGGACGGTAGCGTAACGATATCCCCTTCAGGTACCAATACAGCTATTCAACAGTTTGAACTTTCTGCTGATAATGGTGGTAGTTTCATCAACGCGGGCGTGAATGTGGGTTCACAAGCAACGGCTTCTGGTACATCAACCTATGGGATATTTGCCGCTGATGCATCAGGACCTACAGGTCAGACATGGAATTACATGCAGATTGTTAGCAAGTTTACTTTAACAGGGAAAGATAGTGTTAGCTTAGTGGGCTATGCTTCTATCACTCCAGTACCTGAGCCAGAAAACTATGCCATGCTACTTGTTGGTTTAGGTTTATTAGGCTTTATGTCGCGCCGTAAAAAGAACTCTGTTTAACGTGTTAATTTTTTGGTAAGAACCTTGTAAAGTCTGAGATAGCGCTCTATTGTCAGTTTCTAATTAACTGACAATAGAGCTACAACGGTTGAAAAAACAATCGAATTTAAATTTATCGGGTCATCGTCAGTCTAATAGTAAGTATTTGCGTAACAAACACTAACAATCACTAGAATGCATTACTCGCTCACCTGGGCTGCAATCAGGCTTTGAAGTACCAGAATTTATAATACTATCAATTAGCCTAGCGAAAAAACCTTTAGCACCGTCCGTGTCGTTATCAACCACGTCGACGTCTGTCTGTATAGGCTTTGCTTCCCCAGATACAGCTTTAGATCCAGCGAAGTTACTTGGTTTTTCTACCAGATACTTCTTATCGCAATTAGCCACTCCGAGAGCAATTTGTTTCTTAACAGCTTCTGGTGCATTAAATTTCGTATATCCACTGGCTTTAATTTGCTCATAAGCAGCTGCGTCGCCAGTACTCCCAGACGCATCAAACCATGACCCGCAACTCTGGCCATTTTTAAGCAATAATATTATTTGAGCTTGCTTGTCTGATTTAGCCTTTGCTTTTGTCACCCGATTAGCCTTGGCCTTCATTGCGTGTTGCTCGCTATCACGCATCTTTGATGCTTTCATCATTGGATTTACATTGGTTTTTGTGGCGATTGGTTTAACCGAATCACTGTTATTTTTTTGTAAACCCGCATGAGCATTGAATGCCAGCGCATATATAATTGCTGCCAGAATAGTTTTATGTTTAAAATAGTTCACCGTTTAGTTTATCTATAATATTGTCGTAAGTAGTAAATCGATTATTTAGAGCATTGTACTAAATTTTGTTGAGGCTTACCGCCGACTAGATCAGAACCAATTTATCAGATTCATCAAGGCTTAGCAAAAACTGGTACTACCTTCCATATTTCATCAGCATATTCTTGAATGGCACGGTCAGATGAAAATCGACCGATGCGTGCTACGTTGAGAATAGACATGTGAGTCCAGCGTTCTGAATTAAGATACTGTTTAC
>NZ_JAUXOY010000030.1 GCF_030684185.1 Methylotenera sp.
AAATTGTTAAAGAGCTGTGTCGAAAATATGTTTTTTTCAACTTCTCGTCAACGCTTTGCGTTAACGAGGTGCGCATTATACAGAGCTTTTAAGCCTCGTCAATCATAAATTTGAAATGTTTCGTATTTATTATTGAGCGTATTTTTTGCCACACATTTTATTACTTTATTTTGCTACCTCGCTACGATGTTTTGTTAGCGAAGGCGCGCATTCTACAGGGCTTTTAAATTCCGTCAACTGTAATTTACTAAAAGTATCAATTATTATTAACTTCGTTTTAAAGCAACATATATTTGATATGTTTTACAGCTTTTCACTTAACTTGTTTCGTTAGCGAAGGCGCGCATTTTACAGAGGATGGCGATTAGGTCAAGCCCAAAACTGCAGTGTTACAAAATTGTTACATTTGCGAACTTACGCTTACCCACTTGAGCAATTACAATGACGCCTTTATTCAGCTGTAAGTTTCTATCACTGATCTTTTCGCTATCTAGCTTTACACCACCCTGATCAATTGCCCTATATGCTTCAGAGGAACTTTCCACTAAACCCGCCAGTTTGAGCAATTGCGCAATACCAATACTTTCACCTTCTATATTGATGCTAATTTCAGGCACATCTTTCGGGATACCGCCTTTTGATCGTGTTTGAAAGTCTGCTAATGCCTTTTCTGCATCCGCTGGATTATGAAAGCGCGTTACGATTTCTTGAGCAAATCCCACTTTAATATCGCGAGGATTACTGCCCGCTACTACTTCAGACTTCCATCGAGCGATAGTTTCTAGTGACTCATATGAAAGCAATTCAATATACCGCCACATTAACTCGTCAGAAATTGACATTATTTTGGCAAAGATAACTTCTGGCGCTTCGGCGATGCCTATATAGTTGCCAAGAGATTTAGACATTTTATTAACGCCGTCCAAACCTTCAAGTAACGGCATGGTCAGCACGCATTGTTGCGGCATGCCCGCTTGCTTTTGTAACTCACGTCCCATAAGCAAGTTAAATTTCTGGTCCGTGCCGCCCAGCTCTACATCCGCTTTTAACGCAACTGAATCATATCCTTGCAATAAGGGATATAAAAATTCATGTATGGCAATCGGCTGATTTGACTTATATCTCTTAGTAAAATCATCCCGCTCCAGCATACGTGCAACAGTATGACTGGCGGCGAGCTTTAGCATGCCAGCCGCACCTAACTCGGTAAGCCATTTAGAATTAAACACTACTTCTGTTTGTTCTGGGTTAAGAATCTTGAATACTTGCGCAGCATAAGATTTAGCGTTCTCTTGTACTTGCTCAGCCGTGAGTGGAGGACGTGTGGCACTTTTACCAGTTGGGTCGCCAATCATGCCAGTAAAATCACCAATCAAAAATAATACGTGATGACCCAGCTCTTGAAATTGACGTAGCTTGTTAATGAGTACAGTGTGGCCCAAGTGCAAATCTGGGGCTGTAGGATCAAATCCTGCTTTAATTCTGAGTGGCTGTCCAGACTTAGCGCTTAGCTTGAGTTTTTCTACCAACTCAGCTTCAATTAAAAGCTCTTCTGCTCCACGCTTGATAATTGCGAGCTGTTGATTGATATTGACGTCATCTATTTTCACTTCTTTATGTCCTTAATCATTACTGAAAACAGTATATATTTACAGTTCATTTACTTGTTCTAATTGGGTTTTCTGTTATTATCCACAACCGTATTAAACTTTATAGAGGTCAGCCCGTGGATATTAACGAGTCTAATCAACATAACGCACCATTTAATTATTTTGCTAAAGAGAATCTATTGCCCGCATCTGAGCAAGCTTCTATTTTAGCGCAAATCGCTCATAAAGCTGAACGCAAGCTTAAATTGCGCTGGATTTTAGCGATTTCCAGCTTACCTTTGTTTGGCATCTACGCGGCCTTTGGTCTTGCTCCACAAACTATAATTGGCAATATTCCTACTGCCGCAGTCATAGAAGAAATCGCCTTACCTAATATCACCAGCGCTACTGCAGATATCGCAGGGCAGAGCTTTTGGTACAAAGAACATGTGCGTCGTGATGATACTTTAAACACCGTTTTATCTCGCTTAAATATTCATAATCGCGATGCGATTAATTTTATACGTAGCGATAACGTAGCAAGTGAAATTGCCAGCTCGTTAAGACCTAGCCGCAGCATTGAAGCTCAAACTGACAATGAAGGCAACTTAATATCGCTTAAATATCAATTAAATAGTGACCAATTTATTTCTATAAAGCAAACTGTTACTGGATATGAAGCTAGCAAAGTTGCACAAAATTTTGAAATGCGCCCTATATTAAAATCTGCAGAAATCAAAAGTTCATTGTTTGGCGCAACTGATGCGGCTAACATTCCCGACTATATCGCGATACAAATAGCAACAATGTTTGAAAGTGAAATCGACTTTAATACAGATTTGCGCCGTGGCGACCATTTAAGCGTAATTTACGAAGGTAGTTATGACCAAGGCGAACTTCTAAAAACAGGTGACGTGCTAGCAGCAGAGTTTGTTAATAATGGCAAAACCTACCAAGCCATTGGTTACCGAGACGACTCAGGTAAAATGCAGTACTACACACCAGACGGCAAAAGCCTGCGTAAATCATTCTTACGTTCCCCATTAGAGTTTACACGTATTAGCTCCAGCTTTAGCTCTGGGCGTTTTCATCCGATATTACAGCGTTTGAAAGCTCACAAAGGTACAGACTTTGCCGCGCCAACTGGAACTGGAGTAAAAGCTTCAGGAGATGCTAAGGTTGATTTTGTTGGCACTAAAGGTGGATATGGCAATGTTATTGTGCTTAAGCACGATAATGGCGTAAGTACCGTATATGGCCATTTGTCGCGCTTTGCTACAGGGTTAAGTAAAGGCAATAAGGTCGCGCAAGGTGATGTTATTGGCTTTGTCGGAACTACTGGAATGTCGACGGGGCCGCATTTACATTATGAGTTTTTAGTCAATGGCGAGCATAGAGACCCTATGACTGTAGCTTTGCCTAAAACCTTCCCTATTACTGGGCAGGAAAAAGTAGCCTTTGACACTATAAGCAATCAATTGACTGCGCAAATTAAATTGCTCGGCAACAGTAATATAGCTGCTTTAGAATAAATCAAACTTTTACACTGTAAATATCATGGCTGGCGAGCTATTCATCGGACTGATGTCTGGTACCAGCCTTGATGGTGTGGACGTTGCGCTTGTTGAGTTTAATACAGCTGAATTAGAGAATGCGCAACAACTCCATGTCTTGCACACACATTTTCTAGCTTACCCATCAGATATACGTGCACAAATCATTGCGTTACAGCATCCTACAGATAATGAACTAGAGATTACAGCGCTTACGGGCAATACACTAGCGCGGTTGTATGCAGATGCTGTTAATCAATTACTAGGCATCGCTCAATTATCCCCGAATGAAATTACAGCGATTGGTTGCCATGGGCAAACCATCAGACATAAACCCGGCTTCGCTGACGGCATAGGTTTTACCCTGCAAATTGGCAACGCTGCTTTACTGAGTGAACTCACGGGCATTACGGTAGTCTCGGATTTCAGAAGTCGAGATATTGCTGCAGGCGGACAAGGCGCCCCTTTGGTGCCCGCTTTTCACCAAGCGGTTTTTAGTAGCAATCAGGCTAATCGTGCAATCATTAATATAGGTGGTATTGCCAATATCACTTATCTAGCAAGTTCCGGGACAGTAACAGGCTTTGACTCTGGGCCTGGTAATATGCTTCTAGATTCATGGATTAAACAGCATAAGAACCTTGATTACGATGCGGACGGCGCATGGGCTGGTACAGGACAGATAATTAAGCCCTTGTTAGACACTATGCTCAAAGAGCCTTACTTTTCACTCCCGCCCCCTAAAAGCACGGGGCGCGATTTATTTAACGATGCATGGCTTGCCCAAAAACTATTAAACACTCACTATCTTCCGCAAGATGTAGCTCGCACTTTAGTTTATTTGTCGGCACTCACGATCTACAATGCGCTTGTACGGGATTGTCATAATTACAGTCAGTCTATTGACGCTATACAAAACGAGGTCTACTTATGTGGCGGTGGCGCACGTAACTCCTTACTTAAAAATGATTTGCAACAAATGCTTGGAAATACAAAAGTCTCTACAACTGACGAGCTGGGGATAGGAACAGACTGGCTTGAAGCTATTGCATTTGCTTGGTTAGCTAACCGCTGCCTCAATCAAAAAACTGCAAATTTACCAGAAGTCACTGGCGCAAAAGGTGCACGAATTCTGGGTGCTATCTACCAAAATTAACTTACATCTGACTTAATATAATGCAAACCATGAGTATGTTTGAATGCGTATTTAAAAGCATCATTAAAGTATAATCATACTTAATTAATTTATACGTAAAATAGAATCATGACGAACAAACCTACTAAAGCTACGATTACTTTTGATAATGGCGCCGCACCAATTGAATTACCAATACTCTCTGGCAGTCTTGGTAACGATGTAATTGATATACGTAACTTAAGCAAACATGGCATATTCACTTATGATCCCGGTTTTATGTCTACTGCAGCCTGCAACTCTAACATCACTTTTATTGATGGTGAAAAAGGCCTACTTTATTACCGTGGATATCCGATTGAGCAGTTAGCTGAACATTGTGATTTTATGGAAGTTTCACACCTGCTAATCAACGGTGAGCTGCCTAATGCCACACAAAAACAAGAATTCACTCGTACAATCACCAGTCACACTATGCTACATGATCAGCTCTCTAATATATTCAGAGGATTCAGACGTGATGCGCACCCAATGGCTGTTATGGTTGGTGTAGTTGGCTCCATGTCCGCCTTCTATCATACAAAAGGCGATATACACGACGCTCAAAGCCGTGAAATCACGGCACATCAATTGCTGGCTAAGGTACCGACCATTGCAGCATGGAGCTACAAATACAATATTGGCCAGCCATTTATGTATCCAGCAAATCATTTAAACTATGCTGAAAATTTTATGCATATGATGTTTGCTACTCCTTGTGAACAGTATGTACCTAACCCCGTATTAGCCAAGGCATTTGACCGAATTCTGATATTGCATGCAGATCACGAACAAAATGCCTCGACTTCTACAGTAAGGCTTGCAGGCTCTAGTGGTGCGAACCCGTTTGCCTGTATCGCCGCTGGTATTGCCTCACTTTGGGGACCAGCACATGGTGGTGCCAACGAAGCCACACTTAAAATGTTAGAAGAAATCGGTGACATTTCACGCATAGGCGAATTTATTAAACGCGCTAAAGACAAAACCGACACCTTCCGCCTCATGGGTTTTGGTCACCGAGTCTATCGCAACATGGATCCCCGCGCCGCCATTATGCGCAAAACCTGTCATGAGGTGCTCAATGAACTAGGCTTAAATGATGACCCCATGTTTAAACTGGCCATGGCGCTAGAAAAAATTGCGCTTGAAGATGAATATTTTGTTTCACGTCAACTGTACCCCAATGTCGATTTCTACAGCGGCATTGTCATGCGTGCAATGGGCATTCCAAATAGCATGTTTACCGCAATCTTCGCCCTGGCCCGCACCGCAGGCTGGATAGCGCAATGGAGCGAGATGAACGCTGACTCTGGACATAAAATTGGCAGGCCAAGACAGCTTTATACTGGTGAAACTAGGCGTGAATTTGTGCCGATTGTTAAAAGAACCTAGTTTTTAAGAAAAATTAAAGTGCGTGGTACCCACCTCACATTTTCTTGATTCTACGGCGTTGCCCAGTAAACCGCTCGGCATTACAGGACAATGTTTTTCACTCGTAAGTTTTCGAGAGTTTTAACCCGCAAATCCCAACTTTTTTAAAGCCTCAAACATTTGCCCGCTCACCACACCATAACCGCTAGCGTTTGGGTGTACTTGGTCGGCTTTTAAGCTATTGTCTGAAAGCACTTCAGAAAACACATTTTTAACCAAAGGCGTAGCGGTTTCTTCGGCTATTTTTTTATACAGCGGGTGGTCAGACAAGCTGCCTACGGCGGCTTTTAGTGGGCTTAATTCTGGCACTGCCACTAAAACAGCGGTGATGCCTTGCGTTTTGGCTTGTTCTAAAATGGCCTTTAAATTAGCTGTTGTTTCACTGCTGGGCAAACGTTGCAAAAAATCATTGCCGCCCAGCGCCACTACAAGCAGTTTCGGTCGGTGCGCTGTTAGCAAGCGGGGTAGCTGCTCTAGCCCATCTGCCGAAGTATTGCCTGGAATGCCCGCATTGATAATTTGCCAGCCTGTGGTTTTGGCTAATAAATTTGGATAATCCTCTCCTTCGCTTGCACCCGTGCCGTAACTTAAACTATCACCCAAAATAACCACCGTAGCACCTTTAGGGATTGCTGGGTATTTTTCAATACTGCAACTGACCAATATAAAAATAAGTAGCAAATAAATAAAATTCTTCAATTGAATATAGCCTTTTAAAAAGTATTTTTAGTTTTATACACTGATTTTTGAGTGCTCTCTATGCACCATCGTGTACAACAAAGGTAACACTAATAAAGTGAGCAAGGTGGATGATAATATGCCGCCAATCACCACTGTTGCCAGTGGCCGCTGTACTTCTGCCCCCACACCTGTGGCAATTGCCATGGGGATAAAGCCAAAAGAGGCCACCAATGCTGTCATCAAAATAGGGCGTAACCTGGCAAGCGCGCCTTCACGCACCGCTTCGTTTACAGCTTTGCCTTCTGCGCCTAAATTGTTGATAAAAGTAATCATCACCAAACCATTAAGTACCGCCACGCCAGATAATGCGATAAACCCTACACCTGCCGAGATTGAAAGTGGAATGCCCGTGAGCCATAGTGCAGTCACGCCACCCGTGAGCGCAAACGGGATGCCGCTAAACACGATTAGACCATCTTTAAAGTTACCAAACACTGCGTAAAGCAGCATAAAAACAATGATTAAAGTTAATGGAATAACGATTTGCAAACGGTTGGCGGCTGATTGCAATTGCTTAAATGTGCCGCCCCATTCCAGCCAATTACCTGCTGGTATTGTTACGCTCTGTGCGATATTGCTTTTCGCCTCTGCCACAAACGTGCCTATATCACGCTCGCGCACATTGGCGGTTACCACTACATTACGCTTACCATTGGCACGGCTAAACTGGTTTGCGCCTTGTGCCACATCCAGGCTGGCCAGTTCGCCCAAGCGCATGTAGGTGACGGCATTGTTAATGTTTAGCTTAATCGGCAGTCGCTCTAGCATGGTGGTGTCCTTACGCTGCGCTTCATCTAGCCGCACCACAATATCAAAACGCCTGTCACCATCATACACGGCACCTGCGTGCGCGCCGTTCATGGCAATGCTCACTGCCTCTTGAATATCAGCCATATTCACGCCCAAACGTGCAATTTTTTCACGGTCTATATTCACGGTTAAAATCGGCAAGCCCGTGGTTTGCTCTACTTTAACATCGGCACTGCTTGCGGTTTTTTCCAAAACATTAGCAATGGCTTCGGCGGTTTCAGTCATTTGTGCTAAATCGTCACCAAACACTTTTACCGCCACATCACTGCGTACACCCGAAATCAGCTCGTTAAAACGCATTTGTATCGGCTGCGTGAATTCATAATTATTGCCTGGCACTTTAGCCACCGCAGCTTGCATTTGGGCGATTAACGCATTTTTACTTAAACTGGGGTCTGGCCATTCGTTTCTGGGTTTTAAAATTAAGTAGGTATCTGCCACGCTAGGTGGCATTGGGTCGGTGGCGATTTCTGCCGTACCAAGTTTGGCATACACTTTATCAACTTGCGGAAAAGTTTTAATGGTTTTTTCAAGCTCTTGCTGCATCACCACGGCTTGGCTTAAGCTGGTGCCAGGAATGCGTAACGCATGTAAGGTAATATCACCTTCATCTAAACTAGGTACAAACTCACTACCCATGCGCGTAAGCAGTAAACCACTTAGCACCACTATTGTTACAGCAAGTACCAGCACTACCGCTTTATTGATTAGCGTCCAATCCAATACGGGCGTATAGATTTTTTTTGCCATTTGCATCACTTTGTTTTCTTTTTCTTGCACACGACCAGTCACAAAAAGTGCAATGGCGGCAGGGATAAACGTCACTGAAATAATCATGGCTGCAATAAGCGCAATCACCACCGTAAACGCCATCGGGTGAAACATTTTGCCCTCAACTCCTGTAAGTGCAAAAATAGGCAAATATACCGCCATAATAATCAGTTGACCATAAATAAGCGGTCGCCGTGCTTCGCGCGCCGCTGAGAACACTTCCGTGAATCTTTCTTGACGCGTTAAATTACGCCCTAATATGCCTTGCGTATGCGCAAGGCGTCGCATGGCATTTTCTACAATCACCACCGCACCATCAATAATGATACCGAAATCCAGTGCGCCCAAACTCATTAAATTGGCACTGACTTTATTGCCCACCATCCCTGTAAAAGTCATCAGCATGGCAAGTGGTATCACGCACATGGTAATAATGGCGGCACGTATATTGCCCAAAAACACAAACAATACGGCAATCACCAATAACGCACCTTCAAGCAGATTTTTTTTAACCGTACTAATGGCTTTATCAATCAAAATAGTACGGTCATAAACGATATTAGCCGTAATGCCTGCAGGTAGTGTTTTATTCACTTCAGCAAGCCTTGCTGCTACGGCTTGCGATACCGTGCGGCTATTTTCACCCATTAACATAAATACTGTGCCTAGCACCACCTCTTCACCATTCATGGTGGCAGCGCCGGTTCGCAAATCGCTGCCTATAGATGCACTCGCCACGTCTTGAACGCGAATGGGCGTGCCGTTTCGAGTTTCCAGCACAATGTTATTCAGCGCATCCAAGGCTATCGTTTGATTCGTACTATTGACAGTTATTTGACCTGGCACGCGAATTAAATACTGCTCGCCCGATTTTTCAATATATCCTGCACCTTGGTTATTGGTGTTTTTTTCCAAGGCATTTAAAATATCGGTGAGCGTTAGCCCGTAATTGACCAAAGCCTCTAAATTGGGTGCAATTTGATATTGCTTGCTGTAACCGCCAACGGTGTTAATTTCTGTCACCCCTGGCACATTTCGCAACTGCGGTTTAATCACCCAGTCTTGCACCTCACGTAAATCCATCGCGGTATAAGGTGTGCCATCTGGCTTAAGTGCGCCAGGATTAGCTGATACCGTCCACATCACAATTTCACCCAAGCCCGTGGCGGTCGGCCCCATTGCAGCACTAATGCCTGCCGGCAACTTTTCTTTTACCTGCGCGATACGCTCGGCTACTAATTGGCGCGCAAAGTAAATATCGGTACCTTCTTTAAATACCACTGTTACTTGCGATAAACCATAACGCGAAATTGAGCGCGTTTCTTCTAAATTAGGCAGCCCAGCCATGGCCGTCTCAACTGGGTAAGTAATACGCTGCTCGGTTTCTAATGGTGAGTAACCAGGTGCCGCCGAGTTGATTTGCACTTGCACATTGGTAATATCAGGCACGGCATCAATTGGCAGATGCTGATAGCTAACAATACCCATGATTGCCACACCCAAGCTAATAAGCATCACCATCCAACGTTGTTCAATGGCGAATGCGATCAACTTCTCGAAAAAGCCTTTTGCGTTATGTGGGTTTACATCACTAGACTCTGATTGAATATTTGCGGGCTTAATGGTCATGGCTAGCTCCTGCCTTTCCAAGCTCGGCTTTCACCACAAAACTATTGCCTGCGGCGTACTGTTCACCCACATTTAAGCCTGATAACACTTCCACATATTTGCTATCTCGACGCCCCAGCTCGACTGGTCTTGCTTCAAAAGAGTCGCCATATCGCCCAAATACGACGTTACCATATTGCAAGCTTTGTATTGCCTCTAGCGACACCGCCAAAGGCACGGTGACTTCATCTGCCACTAAATCAATATTGACGGGTAGCCCGACCAACCAATTTTGCTTGGCATTAGCCAGCACCACGCGCGCAGTTGCAGTACGGCTTTGCTCCGCCACCAGCGGTGCAATATAAGTAATCGTTCCCGCTTCAGCTTGCTCAAACGCGGCCGCACGCACAGTGACTTTTTGGCCCGTTTTGACCAAGCCTAAATCTTTGATGGGAATATTCATTTCTGCCCATACTGTGCTTAAATCGGCCACTTCATACAACATTTGTGACAGCTCTAACACTTGGCCGGTTGCGATATTTTTGCGCGTAATCACACCACTAATCGGCGCGGTGAGCGCATAGCGTGTGCCGCTACCGCTGGCACTAATACCCATACTAGCCAGCTTTTGTTGCTGCCGCGACAATTCAATTTCGGCAAGTCTTGCATTATTTTTAGCCTCTAAATAATCTTGCTCAGCCGATATTTTTTCTCGCCACAAATTTTCTTCGCGCGCCAATGTGATTTTGGCTAAACTCAAGCGTTGTTGCACAGCGTATAAATCACCACGACTTTCTGCCACAACGGGGCTAGATATTATCGCCAAAGTTTGGCCTTTTTTTACACTATCCCCCACATTTGCCGTCACACTTTCTACTATGCCACTCAAGCGCGGCAATACCTGCACGGCTTTATCGGCGTTTAACTTAATTTCGCCCAATAAGCGTAAATTGTTTTGAATATTAGCAGGTGCGGCAGTTAAAATTTCAATCGCATTATGTTTGAGCTGCTCATTCGTTAGGCTTACTCTTGCCTCTACTTGGTCATAATTAAATTCATATGTTTTACCAGCATGCATCGACGCAATGGCGACCTTAAATGAGTGCGGCTCTTCAACGATTACTTTTGAAGTTAAGTAATCATTCTCTGGCGTAAAAGCAAGCAGCTGCACATCGCGACCTAAACGCGATATTTTTAAGCTAATGACAGATGCTTTAGGTGGTAAAGGCTTGCCTTTTAAATAGGTGTATAGCCTAAATTGTGGTGGCTGGTTTTGCTCAAAAATCGTCACTTCCACAGCGTAATCACCATCGCTAAACAACTTGCCACCATGTGGCCCTTTAATGCTTTCAGTGACCATTGCTGGGTGGTCATGGTCTTTTTCATGATTATGCTCAGCCTCACCATGTTTTGGTGGTGACTCCATGGCAGGTTCTTCAGCACGCTCGCCGTACCCATGTTCATCCATAGCAGGCTTATCCGTTTTTAAAATTAAGCCCGCAAAAACCGCGCCTACTAATAAAATGGCAATAAGCAACCACATTTGTTTGTTTAATTTCATGGTAATTCCTTCTTAACTGATTCAATTTTGTAGGGCGCGCCTAATATGCTTTGAATATCGGCCTCGGCCTGGCGCGCCAATGCTAGCGTTTGAATAAATTGTGTTTTGGCTTGAAAAAGCGTGCGCTGAGCATCTAACACTTCTAAAAAGCTGAATTTTCCAAACTCAAAACCTTTACGCGCGGCTTCATAGGCGCTTTGCGCACCTTGCAAAATATCTTGTTGATACATGCTGCCAGCTTCAACTTGCAATTGCCTGCGCGCATACGCACCAGCTAATTCAGTCTGCAATTGGTTTTGTAGCGCGGCTTTTTCGTCTATGGATTGAAATTCGCGCGCCCTGGCACCTTGTAAATTACCTTGGTTATTGTCAAACACAGGAATGGGGATTGATAAACCAATCACCGCTTGCGTGATGCCACCTAACTCTTCATTGCGTCTTGCGCCTAAGCTCACTGTCACATCAGGCGTTTTCTTTGATTGCTCAATGGCACTTAAGGTTTGTTTTTGCATAATCGCGAGGGATGCTTTTTTAAGGCGGGGAGAGTCTGGCAGTTGTGCCATTAAATCACTTAACGTAGGTATGCTACTAAGCTTTTCCAGTTCACCAACCGCAATATAGTCAGTCTGGCTGTTACCTTTAGCCCATAAACTGGCTAAACGCTGTTTAGCAGTGGCCAATTGTTGATTGGCGTTGGCTAGGTCAATTTTTAAGCCAGCCTCAGCAACTTTGGCTTTCGTTTCTTCAACTGGTGACACCTTGCCAGCAAGTACACGCTTGGAGGTGGTCTCTTTTGATTGTGTGGCTATTTGCAGCAGCTCTTGTGCCAATGTTTGCGCTTGTTGCGCCGCCAATACTTGGTAAAAAACTGCGTACGCCTTAGCGCTGGTTTCAGCTTGTGCAATGCCAATTTCGGCATCTGCAATGGCTAAGTTAGCATCAGCTACTGCCATGCGCTTATCGCGTTTGCCCGCCGTTTCTAGCTGCTGGCTAATGGCAATGGTTGCAATGCGGTTCTGACTGCGTAAATCTTCAACCTGTCCAGACAAGGTTGGGTTGGGGCGCGAAGCCGCTTGTAGTACTTGCGCGCTTTCAATTTCGCGTCCGCGCAAAACAACCGCAATATCAGGATTTGCCCGTAAAGCAAGGGCCGTGGCCTCATCTAAAGTAATGTTTTCTACGGCGTATGCCAGCTGGCCACTTAAAGCGGTGCTCAATACTGCTAATAGTAAAAATTTTGTCATGCTCATCCCATTCTCCTAAAAATAGAAAAATCGGCGAGCCTTTAATGTGTAATTTTTGAATTACCTGATGACAGCTCGCCGAATTAAACGGGAGCAATCCAATTAGGGCGTTCTAACGCACTGGCAGGCGGGGAGTGATAATTGAATAAATAACGACTTGAAAAATGGCTACCTATCGGCTCAAATGCTGGCAGAGTCTGATTTAGCAACTCGCCACATGGCATATGACAAAAACCGTAATGCACATGATTCTTGCTGGTTTGGGTATCGCCATCAGTTTTGCTGGCGCTATTTACCTCACTTATCTGACTTTTTACAGCATCAGCCTGATGTTCGTGATGCCCAAAATACGATTGAGTATCTTTAACATGATGTAAATCATAATTGGCTACCATTGCCCATGCGTATTGATAGGGCAACAAAAACATCATGACGATTAAAAATAGCTTTTTCACTGGCCACGCATTATAGACCTGATGTCAAGATTCAGCAAAATTTTAAACTGAGAAAGACGAACCGCAGCCACAAGTTGTAGTCGCCTGTGGGTTTCGTATTACAAATTGTGAGCCTTGCAGGCTATCTTGATAGTCAATCTCAGCGCCCATCAAGTATTGCAAACTCATAGGGTCAATCAATAAAGTTACAGTGTCTTTTTGCACTTGCGTATCATCTTCGTTTACTTCTTCTTCAAAAGTGAAACCGTATTGAAAACCCGAACAACCGCCGCCACTTACGAAGACGCGAAGTTTAAGATCTGGTGAGCCCTCTTCTTCGATGAGCTCTTTCACCTTTTTTGCCGCATTGTCGGTAAAAATCAACGGTGCAGGCATGTTATCTAAATCAGTATTTTGTATCTCAGTTACAGCATTCATCATGTACTCCTAAATTTCTCAATAAAATCATTATGCTACGGCAATGTAGCAAGGTCAATCAAAGTTTAGCCTTGCGCCTAATCGCTACCTTCATCTAACGCTTGCGGGTTATCGCCTAAAAAAACCAACTTGCCTTCAATCACCGCTCCAGTGTGCATTTCTAACGATTTATAGTAAACGTCACCTGTGATACGCGCCTTGGATTGCAATTCGATAAATTGCCCTGCCTTCACCGTGCCGACTACTTTTCCATTAATCACAATTTTAGATGCGCTCACCGCCCCCTCTATCCTTCCATGTTCGCTGAGTATTAGTGTGCTTGGACTTGCATTTGGTTCACTCACATTGCCGCGAATCGCACCGTCAACACGCAACCCTCCTGAAAAGTGAACATCGCCTTCTATACGCGTTTCTGCGCCAATAAGCGTATCTATGGTATTTTGAATTTTATTACTTCTTTTAAAAAACATTATGATTCCAATCTTGATTGCTGTGCTTGATATTTTTCATGCAGCATTACTTAATTAGCTTACTTTTTGTTTCCAACCATGTTTTTATAGAACAATAAGTCTTCTTTAAGTTTAAAATTTTCATCATGCACGAGCTTTAATTCCTCATTAAGATTTTTTTGTGAGGCTTGCTCAATTTTAATCTGTTGGTCGACTTGAATAAGCTTGGTTTGTAAACCTTGATTCTCAAATATAGCCTGCTTTAACTTCTCAGCTAAATTTTCACCGCCAGTAAACTGCCAATATGCAGCAGAGTAACCTATTCCTACAAACAAGGCTGCAATTGCCCACTGAAAATACCATGGGCGCTGTGAGCGAACTGACACTTGTTTTGCAGTTAAGCCGAAATGCTTGCGAATTTTTCTTCTAACTGGCTTCATTTATTGGGATTGCTCAGCTTTATGGTAGAAGCGGCACAACTTCTAAACCTGTGTTTTCAGCCAAACTAAACATAATATTCATGTTTTGAACCGCTTGCCCAGCCGCACCTTTCACCAGATTATCTTGCACGACCACCAACGTTAAATAGCCTGTTTCTGCTTGTTTATGCAATGCAATACGAATTTGATTGGAGCCCCTAACTGAACGTGTTTCAGGTAAAGTCCCTGCTGGCAGAACATCAACAAAACGTTCGTGCTGATAGCGCTGCTCAAACAAAGCTTGCAAATCTATAGTCTTTGCTTTTTCAGAAAGCTTAACGTAAATAGTAGACAACATACCACGAATCATCGGTATTAAATGTGGAACAAAAATAAACTGCACATCTGCATCTGCTTGATTATTACCTGCAAGTTGTGTAAGTTGCGCATGAATTTCTGGATGATGGCGATGCCCGCTCACCCCATAAGCTTTCATGTTGTCACTAGACTCTGCAAACAGCGTTGCCACTTCAGCTTTTCTACCCGCACCTGAAACACCAGACTTAGAATCTGCGACTATCGGCGCTGAAAAATCAATCAATCCTTGCTCTAATAAAGGCGCTAAACCTAGCAGCACTGTTGTTGGGTAGCAGCCAGGGTTACCTATCACTTGCGCTGACTTAATTTGCTTACGATAAAGTTCTGGAAGGCCATAAACGGCTTTACTCAAAACTTCTGGGCAGCTATGCGCCATTTTGTACCATTTTTCAAATACAGCTTTATCTTGCAAACGAAAGTCTGCAGCTAAATCAATGATTTTTACATTGGCATCTAGCAAAGTTTGTGCTTGGCTCATGGCGACCCCATGCGGTGTTGCGAAAAACACTACATCACAATCACTCAGATTTGATTTGGCTGGATCACTAAAAGCCAAATCCACATAACCACGCAGACTTGGGAACATGTCTGCTACAGGCAAACCAGCTTCGCCGCGCGAAGTAATTGCTGTCAACGTAACATTTGGGTGAATGCTCAATAGACGCAACAGTTCTACACCCGTATATCCAGTGCCGCCCACAATACCTACTTTTAATTTTTTATCCGTCATATTCTTACTCATTGCACTATCATAACAAACATAGCAAAACAAAACTTATCATATCGTATTCACTGCCACCGCAAAATAAAAAAGGCCGCATAAGCGACCTTTTTGAACTTCAACCGCCCAAAACTCTTTGAAAGTCTAGCGTTTAGAGAACTGTTTACGACGACGCGCTTTGCGGAAGCCAACTTTTTTACGCTCTACTTCACGAGCATCACGTGTTACAAAACCAGCTTGCGACAATGCGCTTTTCAAGTTTGCATCAAAGTCAATCAAAGCACGTGTAATGCCATGACGCACAGCACCCGCTTGACCTGACTCACCACCACCAATTACATTGACCATGATGTCAAAGCTAGCAAGGTTATTAGTCAGTTCAAGTGGTTGACGTAAAATCATACGTGCAGTTACACGTGAAAAATACTCATCAACTGGCTTGTCGTTAACAACGATATTACCTTTACCAACCTTCATAAACACGCGCGCTACTGAACTCTTGCGGCGGCCTGTACCATAATTATATTTACCGATCATCTTTGTATATCCTTAGATTTTCAATGTTTGCGGTTGTTGTGCCGCATGCTCATGCTTGTCGCCAGCATAAACTTTCATTTTTTTAATCATTGCATAACCTAAAGGACCTTTAGGCAACATACCCTTTACTGCTTTTTCTAAAGCACGACCTGGGAAACGATCTTGCATTTTAGAAAAAGTTGTTGTGCTGATACCACCTGGATAACCAGAGTGGCTATGGTAAAGCTTACCGTCAGCTTTATTACCTGTCACTTTTAATTTGTCGGCGTTAATTACGACGATATAATCACCTGTGTCAACGTGAGGTGTATAAATAGTTTTATGTTTACCGCGTAAACGGTGTGCAACTGCGCTAGCTAAACGGCCTAGCACTAGGTCTGTGGCATCAACCACAAACCAGTCACGCTTCACTTCATGTGATTTTGCTGAAAAGGTTTTCATCGTGTTACCAATACTGTGAGCTAAAAAAATTAAGAGGCGGATTTTATGCTGAAGCCTAGTACTTTGTCAAACAATATGTTCAGCATATGTATGAAATTTAGCAAAAACTTAAATAACCAGCTTCATGCTTAATGGCATTAAATCCATAAAACTTCATTTCCCGTAGATTACCCTGCCATTTTACATCAGCAATTGTAACCCTTACGGGTGTACGAGACGCCATTATTATATAGTTTTACGTCAGTTATGCTAGGATATTAAAATATTAATTAAGTTTGTTATGTAAAGTCGTTATTTATAATCAGATTTAATTTTAGCAGCGCTTACTTTATGGAACAAAAATTAAATTGAGATTTTTCACGCTTTTATCATTACTGCTTTACGCAAACCTGAGCCTAGCCTTAGGATTTGGGGACATACAACTTAAATCCCATTTAGGTGAAAAGTTTTTTGCTACAGTAAATGTCACCGAGCTTGATTCAATGTCCGAGCCAAGCTGCTTTACAGCAGCAGATACGAGCGATGTTCCTGCATTTAAAAAAGCTAAAATTTCACTAAAACCCGTCAATGGAAATCACCAGCTTACCATCACAACTTATGATGTGGTTACTGAGCCGATCATTAATTTAAATGTCTCATTTCATTGTGAGACAAATTTAAACCGTGAATATGTTTTATTGCTCGATCCAGCGCCGCTCATTAGTGTTGAAAAGCCTGAAATTATTGAAGCGGCTTCGGGCACGACTCTAACCAACAATGCTGTAAATAAAACTAAGGGGCAAGCAAACCCATCAGCCAGCGCGCAATATCAGGCTCAAGAAGAAAATCAAATTACACCTGAAAAAGTCGTAGTCAAAAAGCGCACTAAAAAGAAAATCTCCAGCATTGCTACTGACATTGATGAGAAATTATCAGAATCTTACACGGGTAAACAAAATACTAACGGTTCAAACCCATCCAGCATACCCAGTGATAATAAGGCTATTAAAACCCTAGCCGACAGGCCTTTTCTTATTATTTCTGGGGGCGCCGCAAATTCAAATGAACACGGCAACAAACCAAACTTATCGCTACGCTTAGCCACTGAAATCGACTTCTCAAGGTCTGAAGCCACGATTGCACCTCAAACAACTACTGACGCCATGGATGAAGTGACTGTAATGGCCAACCGTTTGGCGCATTTGGAAAAACAAATTACCTCTTTACAAACACGTAATGCACAGTTAGTTTTGGATGCTGAAAAAACAAAAGCTAAAAATGCAAAAACCGACTGGCTCTTAATGCTCAAAATTGCATTAGGCATTATTCTGGCTCTAGCAACAGCAGAACTGTTACGCCGCAAGCTTTCAAACAAACAGGAAAATAACTCTGATCCTTGGTTTGACGCAAAAAGGTTTGATGCAGAAGAGCCAGCTTCTATGTCCAATGACACCAAACTATTTTCAAGTAATTCAAAAAATTCACTTGAATCCAGCGGTGATGGAGCATCGCCATTGTCTGAATCCAGCTATAGCGTGACATCGAGCCAAAGTTCGAGCTTTTCCAACAAAGAGTCCATTACGCAAGAAAAAGAAGATCACGGCAGTGTAATTGATGATGCGGATGTGTTTATTGAGCATGGTCGGCCTGCCTTGGCAATTCAGTTACTGCAAAATCATTTGCTTGACTCCCCCTCTGAATCGCCAGCTATTTGGCTGAAACTGATTAATCTTTTATCCAAAGAGGCTTCTGAAGCTGAATACGATGAAGCTGTACTTGAATGTAATAAACACTTCAATATCAAGGCAGCTAAATATGGAGGCACTACTGAAAAAGATGATTCATCGATTGAGGATTACCCACATATCATTACTCGCTTAGAGGGTGTTTGGGGCTCACCTTACGCCGTTGGGTTTATCAATGATTTAATTAATAACAAACGCTCACAGCCTAGAGAAGGTCTTAATCAGGGAGCCTTTGAGGATTTATTTTTCTTAAAGAATATTGCAACTCATTTAGATTACTCAAACCCTTCTACATATAAAACCAGCCCAGATCGTGTTGCCGTACCAAATCCATCTTTAGATAACGCCACTTTTAATGACGCCTTATTTACTGATATTGAACTTAATGAAGTAAAAAATTCTCCTGAAAAAGTGCCTAGTGAGCTTGCTTTTGATAGCAAGGTGCCAAATGCTATAGCTGCTACCAACCAACCTTTGGCTGAGAAAGCCAAGTTTGATACTGGCAGCTTTAACATAGAAACTGAGCCTTATCCAGATGAATCATCTTATGAAGTCAATATGCTACCGAATGACGACGAGTTTTCTACTGTAGATACTGTTTCAGAGCTTTACAATATCCAACATAACAAAGCAGTTCAAAGTGATGATTCGTTTAAAGTGCAGGAAATAGATTTCACCATTCCTGTTGAAAAAGTTGAATATGCAACAACCAAAAAAGCTACTGATAAAAATATTGAGTTAGAGTTTTCACTGGATTTTCCAAATGAAAATATATCTATTGAAGCCATTCCTAAAGACAGTCTTCCAAAAGACAAGTCCAAGAATAAAACAAAAGCAAAATCAAGTAATCAAAAAGCACCGGAATCAAACGAAATTGAGTGGGATTTACCTGAAATAAACCCCAAACAAGAATAGTGATAAGGCTAAGATAAGTAATCGGTAATTTTTACAGGAAATTTACACTATGCCAAATTCCAAAAATAGATAATGTGTCGCAAAGCCAGCGAATACTGCAAACCCAAACCAGTTGTTGTGTAAAAAAGCTTTAAAACACCTAGCTTTTTCACGCACTCTTATCAAAAAATAATGATATATCGCAATAACTGCGGCAATGACCAAACCTACAAAATAAGCATAACCCATCGCTAGCCAAACTCCTGCTACAGCTAACAAGAGTAACGTTAATCCATAGCAAGCCATCACTGCCATTACATCAAATTTACCGAATGTAATCGCCGACGATTTGATGCCGATTTTCAGATCATCCTCACGGTCAACCATTGCATATTCAGTGTCGTAGGCAATCGCCCAAAACACATTGGCCAATAATAACATCCAGGCTATTGGCGGAATATGGCCCAAGATGGCGGCAAAGGCCATGGGAATGCCCATACCAAAAGCAATGCCTAGATACGCTTGTGGAATCGCTAAAAAACGCTTGGTAAAAGGGTAACTCGCAGCTAATAACAAGGCTATTACAGATAATTTAATCGTCAATATATTGAGTGTACATACCAAACCAAATGCCACTAGACTTAAAGCAGCCGCCAGCATATAAGCTTCTTTTTTACTGATTTCATTGTTAACTAAAGGTCGGTGTTGCGTACGCTCGACCAAGCCGTCATATCGCCTATCCGCAATATCGTTCATCACACAACCTGCGCTGCGCATGAGCACCGTACCTGTCACAAATATCAGCACGATTATCCAATCTGGTTTGCCGTTACCCGCAATGAGCAACGCCCAAAGTGTTGGCCACAACAGCAATAAAATGCCGATAGGCTTATCTAAACGCATTAACCGTTCATAGACATCTAATTTATGGATCATTTTTTGTATTATCGTCATTAAGCTTATATCACCAGCAATTGCGGTAAAAATACCTCTGTGACCATAATGTTAGCGCAATTCAAACTGAAAATAGAACGTCTAGCCCACAGGTAGCTTGGTTTCTGCGTTAAGTGTTGTGCTGCATGTTTGTAAAGTGCATGGTTAGGCGTTAATTTTTTGTAGCTTAACGGCGTACGCTTCACTTTAGGGTTAGCAAATAATGTTGCCCCAAGCGGCTTATTACCTAATCTGCCAAGCCCATTCCATGCGCCTCGCAGCGAAGTTCGTGGCAATACGCTATGGGCAAATACCACGGGCTGATTATTCCCCATGAGCAACACCTCTCGTATCAAAGCAGTTTTATGCACTGGTAAGTGTAATAAAGCCACCTCATCTTGAATGGGTTTTGCGAATTTTAATGCGACTGGCTGTACTGAAAATCGAGCATACCGTTTTTGGAGTCGTAGCGTTAACGAACCATTATCAATTAACCATGCCTCATATGCATTGCTTTGCAGTGCCTTATTAAGCCAAAGGTAACGCTGTTGGGATATGTTTTTATAAATTTTCACGTCACGGATTATCGCACACCGCTAAAAGTTTTCACGTGAATGGCACTGAGTGCCTATCAGATTAGATTGCATGATTCTAAACCTTCACCAGTTCGCCTGCGCTACCCATCCACCTATCCAAATGTTCTTCTACTTCTGCTGGATATTCTTTCAACAGCTTTTCAGCCAACGTTTTAGCGACAATCAGCAAATCACCATCTCGATTTAAATCTGCGATTTTTAGCATGGGTACACCGCTTTGACGCACCCCTAAAAATTCACCTGGGCCACGTAAATTAAGGTCGGCTTGGGCAATTGCAAAACCATCGTTACTTTCATAGATTACTTTCAGTCTTGCTCGGGCGGTTTCAGAAAGTTTGTTTTGATAAAGCAGGATGCAAGTGCTTTTTGCGGCTCCACGGCCAACGCGACCGCGTAACTGATGCAGTTGACTCAAACCCATGCGTTCGGCGTGCTCAATGACCATTAAACTGGCATTAGGCACATCTACGCCGACTTCTATCACCGTGGTGGCCACTAGCAATTGTAAATCGCCTGCGCTAAAGGCTGCCATGACTGCTTGCTTTTCTGCAGGTTTCATGCGGCCGTGTACCAAGCCAACTTGTAATTCTGGAAATTCGTTTTGCATTAAGGCATATGTATCGTTAGCTGTCGCCAACTGAAGGGCTTCAGATTCTTCTATCAACGGACATACCCAATAGGCTTGATTGCCTTGCATGCAGGCCTCACGCACACGTTGCAAAATTTCATCACGGCGACCATCGGATACTAACTTAGTCACAATCGGCGTTCGGCCAGGCGGCAGTTCATCAATCACCGAAACATCTAAATCTGCGTAATAACTCATGGATAACGTACGTGGAATAGGTGTTGCCGTCATCATGAGCTGGTGCGGCTCTGGCTGGCCTTTTTGCCGCAAGGCTAGACGTTGCTGCACGCCAAAGCGATGCTGCTCATCAATAATTGCTAGACCTAATTTTTTAAATTGCACAGCTTCTTGAAACAAAGCGTGCGTGCCAATCACTAACTGCGCGCTACCATCGGCAATAGATTGCATGGCCGTGTCGCGGTCTTTTTTTGATTGGCTACCCGTGAGCCAGGCGATTTGAATTTTTAGCGGCGTAAGCCAGCTCTGCATTTTTCTAAAATGCTGCTCGGCTAGAATTTCAGTAGGCGCCATTAGCGCGACTTGCCAGCCGCTTTCTATGCTTTGCAGTGCCGCCATACACGCGACTATGGTTTTACCGCTACCTACGTCGCCCTGCAAAAGGCGTTGCATAGGGTGCAACTGGGTCAAATCTCGCTCAATTTCTAGCGCCACTTTTTGCTGTGCTTGCGTTAACGCAAAAGGCAGACTTTTTAACAATGCCGAAACCAATTGCTTAGACGGCTTGAATTGTGGCGCATTCACGCTGCGGCGGCGTGCATAGTGTTTGCGCATAGAAAGCTGCTGTGCGAGCAACTCATCAAAAGCTAAGCGTTGCCATTCGGGCGTGGTTTTGTTTTCTAAACCTTGTAAGTCGGCATCTGGTGGTGGGTTGTGTAAGCTTTTTAGGCTTTGAGAAAAACTTGGGAAGCTAAAATTTTCTAATTGAGCTTGCTGATAGGCGTATGCGGGCAAGGTTTCATTCAAAACATTTTGCGCTAACGCAATGGCGATGGCTTTACGCAAGCTGGCTTGCGTAAGCCCCGCAACAGTTGGGTAAACAGGCGTTAAAGTTTCTGCCACCGTGGTTTTCTCACCCACCGTTTTACAAGTCGGATGCACCATCTCATAACCAAAAAAACCACTGCGAACTTCGCCATAAACCCGCAATTTAGCACCCACTTTAAGTGTAGCAATTTGGCTAGGGTAAAAATGCAAAAATCGTAAAGTAAGCTGGCCACTTGTATCTTCAAGCCTTGCTATTAAGGCTTTACGGGGTTTATATGTAACTTCAGCATGCACAATTTCGCCCTCTACCTGTGAAGGTTCTCCAAGGCGTAAATCACGCACACTAGTCACGTGTGTTTCATCTATATAACGTAGCGGGAGATGCAGGAGTAGCGCTTGAACAGTGTTGATGCCCAGCTTATTCAAGTTTGCAATCAGCGGTTTGCTGAATGCCTTTATTTCGGAAAGATTTGTCACAACCAAGTTATAACAATGCTAACTGCATATTATTGAGAAGATTTTTTTGCACCATTACCAGCGGCATTACCTTTAGTTCTGTTAATTCGCACCACATCAGGTATTTTGCGTAAACCACGCATTAACTCTGCTAAATGAATACGGTCTTTAACCTGTACGGTAAAGTAAAGGTTGGCATATGCACTACCATCTTCTTCTTCTACACTGACATTATCAATATTAGAACCTGCATCGGCGATGCCTGAGGCAATTTTTGCCAACATGCCTGGTTGATTTGCCACGGTTAAATTGAGATTAGTTTTATATAAACGCTGACTTTCCGGCTCCCATTCCACGTCTAGCCATTTATCCGGGTCCAAACGGAACTTGCGTATTGCCGGGCAATCATGTGTATGAACGACCAACCCTTTATCTTTATTGATAAAACCTAGAATTGGGTCGCCTGGAATCGGTCTGCAACACTGTGCAAATTGCACCGCCATACCTTCTGAGCCACGTATGGTGATGGTATCTAAGGACTTTTTAGTAGTTTTACCAAAAATCTTGCCTAAGAACTTGCCTCCCAAAAATCTACCTATGGTGCCCTCGGGCGGCTCCACTACAACTTCTGCCATCGCTAATAGTTGATGCGCCACCATCACATTTTGACGCTTACCCAGACCGATATCAGTCAAGATTTCCGATTTCTTTTTAAGTCCATAATCGCGTATCAGTTTCTGCCAGTGCTGCTCAGTCACTTGATTAGGTTCGACATGCAAAGCACGTAAAGCCTGGTTAAGCATGCGTTCACCAAGCTGTGCTGATTCAGTCGATTGTTGCGCCTTTAAGAAATGGCGAATATGCGCGCGCGCGCGGCCTGTAACTACATAGTTAAGCCATGCTGGATTTGGCTTGGCGAGTGAGCCCGTGATAATTTCAACGTGGTCACCATTGTGCAACTCCGTCCGCAAAGGCGCTAATTCGTGATTGATTCGGACCGCCACACAACTATTGCCAATATCAGTATGTACCGCATAGGCAAAATCTACAGCCGTGGCACCCTTAGGCAACGCCAAAATCTTACCTTTGGGAGTAAATACATAAACTTCGTCTGGGAATAAATCAATCTTAAGGTGCTCAAGAAAATCCAGTGAATCCGAGCTCTCGCTTTGGATTTCTAACAAGCGCTGCAACCATTGATGCGTTTGTTGCTGCAGGGCAGTTAATTGGGCATCACTTGCCTTATATAGCCAGTGCGCGGCAACACCTGCATCGGCAATATTGTGCATCTCTGTGCTACGAATCTGCACCTCAATCGGCGTACCGAACGGGCCAAATAAAGTCGTGTGTAAAGACTGATAACCATTGGCTTTCGGAATCGCAATATAATCTTTAAATTTACTGGGGATTGGCTTATATAGCGCGTGCAGTGCACCTAACGCAAGATAACAACTAGGTAAGTCTTTAACAACTACTCTAAAGCCGTAAATGTCATAAATTTGCGAGAACGTCGTCGTTTTACCACTCATCTTCTTGTAAATACTGTAAAGATGCTTTTCTCGACCCGACACTTCCGCATCAATATTCAAACTAATCAATTGCTGCTTAATTGACTCTAATATTTTACTGACGACTTCTTTGCGATTACCCCTGGCGGCCATAATAGCTTTAGAGATAGCGCGGAAGCGCATAGGATAAAGATACTGAAAGCTTAGATCTTCAAGCGCTTGGTAAATATCATTTAAACCCAGCCGGTTGGCAATGGGTGCATAGATTTCCAGTGTTTCCTTGGCGATGAGTTTTTGTTTTTCAGGTTTCATCGCCTCCAGTGTTTGCATATTATGCAAACGATCTGCCAGCTTCACCAATATCACTCGCACATCTTGTGACATGGCAAGCAGCATTTTCCTGAAGTTTTCTGCCTGCGCAACGCTTGCGCTTTGAAATTCAATTTTATCTAGCTTAGTGAGTCCATCGACCAATTCGGCTACTTGCTGACCGAATTTTTCGGCAATATCATGCGTCGTAATCTCGGTATCTTCTACCACATCATGCAACAATGCCGCCAAAATAGTAGGCACGTCCATATGTAAATCGGCCAATATACAAGCCACCGATACAGGATGCGTGATGTACAGCTCACCCGTTTTGCGCACTATGCCTTCGTGTGCCTGAAAAGCGAAGCGATATGCGCCCCACACTTGTTCAATATCTTGAGGTTTTAGGTATTGCTTAAGACGTAAGCTTAGGGCTGAATCCTCGCTGTCCGCAGGCAGCAAGGGTGCCGAACCTAATTGTGTCGAATCAGGTCTTGATGATTCCGCGTTATGATGTGATGCGGTTTTTGGCATGACGCTTTCACTACAAAATATCTAAATACTGATGTATTTAACTATATTATTTTAAGAGTGGCTGCGATTTAAAATTTCTACACCAATTTTACCCGCTGCAATTTCTCGCAATGCCAATACAGTAGACTTGTCACGCAAGCCTTGCGTATTAATGAGCGGTTCAGCGCCATTATGCAGTTGACGCGCGCGGTAAGCAGCGACTAAAGTCAACTGAAAGCGATTTGGGATTTTGTCTAAGCAATCATCTACTGTAATACGTGCCATGATGGTGTTTCCTGTTGTTAGCTACAATGAAAATAAAAGGTATGCATAAATATGCGTAAAGCAATTACGAATAATTTAGGCTGATTATGTAAGTGTTTGAATCAAACTTGCATAGCGCTGAAGTTGAACTGAACTTACAAGCCGCTGTGCGCGGATAATTGCGCTAATGTCTTGTAACGCAACATCAAAATCATCGTTGATTGTAACATAATCAAACTCACTCACGTGGCGCATTTCTGTCCTTGCGGCTGCAACCCGCTTGGCAATCACTTCTGCACTATCTTGACCGCGACCATTAAGTCTGCGTTCCAAGGCTTCAATTGATGGTGGCAATACAAAAATGCTGATTGCCTGTGGATACAAGCGGCGTACCTGCGCCGCACCCTGCCAGTCTATCTCTAAAATAACATCGAAACCTGCCTGCAAAGGTGCTTCCACAGCTGATTGTGAAGTCCCATAACGCGCATCATGCACTTCTGCACTTTCCAAAAACTGCGCTTCGCCCAACATACGTAAAAATATTACGTCATCCACAAAATGATAATCCACCCCATTGACTTCGCTAGGCCTAGGGTTGCGTGTCGTGTGGGAGATGGATAGTTTCAAATGCTCGTCTTTTGCCAGCAAGGCTTTAATCAAGCTAGTTTTGCCTGCCCCAGACGCCGCAGTGATAATAAAAAGGTTACCTGTTGTCATGCGCTTATTTTACGATAAATTTAGTTGATTCCATTGCATTAGCTATTCTATATTTTATTCAATATTCTGAATCTGCTCGCGCATTTGTTCTATCAGCACCTTTAGCTCCATTGACACCTGCGTAGTTTGCACTGAAACGGATTTTGAACCTAAAGTATTCGCTTCTCGATTGAGCTCCTGCATCAAAAAGTCTAAACGCTTGCCTGCTGGTGCGTCGCTATTCAAAATACGTTTTACTTCAGAGACATGTGCCGTTAAACGCGTGAGTTCTTCATCCACATCGATGCGCTGGGCAAATAACACCAACTCCTGCGCGATGCGCTCTTGGTCTATATTTTTAAGGCTTTCTTGAAGTTTACTTTCCAGCTTTGCCTGATATTCTTTGGTGAGTGCGGGTAATAATGGCTTTACTTTGGTCACCAATGATTCAATTTGGCTAAGCCGCTCTAACACAAGCGTTTTTAGCTTTTCGCCTTCTCGGCCACGGGAGGCGTTAAGGTCTTTTAGCCCATTCTGTACCAGTTTCTTAACATCGTCTATCAGCGTGTCGGTACCTATTACATCGTTTATCACCACCCCAGGCCAACGCAAAATATCGGCAATCGTTAATTGGCTGCTTTGTGGAAAATTCAACCGTGCTTTTTCTTGCATCGCCGCCAATTGCTGCATTAAGGCATCATCTAATTGCATCGCTTTACCAGCTTGAACGCGTTGTATTAAATTGATTTTGCATTCAATTTTGCCGCGGCTTAATTGCGCGCTTATCAACTCGCGTATGCTGGGTTCCAGACTTCTTAAATTTTCATCGAGTTTAAAATGCAAATCCAGATAACGGCTGTTTACTGCGCGCAATTCCAGTATCAACGTTGCGTTATCTAAGGGTTGTTCTAGTGCGGCAAAACCAGTCATGCTGAATGTCATGGGTCAAATTCCTAATCAAAACCAATTAAATTGGCATCATGGTATCAAATACAGGCCGTTTCATGCCAAAATAAAAAAATAATTATCTACACAAATAACTTTAATTACAGTCAATTACGCGTTATATTGCTGAATGTACTCTAACTTTTAGAGCAACATTTAGCTTGATTTAAGCATAATTAAAATATCCTACAGAACAAATATATATCAAGTGTCAGCTACTGAGAATTTTGCTCTACCTACCGGTTACCAGTTACAAGACTACGAAATCAGAAAAGTCTTAAGCTCTGGCGGGTTTAGCTTCGTCTATTTGGCGCGTGATAAAGACAAAAATACCGTCGCAATTAAAGAGTACTTACCTACATCTATCGCTTTACGTACCGAAAGTGCGACAGTGGTGCCTAATGTTGATGATGTTGTGCTTTTTAGGCGTGGGCTTAAATGCTTTTTTGACGAGGGTTTGTCGCTCGCTAAAATCGACCATAAAAATATCGTACGCGTACTTAATTTTTTTCGTGCGAATGAAACCGTGTATATGGTGATGCAGTATGAACGTGGAAAATCGCTGCAAGAATATATTTTGGGGCAAACAAGCTTAGTTTCAGAACAATTTATAAGACGGGTATTTAGCGAGTTATCCAATGGCTTGCGGGAAGTGCATACCCATAAACTTTTACACCTAGATATTAAGCCAGCCAATATCTACATTCGACTAGATGGCTCTCCGGTACTGTTAGATTTTGGCTCTGCGAGGCAAGCATTAAGCGAAAATCTAGAAAAATTCTCGCCCAGCTATACTCCTGGTTTCGCATCACCAGAGCAATATTACGATAGAAAATTATTGGGTCCCTGGAGCGATATTTATAGCATAGGCGCAACAATGTACTCTTGCCTGACACGCACATCGCCACCAGCCGCCAATCAGCGGATTAAAAATGATTTACTCATTCCGGCAGTCAAACTAGGCAAAGATAATTACTCTCAGAATTTACTGGAAATTATTGATAAATGCTTGAGTTTAGATTACCTTGAGCGTCCGCAAAGTGTGTTTTCATTACAAAAAGCATTGCTGGATACTAAACCTGAGCCCAAGAAAAAAACCAGTCTGGTGAATAAGATTGTTGATGTGCTGAATAAACCCATCTCCATGAAATCAACGTCCGCTAAATAAAAACATAATAAAAAAACGCTGAATAAACCCACTCTTAACAAATAAATTGCCATGAAATTTACTATTTACCAAAATAGCCTGCAAGGACCGCGCCAATATAATCAGGATAGGCTGGCTTACTCTTACAGTAAAGATGCCTTATTGCTCGTGGTGGCAGACGGCATGGGCGGACATCGGCATGGCGAAATCGCAGCGCAACTTGCAGTCACCACCATGACTGATGCTTTTCAGCGTTTAGCCGTACCCACGCTTTCTAGCCCTGCCAAATTTTTAATCGAGCACATTCAACAAGTCCACGACATGATAGACCAGCTTACGCAAGAGCGCGAAATGCTGGAGTCGCCACGCACCACAATCGTTGCTGCAGTAGTGCAGCGTGGTGTGCTGTATTGCGCGCATGTGGGTGATTCTCGGCTTTATCATTTTAGAGATGGGCACTTGCTGTATCGCACCGAAGACCATTCAATAGTGCAATCTTTGTATAGCAAGGGCATTATCAATAAAGATGATATGTCGACACACCCTTATCGCCACAAAGTATATAGCTGCCTGGGCGGAGACATCCCTCCAAAAATTGACCTTTCTGATAGGCAAGAATTGGCCGAAGGCGACACTATTTTATTATGCACTGATGGTGTTTGGGGTGCCGTTGCAGATGGCCAAATTAAACACATACTCAACCGTCCATCGATTACTGACGGCATTACAGCTTTACTCAATAAGGCTGAAAGCGCCAGCCAGGAACAAGGCGACAATATGAGTGCGATTGGCTTACAATGGGGCGATAAGCAAAGCAGCAATTTGGCCGTTTCGACTATTTCTATGGCAATGGGCACAACCACAACCATTATGAATCCAATTACTAATCCAAATCAGCAAAACCAGCCAGATGGCGCAACGGACATAGACTTAACCGACGATGAAATTGAAAGTACCATTGAGGCAATACAACAAGCCTTACTAAAAACCAAACGTAAGTAACCGACACTACCACAGGATTAGCAGCATGCAACCCAGCCAAACTATTTCAAACACCATAAGGCCCAGTCAACGCGCCAATAACCAATTGCGCGATGTTGAAATCATCCGCCATTACACCAAACATGCTGAAGGCTCTGTACTGGTAAAATTTGGTGATACTCACGTACTTTGCACCGCCAGCGTAGAAGAAAAAGTGCCTGGTTTTTTAAAGGGTAAAGGGCAAGGCTGGGTGACTGCTGAGTATGGCATGTTGCCACGCTCTACCGGCAGTCGCATGGATAGAGAAGCTGCAAAGGGCAAGCAATCAGGTCGCACACAAGAGATTCAGCGTCTGATTGGCCGCTCTTTACGCGCTATTATTGATTTAGAAAAATTAGGTGAGCGCAGTATTCATATGGATTGCGATGTCATTCAAGCCGATGGTGGAACACGCACCGCCAGCATCACAGGTGCTTATGTAGCACTGCATGATGCAATTACGACTTTATTAACGAGCGGCAAGATCACTGAAAGCCCGCTCAAACAATCCGTAGCTGCAATTTCTGTAGGCGTTTATAAAGGCTTACCTGTGCTGGACTTAGATTATATTGAAGACTCTGATTGCGATACCGATATGAACGTGGTCATGACGACTGACGGCGGTTTTGTTGAAATTCAAGGCACTGCTGAAGGCGAGCCATTTAGTCGAGATGCAATGAATGACATGCTAACATTAGCTACACATGGCATAGCGCAGCTCATTAACAAACAAAATGAGGTATTAAGTGTTTAGCAAGCTTGTCATTGCCTCAGGTAATAAAGGTAAGCTGCGAGAAATTCAGCACATACTCTCACCTCTGCAAATTGAAATCATCCCGCAATCTGCACTTAATGTTCCTGAATGCGAAGAGCCTTTTTGCACGTTCATCGAAAACGCGCTCGCTAAAGCGCGCCATGCCAGTAAACATACCGGCCTGCCGGCTCTCGCGGATGATTCCGGCTTATGTGTAGATGCCCTGCAAGGTGGGCCAGGCGTGCTTTCTGCACGGTTTGCGGGCGAGCCCAAGTCCGACGAGAATAACAATCAAAAACTACTAGAAGTCATGGCTAATGAAAAAAACCGTCATGCGCATTTTTACTGTGTGATGGTACTAGTACAGCACGAACACGACCCAGAGCCTCTCATCGCTGAAGGTCTGTGGGCAGGCGAAATCTTGACTGAATATCGCGGCACAGACGGTTTTGGCTATGACCCGCTTTTTCTTGATGCCAAAACTGGAAAAACTGTCGCTGAACTGCCACTGGAAATCAAAAGCCGCATCAGTCATCGTGGGCATGCAATGACAAAATTATTACAAAAACTAGAACGGCTAAGTCATGAATAAGCCTAATAACGAAGCATGGCCTAGATGGGTGCGGGATGACAACAGCGTTGTTTCCTGCACCGAAAAAGTAAAAGTCATGACTGAGAACTTTGACGAAATCAAACAAATTGCCCAAGATGCATTTGAAGACGGGTTGTTGATGGAAGTGAGTGAGGCACAAATGCGTGAGGCACTTCATCATCTTGTTGATGCTTTGGTGAATCCATATCAAAAAAATCATTGAAATTATGGCGGCGGCAACATTTAGCCCCAAGCCGATTAACAGCATCGCGCCGTTAGCGGGAGAGGCTACTTTATCTGGCCTGACCAATCCTCCCCCGCTGTCGTTATACATTCACATTCCGTGGTGTGTAAAAAAATGTCCGTATTGCGATTTTAATTCACATGAAAGTCGCCACAAAATTGGTCAAAATCCAGAAAAAAGCTTCCCGGAATCCGCTTATGTGGATGCGTTGATTGCTGACCTTGAGCTTGCCACGCCCAAAGTATGGGGAAGAAAAATCAAAAGTATATTTTTTGGTGGTGGTACTCCTAGCTTATTCTCGGCCGAATCTATAGACCGTATTTTAAGTCATGTGCGTATGCTCACGCCGCTGGAGTTTGATGCAGAGGTCACGCTGGAAGCCAACCCTGGCACTGTAGATGCTGCCAATTTTGTTGGTTATAAACAGGCTGGTGTAAACAGGCTGTCATTAGGCATACAAAGTTTTAATAATGACTATTTAAAAGCTTTAGGCCGTATTCACGATAGAGACCAAGCGTTTCAGGCAATAGAACTTGCACTTAAAACTTTTGAGCAAGTAAATTGTGACGTGATGTATGGGTTACCAAATCAAAGCTTAAAAGACGCCATGCAAGACGCTCAAACAGCAGTACAGCTAAACCCGGCGCATTTATCGTTTTATCATTTAACGCTAGAACCCAACACGCCGTTTTACCGTACACCACCCAGCCTGCCAGACGATGACACTAGCAGTGATATGCAGATTGAAATTGAAAAATTGCTAGCGCAACATAGCTATGAGCATTATGAGACTTCGGCCTTTGCGAAGAAGGGTAAACAAGCCAAACATAACCTGAATTATTGGCAATTTGGCGATTATTTAGGTATCGGTGCGGGTGCGCACAGCAAATTGAGCTATCACGATAAAATTACCCGCGAAACACGTGCTAAACACCCTAAAGCTTATATGGAACAAGCTTTACAGGGTAAGGCAATAGAGCGCAAATGGTCGATTAGTCAAGATGAGCTTGGCTTTGAATTTATGATGAATACATTGCGATTGACTGATGGTGTGCCGTTAGATTTATTTCAGCAGCGAACTGGTTTGAATATTAAACGGCTAGAAACTGCCATTAAAAAAGCTCAAAGCAAAGGATTATTAATCATTGAGAACGGTAAAATACAGCCAACTTTGCTGGGGCAACGTTTTTTAAATGAACTGCTTGAGCTGTTTTTAGTTTAACTGAAAAATATCTTTAATCGTCATGCGCCAGCTTCTCTCGCACATCTAACAAGTCACGCAGCAGCATAATTTCTTGCAAGACCTCCAGCCCAAACCCAGCTCGTTCACTATCTCGATTATCAGTTAACAGTGTATCTAAATAAGCCTTTGTTTCCGCAGATTTTTCTTCGTTCATATCGCAATAAGTCCAAAGTTCGATAATGTGTTCCATGACATGAGGGAACTCTTCTAAACTAGTTGCAACAACCATAGGTAGCGGTGCGTTATCCCATGTCGGCAGCATTACATTAAAAGTCTGATGCAACTGCTTTGCGTAATCTAAAAATTCTTCTTTTTGATTGGTTTGGCGGTAAATATCCAACAAAGCTAACCAATGATGCAACGAAGTTTTAGGGGTCGACTGAATCTGTGATTTTAATAGCATAATCGCTTCTCTTTGGCGATTAATATTGACGTATATTTTGGCTTGCTCCAACACCATATCCCCCTCTGCCTTATTTTTCATAGACATGATTGCATCCAAATCATTGTCCATAATGTCGGCAGATAACTCGCTTGGCGTCTGCCTGTTGTCCGCTTCATCAACTGAAGATGTTGCGCTAATGAATTCTTTTTTATCCATGGGCTGCAGACTATCAGCCGTAAAATAGCTAAATTTTCTCGCCTGCCTACGCCTATAAAGGAACACGGCAAATGCCAGCCCCAACACAAGCATTAATGCGGCAATCTCTAATAAATACCTGGAGAAAAACAATTCTTGTTCTTTACTGACAGCTGGCAAGGTAGATGCTGGCGATTTAGCTACTGCTGGTATAGAAACTGACGGATTAACCACTGGTGGTGGAGTGGCTATAATTTTTACAGCGTCATCTTTAACCTTAACCTCATCTGGATTCTTTAGTTTATTCGCGACTGCTTCTGTCGCTGGTATTGGTACTGGTACTGCCATTAAAACAGGGCCATCAGGCAAAGGTTTAGAGATAGTGTCAGGTTCAGGCAGGCTCTGGACTCGCTTTACTTCGACATCAAGCGCCACCATGACTTGCTGTAAATGCGCTAATTTTGCATTCAGCTTATCTAAGTCTTGCTTGAGTTTCTCATTTTTCTTCACCAACGCTTCATAATCAGCCTGCATTTCAGGGCTTAGTGCAAACTTCTCAGCATCCTTAAGGCCATAACTCATATGCAATTTTGGCTGCTTGCCGGCACTTGCTGATTTAGTTGGTGCAGATTTGATTTTTCCGCTATATTTAGCCAAGGATTTGATATCAGGAATAATAATCAAACTGGCCTGATTAGTCGTGGTGTAAGCGTTCAGATTAGGGCGAATTTCACCGCTAAGCTGCAATGTTTTTCGAATAAACAAGCGCTGCATTTTTTTGTTTTTTGGATAAAACAAGGCGGCTAAACTTTGAACACTTTCACCAGAAAGTAATGGCCAAGTAATATTGGTCGATTCCTGATCCGGTGCTGATTCTAATACTTGCAAAGTCGTCTGTTCAGTTGACGATGCATCCTGCAGCATATTTTCAGCGAGCGAAAAATTACTATGCATAGCAAGCATGAATGCCAATGCTACGTTAAGTTTTTTGAATTTTTTATCGCTAAAAATCAAATTTTATTGTTCACTTTGCTAGTTGATTGATTTTCTGGCGCGAGCAATCGCCGCTTTTACTTGTGCAGGCGCAGTTCCGCCAATATGATTGCGGCTGTTCAGCGAGCCTTCCAGCGTTAGTACGGCATAGACATCATCACTGATTTCTGAAGCAAAATGTTGCAAGCTTGCTAACGGCAAATCACTTAAATCTACTTTTTTATCAACCGCGTAACGCACGGCTAATGCCACAACTTCATGCGCATCTCTAAAAGGCATGCCCTTTTTAACCAGATAATCCGCTAAATCCGTGGCAGTAGCAAAACCTTCACTCGCTGCCTGGCGCATGTTTTCCTTGTTTACGGTAATGCCACGCATCATATCTGCGTAAATTTCCAAAGTCACAAGCAAAGTATCGGCCGTATCAAACAGCGGCTCTTTATCTTCTTGATTATCTTTGTTATAAGCAAGCGGCTGGCCTTTCATTAAGGTAAGCAATGCCGTTAAATGCCCATAGACTCGTCCCGTTTTTCCGCGCACCAGTTCTGGCACATCGGGGTTCTTTTTTTGCGGCATAATTGATGAGCCAGTACAAAACCTATCTGCAATGTCAATAAAAGCGAATCTTGGCGAACTCCAGAGAATCAGTTCTTCAGATAATCTGGATAGATGCGTCATGACCAATGATGCTGCAAAGGTAAATTCAATGGCAAAATCTCGGTCAGAAACCGCGTCTAATGAATTTTCGCAAACACCGTCAAAATCTAATTTTTTCGCAACCAGCTCGCGGTCTATCGGATAACTAGTCCCTGCTAACGCCGCTGCACCCAATGGGAGTTTATTGATGCGTTTTCTACAATCAACAAAACGCTCTGTGTCACGCTTGAGCATTTCAACATAGGCCATTAAATGATGGCCAAGCGTCACTGGCTGCGCTACCTGCAAATGCGTAAATCCTGGCATTACAGTGTCATAATGCGCTTCTGCCAAATCTAACAAACTAAGCTGTAGTTTTTTTAAGCCCAGAATCACGTCATCTGCAGTTGCTCGTAACCACAACCTTACATCAGTTGCCACTTGGTCATTGCGGCTTCTGCCAGTATGTAAGCGCTTACCTGCGTCGCCGATTTTATCAGTCAGGCGCTTTTCAATGTTTAAATGTACATCTTCCAAATCTAATAGCCATTCAAACTGACCCGCCTCGATTTCTAGCAATATTTCAGCTAAACCAGCTTCAATCGCATTAACATCATCCAGGCTGATGATTTTTTGTGCGCCTAACATTTGCGCATGCGCAATGGAGCCTTGAATATCGAATACCGCCAAACGCTGATCAAACCCGACTGAAGCTGTATATTTTTTCACCAAATCGGCAACTGGCTCGTTAAATCGACCTGACCAACTGGAATTTTTTTTATTAAGAGCACTTTCTTTTTGTGTCACTATAGATTTCTCGTTTAATCGTTATTTTTGTAATTCAAGTTTGAAATTGCCTTTTTGCCATTTTTTGCGCAATTATCAAAATATTGTTTTAATAATAATATACTTATATGATAAGTATAATGCAAAACACAATGACATCGATGCAGTCCAACACAAAAACTGAGCATGAGAAAATCTAACAGATTGCCAAATATGCGTAATTTGGGCGTTAACTTACGCATATTAGTCATCGTCAACGCTGCACTAGCCCTAGCTGCTATGTTACTCAGCAGCAGCTTGATTGATTTTTCAATTCTCATTACATCGATCTCCGCCATAGCGCAGCCTATGCTACTGACATGCCTATTGTTACTCTATGTAAGCTATCCTTTACTCGTTAAAATAAGTTACAGGCAGGGTATTACAGCAATTCTCTTGATAATACTATTCACCTGCAGCAGTGTGTATTGGCTGATTTCGCAGTTAATGATATTTAACAATTTGCCTAGCAGTTCACGCACGCTTTTTTATGTATTTATTGTAAGTGTAATTACCTTGTATTACTTTAACCTGCAACAACGCGCCTATTCACCCGCAATTGATGAGGCGAGACTACAAGCACTACAAGCGCGAATTCGGCCACACTTTTTATTTAACTGCATCAATGCAGTGCTGTCACTAATTCGCAGCCAGCCTAAGCAAGCTGAAGCGGCCTTAGAAGATATGGCGGATTTATTTCGCGTGCTTATGGCAGATAACCGGGATTTAGTTCCGCTAGCGCAAGAAATCGCGTTATGCAGACAATACTTAGCGCTTGAAAAACTGCGTCTGGACGAACGACTGATCATTGAATGGAAAATAGATGACATGCCGCCAGATGCTCTTATACCGCCGCTGTTATTACAACCATTAATTGAAAATGCGGTATATCACGGCATTGAACCCTTGGCAACCGGCGGCAAAATTACCATCCAGATCTATACCAAACGCAATGAAGTACATTTAATTTTGAGCAACCCTTATAGTGTGAAAAGTACGCGGCATATTGGCAGCCAAATGGCGCTTAAGAACATTAAAGAGCGCTTAACTTTACATTTTGACCTTGAAGCTTCACTAAAAAGCAGCCTGTCAAATGGTGAATATCAAGTGCACATTACTTTGCCGCATACGACGAAATGACCAATGCGCTCAAACTATTAATTGCAGATGACGAAGCGCCGGCGCGCAACCGTCTACGTGAGCTTTTAAGCGAGATGAGTCATATAAATATTGTTGCAGAAGCAAAAAATGGACAAGAAGTGCTAAACCTAGCCAGCAACTACCAGCCCGACATTGTGTTACTGGACATTCGCATGCCAGGCATTGACGGCATTGAGGCGGCTCAGCATTTGCAGAAAATGGCAAAACCGCCAGCAGTGATTTTTACCACGGCATACGATAGCTATGCCATGCAGGCCTTCGACATGAATGCGGTGGATTATTTATTAAAGCCAATCCGTATCGAGCGCCTGCAAACGGCCCTGCATAAAGCACGCGCCTTATTACCTAAGCAGCTCGAAGCACTTCTAACATTTAGCCCGCAGAAAACGCATTTTAGCATCACAGAGCGTGGTCGTATTTTATTAATACCAGTTGCTGATGTGATTTATTTACGGGCTGAGCTTAAGTACATCACCGTGCGTACCGCCGAAAAGGAATATATTTTGGAAGAATCCCTGAATAATTTAGAGCAAGAATTCGGCAATATTTTTATCCGTTTGCACCGTAATTGTTTGGTGGCTAAAGCTTATATTTTAGGCTACGAAAAACGTTATCAAGAATTCAATGAAGAAGGCAATAAAAGCACTGAAAAACACTGGGTAGCCTTATTAAAAAACACCAGCGAAACCATTGCGGTCAGTCGTCGCCAACAACACTTGATCCGCACGACTTAAAAGCTAAATCTTTGCTTGTGTTAAAATAAAACATCTTAAATTAAATCACACTTTCTCAGCTCATGACCATTTCCAGTGCATTAAGCTCATCCTCTACCACCCAAGCTCTTGGCAAGCTCGTTATTGCCTCACGCGAAAGTCCGCTTGCGATGTGGCAAGCACTCCATATTCAAAGTCGCTTACAAGCACTTTATCCAGAAACCATCGTTGAGATTCTAGGCATGACCACGACTGGGGACCAGATTTTAGATACCCCTTTAGCCAAGGTTGGGGGTAAAGGTTTGTTTGTAAAAGAACTAGAAATGGCTTTAGCAGATGGTCGCGCTGATTTAGCGGTGCACAGTATGAAAGATGTACCGATGAACTTGCCAGAAGGTTTCATGCTCGTAGCGACAGCTGAAAGGGAAGACCCGCGTGACGCTTTTGTTTCCAATGACTTTGCGTCATTAGAAGACTTACCTTTAGGCAGCATCGTTGGCACATCAAGCCTCCGCCGCCAAAGCCAGCTTCAAGCGCGTTTGCCTCATTTAAAAATCGAATCTTTACGCGGCAATCTGCAAACCCGGCTTCGTAAGCTTGATGAAGGCCAATATGACGCGATCATACTCGCTGCTGCCGGCTTGATTCGACTCGGACTTGGTGCACGCATTCGTGACGTGATTGCGCCCGAGCTTAGCATTCCAGCAGTAGGCCAAGGTGCATTGGGCATTGAAATAAACGCTAACCGCCCTGATTTGATAGCAATTCTTGCGCCTTTAAATCACCCCGATACGCAAGTATGCGTTGAAGCAGAGCGCGCAATGAGTCGTGCCCTTGCCGGTAGCTGTACTGTGCCACTTGGTGCCTATGCCACATGCGAAGCTGATCACATTAGCATCACAGGTTTTGTTGCGAGTGTAGATGGCAAGCAGATGCTTATTGAAACCGCGAGTGGTAATAGAAATCAAGCAGATGCTTTGGGAAAAGCATTAGCAAATCAACTGCTGGCAAAAGGTGCAGACGAAATATTATCAGCACTAGATGGCCATAAATAAACACATGCACACAGAAAAACTTCATGGCTGATGACTTGTTAAATGGGCTGCACGTCGCGGTCACCCGTCCTGTAGATCAGGCGACTAGTATATGTGAAGCGATTCACCATCATGGCGGAAAGGCCACTTTATTTCCGCTATTAGCCATTTCACCTCTGCAGGATTATAGTGAATTTGAGCAAACGATTGCTTCACTTGAAACGGCTGATTGGGCAATATTTATAAGCACAAACGCCGTGGATAACGCCCTACCCAGAATAATCAAGAAATTCGGCAATGTGCCCAGAAACCTTAAGTTTGCTGCAATTGGCCATCAAACCGCCAGAGAACTTGCGCTTTATGGTATTCACGACATACTCACACCGCACACACGTTTCGATAGTGAAACGCTACTTGCTTTAGGCGAAATGCATGATGTTGCCAACGAAACGGTCGTTATTTTTCGCGGAGTTGGTGGACGTGACGTAATGGCGGATACACTGAAATCACGCGGTGCAAACGTGATTTTTGCAGAATGTTATCGCCGAATCAACCCGCAAACTGATGCACAATCACTCAATAACCTTTGGCATCAAGATCAGCTGGACGCTGTGATAGTCACCAGTAGCGAGGCTATGCGTAATTTGCTGGACATGGCCGGAGAATCTGAATGGCTTCGACACGTCACACTATGTGTCAATCACGCTAGAATCGCTGAATTACCGCTACAATTTGGCTTTAAAGTCCTGGTGACTGATGCGCCTGGCGATGACGCGATGATAAAATGCTTATCACAAGTGGTAAATAAACATGGCTGAAGAAATTAAAATGGAAATCTCAGACAGACGTAAGCCTTCACTATTCTCCAACACTGCACTGATACTAGTTGTGATAGCGTTATTTACACTCGCCTGGCAATGGGTAAGCACACGCCAGAGATTTAACGAAGTTGAAAAATCACTCAGCCAAAAACTTGAAACCTATCAGGCACTCAACCAACAAAGCCTAGCACTCGCAAAACAGGCTGAGGAGCGAAGTACGCTAGCCAATGCACGCACAGTACTTTTAGAGCAAAAATTAGGGGAATCCCGCGATCAGCAAGAGGTGTTACAAACGCTATACGATCAGCTGGCAGAAAATCGCGAAGCTACCGCAGTGGCTGAAGTTGAGCAGCTTTTAACCATCGCCAACCAGCAATTGCAACTTGTAGGCAATGTAAAATCTGCATTATTAGCATTGCAGGCTGCGGATAAGCGCCTGGAACCACTCAATTTACCAAGAGCAAATCAATTACGGGAGACGCTCGCGCTTGAAATTAAAAACTTGCGTACTTTACCGCAAGTGGATGTGGTGAGCATGAGCGCCCAACTGGAAAGTTTAGCCAATTTATGTGCTAGCCTGCCTTTGATTAGTGAGCGCCAACCAACCCTGAATGCTAAAGCCGCACTACAAAGCTCATCTAAAACCGCTCACTTAAACGCCTTGCAAAAAGTAGCCTATCCGATTTGGGATGACATAAAAAACCTGGTAACAATAGAACGCATCGACAAACCAGAACCACCGCTACTCTCTGCCGACCACGCATTTTATTTGCGCGAAAACTTAAAGCTAAGATTACTCACCACCAGGATTGCCTTACTACAGCATGATGAAGCAAGCTACAAAGCCGACTTAGCCACTATTACTGCATGGATCAATCAGTATTTTGATGCTAAACACCCTAACGCCATTCAGGCGTTCAGTATACTTAAAAAACTTTCCGGCAATAACATTAGCATTGAATTGCCGCAGCTCACAGAAAGCATTTCTGCGGTTAATCGTTACAAATTGAGCCTTGAACAAAGCGACTAGGATTTGTTATAAACATGATAAAACGTAAACTGTTCTGGTGGTTACTCATGCTTTTACTACTGGTAAGCGTGGTATGGCTGGCAAGTAATAATCAAGGTTACGTGCTTATTGTGCGCCCGCCATACAGATGGCAATTCTCGTTCAATTTCCTGCTCATTTTAATTGTCTTAAGTTTTTTACTTTTGCACTACTTTTTAAGATTTGTGCATTTTTTAAGATTCTTACCAGCCAATAGGCGCAGCAAACAAGAAGCTCAACGCTTAAAAGCCAGCAATGACGCATTACTAGAAGGCATGCATGCGCTGGCAGAAGGTGACTTTGAAAGTGCCGAGGTAGCCGTTAAACATGCGCATGATTTAATTCAAAATGCTGACCATGAAAAACTATTAGCCGCGCTTGCCTTAGAAAAAAATAAACAGGGATTTTTATTTAAATAGCGCTACTACTAAACCTAACTTCCGATAGTGTGCAAGATATTTGGAACATACACCGATAAAAAATAAAGGGTTACATTTTTTATGCAACCCTGTTAGCCAACTTAGGAATCTGTGTGCTTAAATAAGCGCTTATCAAAGCGATTTGATAGCACATCAGGCAAGTAAGTAGCTAATACCATCAATATGGCTAGTGCTAAATAAATCCAGCGTACTGAATATTCAGTCACAAACTTCGCCGCTGGTGCTTGTGATTGCACAAAGTTGTAAAAATCTGGTTTATCTAAGCCTTCTACATATTGTCCTTTAATTTCTTCCGTCATTGCCATTAGGTGCTCTACATCTTGTTTTGACAAATAACGGTCAAATTCCGCATAAGCCACGGGTGGGTCTGGGTCGTCTAAGCTGGCATCGTTATACATAATACCGCCGCCTGCGCTTTCTGCCGCCGCATCTGTGCCCCAGTAGCCGACAAATTTATTGTTGGCATTAAAACGTTTGATGGGTGAAGGTTCATGACCGCCTACGCCGACAAATATTACATTTTTGCCGATGCGCACATTGCTAATATCTAACTTGTTAATACCGTTGGCTTTGGGGGATTCATCGCCATCGGTAAAAAATAGCATTTGTGCGGGGATATTTAAATAATCAAATGTTTCCTCAGCCGCCTTAACGCCAAAAGTCATGCGGCTGTTGCCGCTCCACGCCATACGCCATTCCAGGTGATCAATTGAGTCGTTAATGATGTCAAAATTTTTGCACACTTCTAGTGGCATAAATAGCAGTGCTACATTTTCTGCCGCAAAGATACCCACGCTTACATACGTGCCGCAGGGCGAGGTTTTCACTACTTCTCGCATCAAATGTTGCGTGTAAACCAGCCTGCTCACGGGCAGATTGTTCAACTTCATGTCTTCTGCATTCATGCTTTGCGAAACATCGGCCACCAGCAGGTAGTTATGCACTTCTTGCTTGAGCTGAATTTGTGGCTTGAGTAAAGCGAGCAATAAAAACAGTGATGCTAAAACCAGCAATACCGTTTCGTAATTGTCTTTAAACAGATTGATTACTTTTTTCATGGCAAACCTTGCGGCAAATTGCTAATTTCCATGCCTGATGGGTCTTGCGGCACGGTTTTAATATTGCCTGGAATCACGCCCAGCAATAAACTTAAGTTAAATTTTGCCGCACGTGAAGTGGGGTCTAGCTTCAAAGCTTGCTCGTAGGCAGATTTGGCTTGTAAGTAATCAAACTTGGCTTGTTCTTGAATCTCGCCTTCTGCCGTGACTAAACGTTGCAAGCCTGAGCGAAATAAATTGTTGCCGATGTTGTAGTTAATATTTGATTTAAGTGCTTGGCTGACTTCAAAAGTTTGTTCGCCTTGTTTTTTGGAGGCTTCCAATACTTGGCCAAAACCTTGTACGGCATGTTTAAAATTGCCGGTTTTACCTTGCTGGTAAGCATCGGAAAACTTCTTATGAAATGGATAGTTTTCGTCGTTAATAACTTCGCCCGCGAGCAATGCATGATTCACCTTGCTGATTTTATTGGTTTGGTAAGCTTCATAAGCCGTGCCAACCAACCCCACCAGCAATGCTAAAATGAGCAGCTGATTTTTGCGGAGACTATTTTTCTGAGAACCAGCATGTTTTTTCATTCGTGCGCCTTTCAATCATGAATCTTTAAATTTTTAATCGTCAAAATCAATAAACCCAATATTAAGGTGATAATGATAAACACCCTTGAGTAATCATAGCCTGCGATAGTTTCGGTGTATTTAATTGTCTTTTTCTCGCGCGAGTCAATGTCACGAATGGCAGACTGCAATGACTCAGCATCTTCAGCTTCATAAGCGTTATATTTCAGCCCTAGGCTCTGAAAATACTTATGTAAAACGATGGAGTTAGGCACGCGATCTTCTTCATAGACCTCTTTAGTGAATATGCTAGGCTCACCTGGCTCGCGTAACATAATCCAATAAATGCTGAGTTTTCGCTCTTTTAAACGTTGGCTTAATAAAAATTTTACCCTTGGGCTGAGTTTGCCTGCACCATCAGATAGCAAAATAATTGCGCGTGAACCTGAATTTTCAATTTTATCAAATAGCCCTAAGCCTTCGGTAAGACCTGCGCCGATATTGGTTTGGTTTAGCGAGGGGCTGGTAGCGGCCACAATCGCCGAGTGAATCGCATCACGGTTAGTGGTGATTTTTACGCCATATAAAGCAGAGTTAGTAAAGCCCACTACGCCCATCATGTCGTTTGGGCGAGAATCAATAAACTGCGTAATAATGCGTCGCGCGGCAACAGATTTAATCTCCGCCACATTGCCCGAGTTATCGCCCGTAAAAGGGTGATCCATACTCACACTGCGGTCTATCACCATCACGGTTTGCGCGCCCTTGCCTGTACGTTGCACTTTTTCATCGTGCCCACGTGGGTTTGCTAAGGCAATCACAATACATGCCAGCAGCAAAGCGGTCACCACTTTAATCGCTAAATTGAGCCTGTTTGAGAGCTTGTCTTCAGGCATCATCTCCAGCCAAGTATAGACTTTGCCTTGATGACCTTTAAGCCAAAATGGTAGTAGCGCGAGGGGTAATAGCAATAATGCCCAAGGAGTTAAAAAAGCCATTAAACGCCCCGCTCACAATCGCGTAGTTGCTTGCTCAATTGCGCCAAATCAGCAATGATTTTTTGGCTGTTACGCGGCTCTACTGCGTATAAAGATTGATTAGATGCATCAAAAAATGCTGCAATTTCAGTTTTCATTTTTTTGAAACTTGGGCGCAGGCTAACAAAATTTTCAATATCACGCGCAAACATATTGGCACCATAGTGTTGGTTAAACGCTTGATGCACATAAACCAAGGCTTGTTTTTCTTCAACTGCCGTTTTAGCGGCAGTTGATTTGGCTATACGTTTTAATTGTCGATGCGCTTTGGCAAACGCGCCGCCCATAAAGGGTAGCCAATTACCATCTGCATTCATATAGAGCAAACCCAGCAAGCTGGCGATTAACATACTCAAAAACACCCAAAGCCGAGTTTTGTGCGCACGAATATCTACCAAAGGCGGCATAGCATCTAGCTGAATATTTTTTTGTGCTGTTTCAATACCACCTGTGACGATGGGTGAAAGCCAAAAACCCCAAGCAGGCACTTCTAGCGCCTCAGCCTTTGCACCACCGGTGAGTGCTAATTTTTCAGCAGGCAACTGCATCACGGTGGGCTTACTGGGATTAGTAAATGGTTGATAGCTTAAATTGACAATGTATAGCGTGTGCGCTTTTTGTTGGTCTGTGATTACATTCACATCCACCAACTCAACGCCATTGCTTTTGCTGCCTTTTTTTGGAAAAGCACCTTCTGCAATTTTGTAAGGCACTGGTACTTCCAGCACGATTTTACGGCTTAATTTATCGCCAATTTGCACGCCGTAGGTATTGACAGGGTTAGTAAGCGACAGTACTTTTGCGGCTGTAATATTTTCTTCTGCCGCATGTAATGTGAAACTGGTTAACAATAAGCCTGCTAGCAACAACGTGGCACATAATTTTGAAATTGGTTTTATCATTTTTATTGGCTCATATTATGTTCAAAATAATGCGTGATGGTTTCTGGCTTGTAGTCGGCGTGCATAAATAACGCAGGCGAATCAAACTTGAGAAATAAAGCCTCTAGTGCGTGCCTGCGTTCATTAAACGCGGTGATAAATTTTGCTCTGACTTCATACCTAAAAAACAGTGTTTTATTCAAGCCAGTTTCGGGGTCTATCATCGTGCCAAAGCCAAATTTCGGCAGTTTTTTATATTCTTCGTCATCCCACAAAACCACAGGAATCACTTGATGTGCCGACATGGCGGTGAGCGTTTGCTCAATCACGCTCAGCGGCATATGGAAGTCTGAAATCCAAAACACTAGCCCTCTGCTTTGCCCAAGAAAATTGGGGACATCTGTCACCCCTTCAGCACCCACCCGCATTTTGTGGTAATCATGCAGTTGCGCAATGGCTTCTTTGGATTGATGCAGGTTGCGGCTTAAAGGCAGTGTAAAATCTTCAAGCACATGGTTGTTGTAGCCAATAAAGCTAAACACATCGCCTGCTTGATAAGCAGAATTGGCCACCGCCGTGGCAATTTCAATGGCTTTATCCAGCTTGCGTTGCTTGCCTTTAAACTGCATAGAGCTCGATAAATCGCACACCGCATAAATTGGCGTAGTGCTTTCTTGGTTAAACTGCCGCACCTGCACTTGCTCAAAGGGGTCGCGCAGGGTTTGGCGAATATCCATGCGCCTTGCGTCAGGGTAATCGACCAAATTGACATTGCCGCGATAGTCTAAGCCCAGCCCGCGTTGCGTGCCACGATGACTGCCTAATTGCAAACTCGCCGACTTCCAAGAAACAATGTACTCAAAAGGTTTGGCATAAGCGGCATCCGCCGCGTTGCGTATGGCTAAGCTCATGAAATTAAGCGGCTTTGCTAAACGTAGTGCTAGGCACAGCCACGGTACTCATAATATTGGCTGTCAATTCACGCGCAAGCGCGGTTCTGCGATTTTCATACATGCTGTTGAATACCAAACGATGCGAAATCACCTCATGGAATACCGCATGAATATCTTCAGGGTACATGCTATCGCGATTATTCAACCATGCGTTTACACGCGCCGCTTTCATTAGCATACCCATACCGCGCGGGCTTGCGCCCGTTTGAATAACACGTGTCACATCTACACTTTCCATTTTTACACCAAATTTTTCTGGGTGTTGTGTGGCATCCCATAAATCTAGCGCGTACTCTTCTAATACATCGCTCGATTTAATATAGTTTTGCAATTGCTCTGAAAATGCATTGAGCTTGTCAAACTGTAAAATATCGCTTTCCACTTGCTGTGTTAGTTTTTCGGCATTTTGAAACTTAGTGTTAAATACCAGTGATTTTTTCAAGTCACGATCGGTTGGAATCTCAATCGGAATTTCCATCATAAAACGGTCGCGCGCCGCAGAGGGAATTTCAAACGTTTCATTTTTTTCAACCTGGTTACGGTCAGCAAATACAATCATGTGTGGCAGACGGTATTCTTTTTTGAACGCGCTGACATGACGCTCTGCCATCACTCGCAACATTAAGGCGTGCACTTGTGGACGGGCACGGTTGATTTCATTAAAAAAGAATACAGATAAATTTTCACCCGCACGCAATAACGGACCTTCATCGATTTTCGGACGGCCGTCATCGCCTAAATAAGTGTGGTAAATCAAGTCATTCGGCATTAAGTCCACCGTACCCTCAATACGCTCGTAAGCCCCACCAATGCCGCGCGCAATGGCTTGCAACAGCGTGGTTTTGCCCACGCCCACGCCACCATCAAGCAACACATGGCCACGTGCAAAAATAGCTGTATTCATTAAGCGAACCGCTTTACTTTGCCCGACAATGACTTTATTCACTTCATCTTCAAGTTTTAATGCGTGCGCACGCACGTCGGTGAGTTGAGCGTCTAATGGTGGTGACATAAAGTTTCCTTTTTTAAGCTTACGTTTTAAAGCTACGATTTTTAAACCTGCGTTTGAGTCTTACTTTTCTAAGGAGTCTTGCATTTACAATGCAATGGCTCTACCCCTTGTTACAAAGCGTTACCGCAATGTAACAGAATGTTTGCTAGGCTCAATCATCCAGATTGGATAATTTTAGTGGTCCAGCAAACTTTTATTTTATAATAAAGTTTAATCATCCAGAATTAGGCTTTTTTATGCTTTAGGCGATATAACAAATCTGGCAAATAAGTGGCCAAAACTGCCAATGCTGCTAACACCAAATACAACCAGCGTAGCGAGTAGGCCGTGATAAATTTGGCCGCTGGTGCTTGTGATTGCACAAACTGATAAAACGCTGGTGCATCTAAGCCCTCTACGTATTGACCTTTAATATCAGTCGCCAAGCCTTTTAAGTAGCCAGCCTCTTGCTTTGATAAATAACGGTCAAATTCTGAATAAGCCACCACTGGATCTGGATCGTCTTTGCTGGCATCGGCATAATTAGCGCCCACGGCACCAGTGTCTGCCGCCGCATCTGTGCCCCAATAACCGACAAATTCATTATTCGCATTGAAACGTTTGATGGGGGATGGCTCATGACCGCCAACGCCCACAAAAATCACATTTTTACCAATGCGCACACCGCTCAGGTCTAGCTTGTTAATGCTATTGGCTTTTGGCGCTTCATCGCCATCTGTAAAAAAGAGCATTTGCGCGGGAATATTGAGATAGTCAAAGGTTGCCTCAGCCGCCTTAACACCGAATGTGATGCGGCTATTGCCACTCCACGACATGCGCCATTCTAGGTGGTCAATGGTGTCGTTAATGATGTCAAGATTTGCACAAACCTCAAGCGGCATAAACAATAACGCTACGTTTTCTGCCGAAAAAGCGCCCACACTGACATACGTACCACAGGGTGAAGTTTTCACCACTTCACGCATCAAATACTGTGTGTAAACAAGCCGACTCACAGGCAGATTATTCACCTTCATGTCTTCTGCATTCATACTTTGCGAAACATCGGCAATTAGCAGGTAGTTATGTACTTCTTGTTTGAGTTGTATTTCTGGCTTGATTAGAGCAAGCAATAAAAATACGGCGGCGCACAAATACAACACCGTCTCGTAGTTTTCTTGCAACTTAACCTTAAGTTTGGTTATGTGGTTCATTGGATAAATTATGATTTAAAGGTTGAACGAAACATAAGCACCGCACCTTTGCCAAACCCGTAACTTGTGGTGAGAAGACTGGCAAATAAATATATTTGAAAAATTTGTGGTGGCGGTACTTTGGGCGTATCTAATATTGGAAAGATAGCCATCAATAAAAACAGACTGGAATTAGTAAAAGCTCCTACCACCATCGCCCAGCGTACATGCCAGGGAAATGGTACCTTTGCGGCATAGTAACCAAAAATGAGCGCACTCATCAGCAGAAAATCAATATGCGCCTGAAGCAAGCGAGTGAATTTACCTGCAAAAATATCTTTAAGCGGCGCAACACCAAAATTTAAGCCAACCATACACCAAGCCAGCAATAATGCCATTAACATCCATAGACAAGCACCCTGAATCAGCACGACATTTCCTGCATGTTTATCATTTTGGTGCATTACTATTTCCCCCTTATTTTTGATATGCTTTGTTCAAAAATCTTTACAGTTGCATTTAGCGCAAGTTAGCGTTAATATGCAGACAGGTCTGTTCACTTATTTACAGTCTAATCCCAGTGAACATAATTTTGCAAGCGATTTAAAAATAATTTTTTAAAGGGGTTTATATTGAGCAACACTTTGAATATTAGCCACACTCATTGGCAATGGTTGCGCAATATCGCTCGCATCGGGGAAAAGCGTTCAAACGCCAGTCTATATGGGCTTTCTGACCACATTCACCAATGGAATATTGCGCGTATATCACGCAACCATTTGCATGGGTCAGCGCAAAACTTATCCATTGAAAACGTGCTAGATTTAAAAACTATTATTCAAAATAGCCTGAGCAAAGCAACAACTGCCCAAACGGAAGTGATTGCCGACCAATTGTTATTTTTAGCCATTGGTGCAATTCAAATAGAATCGCAAAATGGCTCAAATGAAGCTTGGCGATTAGTGAATCGTGCCATACAAAATATCGCGGCACCTAAAAAAGAAAAGCCCGCACTTATGCTTAGTTTCATGGCAATGCTACTTGCGACATGCACCTACATCGCGATGAATACACCCTCTAAAACGCACATCATCACACCTGCTTTACCGCTAGCAATGGAAGTTAATAACTCGCCAGACCCAGTCACCATCAGTATGTTGGAGTTGACTTACAACAAAATGAAAGCGGGTACTTGTCAGCTACCACAAGCCGCTATGTTGCCGCCTGCACAACGACATGCGTTTTTAATGTTTGTGAATGCAGGCACCATTGACGTGCATCATGTAGAAGATTTGAGGCAAGCCTTAGGCTATGTAAATTGCCTATACCCGCAAGAACTGATGCACCCTACACACACTTACGGGAATACGTTATAAGGAAACATCATGACCATGTATGAAAAAATACTCGCCGCCGCAACAGGTTTATTTGAATCCAGAGGCATTCAAGCCTCTGGCGTGGACACCATTATTGCAGAAGCAGGTGTGGCTAAAGCTACTCTTTACAAGCATTTTCCTAGTAAAAATGAACTGGTTATGGCGTATCTACGTGATAAATCCGACAAATTTTACGCATGGCTAAATGAGCGATTAAGCGCAAAAAAAGCCACTTCACTAGAGATTTTATTTGAGCTTTGCGATCTCGTAGAAATTTGGATTTCAACGCCCACATTCCACGGCCTACCGTTTCACATTGCCTCGATTGAGTTTCCTGATCCTGGGCACCCCATCAACCAGTATTCAGCCGTGTTAGCCATTGAGTTGCAAGGCTATTTATCAAAAATAGCCGCTGTTGCTGGCGCAAAAGACCCTGAAGCTTTGGGGCAACAGCTGACCATTTTGTTTGAAGGCGCAGCATTAGTAGAGCGACTAAGTCCAGGTTCTGGTGCGGCAAAGCGCGCTAAAAATGCTGCGGTCATGCTCATACGTGCTTGCGTTTAAAAACCTTCATATCAAAAATTTGTGGACTACCAGACTTTATCAGTTAAACTAATTCATATCATCCAGAAAGATTTGTGAAGGAGCTAGCTGATGTTGCGGTCTTGGAAGCTTAATATCGTGCTAAAAAGCACTTCTGGGCTGGCTGTGTATCTGCAAATTGCCCAGCAAGTCATTGATGATATTCAAAATGGCCGACTAGCCCCTGCTACCGCCATGCCTGGCACCAGAGAGTTGGCAGCGCATCTCGAAGTCAACAGAAAAACGGTGGTACTGGCTTATGAAGAGCTGATTGCACAAGGCTGGCTTATTACGCAAAACCGTAGAGGCACTTTTGTTTCTTCTAAACTACCAAGTTTTTCTATTTATCCGCTTGCAAATAAACTTACCAGTGTAGGTTCAAGCATCAAAATACCTTTAGTCGCTGATTATCAAACTCATCCAGCATCCACCCAATCGCAGGCTATCATAGACTTTAACGATGGCATTCCTGATACAAGATTGATTCCATTTGACATTCTTTCACGGGCCTTTCGACATGCTTTGTTAGCTCCTTCTAAAAGCAATAGGCTTGGTTATGGCGACCCTAAGGGCGTGTTAGCCTTACGCAATGCGATAGCCACCATGCTCAATATTGAGCGCGGTTTAAATGTGGATGCAGATCAAATTTGCATTGCACGCGGTAGCCAAATGGGGATATTTTTGGCGGCACGTGTGCTCACTAAACCAAACGACTACGTGATAGTAGAAAACCTAAGTTACCCGCCAGCGCGTGAAGCGTTTCGCTCGTGTGGTGCAAACATACTCACAGTTGGGTTAGATGATCATGGCATTGATGTCATCGCGCTTGAAAAACTGTGCCGGAAATATCCCATTCGCGCCATTTACGTCACGCCACACCACCAGTTCCCCACCACCGTTATGATGACCGCAGAACGCAGATTAAAACTGTTAATACTAGCCAAGCAATATGACTTTACCATTATTGAAGATGACTATGACCATGAGTTTCACTTTTCGCATCATCCTGTATTTCCGCTTGCCAGCACCAGCCATCATGGGCGCGTAGTGTACGTTGGCTCACTTTCTAAGGTGCTAGCTCCGGGACTGCGGGTCGGCTACCTAGTGGCATCTAAAGAGTTCATTAACCAATGTGCATCTGAAGTCATGCTGATTGATCGACAAGGGAATTCTGTTACAGAACTGGCTGTCGCAGAGCTAATGGAATCGGGGGAAATTAAACGCCACATTCGCAGAACCTTAAAAGTTTACAATGAGCGTCGAAATATTTTAATGGATTTACTGCAAAACGAGTTAGGAGATTTTGTTAATTTTGATCCGCCAAATGGTGGCTTAGCTATTTGGCTGCGCTTGAATGACGGCATTGATATTAATAAGTTAGTTCAAAAAGCATTGCTTGAAAAAGTACGAATCCTTCCAGCTTCTTTATTTTCAGAATCTCTTCTCGACATTAATGCTATTAGGCTTGGTTTTGGTAGCCTTAACGCTACGGAACTTGCAGCGGGTATACAGCGGCTGAAGCGTGCCTTTAATGCATAAAAATTCAATACTAGATATGCTTTCCAATATCCATTTTATTTCAAGCTAAGCACTGGGCCGAAAAATCTTGTATAGCTCAAACCATATGACGCTACTCAATCCAACCAATACGCAAAACCCAAACTGCTGAATTGTGATTGGTGCAAAGTTAAATATTTCATGCAACAAAGGTGCCGTTAGGGCAAGTGAGAGAAAAGCTAACGCTCCGGCGATTACCCACCACAGTGCAGGATTGCGTATGTTTAAGGTACGTAAGACGGAATGTCGCCATGAACGATTGACTAATATTACGCCTAGGTTACCAGTCACTAAAGTGGTGAATGTCAGGGCTCGCGCAGCCTCCTCGGTAAAACCATTATGTAAGGCATAACCCATGACCATAAGCGACATCAGTAATAAAAATGCGCCTTGCAATAAGCTGATCATAAAAACATTTTGACCAAATAATGACTCTTTAGGTGGGCGAGGCGGGCGTTGCATAACGTTGGAGTCTGCAGGCTCTGCTTCAAAAGCAATAGAGCAGGCGGGGTTAATAATCATTTCTAAAAACACGATATGCACAGGCGCGAACATCGGTGGCCAGCCCAGTAGTAACGGTACGAGTGACAGGCCGATAATAGGAAAATGGACGGCAAATATATAGGCCATGCCCTTGCGTAGATTGTCAAAAATGCTTCGGCCTAAATGCACGGCATGCACGATAGACGCAAAGTCATCATCAAGCAATACCAGTGAGGAGGCTTCGCGTGCCACATCTGTGCCACGCCCGCCCATGGCAATACCAATATGTGCAGCTTTTAGCGCAGGGGCATCATTCACACCGTCGCCAGTCATTGCAACAATTTCACCATTCGCTTTTAGCGCATTCACCAAACGCAGCTTTTGTTCTGGCACCATACGCGCAAAGATATTACTGTGACGTATGCGTTCACGTAGCGTCAGTTCATCCATTTGGCTAAGTTCTGTACCGCTAATGATGCCGCCCTTACCAATATCAAGTCCAATTTCTGCGGCGATTGCAGCGGCAGTGGCCGGATAATCGCCCGTAATCATCACTACGCGTATACCTGCGGCATTACACTCTTTTAACGCAGGTGCAACATTAGGGCGTACCGGGTCGGCCAAACCAATCAGTCCAAGAAACTCGAAATCGAAATCATGCTGAATATCTGGCCACACACTGCCGGAATAGCTGGCTTTAGCCACGCCCAACACGCGCATTCCTTGTTCAGCAAGGTCATTGACCTGCTTAGATAATGTTTCCAGCTGTTGTTGATTAAGATGACATAGGTCGGCGATTGCCTCAGGCGCGCCTTTGGCCGCTACCACGTACTCGTCTCGGTCGAGCGCCTTCCAGACATGCGATAACGCGAGCAACTCCGGCGAGAGAGAATATTCATGGGCAAGCTTCCAGTCTCCATGCAGATGCTCGGTATTTGTCAGATATTTTTGACCTAACTCTTGGATGGCTTTTTCCATTGGGTCTAATGGAGCAGCATCAAAAGGAGAAGATTCGCTGGCAAGAATGCCGAATTCGAGTACTTCATGAAAAGTTTCAGGCAGTGAATCATACTCAGACTCACCCTTGAATTCATTGGACTTAGCTACTGTAAAAGTGAGATTGTTCGCTACCAGCTGTTGCACTGCCATACGATTAAAAGTGAGCGTACCAGTTTTATCCACGCACATAACAGTCGCTGAACCAAGCGCTTCTATCGTATACACTCGCCTTGTAAGTACCCGATGTTTAGAAATACGCCATGCGCCCATTGCCATAAATACTGTCAAAACCACTGGATACTCTTCAGGCAAAATAGACATAGCTAGCGTGATACTAGACAGTAAACCATTTAACCAATCACCGCGTGTAAGGCCATAAATGACAAGCAGTAACAAGCTGAGCAATGTGCCTAGAATGGCGAGGTTACGCACCAGCTTTCGAATCTCTTGTTGTAAAGGCGTAGTCTCTGTATCTAAATTCTGCAAGGCTTTGCCAATCTTGCCAATCTCAGTGCGTGCCCCAGTCGCCAACACATACGCCATGCCGCGGCCTTGTACTACTAAAGAGCCCGAATAGACGAACGGCAAGCCGTCACCGCCTGGGGGCCTTATGTCACTGTTGTCCATCATTTCAGATTCTGGTTGTGCAATCTTGCGTACTGCGACTGACTCGCCTGTGAGTAGCGATTCATCAGCGGCAAAATGGTGGCATGAAACCAACACAGCATCTGCCGGAACGCGATCACCTTCCGTGAGAATTAGCACATCGCCACGCACTACCTCACAACCAGCAATGCGTTGCTCTAGACCGTCGCGTATCACTAAAGCGCGCGGGCTGGTCAAATCACGTAAAGCCTCCAGCACCCGCTCAGTCTTGTTTTCTTGATAGATAGTGATGGCCATCACGACAAAAACGAAGCCCAGTAACATTAGCGCGTCGCCAACATCACCCAGCACCAAATAAATCGCACCAGCTGCCACTAAAAGCAAGAGCATCGGTTCACGCACTACTTCCAGCGCAATGCGAAGTAAATCCCGCTTTCCTGAGGCAGGAAGCTCATTTACACCTTCGGATTTAAGCCTTAACGTCGCTTCAGCCTGCGACAACCCACTTTGATTTTTTATATCCGCTAATATAGTTTTCATGCGTAAAGGTTTTCAAAGTCCACTGGTTCTAGCATATTGCAGGTTATTACATATTGAGAGGAAAACCAGCGGTAACCATCATCCTATTTGGATTTTGGCCATATCACACGAACCAGTAACCCAGGATCCTTGCCATTGTCGCCAAGTTCTAGCCGCGCACCATGCAGCTCTGCAATACGCTGCACAATCGACAAACCAAGCCCGCTTCCCTCTTCGCCGCTACCTGTGATTCGGTAAAAACGTTGTAATACATGCTCACGTTCAGATTCCGGAATACCTGCACCAGTGTCACGCACCTCCAGCGTTACGCCCTCAGTATCACCCACTTTAACTGAAACACAACCGCCTGCAGGTGTATAACGAATAGCGTTATCCAGCAAATTACGTAATAACAATCTCAGTTGAGCATCATCACCAAGCACTTGGCACGCTTGACCTTCTTCAAGCAGCATTTCAATCTGCTTTGCATGGGCTAAAGGTTCCACGTCCGCCATTACAGAGGCTGTCAAAGCGTGTATATCAAGCTGATTATAGTTTGCTACCGCAGTTTCTGGGTCAACTCTGGCTAAAGCAAGTAATTGCTCTACCAATCTTGTAGCGCGGTCTACCCCATGTAGTACGTTTTCCAAGGCAGCATTGCGCTCGGTTTCGTCTTTTGAGCGTAAGGCTACTTGTGCTTGAATCTTAAGTGCAGCAAGCGGAGTGCGCAACTCATGTGCGGCATCTGCTGTAAAACGTCGCTCACCTTCAAATGCATCCTCAAGACGCGCAAACAGGTCATTTAAAGCTTTGACTAAAGGTACGGCTTCCTCCGGCACGCCTGCCATAGCAACAGGCTCTAAGCGATTGGCCGTGCGCTGCTTTACCTCCTGTTTAAGCTGTTGCAATGGTCGTAAGCCAGCACCAACACCAAACCAAATGAGCAGCGCAAGCACTGGCAAAGCAATAAACGTAGGAAGCAACATTTTAAGCGTAATGTGACGAGCCAAACGCTCCCGCGCTGCCAGCGGCTCGGCAACCTGAATCATAAATTCATGCTGTGCGTCCCACCGGGTAAGCACTCGCCACGGCTCACCATTGATAATACTTTCACTATAACCTTCCGCGTCACTTCCCAATGTTGTGGTTGGTGCCGCCGTAGAACGCATCAGCAAATTGCCTTCACTCCAAATTTGAAAAGCTAGTTTTTGCTCATATTCATGGGTAATCGCAATTTCATCTTCGCCATGCTCTTCACGCTCGTGCAACTCATGACGTGTTGTTACCATCAGTACTTGGGCAGATTGTGCGAGTTGCGCATCAAATAACTCATCAATCTCGTGCCGCGATTCCATGTGCGTGAACCATGCGGCCACTAACCAAGCAATACCAAGGCCAATAGATAATAATAAAACCAGGCGTAAGCGTAACGATTTCATGACTTGGATAACGGCTTGGAATAGCCGTCTCTATCAATGACATAACCCACACCGCGTAGCGTACGTATCAGCTCGGTTCCCAGTTTTTTACGCAAATGGTGAATATGCACTTCAACAGAATTACTCTCAACCTCTTCGCCCCAGCCATAAAGATGCTGCTCCAGCCGCTCGCGAGACTGCACACGGCCGACATGCAACAAAAGCTCATGTAACAAGGTAAATTCACGCGCGGAAAGCTCAACCGTTTGACCATTTTTACTGACATGGTGGGTTGAGGGCGTAAGTTCTATGTCGCCATGCTGCAATGTGAGCGTCACTTGACCAGCACTGCGACGCAAAAGTGCATTCAAACGCGCAATCAGCTCATCCAAATCAAAAGGTTTAATCAGGTAATCATCCGCACCCGCATTCAAGCCTGCGACTCGATCTGCAACAGTATCACGCGCAGTGAGCACTAACACCGGAACTTTTGAATGGCTAGCACGCAACCATTTTAGCAGCTCAGTACCACTTAACTTGGGCAGGCCAAGATCCAGCACTATCAGCGAATATTCCTCAGTTTCTAGCGCCAGTTTCGCCGCTTGACCATCATGTGTCCAATCCACGGCGAACCCTGCTTGCTTTAATCCCGCTTTAACCCCGTCGCCCAGCAGGGCATCATCTTCAACCAATAGAACTCTCATCCTCTTACGTGCACCTCTAATAATTCTACTTTCGTCACTATACTTCGTTACTCATAAAAAATAACTCCTTATATATCAAATATATATCGCGTCCTTATTTTGCATTCGCGCCTCGTCTAGTTTAGAAACTAGAATTATTATAGCTACACGAATATTAGCGCGGAATCTTTATCTGCGACTCAGAAAAGTCACCTTTTTCTGCGCCCTTATGGCAAGCGACACAATTAGCGGCACTACCGATGCTTTTACGCTTGAATGTGGCAGATGACACTTCGTCATGCTTAGCTTTAAAATAACGCGTTTCGCTAATACGCAATGGCGTTGCGTTTGCAGGAATCGACTGAGTAATACGGTTAGAACGGCGGTTATCCTGTTTATCCGCGCTATTCAAGGCAAGAAAACGGGTAATCTCGTCTCGAGTAGCTGTATCAAGGCTGGCATTTTCGCCAAAATGTTTATCTAGCCCAGCCATCATTTTATTCCAAGATCTTTCCGGCAATAAGCCTGGATGGTAAAGCATGTGACAACTACCACATTCCGCCTTCCATTTAGCATTAGCGACAGCTGGCATCTGCTTGCCGCTATCTTCGCCCATTCCACCGCTAGCCAACAACGCACTTGCTGAAGTGATGCTGGTAATCAGTATTAAAAACTGCATCCATTTTTTCATGATATTTCTCCTTTATTCCGTTAGATTTAATCTAAAGAGACCTTTGCAAAAGTGTTTAGTGTGGATAAAGTACAAGGCGCACGGAACACAGAAACCGAGATAGTACGCGGTGTACAGCGAGGTTGCGAGTACCGCGCAACGCAGTAATTTGCCGCAATAAATACTATTGCAAAGGTCTCTAAAGCTGGAATTATTTAATACTCAATAAATACTGCATGTAATCGCCTTTTTCCTGCGATGTGCAGGTGCGTTCCAACACATCTTTACAGTTACGGCCAAACCACTTTTCAACCTTGGCGACGTCAGTGAAACGTTGTGGATTCACACTCGGCGCCATAGCCTCTATCACCTTATTGGCGCGCGTTTTGCCCTGATTGCGTGGATCAGACGTGTGACAAGTTGAACAGCTTACTTTTTTGCCATCACTATGCATGCGTTCCGCTCTAAAGAAGTTCGCACCACGGTCTGCTGAAAACCCTGCAAACGCGGCATTCTGTTGTTTTGCCTGAGCTTCATATTGCTTAAGCAACTCCTGTGGGGCGGCAGCGAAACCATTGATGCTGAACAGTAATCCAAATAAAACGAATGAATTACGCATGATTTTCTCCTTGGTTTTGATTATTGCTAATTGGCTGCTGGGTATTGTTTGGCTCAACTTCATACTGATAGCCAGTCACCATAGCCTGAGCAAGCGGCGTTTTGTCTTTGTGCTCATGCCAAATCAGCGCGGCTATATGAACCACAACAAAAGACATCAACAGGTAATAGATTAGCTCGTGCGGCTCTTCAAACACTTCTTTGAGCCAAGGCATATCTGCAAGCCAGGCATTGAATGGCCCCATGCTGTGTTCAATCGCGGCAAGTCCTAACCCGGTAATCGCCATTGTGATTAGCAATAAATAAACCAGTAAATAAGCGCCACTGGCCAGTGTGTTATGGCCGAAGCGGGGTTTAGCATTTAAGTTGAAATGTCGCACAGCATCCCACCACGCGGCTGGATGCCACATATCGGAAAATTTAGCGTGACTTGGCCCGACAATGCCCCATGCCAGTCGCGCAACAATACCAACAACAAGCGCATAACCAATATAGATATGCAATTGCCATAAGGTGTCTTCACCGACCCCTTTTTCAAAAAGGTCAGAGAGCCAGATAGTCGCCATGAGGAACAGAATGGCTAAACTATTCCAAAGGTGAATCAGACGAAGTGCAGGGTCATAAACTTTACGTCTACGGTATGTGAGAGTTTCCATTATTTGCTCCTTTTATCAGGATATGGAGCAAATAATAGGTTTAATTTCTTAACGTAGTCTTAACCGTTAAAAAATACTTTGTGCCAGACTGCCTCATGCGTTGCAGCTAAGTTAGTTGTTGCCTGCTTCATCGATGTTTCCATATTTCATACGAGCTACGCTGTCTGTCCAATACCTGCTTTTAATGTTTAGTAGTGTGAATAGCAAAACAATCTAAAGCTATAAAAATAACTTTCGCATATCAATCTTGATGCATATAAGGGTTCGCCCTTAAGTGCTTACACGCATTTTCAGATTAAAAATTATCATATAAATTGTTCATCATGGTCGTGCTTACTTGAGTTGAATACAGTTTTTTATTTTTAATAATTTGAGGTTTTTGATAACTTTTAGTAAAAATCAATTATTGTTGATAACTCTGGAATATAAGAATATGAATAACTCTCCCAGTCTAAAAGATAACCATCTGCTTGCTACTCTATCTGTAAGTGAACTTTTGCATTTTGCACATCATCTTGAAGTCGTCCATTTGCCTCTTGGGCAAGTTCTATACAGACCTGGATGCAAATTACATCACGCGTATTTTCCGACTAGTTCTGTCATCTCGTTGCTATATGACACGGAGAATGGATCTTCGTCAGAAATCGCTGGCATTGGAAATGAAGGTATGTTGGGTGTAACGCTCATCACGGGGGGTGAGACAATGCTTAATTATGCAGTCGTGCAAAGTGATGGGTATGCATTCAAGGTAGATGCCGCTGTGATTAGAAAAGAGTTTAACCGGAACGGGCAACTGCACCATCTATTATTGAAATATACACAGGCTTTTATCACACAGATCTCCCAGACCGCAGTTTGTAATCGGCACCATTCTTTAGATGAGCAACTTTGCCGCTGGCTCTTAATGACCCTTGACCGATTAAACGGTATCGAATTGACCGTCACCCAAGAGTTGATTGCCCATCTGTTGGGCGTAAGAAGAGAGGGCGTGACTGTAGCTTCAGGGAACTTGCAACGAGCTGGATTGATACATTACAGACGAGGTCACATTACTGTACAAAATCGAAAAGGATTGGAAGAAAGAGTGTGTGAATGTTACCAACTGGTTAAGACAGAATTTGAACGCTTAATTCCATATGAAACATTGGATCCTAAAGTCTCGCAAGCTCAATGCTATCCAGATAATGTCATTAGTCAACTATTGAACTACCACCACACAAACGAGGTGGTAAGCCATAAGAGAGCTGCCCATCATTTATAGATATGATTTTTTATTTAGCTTTATATTAATGTTGTTTGCAAATTGCTGGCACTAATGGGCGCGGGACTAGCGATTATTGATTTGATGCGCCAATCATTCAGGAGAATAGAAATGAATAAAATGTTAATTGTTGCATCACTTACGGCGGTTCTGCTTAACGCATGCGTAGTTACGCCAGCGGGTCGCGGCCCTAGAATGGTTGTAGCACCAGCACTGCCGATGATTGTGGAATTAGACGTTGAGCCATATTACTATCAACGCGGATATTACTATTACTACGACAACGATAACTGGCGCTACTCAAATTCAAGATCTGGTCCTTGGGCGAATCTCCCCAGGAGTCACTACCCTAAAGAAACCAGATTCAAAGGCCGCGATGGTGGACGGGGGCGAGACCACGATCATGAACACCGTGATGGAAGATAACCTGGACCGTACCGCTCATCACTGGAGCTAGGGAAACTCGCCGACGCTTGACGCCGTGGGGATACCATTATAGCAAGCGTAGCCAAACGAAATACGGCGCAAATAGCCTTAACGCCTCATCCCCGTATCCGCTGCGCTTCATACAGACTACGTTAGTTCTATGGACAATACTACGACTTATTTGCTAACCACCAGTTTTGCATAACTAAACGCATCTGAGAAAAATGCATCATCAGCCAGTCCTGCTTCTACAAAGCTGGCATGCGCAACTTCCACCATACCCGGTGCGCCGCAGCAATACACTTCATAATCAGCTAAACCCGTATTATTAACGCCTGCAAAATCATCTAATACGGCTTGATGCACAAATCCTGTGCGCCCCTGCCAGTTGTCCTCTGCAGATGCATCAGACAATACTGGAATAAATTTGATATGCGGGTGCACTTTTGCCCAAGCTTCAGGCAATGCTGGCATGTAAAGGTCCTGCAAGGTACGTGCACCCCAATATAAAGTAACATTACGCTGAATGTTATTATGCAGCATGTGTTCAATAATGCCCTTGATTGGCGCAAAGCCTGTGCCGCCAGCCACCATAATAATCGGCCTATCTGAATCTTCCCTTAAGAAAAAACTGCCGAATGGCGCTTCTATGCGCAAAACAGCCTTATCCGGCATTTCGTTAAATACATAGTTGGTAAACTGCCCGCCTGGAATCAGGCGCAAATGAAGCTCTAAAATATTATCTACATGCGGCGCATTGGCGAGCGAAAAAGCCCGACGTTTGCCATCTTTCAGTAAAAATTCAATATATTGCCCCGCCATAAACTTTAAATGCTCGGTGCTTGGGAGTTTTAAAAACAAGGCCATTACATCATGTGAAAGCTGCTCTTTACGCTCCACTCGCGCTGGCATAATACGTGGCGGTATAACGCCCGCCTTGATTTCACGGCACTCTATAGTGAGATCAGTGAGTGACCTGGAACAGCAGAACAAGGCTTTGCCAGCAGCTTTTTCAGTTTCCGATAGGGCACTTGCGGCGTAATCACCATAATCGACTTCGCCACTCAAAATAGTGCCTTTACAACTGCCACACGCACCATTACGGCATCCGTATGGAATATTAAAACCTGCGTTTATGGCTGACTCCAGCACTGTTTCATAGGCTTTAGAAGTATAGGTATGGCCGCTGGGTTGTATGGTGATTTGGTGGGTCATGCATTATTCTCAGGTAATTTTAATTGTAAAGATGCCTCTAAAAATGCAAGTTTCTAAGTAAAACCAGGCGCAAGCTAAAAATTTGAGCGCTGCATATATTTGATATGTGAGTGAAAATTTTTAGCTTGCAACGCCGTATTACGACGTAACTTGTGTTTTTAAAGGCATCTTTTAGTCTTCGCGACGAAACTCGCCCTCTATCACATCATCATTTGCGGCTTTTTGCGTATATTTAGGCGATTTTAATGCATCATTTTTTACCAGAATTAATAGCAAAACCACAGCTATTAAATCTGTTATCACGCCCGGTATAATCAGTAAAACTCCTGCAAAAATATTCCGCGCACTGCCAAACATCGCTTTCATCGGGTTTCCGCCCTGGCTTAGGCTTTGCATCATTCGGCCTGAAAATAATAACTTTTCATCGCGAATAAGTTGTAAGCCAAGCAAACCAACTGCGACCAAGTATAATAATACCCACCAGCCATATTGTTGAAACAAATTGATTAAAATCCATATTTCAGCAATAGGAAAAGCAAGTAAAGCTAGTGTAAGTATTAACCGCATGTGTATATTATCCTCAGTGTATTGCAATTGGTATTGAACGTATCATGACAATTTGTTATCTATAGTGATGGAGACGGCGCTAGTAAAATACAAGCGATTGTAATTACAATCACGTAAATTATTAAATTGTATCTTTAAAGTTGTAAGAATCCATGAAAATGCCTCAGTGGAAATTGGTGAAAAATAGTGAAAAATACATTTCTTAAAAATCTGGCTTGCAGCCTTTTTGCAGTGGTTACTTTTGGTTTTTTAACTCACGTCCACGCTGGCGAAGCCAAGCAAAGCACTATTGCTAACGCACTATTCGATAGCAGTGATAATGAGTATTTATCACCAGATGCAGCGTTCAAATTAGAATTAAGCGCCATAGACGCTCAAAATATTAAGGCCAACTTTACCGTAGCCCCTGGATATTACTTATATAGAGAGCGCATCAAATTAGTAGTTCAATCTCCTGCCTTAGTTAAAGTGTCTGAACTCACTTTGCCAGCAGGTGAAATTAAAGAGGACCCTAATTTTGGCAAACAAGAAGTGTATCACCATGATTTTAATGCCAACATTAAGCTTAACACTGCCAACAATAATCAGGTAGTCATTGATGCCAGCTACCAAGGCTGTAGCGAAAAAGGTTTGTGCTATGCGCCCATTAAGAAATCTTTTACTGTTGATTTAACCGCCATTAATAATCAAGAAAATGTTAATGCCGCCCCAGTAATAGCCAGCGATAATGATACTGACGCCACCATGCAAGTGTTGAAATCTGGTAATTTATGGTTAGTGATTGCAGGGTTTTTTGTAGCAGGCTTGCTGCTTTCACTCACACCTTGCGTGTTGCCAATGATACCGATTTTATCAAGCATTATTGTAGGTAGCCAAAGTAAGCAAGTCAGGCCTTCCAGATTACATGCATTTGGCTTATCGGTAGCCTATGTATTAGGCATGGCCTTAAGTTACACCCTGGCTGGCATTGCTGCTGGTCTATCTGGCGATTTAATCAGCCAGTCACTACAAAACGCCTGGGTGCTTGGCGCTACAGCCTTTATATTTATATTATTAGCGTTTTCTATGTTCGGATTTTATGAGCTAAAACTCCCGCAAAGTTTTGAAGACAAAATGCTGAACACCAGCAACAAGCTAAAAGGTGGGCAGTTTTTAGGTGTATTTGTGATGGGTGCTTTATCCGCATTGATTGTCAGCCCATGTGTAGCGGCACCACTTGCCGGTGCGCTTATTTATATAGGCCAGACACATAATGTATTATTGGGTGGCGTCGGCTTGTTTGCGCTCGCTATTGGCATGGGTATGCCTTTGTTGCTCATAGGCGCATCTGCAGGCAGCTTGTTGCCCAAAACGGGTAACTGGATGAATGCCGTGCGCAACTTCTTTGGCGTGTTAATGCTGGGCATGGCTATCTGGCTCATTTCTCCAATCATTCCAGCAAGCATTCAACTGGCGCTATGGGCTATTTTACTGATAGTCACTGCGGTTTATCACAATGCACTTGATAACCTGCCTGCGCATGCAAGTAACTATGCAAAATTATGGAAAGGTGTCGCTGTTATCGTTTTGATATTTGGCGTAGCTTTGCTCATTGGCGCACTTTCTGGCTCAAAATCAGCCTTACAACCTTTAAATAACTTTTCAATTGCTTCAGGAAATCAGTCTAAAAATACACCATCACTCGCCTTTACGCGTATTGCAAGCATTGCTGAACTAGAGAAAAAATTAGCCGAAACTAATGGCCAGCCTGTAATGCTGGACTTTTACGCAGACTGGTGTGTAGCATGCAAGGAACTTGAAGACTTGACGTTTAGCGACCCGAAAGTTCAGCAGCAACTGCGAAACACAATGCTGCTACAAGTAGATGTCACTGCCAATACTGATGAAGACAAAGCCCTGTTAAAACGCTTTGGCTTATACGGCCCTCCAGGCATTGCTTTTTTTAATGGTCATGGTCAGGAAATGACGACATTAAAAACCGTAGGTTTTCAAAATGCAGACCGCTTTAGCGCTACGCTATCTAAGCGCGATAGCTGCATCGTCGCACCAAAATCAAGCGAAGATTCGACCGTACAATGTTAAAAAAAATCCTTTTGAACATTGGCTATCTCGCCATCATGTTAAGCCTTGGTTTTGCCATTTACTATTATTTTTTAAGCCCGAATGCTGCACTTAAGAACCTGAAAACTGATTACAGCACACTTTCTACCCAAGAATTTTTTGCCGCAAAACTGCCCAATGAGCATGGTGTGAGCCAAAGTTTAAGTCAATATAAGGGTAAAATTATTGTGCTTAATTTTTGGGCTACCTGGTGTCCTCCTTGCCGCGAGGAAATGCCCGAACTTTCTGAGTTACATACAGAATATAAAAATAAAAATGTCGTGGTATTGGGTATGGCGATTGATGAGTTAAGTCTGGTCAAAGAGTTTTCAGATGCCACTCCCGTAAGCTACCCATTACTTGCAGATGAAAACGAAGGGATGGCGCTTGCCAGCCATCTAGGTAATGATAAAGGTGTGCTGCCATACACTGTTATCATCAATATAGATGGCACTGTGGCTAATGCTTATTTTGGCCGCATCAATAAACCGCTCTTAGCGTCCAGTCTAGATAAATTATTAGCGCATTAATTATGCATCATTTATAAAGATTCACTTAAGGCAACAATCAAACACTTAAATTAGCTAGTCTAAATTAGTTAAACTAAGCTAATTTCGTTCAAATATACTAATGTCGCTGGACAAATCCTGCTAACTTCGGCAAACTTGCGCTTATGAGTTACAGTAATTTACATTCTAAATCGTTCAAAAAATTGGTTGAACATGGCTGCTAAATCCATTTTAGTACTACATGGCCCCAACCTGAATTTATTGGGCTTACGTGAACCAGAGCATTATGGTAATGCCACGCTAGCTTCCATCAATCAAACGCTGTCAGATAATGCAAAACTGGCGGGCGTAGAATTAGAAGCTTTTCAAAGTAACGCCGAAGCTGATCTTGTCACTAAAATTCAAGCTATTGCAACAAAAAAAGTAGATTTTGTCATCATCAACCCCGCAGCTTATACGCATACATCGGTTGCCATGCGCGATGCTTTATCTGCCGTTAAAGTACCATTTATTGAAGTGCATTTATCTAATGTTTATGCACGTGAAGCGTTTAGACATCATTCTTATTTTTCTGATATTGCTGTTGGTGTAATTAGCGGGCTAGGTGCACATGGCTATTCGCTGGCGCTTGATTACGCAATTCGGCATATCAATCATTCTTAGCAATTAATATCGTTATTAACTAAAATTTTCCTAGAATTTCAGAGGGTATTATGGACTTACGCAAACTTAAAAAACTAATCGATCTTGTTGAAGAATCAGGTATCGCTGAACTTGAACTGACAGAAGAAGGTGAAACGGTACGTATTAGCCGCAACTTTACTTCTAGCACACCTGCTCAGCAGCATTATGCTAATTATGCGCCTGCTCAATATGCAGCTGCACCTCAATCACAAGCACCGCAGGCACCAACAGCGATAGCAGAAGCGCCTGTGGTTGAAGAAGGCCATGCCGTTAAATCCCCGATGGTAGGTACGTTTTATCGTTCGTCTTCTCCTGATTCAAAAGCATTTGTTGAAGTAGGCGACACCGTTGCAGTAGGCGACACACTTTGTATTATTGAAGCGATGAAATTATTAAATGAGATTGAATCAGACAAAGCTGGTGTCGTTAAGAAAATCTTAGTCGATAATGGCCTAGCGGTTGAATACGGCGAACCTCTCTTTATTATTGCCTAATAATTTATAAAAACAGGATTTATTAACATGGCTATGTTCGACAAAATCTTAATCGCTAACCGAGGCGAAATCGCTCTGCGCGTACAGCGTGCATGTCGCGAACTTGGTATCAGAACGGTTGCTGTACACTCTGAAGCTGACCGTGAAGCCAAATATGTAAAATTAGCAGATGAGTCTGTGTGTATCGGCCCTGCGCCTTCAGGCCAAAGCTACCTGAATATTCCTGCTGTCATCAGCGCTGCTGAAGTCACAGACGCGCAAGCGATACACCCAGGTTATGGCTTTTTATCAGAAAACGCAGATTTTGCGGAACGCGTAGAACAAAGCGGCTTTGTATTTATTGGCCCACGCGCTGAAACGATTCGCTTGATGGGTGACAAAGTGTCTGCCAAAGATGCAATGAAAAAAGCGGGAGTACCTTGTGTGCCAGGTTCAGAAGGCGCGCTTTCTGACGACCCAGCTGAAATCATTAAAACTGCTAAACAAGTAGGTTATCCGGTCATTATCAAAGCAGCTGGCGGCGGCGGCGGCCGAGGTATGCGCGTGGTGCACACTGAAGCCGCGTTAATCGCATCGGTGAATATGACCAAAGCTGAAGCACAAGCCGCATTTGGTAACCCAGTGGTTTACATGGAAAAATATCTGGAAAAACCACGCCATATTGAAATTCAAGTATTAGCTGATCAACATGGCAATGCAGTGTTTTTAGGCGAGCGTGATTGCTCTATGCAACGACGTCATCAAAAAATCATTGAGGAAGCGCCGGCACCACTGTTAAACACCAGATTACGCGACAAAATTGGTGAACGTTGTGCTGAAGCTTGCCGTAAAATTAAATATCGTGGTGCAGGTACGTTTGAATTTTTATATGAAAATAATGAATTTTATTTCATTGAAATGAATACCCGCTTGCAAGTCGAACATACGGTAACAGAAATGATTACCGGTATCGATTTAGTGCAACAGCAAATTTTTGTGGCGGCTGGTGAGAAACTTAAATTCCGCCAAAAAGACGTTGTGCTTAAAGGACATGCCATTGAATGCCGCCTAAATGCAGAAGACCCCTACAGCTTTGTACCATCCCCGGGGAAAATTACCACGTTCCATATGCCAGGTGGCCCAGGGGTTCGCATTGATACACATGCTTATGCAGGATACACGGTTCCACCGCACTATGATTCCATGATAGGTAAACTTATCACCTATGGAGATACGCGTGACCAGGCAATTGCACGTATGCGTATTGCATTATCTGAAATGATGATAGGTGGCATCAGTACTAATGTGGCACTGCATGCAGATTTAATGGCAGACGCCGCTTTTCATTTAGGTGGTACTAGTATTCACTACCTAGAACAGAAACTTGGCATCTACAATAAATAATTGTTTAAAATTATCATCATAAGTAAGTTAGGTTTTGCATGGCTTGGGTATCGTTAAAAATTGAAGCACAAGACAACACTGCTGATTTAATTAGCGATACGCTCATGACGCAAGGTGCACTGTCTGCAATTATTGAAGATGCCAACGCAGACACGCTTGATGAGCAGCCGATTTTTGGCGAGCCTGGCGACCCGCCACCGGGTATTTGGCAACAAAACTTAGTCAGCGCCCTGTTTGATGAAGGCATAGATGTTGTAAAAGTAATGGCGGATTTGCAACAACAAACCAAATTACACAACCTGCAATACACCACTGAAATTATCCAGGAGCAAGATTGGGTGCGCGCAACACAGTCGCAATTTGAACCCATTAAAATTAACGATCATTTATGGATAGTGCCTACATGGCACAGCGCACCGAATGCAGACGCGATTAATATTGTACTTGACCCAGGCCTAGCCTTTGGTACTGGGAGCCACCCTACCACCCATCTATGCCTGGCTTGGCTCACACAAACAGTCTCTGCGCAAGACACCGTATTAGATTACGGTTGCGGTTCGGGTATTTTAGCGATTGCAGCAAAAAAACTAGGCGCTTCAAGCGTTGTGGGTACTGATATTGACGCACAAGCGATTCAATCCAGCGTTTACAACGCCGAGCAAAACAGCGTAATAGCTGAGTTTTATCATGCAAGTAAATATCAAACACGTGAATTTGATATTGTTGTCGCAAATATTCTATCTAGCGCACTCAGTGTATTGGCGCCAGCACTGGCAAAATCATGCAAATCGGGTGGTAAAATTGCGCTTTCCGGCATATTAAAAGAGCAAGCTTCTGACGTTTCTGCAATTTATGCAGAATGGTTTAATATGCAAGCGCCACAAATAATGGATTCATGGGTGTTGCTCACCGGCACTAAAAAATGACCCACATTACCAACTGCCCTTCTTGCAACACGCAATTTATTGTTACGGATGAACAGCTTAGCCAACATAATGGCAAAGTGCGTTGTGGCCAGTGCTTTAATGTATTTGATGCAACCAAAGAGCTGGTTGATTTAGAAGATTATACCAAGACTGATTTAAATGCTGTAAATGATGATGAAACAGAAATTCAAACTGCAGCTTCTGAATATGAATTAAGCAAGGCCGCTACTGAACCACCAAGCAAATCCCTAGCCAGTGAAGCTGACGACATTGTAAATAAAGCCTTGCTTCAGGATAGCCAATCTACATATTTTAACGTTGACGATAAAAAAAATGAATCGAAAAACACCCTTCTCAGCTGGCTAAAAAGCCTGTTTGCATTGGTTTTATTGCTTGCAGCGATTGCGCAGAGTATTTATTTTTTTCGCACAGAAATTGCGCTTTATTACCCAAATCTCAAACCGTATCTTGCGCTTGCGTGTCAAAAAATTGCTTGCAGTGTTGATTTACCTAAAGAAATTGAATTTATCATCATTGATGATTCGGATATGCAAGAAGATGCAGATTACGCTGGCTTGATTCATTTATCCAGCACCTTAATCAATCAAGCCAACTTCAGCCAAGCTTATCCCAATATTGAGCTGACACTTACGGATATTAATGATAAACCTAAATTAAGACGCACATTCAAACCTAAAGAATATCTGCCCGAACATACTGATATTGCAAATGGCTTAGCCGGCGGCGCTGAAGTTAAAGTGAAGCTCGCAATTACGGCCACAGGTGAATCCGTTGCCGGCTATCGCATAGCGGTCCACTACTAAAAACCTTTGCTAATGGTCTTAAGCGCTTTTCTGTTAGCAGGCGTGATAATCTAATGAAAATCATTAGCCTTCTTTAATTGGTTTACATAGCTTGCTTTTGCAACGGCTCTGTATTATCTAAGTCATAGATTGTGTATGACTTAATTAATCAACTTACAGGAGATTTATCATGTGGACAACACCAGCAGCTACTGAAATGCGTTTTGGTTTCGAAGTTACAATGTACGTTTGCAATCGCTAATATTTAGCTGATAGCAAGTAAAAAGGCGCTTAATGCGCCTTTTTTAGTTTTTACTGCCAATATTACAGCGTCCTTTTGATTTTTACTGCCATCTACGTACTAATGAATCAAATGCATAAAATCCGAATTAATCGCTTTAATCGCCTCAGCAATTTTTTCTACCGCTTCTAACCTCACAAAGCTTTTACGCCATGCAATCGCGATGCGCCTAGTGGGTGCTGGACTTATGAACGGGATTACTTTAATGAGCGGATTGTTATACCGCTCTGCTGTAGCCGAACAAGGCAGTACAGTAATACCCAAATTTGATGCCACCATATTGCGTATAGTTTCTAACGAATTGCCCTGCAATACCTCACCTTTACGAGATAACTCCGGGCAGGCTTGCGTCACTTGGTTACTAAAGCAATGACCGCTATTAAGTAACAACACTTTTTCTTCTGATAACTCTTCTGGCCTGATGGATTTTCGTTGCGCCCAGTGATGCTGGCAAGGTACCACTACATCAAACTCCTCGTCATACAAGGCTCGATATTGTAGGCCTGGCACTTCAAATGGCAGCGCAATAATTGCAACATCTATCACGCCGTTTCGTAGCTGCGCTTCCAAATTAGCCGTCAGGTTCTCTTCCACCTCTAGGGGCATATCAGGCGCTATTTTTCGCAAAATTGGAATAATCTCTGGCAATAGGTATGGGCCGACAGAATGAATCATGCCAAGTTTCAATGTGCCTTTAAGCTGGTTTTTACCAAGCTCTGCTATTTGCTTAATGAGCGAAGTTTCTTCCAACACTTTTGAGGCTTGTTCTACTATTTTTGCGCCAATTTCTGTCATGCTGACATCGGTGCGGCTACGTTCAAAAATGATGACTTTCAACTCTTCTTCCAGCTTTTTGATTGCCAAACTTAGTGCAGGCTGAGAAACAAAACATTTTTCAGCCGCTCGTCTAAAGTTACGCTCTTGCGCTACCGCTACTATAAATTTTAATTCTGTGAGGCTCATATAAATTAACGTTAAATGATTTGCTTAATCATACATTGATAAATTTAATTTATCAACTACATCAAAACATACAATTATACAAATTGATTTATCCGCTCTAAAATGATCCTCTGGCATCGAAAATGATGAATACTCAAGGAGTACAACATGATTAACAAAATGATTGCAACTACCTGCCAAGAGCTGATTGAACTACTGGCTAACTATGCTGCAAATAACTAATGAATCATTAATTAACAAATTTTTATCCACTTTTTAATATTAAAATTTTCTTGATTGAACGATGTGCAATAGACAACAAGTATTGGCCCTTAACTTCATACTGCAAAAGGAAATAATTATGACGATTGAATCAAAATGTAAGTTACTTACTAAAATGATAAAGGAGTTTTACCATGGAAAATAAACCAACTTCTTCGACTGGAAAGTGTCCAGTCATGCACGGCGGCAATACCGTTTCAAGCAATTCAAATACGGATTGGTGGCCCAATGCGCTTAATCTAGATATTCTGCACCAGCACGACAGCAAAACAAACCCATTGGGTGAAGATTTTAATTACGCTGAGGAATTCAAAAAGCTAGATTTAACAGCAGTTAAAAATGATTTAAAAACCTTGATGACGGACAGTCAAGAATGGTGGCCTGCCGATTGGGGAAACTATGGTGGTTTAATGGTGCGTATGGCATGGCATGCAGCAGGTACATACCGTATTGCAGATGGCCGTGGTGGTGCTGGCACTGGTAACCAACGTTTTGCACCGCTTAATAGCTGGCCAGATAACGTGAACCTTGATAAAGCACGCCGCTTACTTTGGCCAATCAAAAAGAAATATGGCAACAAACTCTCTTGGGCAGATTTGATTGTTCTAGCTGGCACGATTGCGTACGAATCTGCGGGATTAAAAACCTTCGGCTTTGCTGGCGGTCGTGCAGATATCTGGCATCCAGAAAAAGATATTTACTGGGGCGCTGAAAAAGAATGGCTTGGCAATTCAAGTCGTTATGATGAGGGTGTGCGTGAAACGCTAGAGAACCCGCTCGCAGCCGTGCAAATGGGTCTTATCTACGTGAACCCTGAAGGGGTAGATGGTCAACCAAACCCATTGAGAACCGCTGAAGACGTTCGTATAACTTTCGCCCGCATGGCGATGAACGATGAGGAAACAGTTGCACTAGCTGCTGGAGGCCACACCCTTGGTAAATGCCACGGCAATGGTGATGCGAGTAAGCTTGGGGCGAATCCTGAGGCCGCAGACGTCAATGAGCAAGGCTTTGGTTGGCACAATCCAAATGGTAAAGGCGTGGGTCGCGATACTGTTTCAAGCGGTATTGAGGGTGCTTGGACTACCCACCCAACCAAATGGGATAACGGCTACTTCTATCTTCTTTTCACTTACAATTGGGAATTGAAAAAAAGCCCTGCAGGTGCATGGCAGTATGAACCCATCAACATTAAAGAAGAAGACAAGCCTGTTGATGTCGAAGACCCTTCTATTCGCTACAATCCCATCATGACAGATGCTGATATGGCAATGGTTAAGGATCCAGTCTATAGAGAAATTTCTGAACGTTTCTACAAAAATCCAGCGTATTTCTCTGAAGTGTTTGCGCGTGCGTGGTTTAAATTAACGCATCGTGACCTAGGTCCTAAGGCTCGTTATCTTGGCGCGGATGTTCCGAAAGAAGATCTTATTTGGCAAGATCCAGTTCCTGAAGCCGATTACACTTTAAGTGATGTGGAGATTGCAGAACTAAAAACCAAAATCTTGAATAGTGGTTTGACCGTATCAGAACTAGTCGCTACTGCTTGGGATAGTGCACGTACTTTCCGTGGTTCTGACTATCGCGGTGGCGCTAATGGTGCACGTATTCGCTTAACCCCGCAGAAGGACTGGGAAGGCAACGAGCCGGCAAGATTGCAAAAAGTGCTTGGCATGCTTGAAAACATTCAAGCGAGTCTGAGTAAGAAAGTGAGTATTGCTGACCTGATTGTGCTTGGCGGTACAGCCGCAGTAGAAAAAGCCGCTTGTGATGCAGGGGTGAATATCACTGTTCCATTTGCACCTGGTCGCGGTGATGCAAGTGATGAAATGACTGATGCAGACTCTTTTGCTGTACTTGAGCCGACTCATGATGGTTATCGCAACTGGCTAAAGAAAGATTATGCCGTATCAGCAGAAGAGTTAATGCTGGATCGTACGCAGTTGATGGGCTTGACTGCGCATGAGATGACGGCTTTAGTCGGTGGCATGCGTGTGCTTGGCACAAATCATGGTGACACTAAGCATGGCGTATTCACGGATCGCGAGGGCGTGTTAAGCAACGACTTCTTTGTCAATTTAACTGATATGCGTTACACATGGAGACCAAAAGGCAATAACCTATATGAGATTTGTGATCGTAAGACAGGTGCAGTGAAGTGGACGGCGACTAGAATCGACTTGGTGATTGGTTCAAATTCTATTCTTCGTTCTTATGCTGAAGTGTATGCACAAGATGATGCTAAAGAGAAGTTTGTTAAAGACTTTGTAAAAGCCTGGACTAAAGTGATGAATGCAGATCGTTTTGATCTGAAATAATCACTGAAAATTGCAAGGACGCTTTGTGGGACACAGGCGTTAGGCATAACTGGCTAAGTTATTATTTGCTAAGTCATTACTGAGTCTGCCCCGAAGTGATAAATTGGGGCAGACTTTTTTATTTATTCTATTCAAGGTAAGCTTTCAACCTAACTAAAATAAACAATTAACACCAATTCTAAAATAACCAAATTAACACTTAAATTATCGAACTGGAAAAATGATGAAAATGTGGCAATGCGCGGTATGTGGTTTTGTATATGAAGAAGAAAAAGGCTGGCCTGAAGATGGCATTATGCCTGGGACAAGCTGGGAAGATGTGCCTGCAGATTGGGCATGTCCTGAATGTGGCGTAACTAAAGCTGAATTTGATATGGTTGAATTTTAATTACAAAATTTGGCTAAACGGGTGCTTTCTTCATCTGTAGAAAATTAAAAACCGCACTCATTATATTTATTAAAAGTGAGTGCAAAGATTTAATTTTTAAACTGCTATATTAAGCGGTCTCTAATCTTAAGATATCCTTAAGCTAAGCCGGCTATCCTGCATACCTATTGTTAATAGAGAGTTTTTCATGCGCAATAAATTAAATGTCGCCCTGATTGTTCTGTTGTTATCTCCTATGCTGGTATTTGGCGAGGAACTTACGCAACCAGACAATAATCATCTTGATGAATTAAAAGTAAACTCAAATTTGCAATTGCGTGATGTCTTAGAAAAGACCATCGCCCGTAATCCTATGCAGTCCACGTTGCAGTCGCGAGAATCCGTACTCAATGCTAAAAAAATAATTGCAAATTCTATGTTGCCTGCTGCGCCAGCAATTAGCTTGGGGCATCAAAATGATGTGCTGGGCAGCGGCCGAGGAGAACGCGAATGGCAAGCAGATTTGGAAGTGCCGGTATGGCTGCCGAATCAGCGTAACAACCGTTTAAAAGTGGCGGATGCAACGCAATCTAGCGTGAGCGCGAATCGTGAAAGTTTGAAACTACATGTAGCGGGCTTATTACGCGACGCCGTTTGGGATATTGCCATTAATAACAATAATGTTGCGCTGACTTCAAATAAATTAGCTGTCGCAAGCAAATTACAGCAAGACGTTGAAAAACGCTACCAAGCGGGAGAATCTGCCAAAACAGATGCCATGCTCGCGCAACAGGAAACATTACGCGCCAAGAAAGAACAACTTCGCGCAGAAGCTGAGTTAATGCATGCACGCCATCGCTATTATCTACTCACTGGGTTGCGCGAAATCCCTGCTAACTTTGAAGAGAAGCAATCGGCTTTAGAAGATTACAGTCAGTCGTCTATTTGGGCTGAAGCACAATCTAAAGTGGGGTTGGCGGAAACCGAGCGTGATTTGGCACAAGTGGAAAGCCATGAAAATTTACAAGTGCTATTCAATATGCGCAGTACAAAAGGCGCTTTCGATAATATGTCAAATGAGAGCGTTGGCGTAAAAGTACGTATTCCGTTTGGGGGTGACTCACGTGCAGCGCCTATTAAAGCTGCTGCGGAGCTGGGGGTTGGTAACGCACTGACCGAGCGGGAAACACTGAGAAATGCTCTGGAAACAATGATGCATGAAGCAGAGCATAATTTAAGTGTGAGCCGAGCAGAGCTTGCTATAGCGAGTAAACAATATGAAATTGCTAAAGAAAGCGTTACTTTAGCGGAAAAGTCTTTTCAATTAGGCGAATCTGATCTGGTAAGTTTAATGCGTGTGCAAGCACTAACTTACGAGGCGGAACGTGCCTTTACTACTCGAGAAATTCAATTGCAGTGGGATATCGCCCGCTATAACCAAGCTGTAGGAGCACTTCCATGATTTATGTTTCATTTAAAGTCGTTTTACCAATCGTCGCCCTTTTTGCTTTCATAGGCAATGCGCGGGCTGCAGATGTGCTGATGACCGATGTAGTAATCACTAAGGCCCAACAACAAAGTTTAGGCGTTAGCGTAACCACAGTAGGTAAAAATACAGTGCTGAGTAGCCGCCGCTTTCCTGCAGAAATCGTGGTGCCTGTCGGGCAAGAGCGTGTAGTGAGCGCACCACAGTCTGGCCTGTTAGACCAGCTCTACGTGGCTGCGGGGCAAAGTGTTAAAAAAGGACAATTGATTGCCCATTTAATTAGCCCGGATTTATTGAACTTGCAGCGAGATTACCTGCAAGCGCAGACACAAAAAAAACTGGCGGCAAAAAGTTTATCTCGAGATGCCTCGCTATTAAAAGATGGCATTATTCCGCAGCGCCGTTATTTAGAAACAGAAAGTACGCATGAGGAAACCAGCGCTTCATTAGCTCAGCGTAGGCAAGCTTTGCGCTTGGCGGGCATGAGTGATGCCGCTATCAGTAAGTTAAGCCCAAGTTCTGGCATGAGCAGTAGCATTAACATCACAGCCCCCATGGATGGTCAAATATTAGAGCAAATGGTGACAAGTGGTCAGCGTATTGAAGTGGCGATGCCGCTGTATAGAATAGCCAAATTAAACCCGCTTTGGCTTGAAATTCATGCTCCACTTGAAGGTTTGCCGTTTGTAAAAGAAGGCATGCCTGTGCAAGTACCTAAATTACAGGCAAGCGGTAAATTGATCGCAGTGATACGTAGTGTGAATAAAGCTGATCAAACCTTGCATTTACGTGCAGAAATCACCAACGGTGCTGAAAAACTATCACCAGGGCAGATTGTAGAGGCTGAAATTAGCCTTGGTGGGCAAGTGCAACACTTTAGCGTACCAAAATCAGCTCTTGCAAGGCAGGGCGCGGAGGCCGTCGTGTTTGTACAAACAAAGGCTGGGTTTAGTCCGCTAAAAGTAAAAGTCATTTCAGAGCAGGGTGATGAGGCAATAGTGGATGCTAAATTTAATGGCAATGAAAAAATTGCTGTCACAGGCATTGCTGCGATTAAAGGGGCTTGGTTAGGCCTTGGTTCGGAATAAGGGTGGCAAATAATGTTAGCTAAACTCATACAATTTGCGCTGACGCAGCGCTTGCTCATGCTGATTCTCACGCTTGGATTGGCAGCGGCTGGCACTCTGGCTTACCAATCATTACCAATTGACGCCTTCCCTGATGTGTCTTCTACTCAAGTAAAAATCATCATCAAAGCACCTGGCATGACACCAGAGGAAGTTGAAGCGCGCATTACTGCACCCATTGAAGTTGAAATGCTAGGCATACCTCATCAGGCTGGCCTGCGTGCTGTGGCTAAATATGCGCTGACAGATATCACCGTGGATTTTGAAGATGGCACCGATATTTACTGGGCGCGTCAGCAGGTAGCCGAACGCTTGAATGCAGTATGGGGGAACTTGCCCGCTGATATTTCAGGCGGCATGGCGCCATTAACCACGCCTTTGGGCGAAATGTTCATGTTCACGGTGGAAAACGATACGCTTAGTTTGCAAGAAAAACGTAGCTTACTTGACTGGGTGATTCGACCACAGTTGCGCACTGTACCAGGCGTTGCCGATGTGAATGCTTTAGGTGGCTTAGTACGCAGTTTTGAAATTGTGCCAGACAATTCACGCATGTATGCACGAGGCGTGGCGATTGATACATTGCAAAACGTGCTGGAAAATAATAATCGTAACGGTGGCGCTGGCCGGCTAAATGATGGTGAAGGTTCATTGTTAGTGCGTGCTGAAGGTGGTTTTAAAACCATAGAAGACGTGCAAAATACCATAGTGCGCAGCGAGCAAGGCATGTCAGTCAAAATTGCTGATATTGCTGATGTGCGCGTAGGCTCACTTACGCGCTACGGCGCTGTGACCAGTAATGGCAAAGGTGAAGTGGTAGAAGGTTTGGTGCTAGGTTTACGTGGTGCCAATGCGCAGAAGTTGGTGGAAGGGGTAAAAGCCAAGCTCGCTGAAATTGCACCCAGCTTGCCAAAAGGTACCAATATTCATGTTTTTTATGACCGAGGTAATTTAGTAGAGCGTGCGGTTCATACCGTCACTAAAGCATTATTGGAGGCCGTAGTATTAGTGCTGATATTGCTCGTATTATTTTTGGGTAACTTTAGGGCTGCGCTGACCATTGCCTTCATACTACCGTTGTCCGCCTTGTTTACCTTTTTACTCATGCGTTATTTTGGCATGTCAGCCAATTTAATGAGTTTGGGAGGCTTAACTATTGCCATTGGTATGCTGGTTGATGCAGCCGTGGTTGTGGTTGAGAACATAGTTTCGCACCTTGCAGATACGAAAAAAGCAGGCTCTCTGCCCAGAATGCATATTATCTACCGTGCCGTGCGCGAAGTCAGCGTTCCCGTTACTGCTGGGGTGTTAATCATTATTACGGTATTTTTACCGCTACTCACCTTGCAGGGTCTTGAAGGCAAACTGTTCACACCAGTTGCACTCACCATCATGTTCGCACTGGCAGGTTCGCTATTTTTATCACTGACTGTCATCCCTGTGCTGGCTTCATTTTTGCTCAAAGAAGTGAGCCATAAAGAACCTTGGTTAGTTAGAAAAGCATTAAGCGTTTACGAACCTATACTCAAATGGTCTTTAGATCATGCCAAAATTATCGTGATTGGTGCGTTTGTTCTGCTGGCAATTACCGGCGTTGCTTACACGCAAATTGGTAAAACCTTTATGCCTACCATGGATGAAGGCGACATTATTATTGGAGTCGAAAAGCTGCCATCAATCAATCTGCAGCAAAGTTTGCTCACTGATATGAATGTGCAGCGCGCTATTTTAAGCCAGGTGCCTGAAGTGAAAGGTGTTTTTTCCAGAGTTGGCTCAGATGAACTTGGCTTAGACCCTATGGGTTTAAATCAGACTGATAACTTTTTGATTTTGAAGCCATCAAGTGAATGGCGCATGAAAACCAAAGAGGAGTTAATCGACGAGCTACGCAAAGTCATGGCGCAAATGCCTGGCTTAGACTACAGCTTCACACAACCAATTGACATGCGTGTGAACGAAATGATTTTAGGCGTACGCGGTGATTTAGCCATTAAAATATTTGGCCCTGATTTAACCGCACTTGATGCCAAAGCGCAGCAAATCATCCATATTTTAGAGTCTATTAAAGGCAGTCAAGACGTTTATACGCCGCAAAATAGCGGTGTTCAATATCTACAAATTAAAATAGACCGTGTCGCGGCTGGCAGACTTGGGTTAAGCATTGCCGAGATTGAAAACATCTTGCTTGCCCAGCTTGAAGGTAAGCAAATGGGTATTGTACAGGAAGGTCAAAAACGTACACCCGTACTACTTCGAGGCAGTGAAGACTTGCGCTCGTCCCCTTCAGACTTTGGTAATTTAATGCTAACGTTAGCTAATGGTACTAACGTTCCACTTTCAGCTGTGGCTAAAATAGTGCGTGAAGAAGGTCCGGTAAAAGTAGATAGAGAGCGTGGTGTGCGCATGGTTGTAGTTACGGCCAATATCCGTGACCGTGATTTAGTAAGTTTTGTGGACGAGGTCAAGCAACGCATCAACACCGAGGTAAAACTGGGTGAAGGCTATTCAATTAAATTAGGCGGTCAGTTTGAAAATCAACAACGCGCAGCGGCACGTTTAGCCATTGTGGTACCTGTGGCTATTGGCTTGATTTTCTTACTGCTATTCGCTACTTTTGGCTCCATTAAACAATCCCTGCTTATTCTTTCCAACATCCCGTTCGCTATGATAGGTGGTGTATTTGGTCTATGGATTTCAGGTGAATACCTCTCCGTGCCTGCCTCAGTCGGCTTTATTGCACTGCTGGGTATCGCTGTACTTAATGGTGTAGTCATGGTCAGCTACTTTAACCTGCTGGAAGCGCAGGGCATGGATAAACTAAGTATCGTGGTTGAAGGCGCAAAACGCCGATTAAGACCTGTATTAATGACTGCAAGCATTGCCGCCTTTGGCCTAATTCCACTTTTATTTGCTACGGGACCCGGCTCTGAAATTCAAAAGCCACTGGCGATTGTTGTGATTGGTGGCCTGGTTTCCTCCACCGCGTTAACGCTTGTGTTGCTACCCATATTTTATAGAAGATTTTTTAAGTAGGAGCGACATAATGACGCAAAATATAGAAGCGCAAGGTCTTTTGATTTTAATTGTGCCGCCAAGCCTAGAAGAAAGCTTGGTAGATGCATTACTGCAACAAGCAGAAATTTCAGGCTTTACCAGCAGCAAAGTGAATGGCCACGGCACGGTTCGTGGTGATGCCGCAACACTCAGCATTGTTGAACAAGTGACTGGTAGACAACAACGCGTTCAGTTCATGATGCATGCCAATATTGTAGATTTAAAAAATTTAGTAAGTAGCCTTAAATCTACGTTTAGAAGCACTGATATTCATTACATTTTAATGCCAATTTTAGAGTGTTAATTAATCTAACAAAACTTCTGTGACACCCTGATTGATTAGACTTCAAGGTAATCAGCATATTAATGAATACTTTTAAACAATGCTAATTGAGACCTTTGCAAAAGTGTTTATTGCGGCAAATTACTGCGTTGCGCGGTACTCGCAACCTCGCTGTACACCGCGTACTATCTCGGTTTCTGTGTTCCGTGCGCCTTGTACTTTATCCACACTAAACACTTTTGCAAAGGTCTCTAATTATGATGTCTTTAAAATTATGTTGCCTTAAATCGCTTTACTGCCATATTTAAGTCGTCATTTTTTAGGTAAAGCTCCATCGTGTGCCGCATGAGAGCTATGGAAGCTGTGACAAGTCATGCAACTACTAGCGATACGCTTGGGTTTAGGACTGTTACCAGAATGACAACGCAAGCAAGATTTTCGATCTGGCATAGCTACATCCTCACTACTTTCTGATGCTTCTACCTGATGACATGATTGGCATTGCTGAGTACGATGCGAGGCATGATTGAAGTGAGCTTTTCTAAACCAGTCTTGATTGATGTGCAACGGTGCGACGCGCCAAGGCAAGGCATCCTCTTTTTTAGTTTCTACTACTTCATGACAGTACGCGCAGCCACCAACTTTCAGTGATTCGGAATAATGTAACATTTCCTTGGGCGCCTGAACCTTAAGTGTATTAATGACATTCTGCTCGGCACCATGCGGTACGCTTAATTTAGCTTCGGATGAGCCAACTTCAAGCTGGTTTTTGTGACAATCGAAGCAGTCGCGCTTAAAAGATACCGCTTTAAAACGCATTTCTTTACCTTCTGAATGATGGCAATTAGCGCATGACAGCTCACGCACATCCAATATACCGTTTGGCCCTTGCACTTTACCGAAATGCTGATCATGCGGGAATTTTAGTCCGGACTTCTCTATCAAGCGTGTTGTTTCGGTTTGTGGAATACGTTCAAAATCTTTTTCTGTGGCACCTGTTATAAATGTCAGTTTAAAGTCTGGATGGTCATGGTCGAAGTCTTGAATATTTGGTAGTGTCGTTTTAGCATCTGCCGCTTTAATGTTACCGTGACACTTCACACACATAGCATTATCTTGACGGGCTAACGGGTACGGCGCTTTATGTTCTCGATGACATTCAGCACAGCGAATGCCATCAGAAAACAGGCTGGTCGATTTAAAAACGTTTTTATGCAAAGCAGGATCAGCAATGTGAGGCTCTGTATTCTGATGACAATTTACGCAAGCCTGGTCAGTAACCTTTTGAGTTAACACTTCATGACAATTGAAACATTGTGAACCAAAATGTCGATGTGAGTTGGAAATATGCCCCGGGCTCCATACTCTATCGAAGCCAGCAGGTAACTCTGCCATGGCATCATGAAGCTTTGGAATCAAATTTTGTGCCAGTGGCAATGCTAAGAACACAAGTGCGATGAACGCGACCATCCAAAGTGATAGCCGCCGTTTAAACGCTGAAGCGCCGCGCAGTGGTTCGTGTGTTCTTGCTTTAAGATCTTGAAAGTCATCTGGTAAGCGATGCACCAATACCAGAGAAACTGTTATATTGACATCAGGCGGTGCTGGTTCTACCTTTAACTGATAAGGCCCTATCATGACCTGCTTGCCGTTTGTTAGCGCAATGTTCTTTAAAATTGCACCTTCCACTTCCAGCTCACCATTTACCGCCATCAAATGTATCTGGCCGTCATCCAAACGCTTAATGACGGCATGATGCATGGCTAGACGCGGGTCTGGCAGATGTATCGTGCACTCCGCCCCGCGACCAATTGTAATCTCTTCTGCCGTTAGCGTACGATAACTCCGTGACAGCACACCACGGGAGTTATATGAAACCTTGATTAAAAGACAATTAATCATGACTTACCAATAAAAAAATACAGCAAGTATGTGTGCCAGCATCGCTACTAACAGTGCGACAGTAAAGGGAACGTGAAAATACAGCCAAAATCCTAGCCTTGCGCGGTACATTAAATCTTGCCGCACCCGCTTTACTAGCGATTCACGTCGGACCATAATGGAATACAGATCGCGATATAATTTTCGCTGTTCCAGAGACAGATCATTGCCTAATACTGTCAGTTGCTGCACTGCCTGTGCTGATGGGCAATCTGCTTGAAAGCCTCTAAGTTGCTCTAATAAACTAATGCCGATATAAGTTTCACGGCACGCGCGAGCCACTGCGTTATTGATGTCATCTGGCATCAATAACGCAATTTGACGCGCCAACTTATCCGTTTCTGCTATACGCAATAGTAGACCGTCCAAGCTATCCTCACCCATGTTTTCGGTCATTAGGCGCGGATAAATCATATAAGCATAATTACCGAAAAAACCACTGGTTACTACAATCAACAAGAGGCCATAAGCGAGTGTATGAATGTTAATGCCGAAGTGAAATCCACTGTGCAGAGTGACGATAACAGTCATCGCGGTACCAAGGTAAATATGCGCCGATAACCAGCCCTGTGTAGCGCCACGGCTGCGGTAGCGACGTTTACGCACGCCATACCATGCCATCCATAACACCATAATGGCTGATAATGTGCCTAGGCCATAGCCTAACCAGCTGCCGCCATAATGACCAACAGCCGGCTCAAATAACAGGTAGGCTGCAAAGGCTATCAAAATGACGATGACGGCCAATTTGAAGTAGCGGTATTTTTTGTAGTCGAAAATATTGCTGTGCTGCATCGTTTTGCTTCCGTTAACTCTCGCCCGAACCCAATAAAGCAGCTTCGCCTGATTTTCCACCAGCGTAACTTAAAAGCTCTTCCGGGTTCACCCGTAATGCCGCGCCCACGGGGCAGGCACGCACGCAAACCGGGCCATCAATAATATCCTTGCACATGTCACACTTAACCGCTACCTTGGCGCCATCGACTACTGGCAGTGCTTTTGGCTGAATGCCAAGTAAAATCTGCCAAAGACTACGTTCTGGCTGGTCGTGTATCACTGCCATCTGAATTACGTCATATGGACAGTTTTGCTGGCAGTTGCCACACCCAATACAACTATCATCAATGTATACTTCACCATGTGGTGCGCGATGAATAGCGTCAGGCGGACAATCTTTCATACAGTGTGGATGTTCGCAATGTCGGCAAGAAGTCGGTACTCGAATATTTGCAAAAATGGGGCCCGCATCACGATCTAATCGTGTTGCTCCACCGTGAGTATTGGCACAGGCCTCTTCACAGTAATTACAGCGCACGCATAGTGATTCATCTATCAGCAATACATCAGTGGCTTCACCTACGCCCTGTTGAATTAGAAATGAAATCAGATTAGATGGTGTGGACGGACTTCCAGAAGCTCCGCTACTATCGAACATTACCTCCTGTTGCTGACGCTGTTCCTGATCTTGCAAGTGCTGAAGATATCTACCATCTAACTCACTGCGGATTTCAGGATTTCGCGCAATGATGTCACTCATCCGCCCTGCATCGATTAATACCGCTTCTGTTGCAATCGCTGCACGTACCGTCGCATAGCGTGGCTCACCAGAAACTAAAGACATTTCCCCTACATAGTTACCTGCTGCCACATAAAACAGTACAACTTCCCTACCGCCTATCATGCGTGAAACTGTGACTGAACCACTTTGAATCAGGTAAAGCCCATCAGCCTGATCGCCCTCATGAAATAACTCCTCGCCTGCAACATAGCTCTTAAGCGTGGCATTATTTGCCAAATCATTTAAATCTTCCTCGCTCAATGATAAGCCGATACATATTTGCACAACCGTCTTAATTGCAACCTCATTAAGCACACGGCGCATAGACGGGACAGAGCCAATAAGCTTTTGCATCACGCGGCGCGGGGTTTCAATCAGAACGCATTGAGTCCTTGCGCGCACAGTTCCAGGGCGGCGACGGCCAGAAACGAGAGCCATTTCGCCAAAAAAATCCCCTGATTTTAGCGTATCGTCTGCCACATCATCATCATCAATCAGCACATCCAGCTCTCCTTCAACCACAAAAAAGAAGGTTGTGCTGTAATCGTTACGCTTAAAGATGTAATCTCCCGGCCAAGATAACAAGATATTACTTTCCAGAACCAATTCACGTAGTTGCAGGGTATTAAGCATTGCCAATAGCGGAACGCTCTTGCGGATTTTTTCTAATACGTCATCAACACCACGATCTGAACAGAAACTGGCAAACTTTTCCCTAAGCAAAGTTGTATCAGCAGGCTCAACGGGGTTACCCAAAATGTATTCAATGACCTCATAACCCTGATTAATGCCCTGCTTAATTAAGGGATAACCTGCCAATGACCCTATAATATAAAGACCAGGCACGTTCGATTCATAATGTGAAGAAAGTAGCGGAAGCGCTTCCAAATCAGTTGTTGGAAAGCTAACACCGAAACCCTCCAATACAGGCCGTGGTGGCAGTGCACCTAACCGTGCAATCACCCGATGACAAGGAATACGTTCGATGCCGTTGGGTGTGTTGGCAAACACCGTAATTGGATACTCTCCTTTGGCATTCGTCTCTATGGATTGCGGCCTTGTTTCTAATAACCAGTCCAGTGCGCCCTTTTTTCTGGCATCAGTCAATTGACTAAGATTACTATCCTTACAATTACTAAAGTCCTCTGCTCGGTTAAGGATGATAACCTGATTGCGTTCAGTCAGTGCCAATGCATTTTCCACGCCGCTATCTCCACCGCCGATGACAACGATAGTTTCATCTTGATAAGCTTGTGGATCGTCTAGTTGGTATTGGATTTGAGGAAGGTCACCGCCAGGAATATCAAGCTTGCGCAAATTGCCTTGCACACCAATTGCCAAAACCACATGCTCTGCCGTTAGTTTTTCACCATCTGCCAGCGCAATTTCAAGCCATTTTTTGCCGCGCTTTAAACTAACCACCTTGGATTCGTAACGTACATTAACATTGCTATCGGCAATGGTTTTTTCCCAGTTTTCAAGTACGGTTTCACGCAACGAAGCTGTAAAAGGTAGCGGGCTACGAATTGGCAAGCCCCTCGGCTCTGACATGACTAACTTGCCACGCTGATAATTTCGAATAGTGCTGGCTGGTGCTTGTTCTGCTTCTAGTAGCAGATAAGAAACATTTTGCTGCGCCGCACGTAAGGCTGCCGACAGCCCACTAGGGCCTGCACCGATAATAATAATATTGAAATGTTCAGACAAATATTAAATATCCAAATTACCAACACCCAAAGCATTACTTTCAATGAATGCTCTTCGGGGTTCCACTTGGTCGCCCATCAGTGTGGTGAAAATTTCATCTGCAGCAATCGCGTCATCTATCTGCACTTTAAGCAAGCGACGCACAGTTGGATCCATCGTGGTTTCCCACAATTGGGATGGGTTCATTTCGCCCAGACCTTTATAGCGTTGAACATTAAGATTATGTTTAGCTTCACCCAGCAACCAATCCAACGCTTCTTTAAAAGTAGTAACAGCCTGCTCTTTTTCTCCGCGTTTGATCAATGCACCCTCGCCTAGCAAGCCCTGTAAAATTACGGACATTTTGCTGATTTGTCGGTAGTCGCCTGAACCTAGAAACTCCGCATCAATGACACAACACTGTAAGTTACCATGTACATATTTATTAATTTCTAAACGATGCGCACCCGCCTCCTGATCAAAGCCTACAATCACTTCACTACCAATTGCGCCTAGTATTGGGCGCAATTTTTCGGCGGCCTCTTCTGTGGTTTCTTTAGAACCCAAACTCAGTTCACCTAAATCCTGCATCGCACGCAACACACTTTCATCATAAAGCGAAGAAATTCTGCGTATTACAGCTTCTGTGAGTACCATTTGTTTTGCAATTTCAGCCAATGGCGCACCAGTAATAGCTTCTTCGCCTGTTTTGGTGATTAATTCCGCACCTTTAAGTGCAGATTGCAGTAAATATTGATCTAACTCTTGCTGATCTTTTAAATAACGTTCATCTTTACCTTGTTTCACTTTATAAAGCGGTGGTTGGGCAATATAAATATGGCCACGCTCTACAAGTTCTGTCATCTGGCGGTAAAAGAATGTAAGCAACAATGTACGGATATGAGCACCATCGACATCCGCATCAGTCATGATGATAATGCGGTGATAACGTAGTTTTTCCGCATTAAAATCTGCTTTACCTATACTTGTACCAAGCGCGGTAATGAGTGTTGCAATTTCCTGCGAGCCTAATAACTTATCAAAACGCGCTTTTTCTACGTTTAAAATCTTGCCTTTTAATGGCAGAATCGCTTGAAACTTACGGTCACGACCTTGTTTAGCTGAACCACCCGCAGAGTCACCCTCAACCAGATAAATTTCGCATTTTGCCGGGTCGCGCTCTTGGCAATCAGCCAATTTACCGGGTAAACCCATAGTGTCCATTACACCTTTACGTCGTGTAATTTCACGCGCTTTTCGTGCTGCTTCGCGCGCACGTGCTGCATCAACTATTTTACCAATAATAATTTTTGCATCTGCCGGGTTTTCTTGTAAGAACTCTGTAAGTTTAGCTGAAACTACTTCAGAAACCACTGGCTGCACCTCACTTGAAACCAATTTATCTTTGGTTTGAGATGAGAATTTTGGATCAGGCACTTTAACTGATAACACGCAGCAAATACCTTCGCGCATATCATCACCTGTTGTTTCTACTTTGGCTTTTTTAGCTACGTCACTTTGCTCTATATACTGATTTAGTGTACGGGTCATAGCAGTGCGTAAACCCGTTAAATGTGTTCCACCATCACGTTGTGGAATATTATTAGTAAAGCATTGCACAGTTTCAGTATATGAATCATTCCATTGCATTGCCACTTCAATGGTCATGCCATCTTTTTCACCCATAGCATAAAAAGTTTTGGGATGAAGCACAGTTTTACTGCGGTTCATATACTCCACAAAACCTTTAATTCCGCCAGAGTAAGCAAAGTTTTCACTTTTACCATTACGCTGATCAATTAACTCGATTTTTACGCCATTATTAAGAAAAGACAACTCGCGAATACGTTTGGCTAATATTTCAAAATGATATTCCACTAAAACAAATGTTTCGACAGATGCTAAAAAATGAACTTCGGTTCCTTTTTTTTCCGTTGTGCCTGTTTTTACCAATGGAGCCACAGCGACACCTCGCTGAAACTCCATTTGATGTACCTGACCATTGCGGTATATTTTGAGTCGTAACCAATCTGATAAAGCATTTACTACCGATACACCCACACCATGCAAACCACCAGATACTTTATAAGAATTCTGGTCGAACTTACCTCCTGCATGCAACTCGGTCATTACAATTTCTGCTGCAGAACGCTTAGGTTCATGCTTATCATCTTCTTTAATATCCGTTGGAATTCCCCGTCCATTGTCAGAAACACTAATTGAGTTATCTAAATGAATAGTAACTTTAATATCATTACAATGTCCTGCTAACGCTTCATCAATCGCGTTATCAAGTACCTCAAATACCATATGATGTAAACCAGAACCATCAGATGTATCGCCGATATACATCCCTGGGCGTTTTCGTACCGCATCTAATCCTTCAAGAATTTTAATACTTGATGAATCGTAATCTTGTGATACTGCTTCATTTTCAGCCATGCTTATTATCTTTGTAAAAGTAAATATTGGGTTTAGTTGTGTTGTTTCACGTGAAACGGGTTAAGCAATAATTATTTAACTATATACGCATTGGCATGACTACATATTTATAATCTGTATTATTAGGCACTGTAATTAAACAACTACTATTTGCATCTGCAAAAGAGAAAGTCGCTTGTTCGCTATTAGTATTATTGAGTACATCAATCAGATAAGTAACATTAAAACCAATATCCAAGTTATCGCCGCTGTAGATTACTTCTAACTCTTCCTCAGCTTCTTCCTGGTCACTATTTGTGCTGATTAATTTCAAATTATTATTACTTAATACCATGCGAATTCCACGATATTTTTCATTTGATAAAATTGACGCGCGCTGCATTGCTAGTAACACGCCTACTCTATCAGTAGTAAATGAATTTTGATGTCCTGTAGGGATTACACGATTGTAATCAGGAAATTTACCATCAATGACTTTAGATATCAGTTTAAAATTATTAAAACTAAAATTAACCTGATTACTCGCTAATTCTATTTGCACATCTTCTTCACTATCATCTAATAATTTAATTAGTTCAATCACAGTTTTACGGGGCAAGATAACATCTTGTTTTTCATAGTTTTGTTTTAATTCTGTAGAAGTAAAACTTAAACGATGTCCATCAGTACCAACAATATTTAAACGATTGGCTGTTACTTCAAATAATAAACCGTTTAAATAATAACGAATATCCTGTTGCGCCATTGCGAATTCAACTTGCTTTAACAAGTCTTTTAATTGACGCTGACCTATCGTAACCAAGGTGCTTTCACCTTGAGTTTTCGTCATTACAGGATAATCTGCAGCTGGTAATGTTTGTAAGTTAAATCGGCTTTTTCCGGCTTTTAAGGTAATGCGGCTATCATTGGTAGCCATATTAATTTCCGAACTATCAGGTAGCGATCTGCAGATATCCAGTAATTTTTTTGCTGAAATAGTAGTAGAGAAATCACCAGTGGCAGCGCTTTCTATTGATAACGATATTTGCATCTCTAAATCTGTTGCTGTGAGATGAATCTTATTTTGCTTCGCTTCTAATAACAAATTAGAAAGTATAGGTAATGTATGTCTTTTTTCTACAATACTTGTCACTGATGTTAATGGCTTTAACAAAGTTTCACGGTTGATTTGTATATTCATCTTTATAACCTAAATAATATATATATAAATAATAACAATAATAATGTTGCATTTTTCTGTGTATAACTGATTATTAGTTAATATAATCAGTATGTTAATCTTACTTTTTTTGTATTGGTAAAAGTATATTCTACTGTGGATTAATTGTTGAGTAAAAATTTCATATTATAAATACACAACCTTATGCTATTTTTATCCACAACAAATTCATAACTTTACACGGCACTTCTATACCTAATAATAATCTTTTAAATTAAAGATTAATCTCTAATAACTTGAACTAAAAAACTAATATCACGGGTAAATGTAGGATCATTCTGTCTAAGTAAATCCACTTCATCGCAAGCATGCATGACTGTTGTATGGTGTCTGCCACCAAAGGCTTCACCAATTTCAGGGAAGCTATGATTAGTCAACTCACGAGATAAAGCCATGGCAATTTGCCTGGGACGCGCAAAATTACGCGTACGTTTTTTGCTGTACATCTCAGCCACTTTAATTTTGTAATAATCTGCAACGGTCTTTTGGATATTCTCCATGGTGACTTGCCTGCCACGAACCGCGATTAAATCACGCAGAGCATCTTTGGCTAAATGTACATCAATGGCATGACCGGTAAATTTTGCCATTGCGATAATGCGATTTAAAGCACCTTCAAGCTCACGTACACTAGAACGAATTTGCTTGGCAATAAAAAAGGCAACATCTTCAGGTAGTTTTAAATTAACTGCTTCTGCTTTTTTTAACAAAATAGCCACGCGCATCTCTAGCTCAGGTGGCTCTACTGCAACGGTTAAACCCCAACTAAAACGTGTACGTAATCGTTCATCAACATCAATAATTTCTTTTGGGTAGGTATCACAAGTAATGACAATCTGTTTTTTTGCCTCAATCAATGAGTTAAAAGCATAAAAGAACTCTTCCTGAGTACGTGTTTTTTTTGCAAAAAATTGAATATCATCAATCAGTAATAAATCCAGCGAATGGTATTGGCGCTTAAACTCATCAAACGCTTTATGTTCATACGCTTTAACTACATCTGAAACATACCGTTCTGCGTGTAAATAACGAATTTTAGCATCAGGGTTGTGAAGCTTTAATTCGTTACCAATCGCCTGTAATAAATGGGTTTTACCCAACCCTACACCACCATAGATAAAAAGCGGGTTATAGGCATTACCAGGATTTTCAGCGACTTGTATAGCGGCAGCACGTGCTAGCTGGTTAGCACGGCCTGTTACATAGTTATCAAAATTAAAGTCACTATTTAATCCGGAGTTATTTTTAACAGCATCATTAATTTTTTTATGCTGCGCTTTTAAAGGAGAGCTTCTTGTAGCAACTTGTGATTCAAGCAAATTAATTTTATGAGTAAAGTCAACTTTAGCATTTGATTTAACCGTGCTTGATTTTGATTCAGCGTCTGAATCATTATTGGAAATAGTAAAATCAATTTGAATATCAGTGAGCTTTAATTCATATGCAAACTGCTCAATTTTTTTTAGAAAGCGCTCTTTTACCCATTGCATCACAAAGCGATTAGGCGCGACTAGGCGCACTGTATTACCGTCTATTTCTGCGGATAGAGGTTTAATCCAGGTATTAAACTGTTGTGTTGAGAGCTCTTGTTCAAGACGACTGAGACAAGTAGGCCAGAAATTTTCCATCTACCGATATTAACCTTAAGTTGTAAAGCTGCAACTGTAAAAAAATTATTAAGTACTTGTTTTAATTGTTTATTAATTACAATAAGCGAGTATAATCTTCGACTTGTTATCCGCTCTATTTTAGCTGGTTTATGCAAACTTATCCACAGGCTTTTACAAAGTTTACAAAACTAAATAAACATAGAATAAACATTGACAAAATAGGCGGTTATCGTGTCTAATAGCGCCCTTTATAGCATTATGCTTGCTGGAGAATTACATGAAACGTACATATCAACCTTCTAAAACACGTCGCGCTCGCACACATGGCTTTTTAGTCCGTATGGCTACTAAAGGCGGCCGTGCTGTAATTGCAGCACGTCGCGCTAAAGGTCGCAAACGCCTAGGTCTGTAATTTTAAGGTCCGCCTGGACTTTATCATTGCAGCGCTAAGTTATCGGTGTTAGTTTAAATCGCAGTAATTTTTAATTACAGCGCTGCAAACAACGGTACAATAAGTAATGGCGCAAACGTATAGGCTTGTTAAACAAGCCAAGATGATTAAAACGGATGATTTTTCATCCGTTTTTAATTTCCGCAAACGAATTTCTACCCAGTATTTAGCGATACACTATCAACCAAATATGCACCAGCGAGCGCGTTTAGGTTTGGTGGTAGGAAAAAAAACAGCTAAATTGGCGGTAAACAGAAATTACATGCGCCGTGTTTTGCGTGAGTTTTTCAGGTTAAATCAACATCAGATATGCCATGTTGATTTAATTATTCGCGTACAAAAAAAATTTGGCAGGGGTGATTTTATTCAAATCAAACAAGAGTTTGATTTTTTAATTTCTAAATTAAATCAACGTGTTAACTCCAATTTATTGGTGGGTACACCAATAAATACACCAACTAATTGATAGCTACATATAAATAGTGATGAATATAATGGCGCGTATATTGATGTTGTTGATAAAAGCATACCAGGTATTGCTGAGCCCATTTTTAGGTCAGCAATGTCGTTTTTATCCTACCTGTTCACAGTATGGTTTAGAGGCTATCAGTAAGCATGGTGCTATAGTTGGAAGCTATTACACGATTCGCCGCTTGTTGCGTTGCCACCCTTGGCACGCAGGCGGGCATGATCCTATACCTTAACGTGTTAACTGAAACTCATCACTTGAAAATTATTTTGTTCTAATTTATAAAAGATTGCCAAAAAAATCATGGATACAAGACGTTTAATTCTGTTTGTTATATTTTCAATGTCAATTTTGATGCTGTGGGATGCATGGCAACGTCAACATGCGCCAGCTGAAGTGGTGCAACAGGTAAGTCAAACGGTTGACAGTGTGCCAAATCAGCCAACAAATGCGTCTGCCGGAACAATCACCAATGCTGCGGTTGACCACGATTATAAATTGCTAGCAGGCCAACGCATTAGTGTAACTACTGACTTATATAAAGCTGACATTGAAACCACAGGTGGTGATTTACGCAGGCTAGAGCTACTTAAGCATCGCGCATCAGATAATGATAAAACCAACTTTATTTTGTTAGATGATGCTGGTAAACCCATGACCTATGTGGCGCAAACAGGCCTGGTAGGCGCTGATTTACCCTCACATAAAGCGCTATTCACCAGCACCGCTACCAGCTACACAATGCAAGAAGGCAAAGATAGCTTAGAGGTGCGTTTAAGTTGGGCCGGCAATGGTGTAACGGTAGATAAGGTGTATACGTTTCATCGTAATAAATACGCCATTGATGTGAATTATGAAATTAAAAATGGCTCGGAAATCGCCATTACACCGGTTGTTTATTACCAGATTGTGCATGATAACGAGTCTAATCAAGGCTCGGCGCTGATGCCGACTTTCACGGGTGGTTCTTACTACACAGAAAGCACTAAATTTAAAAAATTAGCTTTCTCTGACATGGCAAAAGAGCCGCTTAAATTGACATCAAACGATGGCTGGGTTGGCTTATTACAGCATTATTTCGTAAGCGCCTGGATTCCTAAAGAGGGTCAGGCGCGCGAGTTTTATACTGAAAAGCTCAACGATCGTATCTATAGAATAGGTTCAAAAAGTACATTAAGCACCATTGCACCAGGGGCTAGTTTAACCATTCCGGCGCGCTTATTTTCAGGCCCACAAACCAAACATGATTTACAAGAAACCGCGCCAGGTTTAGAGTATACGGTTGATTACGGTTGGTTAACGGTATTTGCTGCGCCTTTGTTTTGGGTGCTTTCAAAAATCCACGGCTTGGTGAATAACTGGGGTGTAGCGATTATTTTACTTACCTTGTTAATTAAAGCGGCGTTTTACCCGTTATCAGCCAAAAGCTATCGCTCAATGGCACAAATGCGTGAGTTAGCGCCACGTTTAGAATCAATGAAACAAAAGTTTGGTGATGACCGCCAAAAAATGCAACAGGCCATGATGGAACTTTATCGTACTGAAAAAATCAATCCGATGAGTGGCTGCCTGCCTATTTTGTTACAAATCCCGGTGTTTATCGCACTTTACTGGATGTTATTGGGCTCAGTAGAGTTACGTCACGCACCATTCTTCGGCTGGATTCAAGATCTTTCAGCGGTTGACCCTTACTACATTTTGCCGTTAATCATGGGTGCTTCCATGATTATTCAAACTAAGCTTAATCCTAAGCCTACAGACCCTATACAGGCAAAAGTAATGACATGGATGCCGGTGATATTCAGTATATTCTTCTTCTTCTTCCCTGCTGGTTTGGTGTTGTATTGGGTTGTGAATAACATTATTTCAATCTGGCAACAGTGGTATATCAATAAATCTATCCACGCTGAAGCCTTACTCAAAAAATCAGGTGGCAAGCACTAAGCTACTAGACACTATAGCCGCCATCGCCACAGCCAGTGGTGCTGGCGGCATAGGTATTGTGCGGGTTTCAGGCCCTGCCGCTACCAGCATCGCAGCAGGTGTTCTAAGCCATTGCAACGCTTCCAAACTTGGCTCACGCCATGCTGCCTATCTGGATTTTAAACAGGCTAACGGTGATCTTATTGATCGCGGTATTGCCATTTTCTACCCTAATCCTCATTCCTACACTGGTGAAGACGTACTTGAACTTCAGGCACACGGCGGCACCGCGCTTATGCAGATTTTGCTGGCGCGTTGTATTGAATTAGGCGCACGCCAGGCAGAGCCGGGCGAGTTTACCCGCCGTGCTTATTTAAATGAAAAAATAGATTTAGCCCAAGCCGAGGCCGTAGCCGATGTGATTAATGCAGCCACTGCAGAAGCCGCTAAAAGTGCGGTACGATCGTTATCGGGTGAATTTTCACAGCGCATTAACGCCTTACTTTTAAAGCTGATTGAATTGCGTATGTATGTTGAAGCATGCCTGGATTTTCCTGAAGAAGAAATCGACTTTATTACGCAAGGCCGCGTGGCAGAAAAATTAGAGGCGATTACGGCCGAATTAAAAGCGGTCTTTGCAAAAGCCAAACAAGGCAGTTTATTGCGTGAAGGCATCAGCGTCGTTTTAGTCGGCCAGCCCAATGTTGGAAAATCCAGTTTGATGAACCAGCTTGCTGGCGAAGAAATTGCTATCGTGACTTCAATCGCAGGCACTACACGCGACACCATTAAAAATGCCATACAAATAAACGGTGTGCCTTTGCATGTAATTGATACAGCAGGTTTGCGTGAAACTGACGATGAAGTAGAAAAATACGGCATTGCGCGAACTTGGCGAGCTGCAGAAAGCGCCAATATCGCATTATTATTGGTAGATGCAGCTCATGGTATTACTGAAACTGAAAAATCGATTCTAGCCCGCTTGCCGCAAGAAATACGCAAAATTTGGGTACATAATAAAATTGATGTTGCCAATGATCCGGCATTGGTTAAAGAAAAAGACGGCGCAAGCCATATTTATCTTTCAGCCAAAACGGGTGCAGGAATTGATTTGCTGAAAAGCCATTTATTAAAACTTGCCGGATATGAAAATAATTCAGAAGGTATTTTTATGGCGCGTGCCAGACATCTGGAAGCGTTAACGCAAGTGCAAGCACATTTATATAATGCTGGCGCACAAATCAATTCGGCTGAGTTGGTGGCTGAAGAGTTACGACTAGCGCAAGAGCGTTTAAGTAGTATTACTGGTGAGTTTACGCCAGATGATTTGCTGGGCGAGATATTTAGTAAATTTTGTATCGGAAAATAATTTTTTGTAAAATGATCGCTCCCCGAGCCTGTCGAAGGGGTTAGTGATTACCCAGCTTAGCACGCCTTCGACAGGCTCAGGGAGCGGTGTTGTTATTCAGTTAAGCAGTTAAGTCTACCACTTCAGCTTCAGGAGCATTTTTCTTCACAGATTCAATGCCGTTGTCGCGCCCTGCTTCACTTTCGTACATTTGGCTTTGGCCAATCACTTGGTGATTACCGGCTTTAAGCACAAAATATGGTTTTTCAGATTTTGAAACCAGCCGTTCATAGCGAGCATCATCTGCCGCATTTTTTTGAATAGAAGCAATGCCGTTTAATGCGCTTGCTTTGCTTTCATACATTTCGCTTTGCATGATAATTTGACCATTACCTGCCAATAGATTGAAATGGAATTGTCCGCTTTTAGCCACTTTTAATTCAAATTTACCTGCCATACAGTTCTCCTCAATTTTTGTTCGGTGAAAGCGCTGTGGTAATTGCACAAATACGCTTGCCATACTATAGGCGCGCAATCACGCGCTCGTCAAGAGCCAATACTTATAATTTGTTAAGCGTTGTAAATTTCCATGAAATTTATTACGTTTCACGTGAAACAATTAGTGAAAGCCGCGCATTGCGCACAACAGTGGCGGTGTATACTTTCATACAATTATAAAAATCAATAAGCACACAACATGGCACTTTCTTGGAACGAAATCAAAACCCGCGCAAATACATTTTCAAAAGAGTGGGAGTCTGAATCGCGAGAAGATGCGGAAGCCAAATCATTTTGGGATGCTTTCTTTAATGTATTTGGCATCACGCGCCGCCGTATTGCCAGCTTTGAAGAACCCGTTAAAAAGTCTGACGGCAAAGGCGGCTACATTGATATGCTCTGGCGCGGACAGTTATTGGTAGAGCATAAATCACGCGGTAAGAGCCTAGACCGAGCATTTGATCAGGCATTAGACTATTTTCCTGGTATTAAAGAACGCGATTTACCCAAATACATACTGGTTTCAGACTTTTCTAAATTCAGGCTTTATAACCTTGAAACTAACGAGCAAGTTGAATTCGGCCTAAAAGACCTGTATCAAAACGTAAAGTTATTCGGCTTTATTGCTGGTTACCAAACGCAAATCATCAAACCGCAAGACCCTATTAACATTAAAGCTGCCGAGCGCATGGGCAAGTTGCACGATGCGCTTAAGTCGGTTGGTTATACCGGGCATGAATTAGAAGTCTATTTGGTGCGCTTGCTATTTTGCCTGTTTGCAGAAGACACCACTATTTTTGAGAAACGCCTGTTTCAGGATTACATTGAAACTAAAACCAGTACTGATGGCAGTGATTTAGCGTTGCATCTCAATAGCCTGTTTTATGCACTTAACCAGCCAGCTGAAAAGCGTTTGACTAATCTGGATGAAAGCATTGCCGCGTTTCCGTATGTGAACGGCAAGCTATTTGCAGAGCCGCTGCCGCCGGCACAGTTTGATAGCAAAATGCGCGAGGCATTGCTGGATTTATGCGCGCTGGACTGGAGCATTATCTCCCCTGCTATCTTCGGCAGCTTGTTTCAAAGCATTATGGATGCCGATGCGCGACGCAACCTCGGCGCGCACTACACCAGTGAAGAAAATATTTTAAAGCTGATTAAACCGTTATTTTTAGATGCGCTGTGGGCTGAGTTTGAAAAGATTAAAAATAACAAAAACCGCCTGTTTGATTTTCACACAAAGCTGCGCGATTTAACCTTTTTAGACCCCGCTTGCGGATGCGGAAACTTTTTGGTGATTACCTACAGAGAACTGCGCCTGCTTGAATTAGCCGTGTTGCGCGCCAGCATTACCAGCGGCCAGCAAGTGCTGGACGTACAAACGCTGATTAACGTAGACGTAGACCAATTTTACGGTATCGAGATTGAAGAATTTCCGGCGCAAATCGCCCAGGTTGCACTATGGCTGACTGACCATCAAATGAACATGAAAATTTCAGAAGAGTTTGGTGCGTACTTTGCGCGCATTCCGCTTAAAGCCACGCCGCATATTATTTGCGGTAATGCACTGCAAACCGATTGGGCGAGCGTGTTACCGCCAGAGCGTTGCAGTTATGTGTTAGGAAACCCGCCGTTTTTAGGTAAAAGTAACCAGTCGGCCGCGCAAAAAGCGGATATGCAATTAGTCTGCGGAGCTATTAAAAATGCAGGCTTGCTGGATTTTGTGGCGGCTTGGTATATTAAGGCGGCATGGTATATGCATAAAACCTCGTTCCCTGAGCCTGTCGAAGGGATGGGCAATTCGAAAAATATAAATCATGTTGCAATCCCTTCGACAGGCTCAGGGAACGGAATGTCAACAATCCGTTGCGCATTTGTTTCCACCAACAGTATTACGCAAGGCGAGCAAGTCGGCGTGCTGTGGGCTTGGATGCTGGCGCAAGGCATCAAGATTCATTTTGCGCACCGCACGTTTAGCTGGAGTAATGAAGCGCGCGGCAAAGCCGCTGTGCATTGCGTGATTATCGGCTTTGGTTTGCAAGATGTAGCAGATAAAACCATTTATGAATACGATGATATTAAGGGCGAGCCGCATGCGGTGAAGGCGGTGAATATTAACCCATATTTGGTAGATGCGCCTGATGTGATTATTGAAAAATCACGCCGCCCGATTTGCGCCGTGCCAGAGATGACTTACGGTAGCAAGCCTGCTGATGGTGGTAATTTAATACTCACAGAAATTGAACGCACTGAGCTGCTAACTCAAGAACCTGCGTCTGAGCAGTACATACGCCCATACATAGGTTCAGAAGAATTGATTAACGGCAACAGGCGCTATTGCTTATGGTTGAAAGATGCAAACCCGCAGCACTTGCGGCAAATGCCGCTGGTTATGGCGCGTATAGAGGCGGTGCGTAAGATGCGGCTGGCGAGCACAAAAGTACCGACGCAAGAGCAAGCGGCAACGCCTACTTTGTTTGGTGAAATACGGCAGCCTAAAATAGATTATTTGGCGGTGCCAGAGGTGTCGTCAGAACGGAGAAAATATATACCAATTGCTTACTTGTCAGTAGATATTGTTGCAAGTAACCTGCTTTATACAATTGAAGGCGCAGGAGTTTATGATTTTGGTATATTAAATTCAAGTATGCACATGGCTTGGACGGGTGCAATATGCGGACGTTTAGGAAGTGGGTATCGCTATTCGGCAGGTCTAGTTTACAACAACTTCCCGTGGCCAGATTGTAGGAGCGGTGTTTCACCGCGAACCAGCAATGATGAAAATTGCACAGATGCTTTCGCGGCTACAAGCCGCTCCTACAAGAACATAGATGCTGCCGCACAAGCGGTTTTGGATGCGCGTGCGGTACATATCAGCGCATCACTCGCTGATTTATACGACCCGCTGACCATGCCTGCCAATCTGCTAAAAGCGCATCAGGCTTTGGATAAAGCTGTGGACGCGGCTTATGGTTACAAACCCGGCCTGAACAAAGCCGAAGGCGGCGCGAATACCGATGCGGCGCGTGTGGCATTTTTGTTTGAGCGTTATCAGGCGCTAACAAGCTTGTTGCCTAGCCTTACAAAACAGAAAAAGATTAAAAAACAATAGCGCTGCTGCTTCGTTACTATTTCGTTCCCTGAGCCTGTCGAAGGGATGGCGTGCCAATGTATAGTTTTGCTATCCCTTCGACAGGCTCAGGGAACGGGACCGCGTTGTTTGGCTGGTGAGTTTAATCGTCATGCAAACTGTATAGGCATAAAAAAAGCAGTGTTTCACGTGAAACACTGCTTTTTAATTTGCAACTTAAATTAGCTGCGTTTTCTACTTACAACTATTTTTTAGGTGTAGGTGTTTTTTCAGTTAATAAGTAAGTGATGTAGTTAGCTTTTTCTGCGGCTGAACAATCGCTGCCTAGCACTTCGGTACAATGTTTTGTAAACTTTTCTTCAACGTGGTCAAGATTAGTAAAGCGTTTAGTGTTTACAACTGGTGATAATGGCTTGATTGATTTGCCAGTAATAATGTGGCGGCCTTTATCTGCAGGGTTGGCCGTGTGGCAAGATGCACAAGCAATAGATTTGCCTTCTGTGCTTGCGTTACCTTTAAATTGTTTAATTTCACGGTTGTAAAATTCTTTACCTGCTTCAGCAGATCCGCCTTCAAATGCTGGGTTTACTGTTTTAGCAATATTAGTGTATTTTTTTGCTAATTTTTCAGCATTGGTGACATCTGCCTGTGCAGAAAGTGCGGCAAAGCCTAATAATGCAGCAAGAACGATATTTAGATGTTTCATTGATGACTCCAGTTAAGTAATAAAAAATAGTGTGACTTAAGGTTGCAATAGCTTATTTTTATGTTGCTACCAGTCGATTTTAGTTAAGCGGTGCTTAATTAAGCAATACTGTGATGTTATCGCAAATACGCAAACATTATATAAAATATTAAGCTAGTTTTGTGCCAATTTTGTTATGTAAATGTGACTATACTGTAAAAAAAGTTGTTTTGACTTGATTTCAGTCAATTATATGGTGTCGCATGGCGACTTTTTCAAGCTTTAACACGACAAAAAAGGCGCTTTGCGGTAAAATTTAACCCTTTGAATACTAAGCCCTATTCCATGTCAGAGGTTCGCTTTAATTATCCAGATATATTTGATGTCATTGTGGTGGGTGGCGGCCATGCGGGCACCGAAGCGGCGCTTGCAAGCGCCAGAATGGGGCAAAAAACCCTGTTACTCACACACAACATCGAAACTTTAGGTCAAATGTCTTGCAACCCCAGTATTGGCGGTATCGGCAAAGGGCATTTGGTTAAAGAGATTGACGCGCTGGGCGGCGCAATGGCGGCCGCGACGGATGAAGGCGGTATTCAGTTTCGTATTTTAAACTCCAGTAAAGGGCCTGCGGTTCGCGCTACGCGTGCGCAGGCAGACCGCGTGTTGTATAAAGCGGCTATTCGCCACAGGTTAGAAAATCAGCCTAACCTTTGGTTGTTTCAGCAGGCGGTGGATGACATTATTTTAGAGGGTGAGCGCGCCGCTGGTGTAGTGACGCAAATCGGTTTACGTTTTGCTTCTAAATCTGTGGTGCTTACTGCAGGTACGTTTTTAGGCGGCTTGGTGCATGTGGGCATGCAAAATTACAGCGCAGGCCGCGCGGGCGACCCGCCTTCTATTTCGCTGGCTGCCCGTTTGCGTGAAATCGGCTTGCCAGCAGGCAGGTTAAAAACAGGCACGCCACCGCGTATTGATGGTCGCACCATTGATTATTCTGTGATGACCATTCAGCCAGGCGACAACCCGGTGCCGGTGTTCTCTTTTTTGGGCAACGCCGCACAGCACCCCGCCCAACTGCCCTGCTGGATTACACACACCAATGAGCGTACGCACGATATTATTCGCAGCGGTTTAGATCGTTCACCCATGTATACAGGCGTGATTGAGGGCGTTGGCCCGCGCTATTGCCCAAGTGTGGAAGATAAAATCCACAGGTTTGCAGATAAGGAAAGCCATCAGATATTTTTAGAGCCTGAAGGCTTAACCACTAATGAAATCTATCCAAACGGAATTTCAACCAGTTTGCCGTTTGATATTCAGCTGGCATTGGTGCGCTCGGTTAAAGGGCTTGAGAAAGCTCATATTCTGCGCCCGGGTTATGCCATCGAGTATGACTACTATGATCCGCGCGGTTTAAAAAGCTCGTTAGAAACCAAAACTGTGCAAGGTTTGTTTTTTGCAGGGCAAATCAACGGCACGACTGGCTATGAAGAAGCCGCCGCGCAAGGTTTGCTGGCAGGCGCTAACGCCGCCTTGTATTCTCAAGGCAAAGAATCCTGGTGCCCGGCGCGTGATGAAGCGTATTTGGGCGTATTGGTGGATGACTTAATTACGCGCGGCGTTACTGAGCCGTATCGCATGTTTACCAGCCGTGCAGAATACCGGCTGCAATTGCGTGAAGATAATGCCGATATGCGCCTCACAGAGATGGGTCGCAAATTAGGCTTGGTAGATAATGTGCGCTGGGAAGCATTTAGCCGTAAGCAGGAAGCAGTAAGCCGCGAACAAGAGCGCCTTAAAAAGACTTTTGTGCAACCCGCTAATTTGCCCGTAGAGAAAATGGTGGAAATGTTCGGCAAGCCGCTTGAGCATGAATATAGCCTGTTTGAATTATTGCGTCGCCCTGAAGTGAGTTACGAGGCTTTATTGTCATTGGGTGAAGACGGCCTTGGCGAAGTTGAACCCGCTGTGCGTGAGCAGGTAGAAATCGCGGCGAAATATCAAGGCTATATCGACCGCCAAACTGATGAAGTCGCGCGTAGTCGCGGCCAGGAGAATGCTAAGCTACCTGGTGATTTAGATTACCGTGAGATTCATGGCTTACCGATTGAAGCGCAACAAAAACTCAATGCGCAAAAACCGGAAACCATCGGTCAAGCCAGCCGTATTTCAGGTATTACGCCTGCGGCAATTTCATTGTTATTGGTTTACTTAAAACGCAAGTCACGCAGCAAACCAATAGATGCTAACTCTGCAGATTTGGCCGCATGACTTTACAAAGTACGTTGCAAGCCAAGCTTGAAGCAGGCTTGCTGGAAATGGGCTTGTTGGTTAGCCCTGAAAAGCAGGCTAAGTTGATTGCTTATGTGTTGTTGATTGATAAGTGGAACAAGGTGCATAATCTCACGGCGATTCGCGATCCGTTAGAGATGGTGACTTTGCATTTGCTGGATAGCTTGAGTGTATTGCCGCATGTACAGGCTCTGGCACCTAAGTTTTTGTTGGATGTAGGTGCAGGTGCCGGATTGCCGAGTATTCCGCTGGCGATTTGTTTGCCGGACTTGCAAGTGACGGCAATAGATTCAGTGACTAAAAAAACCAGTTTTATGCGGCAGGTTAAAGGCGAGCTTGGCTTGAGTAATTTCCATGTGGAAGCCGGTCGTGTAGAAGCGCTAAAAAAGGAACGTTTTAATCCGGGTCTGGAAAATCAGGGCGCGGGTTTTAACGTGATTATTTCGCGTGCGTTTTCTGAGATTGCTTTGTTTATAAACCTTACCAAGCATTTATTGGCGGAAAATGGGCTGTGGTTAGCAATGAAAGGTGTAGTGCCTGACCATGAGTTTGAAAATCAGGAATTTAAAAATACAGGCATACAGCCGAGTAAAATTGAAGTGCTGAAAGTCGCGGGTTTGGATGCAGAACGGCATCTTGTTTTTTTAAGCATGAATAAATGAATCTGGTCAATTTCCCAGTTAATTTTTTAAGATAAATAATGAAAATATTAGCAATCACCAATCAAAAAGGCGGCGTAGGTAAAACCACTACTTGTGTGAATCTGGCTGCTAGTCTGGCGCATTTTCATAAACGCGTTTTATTGATAGATTTAGACCCGCAAGGCAATGCCAGCACAGGTAGCGGCATAGATAAAGCACATCTCAAACATAGCATTTACCATGTGCTGATTGGCGAAAAGTCACTTAAAGAAGTAATACAGCATAGCGAAAAAGGCGGATTTGATATTGCGCCTGCTAATCGCGATTTGGCTGGCGCAGAAGTAGAGCTAGTGAACGAGCTTGCACGTGAAAACCGCCTTAAGGTTGCTATTGCCAAATTGGCAAATGCTGATGGCCAGATACCTTATGATTTTGTTTTGCTGGATTGTCCCCCTGCCCTAAACCTGGTTACCGTAAATGCGCTTACCGCATCCAGCGCGGTGATGATACCCATGCAGTGCGAGTATTATGCGCTGGAGGGTTTGTCTGATTTGGTGAATACGATTAAAAAAGTACGTGCACGTTTAAACCCAACGCTTGAGATTGAGGGGTTGTTGCGTACCTTGTTCGATAATCGCAATATGCTCGCGCAACAGGTGTCGGCACAACTGATTAGCCATTTTGGCGATAAAGTCTATAAAACGATTATTCCGCGCAATGTACGCCTGGCTGAGGCGCCAAGTTATGGTGTTTCCGTGCTCAGTTACGATAAAAGTTCAAAAGGCGCGGTTGCTTATTTAGAGTTAGCGAAAGAAGTAATGCGAAGTGGAAAAAAACATGACTAAATTAAAAGGTTTGAATAGAGGGTTGGGTCGTGGGCTGGATTCACTGCTGGCAGGCGATATGGGCAGCGTGGGCGAAGCCGATTCGCTGTTGATGCTTAAAGTCGCGCAATTGCGCCCTGGTAAATACCAGCCGCGCAGTTATATGGATGATGCGGCCTTACAGACGCTGGCGGCATCAATTAAATCACAAGGCATTATGCAGCCAATACTGGTGCGCCACATTAGTATTGAGCAATCAGACGCCGAGCAGTATGAAATCATCGCCGGTGAACGCCGCTGGCGTGCGAGCCAGATAGCGGGTTTAGAAGAAGTGCCTGTGTTGGTGCGTGAAATTGCTGATGAAGCTGCACTGGCAATGGCGCTGATAGAAAATATCCAGCGTGAAAATCTTAATCCTTTAGAAGAAGCGCAAGGCATTAAGCGTTTGATAGACGAATTTGCCATGACGCATGAAAAAGCGGCAGCAGCGGTCGGTCGTTCACGCGTTGCAGTTTCCAACTTACTGCGATTACTGACTTTATGCGCGCCAGTGCAAGAAATACTAATGGTAGGAAAGTTGGATATGGGGCATGCCCGTGCTTTGGTCGGTTTGAGTGGCGCTCAACAAATTATGCTTGCTGAACAAATCGTGCAAAATAATTTATCAGTGCGGGATGTGGAAAGTGCTGTAAAAAAACTGAATGTGGAAACTGAAAAGCCGCCACAAAAACATACGCAAAATATTAGTAGCAATCCTGATGTTTTAAGGCTGCAAGAGTCATTAAGTGATCAATTGGGTGCAGTAGTCAGCATAAAAGCAGGTGCAAATGGTTCAGGGTCATTGAAAATCAACTATGCAAATTTAGATCAGCTCGACGAGATTGTTGCTAAAATTTCACGCTAGCGTGAAATTTATCAAGCAAGTTCTCACGCTAAGTGTTTCATTTTGCTTAAACAAGCTATAAATCCTTGTCACTTAAGTCTTGACTAAAAAGCGGTAATAATTCAAAATCGCGGTCTTTACTGCATTAAACATATAAAAAAATCGTAAAAGCAGTAACAATTTAAGCAATAAAATTAACTGGGTTTAAGTAATTGTCAACATCCAACACATCAGATGTTTTTAGTAAAATGCTTAAAATTCAGCTAGTTGCTACGTTTGCGGTTGCAATCGTAGCGCTACTTATTTCAGGTTTAAATGCAGGTATCTCAGCGGTGCTTGGTGGATTAAGTGTTGTGCTTGGTGCCTGTGCGGCAGTACTAATAGCAAAACGTGGTGAAAAGAATACAGATGCTTCAGCAATATTAATCAATTTATTAAAAGCTGAAGCAGTAAAAATATTAGTAATTATTGTTTTATTGGTAATTATATTTAATTTATATAAGCAGTTGGTGCCATTTGCGCTGATTGCAGGTTTAGCGGCGGCAGCATTATTTTCTGGCGCCGCGCTGAGTAAGTTAAAAGTTTAATTTAAACGAATTTTATTAAAGTAAATATTGATTATGGCTACAGAACACGCAGGCAACGCACAACAAGTACTCACCCCTTCTGGTTATATTGATCATCATCTGGCATTTAATGCCAAGTCTTTTGGTGAAAGTAGCTTTTGGACATTGCATGTGGATACATTTGCAATGTCGGTAGCGCTGGGTATTATTGTAATGGGCTTAATTTGGCTGGTAGCAAGAAAAGCAACCTCTGGTGTTCCTGGCAAAGGGCAGGCGTTTGTAGAGCTGGTGTTTGGTTTTATTGATGATCAGGTTAAAAATATTTTTCACGGCAACCGCCATGCCTTTATTGCACCAACTGCTTTAACAGTCTTTTTGTGGGTGCTGGTGCTTAACTCTATGGACTTCCTGCCTGTGGACTGGGTTGCGGGCATTGTTTCATTCTTCGGCGGAGAGCACGCTACATGGCGCGCGGTACCTACTTCTGACATAAACACCACATTTGCATTGGCATTAGCTGTGTGGATTTTGATGATATTCTTTTCTATTAAGGTTAAGGGCTTGGGCGGTTGGGTGCATGAATTGTTCTATGCACCATTCGGCGGCGCAAAATTTTTCAAGCCAAAAACTGCAATGGGTATTGTTGGTTTGCTCTTAAGCCCATTATTATTTGTGGCTAACTTTGCATTTAATCTGATTGAATACATTTCTAAGCCCCTATCTCACGCATTACGGCTGTTCGGTAACATGTATGCAGGTGAAGTGATTTTCTTGTTGCTGGGTATGTGGGCGGCCACTGGGGCTGGCTGGATTATCCCAAGCGCAATACTGGGTGCTGGCTGGTCTATCTTCCATATTTTAATCGTGGCATTGCAAGCGTTTATTTTCATGATGCTGACCGTTGTATATTTGGCTATGGCACATGAGTCACATTAGTTTTTTTGTAATTTAGTCGTTTTATTTTTTATCGGTAGTTTTTAGTGGTTTTAGTTGTAAGTTTAATTTTAGAGAGGGTAATAACATGGATGCTTTAGCATTGATTCAAGCCTACACAGGCGTTGGTATTGGTTTAATTATTGGTTTGGGCGCTGCGGGTGCTTGTATCGGTATTGGTATTATGTGTGCTAGCTTTTTAGAAGGTGCTGCACGTCAGCCAGAAATGATTCCACAATTACAAGGTAAAGTATTCTTGCTATTAGGTCTTATCGATGCTTCTTTCATTATTGGTGTTGGTCTAGCGATGATGTTTGCATTTGCTAACCCATTATTAAGCGTAGTTACTGCAGCCGCTCAATAATTAGCGAATTAAGTCATCTAGTCATTTTGCAAAAGCATAATGACTAGTGCTTTTATGATTAAAGACATGGATCAAAAATGAACATTAACTTTACACTTATCGCACAAGCCATCGCATTTGCTGTGTTGATTTGGTTCACAGTGAAATTCGTTTGGCCACCGCTGTTATCAGCGATTGAAACACGCCAAAAGGAAATCGCTGATGGCTTAGCAGCAGCACAAGAAGGTAAAAGTGCTTTGGAAGTTGCAGCTAAGAAATCAGAAGTCACTTTGAACGAAGCCAAGCAAAAAGCGAGCGAAATTATTGGCCAAGCTGAAAAACGCGGTTCACAAATCGTAGAAGAAGCTAAGGGTAATGCTAAAGCTGAAGGCGAGCGTATTATAGCGAGCGCTAAAGCTGAAATCGACCAAGAAGTAAACCGTGCAAAAGAGGGTCTACGTTCGCAGGTGTCGGCGTTAGCCATCGCAGGTGCTGAAAAAATCTTGCGTAAAGAGATTGATGCAAAGGCGCACAGCGAAATGTTATCTAAACTAGCAGCAGAACTTTAAGGACAGGATATGGCTGAAATATCAACCATCGCAAGGCCTTATGCAGTAGCTGCCTATAAATTAGGTAGCGAGCAAAAAGCTTTGGCTAAGTGGTCTGAAATGTTGGGTTTTGCATCGAGTGTCGCTAGCGACGCGCAAATGCAGGCTTACATTCAGGATCCAAAAGTAGTCAGTAGCGAATTGCAAGCCGCTTTTTTAAAAGTGTGTGGCGATAAACTTAACGAACATGGCCAGAACTTGATAAAAGTGTTGGTCGAATATGGTCGTATGTCTATTTTACCGGCCATTTCTAGTGCGTTTGAAGAGCTTAAAGCGCTGGATGAAGGTACGCTTGATGCGCAAATTATTGCGGCTGCGAAGCCTAGTGCTGCTGAGGTCAAAGATTTAGTAAAGCGCTTGGAAGCCAAGTTTGGTAAAAAGATTGAAGCCAATGTTTCTGTAGATTCAGAACTTATTGGCGGTATAAAAATTATTGTTGGCGATACCGTGATAGACGCATCTGTCAAAGGTCAGTTACAAAATTTAGCTTACACGCTTTCAGCTTAGGCCTACAAAGAATAATTTAGGCAAAGAAAACTATTAGGAGTCAACATGCAGTTATCTACATCAGAAATCAGTGAACTGATTAAAAGCAGATTAGAAAATTTTTCTACCTCGGCTGAAGCGCGTACTCAAGGTACAGTAATTTCAGTAACAGACGGTATTGTTCGTATTCACGGTCTTTCAAACGTAATGGCCGGTGAAATGATCGAGTTCCCAGGCAATACATTCGGTTTGGCGCTTAACTTAGAGCGTGATTCAGTGGGTGCGGTGGTTTTAGGTGACTACGAGCACATTACTGAAGGTGACATCTGTAAATGTACAGGTCGTATTTTGGAAGTGCCGGTAGGCCCGGAGTTGATTGGTCGCGTCGTTAACGCGCTAGGTCAGCCTATCGATGGTAAAGGCCCTGTCAACGCTAAGATGACAGATAAAATTGAAAAAGTTGCGCCAGGTGTTATTGCACGTAAATCAGTTTCACAGCCAGTGCAAACTGGTTTGAAATCTGTTGACTCAATGGTGCCGGTTGGCCGTGGTCAACGTGAGCTGATCATTGGCGACCGTCAAACAGGTAAAACTGCAGTTGCGATTGATGCCATCATTAATCAAAAAGGTCAAAACATGACCTGTATCTACGTTGCGATTGGCCAAAAGGCTTCTACGGTGGCTAACGTGGTACGCAAACTTGAAGAAAACGGCGCGATGGCTTACACCATTGTAGTTGCTGCTACTGCTTCTGATTCTGCTGCATTGCAATTCTTAGCACCATATGCCGGTTGTACTATGGGCGAATACTTCCGTGATCGCGGTGAAGATGCATTGATCGTTTATGATGATTTGACCAAACAAGCGATTGCTTATCGTCAAATTTCATTGCTATTACGTCGTCCACCAGGCCGTGAAGCGTATCCAGGTGATGTGTTCTACATTCACTCACGTTTGTTAGAGCGTGCAGCTCGTGTTAACGAAGAGTATGTAGAAAAATTCACTAACGGTGCAGTTAAAGGTAAAACAGGTTCATTAACAGCATTGCCGGTGATTGAAACAGCTGCCGGTGACGTTTCTGCATTCGTTCCAACTAACGTTATTTCTATTACTGATGGTCAGATCTTCCTGGAAACTGACTTGTTCAACGCTGGTATTCGTCCTGCGATTAACGCTGGTATTTCAGTGTCTCGCGTGGGTGGTGCTGCTCAAACTAAAGTCATCAAGAAATTAGGCGGCGGTGTACGTTTAGCGCTTGCTCAATACCGTGAATTGGCGGCGTTTGCGCAGTTTGCTTCTGATCTGGATGAAGCTACACGTAAACAATTGGATCGCGGTCGTATGTTTACTGAGTTGATGAAGCAAGCACAGTATGCACCTTTAAACGTTTCTAATATGGCAATTACATTGTTTGCAGCTAACAAAGGTTACTTTGATGATGTTCCAACCAACAAGGTATTAGCTTTTGAAAATAAATTGCATAGTTTCATCGCTTCAAAATATAAATCTATTGCTGATGCGATTGAATCAAGTAAAGATTTAAGCGGCGACAATGAAAAAGCACTTGATGCAGCAATTCAAGACTTTAAAGCTACAAACGCATACTAATCTTTAACTATTAGGACACTAAAATGGCTGGTAGTAAAGAGATTAGAACCAAGATTAAGAGTGTAGAGAACACACGCAAGATCACTAAAGCAATGGAAATGGTGGCCGCTTCTAAAATGCGTAAAGCGCAGGATAGAATGCGTGCTTCACGCCCATACGCTGATAAAATTCGTAATGTAGCAGCCCATCTTTCTTTAGCGCATTCGGAATACAAACACCCTTTTCTTTTAAAGCGTGAGAATGTAAAAAATATTGGTATTATCGTAGTCAGCTCTGATAAAGGGCTTTGCGGTGGTTTGAATACCAATGTACTGCGACTTTCAATTAACCAGATGAAAAACTGGGAGTCTGAAGGCAAGGCAATTACCGTTAGTGCAATTGGCAACAAGGGTTATACATTTATGAACCGCGTTGGAGCCAATGTAAAGTCACATATTACTGGTTTAGGCGACGTTCCGCATTTGGAAACCTTGATTGGTACGATTAAAGTGATGTTAGATGCTTATACCGCTGGTGAAATCGATCAGTTATATATCTGCTATACACGCTTCATTAACACGATGAAACAAGAGCCAGTGCTGGAGCAATTGCTACCCTTAACAGCTGAGCGTTTAGGTACACATGCTGAGCACGAAAAAGTAGAGGCACTTACAACTAGTGGCGTCATTAAAAGCGCACTACAGATTGGCGCTGCCAAAGGGCACTGGGATTACATCTATGAACCTGAATCAAAGCCTGTCATTGATCAATTGATGGTGCGTTATATTGAGTCGTTGGTTTATAACGCGGTATCAGAGAACATGGCTTCTGAGCAATCGTCACGTATGGTCGCTATGAAGTCCGCATCTGACAATGCAAAAGAAGTAATCGGTGATTTGAAATTGGTTTACAACAAAGCACGTCAAGCAGCCATTACCAAAGAGATTTCAGAGATTGTCGGCGGCGCAGCAGCGGTTGCCTAAGGTAAGAAACAGAACATTAAATTAGAATTCAACAGATTAGTTTGAATAGGAAATTAAAATGAGTACAGCAAACGTTAGTGTAAAAACAGGTAGAGTCGTGCAAATCATTGGTGCGGTGGTTGACGTTGAGTTTCCGCGTGACCAAATGCCTAAAGTATTTGAAGCATTGATTATTGATGATGCATCAAGCAAAGCAGAAGAAGGATTAACGCTTGAAGTGCAACAACAATTAGGTGACGGCATTGTGCGTACCATCGCGATGGGATCATCAGATGGTTTAGCTCGTGGCACGACATTTAAATCTACTGGTGATCAAATTACTGTGCCAGTTGGTGTAGGTACTTTAGGCCGTATTATGGATGTGTTAGGTCGCCCAATTGACGAAGCTGGTCCGATTGATTGTGAAGAGCGTCGTGCAATTCACCAAAAAGCACCAACTTTTGAAGAGTTATCTCCTTCTGTTGATTTGTTAGAAACTGGCATTAAAGTGATTGACTTAGTTTGCCCGTTTGCTAAAGGCGGTAAAGTTGGTTTGTTTGGTGGTGCCGGAGTAGGTAAAACAGTTAACATGCTAGAACTTATTAACAACATTGCAAAACAACACTCAGGTTTATCAGTGTTTGCAGGTGTTGGTGAACGTACTCGTGAAGGTAATGACTTCTACCACGAAATGGCAGAAGCCGGTGTTATCAAACTTGATAACATGAAGGAATCAAAAGTAGCGATGGTGTTTGGTCAAATGAACGAACCACCAGGCAACCGTTTACGCGTAGCGTTATCAGGTTTGACCATGGCTGAAAAATTCCGTGATGAAGGTCGTGATGTATTGTTCTTTGTGGATAATATCTATCGCTATACATTGGCCGGTACTGAAGTATCTGCGTTGTTAGGCCGTATGCCTTCAGCTGTAGGTTACCAACCTACCCTTGCTGATGAAATGGGTCGCTTACAAGAGCGTATTACTTCAACTAAAGCGGGTTCTATTACTTCTATTCAAGCGGTATACGTACCTGCGGATGACTTGACCGACCCATCGCCTGCGACAACTTTCCAGCATTTGGATTCAACAGTTGTACTTTCACGTGACATTGCATCTTTAGGTATCTACCCAGCGGTTGATCCATTGGATTCAACATCACGTCAATTAGACCCATTAGTAGTTGGTGAAGAGCATTACAACGTAGCACGTAGCGTTCAACAAACATTACAACGCTATAAAGAATTGCGCGACATTATTGCGATTTTGGGAATGGACGAATTGTCACCAGAAGACAAGTTAGCTGTTGGCCGTGCACGTAAAATTCAACGTTTCTTGTCACAACCGTTCCACGTAGCTGAAGTGTTTACAGGTGCGCCAGGTAAATACGTGCCTTTAAAAGAAACTATTAAAGGCTTTAAAGCGATTGTTGCTGGTGAGTATGATCATTTGCCAGAGCAAGCTTTCTACATGGTTGGTGGTATTGAAGAGGCTGTTGAAAAGGCTAAAACACTTAACTAAGGGTTGCTTAGTTAATTAGTTAAACGCTTTAAGGAAAAAAAATGGCAAATACTGTTCATATTGATGTGGTTAGTGCAGAAGCAAGTATTTTCTCAGGTGAAGCTGAGTTTGTCGTTGCGCCTGCAAGTGCTGGTGAAGTGGGTATTTATCCAAATCACGCACCAATGATTTCGACCATCAAACCTGGTTCACTTCGTATCAAGCAAGTTAACGAGGCGCAAGAGGTGTTAATCTATATCTCTGGCGGATTGCTAGAAATACAACCAGGTGTAATTACTGTGTTAGCTGATACCGCAGTACGCGGTCATGATTTAGATGAAGCAAAAGCAATTGCGGCAAAAGAGGCTGCTGAAGAAGCGTTGAAAAACAGAACTTCAGATGTAAATTACGCTGCAGCGCAGGCTGAATTGTCGGAGGCGTTAGCGCAGATTCAAGCAATTGAGCGTTTGCGTAAATCAGCACACTAATCTAAATTTAGCTTCATGTAAGATTAGCAAAAAGGCAGCCTCGGCTGCCTTTTTTGTTATACTTTGTATATATAAATAAACAGTTTTAAGAGATTCCAAATTTAAAAATGAACAAACTTAACATTGTCATACTGGCAGCGGGTAAAGGTACCCGCATGTATTCAACCTTGCCAAAAGTGCTGCATGTTGTTGGTGCAAAAACTATTTTGGCGCATGTAATAGATTGTGCGAAAACTCTTAATCCTAACAAAATAATCGTAGTGTACGGCTTTGGCGGTGAAATGGTAAAAGAGGCGTTTGCTAACGAAAACATTACATGGGTTAAACAGGAAGAACAACTGGGAACTGGCCATGCGGTTCAGCAAGCAGTGCCGTTTTTAGAAGATGATGCAGATACGCTCATTTTATTAGGTGATGTACCGCTAGTTGATTCTTCAGCCTGCCGTAAATTATTAGAGCAAGCGAACAATAAGCTTGCAATATTATCTTTTAATAAAGATGATCCAACAGGTTATGGTCGTATAGTGCGCGAGCTCACAGGTAATGTAGCTGCAATTGTTGAACACAAGGATGCCACAGTAGTACAGCGCCAAATTAATGAAGTGAACACTGGCATTATGGCGATGCCAAATAAGTATTTGGTAACATGGTTGTCTGCACTTACCAACCACAATGCCCAGGGAGAATATTATTTAACCGACATTGTTGAATTAGCGGTAAATGATAAAGTCAATGTAGTTGCGGAAATTACAGCAGATGAATGGTCGGTCACTGGTATCAATTCAAAAACAGATTTAGCGCAGATTGAACGTGTTTATCAATTACGTAATGCACAAAAGTTACTTCAGCAAGGCGTAACAATTAAAGACCCAGCCCGCCTAGATGTGCGTGGTTTGCTTAATTGTGGACGCGATGTTGAGATTGATGTGAATTGTGTGTTTGAAGGAAACGTTAGTTTAGGCGATAACGTTAAAATCTCGGCAAACTGTATTATTAAAAATGCCATCATAGAAGCGGGCGTTCAAATTGCACCATTTACCCACATTGATGACACAAAGATTGGCGAAAATAGTCGTATAGGGCCATTTGCCCGATTACGTCCAGGTACCACGCTGGCAGCAGATACGCATATAGGAAATTTCGTTGAACTTAAAAACTCGCAGGTTGATGTTGGTAGCAAAATTAACCATTTGAGTTATGTAGGCGATACAACCGTAGGAAAAAACGTTAATATCGGCGCAGGCACAATTACTTGTAATTATGATGGTGCCAATAAATTCAGAACGATAATTGAAGATAACGCTTTTATTGGCTCGGATTCGCAATTAGTCGCACCTGTGACGATTGGACGAGGGGCAACCATTGCCGCAGGTTCCACAATCACAAGAGATGCACCAGCAGATGCTTTAACTTTCTGTCGCGCCAAAGATCAAAAAACGATTGTGGGCTGGAAACGCCCGCAAAAAATTAAAAAGTAGATTACAGATAATAATTCCAACAAGCACTAAAGACATAGGAAAATAGTTTATGTGTGGCATTGTAGGCGCAGTTGCAAATAGAAATGTTGTTTCAACCTTAATAGAAGGACTCAGCCGCTTGGAATATCGTGGCTATGACTCTGCTGGTGTTGCTGTTTTAAGTGGCAGTGGCATAGAGCGTGTACGCGCTGTTGGCCGCGTTGCAGCCATGACTGAAAAAGCATTGGAATCCAATTTAAGCGGAGAGGTTGGCATCGGCCATACACGCTGGGCTACACATGGCGGTGTCACAGAGAGTAACGCCCATCCCCATGTTTCTAAAGGTGAAATTGCTGTAGTACATAACGGCATTATCGAAAATCATGATGAACAACGTAACCGTTTAAAAGCCCTGGGTTATGAATTCACCTCACAAACTGATACTGAAGTTATTGCGCACTTGATTCACTTTTACCACAAAGATTTAGCACTGTTAGCTGCCACACAAAAGGCCGTGGCTGAACTTACGGGCGCGTTTGCCATTAGTGTAATTTCAGTTAAAGAGCCTGAGCATATGATTACCGCGCGCTTGGGCTGCCCGTTACTGATTGGCTTAGGGGATGGTGAAAACTTCATCGCGTCAGACGTTTCTGCCGTATTGTCTGTGACACGAAAAGTAATTTATTTAGAAGATGGTGATGTTGCTGATATTCGCCGCGATGGTGTAACGATTTTTGGGCGTGATGGCAACACTGTTGAGCGTAAAATCCATATGAGCGATGTATCGCTTGCCAGTATGGAGCTAGGACCTTATGCTCACTTCATGCAAAAGGAAATACACGAACAACCTAAAGCGCTAACAGATACCATTGAAGCGTTGATAGATGATAACAAATTTTCGCCAGCTCTATTTGGTATAAACGCCAGTGAAGTATTTGAGCAAGTCGATAGCATCTTGATTCTGGCTGCAGGAACGAGCTATTACGCTGCACTCACGGCTAAATACTGGCTAGAGAGTATTGCCAAAATACCGACTAACGTCGAAATCGCCAGTGAATATCGCTATCGCCAATCTGTAGCTAATCCTAAGCAGCTTATCGTGACAATCTCGCAATCAGGAGAAACGCTAGATACGATGGAGGCGCTAAAGCACGCTAAATCGCTGGGTCAGAATTTAACTTTGGCAATTTGTAACGTGCAAGAGAGTGCCATTCCAAGAGCTTCACGGCTTGTTTTTTACACCCGTGCAGGCGCGGAAATCGGCGTGGCCTCTACTAAAGCCTTCACCACGCAATTAGTAGCCTTGTTTACCTTGGCCGCTACACTTGCTAAACAACGTGGTTTATTAGATAGCGAAGCTGAGCAGTCGCATCTAAGCGCGTTAAGACAATTAGCAGGAAGCGTGCAGCATGCCCTTAATTTAGAGCCGCAAATTCGTGAATGGGCAAAGGCCTTTGCTAATAAACAGCACGCCTTGTTTTTAGGGCGTGGTATACATTATCCAATCGCGTTAGAAGGCGCGCTCAAGCTTAAAGAGATCTCATATATCCATGCCGAGGCTTATCCCGCAGGCGAACTTAAACATGGCCCATTGGCGTTGGTAGATAGTGATATGCCTGTAGTAGTCATCGCGCCAAACGATGCTTTGTTAGAAAAAGTTAAATCTAATATGCAAGAAGTCAGGGCGCGCGGGGGTGAACTATTTGTATTTGCGGATTCTGATAGTCATTTTAGTGCGTCTGAAGGTGTGCATGTCATCCGCACACCGCGCCACGTGGGCGTACTCTCCCCTATTTTGCATACAATCCCAGTGCAATTGCTGGCGTACCATGTAGCGTTATTGAAAGGGACCGATGTTGATAAGCCCAGGAATTTGGCAAAGAGCGTGACGGTTGAATAAATTAGCTTAACTGTTTACTAATTGTGAACACATAAAATAAAGTTCTTTCCCAGCAAATAAAGTCCTTTCCTGAAAAATAAAGTTCTTTACTGGATTTTGTCTCAATATATTAAAAGTTGTATGCAGATCACATTAGCAATGCCAAGCATCCTGTAAATCATGAAGAGTGAACTCAATTATCCAGCTTTGCACTTCAAGCCAGCACTTCATTTTCAGCCAGTCATCCTGAGTTAATGTGCCAGTATTAAATTTACATATAAATCCTGAAATATTATTTGAGTTCTGATCGCCGCCACCGCCAAAAATACAGTGGTTAATTTCCACAAACTCTATCAAGCTATCAACAGCATCGTTAAATCGAACGGTGTTTTTATTGAAGGTTATGTCAACACTAAAACCATACTCTTTGAATTCACCTACACGTAATTTCTTACGGAGTCTGCGACAGCGAGGCTTTAATCTTTCTGATGGGCTAAGTAATTTCATTTGGTTAGGTGATTTCCAATAATGTCTACATGGTAATAAATTAACATTTAAAAACCAAGTGCCACATGATATTCTTAACTCTCAGCTGATTTTTTTTACGCCATGAAAAACCCCTGTAAGAAGTTGTCTTATGCAATATGTGATTCAGGATATAAGGGTGGCTGTTAATTTAGAGATTGAAGTTCCTCCTGACTATCAGCTGGCTGCGCTTAACGCGGACGAGATTAAACAATTTTTCTCAATTAATAGTAACTGACGGCTTAATAAGGCTATCAACCAACTAACTCAAAGAAATGACTTCTGGATAAAGTCCAGACTGGACTTTTGGATTTTGTATTCGTAATTTAAAACTACTCTCTAATTGTATTCAGAATATATAAGATCCAATCGGGAATTTCTCCCATGATGAAAGTCATCGAAATCTATACTATACGTAAGTCTTAGAAAATACGCTTATATGAGTCTTCAGCTTAAACTAAATTTGATGATTACCTGCTTGCTGCTTGTGCTATTAAGTGTAAGCGCATTTTTTGTCGTGAAAAACGCCAGTGAAGACGTACGGGCTGAGGTCACATCTACGGCAAATTTGGCATTACATTTATTGGATGCTGAAATTCTGCATTATTCTTCTGATTTTGGTTGGATTAACAATGGCGATGGTGCTTCAATTTTTAGGTTGAAAGAATTAGGTAACATCAGGCACTTAAAAATAGAGTTTTATGATATTAACGGTAAATTGCGTGAGACTAATCGCAATAAGAAGCAAGCCCTAGAGGATAATGCGCCGCCAAAATGGTTTGTAAATGCGATGAGTCTGACTGGTGCAGAAATGCAAAAACAAACCAGAAACATTATTTTAAGTGGGCGCTATGTAGGTGAGCTGGTGGTGACGCCTGACCCAAGCTATGAGATAGCTGAGGTTTGGAACGACACCGTAGGCTTGCTCGGTTTGGCTGCACTATTTTTTGTGTTGATCAATGTGCTGGTGTATTTCGCGGTGAAACACACATTTAAACCAGTGGATAGAATTTTAGATGCTTTGACGCAAATGGAGCAAGGGCGGTTTAGCAGTAGGTTGCCCGATTTTAAACAAGTTGAGCTGGATGCAATTGGCAAAAAATTTAATTCGATGGCGGATACTTTGCAAAGTAGCACGCAAAATAATCACCGTTTAACGCAGCAAATAATCCGATTGCAAGAAGATGAACGTAAAAGCCTGGCGCGAGATATTCATGATGAAATTGGCCAGTATTTAACGGCGATTCATGTGGATGCTAGCGCCATTTTAAATGGTAAAAAATTATCCGTAGCAAAAGAAAGCGCACAGGCCATAAGCAGCGTAACGCGTCAAATGATGGACATGGTGCATGAAATTCTACAGCGCTTGCGGCCTCGCGCTTTGGATGAATTGGGGCTTAGCCTGGCTTTAGGCGAACTCATACATCATTGGCGGCAACGTTGCAGAAACGTCAACATTATTCAGAATATCGTGAGCAATATTGGTCCCATTGATGAAGCTGTATCTATTACTGCCTACCGCGTGGTGCAGGAATGTTTAACCAATATTGCCAAACATGCCAATGCTCACCGTGTGACCATTAACGTAAGGCAGGATGCGCAGTATTTATATTTGCATATTGAAGATGATGGCGTGGGTTTCGACCCCACCATTACAGCGCAAGGTTTTGGATTAGCAGGCATGAATGAGCGCATACAAGGTTTGATGGGTGAGATGAAAATTGAATCATCCAAAAAATCTGATACTGGAAATCCTGACCTTGTAAGTCAAGTAGCCATAAGCCAAGGAACCCGAATTATGATTAAACTGCCCAAACAAGCGCGTATGACTGAAAGCGTCGCTTGATGATGACCATTAAGCTGATTTTGGTAGATGACCACGCCGTAGTCAGATCAGGTTTACGCCGATTATTGGAGCTTAATAAGCGGCTAGAAGTGATTGCTGAAGCGGATTCTGGCGAGCAAGCTTATCAGTGCTATGGGGAGCTGAAGCCAGATATTGTGGTGATGGATATTTCTATGCCTGGCATGGGCGGCTTAGAATCCGCTAGGCGCATCATTAAGCGCTATCCGGCGGCTAAAATCATCATTTTTTCGATGCATGAAACCGCATCATTTGCCTCTCAAGCCATCAAGTCTGGGGTAAAGGGCTATGTCACCAAAACGGGTGCAGCGGAAGACTTAACGCGCGCAGTGTTAGAAGTTGCCAATGGAAAAACCTTTTTAAGTGCAGAAATTGCACAAAAAATAGCACTGGAAACACTTTCAGGACAGAGTGATCCTATTCACCTGTTATCAGGGAGGGAGTTTGAAGTATTTAGATTATTGGCCGAAGGTAAAAAGGTGGAAGAAGTGGCTGAAATGCTTAAAATCAGCCAAAAAACAGTGGCAAATTATTACACCATGATTAAACAGAAATTAGGCGTAACGAGCCCTATAGACATGGTGCGTTTTGCCATACGTCATGGTTTAGTTGAAGGGTAAGAAAATTTTAACAAAGGGAAATTATGAAAAAACAACTACTTAACAGCATGCTGGTGGCATTTATGGCATTTGCTTCATGTGAAAGCTTTGCAGGCTTTGATGAAGGCAAAGCCGCTTTTATGGCGCGTGACTTTGCCACTGCGCTTAAAGAATTCAAACCTTTGGCAGATAAAGGCGATAAGCAATCGCAACACATTATGGGCATGATGTATGACGAAGGGCAAGGTGTTAAACAAGACTACGCGCAGGCTGCAGAGTGGTACAAAAAAGCAGGTGCACAAGGGCATCAGGATGCGCAATACAACTTAGGCGTGATGTACGCACAAGCGCAAGGCGTAAAGCTAAACGATGTGGAATCGTTCAAATGGTTTGAAAAAGCAGCCAAGCAAGGCCATATTTTGTCGCAATTTGCACTAGGCAGGCTTTATACCGTAGGGCGTGGCGTTAAGGCGGATGGCAAGCTGGCTTGTGATTGGTATCGTAAAGCTGCCGAACAAAATCACTATAAAGCGCAGCTAGCATTGGGTAAAAATTATTTGGATGGTAACGGCATTAAAAAAGATGTGAAATTGGCGGAAAGCTGGATACGCAAATCTGCCGAGCAAGGTCACCATAAAGCGGAATACGAAATGGGCTTGTTATATCGCGATGGCATCGCCGTGAAAAAAGATGCGAAAGAAGCCTATATGTGGTTTGAGCTTGCAGGCAAGCAAGACCACGTGTTCGCGCAACAAGCAAGAGATGCGCTGGCTAAAACCATGAAGGCAGAAGATATTGCCGCCGCTAAACTAGCCGCCAGCAACTGGCGTGCGAAGTTGCCTGCTGATGCTAAACCCCCTATGGCTAATACACTGGCACACTAACTAATTTATAGTGCAAAAAAAGCCACGCAAAGGGATTTGCGTGGCTTTAAACTTATTACAAGTACTAGTTAACTTTGGAGATTAACTGGTTGTAATTTTAACTACTGGCTAAAGCCTTGGTAAGGGAAGCCCTCACCAAATTGCTAGGAGTTTATCCCAAGATAATGAGTGGTTTAATTCATCTAGCATTTTTAGCTAGTCTATTACTTTAACGCTATAAATAGTCCAATGTTGTTTACCGCCACCTCGTGCCATTGAGCAGCCTAGAGGTGTAGCAGCAGTATTCGGTAGTAAAATCTGTTTGGTATGGTCGGGGGTTTGCACATCCATAAACCATCTATCCACCCATACTTGATAGCCTGTTGTCGGATTTGTGTTTTGAATTGTTATTAGCTTGCCATCGGCAATTGAACAATCTGCGGAATCTTCTTCCACAAATTTTATGCTTGTATTTTCGGGTGTTGTAGATTCTTCAGCATGTGCTATTGGAAAGGCAATTAGACTAGCGATGATAATGCACATTACACTGGCTTGCATATTAGGCTCCTAAAAATTGAAGTAGTTTATAACGGAATAAACTCAAGTGTATTCGCATCCATTTGAAATGGATTTAAGCGGTTGCCAGTAGGCGTATATGAGCTTATTCCGCGGGCATCTGCCTCAGTGCGCTGGGCTATTCGATTCAGTATTTGTTTAATATTTGTGCGGCAATTTTCGTTGACCTCTGCCGCACTTTTTTCTTGTTCGGCACTCAGTAATTTAGCCGCGCTAATATCAGCATTTTGTGCGGCAATCGTCAATTTTTGTGGGTTGGCGGCTTCAAAAGTATATTCGTTTTTGCCGCCATAAGCTTGCAATAGCATGGTGTATAAGCCCGTAATAAGCGGTAGCACGCGGTCGCCTTGATATTCTTGGCTAAAGCTTAGTTTTAGGGCTTCAATAGATTGGGTATTTTTAATGGCATCGAATCGCCAGCCAAATGGGCCTTCAAATACCCATTGCACAAATTCTTCCTTACTGACTTTTGTGCTTTTTTGTAAGGCTTGCGGCCGGCATTCATAGAGAGCTAACATCAAAGTGCGTAGATCTGAACTATGCAAACTAAATGCTTCTTTGGCGTTAAATTCTTTAGTCAAAATTTTTGTTTTATTTGCATTAGCGGCAAATGTTAGATGTGGCGTAAACATACATACGCTAGCAATAACGACAAGAAAAAACAAATTTTTCAGCATAGAAATGTGCACTTACTTTTATACAAATGCTTTTTCTGCAAAATGGCGGTTGATTTCCGCGTTATCAAAATCACGCCACTGAATGATGCTTTCTGTAAATTTTTCAGGCGGCATTACGCCAACCACGCCATCAATCACCACTTGGTCTTTTACGGCAAGTACGCATGGGATTTGCTCAATATTAAAAAATTTAGCAATATCCGCATCGGCGTCACTATTGAGCATACCAAAAACGATGTCTGGATTTTGTTTGGCGGTTTCTTGAAAAGTAGGGCTAAAGCTCAGGCATGGCTCACACCACTCTGCCCAAAAATCAATAATCACGAAATGATTGCTTTCTATGACTTCTTTAAAGTTAGCTTTGGTAAGGGTAATCACGGACATTGTTTTTCCTTAAAATACAGTTTTGATCTATTGGTTAAGCTTTTCTGCGTGTCCACCAACTAAAAACGCCAAAAATAAGCAAGCCTAATGGTAGTAGTATTTGAAAACCAATAAAAACAGGTTTGTAATTGCTCTCAGCGGTAAGGTTTAAATTACCATCCTTCAATATCGTCGGTGGTATCGCAATTATATTATCGTCACCCGCTAGCCAATTCACCATGTTTAGACCTAAATCAAGGTTGCCGCCGTTAATGATAAAAGTATTAGATAAAAAGTTTGCGTTGCCTACCACCACCACACGCTGACCTTTTTTGCCATATTTACGTTCAATCGCTAGGGCGATGTTAATCGGACCAGGCACATCTCTTTTATCATCAAAAGTGATTTTTTTAAGATCGCTTTCAGGCGAAAAAGGCGTGGTTTCTAGCCAGCCATTGGCGGACACATGCACTAAATCTTGCACTTTCCAGCCATTTTCGTAAGTGCCATGCGCTGTGATTTTTCTAGCTTCGGCAAATGAAGTGCGTATTCTAAAATTTTCTGTCACTGGGTGGTCGCCGTATTGCACGCCAAATGCGGTTTTAATATCGCCGCCAAATTCTGCGGCAGATTTGTCCACTACTAAGCCTTGCGCTACTTCTAGGCCGATATACTGGGCTATTTCATCTAAGCCATGCAAGTTTTCGTCATCTAAAAGCCACAATATATTGCCACCGCCATCCAAATAATTTTTAATTTTAGCGACTTCAATCGGCGATACATTGGTTTTAGGGCTAGCAATCACGAGCATTGCCCAATTTTTGTGTAGATTTGTTTCTGTGGTGATATTGGGCGTTGATAAACTAAAACCTTTATCCATGAGCTGTTTGCCAAATGCGCCAAAGTCATGCATATTATTTGTGGTAAAACTACGTTCACCGTGACCATTCAATAGCATCACCGCTTGGCTGTGCGTGCGTGACAGGCGCATCAGCACGTTGGTGAGTTCTTGCTCCGTATAAGGCGGAATAAGATGTTCACTACGTTTTTGATAGGTGATAACCAGCTCACCCCCTTTGGCTTTAATACCCGCGGCTTGGGCAAGTTTTGGGTCTTTAGCTGCATTGATAAAGCTTAGCTGAATGTCTGATTTAGTGCGTTGGTAGCGGGCAATAAAACTTTTAATGTTCTGACGAAGCACTTCATCTTCAGGGGCAAAGGCCGTGATAGAAACCGCACCTTTCATTTGCTTTAAAACCGTTAAACTAGCTTCAGAAACCGTGTTGCGTTTGTCTTGCGTTACATCACGAAAAACATGATATTGCGTTGATAGATACCCAAGTAGCGCGACGATGACTAGTGAAAATAATACAAAGGTATGATCCTGAATCAACAGTTGTAGCTGATGTTTTTTGCTTTTATTCATGTGTTTTTATGTGGAATTTGTTGATTTAAGCACGTAAGCGTTCCGCATTTAAGCGGCGCAAGGTAAATATTAAGAATATGCCAGTAAATAATAGAAAAAAGATAATGTCTTTTGAATCTATGATGCCTTGCGATAACGGCTCAAAATGTCGCATCAGCGATAGGTTTTGAAGCATTTGACTGAGCGGATTACTAGAGTCAGCCGCTAAAAACTGGTCTAAACCGAGCAAGGCAAATAAAGCAATAAAAGTCAGCAAGCCAGCAATCACGGGCTGCGCGGTGATACTGGAAAAATAAAGCCCAAGAGCCGAAAAGCTAGCCACGAGTAAAAAAAGCCCGAGTACGTTAGAAAAAATATAGCCGAAGTCTAATTCTGTCCAATGGTTGAGCGTCAATAGCATGGCGGTAATCACCGTGATAATGATCATCAAAAATGCCATTAAGCCTAAAAACTTACCCAGCACAATTTCCGTCAATGAAATGGGTGCACTCAATAAAAAGGTTAAGGTTTGTGTACGGCGTTCTTCTGCAATTAAACGCATAGAAAGTAGCGGTACGACAAATAGCATGACAAATGATGCCAAACCAAACAAGCTTTGACCAACAAACAAGGTCACACCGATACGACCGTTTGATTGAATGCTACCATCCATCATTGAAAAATACTGCGTCACAGCATTGATGAAGTAAGTCGCAAATGCGAATATCAGCACCGATAAAATCACCCAAGCCATCGGCGAGGCAAACATGCTTTTGAGCTCTTTTCTGGCAAGATTCAGTATCATACTAATTAGCTTTTACTTCTATTTCAGACACAAAAGCCTTGCCTTCATTATCTGTGGCGGTCACCGCTAATTTACCTACAGCTTCAGGGACAAAATTGAATTTAAAATAGGGGTCTTCAGAAGTGCCCACACCAACATCAACATTAAGCAACGGTTGACTGTTAAAGGTGAAAGCGATTTTTTTAATATAAAACGCAGGATAGTAACCTTGCGTAGCAGCATCGCGTTGCAAGCCAGTGCGCATGATGTGCTTGATGTTAAAGGCGGTTGTAGCAGGGCTGCCCAGTTTTACTGGCTCGTCCACTTTGAATTTAATTTTACCTACCGCCGCGCGAATTGCAGCTTCATCACTATTATCAGTACTGCCGCAGCCGCCAGAAGCGCGAATTTCGCGAGAAGCTAGATACAACTGACCCTCTTCAGTCTCAGCCACCAGGTGTACATAAGCATCTGTTTCAAAGCGAATTCGCGTAGATAACTCAAAGTCGCCTGATTTAGCAAGACCAAGTGCTTGAGTAAGATGAAAAGTAGCCGTTAAGGGAATTGGATTGCCATCCACAAAAGTATAGAGTTTTTTAACAACCACGCCATTTGCCGCTGTGCTGTTAATCTTGTAAGTAATCGGCACTTGCGCACCGCTTTCTGCACGGGCTGGCGCATCAATTTTAATAAAATCAACTTCTTGCATTTCACGTTTTGCAAAATAGGCTTCTTTCAGCACAGGCCATAATTTTGGGTCGGCTTCTGCAAAAGCACTGCTTGAAAAAACAAGCGATAAGCTTGCAGTAAAGAGCAATCGAATGCGCCAAGCTAAAGATTTTTTGTGCATTTTATTTTCCTTATTTAGACCGCAGCTAATGCAGCATCTTGGTAGGTGAGCTGCACAAACACATCTTCCAAACTGGTTTGGTCTGGGGCAATTTGATACAAGCCCCAGCCATTGCTCACCGCAGCTTGCACGATGGCTTCGGCGGGTGTTTCAGTCGTTGCGGCATCTTCAGCAAAGCGAATACGCATCATGCCATTTGGCAAGCTTTCAGCTTCTACCACACCTGCAATTTTCAGCATCGCATCTACGCTTGGCGCATGACGAAAGCCGATAAGCAACTTATGGCCAATACGTTGTTTTTTCAATACGTCAATGCCGCCGTTAAACACTAGTTTGCCTTTATCAATAATCTGCACGTGGTCGCAGACCATTTCAACCTCAGGCAAAATGTGGGTGGAGATAATCACGCTATGCTCACTGCCCACTTCACGAATCAAGGCGCGAATATCGCGAATTTGAATCGGGTCTAGCCCAACCGTGGGTTCATCTAAAATCACTACCATCGGGCTGTGAATAATCGCTTGGGCAATGCCCACACGCTGTTGATAGCCGTTAGATAAGTTTTCAATCAAGCGTTTACTCATGTGACCTAAACCGCAGCGTTCTTTAGCATTTTCCACCGCTTTTCTGATATTGCCACTGGCCACGCGATGCAGACGTGCGGCGATGGTTAAATATTCATCTACCGTCAGCTCTTTATATAAAGGGCGCATTTCAGGCAAGTAGCCAATCAAGGCTTTGGCTTCTTTAGGATTATCCATCATATCGATACCGCAGATTTTCACGCTACCGTTACTTGGCGCAAGGTTGCCCGTGAGCATTTTCATGGTGGTGGATTTACCTGCACCATTGGGGCCTAAAAAGCCCAGTACTTGGCCTTTGCTTAAGGTAAAGCTGACGTTGCTAACGGCTTCGCGTCCACCGTATAGACGTGTGAGTTCGGTTGCTTCTACTGTGAAACTGGTCATATAAAACTGAAACTTAGTTTACAAACGTTAAGTTGGTGCATCTATCGTTAATAAAGGTCAGCTCAGTTTTTTTGAAGGTATCTTTTGAGTTATATAACACTAGATTCGGGTAATACCACATTTCAATGACATCTTGCTTTTCACCGCCTTGCTTCTCACTACCAGGCACAGCTTTACCTACATAACTATCTGCGCCTGTTGGTTTAGTAGGGGTTTGTTTTTTCATGGGCTTGCCTAATGTATCTAAAACAAATTGCTTATTTTTACCCTTAAACGTTTGGATAAACTCCATTTCTTTATAGATTTTTTTGCCTTTGGCGGGGCCCTCTGCTAAAGCAACCGTTACAGAAAAAAACAATACGGTTACGAGGGTGAATAGTGTGCCTAGTTTTTTCAAAATAAATCCTTATGTGTGCTTACGTGTGCTTATGAGTGAAAGTGATAAAAGAGGGTAATGAGGGTTTGTTACTTAGTTACAGAAGCTTTACTTCGCGTAACACCTAGTTGAATGGCTAAATGCACTAGATTGGCGGTTGTTTGCACATCTAACTTTCGCCTGATAGTCGTTTGAATATTGGCTACCGTTTTGTAGCTGATATTCAAGCTCTCAGCAATCACATCTAAAGAGTTGCCAACGGCTAATTGCCTGAATACTTCAAACTCACGTGGGGCAAGCTTTTCTAGCGGCTTATTATTTTCATTCATTAAATCAATAGCCAGATGCTCTGCGATTTTGCGACCAATAAATCGTTCGCCTTGAAAAACTTTCTCAACTGCATCAATCAGTACATTGATGTCATCAGACTTCACCACATAACCTTTGGCACCCGCTTGCATGGCGCGTAAAGCGTAAATGTTGTCGTCGTGCATACTGTAAACAATAATCTTGATATTTTTCTGGCGCAGAATGATTCTTTGTAGCGCTTCCAAGCCGCCCATGCCTGGCATATCCAAATCCATGATAATCAAGCCTGGTTTATGTTCTTGATTTTGTAATATGGCGGCTTCGCCGCTGTCCGCTTCTGCTATCACGCGGTAGCCCCACTGGTTCAGCAGGCTTTTTAAGCCTTGTCTAACCACTGCGTGGTCATCTACCAGTAATATGGTTTTTTCCATGATATTTGCCTAAAAGTTTAATTGAATGCCAGGTTAGGTTTAACGATAGTGCTATACGTCTTTACGCGTCATATTGATAGGAATTTTCGCACATACGATCAAGCCATGCGGGCGGTTACTGCGGACTAAAAACTCACCATTGACCGCACTAATGCGTTCGCGCATTCCTATTATGCCCATACCACTCGATACCGCTTGAACATCTAGGGCTATGCCATCGTCTTTAATTTCAAGGCATAAGTGTTGCGCATTGCCATTGAACGCAACGTTGACTAAGTCCAATGAAATATCAATATGCTTGGCTTGCGCATGCTTAGCAATGTTGGTGAGTGCTTCTTGTACAAAACGATATAGCGTCACACTAATCTGCGCTGAAATAGCGCGGTCTTGCGCATCAGTTTGACCTGAAAAAAGCTGCGTGCATTCATCAATATGTAACTCAATATGCACATTCGGTTGCAGTTCACGCCACTCTTGCACCATTAAATGAATACCATCCACACAGTTTTTACTGTTAGTCGGTGCTGGGCGCAAGCGACGCATGAGTGACTTTGCCATGTTCTGAATATGCCCCGCGTTTGACAGTATGCGCCGTGCAGGGTTGTCATCATCACCTTTCACGGTTAATGCGGAAGCATCCAGCCGAATGGCTAACAAGTATTGCCCAATATCATCATGTAAGTCACGCGCCAGCTCTAAACGTTCAAACTCTTGTACTTTAAGGATGTGTTGCGTGAGCGATTTGTTTTCAGCCAGCAATTGTAAGTTTCTTTCTTCTGCAACAACTCTTAAAGCAATTTCCATTTTTTGTTCAACCATGCGATGCCATGCAAACCAAGCTAAGGCAATGGCAATAAACAGTAGCAAGAAAGGTATTTCATCTAACTGAAATGCCTCATATTGCGCTAAGCGTTCGGCAAGCGTTTCCGCTAAATTGATTTTTAAAGCCACTACAAACGCCAATAACACTGATGCAGAAGCCTTAAGCGCATCTTTCTTTGTAGTGTTTAGCTGTTGCCAAAAATCGTATATCTTCATAGAGCGATGATTATTGTGCAAAACGCCATGCTTGAGTAGGTGAAAGTTTCCCGATAACAAGAAAATAGCTGAGATTTAGTAGGAATATAACTGAGATGTAACCAGCGGGAGTAACTTCACTGCACGTCGGGAAACTTTCATCTTAATAAGATTGTTGCAAAAGTACATAGTTCGTAACGCCAAATTTTTGAGTAGAAATGGCTATAGTGAAGTTTAACCAATCAACGGGAGACGAATATGAAACGCAATGTATCTAATGTAAAAGTTAGTGCTGCAATCGGCGGTTTGTTCATGCTTGCGGCAGCAGGAGCTGCTTTTGCAGATGCAGACTTAGATAAACGTGTGAAAGATCCAAATCAGTGGGCTACACAAACTGGTGGCTACGACAGCCAGCATAATAGCCAATTATCACAAATTAACAAAGGCAATGTAAAAAATCTAAAAGCAGCCTGGTCATTCTCTACAGGTGTATTGCACGGTCATGAAGGCGCACCATTGGTGATTGGCGACATGATGTACATTCACTCTGCATTTCCTAACAATACTTATGCGGTGAACTTGAATGACCCTAACAAAATTGTTTGGTCGCATAAACCTAAACAAGATGCTTCAACCAAAGCGGTGATGTGTTGCGATATTGTTGACCGCGGTGTGGCTTATGGTGCTGGTCAAATTATCAAAAAACAAGCCGATGGTCATTTGCTTGCGTTAGATGCTAAGTCAGGAAAAGTAAACTGGAAAGTGGAAATGTGCGATCCAAAGGTTGGCTCGACACTCACACAAGCCCCTTATGTGGTTAAAGATACGGTGCTTATTGGTTGTTCTGGTGCTGAGCTAGGTGTTCGTGGTGCAGTCAATGCCGTTGATTTAAAAACAGGTGCGTTGAAATGGCGTGCTTATGCCACAGGTCCTGACGAAGATATTCGTTTGAAAAAAGACTTTAACTCTGCAAACCCACATTATGGTCAATTTGGTTTAGGTACTAAAACTTGGGAAGGCGACGCTTGGAAAATCGGCGGCGGCACTAACTGGGGTTGGTATGCTTATGATCCAAAATTAAACTTGTTCTACTACGGTTCTGGCAACCCAGCACCATGGAACGAAACCATGCGCCCAGGCGACAACAAATGGACTATGACTATTTGGGGTCGTGATGTTGATACAGGCGAAGCTAAATGGGGTTACCAAAAAACACCACATGACGAGTGGGATTTTGCTGGTGTAAACCAAATGATGCTGACTGACCAACCAGTCAACGGCAAAATGACACCATTGCTGACTCACCTTGACCGTAACGGCATTATGTACACACTTAATCGTGACACAGGTGCATTAATATTAGCGGATAAAGTGGACCCAGCAGTCAACGTGTTCAAAAAAGTGGATTTAAAAACGGGCTTGCCAGTACGTGATCCAGAATTTAACACACGTATGGACCACAAAGGTACTAACATTTGTCCATCAGCGATGGGCTTCCATAACCAAGGGGTTGACTCTTATGACCCTGAATCTCGTACATTGTATGCTGGCTTAAACCACATCTGTATGGATTGGGAGCCGTTCATGTTGCCATACAAAGCAGGTCAATTCTTCGTAGGTGCAACACTTGCGATGTATCCTGGCCCAAGTGGACCAACCAAAACTGAAATGGGTACAATTCGGGCATTTGACGTTGTAACAGGTAAAGTTAAATGGTCTAAATGGGAGAAATTTGCTGCTTGGGGTGGTACTTTATACACCAAAGGTGGTTTAGTTTGGTATGCAACATTGGATGGTCAACTAAAAGCATTAGATAACGCCAACGGTAAAGAGTTGTGGAAATTCAAAATGCCTTCAGGCGGTATCGGGTCTCCAATGACATACGCTTTCAAAGGCAAACAATACGTTGGTAGCATGTTTGGCGTAGGTGGCTGGCCTGGTGTTGGTCTAGTGTTCGACTTGACTGACCCAAGTGCTGGTTTGGGTGCGGTAGGTGCATTTAAAGAACTTCAACACTACACCAATATGGGTGGCGGTTTGATGGTATTTAGCCTGTAATTTACAGTTAGAAACTAGCAGTAAATAACTAAAAGTAGAACGCGTCAACTAGGTTGCTGGGGGAGAAATTCCCCAGCCATTTAGTGAATTTTCTGTATATTCAAATGGGTGATGATGAGGTGTAATCCTCTATTTTCTTATTTGCCATTTATCTATTTGAATGTGCAGCAAAAAGCACAATAAGGGAAGTAACCGTTTATAGGAGTGTTTTATAGCATGAAGAAAAGTACCTTTTTACAGTCAGTTTTAAAATCGCTAGTGATAGGCGCAGTTAGTTTAAGCGCGTTGCAAGCACGTGCGGCAGATTTAAATATTTGTGCAGGTGAAAACGAAATGCCATATTCAAACCTTAAAAAAGAAGGGTTTGAGAACAATATTGCAGAAATAATTGGCAAAGCACTGAATAGAAAAGTGAATTTTGTATTTTGGAAAGATGCGCGCTTGGTAGAACGAGATTATCTCAATAAAGGTAAATGTGATGTGATGATGGGCGTGGATAAATTTGTGCATACCGACCCGCGTATGAGAATGAGCGAAATGCTTAAAACCGATGCATATTACAAATCTGCTTACGTATTTATTACCCGTAAAGACCGTGAAATTGATATTTCGTCTTGGAATGATGACTTAATCAAAGAGCGTAACTTTCGCATCGGGGTGACGTATGACAGCCCTGGTAAAGTGATGTTGTTGCAAAAAGACAGATTCGATGACATGTTTGATTATTTTGCTGAAAAACAAAAATATCAATCCACCCGCAATCGCGCCATTCGCGTTGATCCACAAGAGTATGTAAATGATGTAGCAACAAAGCACATACACACAGCCATGCTATGGGCGGCAGATGCAGGTCGCTACGTTAAAGAATCAAAAGTACCATTAAAAATGCAAGTCATCAAAGATGATGCAGTTAAGTCCAATGGCGAAAAAGTGCCCATGCATTATGAAATTGCCATGGGTGTGCGTAAAGCGGATGCCGCCTTATTGCAAGATTTAAACCGTGCCATCAAGGAAAAACATGCGGAAATTGAAGCCGTGTTAAAACGTGAAGGTATTCCGTTGTTGCCAATCTCAGGTGGTTAATATTTCCAAGTATATTTTAAGGGGCGTAAGTTGTATAAATTGATTAAACCAAGCCACACCACAGCGTTATTCGCGGCCATTCTTGCTACGTTTTTAACGGCTTGTCAGGCGCAGGATGCTGCAACTCCGGCAAAAACTACAGTCGCAACTGAAATTGTGGTTGATGATGGCCCAGATATAGAATTTCGCGGCACCATTTCAGGCGATTTGCTGGATTTCAAGGATAAGCTAGGCGATGACACGCCCGCAGTAAAGCAATTCAAAAAAACGGGTAAAAACCCCTATAACGGCAATGAAGCAGTGATTAAAAATGGTTACACCATTTACTCAACTGCCTGTTCTGGTTGTCATGGACATTTGGCTGAAGGTAAATTGGGGCCGGCACTGGCAGATAGCTATTGGACATACCCGGGCAACAAAAAAGACAAAGGTTTGTTTGAAACGATTTACGCTGGCGGTCAAGGCATGATGGGACCACAAAAGGGCTTGATTTCTCAAGATGAGATTTTGCAACTAATGAGCTGGGTACGTAGTTTGCAAAATAAAGATGCAAAACCAGCAGCACATTAGTTTTTAAGAATTCTGCTTGGCGGCTAACTGGTGGTTGCCAAGCAGACAATGCAACATCACCAGCAACCATATCACAAGGAGTTTTTAATGAAACGTATTTTGACATTAGTGGCAATCGCAGGCGCAATGGTTGCATCTGGCGCAGCATTTGCTTATGACGGACAAAAGTGTAAAGAAGCAGGTAACTGCTGGGAAGCTAAACCTGGCTATCCAGAAAAAATTGCGGGTTCTAAATATGACCCAAAGCATGAGTCTAAAGAAGTGGGTAAACAACAAGCTTCAATCATCGCGATGGATGCACGCAATGCAAAACGTATTGCCCATGCTAAAGCAACAGGTAAATTTGATTTCGATGTAGCAGGCGAGTAGTTAGATTTAAATTAAAAGCCGATGTTACAAAACGTCGGCTTTTTTTAGCTTTATTTCAAGCTTTATTTCATCAGAGACTTTTGCACGTTTCTTTGAGCAACGATTGCTGATGAAATCAAGTTCAATTTGCTTTAAACTTTTTTGGAATATTGCATGGCAGACAACATAAACCTCAATGAATGGCGCGAGCGTGCTATTACCTTTGAAAGCGCACTCAATAGCGTGGTGCTTGGTTTAAATCAGCAAGTGCGTTCTCTCACTATCGCTATTTTTTCACGCGGTCATGTGTTATTAGAAGGCGATGTAGGTGTTGGTAAAACCACGCTATTACGCGCCGCCGCGCGGCTATTAGGCGGAGAGTATCAGCGTATTGAAGGTGCGATTGATTTAATGCCTAGTGACTTTTTATACCATGCCTATCTTGATCAAAATGGGCAGCCTGCGGTAGCCCCTGGCCCATTATTGCAACATGAAGAGGCGTTAGCGGTATTCTTTTTTAACGAAATTAACCGCGCCCGTCCGCAAGCACACAGCTTGCTATTGCGCTTGATGGCTGAGCGTAGTGTGAACGCGTTTAATCGTGAATATCATTTCCCACATCTCACAGTATTTGCCGATAGAAACCGCTTGGAACGTGAAGAAACCTTTGAGTTACCTGCTGCCGCGCGTGATCGCTTTTTTATGGAAATCTCGATTGATGCCCCGAATGACCGCGATTTACAACGTGATTTGATGTTTAACCAACGTTTTCACAATGTGGATGCACTGATTGACACCTTGCAAGCTGGTCTTGTGCCATATTCAGAACTCAATGCAGTGGCGGAAGCGGTGCAAGCCAGTGTGCGTGCTGAATTGCCTTTGCAAGATTATGCAGTGAATTTATGGCGCGCCTTGCGCAACCCTGCTGAAGCTGGCGTGACTTTTGATGACGTGGACACATCAAAATTAGTGGCAGGTGGTGCTAGCCCACGTGGCATGGCCATGTTGATGCGTGCCGCACGTTGCCGTGCGTGGCTTGAGAATCGTGATTACTTAACGCCTGATGATATTCGCGCAGTATTTCACGACACCGTATCGCACCGTGTATTCTTTACGCCAGCTTATGAGTTGCGCCGCGAAACTTTAGCACCACGATTATTGAATAGCGTGCTTGATAAGGTTTCTGCACCTTAAGCGTTTTTAACATTTCCAGTAAAAATAATCGTGAATAGTTTAATTCCACAAGAATTTTATTACCATCTAGGCTGGCGCACACGTAGTGCGCAGCCTGGGACGCATCCTACACGCACGGTAGGTGGTAATGCAGATTTTCAAAACTTCGTGCCGTTTATGGAAAATCCGAACCCTAGGCGCATTGATTTACGTGCTACTTTGCGTACGCTACCACGCCAATTGATGTCTCGCGCCTACCATGAGCGTGGTGCAATTGCCGTTTATGCGGTATTAGATTTATCTGCCTCTATGCGTTTTACTGGCAATAGTGACAAACTTAACTTAGTGGCAGATATTGTTGCTTCTGCCGCTTGGTCTGCGGTACGTAGTGGTGATGCATTTGGTTTGGTGGCGTGTGATGACACAGTGAGATTGGATTTATTTGCGCCGCCTAGCCACAGGCTTGGCTTAGCCGATGAGATTCGCAACAAACTGTTGGCAGACCTGCCAGCTAACACGCAATCTGATGCCTCTGCACTACCCCTTGCCGCACAACAATTGCGACAAAAACGCTCATTAGTATTTTTGATTTCTGATTTTCACTTGCCTGATGCACTTTTAACTAAAACATTCACATCGCTCGCTCCGCATGATGTAGTCCCGCTGGTGCTTTGGGATAGCGCGGAATATCACCATATTCCAACATGGGGTTGGGTACGAGTACGCGATATGGAAAGCGGCGGCTATCGCTCGATATTCTTACGCCCTAGCTTAATGAGGCAAATAAAAGCATCTTATACGGCGCGACGTCAAACCATCATCGCTCAATGTTTGCAGGCAGGCACGCGTGCGCCATTTTTTATAGAAGATACGTTTAACGCCGAGCAATTAACACGTCATTTATTGGAGGCGAGCTGATGAAATTACCTCATATTTTAAGCGTGTTGCTTATATTGTTAAGTGCAACCAGCTTGCAAGTCAGCGCGGCTGATACCAAGCCTGTCGTGCCTGTGCAGAATGTCAGTGTTCAATCTACCATGCAAGAAATCGGCTATCAAGTGGGGGATGTTGCGCGTCAAACCATCATCATTCGCACGCCTGAAGGTTATGTGCTAGATGAGACTTCGCTACCTAATATCGGCAAAAGTGCTGCAAGCATTGAGTTACGCGATGCACAGTGGTCAGCACAAAACACCGGCAATGAAACGGTGCATACCATCATTTTGGATTGGCAGATTTTTCGCGTGATGCAAGAAACGCGTGCTTACAAATTAAAGTCGCTGGATTTGCAATTTCGTCTTGCAGATAAAGTACTCATCGCACATGTTAAACCAGCGCAAATGTCCGTGGCATCCATATTGCCCACCGCCATGAAAAAATTAACAGCAGAAACGAATGCAGATGTGCTACCAAAAGCCCGCAATACGCAAGCACTCATCAAGACTTTAATCATGGCTTTATTGGGTTTGCTAATATCCAGTTTATATTTTGCTTGGCGATTTGATTGGCTACCAGCAAAGTTGACTGCGTTATTTTCCGCACCTAAGCCCTTTAGACGCGCTTATCGTGATATTCAATCCTTGAAAAAAAACGCTGATGCTTCTACACAACTGAGCCATGCCATGCGTGCTTTACGACGTGCCTGTGATGCCACGGCTGGCACCACATTAAGCGCAGAAAGAGTGGCCTTGTTGTTTAATGGCAATGATCAGCTCACCGCTAAACGCACCGAAATTGAAAGCTTTTATGCAGGCTCTGAACGTGCTTTTTTTGCTGGTGGAGTGAGCGATTTGACTATGGAGCAACTTAAGCAATTAAGCCGTCAATTGATGTTGCTTGAGGCAAAGTAGCGGCTTGCATATGGATTTTATTCAGCATATTTTGCAAGGCATGGGTTTGGAAAGCTTAGGTTTAGAAAGCTTAGGTTTGGAAAACTGGGGGTCAGCTACACCAGCTTATTTACTGCTGCTACCGCTTGCCTTATTGCCGTTATTGGCGCGTGGGCATTCTGCTTTCGCTTACCCATCTATCGCACGCTTGCCTATAGACCCGCTTTCAACATGGCTAGAATGTTTATGGCGCATGTTAGGCGCGCTAGCCATTGGTTTTATTGCACTAGGTTTGGCAGGATTTTACTGTGGTAGCCACTCAATAGAGCGTGTAGGGCGCGGCGCACACATTATGTTAGTGCTAGACCGTAGTGCCAGTATGAATGACAATTTTGCTGATAAGGCAAACCAAGAATCATCAAAAATGGAGGTTGCTAGGCGCGTGTTGCAAACTTTTGTGAGCAAAAGCCGTGAAGATTTACTCGGCATGGTGACTTTTAACACATCCCCTATCTTAGCCGCGCCATTGGGCGGCGATAAAGAAGCCGTTTTATCTGCGCTTAAAGCCACTGAAGCAGGTGGCATGGGCTTTACAGCGGTGGCGCGTGGTTTGGGCATGGCACTGGATTCCTATGAGGGTAAACCTGTGACAGGCGCACGCGTGGTGGTGCTGGCATCTGACGGCGGTGCCCATTTAGAAAGCAAAACACAAGATATGTTACGCAATATGTTTCATCGGCAAGGGGCATCGCTTTACTGGATATTTTTGCGTACGGCCAATAGCCCTGGTCTATCTAAACCAGAGGAAGAAGGAAACGATGACGCGTACCCAGAATATCACTTGCATCGTTTTTTTGGCAGCATGGGCGTGCCTTATAAAGCTTATGAGGCAGAAAACCCACAGGCGGTTGAGCAGGCGGTGACCGACATTGCCCGCTTGAAAAACCAACCTGTGCGCTACCAAGAGGCCGCGCCACGGCGTGATTTATCCGCCATATTTTATTGGCTGGCATTTTTATGTGCCTGTGGCTTGCTGGCTTTTCACTTCACGGAGGTCAAGCAATGGCGCACCGCTTAAAAATTTGGGCATTAAAATGGTTACCGTGGATGTTTCTGCTATGGCTTTTATCCTTGATTGTACTTGCATGGAGCGGCTATGCGCTCTACCAAGCCGGCATTTACAATAAACATCTTAGCCATAAAACACTACAAAATAATGCCGCACCTGATGCTGTTTTTGCAGATGCTAGTTATTGGGTGGCTCACAAAGACATTGAAAAAGCCTTAAAGCTTTATGCCTTAGCTGCATCAAGCAAAGACAGTAGCGTTCGCAAGGCCGCGCATTACAATATGGCCAATGTTTATTTGCGCCAAGCCAATCAATTACTAGAAGAGACGGGCTTGGATGGGTGGGATAAAGTCACCCCCTTGTTAGCCATCGCTAAAGAAAGTTACCGTGAGGCATTGCGTCTTGACCCACACTGGATGGATGCCAAATATAACTACGAACTCGTTTTGCGCTTAGCTCCTATTATTGAAAGCAGTAAAAGTCGTCGATCAGAAGAAGAGGAAGAAGTCACCCAAGAGACGCCCCCTGAAGGCTGGCCTGCTATTCCAGGTTTTCCACGTGGAATGCCATGAGTTTTTTAATGCGTTTTGTGGATAAATTAAGTAAGTTTGATTGGCGCGGTCGCCTGTTATTCCTCGCCATTATTTTGCTTGCCACTTGTTTATTCAAGCCGCAGGCAAACTTGCCAAAACGGGTGTTTGATTGGTTTATTGTGCTGGATATTACGCAAAGTATGAATGTGCGCGATATGGCCGAGCAGGATAAAGCGATGAGCCGCTTAGCCTATTCAAAACGTGCGATTCGTGCTTCATTAAAATCTTTACCTTGCGGATCACGTGTAGCAATCGGCTTATTTACAGAGCGTCATACGACCACTGTGACGCATCCAATGGAAGTTTGCGCACATTTTGGCGCATTGGATGAAACCGTTGCTCATATCGATTGGCGTATGGCGTGGGCGGCCGATTCTTTCATTATTAACGGTTTATTTAGTGCCATTATGCAAACGCCAAAACTCAATTCCAAGCTTGATAAAGACATGCGCTTAGCCTTTATTACTGATGGGCATCAAGCCCCGCCCATTAACCCTGATTACGCACCTAAATTTGAAGGGAAAGTGGGTGAAGTCAAAGGAAGCATTTTTGGCGTAGGTGACACAACGCCAGCACGCATTCCCAAGGTTGATGCAGACGATAACATTTCAGCTTATTGGGAGCTAGAAGAAGTGATGCGCTACGCCACTTTTGGCGTTAACAAAAAAACGCAATCCGCATTAGATATGGAAAACGAGCAACACGGTCGTAATTCCCCGCACGGAAAAACCCCTGCAGAGTCAACAAACGCGCACCTTTCTGCGTTAGATGAAAATAACTTAAAAGCGTTAGCCAAAGTGACAGGGCTGGGTTATTGGCGACTTGGTGATGTCAGCACAATGGCTGATGTACTGACCAGCCACAAATTGGCGACATGGCGCAAAAGTAACACCGATTTACGCGCATGGTTTGCAATTCCTGCCATGTTGTTAGTGCTGTTATTTTTTGTACCTGATCATTTATTACAGAAGTTTTACAAGCAGTTGATTCAGCCATTTTTTAAAAGGAAAGCCAAATGAAATTGATTTACGCACTTTTATTATCAGCCATTGCCATGCCAGCCATTGCACACGGCCCAACACCGCAAAAAACAGACCAAACTGCCACACTAAAAGCCGCGCCAGATGCAGTTTGGAAGCAACTCAGCGAGCCATGTGCCATTAAAAATTGGCATCCAGACGTTGCAGATTGCCAATCCACAGACCCCAAAAAACGCACTCTAACCTTAAAAAATGGCAGCAAAATTGCTGAAGAAGTCGATGAAATCTTGCCCATAGAAATGACTATCTCTTACCGTATCGGTGGCGAAATTGACATAAAAGCACTCCCTGTAAGCTCGCTCACAGGGCGCATCAAAGTAAAAGCTAACGGCGCAGGTTCAGAGGTTGCATGGCTTGCACGTTATTATCGCGCCGATACCACCAACGAGCCACCCAAAGGTTTAGATGATGAGTCAGCACTAAAAGCGGTGAACGCTTATGTAAAAGCGGGATTGAGCGGATTGGATAAACCAGAAGTAAAAAAGTAGCATCTTCCACTGCAAGTTTACACAAAAATACTTTGTGGTGGGAGATGTTAAAGCAGAAGTTTAACCGTTAAGGAAGTGCTGATTAATAGGTGGCGTAAGACTGCTCAGAATTATGTGTATGAAATGTCAATGCATCAAAATACACCATCGAGCATCTCACTAAACTAGCACTTGGACCATTGAAAATCATCAAACTGGACTACGCTATGTAGCCAATATCCCAGTACAAATCAGGAATTTATCCCTAAATTAAAATCTGTCTTTAGCGTGTAATAGAGCCACTTAATAAATCTAGCCGCGTATTTATTTTTTTAATACGGTTAAACATTGGGCTAAAAAATTTCAGGGGCTACTATGTCGGAAATCATGCTTGAAGATTGGCGCAATCGCGCTTTAACCTATGAAAAAGAGTTGAATGGCACGGTCATCGGTTTAGCACCTGCGATACGGTCTTTAGTGATTGCGATTTTTGCGCGTGGTCATGTGTTGTTGGAAGGCAATGTGGGCGTGGGTAAAACCACGCTGTTACGTGCCGCCGCGCGTGGCTTGGGTGGTGGTTATCAACGGATTGAAGGCACAATTGACTTAATGCCGCAAGATTTGATTTATCACACTTATATTGATCAAGACGGCAAGCCGCGTGTGGATTCTGGGCCAATTTTAGCGCAAGGTGAGAATTTATCGGTATTCTTTTTTAATGAAATCAACCGCGCCCGCCCGCAAGTGCATTCTTTGTTATTGCGAGTGATGGCAGAGCGTAGCATTACTGCGTTTAACCGTGAGTATTATTTTCCGCATTTGCTGGTGTTTGCAGATCGTAACGCGGTGGAAAAAGAAGAAACATTCGAGTTGCCAGGTGCGGCGCGCGACCGCTTTTTGATGGAGTTGGAAATCAACCCAGCCAATGATAGCGCGGTGCATAAAGCTTTGACGTTTGACTCGCGCTTTCACGATACTGATAAATTGATAGCGCAAGTCACGGCGGGCAATGTAGGCTTTGATGCGCTCACGCCGTTTGCGCCTGTAATACAAAATTCTGTGACCGCAGGCGAGGCCGTGCAGGATTTTGTTGAGCATTTACGCCGTGCCACGCACCGCCCGCAAGATTATGGCATTCAATTGCCCGATGTGGACATGGATGAGTTGATGATTGCTGGTATGGGCCCACGCGGCACGAGTATGTTGGTACGTGCAGCAAAAGTGTCGGCTTGGTTGGATGGCCGCTTAGAACTTGCACCGCAAGATGTGGCGGCCGTGTTTCACCAAGTAGTTGCGCATCGCGTATTCTTTACGCCGATTTATGAGTTGCAACGCGGCTGGTTGGCACGCGCATATACACAAGCAATTTTGCATAGCGTGCCTACGCCGTAATATGGTTAGCGTGCTTTCCCTCACCCGCGCTGTCGCGCACCCTCTGATAGAACAGCTAAGTGACCGACTAAGCCGAGATAAAACTTCGACTAAGTCTCCACTAATCCCAATGGGCGAGGGTTTAAGCTCCCTCTACCCTTGGGAGAGGGTTGGGGTGAGGGTGGTTTTAAGTCAAATACATTATATAAAGCACCATCTATCGTAAACCTTATGGCACAGCAACCTTTAATCCACTATCACGTCCGTTGGCGACCTTCAGGGCATCAGCCTGGGGCAAGCCGTGGCATCGTCGCTGGGCTTGGAGATCAGCTACGTTCTGTGGTGTTATTGCGCGATCATCCAGACCCAAGGCGGCTAGATTTACGTGCCAGTTTGCGCGACCCGTTTGAAAACATTTGGGTGCGCGATTTCAACTTAAATTCGGCATTAAAAGTCATCGTGTTGGTCGATACTTCCGCTTCTATGGGTTATGTCGGCAAGGTGAACCGACTGCACGTGGCGCAAGAAATCGCCTCGCAACTGGCATTATCTGCCTATCGTTCAGGCGATGCTTTCGGCTTGTTTGCAGCAGGTGAAACCATTAATAAACAATGTATGTTGCCGCCCAAAGCCAATCGTGGCGCGTGGTTGTGGGTGAATCACCATTTTGCAAAACTTAAAGCCCAAGGCAAACATGCGGATGGTTTATTATCAGCGGTGCCTTACCTGCCTCAACGGCGTTGTTTGGTGTTTGTCGTGTCAGATTTTCGCTGGCCAGCAGGTAAATTAAACCTGTTATTAAAAAAACTCAGCCACCACGATGTCGTGCCAGTGATGTTGCAAGACCCCGCAGAAATAGACGAATTACCCAAAAGCGGCATTGCCATTTTGCGTGATGTTGAAACAGGCGCAGGGCAATTCGTGTGGATGCGGGCTAGCTTACAAAAACAGATGCAAGACCTACGCGCGCAACATGTCAGCAATGTTGAAGAGGCTTGCCGCATATATGGCGGCAAGCCGTTTGTGGTAAAGGGTGAGTTTAGTACGGCACTTTTGACCAAGTATTTTATGGAGCGTAGCGCGTAATGAAAATAAGAGTTGTATTGCTACTGTGTTTGTCGCTTTTCTTGCAAACCGTATTCGCTGGAGTTACTGTTGCAACGCCAGCCGTAACAGGCCCAAAAGTCAAAATCACCATGCGCGATAACGGTTACACGCTAGGCGACACCATCGCCATGCATGCCGAGTTTAACTTAGCCAAAGGCTTGGTGTTTGACCCAAACAGCGTGCCGCTAAAAGGCCCTGTGAACAATTGGTTAGATTTACGCAATGTATCGATGGCTGAAGCCAAAAATGCCGATGGCGGACGTAAAATCAGCATCGATTTTACTTGGCAGATATTTGGCACAGTAGAACATGCGCAAACGCTCAAAATACCAGCGATACAACTGCAAACAATTCCATCAAGTGATAGCGCAAAAGCAGATGATAATGCAAAAGATAGCACAGCCAAATTGGCCGCGAATAAACCTTTAACCATTACGATTCCTGCGCAAGGCTTTAACTTATCGCCCGTGCTACCACCCACGATTACAGAAAATACACACCGCCCACATGCGCCGCCTTTACGTTTCAATGAACGTACGCCGCTTACATTCGCCATCATATGCTTGATTTTAGGCTTGCTGTGCGGTGCGCTTTGGCTTTGGTTGCAAGATAAAATTTCATGGTTGCCGCGCAATCCTGGCCCCATGACACAATTGGCACGCCAGTTAAAACAACAAAAGTTAAGCCAGCAAAACATAGGGCAAGTATTCACAGTAGAAAACTTACGCACTATTCATGCAGGTTTAGCCAGCAGTGCTGGGCAGAGTTTATACCCGAATACTTTGGTCAATCTGTTTGAAAAAAGCCCATATTTAGCGGCAGAAAAACCTGCGATTACGCAGTTTTTTAATGCGTCATGGCAAACATTTTATGAGAAAAACACCCATTCGAGTACCAGCAATATTTCTGTCACAGACACTTTACGCTGGATTAACCGTTCTGCGTTGGCTGAGCGTTTATCTCGCAGGCCAGTATCACGCAGATTAGTATCACCCAGGCAAGTATCACACAGCCAAGCCAATCAAAATGTGCGTCAAAAGCCTGTCGCTTTAAATCGTGCCACAAAAGCTTAGCGCATGAACGCACTGCATTTTTTTAAGCCTGAATTGCTTTGGTTGCTACCATTGGCACTTTTGCCATTGATAAGCTACGGGGTAAAGCAGTTTAATTTTCCAGGATTAGAAGACTGGCCTAAAGACTTCTTATCTGATTGGCTACGTTGGGGCGTGCGGGTTTTGGCAGCTTTAACGCTGGCTGCGTTAATCATTGCCGCTGCCGCACCTTTTACCGAGGGCGGAACAGTCACTAAAGTGGGCGAAGGCGCAGAGATTGTGGTGGTGCTAGACCGTAGCGGTAGCATGTCTGAAAACTTGCAAAGCTATGACCAAAGCGTGAACGCTAAGCCTATTAGCAAAATTGAGGCCGCACGCAAGGTGTTACTTAAATTTATGGAGCAACGTCCAGCGGATACCTTTGGCGTGGTGGCCTTTAATGCGGCTCCAGTGAGCGTAGCACCATTATCTGCGGACCGCGAGCTTGCTAAAGCCGCCATGCAAAGTGCTGAAGCCAATAGTTCTGGTTTTACCGCGCTTAACCGCGCCTTAGCGATGGGCTTAGATTATTTTAATAATCGTCCGTTTACTGCCTCGCGCTTGATTTTGTTGGTGTCAGATGGTGATGCGGTGATTGAACCTGCCGATAGAATTATTCTGAAAAATGCGTTTAAGCAAACCCGCGCCAAATTGATTTGGGTGTATGTGCATGCAGGTGCTGAAGTGACGCAATTAAGTACCGTGATTGCAGGGGATAATGAAATTATTACCAATGAAGGGTTGGCAAAAGTAGAGATGGACCAAAACCTAGCCATGAATAAGCTTTTTGAAGAGCTGGAAATTCCCTACCAAGCATTTGAAGTGAATAGCGAAGCGGGCTTGCAGCAAGCCGTGGCGGAAATTGGGCGCGCCACCAATAAGCCCACGCGCTATGAATATCGGTTGCCACGCCAAGATTATGCGGTGTATTTTTATATGCTGACGATGGGCTTGTTAGGGGTGTTATTTTGGTTAAAACAGATAGAGATTAAAGCATGGAAACCATAATCTGTAGGTCGGGTTTTAACCCGACATGTCGGACTGAAGTCCGACCTACAATAGGTAGAGATAAACATGAAAATACAACATAAAATACGTCAACAATTGCTCGATAATCTGCCGCGTGCATTATTGGTGCTGATGACATTGCTATTGCTAGCGACTGGCTACCAATTTAACTTGTGGTGGAAAGCGCACCAACTCAATCTTGCTTACAACAATAAATCCATATTAAAACAATCACTAAATAATAATGAATACTTACATGCTTATAGTGTTGGCTATTTATTAGCCAGCCAAAACAAGCCCGTTGAAGCACAAAAAGCATTTAACATTGCAGAAGTTTCACTTAACCCTGAGCTACGCGCGCGTGCCAAATACGCCATCGGCAATGTGCATTTTGAATCCGCCATTGCTTCTTCAAATATTGAAAAAGGCGGCTCGCATCGTCGCGCTATTGAGCGCGTGCTACTCGCGCGTGAGGCTTACAAAGGCGCATTGCGCATTAAGCCCGACATGTACGATGCACGCTATAACCTAGAATTAATCGACAGACTTAGCCCAGAAAAGCGCACCGAAGGCTACCAAAGAGAGCCTGACGGCACCATTGGCATGCAACCGTATCAGCAAAATGGTTCGGCCTTGATGAAGGATAATACGCGCAGAGGCTTACCGTGATGGATGTGACAGAAAAATACCCAAACAATCCGTTCGTGGTGAGCTTGTCGAACCACACTCAACCCTTCGACAGGCTCAGGGCGAACGGGCTACATTTTAGCAGTCTATTTTTCAGCGATAACTATGCACCATAATCTAAAACATTGGTGGGGACACTTCCGCGTTCACTTGCGTCATGCCATTCAAAATGGCGCAATTTGGTATTTGCTCGCGGGTCTGGTTTTATTGCCAGTTTGGTTTGAGCCGCAAATGCAGCTGCCAAGCGTGGTGCAAGATACGCTGTTCGTAATTGACATTAGCGAAAGCATGAACGTGCGCGATGTGAATTATCCCAAGCCACAAACCGACAGGCTCACACTGGCAAAACTCGCCGTGCGGGAGGGCATGGCGAGCTTGCCTTGTGGCTCAAAAGTCTCCGTAGCTTTGTTTGCAGGCGATGAATCGGTGGTGTTGTTTGAACCACTTGAGGTGTGCCGACACTTTCCAGCCATTGAGCAAGTGGTTTCTGGCTTAGATAGACGGATGCGCTGGATAGGTGACTCGTGGGTGACCAACGCGCTGACGGCTTCCATTGTGGAGGCTCAGAAAAGAAAACTTAACTTGGTGTATATTTCAGACGGTGACGAAATGCCAAGCCGCGCTGCGCCAATTGTGACTGACCTTGCCAAACTAAGAGGCAAAATTAAAGGGGTATTGCTCGGCGTGGGCGGCGATGCCCTGCAACCCATCCCAAAGCTGAATCAAAAAGATGAAATTATTGGCTATTGGACGCGTGAAGACGCAGTGCTAGAAGGCAATCACCCCAATCTACTATCCGCCGTGCGTGCTTTAGCTCCTGGTGAACGCGCACCAGAGGGTACGTTAGATGAAGTCACCGAGCATATCTCCTCATTTAATAAGGTGTTCATGCAAGCACTATCACAAGCGTCAGGCTTTGAGTTGGTGCGTATTAACACGCCTGCCGATGCGGTAAAAGCCCTTAAAAATAGTAACTATCAAAAACAAGCAATGGCCGAGCGTGATGCAAGATGGATATTTGGCTTGGTTGCGGCGGTTTTTATTCTGATCGGTTGGTTTTGGCAAAACATCAAAACATTTTTTACTAATAAACGTTGGTTTAAGTTCAAGCGGACTTAAGTCAAGCATCTAGCAAAGGCATATTAGAGGGTTTTACCAAGCCATCAATACTTGATTATCACAAGCAATGACTTCTTTTTTTGTGCCATGCCCTGCATTTTTCATGGTGCGTATATCGACTAAACCAATAGATTGCAGTACGTCAATGTCACGCTTAACCGCAGAACGGTCTCTATTGAGGCGTTTGGAAATGTCAGTAATAGAGCCAGAGCAAGCGCGAATCGATCTAAATAAATCAATTTTAGCGGCAGATACTACTCTAGCTAAATCTTCAGCATTTTCAAAGCTGACAATTCTACTTTCCTTTTGCAACAGCCCTTTATCAGCCAGTGATGCACTGACTTTACCCCTGATAAAAAAGTCCTCAGTATTTTCGATTTTAATGTGCATTATTGACTCCTTAAAGCTAACCATTCTCTTTCAAATAAGATTTCTATGTCTTCAAAGCTAGTAAACGCCACGGCTTCAACCTTGCCATAATGATGACGATGATGATAACTGTGCGCATTATCAAAGCCGATGACACGTCCATTATCCCCATTAAATAATTGAGCGTTAATATAAGCTAAATTGTATCTTGTGATATTGCCTTTATCGTCCACCCAAACCTCGCGTCGCAATACGCCATTACCCTTTTTGGTCGATATGACATGCTGCTCATCAATTAGTTTTTTATCAGACATGATTTATAATATCACGGCTGTAAATATTGATGCTATCTTTATAGAAATAATCAGGATTTTTTCCCATACTAAAAAGTGAATTGTTGGCATATCTGCTATTTAAGTATTACCGCATAGTTCGTCTTTGTTTGTTATTTCGCCTTGAATTAAGGCATTTATCCAAAGGGTCGACTATGCATCTGCGTAAGAAAATTTATATTGCACTATTATCTGCGTTGGCGGTTAGCCATGCGCAGGCTGAAAGCAAAGCCGAAGCCATTGAGTTGAAGGCCGTCACGGTCATCGGCATTTTGCCTGAAAAATTAGAATCTGTGCCTGGCTCTTTTACAGTGGTGGATGAAAAAGAAATGGAAGCCAAACGTCCATTTTCAGTTAAAGAGGCATTAAGCAATGTAGCTGGCATTAATATCGTTACCTCAGAAGACCCGATGAGTCTAGCGCTGAACATTGGCGTGCGTGGTAATGACCCGCGTCGTAGTGCACGTACCTTGTTGCTAGAAGATGGTATGCCGCTGTTTTTAGCCCCTTACGGCGACCCCGCCGCGCATTACTCTACGCCGCTAGACCGCGTACAACGTATTGAAGTGGTGAAAGGCTCTGGTCAGGTATTGTATGGCCCGCAAACCGTGGGCGGCATGATTAACTTTGTAACTAAGCCTGTGCCAAAAGATGGCTTTGCAGGTAGCGTTTCTGCAACAATCGGCAATAACGATTTTACAGGGCTGCATGCAAATCTAGGTTACGGCAATGAGCGCGGCGGCATGATGATAGATGTCTTGCAGAAAAAGGGTGATGGCGTACGTAAAAACCATGAGTTTGATGTGCAAGATTTTGCGATAAAAGGTCAGCTTAATTTAACTGATCAGCATACGCTGATTGCAAAAGCCAGCTACTATGAAGAAGATTCAAACGTGTCTGAAACAGGTTTGGGCGTTACAGAATATGCGCGTGATAAATTTCAAGCCCCCTCTGGTAAAAATGATACGTTTGAACACGAGCGTAAGTCATTTCAATTACAGCATATTTTTCAAATTGCCGATAAAGTCAAACTTTCAACACAGGCTTATTATGTAGATGCGTGGCGTAGTTCATTTCGCCAAACGGATGAGCCAGGTGGGTTTTCAGGCGCAAATAACTCCACGGGTTTAACGGTGTTGGAGCGGTGCCCGCAACCAGCAGGCACTGCCTTTACTGAAGTGCAGGCCGCTAATTGTGGTGGTCGTCATCGCCCTAGAAGTTATGATTATTGGGGCATTGAGCCACGTTTAGATTTTAGTCACAATTTATTTGGCATTGCCAGTGATGCGGTGATTGGCTTTCGTTACCATGAAGAGGACATTAAACGCGAACAATATCGTGGTAATACTGCGTTATTCCAAAACCTTTCTTATGCCCAAGATAATTCATTACCTAGAGAGAAAATCTTGATTGATGTGGAGGCAAAGTCTTACTACGGACAAAACACTTTTTATATGGGTGATTGGGCCGTAACACCCGGCATTCGTGTTGAAGATATTAAAACCAAGACGGATATTCAACGCGCTAACGGCAATGCACACACTAATCCGCAATCTAAACTCACCAACAAGCAAACCAAAGTGTTGCCAGGCTTTGGTGTGGCGTGGAATGGTATAGACAACACTACCATATTTGCAGGTGTGCATAAAGGCTTTGCGCCACCACGCCCTAGCCGTGATATTTTTGCAGCAGGTGCAAATACCGCTGTAGCAGGCGAAACCAAGCCTGAAGAAAGCACCAATTGGGAAATTGGCGTGCGCTCTAAATATGTGAAAGGCGTGAGTCTTGAATCAACGCTATTTCATACCAAATTAGATGACATTGTCATCAATCGCGGCGGCGGCACTTATGAAAATGCGGGTGAAACCGCGATGGCAGGTTTAGAATTAGCTGGCCGTGTTGATTTTGGCACGATTTATGACACCTCACATAATGTGTATGTCACGGCTTCATACACCAATATGTTTACAGCGGAATTTAAGAAAACCAGCCCGGTGGCAAGCCATGGTGTGGTAAGTGGCGAGCGTTTACCTTATGCGCCACGTCATATAGCTTCAATCAACTTGGGCTACCAGCACCCTGTGGGGGTTGATGCACGTATTGGCGTTGATTACATTAGTCGTCAAGAACCGCACCCATCGCAACGCGTATTAGCCCCTGTAGATGCAGCACTGTCTGGCTTGGCAGGCGACATACCGTCTTATAGCCTCTTGAATGCATCAGTCAGCTATAAACCAGCAGATTCAAAAGCCTCTTACTTCATCAGTGCGCACAACTTGGCTGATAAGCAATATCTGGTGACTAGAATAGACGGCATGTTTGCAGGGCGTGAGCGCCAAGTGTTTGGCGGTATTCGTTACGACTTCTAGTCGTTATTTTGAGTGCGTGGAGGTCTGCCCATGGCAGGTTTCTCTCACAGCGAGCCCATCTGTTTCCCCTAGGTAAGGATTGATAGGCTCGCTTTTTTACTTTCGGACACCTCTACTAACAGAGAACAATCTATTTACACGAAACTAAATCATGATACAATTCTTACTTAATTAAAATTTGTAAGGAAAAATCATGTTAGCACAAGCAACAATGACCAGCAAAGGACAAGCGACTATCCCTAAAGAAATCAGAGATAGCCTGGGGTTACAACCGCAAGATAAATTGCACTTTACTTTATTGAGCGATGGCACGGTGATAATGCGTGCTAAAAAAAGAAACATCTCATCATTAGCAGGCGTTTTTTATGATGCAGATCGTGCGCCGATAAGCGTTGAGGCAATGCAACACTTATGATTGGGCTTGATACCAATATTTTAATACGCTATGTACTGCGCGATGATGAAAAGCAATTTCAATCAGCCAGCCAATTGATTGAAGGCAAAGATACAATCATCATCAGTTTGCTGACCTTGCAAGAAAGTGAATGGGTGTTACGTGCTTGCGCAAAGCTTGATAAATTGCAGATTATTACTTTATTCAAAGCTTTGCTTGAAACCTATAACGTCACCATTCAATCAGAAGATGTATTTGAGCAAGCCTTACTTAGTTTTGAAAATGGTTCTGCAGATTTTTCTGACTGTCTGATGGTTGCACAATATCGCCATATTGGATGTGAAAAAATGGTGACTTTTGATAAAAATGCGGCAAAAGTGGACGGTGTGATATTGCTTGCCTGACTAGCAGCCTGTCGGATTTAAAAGAAATCGGCTACAAATCCGTCTGAACGGTCTATTTTTCACCGCTTTTTTGGTCAATAGGGTATCTCGATTAATTCAAGTTTCTAAGTTAGGTAAGGCGCGAATAAAAAATTAAGACGCGGTATATATTTGATATATAAGGAATAATTTTTTGTGAGTAACGCGGCATAACGACGAAAATTGAATTAATAGAGGTGCCCAATAGTTATTCTACTGACCTGCAGAAACGGTAAATGGGGTAAGCAGGCAAAATCTATCCTCGCCCAGCCGAATTCTCGCTTCGATTCTTCAAATCCGACAGGCTGCTAGTCTTCAGCTTTCCAAAATATTCAACTTAATTGCCGCCAGTACTAATTGCGAGCGATTTTCTACATGCAACTTTTGTAAAAGATGCGTTTGGTGGTTGGCGACGGTTTTGTAATGCAGGTTGAGGATATTGGCTACGTCTTCTAGCGACAGCCCTTTTGCGAGCAATCTGAATACTTCAAATTCTCTAGGCGTTAAGCTATCTAAAGCAGTGTCTGGTTTTAAATGTTGCGTGGCTATTGTATGGGCAAGGTCGTGGCTGATATACTTTTTGTTGGCGGCAATCGCAAACACAGCTTCCACTAACACGTCAGGCGCGCTGGATTTAGTGACGTAGCCACTTGCGCCTGCTTGCATGACGCGTGTGCAGTAAACCACTTCATCATGCATGCTGAACGCGAGTATTTTAGCGTGCTTGTCTTTAGCTAATAATTTTTTGATGGTTTCTATACCGCCCATGCCAGGCATGGATAAATCCATGATGACAATATCAGGTTTTATTCCATCATAATTTTTATAAGCCTCTTCGCCAGTCGAGGCTTCTGCAATTACCTTAATGTTGGCTTTTTCAAGCAGGTGCTTGTAGCCTTCACGTACCACGGCGTGGTCATCGACCAGATAAACTTTAACGGCTGTTTTCATAAGTTAGCCCCATTAGATGACCCCATTACTTTCAAACCTTTATCCGAATGTTAATTTTTGTACCAGTATGAGCGTGGGTGGCAATGGCTTGGCTGCTTATTTCCATGTTGCCAGCAAGCGCTTCAACGCGCTCTGCCATGCCAAGCAAGCCATAGCCAGAATTTTGCTTGGACATATCAAAGCCCACGCCATCGTCAGTAATCGCTATGGTTAAATACCATTCACTTAAACTATTTGCTTTGCTTTCAATGTGACCTTTAATGTCAATGAGCACCGTTTGCGCGCAGGCATGTTTGGCAATATTGGTCAATGCTTCTTGTACGATTCTAAATACGGTAATGTTGACGGTTTCAATATAGCTATCAATATCCCCATGAATATGTAGCTGGTAATTGGTTGGGCGGCTAGTTTTATCCAGCCTGGCTACACTTTGCATCGTCTCTGTGCTTATCGACCGCCATGTATCAAGCAAATGCTCTAATGCCGCAGATAGCCCAAGGTCATCTAAGGCCACAGGGCGCAATGTGCGTATTAAATTGTGGGTGGTGTGGTAGGCGTGGTCTGCGCTTGATGTAATGCTTTTAGCAGTAAGTTGCACATCCACTGAGCTACTTGCATCAACCAATAAGCCAGCAGCTTGCGCTTTAATTGCACTGAGGTATTGCCCTAAATCATCATGTAAATCGCGTGCGATGCGTTTACGCTCGCCTTCTTGCACTTCTAGTACTCGCTGTAATAATGCGTGATTTTTCTTAATCAAAATCCTGGATTCATTGATGCGTCGTTTAGCAAACCATAGCAAAGCACCCAAGCTTGCCAGCAGTGCAGGCAGCAATTCATCAATATCTAACCCCTGCTCATATTGTCTCGCCCAAATATAATAATTTTCTGAAAAATTGAAGTGGCTTGATATGGCATACACACTTAAGAAAGCAATGGGAACCCATACTGAATCGAGCGCTATGCTACGACTATGCATTTTTTGAGTGATTGCCTGCTTAGATTGGCTGGTGTGCTTAGTTTGATTTGGCATTGGGGCACCTCTATTTATTCAATTTTCGTCGTCATACGTTGTTACTCACAAAAAATTACTCCTTATATATCAAATATATACCGCGTCCTAATTTTTTATTCGCGCCTAGTCTGACTTAGAAACTTGAATAAATAGAGGTGCCCATTGCTTTATCGTCACCAATACAAACATCGCAAGCTTGTAATGTTTGGCATTTTTTCACAACAGGGATAGTCACGCCAAAATATAGGAATAATTCCCGAAACCCACTGCATCAAGCAAATTGTGAGATTTTGAGTGCGTCATCAAGAAAAAGTCCATAGTCGACTAAGGTCGAACCCTTAATCATCATGTGCGTTGTTCGCTAGCCAGTTAATTTTACCTTCCTATATTGGACGGGAAAATATCCCAACCTATTGAAGGACTAATTCTCAATCGCTGAAAATGAAGCAGGCATATAGTTCGAACCATGTTGTGATTGTAATGATTTGTTACAAGTTGCAAATATTTAGGGGTTGAATTTTTAATCACGGAGGAAGTATGAAACAGAACTGGACATTAAAAGCCATGTTTACTGCCTTGAGTGCCGTTGCCTTAATCGGCATGGTGGGTCAAGCGTCAGCAAATGAAGAAATTATTAAACGCAGTAAAGACCACAATATGTGGGCAGCCCCAGGCCAAAACCTGGCGATGCATCGTCACAGTCAACTGAAAGATATCAATACCAGCACCGTCAAGAACCTGCAAATGATCTGGTCTCAGTCATCCGGCACATTGCGCGGTCATGAAGGTCAGCCAGTGGTGGTTGAGCACAACGGCAAGCCCATGATGTATCTTGTCAGTGCCTGGCCTAACATTGTGCAGGCCCTGGACTTATCCAATCCTGATCAACCAAAACAAATCTGGAACTACACTAAAAAATCTGACCGTGATGAATCTGCTGTGCCACGCGCATGTTGCGATACCATCAATCGCGGTTTGAACTATGCTGATGGCAAGGTGGTGTTCCATACATTAGATGGTTTCTTGATTGCCTTAGATGCTACAACGGGTAAAGAAGTTTGGGTGACTAAACATGCTTTCCCAGAAAAAGGTGAAACGCACACCGGTCCGGCCATGGTAGCTGAAGGTTTGGTGGTTGCTGGTTTCGGTGGCGATGAATTTGCCGCACGTGGCCGTACCGTTGCTTATGACTTAAAAACGGGTAAAGAAGTTTGGAAATGTCATAGTACGGGTTCAGATGAAGATTTGTGCTTAACACCAGATACCAATAAAGCGAATCCGCATTATGGTTTGTATGGTCAAAAAACCGGGTTCACATACCCAGGCGATGAGTGGAAAATTGGTGGCGGTGCGCCTTGGGCATGGTTCACTTATGATCCTAAATTACGCATTATGTACGCAGGTACAGGTAACCCTGGACACTGGTCTCCTTCTTACCGTTGCAGCAACACCGGTGCTGATTTAACGCATAAAAAATGTAACGAAGTTGATCCAAAAACCAATGTTGGTAAGCACGATAACAAATGGTCTATGACCATTATGGCGCGTAATATCGACACGGGTAAAATGGTGTGGGCTTATCAAAAAACACCATTTGACCAATGGGATTATGATGGCGTAAACGAAAACATTTTGGTTGATAACCTGAAAGTTGACGGCAAATCATACGATGCGTTAGTAAACTTTGACCGTAACGGCTTTGCTTACGTGCTGGATCGTAAAGACGGTACATTGTTACGTGCTCACAAGTTTGTGACCGTAAACTGGGCTGAAAAGATTGACATGAAGACTGGTCGTCCAGTCAAGGTCGAGCAGCACTCTCCGTTTGCACGTGATGTCAATACACAAGCTTGTCCATCTGCAATGGGTGGTAAAGACCAGCAACCAGGGGCGGTTGATCCTAAAGAGCCGAACATTTTCTATATGCCAACCAACAACTGGTGTATGGAAGATGAGCCACAAGAACGTACGCACACCCAACAAGGTACTGTGTATGTGTTTGCTAACGTGTACATGTATCCAGAAAAACCAGGCGTGACCGGTAAACTCAAGAAATTTGACGTAGTGACTGGTAAAACCATCTGGGAAATTTCTGACCCGTATCCAAACTGGAGTGGTGTTTTAGTAACAGACGGCGGCTTGGCGTTCTACGGTTCATTGGGTGGTGATTTCCGCGCGGTTGACCGTAAATCAGGCAAAGTGGTATGGAGCCGTAAATTGTCCTCCGGCATCATCGGTAACCCAATCACTTACAAAGTAAAAGGCAAACAATACGTGTCTGTATGGGCAGGTATCGGCGGCTGGATCGGTTTACCTGTAACAGCAGGTTTAGATATGGATGACAAGTACGGCGCGATCGGTGCGACAGCCATGGCTAAAGCAACAGGTCTCGACAAGATTCCTCAAGGCGGTGCACTGTACACCTTCCGTTTAGACTAATTTGTTAGTCTGCAAGAAGTGTAAGTAAAAGTTAGCAGGTGACGTTTATGCGTCACCTGCTTTTTCTATGTGTAAGGTTTTTATGTACCACAGGCACTCCGATTTTCTAAGTGCTAAAGCACTTGAAAAGTCGTATGTAGGAGCGATATTTATATCGCGAAACATTGGTGAAATAACCTGCAATCTTCGCGATATAAATATCGCTCCTACATGAAATCTTTAAATTTAACTGAACTTTTAAAAAGTAAAATGTTCTTAAAATGACGTTAAAATGCAATAACTTCTGTTAATTATTCAATAAATTCAAATAATAAACTTTTATCTTATGGGGTATTCGATGTCCAAGCAATCCGTTTTCAAACAATCTTTACTGGCTTTAGGTCTTGCGGCATTGGCATTGCCTGTAATGGCGGACGAGGTGCCAACACCAAGTTCAATCAAAACAATGGGTTCTCTACGCATTTGTGCTGACCCTGGTAACATGCCAATTACATCAGATAAAGGTGAGGGTTTTTCAAACAAAATTGCCACCATTATTGCTGAGGGCATGGGTACGCATACCAGTTATTTTTATCGCCCGTATTTAGAGCGTGGCTTAACACGGCAAACGTTTGATAATAACGAATGCGATATTCTGATGGATATGACCGCCGATGATAATCGCATGATGACTACCATTCCAATTTACCGTAGCACTTTTGTGTTGGCGTACAGGAATGATAAAGGCATCAACATTAAGTCGTTAGATGACCCTAAACTGCTCAATGATTACAAAGTGGGCGTATTCCAGCATTCGGCCATTCGCACTGTGTTGCAGGAGCATGGCATTAATCGCAATAACACCATCGTGCGCACCATTGCGCATGATGCCGATCTGAGACCTGAGCGCCAACCGCACATGGATGTGCAGCTGATGATAGATGGCAAACTAGATGTGGCCGCGCTTTGGGGGCCAATGGCGGGCTGGTACAAAACCATGAAAAAAGCCCCCATTGAAATTGTGCCTTTAAACATGATGGAAGATAGAACCCCCATGGAATTTTCATTGGCGATTGGTATGCGTAAAAATGCACATGACCTGAAAGCTGCCATTGAAGCGGTGATGCTGAAAGAAAAAGATAAAATCAAAAAAGTGTTGGATGAATACGGTGTGCCGCTGGTGAAGTGTGATGACTGCGTGGTATCTGGCAATTTACCGACGCACGGCGCATACAAGCCCATTGTCAGGAAAGCCATTATTCCCGTGCAATCAGATATTGCCGCCTTGCCTGCCATGGTGGACGAAGCCTTGAAACAAGGCTCTAGCCTAGATGAAGAGCTTATCAATGCCAGCATCGCGCGCGATGCTACGCGCATTGAATACCTGCTTAAACGCGGCGCAAAAATTGACACCCAGGATATCGAGGGTAAAACCTCGCTTATGATTGCCGTACAAAGCAATGATTTAGTGGTGATGAATGGCTTGCTTGAATATAAAGCAGACCCCAACAAGCAAGACCACGATGGCTGGACAGCCGCCATGTATGCGGTTAAATCAAACGAGCCGAAACTCTTTCGCCTGATGGGCAAATTTAAAGCCGATTACAACCTTGTCAATAAAGATGGCATGACCGCCCTTGCGATGGCTGTGGCTGATAACAAAGCCAATGCAGCGGTGGCGATGTTAGATAACAATGCTAACCCAGACTTTGCCATGGGTGCAGGTAAATATAATGCCTTAATGCTGGCTGTCACCAAAGGCAACCAAACCTTGGCGCAAACTTTATTGCAATATAAAGCCAACCCCAACGCGAAAAATGCAGGTGGTGTAACACCACTGATGATTGCCGCGCATAAAGATCAAGACATGATTGTGAGCTTGCTGTTAAAAGCAGGCGCAAAAGCAAGCATGAAAGATGATGAAGGCAAAACTGCATTGCAGATAGCCAAAGAAAATGATGCGCAAAAAGCCATTGTGATGCTAGAAAAGCCTATGGAATAGCACGGTATCAATTGGCGGGATTAAATCCTAGGTTAATTTAGGATTTAATCCGTCATGCCAAATCATCCGCACGGCGTTAAATGTTTAGTTGGCTGTAAAGTGTTTTTAGTAGATTTTTGTATTATTTGTTGTTATTTTTTGAAAGGCTTTGAACATGAAATTTCGTTATGCAGGCATAGTTGCCATGTTAAGTATGTTGTCACTCAACGCTTGCGCCGCAGGCACAGATAAATCTGCTGAAAAAGCCACTGGAACTGTTAAATCAGCCGTGGTTGCTGAAGTGAAGAAAGTAGATGCTGCCCCTGAAAAAGTAATGCCTGAAAAAATCGTGGTTGCTGCCGCTGAAACACCAGCAACGCCAGAAGCTGCCGCTGCGTCTGCCCCAGCTGTAGGTGCTGATGGTTTTCCACTGCCTGCACAAAAGAAAAAATCTACAGCCCCGGAAATTAAACCCTTAGCTTCAGATAAATCACCGTATGATGTAGCAACATCTGCCGAGAAAGGGTCGTTAAAAAACCCGTACTCATATACAACAATGAATCCGGATTTAGTTGAAGCAGGCAAGAAAAAATACATGGGTGTAAGCTGTAACGGTTGCCACGGCGGCAATGGCGGCGGCGGTATGTGTCCGCCGTTATCAAACGAAACTTGGGTATTTGGCGCAGATGATGACACACTATTCCGCCTAATCGCATTAGGTAGTGATGAGTTAATGAAGCAAGGCTACACCCGTAAAGGTCGTGAAAATGTAGTAGGCCCTATGCCAGCCCACGGCAAACTCGTAAAAACTGAAGATGATATGTGGAGAATCATTTACTTCATCCGTGGTAACTTTCGTGGCGATGCTAAAAACATTAAGTGGTAATGGCGTAAATGCTGAATAGGCTACAAATCAAAAGACTGTCTGTATTGTTGGGCAATCTTTTTTTAAGCGCGCATTTGCAAGTGTTTGCCGCGCCATTCGCTTATGTGACTAATCAAGGCGACCACACTGTATCTGTGGTTGATTTGGCTAGCCACAAAGTGAGTGCCACCGTCCCTGTAGGTAAAGCCCCTGTTGGCGTGGCTATTGATCCATTATCTAATCGCGCCTATATCACTAATGTAGAAAGCCGCTCAGTCTCGGTGCTAGATATGGCGCAAAACAAAGTGATACATGAAATTCAGCTGGGAAAAATTGCCCCTGTGGGCGTGGTGCTGAATAAAAGTGGCGGGCAATTATTTGTAGCAGATTGGTTTCATGACCAAATTTTAGTGATAGAAACTGACACTTATAAAACCCTCACCACTATTAGCATGGGTAAAGCCCCGGCAGGAATGGTGCTAAGCCGCGAAGGCGCTAGTTTGTATGTAGCAAACCGCGATAGTAATGAAGTAGGCGTGATTGATGCAAGAACGCATCAAGTTATTAACAAAATAGCAGTCGGCAAACACCCGTTTGGCATGACTTTATCGGGCGATGGCAAACTGCTTTATGTGGTCAACGTAGAAAGCAATTCTGTTTCGGTGATTGATGTGCGGCGTGATGTTGTCACAACGACGATTCCTGTAGGCGAGCATCCGTATTGTGTGACATCCAATGCGGATGGCTCAAGGCTTTATGTGAGCAATACGCATGAGGATACGGTTTCGGTCATTGATGGAAAAACCCAAAAAGTGATTCAAACGATTAACGTGGGTGGTACGCCAGAAGGCATCGCTTTTGATAACAAACATCAGCGAGTATATGTGGCAAGCTGGATGGACAACGCATTGACGGTCATTGATGCCAAAACCAATAAAGTGGTGGATACCATCAAAACAGGGGCTCAAAGCCGTGCTTTCGGGCAGTTTATAGGCGCTGCGCAATAACTATTTTTTAATTTCAGGAGTATTTTATGAAAACGATTCATCTTGCTTTATCAGTAATGCTTAGCCTTGCTGCAACAAATGTATATGCAGATGCAGTGACTGCACAAAAGCTGGCAGATAAATATGCTGCCGCTGCAAAAAAAGCAGATTCGTCTTATGCCGGTTTGTCAGTAGATGATGGCAAAGCATTTTTTAATCGTGAAGTCATTCAGTTTAAAGGTGACGTCAATAATCCTGGTAAGGCGATTGCATGCGCTTCATGCCATACGAGCAATCCGGCGGATACAGGTAAACACATTGTCACTGGCAAACCAATCAAGCCGCTGTCACCTGCGGTGAATGCTAAACGTTTCAAATCAATGGATGCAGTGGAGAAGAACTTTACCAAGCATTGTAATGAAGTTGTTGGTAGTGACTGTACAGCGCAAGAAAAAGGCAATTATATTGCTTATCTGCTGACAGAAAAAACACCGACAAAAGAATAAATATCCACGAAATGTGAAGCTGGCAACTCGGCTTCACTGATGATTGAATCAATAAATTAGGAAATAATAATGAAGCTTTTATGGGTAATTTTGACAGCAGTGATTGCAATTCCATTTTCAGCAAATGCGGCTAATGCGCCAAGTCAACAAAAAGTCATTCGTGAAGTGGTGATTAAAGCAGAGCCAGCTAAAGTATGGGCAGTGGTGAAAGATTTTGGCGGCATCCACAAATGGCATCCCGCCGTAGAAAGCACATCAACCGAAACTAAAGCTGACCAAGACGGCGTGCAATTGCCACACCGATTACTCACTTTAAAAGGCGGCGGTACGATTTTAGAAAAACAAACTATCAATTCAGATGAAGAAATGAAGCTGGAATATAAAATTGTAGAAGGCGTTTTACCTGTGAGTGGCTACCGCGCAGTCATGACGGTAAAAGCAGGCCCTGCCGCAGGCGAATCAACCGTCACTTGGACAGGCCGTTTTTATAACAAAGCCAATGATGTACACCCCAAATCAGGTGAAGACAATGAAACCGCCGTAAAAGCCGTTGAAGGTGTGTATGACGCTGGTTTGCCAAATTTGAAAAAAGTCATTGAAGCGCAATAATTTAGTTTAAGTAATTTAGTTTAAGTATAAGGAAAAGTAGGTATGAAAAAGTTTTTAGCAATGTTAGCCATGGCTTGTTTGTTACCACTAGCTGCACAAGCGCACGGCCCAAGTGGGCAAAAAGTGGTGAAAGAGTTTGAAGTTAAAGCTGAGCCAGCTAAAGTTTGGGCTTTGCTCAAAGATTTTGGCGCAATTGGCAAGTGGCATCCTGATGTGACTGATGTGAAATTGGAAGATAGAAAAGATGCTGAATCTGATAAAACATTGCCGCATCGCCTAGTGACGCTAAAGAATGGCACCACCTTTTTAGAAAAACTGCGTGATGCCAACGATGCTGACATGAAGCTGGATTACAAAATGGTGGATGGTGCCGACAGCACCATTGCCGTGAGCAATTATCGTACTGTAGCGCAAGTGAAAGCAGGCAAGGCGGCAGGGCAATCTATAGTCACTTTAACCGCACGCTTTTATAACAAAGCCAACACGATGGAAGCCCCAGAAGGCGCAGATAACCCAGCGGCAAACAAAGTCATTAACGCGCTTTATGATGCGGCGGCGGTAGGCTTGAAAAAGGCACTTGAAAAGTAAGCTGAATGTGAATAATTAAGTTGCGTATGAAATGCTGTTTAGTGTGACGATAATTACTTTAAGCGACACGATAAAAGAAGATAATGCATTTTAAGTATATCTTTAACTTAATATAAGGAGCATTAAAATGCCATTCATACGCAAACAATTGTTTAAAATAACCCTCGCTTTAGGGCTTGCGGCTGGCTTAGCTGCAAGCCCGCATTTATTTGCACTAGGCAATACGCAAGTAGCGGCGGCTGAAGCAACAAAGGAAAAAGCAAACACACCTAAAGTGACGGGCGAGTTTGATAATATGTGTGTCATGGGCTTGGCTGAAGGCAAGCGCATTAAAACGGATTGTTCTGTAAACATGGTGTTTGAAGGCAAAACTTACTGCTTTCGTGCAGAAGATGCAAAAGTGGCTTTCAATAAAGACCAAAAACGCAACCTAGAACGCGCAAAAGACCACTTTGCCGCTGGTGAAGTCACGCAAACGGGCGATGATATGGGCAAATATAGCGTGGATGATGTAAAAGCATGGACGGATAAACTGATTCAAGACGAAGCCAAGAAAAACAGCGGTATTTATTATGTGCATGATTCATCAACCGGTGAAAAATTACCGTTGAAATATAAAAATATTGACTTTATGCGCACTTTGCATGGCTACGGCTTCTTTCCTGAAGCCATTTTTACCGCAAAAGATGACGATAATAAAAAATACCTAATTGATTTTTGGGTGAAGCCAAAAAACGGCAAACTCGATTTATTTGATGTGCGCATTTATAAATCCCCTAAGAAAGACGGCGCTAATTGGACGCTGGTAAAACGCCAACCCAAACCGTGGTGGTGGATTCCTGCCTCTGAACACCCGGGTGAATCAGAACAAAAACGCAGTTGGGAAGTGATGTCGGCCATTGAAGAGCATATTGTTTCATCTAAACAGGCAACAGGCTTGTACAAATTGACGGACGATAAAACGGGCAAAGAAGTGGAACTGGAGTTTATCGGCGTGCATCAACCTGTGCGTAAGTTAAAAGAAGGGGGACAATTTTTTGCCTGCACGGATTTTCGCAGACAAGGCAGCAAAGATGAGATTTATGACATCGACTTTTGGCTGGATGAAAAAACCGGCAAAGTGAAAGTGAAAAGCGTGCGCGTGCATAAAGTGCCTGAAATGCGCGATGGCGATATTATTCAAGTGCCGCGCTATAACCACGATCCGAAAAAGACCGATTTAGTGCCATAGAGATTTTGCAACAAAACTGACGGACACTTTTACAAATCACGGTTAAGGAAACCTTATGAATATACCTATGAAAGCAGCTTCTTCACTTTTATTATTTTGCTTGGTAGATACTGCATTTGCGGTTGAAAGAGATACATCAACAGGTACTTGGAAAGCCGTGGTGCCAAAAAACATGCATGGCGAATTTGATAGTCACGACCCGATTGGTGTAATAGCAGGGCAAAAAATCAAAGCAGACTGTTCCCTTAACTGGGTTGATCCTGACGATCAAAAAATTTACTGCTTTAGCAGTGGCACCTCTCTGCTTTTCTTTCTGGAAATGCCTAAAACTAAAATTAAAAAGGCCAGAGAAGCGTATGAGAACATCCCGCGCGACAAGACACCAGAGTTGCATGGCGGCGATATTATCCAAGTACCACGCTATAACCACGACCCAAGCAAGACCGAGCTAGTACCTTAGCTATAATTTTTCGGGATTTAATCCCATGCTTTTTTGGGATTTATTAAGTATCTAGGACGCCAACATCTCATTATGATGGTCTTCATCACTCTCCAAAGTGTTTACGCCAGACGCCTGATCCGTGTCTGGCATTTTTTACCCACTTACATTAAATCTGCCAAGGTCAATTGATTATGAATGCTAGCAAAATATCTTCTTTTTCATTAAAACAAACCGCCATATTGGTTGCAACTTTATTGGTGAGTAGCGCAGCTTTGGCCGCGCCGTTTGCTTATGTGCCTAATGAAAAAGACGGCACAGTCTCGGTAATTGATACCAGCACCGATACTGTAGTAAACACGTTGCCAAAAAAAGGTAAATTCGGTAAAAAGATTCAAGCAGTCGCCATAAATGCTGATGGCACAAAACTCTATGTGGTAGTGCGCGACAAAAACGCAGTAGCGGTGGTTGATATTGCCAAGAGCAAGCAAGAACGTTTAATTAAAGTGGGTGACGAACCTGAAGGCATTGACATTTCGCCAGATGGCACCACCTTAGCCGCCTGCTTAGAAGAAGAACACGCAGTTTCATTCGTGAATCTAAAAACCAATAAGCTGGTACATACCACCAAAACACAAGGTAGAAACCCCGAGCATTGCGTGTATTCACCTAAAGGTGAATGGTTGCTGGCAAGCAATGAAGCAAGCGGCAATGTAGATGTGATTGATGTGGCAACACACAAATCTGTGCATTTGATTCAATCCACCAAACACCCGCGTGGCATAGGCTTTTCACCTGATGGCAAGCTCGCATACATTGCCAATGAAGCGGCCAATTTGGTTGAAGTGGTCTCTGTAGGCGATTGGGCAATATTACATAAAATCCCCGTTGGCTTGCGTTCAAATGGCGTGAAAGTGTCGCATGACGGCAGCCGTGTGTATGTGAGCAATGGCGGCGACCACAATATCAGCGTGATTGATACGGCTAACAACACTGTGATTGCGACCATTCCCGCTGGCGAACGTCCGTGGAATATGGCACTCACGCCTGATGGTAAAAAACTCTATGTTGCTAATGGGCGTAGCAATAGTGTTTCGGTGATTGATACTGTTAAGAATGAAAAAATAACAGATATTCCTGTTGGCAAATTCCCTTGGGGCGTTGTGATTCGCTGATAGTACCCCGTCCGTGCACACATAAAAAATGTGCATGGATCCCAAGCTGATGCAATTTTGCATTTTATCGAACATCGCTACAAATAAGCAGATTGAGCTGAGGTGTTTTCTTGTTTGTTCAAACATTCAAATCTTACAGAAGAAATCGCGAGCGTCATTTAGAGTTATGAATGTAGTTTGCTAATGAGTATTGATAGATCTGAGACTTTCAATCAGATGAATATTTAACACTCATTTATCTACGCGATTAAAGCGAACTGAAAACAACTTATGGCAAAACGTAGATATGGCTTTGATGAAGCCAAAATAACACGATTTTTGAAAGAAGGTCGTGGTGAGGGACATGGCAGTGACTACCAGCCTTGGCTCACCATTCAAGATGTGTCATCCCACGGTCGCTCAACACGTATTCACTGCCGCAAAACTCAGCGTGAACACCATCTGTTATCTGATAATGAAACAGCCGTGTTTTTATTGTTAGATTGGTCTGATGCTGTAACTGACATTCGTGAACAATTTCCGCTTGATCGAGAGTTGACCAGACGTATTGCTACAGAGATGGGCGTTACTCACCCAGTTGATCCACATAGTCGCACCGAAATTGTCATGACGACAGACTTTCTTGTTGATGTGCGAGGTGGAATAAGCACTGTTTTGATGGCGCGTTCGGTAAAACCAATTACAGAGCTAGACAATGAGCGCACGCTAGAAAAGCAGGAAATCGAGCGCCGATATTGGGAGATCAAAGGTGTTGAATGGGGTCTAATCACTGATTTTGACTTACCAGAGCAGCGAATCAAAAATCTTCGCTGGTTACATGAAATGCAGTCGTTGGAATATCTGGAGGAGCCATATTCTGGATACTGGAAGGATCGCTGCAACCGATTTCTCATATGCTTGCAACAAGCAACCAGTATGACAATAAAACAGTTTAATCAACACTTAGAAAGCGCACAGGGCTTTGCCAAAGGTGAACCGTTAATGATTATTAGACATTTGGCAGCAAATAAAAAAATCAGTATCAATCTAGATGCAAAGTTTGATATGAGTAATTTAATAAGTGTATTAGGTAGTTCAGAAATCTCTAATCTCATGAGTAAAACAGCATGATGCTAATGCTTAATGATCTTCTAGAATACCTGGCGCCTACAACACGTACGATTCGATTGCTATGGGTACACCCTACACAGTCTGTTGCATTCGTGATAGATGTGAATACCACTGACGCTATGCCGGAGCTTGTTCAGTTAAATGAACTCCTGGGCGATCTACAAACTGGAAATGCAAGACTGCTGACAATTGATCCTTACCTATCAATTATGGAAGAAGCTTCTATACCTGAATCACACAAACAACGGCGTGATTACGCGTGGAAAATTATTACTGATTTAGTGGATGATCAACCAAGTATTTATTATCCAACATATCGAGCTAAGCGTATCGCGGATTGTGTAGAAGCTGGCTTGGCAACAAAACCTACAATTTATCTTTATTTACGTCGCTACTGGCAGCGTGGGCAGACGCCTAATTCGTTATTGCCAGATTTTGGGAATTCAGGAGCTAAAGGCAAAATCCGAGAGGCCAATGCCGTTATCAAGCGCGGTCGACCACGAAAATTTGGTGACTTTTCTGGGTTGAATATTACGGAAGAAATACGCCAAGTATTTCGAGTGGCAGTAGCACGATTTTATATCTCAGATAAAAAATTCACACTACGTGGTGCATATGACCAGATGATTAAGGATTTCTTTTGCGAGCGGACTATTGATGTTGAGACGGGACGGGTAATACATCTCCCCAATTCAGAAATTGCGGTGCAGGGGTTTCCGTCATACGGGCAATTTTACTATTGGTTAGAGCAGGATCATGATCGTCTGGAAATTAAGCGTGAGCGGTTACGACCGCGTATATACGATAAAGACTTGCGTGGACTGCTCGGCACTTCAACTGCAGAGGCATGGGGACCATGTGCACGATTTCAGCTTGATGCGACGATTGCTGATGTATATCTGGTTTCACGGATTGATCAAAATAAAATCATAGGCCGCCCAGTGTTGTACATTGTAATTGATGTATTCAGTCGCATGATTGTTGGTATCTATGTTGGTCTTGAAGGGCCATCCTGGGTTGGCGCTATGATGGCTTTAGCAAATACCGCCGCTGATAAGCAGTTATTTTGCAAAGAGCAAGGAATAGAGATTTCTGCTGATGTATGGCCTTGCCGTCACCTTCCTGCCATTTTGCTTGGTGATCGGGGTGAAATTGAAGGGTCTATGATCGAGGCCCTATTAAACAATTTTAACGTGACTGTTGAAAATGCTGCTGCATATCGTGCCGATTGGAAGGGTATTGTGGAGCAACGTTTTCGTCTCTTGCCAGCAAAATTTAAGCCACATGTGCCAGGCTATATTGATACGGATTACCGCGCACGTGGAGGTAAGGATTATCGATTAGATGCAGTTCTGGATCTCGATCAGTTCACACGCATTATTATTGAATGTGTTTTGTACTATAACAACCACCACGAAATTGATCGTTACGATAAGGATGCTGATCTTACTGCAGACAATGTGTCTGCTGTGCCTATTGATCTTTGGGAATGGGGTATTGCCAATCGAAGTGGTAGTTTGCGGCAATATCCAGAGACACTGGTACGCTTTAGTTTGTTGCCAGTGCAAGAGGCGACGGTGACATTAAATGGTATTAGGTTTAAAGGAATTTATTACACTTGTCAGAAAGCCATTGAAGAGCGATGGTTTGACCGTGCTCGCCAACGAGGTACTTGGAAGGTTAAGATTTCCTACGATCCACGCAATATGGATGAGATATATCTGCATGATGCGCTGGTAAGTATGCAATTTCAGATTTGCCAAATGACTGAACGTAGTCGTGCTCATGAACAGATGTCTCTTTGGGAAATCGAGCAGCAGCAGGCATCTGAGAAAAATGTTTCCGCAAACCGCCAGCCTCGGCAGCAACTGGCTTCAGCAGACCTTGCTGCTAGTATTGAAGGTATTGTCTCAGATGCGGTTAAACGAAAAAGCACTTCCAGCGTTGAGAGTGCTGCTAGTCGCACCAAAAATATCCGCAAGCATCGCGCAGATGAAAAGCAGTCTAATCGTCAATCTGAAACTTTTCGTTTTAATTCAGACAAGCCAGCATCAGGCAAAAGCGCAGACATTTTGACATTCCCCAGTGCTACTAGTGACGATTATAGTGAGCCAGATATTCTTGAAATTCTGGGTAGTTTAGGAGATGACGATGCAAAGCCCAAAAAATGAATCTTCGTCAGACACCTTACCTGAGTATCAAGACAATATTTTCATCTCACATTTACCGCCATTACTCTCTCAACGTGAGTTACTTAACGCTTTAGCATCACGCCCTGAATTTCATGAGCGGGAACGTAAGTTTCCAGCCCAATTGCGTAAGCATTGCATTATGCGTTTGGGTCGTTACTTTGAGCCGTTAGAACGTCAACTTCAGTTGGCTGAGCGTTTTGGGATGTTATTGCGACAGGGTTATGTAGGTCGTAATCCACAGACAAATGATTATATACGCCATTTACAAAGCGGTGCCGAAAGAATAGAAGCAAAATCTCTACATGCTCCAACGCGTCATCCAGTGGTAAATACTGCAACTAGCTTTGCTCTTATCGGCTGTTCTGGGATAGGAAAATCCAAGTCAATGGAGAAAGTATTGCACCAATATCCGCAGTGTATCCAGCACTCCGAACCTTTTAGTCTGATGCAAATTGTCTGGTTAAAACTTGATTGCCCTCATCAAGGCTCACCTAAACAACTTTGTATCAATTTTTTCTCGGCGGTAGACCGATTGGTAGGTACTAATTATTTTAACTGGTATGGCAGTCGTCGAGCCAGTGTAGATGAAATGATGGTGCATATGGCACATGTGGCAAATCTACATGCGCTAGGTGTGCTGGTTATTGATGAGATTCAGCATCTGAACAAAACTAAGATTGGTCCAGATGCTTTGTTGAATTTTTTGGTGACATTGGTTAATACAATCGGCGTGCCTGTGATTCTGATAGGTACATTGAGTGCAGTTCCATTATTGCAGGATAACTTTCGTCAAGCACGTCGTGCAAGTGGATTAGGCTCATTGATTTGGGATCGTATGCCTAAAGGTAAGCTGTGGGATTATTTTATAGATCAGCTTTGGCAACATCAATGGACTCGTGATGTGACTCCAATAAGCCCCGAGATTCGAGAAGTGCTGTATGACGAAAGCCAAGGTATTTTAGACATCGTGGTGAAATTGTTTATGTTGGCACAATTACGGGTAGTAGGTATCGGGAGTGTGCGTGGCACAGCGGAGTTTCTAACGCCGCAGCTTTTGCGTAAGGTTGCCCGAGAGGACTTTAGAATTGTGCGTCCAATGTTGGATGCGTTACGAGCAAATGATACTAAGGCATTGCGGAAGTATGACGATCTGCAGCCGTTACAGCTACATATAGAACAGATGATAGCATCTGCTGTAGAGATGCGCGATTCTGATATTGTTCAACGGACACAAACAAAGGGTGAAACCCTAGTATCCACGTCTAGTGTTGATGAGTTAGCTCAAATTCGTACAGCTTTGCAAATGCTAGGTATTGCTGAAGACATGACGCAAATACTTATTGAAGAAGCGTGTGCACAGAATCTGTCAGCAGACCCTTTGCTGTTGATGGCAATCATTTCGGAAAGGTTGTCTGCTCGCGCGACTAAACCTATCAAGCAAAAACCCTCCAAGCAGAAAAAATCTGAACTTCGTCCTGATAATGATTTGCGGAGAATTGTTGCACTGGGCAAGCAGGGTGGGCAATCTGGGTACCAAGCGCTTCTTAATGCCGGTTTTGTAAAACCGCCTCTATTGGATATTGCGGCTTGAGAATTCAGGATGTTGTCATACTTTCCCACCATTTATCCCGAAGAGTTGTTGTACAGCGTGTTGGCGCGTTATCATCGTCACGTTGGCTCACCTGGGCCGGTGCATACGCTGCAAGTACTATTCGATAATCGGAAAGTAATTGCGACTTATGATTTGCCAGGGCATCTTCAATTATTGGCTCAACGTATTCCGCATGATCGCGAATTGAACTGTGACAGGATTATCAATACGCTGACGCTATATCCGTACTTCACTGCATTTGAGCCCCCATATTTGCAATCCAAAGTCAGACAGGCGATGAAGCAAGGCAAAATTGAAAATTTGCATGTGAAACTAGGTCTTGCTGCATTTCGTGTTGGGAGAATTACACAATTACGATTTTGCCATGAATGTACGCATGAAATGCAGGTTCGATATGGCGAGTTATACTGGCGCCGAGATCACCAATTACCTAGTGTAATGGTCTGTCCAGAACATGGCTGCCTATTGCTAGAAAGTGAAGTGTCTTTTACTCAGCATAGCCGACATGAGTTTATCGCTGCAACTTCAAGAAATTGCCCATACCAGGCGAGAACAATTGTTTCAGAACCAAACTTGGATAGTTCCGTGATGTTAAATTTACATCGATTGGCACGTCTAAGCGCCGACTTGCTAAACCATCCACCTGCTTCACGAACCTATGCAGGTTGGACATATTTTTATCGTAGCCGCATGCTCGAAGTAGGCTTGGCTCGGGCATCGAATACAATGAATCAGCAACTATTCCATGAAAAATTTAGGAACTTTTATGGAGGGACGTTGGATGCATTGCCGAATGTACTAGAAAATGGTGAAATAGGAGGTGAATGGCTGGCGACTATGGTTCGCAAGCATCGTAAGGCAAGTCATCCGTTATTCCATTTATTGGTACAAGATTTTATTGCACAGACTGCGGTAAATGTCGATCCATTTGGAAAAGGTCCTTGGCCTTGTTTGAATCCGCTTGCGCAACATCAATCATCACTATCAATCAAGGATATTAGTTTACACCGTAATCATGGCAAATCTGTAGGGGTGTTTTCTTGTTCTTGTGGTTATGTTTACACTCGTAATTTTGATGTAACAACTGGCAAAATGGGGCCAACCCGATTTTTTCATTATGGCCCTCTACTAGAGCCAGCTTTGCGTAGATATGTTGATGCGGGGATGAGCTTACGAAGTGTTGGACGTGCATTACAGATTGATCCTAAAACGGTACTACGTCTCGCACGGGAATTAGATGTTGTCGTCCCGTGGAAACTTATGCAGTCTGCGCAGAAGCGGATTAATTCAGAAATTGTGCCGCGTAATAAGCTAGCAGATAAGCCATTACCATCATCACAAATAATGTCTGTTTGTAAAAAAACTAAAAATGGATATACGCGCCATAACTGGGTAAATATTGATCAGCGTTTGGTTATGAAGCTTCGTAGATTGGTTAATATTATTCTTGTAGAGAATCCTCCCGTGCGTGTCTCAATCGCCGAACTGGAACGCCGTGTTGGTAAACGTAACTGGTTTGCCAAGCGTCAGCATCGCTTGCCGATGACGATGGCATTTCTAAAAGATACTGTAGAAAGTACAGATGAATTCCAGGTACGCCGCATTTATTGGGCTATCTTCGAATTGGAGCGTGATGGTAGCGTTAAAGCTTGGCAAGTGATGCGTAAGGCAGGATTAAGTTCAGGTAATCTAGAGCGAATTAGTGCGATACTTGAATTACCACCTAATACTTTAGGTATTGCTGCATGAGTAAGCTACAGATTCAGCAATTTTCTGAATTTGCTGGGGAGCATATTGAGTTATATTGGTTTGTTGGATTTGAGCAAAATGTAAAAGAGTCTTGGTTTGTACGTGCAGTCGTACGCGGCATGGAATCAGGTAAGTTCCACATGATGCAATTGCCAATAGGTATGTTGCCAATGCTTTCTCTAGGGCATGTTTTTTCTGAAGGTGAATTGCTTTCGTTGCCAGCTAGGGGGATGATTGAAACCTTGACGATAGCTGACGTTTCTCAATTTGAGGAAGTCTCTTCAGCAGATATTCCGCAGAAACTCTATTCGTTCGAAGGTCGCGAGGCAGGCATTCAGCGACTGTTTCGTTATAAGACCTCTCAAGGTGAAGTGTTAATTCCTGCCATAGAATTGATTCGTTATCTGTTTTTGCATAACCGAGTGCTTGCCAATGCGTTGATGCGACCAGGAGCTATTAACCTTCTGTTTCATCCTGAAGTGCCTGGTCATCGTCCGAATCTAGTTTTGCGTTTTACCGCAGAGTTACCTAAACACTGCTTATCTCATAAGTTTGCGCAAGAGTTTGCTTGGATCGCACTTGATCCACAGGCGAGGCGTGCCTGGGATAGTGTCTATTTACTAAGCCATAGGCAGCAGTATGTGAGTTTTGCTCCTCCAGCCTTGAAAAACTCTGTATGGACGTTTAGAGGTGTGCAGCATGGGAACACTTGGCTAGTTCTTGAACTACTGCACCTAACTGGAAAGCAGCAGCCTTGCGACAAATTGTCTTATGGACACCCAACGTTAAAGCAAGTTATTCGGACTTTAGCAGAGAAGCCAACAATCGTAGGCGCTCCCGGGGGAGATGAAGATACAAGCGCTCCCCAAGAACAAATTGTCTATGACTATCAACTAGATGACGGGCAGTTAGGCAGTAAGTCCGACATTGGGCAAAAAGCGATTAATTTCTATTCTAAACAGTCGGATTTTGATCGTGATATTAACATTGAAAAGCTGTTGATTGATGTAGAAGTGCCCGCGGGTAAGGGGTCAAAAGCAGCAGATGTAGGTCCTGCCAAAATTGAGAAGCGACAAATTATCAAGGTTAGCGCAGGAGAGCAAGTTAGCAATGCCAGCCTTCCATCACTGGAGTTTAAGTTGTTAACGCCAGCGAAGTGGGAGTCGATGGGTGACCAGCAAGCGTTGGCTAATACTGTGCGACACATGTCAGAAATGTTACCAGAAGCACATTTTGCTATGTCCTTGTGTCAAATCAAGGGTGGCAGAGTGTTTTCTTTAGTAAATCGCACCCAGCGAACTGCATTAGTCGTTACCATTACTTTGCCAGCCTTACCGCCAATAGTGTTACTTGATGTGGATCGTACTGGTGAGGTAGCCTTATCCTTGATAGTGTTGCGTTACAAAAGCTGCCTGTCATTCAAGGCGCTAGAGGAGTCGGTAAAGCTAATGCTAGATGGACTGGTTGACGCTAGCGGGCACTGGGATAATGAAGTTGAGCATTTACTGGACAAAATTTGTTCTTGTGAGCGTTTGCCGAGAGTGCTTACTCCAAGGGATAAAGCAGATAGCCAAGGGCAAGTAACTGTATGGTCAATGAAACTTCTGGATAGGTTGGGGTTAAGAAAAGAGGTTTAATCATTTAGTTCGCGGCCTTGAGGCTCAAGCAGATCAATCTGTAATATTAGGAAAGGACTTTATTTTATGCGTTTCGGAATAGTTTGTAATTGATGAGCTTGTCTAGGAAAGAACTATATATTTTTGGCGTTTAAGTGTGACTATGGAAAATCAATGACTTAGCTGCATTTTAGGAAAGAACTTTATTTTATGAGAACAAATTGTTTGCAAATAATAAAGTTGTACCCTAAATAATAAAGTTGTATCGTAGATTATTACGATGTTATGTGTTCGAATATTAGCTAGTAAGATAGGTTGCTTGCTTTTTAGACGAATAATGACCTTCTCTATCGAGCGGGCTGTTTACATTTAAATGGTGATGAATATTTAACCAAAACTACTATATAGCGATTGTGTTTAACTCTCATGTAAGTCTTTAACAATTTCTACGACTAAACTTCATTCATAATGGAGATCAAGTCATGACGCAAAAATATAGAAAATTATCTAAAGCAATATTCAATTTAATTGCACCTGTAATATTATCTATCACGCCAGTAACGATTTTTGCAGCGGAATGTTTTGCAAAAAGTGATTCAACGACTGTACCGTTACTTGAACTTTATACATCCGAAGGATGTAGCAGCTGTCCACCAGCCGACAAATGGCTAAGTGGCTTGAAACCAGATGCCCATAAAGTGATTCCGCTGGCTTTTCATGTGGATTATTGGAACTATATCGGCTGGCAAGATAAATTCTCCAAAGCTGAATATTCAGACCGCCAACGCAAAACTGCCGCATTTGCAGGCGCTGGTTATGTGTATACGCCGCAATTTGTATTAAGCGGACGTGATTTTAAAGGAGCAGATGTGTCGCGATTAAATCAGGCAATTTCGGCGAATCAGAAATTAGCTTCTCGCGCTAATTTAAGCCTAAATGCTATTACACAGGCCAATGGGGAAATTACACTAAAAGCGACGGCACAGGCCGTCAATCCTGATGACGTCAAAAATGCCGATATTTTTGTAGCAATTTATGAGAATAAATTGGTTAGCAAAGTAAATGCTGGCGAGAATAACGGCCGTGAACTGAGGCATGATTATGTTGTGCGTGATTTTTTTGGCGCTTTTCAGCTAAACACCAAAAACGAATTTGTAAAAAATATTACCTTAAAGGCTGAGTGGAAATTGCGTAATGCAGGCGCGGTAATTTTTGTACAAGATTCTCGAAATGGCGAAATTTTACAAAGTTTGCAATTACCGTTTTGTAGTTAATTTTATAGGTAACGCACTTTTGTCGGTTCTTCATAAAAATGCGTTACTTTTTAAATTGAATTAAGGCCACATTAGAAATTAACCCCATTTCTAACCAGCTAGCAAGGTATTGAGCTGCTGTTATTGTGGCTTCGTCCAAATTAAGAATATCTTCTAGGTAGGCACAAATTTCACCAAAAGTGGCACCCATCATGCCCAAATTAAGCGCAACAGCTTCAATCTCACTCATAGAGCGAAATTGCGAATTTAAGTTTTTGCGCCAAATCAACCATGATTGATAGGTGCTCTCTTGGATTAATGCAGGTGGCATTTCTTCCGCTTCTAGTGCTTTCCACATAGGGATAATATTCCAACGTGTGCGAATAACTTGTATAGACGGTTGAAATTTAAAGCTTAGATTACTCCAACTTTCTGGGGGATATTTACCAAGATTCTGCAACGTTAATTCATCTACATCTTCGGCATCAAACGCTAGCGACAAAGCCCATTCAAAATCTGCCATTTCGGCTGCCACAAGGTGTTGTGGTAGTGTGTAGAGTAGGTGCTCCCGCATGCTTCCACCATACCAGCGCAAATTGCGATAAGTCGATGGATATTTATCTAAATATTCTCGAGCAGTTTTATCAAACAGGTCATCTCCTAAAAGCATTTTAAGTTTAGGATACACTGTAGCTAATGCCTCTATGATGCGCAGGCGGTATGCATCATAGTAGATACTAAGGCGTTTCTTGGCGCCTACCTTGTCATCGTCAACAATTTGATGAGTGAAAGCAATATTCTTATTGTTTATTAAAAAAGCCTGAAAATCAGACTGGATCTGCACTAAGTCACTCATGCTTTATTCCATTGAGAATTTTTTGAGGATAACGCGCTGCAATATCTCGTGCTCTTTGTAGCTCCTGTACCAGATCAGCTATCTCTGGGATGTTGTCATCGCGCTCTATCATAGTAGAAACCTTACCAAAACGTGATGTTGCATATTCGTATAAATCCCATACTGGGTCGATTACTGGTGCATCGTGTGTATCGATAATATAATCGCCATGATTATGATGACCAGCAAGATGTATTTGTTGCACGCGATTAGCCGGTACGCCACTAATAAAGGCTTTAGCATCAAATTCGTGGTTGTAGCTGCTCACGTAAATATTGTTTACATCAAGCAACAGCAAGCAATCAGCTTTTTCGCAAATCAGCGAAATAAATTCCCATTCACTCATGGTAGAGTCTACATAACTCGCATAGCTAGAAACATTTTCTAGCAAAATTCTGCGTCCAAGATAATCTTGCACAATGTTTACTCGTTCAGCGACATGTTTGGCTGTTTCTTCAGTGTAAGGCAATGGCAATAAATCGTGCATGTTTTGCCCATGCACGCCCGTCCAGCATAGGTGGTCAGAAATCCATTCAGGTTGTATGCGATCTGCTAGCTGACGTAGGTCACGTAGGTAATTTTGATCAAAAGGCGTGGTAGAGCCGATAGAAAGCGAGACGCCATGCATGACGACAGGGTAATCTGCACGAATACGGTCTAAAAAATGCAAGGGCTTGCCGCCAGGTACCATGTAGTTTTCAGAAAGCACTTCAAACCAATCCACGTTGGGTTTAGTATCAAGAACGCTATGGTAATGCTGAGTGCGCAAACCTAAGCCAAATCCTAGATAAGGACGATTTGTATTTGGGGGATTTTGCATATATTAGAGGTGTAATTGACTAAATGAGGATCACGTCTTAGACCTGATCCTCATTTACCTAAAAATTACTTTTCTACAGTACCACCTTTTGCATCACAATCTTTCGCAGTCGTCGCCAAGAAACCATGACCTTTACATACATTTTGGCCTTTACAAGCATTCTCAGCGGTTTTACAGTCGCTCGTTCCTTTGCATGAATTTACACCTACACAATGCACTTTAGCTTCTGTCGCCATTTCAGCGCTGATTGCAAAACCAGATTGAATCAATGCCGCAGCCCCAAATGCAATCATTGCACCTGTACGCATTTTATTTTGAATATTACCTATCATAATAGTGATCCTTTAAGTTGAAGCTATCTTTAATGTGAAAAGGGTATGACGTACATACCGTTTGTTTGATTATTAAATAATGGTGCCATGTTTGGCAGTACAATCAGCAGCGCTCATCCCCAAGAAGCCGTGACCTTTACAGACATTTTGACCTTTACATGCATTCTCAGCAGTTTTACAGTCACTCGTCCCTTTGCACGAATTTACGCCAGCACAATGCACCATTTCACCACTTGAAGCGCTTTTTGACATAGTGCCAGCACAACCAGACAACACAAGTGCTGCAGCACCAATTGCAATCATTGCACCATTACGAACCATTGATGTTTGAATAGACATGATATTTCCTTCCGAATTTATTATAAAAATCTACCCGCTATAGTCAAAGATCACATATAGCTAAGGCAGAGCATCTAAATACTTAAGTGAACACAAAATACGTTCATCATGTGCTACACACAAGTTAGTCGGAATCATTTTCACACCCTTACAAATTTTTTTTTATTTCTTTAGAACTATTGATTCACCATAAAAATAAATCTACAAAATTTGTAAGGAATCATTTTCTTTTGCGACAAATGTTCTCATTTAACACTCAGAGGTCATTATGAAAACATTATTTAAATCATTACTGTTAGCAACTAGCATTCTTGTTTCTGGTACCGCATTTGCTGATCCTACCGCGTTCACTCAAGCTGGGTTCGATAGTTTGCAGAAAGCAGGTAAATCAATTCTGGTTGAAGTGCATGCGCCGTGGTGTCCAACTTGTCGCGCCCAAGCACCCATCGTTAATAACTTACTCAAGAAAAAAGAGTTTCAGTCAATTACTGTTTTACGTGTAGATTTTGACGGACAGAAAGATGTTTTAAAAACCTTTAATGTCAGTAAACAAAGCACCTTGATTGCATTTAAAGGATCTAAAGAAGTGGCGCGTAGTACTGGTGACACATCACCTAAAAGCATAGAAAAATTATTAAAAAAGGCCATTTAAGCAATTCAACGGAGTATTTAATATGATTGCAAGTTTTGGTGTCTATGGGTTAAGTCTTCTGGCGGGCGTGCTCTCTATTTTATCTCCTTGCGTATTGCCGCTTGTGCCTATTTTAGTGGGTACTGCGCTTAATACGCATCGTTATGGTCCTTATGCATTAGCACTTGGATTAGCCATTTCATTTACCGCTGTTGGGGTGTTTATAGCAACGATAGGTGCATCGATTGGAATAGATCAAGAGGTATTCAGAGTCATCGCCGCTGTGCTGTTAATCACGTTTGGCATCGTATTACTTTCTAGTACCTTGCAAGAAAAGTTCGCCAGTGCAACTGCCGGTATAGGCGGCTCAGGTAATACTCTATTAAGTAAAGTGTCGACTGACTCGTTATCCGGTCAGTTTGTATTGGGCTTATTACTGGGAATCGTGTGGAGCCCATGTGTTGGGCCAGTGCTAGGCGCAACCATTACACTGGCAAGTCAAGGTGCAAATTTGGCACATGTTACTTTAGTGATGGCGTTGTTTGGATTAGGCGCAGGGCTACCACTGATTTTATTAGGCTTGCTTTCACGTCAAGCCATGATGCGAGTTAGAAGTAAACTTTTTACCGTAGGTAAAATAGGCAAACGTATCCTTGGTGCAATTCTATTACTTGTTGGTCTACTTATCATTACTGGATTAGATAAACAATTTGAAACCTTAATTGTGGCAGCATCGCCGGATTGGCTTATTTCACTCACTACGCGCTATTAAACTAAGCAGATAGGTAGCTTGATTTGCACAAGAGTATAGAAGAACCGGCAACTCTTTGAATCGAAAATAATTAGGTTAATTCATGACTACATTCCCTTGGTTTAAATCTATACGCATACAAATCGGTTTTGCTGTCCTTATTTTTTTGGTATTGGCAGGCACTTTAGGTTATACATTACATGCGCTTAAATTGCGTCAGCATGATTATTTGATTCTCAACTTGACGGGTCAGCTGCACGTCATAAGTCAAACCATGGCAGAACAAGCACGTGACTATGCGGAGCAAGCTCCGGACGATGATGATAAATACAACCGTGACCTAGGAACCTACTGGCAAGACCTGCAAAAACAAACTGCGCTCTACGAGCGCATTGTACATTCGCTTGAGTCATGACAGATTGACGCAGGCATGACTGGCCATCCTGAGCACAATGCTATTTATTGTACGTGGGATGACAGGTCTCGCTTACAAATGAGTAAGACCGCAGCAGAATGGAAAATCTTCAAGAAGGGGCTTGGTGAAAAACTTGGAAAAAATCTAAAAGAGCCTCGCCTAACATGGGCTGCTGAGTATATCGATGAACATGGCGACAAGCTGGTACGGTCATCAGGCAATTTAGCAATTGCATTTCAGTCCAACTCCTTTGAGTATTAAGGAAAGCGAAAATTTAATGCCCATCAGGGAGGTTGGGCTGCGCTGTTGAATGAACAATTGGCGCTTACCTTATCAACAAAGCGTATTACTCAGGATAGTTTGGAAGAGGTTCTAGTTAGTAATGGATTCAGTGCTTCAGTATATTTACCGTTACTAAGTCAAGGCGGGAACCGTGCCATCATGACTTTTGCGAGTAAAAACCAGAATTATCAACAGGAGCATGTCGAGTTTCTTAAGAACATTGTAGCTACAATCTCGCACATTCTGGAAAGAACCGTAGTCATGGAGAATCTGGTTGCTTCTGCGGTGCAAGGGTTGGCTAAACTTGCCGAGAGTAGAGATACTGAAACTGGTGACCATCTTGTGCGCATGGCACTCTATTCCGCACTGGTTGCTGAGGAGTTGAGGCATGATCCTCAGTACACAGCCAAAATCACACCAGCGTATGTACGTGATGTTTACCATTTTGCTCCCATGCACGACATCGGCAAAGTTGGCATTCCAGACGACATCCTCTTGAAACCAGGTCGGTTGGACGTTGACGAACGCAAGCAAATGGAACTTCATCCAAGTATCGGCGGAGAAGTACTACGCCGTTGTGAAGCGCAAATGGCGGCGTTGGGGTGACACTCTGCGCGAAGCAGTAGTAAGCTTAAACCATAAGTATTTAGAGGTATTCAGATAATAAAACAGGGTAAACAAGGATTAAGTCAGGTTTTTTAAAATGCTTTATATAAATTAAAAATACTAATCAGGCTAATTAAACTTCCAACTAAAATCAGCAATGTTTTGGTCTTGAGGTGTTTGGTTATGTAGGCGGCAAATGGCGCGGCAAATAAACCACCGACTACCAAGCCTGCTACGATAATCCAAACGCTATGGTCAAGTATAGAAAACAATGCAGCGGCCACTGTCACCGTTAGAAAAAATTCGGCAAAATTGACTGAGCCTATAGTGGTTCTTGGGTCGTGACCTGAGCCTACCAGAGACGTTGTTACAATCGGCCCCCAGCCACCACCTCCAGTGGTGTCCATAAAGCTGCCAAACAGTGCTAAAGGTGCGACTTTGGCGGTGCTGATTTCATGGCGAGCCCGAATATGGCGAAAAGCTTTACTCAGTACATATAAACCCATCAGTAACAAGTAAGCGCTGATGTAAGGTTTAAGCACTTTACCATCAATATTTCCTAAAATGTAGGTGCCTATCAGTGCGCCAATGATGCCAGGTATCAACAGGCTAAAGAATAGTTTTTTATTCACATTACCCATTTTAAGATGAGCAACGCCAGATACCCCAGTGGTAAATACTTCAGCTAAGTGCGTTGCCCCACTTGCCATGGCTGGTGAGGCGCCTACTGCTAACAAAAAACTACTTGAAGTGACGCCATAGGCCATGCCAAGTGCACCATCAATCACTTGGGCAATTAGCCCAACCGCAACTGCACTCCAAAACATTGGATCATGTAATGCGTTAGTAATAATTTCACTGCCACTAAGGCCGTTGTTACCAAAAAATATTTTATAGGTGAAATAGAAAATAAGCGCTGTTAATACGGCAACAACTATATAGCTGGCTATTCGAAGTAGCGGATGATCTGATGCGTGAGTTACGTCATACTCAGCGGGCGGGAGACCTAATTCAACATGTGGCTGACTAATAATCTTATCATCTAAATCTAAACGGCGAATTTTCAAATTAAGTACTCCACGAAGCATGCATGTAGCTGGATGCTAACAATAAAAGGCTTATTCTATGGGATATTATTTAAATGATTAAATACTGAATAAGCATTATGTTATAACATAATGCTATATAAAGACGGGGCGTGTGGTAAGCGTTTAACGTCAGTAGCTGCTAGGTTCTTTTAGAATAACCGGCATAATTTCAAAACTTCCGCCATCGTGCCCCACCATAATTTGCCCATCCTGAATAGTGCAACTGATATTCAAACCGCGCTGTGAAATACTCGTTAATTCTTTTGTGTCAGGTAAATTGATCACCGTTAGATTATTTATTTTTAGTAGCGCTTTGCTATTTTGCGTCCACCACATATCGGCAATTCTTCCGCCGTAGAGCACCACTATCACTTGTTTGGCACGGCCCGCTGCCTTACGGACATCGCGTTCTGTGGGTAAGCCTACATCCATCCAAAGTTCGATGGCACCAGTCAGGTCCTTTTGCCATAAGTCTGGTTCTTCATCGTCACTCAGGCCTTTGCCAAATATCAGCGCATCGTTGGCATACATTGCAAAGCCAATTAGCCGCACCATTACGCGCTCATCTGTTTCTGAGGGGTGTTTCGCTAATGTTAAATTATGAGCTTGGTAATAATTTCGATCCATATCTGAAACTTGCAGATCGATTTTATATATTGTTGATTTAATGGCCATGTCTATTTTGCTTTTTATTAAGTGAATGCATTATACCTAGATTGCTATAGCCTTATTTGCTGCACTATTCTTTATGAGCAAGTGTATGCAAAGAAGTGTTAGCGAGCAAGCCATCCTGCTTTCTGTTAAGCTTTCATTTTTTAACATGTAAGTAAATATCATGGCCCAATATGTAATGTCTATGCTCCGCGTGAGCAAAACGGTTCCCCCTAAAAAACAGATTATTAAAGATATTTCGCTGTCTTTCTTTCCAGGCGCCAAAATTGGTCTGTTAGGGCTGAATGGCTCGGGTAAATCGACTGTGTTGCGCATTATGGCTGGTGTAGATAAAGAGTTTGAGGGCGAGGTGCAGTGGCAGCCAAATTTGACTATAGGTTACTTGCCACAAGAGCCACAACTAGACCCGGAAAAAACGGTGCGTGAAGAAGTTGAGTCTGGTATGGGAGAGGTAATGCAAGCCCAAGCTAATCTAGAAGCCGTCTATGCTGCTTATGCTGAGCCAGATGCAGATTTTGATAAACTGGCAGAGCTACAAGCCAAGTACGAAAATATTATTGCCGCCAGCGGCGCAGATTTAACCACACAATTAGAAATTGCCGCGGATGCGCTGCGTTTACCAGCATGGGATGCGAAAATCGGCCCGCTATCAGGCGGTGAAAAACGCCGTGTGGCATTGTGCAAACTATTGCTATCTAAGCCTGATATGTTGTTGTTGGACGAGCCAACCAACCATTTGGATGCAGAATCAGTAGAATGGTTAGAACAGTTTCTTGTGCGTTTTCCCGGTACCGTGGTGGCAGTCACACACGATAGATACTTCCTCGATAATGCAGCGGAGTGGATTTTAGAGCTAGACCGCGGACATGGTATTCCGTGGAAAGGCAACTACTCAAGCTGGCTAGATCAAAAACAAGCGCGCTTAGCGTTAGAGGAATCACAAGAGTCTTCACGCCGTAAAGCATTGAACACCGAATTGGAATGGGTGCGCCAAAACCCCAAAGCCCGCCAAGCGAAAAGTAAATCTCGTATTGCCCGCTATGAAGAGCTTGCCAGTGCTGAATACCAGAAACGTAACGAAACACAGGAAATTTTCATTCCTGCAGGCGAGAGGTTGGGCGACCAAGTCATTGAGTTCAACGGAGTGACTAAAGCGTTTAAAGACCGTTTGTTAATTGATAATTTGAGCTTTAGTGTACCTGCTGGCGCCATTGTCGGTATTATCGGCCCGAATGGCGCGGGTAAATCTACCCTGTTCAAAATGATTACAGGAAAGGAGCAACCCGATAGCGGTGAGGTAAAAATCGGCCAAACGGTGAAGCTTGCTTATGTTGACCAAAGCCGTGATGAATTAAGTAGCGATAAAACTGTGTTTGAGGAGATATCTGGCGGCTCTGATATTTTGACTGTCGGGCGTTATGAAACGCCATCACGCGCCTACATTGGCCGTTTTAATTTTAAAGGCGGTGACCAGCAAAAAATCGTAGGCCAACTTTCTGGCGGTGAGCGCGGACGTTTACATCTAGCTAAAACACTGATTTCTGGCGGCAATGTGCTGTTGCTTGATGAGCCTTCAAATGACCTAGATGTAGAAACGTTACGTGCACTAGAAGATGCGCTGCTAGAGTTCGCAGGTTGTGTATTGGTAATTTCACATGACAGATGGTTCCTGGACCGTATTGCCACACATATACTAGCAGCTGAAGGTGATTCACAATGGACCTTTTTTAACGGAAACTATCAGGAATATGAGGCTGATAAGCGTAAACGCTTGGGTGAGGAAGGCGCGAAGCCGAAGCGTATCCGCTATAAACCAATTACACGTTAGATTCAAGAATACATCGACCTATTACGAACGCCTTCCGTACCAGCAATTGGTATGCCCCCGAAACTACACCACAGAGACCGCAAGCGCCTTCCCCGCCACTCTTGGTGCTAAAGCACATAAGGTTGGCGTGATGGCAATTTCGGCGACAAAGGCGCGAAGCCGAAACGTATTCGTCACAAACCCATCACACGTTAAGGTTTTTTACTTATAACCAATCCCAATCCAAGCGCTTCTTATGAGGCGCTTTTTTCATGGCAAAATCCCATAATATTGGCGGTATAAAACGCATGAATCTAGCCAGCCAACCCATTTGCCATGGAATCACTACAAAACGGCGTTTGCGTTCGATAGTGTTTATAAATTTAGTCGCAGCAATATCGGCATCCATTAAAAATGGCATTTTGTAGTCATTAACAGCTGTCATGGCGGAACGAATATAGCCTGGCGCGATAGTGGTTACAGTAATATTGCTGGCGGCCATTTCTACCCGTAAACTTTCTAAATAAGTTATTGCCGCAGCTTTGCTTGCGCTATAAGCACCCGCACCGGGTAAGCCGCGTATTCCGGCAACACTTGCAATACCGACTAACCGTCCCTGCCCCGCCTGCTTCATGGCCGCAATGAATGGCTGAAAAGTATGCACCAAGCCCATGACGTTAATGTCCATCACGGCTTGAAATGCAGCAATATCTTCTTTGTGGTCTGTTAGAGTGCCACGGCTAACGCCTGCACAGGCTATCACTACATCTGGTGTGCCATGTAACAGCATAAAATCACTTGCAGCTAATGCGAGTGCAGCGTCGTCACGCACGTCTAACGGATAAATCTCACATTTTACTTGATGTGATTTTTCTAGTTTGAGTTTTAGGTTTTGTAAGTGCTCACTACGTCTGGCTATTAGGCCTATGATTGTATTCTTGTTATTGTGGCGTTTTGCATATTCTATAGCGAGTGCTTCGCCAATGCCGCTGGATGCGCCAGTGATAAAAACTTTCATATGTGAACCTTTATGAACCTTAAAAAATGAGCAAAGAAAAATGAAAATATTAAGCACATAAAAAAACCCGTTTTCACCAACAGGCAGAAACGGGTTTATTTTAAGCAGTCAGAAATTACAGTTGCACTGCAAAAGTTACCAATTAAAAATCCATTTGTAAAAAGATTTAAACCAGTTTTTATCTTCAGTTACTTTTTTGCTGGTGTAACCACCTTAGCTTTGTCAGCACGAATATTTGCAACAATATAATCGACAGTTTTTAGTGCTTGCTCGTTACCACCAGCCATTGTGCTTGAAGTAATGAATTGGCCATTAATGATAAAGCTAGGTACGCCAGTCGCGCCAGAAGCACGGAAAATTTGTGCCGCTTGGTTTAGCTTATTGTTCATAGAAAACGATTTAAATGAAGCTTCTACTTTACTTTTATCTAAACCACTTTTTTTGGTGATCCAATCAATGGCAGCAGCTTCGTTAGTTGGGTTGAGTGTTTTATCTTTATTCACTGCATCAAACAAGGCTGTGTGCAGTTTGTCAGATAACTTTAAATCTTCCAATGCGTAAAAAGCTTTAGCCATTGGTGCCCATGCGGGTTGAGGCAGGCCAGGTACACGCTTAAATACGACATCAGCAGGCAGTTTTTTAACCCATACATCCACCATAGGATCTATGTGATAACAATGAATACAGCCGTACCAGAATATCTCGGTCACCTCAATTTTATTTGGCGTATCGTTTGGCATGGCCTGAGCCGTTTTATCAAAATCTTTGCCCATTTGCGGGTCTGCCGCCAACACATTGAATGAGGCTAATAAAAGTAGTGCGCTCAACAATTTTTTCATTGTTATATTCCTTTTGCTTTATCTAAATATTAAAAATATTGGTATTCACTAACAACATGTAAACTCAAACGAATGACTCCTGTTTCGGCTGACAATTCAATGCATAATAAATTAAGGCATAAATTTAAAAATTACTGATTTTCAATATTTACTTTAATTAAATCAGCATTAAAGCCGTTGCTTAGTAAATCACCTTTTGTTTTGTTAATCTGGTCTAAATCATTTAGCGGTCCGACGCGAACGCGATGCCAAATTCCTTTATCAGGAATGCTGGCAGTTTGCACTACGGCCTCAAATCCCTGTAATGCTAATTTGGCCTTTAGGTTATCAGCCTCTTCTTCAGTTTGAAATGCGCCAACTTGTAAAAAGTAACTTTTTTGAACAACTGGTTGTGGCTCGTTTTCTTTGATTTTGATTTCTTCTTCTTTCGTTACTTTGCTCTCGCTGCCTGGCAAAATAGTGTAAAAATCAAAGCGAGTTTGGTTTTCGGTATTGTCGGCACTCGCCAATGCGGACTTTTCGGCAGCAGCTTTCTCAGCCTCTGCTTTTGCGTTTTCTTTGATTTTATCGGCTAAGGGCTTGGTTGGTTCTTTGCCTGATTGTAGGCTGAACGGGCTGTTATCGCCTTTTATATACATAACTACGCTTAGTGACGCGGCAACGCCCAATAAAACTCCAATAAGTAAGCCTGTTAAAAATGGGCTCCCTTTTTTGCTGTTTCTAGGTTTTTCGGCACTTGGTTTGTAGTCTCTACTCATAATTAATTTTGGTCCTTATTAAATCTGTAAATCTAAACTTACTTTGCTGATTATGCCTAGTCGAAACTGTTTGTGCTTGTATCGGCTTACCGTCATGATAGTGTTGATTTGCAAATAAAATTACATTTTTTCCGGGGCACTTACACCAAGTAAATCTAAACCGCTTCTTAACACTCGCTGCGTTGCGCTTATTAAACTTAAGCGCGCAAGTTTAACCGCTTCATCATCAATTAAGAATTTATATTCATTGTAATAACTGTGTAAATCGCTGGCTAAATCTTTTAAGTAATTAGCAATGGTATGCGGCGCAAGTTCCGTAGCAGCATTTGCAACCGTTTCAGGATAAGTGCTTAGGCGCTGCATGAGTGCAATTTCATGTGCGTTAGTCAGCGAGCTTAAATCCACCTTATCTAACTGCGTTGTACTACCACCCCACTGCGTTAATACGCTGCAAATACGCGCATGAGCGTATTGAATGTAGTACACAGGGTTGTCATTGGTTTGCGCTCTGGCTAAATCAATATCAAATATCAATTGCGAATCAGAACGGCGCGCTGCTAAGAAATATCTGGTCGCGTCGCAGCCTACTTCTTCAATCAAATCACGCAAGGTTACATAACTGCCCGCACGTTTGGAGAGTTTTACTTCCTCTCCACCGCGCATGACGGTGACCATTTGATGCAACACGTAATCAGGCCAACCTTTTGGAATGCCGATATTTAAAGCTTGCAGACCGGCACGCACACGGGTAATTGTGCTGTGGTGGTCTGCACCCTGCTCGTTAATTACACGAACAAAACCGCGATTCCATTTATCTGTATGGTAAGCAACATCAGGTACAAAGTAGGTATAGCCGCCGTCCGTTTTGCGCATCACGCGGTCTTTGTCATCACCAAAGTCGGTAGTTTTAAGCCAAAGAGCCTCATTTTCTCCGTAAGTGTGGCCGCTTTTAATCAGAGCCTGAACCGTTTTTTCAACGGTTCCATTAGTATAAAGCGCGCTTTCTAGCGAAAATACGTCAAACTTAATTTGAAATGCTTTTAAATCTAAATCTTGTTCGTGCCGTAAATACGCCACACTAAACGTGCGAATGGATTCTAAATTGTTGATATCCCCACTCGCAGTCACTTCAATGTCATCTGCGATTACAGTGTGTTTGGTTAAATAGGCTGCCGCAATGTCATTGATGTATTCACCGCGATAACCGTTTTCAGGAAAGCTTTCGTGTTCAGTCGAGATACCTTTGCATCTCGCTAAAACTGAAATGGTGAGGTTATCAATCTGCGCGCCAGCGTCATTGTAATAAAACTCACGTGTTACATCCCAACCATTTGCGTCTAATAAACGTGCCAGGCAATCACCTACTGCAGCACCGCGGCCATGCCCCACATGTAAAGGGCCTGTTGGGTTGGCAGACACAAACTCAACTTGCACCTTTTGTGCTATGCCATTTAAGCCATGACCAATATTGTTGCGACCATAGAGCGCGCCTGCAGCTAAAATTTCTTTTACTACCGATTGTTGAGATTGCGCATTTAAAAAGAAATTGATAAAACCAGCGCCAGCAATTTCTGTTTTAGCGATATAGTCGCTTGCAGGTAATGCTTCAATAATCAGCGCAGCAATGGCCCGAGGGTTCTGTTTCAGCGGTTTAGCCAAAACCAAAGCTAAATTGGTAGCAAAATCGCCATGTTCTGCAGATTTAGGGCGTTCAAGTAAAATGCTGATTTCTGTACTGTCAGGCGCAATAGTTTTTGCGGCAGATGCCAGTAATTGGGTAAGATGTGCTTTCAAAACAAATTCGCGCTTAAGTAAATAATTTAAGAGTGATATTTTAACCTACTGTCGCCATTTTTTCTTTAAACAGTTGAAAATCAAATGGCTACATTTAACCAAGTTATTATAATAACAACTAAAGTTTAAAATAAATTTGCCTAAACTTATCCTGAAAATTGCCTTAGATGTGCCGCTGGACCGCTTATTTGATTATTTAAGTGGTGGCCAAGTTGTAAAGATTGGTCAGCGTGTACTGGTGCCGTTTGGCCGCAGAAGCCAGATTGGTATTGTGATGGATATGGCGGACACTAGCGATTTTCCTATTGAAAAGCTTAAGCCAATCACACAAGTGTTTACTGATGAATTGCCGGTAGATGCGGAAACGTTAAATTTGGTAAAGTTTAGTGCAAGTTATTACCAATATCCGCTTGGTCAGGCTTTGTTATCTGCGCTACCTGCAAGATTACGGCAAATCGCACCAGCGGTATCACGCAAGCATTATGCCTATCAGCTTACAGATTTTGGCCAGATGCAAACAGTTGAGCAAATCCCCAAGCGCCAGTTAGTTACGCGTCGCGTATTTGCCGCTTTGCGAGCAGAAAGCTTACTGACTGAGGCTGATTTAGATGCAATTTCGAGCAGTGCGCGTAAAGCAGTAAAACAGTTAGTCAGCGATGGCTGGGCAATTAGCAAGCAAGTGCAAGTTTCAATCAAGCTACCTGAAATGCCAGCTGCGGTAATGCCAGAGCTTAATGAAGAACAAGCAATGGCAGTCAAACAGATTGTGAATGATTCGCAAAGCTTCAAGGCTTGGCTATTGCATGGCATTACTGGTAGCGGAAAAACAGAAGTGTACATTCGTTTAATGCAACACGTTCTAGAGAATAAGTGTGCGCAAGTATTAGTTTTAGTGCCTGAAATCAACTTAACGCCACAGTTAGAAGCGCGCTTTAGAAGTCGTTTATCCAATTACCCGTTGGTGAGCCTTCATAGTAATCTCAGTGAGAGTGAACGCTTACGTAATTGGCAGTTGGCGCAGTCAGGTACGGCGAGAATTGTGATTGGCACGCGACTTTCTATTTTTACGCCCCTACCTAATTTAAAGCTCATTATCATTGATGAAGAGCACGATAGTTCTTATAAGCAGCAAGATAGCATGCGTTACCATGCGCGTGATGTGGCTTTGGTGCGGGCAAAGCGATTGAATATTCCTGTGGTATTGGGTTCGGCTACGCCCGCGCTTGAAAGCTGGCATAACGCAGCGGCTAACAAATATCATTTACTTAGCTTAAATCAGCGCGCGGTCACTGCTGCACAATTACCTAATATTGAATGCATCGATACCACTAAAGTTAATCTACAACATGGCTTAACACCCCAATTGATTGCTGCTTTACGTTTAAGATTAAAACGTAAAGAACAGAGTTTGTTGTTTATCAATCGCCGTGGGTATTCGCCCGTTTTGTTATGTTCAGCCTGCCATTGGATTGCACCCTGTATGCGTTGCAGCAGTCGGCTGGTGGTGCACTTAGGGCTTCGAGCCTTACGTTGCCATCATTGCGGACATGAGCAGAAAATCCCAAACCAATGCCCAAGTTGCGGCAATGCTGATTTACATCCAACTGGGCATGGTACTCAGCGGCTGGAACAAACGCTGGCGCAGTTGTTGCCAACTGCACGTATTGCCAGGGTGGATCGTGACAGTACTAGCCGCAAAGATGCTTTAGTTGAAATTTTGGATAAAGTGCATAACCAGGAAATAGATATTCTGGTTGGCACGCAAATGCTGGCAAAAGGCCATGATTTTCCAAACCTTACTTTGGTGGGTGTGATTGATACCGATAGTGCGCTACATAGTCCAGATTTTCGAGCGAGCGAGCGGCTATTTGCACAGCTTATGCAAGTAGCCGGCCGCGCTGGCCGTGCAGATAAAGCAGGTCAAGTGATTATTCAAACCCAGTTTCCTGAACACTCCTTATTTAACGCCCTGCGCAGCCAGGATTATGTGAGTTACGCAAATGCCATGCTGCAAGAACGCGAACAAGTGCAATTTCCGCCACACGTATTCATGGCGCTATTGCGCGCTGAAGCTAATGAATATCAACTAGTACAGCAATTTTTGAATCATGCGTTTACACTAGCACGTGAATTAACTAATGATGTCACGGTGTACGACCCAATCCGACCGCAAATGGAGCGACTAAAAGGTATGGAGCGCGGTCATGTACTGATGCAAAGCACAAGCAGGCAAGCTTTGCAAAACGTGCTTAAAAATTTAGTTGGTCAGTTAAGAGGTCAGCCGATTGCATCAAAAGTCAGGTGGGCGGTAGATGTAGATCCGCTGGAATTTTAGGGGCTGGTTTATTGCTGAATGTGCTCATCGAACTAACTGCGTTTATTAAAATGCAGTAAAATATAGCCTCAAGCGGGCGTCGTATAATGGTAATACCCTAGCTTCCCAAGCTAGAGCCGTGGGTTCGATTCCCATCGCCCGCTCCAAACCAGCTCTCAGCTAGATAGTTGCAAATTAAACTTTATGTGGATTCATGCTGCATTTAATGCAGTTTTTGTTATCTAGCAGGCTTAATGAATGACACGTTCCAATTAAGTTTGTGTAGTATTCGGTGTAATTTATTTTAAATTGTTCAGAATGCTCAATGAGATATTCGACAATTTTATATTGTATGCACGCCTCCGAGCCAAAGCCCTCTTTTGTAGAATATTCAATACGGTTATCAACACTGCTATTAATATCAAACACCTTAGGTGATATGTCGGGATAGCCCAGTGCCTTATAAAAACTCATAAAATTTTTAATGTGGTGCATTACTTCGCCATCTAAAACGATGCACCAGGAATAATGTTTTTCTGGATGCACTAGGTGCAAAGTAAAATGTGGAACCGAATCAGTATTTTTCATGTTTATAACAGCTTAATCTAACTCTGAAACTACATATCACTATACCCAAATAACATTGCCTATAAAGTGGTTAATTGTAAATAATGGTTAATTGATTGGGATGCAATGATATTTTGAACAGCTCGAATGTATTGGGTTAAAATCTAAACTAGATGAATGTGTTTAACACCTTACCGGTGCGATGATAAATCGAAAATAACCGATGGCTCACCTACTTCAATTTTGAAAATTAAAATTAGCGATATATAAAGATTATGGCAAATCAGGCTCCACCTTCAGTATTAACATTTGCCGGCACAGACCCCAGCGGCGGCGCGGGTTTGCAGGCTGACATTCTGACGTTTGCCAGTATTGGTTGCCATCCGCTTTCAGTGGTGACAGCGATTACAGTACAGGATACGCGCGGCGTTGATAGCGTGTTGGCGATGGATGCCGATTGGGTGAATGATCAGGCGCGCGCAATTTTAGAAGATGTTCAGGTATCGGCATTCAAACTAGGTCTGTTGGGTTCTGTAGAAAACATTGCAGTGATAGCAGAAATCATGGCGGACTATCCCGATGTGCCGTTGTTAATCGATCCGATTTTAACGTCTGGTCGCGGTGATGATTTAAGCAATGACGACATGATGGATGCTATGATTGAATTGCTGTTTCCACAAGCCACTTTGATTACACCCAATAGCTTAGAAGCACGCCGAATTGCATTTGCTGATGATGTTGATGAGGTGGCGTTGACTTCATTGGATGAAGCGGCGGCCCGTTTATTAGCTATGGGCAGTGAATACGTGCTGATTACTGGCACGCATGAACGCTCTATTGAAGTTACTAATACTTTGTATGGTGAAAATAAGTTCATTAAAGCCTATAAATGGGAGCGTTTAGCGGGCAGTTATCATGGTTCAGGCTGTACACTAACCAGTGCGATAGCAGCTTGTATGGCGCATGGTTTAAACATGGAAGAAGCTGTGATAGAAGCGCAGGAATACACCTGGCAAACGCTTAAAAATGGCTTTAGACCTGGCATGGGGCAATTTATACCTGACCGTATGTTCTGGGCGCGTGATGAAGAAGATGCCGTTGTGAATAGTGGTGACGGCAGCGTCAAAGCTCATTAATTCAGTAACGACAAACACCTCATGATTAGTGGTTTATACGCCATAACGCCAGACGAAACCAATACTGATGTACTGCTAAGTAAAATAGAAGCGGCGCTGCAAGGTGGCATCAGCGTGTTGCAGTACCGCAATAAGTTGGCCAGCCATAAGCTTCAAACCCAACAGGCTCGTGCGATATTGCCAATATGCAGGCAATATCGAGTACCGTTCATTATCAATGATTCAGTTAAGCTTTGCATGACTTTAGACGCAGATGGCGTACACATAGGCGCAGATGACGGTAATATAGCAGAAGTTCGTGCAAGAATGGGTTTAGATAAAATCATTGGTGCATCTTGTTATAATCGATTTGATTTAGCCTTGCAAGCGCAACATTCTGGCGCAGATTATGTGGCTTTCGGAGCATGTTTTGCTTCTAATACCAAACCTACCGCACCTGTGGCTAACTTAGATTTATTTAAAATGGCGCAAACGCAGCTGAATATCCCGGCAGTGGCAATTGGTGGTATCACCCTGGAAAATGCTTCGTTGGTGATTGAGGCTGGGGCTAGTTCTATTGCTGTGATTAGTGCTATTTTTAATGCGAGTGACGTAAAATTAGCCGCACAACAATTTTCACAATTATTTAACGATAAAAACTTAAAGACTTCATCATGACATCTACCAATCAAACCCTTTTTGAAAAATCACAAAAACTCATTCCAGGAGGGGTGAACTCGCCAGTGCGTGCATTTAGAAGTGTGGGAGGCACCCCGATTTTTTTCAAAAAAGGCTTGGGTTCTAAACTGTGGGATGTGGATGACAAAGAGTATATTGACTATATCAACTCATGGGGGCCGATGATTGTTGGCCATGCCCATCCGCAGGTGATTAAAGCCGTGCAAGAAGCTGCGGCAAATAGCTTGTCGTTTGGCGCGCCGACTGGTTTAGAGCTTGAAATGGCTGAACTTATCAATAAACTCGTCCCCAGCATGGAGCAGGTGAGGTTAAACAGCAGCGGTACAGAGGCTACCATGAGTGCGATTCGCACGGCGCGTGGCTTTACTGGCCGCGATAAAATCGTGAAGTTTGAAGGCTGTTACCACGGCCATTCAGATGGTTTGTTGGTGAAAGCGGGTTCAGGGCTGCTTACTTTTGGCGAGCCAGACTCCGGCGGCGTTCCTGCGAGTGTGGCTGCTCACACTTTAACGCTTGAATATAACAATACGCTGGCGCTTAAGGATTTATTCAGTCAAGTGGGTGATGAAATCGCTTGTGTGATTATTGAGCCGGTTGTTGGCAATATGAACTTAATTGTGCCGCACATGGAGTTTTTACAAACCTTACGTGAGTTGTGTACTAAACACGGCACAGTGCTGATTTTTGATGAAGTCATGACAGGCTTCCGTGTGGCATTAGGCGGTGCGCAAGCGATGTATAACATTAAGCCCGATATGACTACGTTGGGTAAAGTAATTGGTGGCGGCTTGCCGGTAGGTGCGTTTGGTGGACGAAAAGATATTATGCAATGTCTCGCACCTGTCGGTAAGGTTTATCAGGCTGGCACGCTGTCAGGCAACCCGGTAGCGGTGACCGCTGGTTTGAAAACGCTGGAGCTGATTCAGGCGCCAGATTTTCACGCCAAACTAAGCATGCAAACTACTAAGCTGGTCGATGGACTAAAAGCCGCAGCAAAAGAAGCGGGCGTGATTTTTAACGCACAAAGTGTAGGCGGCATGTTTGGGCTGTATTTCTGCGAAAAATGCCCAACTTCTTATCATGAGATGATGCAATCTAATAAAGAGCACTTTAATCAATTCTTCCATAGTATGCTTGATAGCGGAATTTATTTAGGCCCTTCGGCGTTTGAAGCAGGTTTTGTGTCAGCCGCACATTCTGATGAAGATATAGCAATTACTATTGCTGCAGCTAAAAAAGCTTTTCTATCGATAGCGGTGTCTTAGACAGTAGTGATTAAATTCGCCTGCATTGCATTGATGTTTATAAAAATAATCTGAAACTTTAGGCTCTATCTTATTGAACACATAGGCATTAAGCGGTAAACTTAAAGGTTCCGCTAAATGTTTTGTGACTAGATAATATGGCATCAGATTTAAGTAGTTCAATCAACCTAAATTCAAGCAACCTGAATTCAAACAAATCAGTCAAGCAAGGTCTGAACAGCCTCGCTCCAACTCAGCAGGGCTTATACAGCCCTTCTAACGAACGCGATGCTTGTGGTGTTGGTTTTGTGGCGCATATCAAAGGCAAAAAAAGCCATGATATTGTGCAAAAAGGCTTGGAATTACTCACTAACTTAACGCACCGTGGGGCAACAGGTTATGACCCTAAGTTGGGTGATGGCGCTGGTTTGCTCATGCAAATGCCTGATGCATTTATGCGTAAAGAGGCAGCCAAACTCAATATTAATCTGCCAGCTGCCGGGCATTATGCCGTGGGTAATGTGTTTTTACCGCAAGCTGTAAAAAACCGCAAAGCATGTGAAGCGTTATTCACAAAAATCATCGCGGAAGAAAATCAAACATTATTAGGCTGGCGTGATGTGCCGGTTGATAACAGTAACATCGCCCAGGCTGCACGTGATGTTGAGCCTACCATGCGCCAGGTGTTTATCGCCTCTGCCAGCGCAGATCAGGATGTGTTTGAGCGTAAGTTATTTGTCATTCGTAAGCGTATTGAACATGCGGTACGCGCACTTGAGTTAAAAGATAACGCTGCGTTTTATATGCCTTCATTATCCTCACGTACCATTGTTTACAAAGGCATGTTGCTGGCAAATGAGGTTGGTGTTTATTACAAAGATTTAAGTGATGGAACCGTTGTTTCAGCGCTTGCGCTGGTACATCAGCGCTTCTCTACCAATACATTTCCGGCATGGGATTTAGCGCATCCGTTTCGCATGATTGCGCATAACGGTGAGATTAACACCATCCAAGGTAACGTGAACTGGATGGCTGCTCGTCACGAAACGATGAAATCCAGTCTGATTGGTGAGGATTTAGAAAAACTATGGCCATTGATTGTTGATGGCCAATCAGATTCAGCCTGTTTTGATAATTGCTTGGAGTTGCTGGTCGCTGGTGGCTACAGCTTGCCGCATGCAATGATGTTGCTGATTCCTGAGGCTTGGGGTGCAAAAGATGCTGACGGTAATCCGCTGATGGAAGAAGAGCGTCGTGCATTCTATGAATATCATGCCGCATTGATGGAACCATGGGACGGGCCCGCGGCAGTAGCATTTACTGATGGCCGTATGGTTGGGGCGACCTTAGACCGAAATGGATTGCGCCCTGCACGTTATCTGATAACCGATGATGACATCGTGATGATGGCCTCTGAAATGGGCGTGATTACCTTTCCGCAAGAAAGAATTGTTAAGAAATGGCGTTTAGAACCAGGAAAAATGCTGTTGATTGACATGGAGCAAGGGCGCATTATTGAGGATGCCGAGGTGAAGGGTGCGCTTTCCAGCGCCAAGCCTTACAAGCAATGGTTAGAAAAAACACGCTACTTTTTGAGTGATATGCCAAATGTAGACAATAGTTTGGATATGACGGTTAGTTTGCTGGATGCACAACAGGCATTTGGTTACACACAGGAAGACATTAAATTTGTGTTGCAACCGATGGTGCAAACTGGCGAAGAAGCTTATGGCTCTATGGGTAACGATGCTGCATTGCCAGTGTTATCAGCGAAACCTAAGCTTTTATATAACTACTTCAAGCAGTTGTTCGCACAAGTGACTAATCCACCAGTCGACCCAATCCGTGAAGAGTTGGTCATGTCGCTGGTTACCTTTATTGGCCCTAAACCTAACTTGTTGGCAGTGGATGAAGTCAAGCCATCTATGCGGCTAGAGGCCAGCCAGCCGGTATTGACGCTAGAGGAGTTGGAGCAGTTAAAGGTGATTGCTACTCTCACACAAAATCAGCATAAATCCCTGGTGCTAGATATTACTTACCCAGCTGAGCAAGGTAAGGCGGGAATGGCTGCCGCAGTAGCAAACATTACAAGTGCCGCAGAAAATGCCGTGAAAGAGGGCTTCAATATCCTCATCCTTTCTGATAGAAGCATGAGCGAAACGCGTCTGGCAATCCCCGCATTGCTGGCTTGCTCTGCAACGCATAAGCATTTGGTACAATCTGGCTTAAGAACCAGCACAGGTTTAATAGTTGACACCGGATCAGCTCGAGAAGTCCATCATTTTGCGCTGCTTGGTGGTTATGGTGCAGAGGCAGTTTGTCCGTGGTTAGTGTTTGAAACCATTAAACACATGGATACAAAAGATACATACGAAGCTGGGAAGAAGTTTGTAAAAGCGATAGGCAAAGGCTTGTATAAAGTCATGTCTAAAATGGGTATTTCTACTTACCAGTCATACTGTGGTGCGCAAATATTTGAAGCAATTGGTTTAAATAGCGCGTTTGTTAATCAGTACTTTACTGGCACTGCGACCAATATCGAAGGTATCGGTCTGGATCAGGTAGCTGAAGAAACTGTACGTTTACATAGTGCTGCCTTTGGTGAAGACCCGGTGTTGGCGAACAGCCTGGATGCAGGCGGTGAATATGCTTTCCGCGTGCGTGGCGAGGAGCATACCTGGACACCAGATTCTATTGCTAAATTGCAAAATGCTACACGTACTGGCCAATATGAAACTTACAAAGAATATGCGAAATTGATTAATGATCAAACGCGTCGCCACATGACGTTGCGCGGCTTGTTTGACATTAAGCCAGCAAGTTTGCCTATTCCACTGTATCGCGTTGAATCAGCTAAAGAAATTGTCAAACGCTTTGCGACAGGCGCGATGTCGCTGGGTTCAATTTCAACAGAAGCCCATGCTACGCTGGCAATTGCCATGAACCGAATTGGCGGTAAATCAAATACGGGTGAAGGTGGCGAAGATCCTAAACGTTTCATTCCTGTGACTAGCGGCACTAGCGTAGCTGCTGTTATTGGCCATAATTTGATAGAAAAAGACATACCGCTTAAGGTAGGCGATTCTATGCGCTCTGCGATTAAGCAAGTTGCTTCTGGTCGTTTTGGTGTAACGGCTGAATACCTGTCTAATGCCGATCAAATCCAAATCAAAATGGCTCAAGGTGCTAAGCCAGGCGAGGGTGGGCAGTTACCAGGTCACAAGGTCTCGGAATATATTGCCAAGTTACGCTTTTCCGTGCCAGGTGTTGGATTGATTTCACCACCGCCACATCATGACATTTATTCTATTGAGGATTTAGCGCAACTTATCCATGATTTGAAAAATGCGAATCCTAACGCCTCTATTTCAGTGAAGTTGGTTTCTGAAACGGGTATCGGCACCGTCGCCGCCGGCGTTGCAAAAGCCAAGTCAGATCACATTGTAGTTGCTGGTCATGATGGCGGTACAGGTGCATCTCCAATATCCTCGGTTAAACATACGGGCACACCATGGGAGTTGGGTCTTTCAGAAACACAACAAACGCTGGTGTTGAATCAGTTGCGTGGTCGTGTAGTGTTGCAAGTGGACGGCCAGATTAAAACAGGCCGTGATGTGCTGATTGGCGCATTGCTAGGCGCAGATGAGTTTGGTTTTGCTACTGCACCGCTAGTGGTTGAGGGCTGTATCATGATGCGTAAATGTCATCTCAATACTTGCCCTGTCGGTGTTGCAACACAAGACCCGGAGTTGCGTAAACGCTTTACTGGTCAGCCTGAACACGTGGTGAACTATTTCTTCTTTGTTGCCGAAGAAGTGCGTGAGCTGATGGCTTCAATGGGCATTGCAAAATTTGAAGACCTGATTGGTCGTGCTGATCTGTTGGATATGCAAGCAGGTATCGATCACTGGAAGATAAATGGTTTAGACTTCAGCAAGGTTTTCCATCTGCCAGAAATGCCAGCGAGTGTGTCACGTAAGAACAATGATGTGCAAGACCATGGCTTAATTCATGCGCTTGATAACAAGTTAGTCAAACTTGCTAAACCAGCTTTAGAAAGAAGCGAGAAAGTAGTGTTAGATCTACCAATCTCTAACACCAATCGTACAGTAGGTACGATGTTGTCACACGAAATAGCGAAACGGTACGGTCAGGCAGGTTTGCCGGATGACACCATACATGTCAAATTTACTGGTACATCTGGTCAAAGTTTTGCGGCATTTTTAGCGCAAGGTATTAGTTTTGAGCTGACAGGTGAAGGTAACGATTATGTTGGTAAAGGCCTATGTGGCGGACGTATTGTAATCAAGCCGCCAGTTGCATTCCGAGGTCTCTCGCATGAAAACATTATAGTTGGTAACACGGTGATGTACGGCGCAACGTCAGGTGAAAGCTATTTCAGTGGTGTGGCTGGCGAGCGTTTCTGTGTGCGTAACTCGGGCGCTACAGCGGTGGTTGAAGGTGTTGGTAACCATGGTTGCGAATATATGACAGGTGGCACTGTGGTGGTGCTTGGCCTAACAGGCCAAAATTTCGCCGCTGGTATGAGTGGCGGCGTGGGCTATGTGTACGATGAAGATGGCGCGTTTGCGAAGCGTTGCAATATGAGCATGGTGTCACTAGAAAAAGTAGAAAATGCAGAATCAAGCATTGGCAAAGTACATCATTTAGATCAGCCAGATGAAGTGACGCTTAAAACGCTGATTGAAAATCATGCAAAATACACAGATAGTGTACGAGCCCACGAAATGCTAGCCGACTGGGCAAATTATAGAGCTAAGTTCATTAAAGTGATGCCGAATGAATATAAACGTGCATTAATAGAACTCGCAGAAGACAAAGCGCTGGTAGCTGCTTAAGGCAGTGTTGAATAAATAGTAAAGACTTTAAATATTGGTAAAGGCTTATTAGTATGGGTAAGGTAACAGGGTTTATGGAATACGCAAGACTGGCAGAAGCAAACTTGCCAGTGACAGATCGTGTTAAAAACTACAAAGAATTTGTATTACATTTAACTGATAATCAAGCCAAGCAGCAAGGCGCGCGCTGTATGGATTGCGGCATTCCATTTTGCACTACGGGATGCCCAATCAACAACATCATTCCAGACTGGAACGATTTGGTTTATCAGCAAGACTGGAAAGCTGCAATTGAAGTGTTGCATTCAACTAACAACTTTCCTGAGTTCACAGGCCGCATATGCCCTGCCCCATGTGAAGCCGCTTGTACGTTGAACATCAACGCTGATCCAGTGGGCATTAAGTCTATTGAACATGCAATTATCGACAAAGCCTGGGAAAATGACTGGGTTACACCACAAATTCCTATACATAAGACTGGTAAAAAAATTGCAATCGTAGGTTCTGGCCCTGCTGGTATGGCTGCTGCACAGCAATTGGCGCGTGTGGGTCACACTGTGGTGGTGTTAGAAAAAAGTGACCGCATTGGTGGCTTGCTGCGTTATGGTATTCCAGATTTCAAAATGGAAAAATCACATATTGATCGCCGCATGACACAAATGCAGGCAGAAGGTGTTGAGTTCCGCGTGAATCAACATGTTGGTGAGAATGTTAAATCAGATGATTTGTTGGCTGAATTCGACGCTGTTGTGTTAGCTGGTGGTGCTGAGCATCCTCGTGATTTACCAGTATCAGGTCGAGAGTTAGATGGTGTGATGTATGCCATGGATTTTTTAACACCGCAAAATAAAGTGGTTGCGGGCGATACTATTGGCAATCAGGTGATGGCAACCAGTAAGAACGTTGTTGTTATTGGCGGCGGCGATACAGGTTCTGACTGTGTGGGTACGTCAAACCGTCACGGCGCCTTATCAATTACGCAATTTGAATTGATGCCACAACCGCCGGAAAAAGAAAATAAAGAAATGTTTTGGCCAAACTGGCCGCTTAAAATGCGTACTTCAAGTTCGCACGAAGAAGGAGCTAATCGTGATTGGTCTATTACGACCAAAGAGTTGATTGGCGAAAAAGGCAATGTAGTTGCTCTAAAAGGTGCAAAAGTAGAGTGGGTAGATGGCAAGATGGTTGAAGTTGCAGACTCTGAATTCACAATAAAAGCAGATTTAGTGCTATTAGCAATGGGTTTTGTGTCACCAATACAAAAATTGCTTGATGTCTTTGGTGTGGAAAAAGACAGTCGAGGTAATGTCAAAGCGACTACCGAAGGTGCTGACAGCTATAAGACCAGTAAAGCAAAAGTATTTGCTGCGGGTGATGTGCGCCGTGGACAATCGTTAGTGGTTTGGGCGATACGTGAAGGCCGTCAGGCTGCTCGTGCAGTAGATGAGTTTCTAATGGGCTCTTCTACACTTCCACGTTAAATTACTAGCTTAAAATTGCAATTAGCTTAGAAATAAAATTATTAGTTAAAGCTAATTAAAAAAATCTTAAGGACGCGAAGTAAAACTATTTTGCGTCCTTTTTTATTAGGTTAATAAAATGAATCAATTAAAAAATGACACGTTCTTAAAAGCGCTTATGCGTCAACCTACGGATTACACGCCCGTGTGGATGATGCGTCAAGCAGGACGCTATTTGCCTGAATATCGAGAAAGCCGTAAAACGGCGGGTAGCTTTTTGCAGTTATGCAAAAATCCGGATTTTGCGACTGAAGTCACCATCCAGCCGTTAGACCGCTACCCATTACTTGACGCTTCCATCTTGTTCTCGGATATTTTGACTGTGCCAGATGCCATGGGCTTAGGCTTATATTTTGAAGAAGGTGAAGGCCCAAAATTCGAACGTACTTTGCAACTAGAAGCGGATATTCAAAAATTAGTCGTACCAGACATGGCTAAATTGCAATATGTGTTTGATGCTGTAAGCAGCATACGTAAAGCACTTGATGGCCGTGTACCGCTGATTGGTTTTTCAGGCAGCCCTTGGACGTTAGCGACCTACATGGTCGAAGGCAAAGGCGGTACGGATTTTTTAACTATAAAAAAAATGGCCTATGCCCGCCCCGATTTATTACACCATATTTTAGAAACTACTGCGCAAACAGTGATTCAATATCTAAACGCACAAATCGCTGCAGGGGCACAAGCGGTGATGATATTTGATTCATGGGGCGGCGCACTTTCACACAATGCTTACACTGAGTTTTCGCTTAATTACATGCAAAAAATCGTAGCGGGTTTAATTAAAAACAATGATGGATGCAAAGTACCTAGCATCGTGTTCACCAAAGGCGGCGCATTATGGCTAGAAGCACAAGCTGAGATTGGCGCAGATGCATTAGGGTTAGATTGGACGGTAGATATTGGGCAAGCACGACAACGTGTGGGCGATAAAATGGCGCTACAAGGCAACTTAGATCCCGCTATTTTGCTCAGCACACCTGAGGCCATTGAGAAAGAGGTTGCCAGCGTACTGGCAAGTTATGGGCATGGTCACGGGCATGTGTTTAACTTAGGCCATGGCATTACACAATGGACGCCACCAGAGAATGCGGCAGCGATGCTAGAGGCGGTTAGACACCATAGTCAGCAGTATCATCAGTAATAAAATTAACAATAAAAAAGCCCGCATCATTTGCGGGCTTTTTTATTGTTAGTTCAATTATTTCAATGACATGCGTTTCAGCGTGTCATCTTTATCAATAAACTTATGTTTTAACGCACCTGCAATGTGCAGGATGATGAATGCCAAAAATAACATGCCAACAATTTCGTGCACCTCTTTAAAAAGTTCACGTAAATTTTTATTATCTAGCCCGGCAATGAAATCAAACCCAAACCACATGACACCATATTTGCTGTTAATCGCCATAATAAGACCACTAACAGGCACGGCAATCATTAATAAATAAAGTAAATGATGAGTGCCAGTAGCGAGTTTTCTCTCCCATGCCTTGTATGAGGCTAGCATGGCTGGCGGGCGATGCGTAATGCGCCAAAGCACACGGACTGCAATTAAGGCTAGCAGGGTTACACCGATAGATTTATGCAGATTATAGTAGAATGTTCTAGGGCTTGCTTCTTCTGCCAGTTGCCAAGTGTAAATGCCTAAGTCAAATAAATCGAAGCCAGTTTGTTTTGCGGCATCTTTCGGGATTTCGCTCATATACCAGCCGAGTGCAAACATTGCAAAAATACCAAGTGCTATAAGTGTATGTAGAATAATGGCTACTTTTGTATAGCGTGTTGAAGCGTGATTCATAGTAATATCCTGAAAGAAATAAATATTATTGTGTGTGATAGGCGTCACAGTCAATAATTGCATAAAGCTGCATCATTCTAATCGGTAACATGCATTTAAGGAATAATTCATGCGAATTCTAATGATAATCATGAGTATGCTGGTTTTTAGTAGCTGCTCTCACGCTCAAATACATTCAGATAACTTTGCTTTAGAAAGTCTAGGCGATGGTATTTATGTGCACCATGGCGTGCATTTAGACATTGATGACGGCTATCACGGTGATATTTGTAATGCTAGCTTTATCGTTGGCAGCAAAGGCGTGGCGGTTATTGATACTGGAGGTAGTCTTAAAGTTGGTCAACAGTTGCGTGAGGCAATACGCAAAGTAACGCCTTTGCCAGTGCTCTACGTGATAAATACACATGTGCACCCAGACCATATTTACGGTAATGCGGCGTTTTTAGCGGATAAGCCTCAATTTGTTGGCCATGATAAATTAGCGACAACTATGGAGCTGCGTCATGAAGCATACGCTAAATTAAATGCAAGGCTATTGGGTGACGATGCCAAAGGCAGTGAGCTTGTAAAGCCTTCAATGACGGTTAAATCAACGCTGGAGTTAGATTTGGGTGACAGAAAGCTTATGCTGACAGCTCACCCGGTAGCGCATACCAATACGGATGTTTCTGTGATGGAAAGTAAGGCTGGTACATTGTTTGCAGGAGATTTGTTGTTTATCGAGCGTACGCCAGTGTTAGAGGGCGACATTAAGGGCTTAATAGCCGAAATTGAAAAACTGAAAAGCAGCCCTGCTAAACAGGTTGTACCTGGGCATGGTCCAGTCACTAAAAATTGGGTTGAAGCGCTAAATAATGCACAACGTTATTTGAACGTGCTTTTAACAGACATACGTGCGAGTATTAAAAAAGGTGAAAGCATGGAGTCCGCAATGAATACCGCTGCGGCTTCAGAAAAAGATAAATGGGTGTTGTTTGATATTGCTAACAGGCGCAACGTGAATACGATTTACCCCGCACTTGAGTGGGAGTAAATCAGAAATAAAAAAGCGGCCTCATGCCGCTTTTTTATTGGAAGATATTATTTTTTGATGTTATCAATACTACATGCAGTAACAGGATTTAAATAAAGCATGAGCAGGCCACCTGCAATAGCTAAGTATTGCAATACTGGTAAATGTAGTAAAAAAGAAATGATTACGGCATAAATCGCCATGAATAATGCAAAAAACTTAGTTTTATAACCAAAAAATAAAGCTAAACCACCAACTAACTGCACCAAAATAATCAGTGGCGCAAAAATACTAGCCAACCCCAAGCTGCCTAATCCAGCCTGATATTGCGCATAGCCGTCTGGGTTACCAAAAAAGCCGATAATCAGCATGGTAATTTGTAATAAAAAAACTTGAGCGAGTAAAATGCGGGCAAGAGCCGTTAAATAGCGTTGCATAATTTAACCTTTTATAGTGAAATCAAATAAAAAATAATAGCCAGCATAATGCACTGAACACGCTAAAATCGCAAGTGTGCACAGACTTTAGACCGAATATCGATGGCATGAAAATTAAACACGTAAATACTCAAAAAGTGACTATTAAACAAGTGACTTGGCAAGATGCAGAAATTGAACTACGGGCAGTAAGAACGCCAGTATTTATAAATGAGCAGTTCGTTACGCCTGAGTTTGAATGGGATGAAATCGATGCTGATGCTGTGCATTTTCTCGCAATGTTTGAACACCAGCCTATCGCTTGTTTGCGCATTATCAATTATCAAAAAATTGGTCGTATGGCTGTACTTAAGCATTGGCGTGGTGCCGGGCTGGGGACAGCTCTATTGCTAGAGGCTATCAAACTCTGCAAAAAGAATGGTAGTAAGATTATTTATTTGTCAGCACAAACGCATGCGATTGATTTTTATCAAAAAGCTGGTTTTAGCCAAACTAGCGATGAATATACAGATGTAAATATTCCACATGTGGATATGCAGCTTGATTTATAGCTGTATTTAAATTGTAGTTGCAATTAAATTGAAACCAAGTCTAAGCCTTTGGTAAAATGATGTTTTATTTAACATCAATGAAGAGAAAAATTATGTCAAAAATCGTGTTTAAAGCTGGTGAAGCAACTGTTTACTCTGAAGGAAAAGACGTGACTGCTGCCATGCCAGAAATCTTAATCGGCAGTGTAGATGGTCCTGTTGGGCAAGCATTTGCTAACATGATGGCGCAAAGTAAAGGCCACACAGCAATGTTTGCAGTGCGTGACATTAACCAATTAGTGCGCCCAGCTTGCATGATGGTGCCAAAAGTAACACTAAAAGGTAGCACCGATGTTGGTTTATTCGGCGGTGTGGTGCAAGCAGGTGTTGCAGATGGTATTTTGGATGCCGTCATTGAAGGCATTATTCCTAAAGATCAAGTGAATGATTTGTGTATTGTTGCATTATTGTGGATTGATCCAGGTTGTATCGAGCTAGAAAAAGCGGGCACATTAGATAAAGCTGATTTGTACAAGAACAACTACGAAGCGATTAAACTAGCGCTTAAACGCGCATTAAACGATGAGCCAACGATTGATGAGTTGATTGCAAACCGTCATAAAATCAAACATTGCATGTGGGAAGAAAGCTGGGGCGAGATTTAGTTTGAGAAATAGCTAACAGAGGGCATTGTGGCCAAATTTTGACAAATTTTATTTTAGATTTGATATGATGAAATCTGAGACACGATATTCGGGAGATATATGGCAGAACAAAATGTATGTATGGAAGCATTCGAGCGGCTTTGCGAAGATGTAAATACTGACCAGAAGTCTGCCATAAATCAATCGGATTACTGGTTGTTTGAACTGGGATTTAGATCTGCTATTGAAGAGCTCTTATCAATTGCGGATACGGGAATACAGCCTAAAAAATTCGTGTCACCACGTTTTCAAATGTTGGCAGATAAAATTTTGAACTCACGTCTTCATTAAATAAAAAAGCGGCCTAGGCCGCTTTTTTATTGGTGCTTAATTTAATACAAAGATTTAACTTTTGATTAACAACTTGCGAAAATTACGCGCTAGTAAAAATGCTCCCCATCCCCGCTGCAGCCATTTTCCCACACGAGTAGGGCGCAGTATGCCAAATAAAGCTGCTACACCAATTGCTATAGATGGGCGTTGTTTAACATAACGCGCTATCGATAAGCCGCGATCCGCCAATGATAAAGTTGAGCGTAAAGGTTCCACCTCTTGAGCTAACGCCGTACGTTGTTCTGCAGCTTGTGATATTAGCTGTTCACGCCGTTGTGATATGAGGGCTAATTTTTTTTCCATTTTTACGAATCGAGATGCTGTTTGTCTTTAGCCAATTCAATTAAGCTTGCCTTAAATAACCTTGGCATAGCCTTCAATGCACGTATTGCAAGCCCGCAAAGGACTGCACCAGCTACTAGAAAAATGCTTGTTAACAGCCCTAACACTAACAGGCGATGGGTATCCCAAAAAGCAACCACAATAAAAATAGCTAACAATACTACACCAACGCAAAGGCAAAAAAGTGAGACAAAAGCCATCACCAAAAGCGACATGAGCCGCTCTCTACCCTCCTCTAAATCTGTTGAGAGAATATCCAGACGAGTATGCACAACAGCAACCAAAGTTGCCGCCATATTTTTAATGGATACAAATAAACCTTCATCTGCCATGTTAGGTTCTTTCCTCAAATCTAGCCTAGCGCCTGCCTATGAGAAGGCCAATCACAAGACCTACACCAGCGGCAACGCCAACAGATGCCCATGGATTTTCGTGCACATACTCATCGGTAGCTTTAGCGGCTACTTTAGATTTCTCGATTAAAGCATCCTGAGCCTCAGCCATTTTTTCCTTTGCCACAGCAAGTGACTCTTCTGCTCTAGTTCGTAAAGTTGCAAACGCTTCACCGCCCTGATTGGCTGTCGCCTTAATCAGCGCCTCAGCATCGGCTACTACTACCTTAAAGTCAGCTATTAGCTGTTCTTTGGTAACATCAGAAAATTCAGTGCCTGCGGGTAAATTTTTCAAACTCATTGACGTTTCTCCTTGTAGTTTAGTCGTAATACTATGATTGCGCTAATGATGCAAAAAAACAAGCCCTGCTAAAATAAAATGCGAATTTTTAAATTAGAGTTGCCTATTCATTCATTACATTTAATCCAGTTCGTTTTGTCTATGTTTTCGTGTCGTTCGATATTGATTCATCATACGCTGAATTTTAGTTAATTTATTGATATAGAACAAATAACCATATGAAGGAATATCACTATGGCCGTTAAATCTATTTCATTTTAGGAGTGTGTATTGACTGCTGAAAAATTCGGCGAAGAAGTATAGTCAATAATATAGTCAAGTCAGATCCAGTAAGGCCTAGAAGGCGAAATGAATTTAGAGTTAAATGTTATTTAACCAGTACTTGAAAACTACAATTTAAATTTAAAATATGTAATTTTTAAATTGTAGTTTTTCTAGGCAAGCTAAGTAAAGGCGATGCTTTCACTAGATTTTCTTTGTATGGGTGAGTCGTCTTGTTATAAAGTTTGGTAATTTTTTGTACGTACTTTTGTGTTTCGGCATAGGGAGGGATGCCCTTATACTTATTTACCGCACCTTCACCGGCGTTATAGGCGGCAGCCACTAATTGAACATCACCTTTAAAATAAGCAAGCAGCCATTTTAAATATGACAGCCCCCCCTTGATATTGTCCTCCGCCTTGTATGCGTCTTTTACGCCAAAACGTTCAGCCGTCTCGGGTATCAGTTGCATCAAACCCTGTGCATTTTTTGGTGAGGTTGCCATCGTATTGAATCTTGATTCCACTGCTATGAAGGTCATTGCCAGATTAACGTCTATATCGTAGCGTGGCGCAAGCTTGTTAACTAGCTTGAGAATATTGCCCTGAGCATTGAAAAGTTTCGTTGTTTCAACAGAAATAGATTTTTGTTCAATCTCAGCAGTTTCTGAATTTGGCGCAATTGCCACTGGAGCAGGCGGATCAGGTAAGAGGCAGGCAAGTAAAGGCGCTTGTGATGACAGGCTAGAAATTGTAGCAAGCGATTCTTTCGCACGGGCATGCCCTTGCTCCGCAGCCATAGTAAACAGTTGTCCAGCAATCTGTTCATCTAATGGCACTCCGCGCCCATTGGCATACATCCAGCCTAGTGCATACTGTGCATCGGCATCACCAAATTTTGCTGCACGGCAATAATCTGCTGCAACCACTGCATAATCTTTAGGCGTGCCTTCGGAATTTTTGAATTTAAATGCCATTGCTACTAACATAGAATTCGGATTTTTGAGAGATTTTTTTGTATCTTGCGCACCTAAATTAGGTGCTGCTAACGGCGCAGCTGAATTTTCGGTACTTTTCTGCAATTCGGTTGAAGGCTCACCAGTTGAGGCTTCAACTTCATTCGCCATAGTATTTGTGCATGCCATTAGCCCTACCAAGATCACTAATGGCTTTATACAAGATAAGTTTAAATAGTTTTTCATTGGTATAGTTAGGTCTTTACATTCAATATTTTGTTGATTAGCACAACAAAATATCTATATTTATCAGGATGATAAGTCTATCGGTTTCAGTGCAGGAATCAATGACCCGTTTGGGTCATTTGCCTTCAAGTCGTTGACGTTGATTAAACTGCAGCAATAGAAAAATAAAGTAGCTGTAGTTTAAAAAAGTTTAGATGAATGGATTTGGCTTAAACACCAATCTAAATGGAGTTTTTATTTTGTAGTAAGTTTAAAATTTTACGTATTGGTGCAGGTATGGCTGCACCGATAGCATCTTCAACAGCTATCCACATTTTGCCTGGCTCACTAACCTTAGTATCAAGTTTTAATACCTCTAAGGTTTGTGGTTGAATGTGGAGTTTAAAGTGAGTAAAAGTGTGGCTTAGTATTGGTAGTGTAATGCCAGCTTTTGCGATGATGCCAAATTGATTCAGCACTATTGATTCAACCTGATGGTTAGTTTCAACTTCAGGAAAGCTCCACAGCCCTCCCCAAATGCCAGTGGGAGGACGTTTTTCCAGCATAACTTGATCGCCACGCAAAAAAATCAACATGGTGATGTTTTTTTCAGGAACCACCTTGCGAGGTTTCGGTGTTGGTAATGCATGAACACGCTGCTGTTTGTATGCCTCACAAGTGCCGTTTAAAGGGCACTTGCTGCATTTAGGATTGCTTCTGGTGCAGATTGTTGCACCCAAGTCCATTAAGCCTTGCGTGTACGCGACTATGCTTTTGTTGGTGGTTTGCTTTGGCAGTAATTTTTCAGCTAACACCCAAAGTTCTTTTTCAATTTTTGGCGCACTTGGCCAGCCTTCTACAAAAAAATGTCTAGCGAGCACACGTTTTACGTTGCCATCCAAAATGGTTTGCACTTGGTTGAAGGAGAATGAGGCAATTGCTGCGGCGGTCGAGCGGCCTATGCCAGAAAGCGTTTGAATTGTGTCAAAATCCTGTGGAAATTGTCCGCTATGTTCATCCATAATGGTTTGTGCAGCATTGTGTAAATTTCGTGCCCTAGAGTAGTAGCCTAGTCCACTCCAATGCTGTAACACGTCATCTTGCGTGGCGCTGGCAAGGGCGGCTATGGTCGGGAAGCGCACCATGAATTTGCTGTAATAACCAATAACAGCAGATACTTGGGTTTGCTGAAGCATAATTTCGGAAACCCAAATCGCATAGGGGTCGGTAGTATTTTGCCATGGCAGATTGTGTCGCCCGTGTTGCTTTTGCCAAACAATCAAGCGGCTGGCAAAGTCAGTCATACATAACCCTGACTAGCCGCAAGTGATGCTGGTAAATACTATACGCATCATTAGATACTTAAAAGTTAAGTAATTTCTTAAGTTTTTTCTCGGCTTTTTCTTTAGCCTGGTCTTCTAAAGATTTAGGCGGTTCGGCAGGCGCAGCGGGCTGTGCTGTACTATCAGCATTTGTTGGTGTTTCTGGTGCGGCAGTATCAGCTGGTTTTTTCTTACCCAATAAACCTTTTATCGCATCCACTTTATCTCCGCCGCCTATCAATTCTTTAACGGCAACGCCTTTTTCGCCGCCCACTTTGTCCAGCAGGTTAGATTTTGCTAGCGCTGCACCTACCGCTGCAAAGTCCATACCATATTTAGGATTGGAAAATGTGCCTGTAATTTTTACTGGAATGGCAAAGCCTGCAAGTGCATCAAGATCTGCGCCGCCTTGCCCACTGAGAGATTTAACAATGGTAGGTTTGGCTAGGTAGTTGATAGACTCATTACCAATATCAATGTCACCACGGCTATCACCTTTTGCCAAGCGAAGAATCGGTGCTTTCATGGCTAAATCTTCGTTATGAGCAACACCATTTTTAATATCAAAAGTAGCCGTTAGCTCACTGAAGTCAGTTTTCTTTTTACTATCCGCATCAACGCTATCTTTTGCTTTAAGCACATTCACTTTGTTTTTAAGTTCACGAATGCTACCCGCAATATCTACACCCTTTAGTGCACCATCAGCCAAGTTAAGTGAAGCGTTACCTGCCAAAGCTTTTTTAAGCGCACCCACACTGTTGCCTGATGTAGAGACATCAATATTGACTGTGCCTTTACCTTCTAACATATTGTTATTGATGGCATCTACCATCAACGGTCCAATCGATACGGCCTTCATGCTTTGCTTGAACGTGATGCTAGGTGTGGTGCGAGCATCTACTTTTAACATGCCGCTCATGCTGCCTTGATACAAGTTTGCAGAAAACGGTGATAGTGTTGCTACGCCATTTTCTGCTTTTAAGCTTAGATTCACGTTTTCAGTTTTAACATTTGCTAATTTAAGCCAGCCGATTTTCGCCTCGCCTGAAGCGTTCAACTTTTTTAAAGCGCTCAAATCAATGGGAGTATCGCCTGTGCTTTTTGCAGTGGGCGTGCTATTTTTAGTGATGTATTTATCGGCATCCAGCTTATCAATATTGACGTTAAAACTGTAAATCGGGTCATTAAATCGGGAAACAGCCACGTTGGCATTTACCTGGCTATCATCCACTTTTGCGGCAAGTGGATTCAGGCTTAATTTTTCGCCATCGGCTTTCAGATCAATACGAATATTAGAGGCTTTGGTTTTTCCATATTTCAGATTACCAATACGCAATGATCCATCTGCATTAAGTGCTTTAAGTGTACTTAAATCCAGTGGTTTATCGCTTGCTTTACTATTAGCAGGCGCGCTGCTGGTGCTGACATATTTATCAACATCCAGTTGATCAATATCGATATCAAAAGTGTAAAGGGGTTTTGCAAAGTTGCTGATACCTATTCTACCTTTGATTCTGCTATCGTCTAATTTTACGTCAAGACCAGTTAATGCCAGCCTTTCGCCGTCAGCTTTAATATTGACGTTTAAACCTGAAATTTGGTATTTATCATACAAAATACTGCCCACATTTAGTTTGCCGTCTAACAACAGCGCTTTAAACGCACTCAGATCAGCAGGCTTGTCGTCACCTTTAGCGGCTGGCTGAGTTGATTTAGCCATTAGTTTATTCAGGTTGAGCTTGTCGGCATTTAAGTTGAATTTAATGCTGGGTTTTTTAAAGCTTGTTACGGCCACATCACCATTGAGCTTAGTTTCGTCGATATTTAAGTTAAATTTGCTATTAGCTAATTCATTTTTAAGATCTGTATGCAGCGATAAATCAAATCGACCTTGCATAGCGCCATTAGGTAAGCTTGGGTCTTTTATATCTAAATTGCCCGCAAGTTTGGGTAAGTCAAAAATCAGGTTCTCAAGATTGCCAGTAAAGGGAGAGGAAAATTTACCGTTAATGGTGCGCTTGCCTTGCACGCCAGCAATGTCGCCTGTAATACCGCTGCTTTGCAATGCCTTTGGCGATCCTTTAATGTCAGCCAAAACCAAATTTGCTTTGAAAGTGTCGCCAGCTTTATCTTGCGATAGGCTCACCGTTACTTTTTTACCGGTAACTTCATCTTTTTGCGCCACTAATTCAGGTGCATTTAAGTCTATTGTGAGTTTTGCGCCACTAAACTGTCCTGAAGCAACTAATTTTAAACTGTCGATTAAAAACTCACGTGTTTCTGGTTTGGCATCAATATCACCACTGGCAGTAATATCAACATTTTTACCACCTAATAAATCACCTTTAATCTTGGCATCTAAGCCTTTAGCAACAAAGTGTTTAGTTGTAGGGTCTACTAAAAAGTTACCTTTTAATTTTGCATCTGCCACTATTTCAGGCTGGCTAGCACTAATTGTGAAGTCAGTGGCTAAGTCTACAGGTTCAGCCAAGGCAATGTGACCCGATGTTAAATTGAACTTAGACAGCGCGTATTTGGCACCTGATCCTTCATCAGTGTAGTTCACCGCAGAGTTGCTGACTTTAACGCCGTCTACATCAAATTTAATATCTTGTGACTCTTCATCATCTTTAGAGAGTAAATCATCAAAGTTTGTGCTGCCATCTTTGTATTTAACGATGTTGGCTTGCGCACCATCAATGTAAATGGTGTCTACAATCAACTCTTTTTTGAGAAGCGGCAGCAATGCAAGTGACACTTTAACGCTGTTGACCGACGCGAATTCTTTGCTATTTTTATGTTCAGACAGAGAAATTTTACCTAAATCCGCGCCTATTTTTGGCCAAAAGGCTAGTTTGATGTCACCGTCTAATTTTAGTGTTCGTTCCTTTTTTTCTTGTACCAAATCAATGACTTTTTGCTTGTAATCGTTTGGGTTAAAGGTCACGGCAATAATCGTTACTACTAACAAAACCAGGCCAATCAAGCCACCTAGAACGTATGCGGAATATTTAAGAAGTTTTTTCATCATCACTCTCACTACAAGATATGCAAAATTTTAACACTAGAATCAGTCTGGCACTATTTCCAGAAAAAATGGTTGAATGCAACAACGCCAAATTTTAATATTAGATATGCCAGAAGACTGTAAAAAATAATCGTCAGCACTAAACAGATTAGTGCAAAAATGACCATCAAGCCATCACGTTCAACTTCACCCGTGCAATAAAATAATACGGCCAAGCTGGGAAACAGGTTTTTGAATGGCACGACGCCACCAAGTGGAATCGCCACTAGCAAGCCAACCATGATAAAAATAAAACCACCAACTTTTTCTTTTGTTCGGCCTTCAACTAAAAAACTTAAACGTGGTTTAGAAAGTTTACGGAAGAATCGAATGATGTTTAAGCAGGTATTCACTAACGCTTGGCGCATACGTAAACTTAAAGTCACCGTGCGAATCTTTTGTGGCAAGGCCAAATTCGCCTCTCCTTTATAAAGCTGCAAACCTAATGCTACAAATGCCGCACTGCCAACTAAGGCAAACAAGCCTAAAGGAATGGGTTGCAAAAAAGGCAGTATCGCAAGGGTTGCGGTGAGTGTGTAGGCGTTATGGCCCAAGCTATCAAGGGCATCACCAAAGGCTAATGGCTCGGTGGCGGCGGGTGCTGCGAATTGGTTTAAAGTGGCGACTAAATCATCAAATTGACTTGTAGCGTCACTCATGCGAATTTCCAAAAATAGCCTGGCACTTGCATACGAAAAATAATGCGCTATCAAGCAAACGCTTTGAAATCATGTGTGGCAACAAATCACCATAAAAAAGCGAATCATTCAAGTTAGCATTAAGGCTTGTTAAGCTATTGATTGTCACTTTAATGTACAGTCCAATTGACCAAGCCAGTATATGCCGTCACCAATACAATCACACCAAATGCAATTCTGTACCATGCAAAAATTGTAAAATCGTGATGGCTTACGTAGCGAATAAGTGCGCGAACCGCAATCATGGCGCTAATAAAAGCAAATATAAACCCAATCACCAATGCACCTATGTCATCTATGCTTAACAAGGCACGGTCATTGTACATGGAGTAAATCGAAGCAATTCCTAGCGTCGGCACTGCAAGAAAGAATGAAAATTCCGCAGCTGCTTTACGAGATAAGCCAAAAAACAGGCCGCCGATAATGGTAGAGCCAGAGCGTGACATCCCGGGAATAAGTGCAACGGCTTGAGCAAATCCCAATTTCAAAGCATCTAAAGGACGAATGTCATCTACAGTCTCGATGGTGACGGTGTGCTTGCGCTTTTCTGCCCATAAAATAATGAAAGCACCGGCAATAAATGCTATTGCTACTGGCACAGGTTTAAATAGGTATGCTTTTATTTTGTCGCCAAATGCCAAACCTAAAATCGCTAGTGGTAAAAAGGCAATGGAGAGATTGATGATTAGGCGATTGGCGATGGGGTCACGGCCGATGCCGGCAAAAGTGCTTACGAAGCGCGTGCGGTATTCCCATATCACTGCCAACATCGCACCTAATTGAATGGCTATGTCGAACACACCGCGTTTGTCGTGATCCATAAAGTTGAGCAGATCGCCCACCAATATGAGGTGGCCAGTGCTGGAAATGGGTAAAAACTCTGTCGCACCTTCAACAATGCCAAGAATTGCGGCTTTAAGTAATAATGTGATGTCCATGACGGTATTTTAGCAGGTTTGGCTTTTACTATCGGATGGATTTATGTACTTGATTTTTTGCCCATAAAAAAGGGCGATGAATCGCCCTTTTACGTGAATCTGCCTGACTAACTTATTTCAGCATGCCTAAAACCGTGTTGAGTAAATTGCTAGAGTCGCCTGTCACTTCGCCATTTGGCGTCATTTTATCTATCACAGATGGTAAATATTGAGCAATTTGGCTAGTTAATACTTCAGGCTTAATACCAAACTTTTCGGCCATTTCTGCAATTGCACCGCTACCTAATACGCTAGAGATCTGATCTGGTGAAATTGGTAGGTTTGCACCAGTGCTAACCCAAGATGCCGCCAAATCACCAAGGCCGCCCTGCTTGAATTTGTCTAAGACACCATTTAAGCCGCCGTTTTGATTAAACATTTCCATGGCAATTTGTGCCATGCCGCCTTTTTCCCCACCTAATTTACTTAAAACCGCACCTGCGACGTTGTCGAATAAACTCATCATTCATCCCCTTAAAAAGAAAAAACCTGCCTAAGAATTAGCATAACTCAAAAACGTTCGCCGTTGCGCAAATAGCGCCATTGTCCAACAGGTAATTTACCTAAGTTAACACTTCCGATACGCACGCGTTTAAGGCCCACCACATGCAAACCTACCATTTCGCACATGCGGCGAATCTGGCGCTTTTTACCTTCGCGCAACACAAAGCGCAATTGGTCTTCATTTTGCCAGCTGACCTTTGCAGGCTTGAGTTTTTCACCATCTAAACTTAAACCAAAATTCAAGCGTTTTAAACCTTCATCATCCAAAGTGCCTTCAACGCGAACCAGATATTCTTTTTCAACCGTTGAATCTTCACCAATTAAATGGCGTGCCACGCGGCCATCTTGAGTGAGCACTAACATTCCTGTAGAGTCAATATCCAAGCGCCCTGCTGGTGCAAGGCCATTTAGATACCTACGTTGAAACTCTCGCGCATGGTGTTGATTTAACTCGGGATCATCTAGCCACTCGTTATCAGGGTGCACCAACACAATCGCAGGCTGGTATCCATCTTCCGCCTGCCCGCTCACATACCCTACAGGTTTGTGCAAAATAATCGTCACTGTTTCAGCCTGCACTTCATGCGCATAACTGCTGATTACAATTTCAGCATCTGGGTTAATGCGTGTGCCCAGCGTATCAATAATCACGCCATCCACCATCACCCAGCTATTCATAATCCACTCGTCTGCCTCACGACGCGAGCAAATACCACGCTCCGCCATCACCTTAGAAAGCCGTGGTAACTCAGTGCTAATGGATGTGGATTTATACGCAGCTTTTGCTGCAGCACCATATTGTGGCGTGTTTACTGAGTCGTAGCCATCACGCACCTTGCCACCACGGCGAGGCGCTTGACGGTACTGCGGCTCATTTTTGTCAGGACGTGGTGTAATGCGTGTATCAACGCCCTGCGGCCTTGCTTGCCTAGGTTGTTGCTCTCTGTCATCAGCAGATTTTGACGGATATATTGGGCGGGCATTTTGCCCATCATCACCCCGAGTATTTTCACGCGGCTTACCATCGAAGCGATGATTACGTTGCCCAGTTCTAGCGGACGTATGAGCCACAGGCTCTTGCCTTGCAGGCTGCGATTCAGCTATAGCAGGCTTATTCACATTAGGTGGCGTCACGCTTCGGTCACGCTGAATCGTATTTGTGCGACGTACAGGCGCTTTGCTCGCTTTAACTTGCGTATCGTCAGGTTTTTTAGTTAGTTTAATTGTGGTCAAAATAGTCTGTATTCAATTTGGTTGTTGAGCTATTTTAACAAAATTAAGTCCTACTCCTCTATTTATTAAAACAAACGTTTGCATACATTATGTTCGAGCCTTATTTGGTGAGCCAAACTAGGCTCGAACATAGGTTGTATTGGGATGTAGGTAGCATTTGCTACAACTCATCATCTAGACGACAAATCTCTTTAGTTAATATACGCTACGTTGAAATACAGTTCAGATGTCTAAAATAAAGAAGCAGGCACTCGGTCTGCTTCTTTGACTTAAAATCTACCAGTTAAACTTTCTGATAAACCTCACTACCTTTTTTCACAAACTCAATGGCTTTTTCCTGCATGCCTTTGGTCAGTGCTTCTTGTTCTGAAACGCCTTTTTCAGCTGCGTAATCACGTACGTCCTGTGAGATTTTCATTGAGCAGAAATGCGGGCCGCACATTGAGCAGAAGTGAGCTTGTTTTGCGCCTTCTTGCGGCAGTGTTTCATCATGGAATTCTTTGGCTTTTTCCGGGTCCAGTCCAAGATTGAATTGGTCTTCCCATCTAAATTCAAAGCGTGCTTTACTTAATGCGTTGTCACGAATTTGTGCACCAGGGTGGCCTTTTGCCAAGTCAGCCGCGTGTGCCGCGATTTTGTAGGTGATGATGCCTACACGCACGTCTTCTTTGTCTGGTAAACCTAAGTGTTCTTTAGGTGTTACATAACAAAGCATCGCACAGCCGTACCAACCAATCATAGCCGCACCGATACCTGAGGTAATGTGGTCATATCCTGGTGCGATGTCTGTGGTTAATGGGCCTAATGTGTAGAATGGGGCTTCACCGCAATGCTCAAGTTGAAGCTCCATGTTTTCTTTAATCAGGTGCATCGGCACGTGGCCTGGGCCTTCAATCATACATTGCACGTCGTGCTTCCAAGCGATTTGCGTTAACTCACCTAATGTTTTCAATTCAGCAAATTGTGCTTCATCGTTGGCATCGTAAATTGAGCCTGGGCGTAAGCCGTCACCTAAACTAAAGCTCACATCGTATTGCTTCATGATTTGGCAGATGTCTTCAAAATGCTCATAAAGGAATGATTCTTTATGATGCGCCAAGCACCATTTAGCCATAATAGAGCCGCCGCGTGACACGATACCTGTCATGCGTTTTGCTGTCATCGGGATATAGGCTAAGCGAACACCAGCGTGAATTGTGAAGTAATCCACACCTTGCTCAGCTTGTTCTATCAAGGTATCGCGGAAAATTTCCCAAGTGAGGTCTTCGGCTTTACCGTTTACTTTTTCTAATGCTTGATAGATAGGCACAGTGCCGATTGGCACTGGGCTGTTGCGGATAATCCACTCACGCGTTTCATGGATATTTTTACCTGTGGATAAATCCATCACGGTATCGCCGCCCCAGCGCGTACTCCACACCATTTTTTCAACTTCTTCACTAATGGAAGAGCCGAGCGCGGAGTTGCCAATGTTGGCGTTGATTTTTACTAAGAAATTACGGCCAATAATCATCGGCTCGATTTCAGGGTGATTGATGTTCATTGGAATAATCGCACGGCCGCGAGCAACTTCATCGCGCACGAATTCAGGCGTAATCATTTTAGGAATGCTGGCACCAAAATCATGGCCTTTATGCTGCGTTTGCAGCAACTCGCTCATGTTTTCACGGCGCTGGTTTTCACGGATGGCGATATATTCCATTTCAGGTGTGATAATGCCTTTACGTGCATAGTGCATTTGACTCACGTTAGCACCTGCCTTTGCACGTAACGGCTTGCGTGTAAGATTGAAACGCATTTCAGCTAATGCCGGGTCGTTTTTGCGTGCGACACCAAACTCGGAGCTGGGGCCGTCTAATTGTTCAACATCGCCGCGCTCTAAAATCCAGCCTGTACGCAATGCTGGCAAGCCATTTCGAATATCTATGCTAATTGTCGGGTCAGTGTAAGGGCCACTGGTGTCGTATACTACAACTGGCGGATTTTTCTCTGCACCAAAAGCTGAAGGCGTATCGCTTAGCGAAATTTCACGAAATGGAACGCGAATATCTGGTCGGCTGCCTTCAACATAAACTTTGCGTGATTTAGCAAATGGCGTTGTAGTTGCAGGGTCAACTTCTGCGGTGGCGGTTAAAAATTTGGTGAGGTTTTTGTCAGCTGCGTTCACGGTGCGTTCCTATTCATTTAATTCAAAAGTAGGAAAGCATCTTGATGCTTTGCCTATGTTTATTGATAGGAAAGCAATTGTGCTTTCCTACGGCGGCATGACCCGCATCAGGTTCAAAGGGTGATTCTCACTATGATTTTTAAATATTAAAAATATAGACCCCTAGCAATCAACGAAAATTACGCTAAATTGCTAATAATAGCAAGCCCTTATCTTATAAGCGCTATAGTTTGAAATTACTTAAGTGCTTATTTTTAATTGACTAATAACAACAAGTGCCAACAAAAATATTGTAAATAATGATTTTTAATCATCAGCAACACTTGGGGTTCTTGCTATAATGAACATATTAATCAAATGTAAAAAAGGTCGGGGGTGTTTATGTCTTTAATTCTTTATCTTCTTTATTACTTAGTCGCAATTGTCGCGCTGTTTTTTCATTTCACTGGTCAGTTAGAGCGCTGGGGTATGGAGTGGGTGGTTATTGTCTTGGCAATCACCGTATTTCCCGTCGTTTTGTATCTTTAAAAAGTCTTTCAGCTTTATGGTTTCACCGTAAAGTTTTAGCTGACTATATTTCCCGTTACATCAATGGTTTCTAATGATTGCGTGTTAGAGACTTAAAGTTAAGCAACTCTATCTACTTGCCATGTAGTTCTTATTACCCTGCAATTTTTGTAGGCTAATGATTTCATTCATGTGAAATTTGCAGCATTTTTATGTGCCGTCCTGGCATCTCCCTATGCCTCATCGGCAATAAATTTATATAAAACAATTTGTTAGCTAAGCAAATACATGTGTTGTTATTTTGGCACTGTAATTGCAATCTATCTCTTGATTAAATCTATAAGAAATTCAAATGTCATCCTCAAATCAAACCTTCGCCTTGGGTGTTGGTAACAGCTTTTACCAACAACATATCGTTGGCTTGTTATTAAGTGCAATTATTCTAGCGGTTATCTACCCAAAAACGGGGTTGGATCAATTTTTAATAGCGCCTTATTTTGATGCTGCAACCCAAAGCTTTCCGCTTAAACATCAAGTTTTTTTAGAAATGGTTATGCACTCTGGTTTGAAATATTGCATAGTATTTGTCGCTGTAAGCACTTTAGCCCTTGGTCTGGTAGGCAATAAAATGGCGCCTTTCAGGGCGTCTATCGGCCTCTATAAAAAGCAGTTTCTTTGGGTGTTTATTGGCATGGCACTTTCAAGTAGTGCGGTTTCAATTTTAAAAGGTTTCAGTATTCATGGTTGCCCCAATAACTTAACCATTTATGGCGGCAATTTGCCATTATTAAAACTGTTTGAAAATTTACCCAAAGGCGTTGAAGCAGGACATTGCTTTCCTGGAGGGCACGCGAGTGGAGGTTTTGCGTTGATGGCATTCTATTTTTCTTTTCGTGATTACAAACCTAAATTAGCAGTTGCGATGTTGGTGACGTCGCTGGTGTTGGGTTTTATCATGGGCTGGGCGCAAATGATGCGAGGAGCACATTTTTTGTCACATAACTTATGGACAGCTTGGGTAGTTTGGATGATGTTGTTCGTGCAATACCTGATATGGCCACCTAAAACATTATTATCCAGCACGTTAAGACAACCTTAAGGTTCACATGCAACGATGCAAGCTGGTCTGTATTTTTTTAGATTATTTTAGGTTATTGCATGAATAAATTAGCTCAAACCCCTTCGCATCACCTTCGCCACAGAATGCCGCTGGCGGTGCTTGTGGCGGCAATTGCGCTGGCCATCTGGCTCATATTGCGAGTCGTGCTGTGGGTCGACGTAGGGGTCACCCAGTTCTCTATCCTTCAAACGCTGAAAGTATTTGGTGTTGGCTTGTGGTTTGACTTAAATGCGCTTTGTTATTTCGCCATCCCGTTTTTGCTGATTTCATTGTTTTCGCTAAATCGTTGGCGCAGCAAAGCCTGGGTGAATAAAGCGCGCTGGATATTAACTTTTTTAGTTACTTTCGGCTTAATTTTTGGCGCGGTTTCTGAGTATATTTTTTGGCAGGAATTCATCACGCGCTTTAATTTTATTGCGGTAGATTATTTAATTTATACCAAAGAAGTGATTGGCAACATTCGTGAATCTTACCCTGTTCCGCTGATATTGCTAGCAATTGCGTTAGTGGCCTTAGCGATTGTGTTTGGCATTAGTAGGTTTGTGAGTTTTGATACTAAACATAGGCCTTACAAGCAAAAGCTTAAATTACTCATTGCTGCCATTGCGCTACCTGTTATCAGTTTTCAATTGGCGAATGTAGACCAAATGGAGTTTGGTAAAAATGCTTATGCCAATGAGTTGGCTGGCAATGGTATTTTTAGTTTTTCTGCCGCTGCGCGACGTAACGAGCTGGATTACGATAAATTTTATAAAACTATTTCCAACGAATTGGCATTAAGCACCTTGCAATCTGTAGGGTCAAGCCGCCAGCCCACTGGCGTTATTTTACCTAACGATGCTAATCATAAAGTTGCGTTAGGGCCATTCACACGCAGCCCAAAAAACGTGGTGCTAATTTCGGTAGAAAGCTTATCGGCAGAGTATGTTGGCGTTTATGGCAACAAGCAGAACTTGACGCCATATTTAGATAAATTAGCCGGCGAGAGTCTGGTGTTCGATAAACTTTTCGCTACAGGTACCCGAACCGTGCGCGGTTTAGACGCACTTTCTATCGCGATTCCACCTATTCCGGGCCAAGCGATAGTGCATCGCCCGAATAGTGACCATTTAGCTGGCATAGGCGAGTTGCTGAACCAACAAAATTACGAAACTTTCTTTATTTACGGCGGTTATGGCGTGTTTGATAGCATGAACGCTTATTTTAGAAGCAACACATACACCGTGGTCGATCGCACCGACTTTGATGCTAAAACCATTCAAAGCGAAAATGTTTGGGGTGTAGATGATGAAAGCTTGTTTAATAATTCAATCGCTATATTTGACAATAACGCAAAAACGAACAAACCATTCTTTGCACATATTATGACAACTACTAATCATCGCCCTTATACTTTCCCGGAAGGTAAAATTGATTTGCCGCAAGGCAGCCGTGAAGGTGCAGTGGAATATACTGATTACGCGATTGGTAAATTCATTGAAAACTCTAAAAATAAACCATGGTTTAAAGACACTGTTTTTGTGATTGTGGCGGATCACTGTGCTTCGGTGGCGGGTAAAACTAAACTGCCAGTTGATAAGTACCACATTCCATTATTTTTCTATGCGCCAGATATGTTGCCCGCAGGTCATTACAGCCGCGTTGCCAGCCAGATTGATATCGTACCTACGCTGTTAGATGTGCTTGGCACCAAAGGCGCAGAGCATTTTTATGGACAATCGTTATTTAAAGCAGAGGCTGAAAAGCTACCAGAGCGTGCATTTATCAGCAATTATCAGGCGCTTGGCTACTTAAAAAACAAAAACTTAATTGTGCTTAACCCCAAACGAAAAGTTGAGGCTTACCAAGTCGACCCACAAAGTATGGACTCTACGCCAACAAAAGTAGATGAAACATTGCTCAATGAGGCCATTGCTTACTATCAAACCGCGAATCGTGCTTACAAAGTGGGTGCGCTTAAGCTTAAACCACAAAATTAACTATGGATGTCTATTAGGGAGTCGATATGAATAGCGCTTCCAAATATGCTTTAAGCAAAGTGCCAGAAGTGACTTTGATCTTCTGGGTTATCAAGATTTTTGCTACAACGCTTATTGACAAAGGCAGCGTGGTGATTGCCATATTGCTTGCTTGGTGGTTACTTAAAGAAGCCATCACTTTGCGCCTAATTATTAGGTGCCTTGCTGATTGTTGCTGGCTTGTTTGTTTGTTATTGCTAAGAAATAAGGCTGTTTAAAGTAACTTGATTCCTGCTAAATTTTTAGTACAGGTTTCGCGAATTATTTTTACTATATCCTGCGCATAAGGCCGCATCATGATTTCATTTTTGCCAATCGCGTAAAGTTCTGACCACAGGCCTTTTTTTGTAATCGGTTTTGCAATTACATATTCATGTTCTATATAGCTTTGGATTCCCCAGCTTGGCAAAGCTGCTAGTCCTCTACGGCTTGCCACCAGCTGAATGATGGCGATAGTAAGCTCGGCGGTGCGTCGTTCAAATGTAATTTCTTCTGGCTTCAGCACCTGACGTATCAAATCAATACGTTCTTCTGGCACAGGATAAGTAATTAGTGTCTGCTGAGCGAAATCACTGGCCAGCAGACAAGGTTTGGCCCGTAATTCGTGATTGGGTGGTAAAACAGCCATTATTTCAAATTTGAATAGGGGCAGATGCTGTAAGTCGCGCATTTTTTCTGGCAACCCGCCTATTACTAAGTCTGCTTTGCCTTCATGCAATAAGTGCCAAGGGTCGCTATGAAAGCCCGCCACCAAATCAATTTCCACCTCCGGCCACGCGCGCCTGAATACATCCATCACGGGGGTGAGCCAATCAAAGCAGGTGTGGCACTCTAAAACAATTCTTAACTCACCAGATTGTTCACTTTTCAGGCGGATTAAATCACGCTCGGTTTTATCCACCAGCGGCAGCAATTCACTGGCTAAATCTAAAAGCCGCTGACCTGCAGGCGTAAAGCGTAAACCCTGCGCAGTACGCTGAAACAAGGTGATTTCATAATGCGTTTCGATGGCACGTATTTGGTGCGAGAGCGCAGATTGCGTTAAAAATACGCGCTCGGCGGCCAGGCCTAGCTTACCCGTTTCAGCAATGGCTTTAAGTGATTTTAGGTGGCGAATTTCTATCATGGCTTTTATTCAATATGAATTTAATTCAAATTTAACACAAAAACTTTCGCTTTATTAAAATATTTTTGCGTTAGAAAATGCATGCCTTACTTTGAGATTAGGTTATAAAATGACAAAAAATACAATCAAAGCGCACATTTTGGGTTATCCGCGTGTGGGCGCAAAGCGTGAATTGAAGTTTGCTTTAGAGTCTTTTTGGCGTGGCGAGTCCAGCGCAGAGACTTTACAAGCCTCTGCGCAGGCATTGCGCGAAAATCATTGGAAAAAGCAGCAGGCGGCTGGCTTGGCGTTTGTGACCGCAAATGATTTTTCTTTATATGACCATGTACTGGATTGCTGTGTTTTATTCGGCGCAACGCCTAAGCGTTTCGGTGAAAAAGCTGCGGCAAATGAACTGGAATATTTCGCCTTGGCGCGTGGTAATGCCGCACAGCCAGCTATGGAAATGACTAAGTGGTTCGATACGAATTACCACTACATTGTGCCAGAGTTGAATGAAAATACGCAGTTTACAATTAACGCACATGACTATTTAAGACAAATAGACGAGGCACAAAAATTAAGCAAAAATGTAAAGCCTGTGTTGTTAGGGCCTGTTAGTTTTTTATATTTAAGCAAAGCGCGCGGCATCAATAAGCTGGATTTATTAGATAATTTAGCTCAGCAATACGCAGTTTTGTTGCAAGCGCTACACGCCAAAAAAATTGAATGGCTGCAAATCGACGAGCCGGTTTTTGCGCTGGATTTAGATGATACTTGGCTAAAAGCCTTTGAGCGTGCTTATGCTTATTTACGAGGCACGCGCCCGAAACTATTGCTCACTACTTATTTTGCCAATGTATCGCGCTATCAAGCCTATATTGCCCGCTTGCCAGTTGATGGAGTTCATATTGATTTGGTGCGTGCGCCAGAACAGCTTGGCCCGTGGGTAAATGCCATTCCTAGCCATTGGGTACTATCTGTTGGTGTGATTGATGGGCGTAATATTTGGCGTAATGATCTAGATAAAACATTGGCGCTGCTGGAACCCTGGGTGAAAAGATTAGGTGAGCGTTTGTGGATTGCACCTAGCTGCTCATTGCTGCATACGCCTGTTACTCTGGCACATGAAAATATGCTGGATGCTGAAATAAAATCATGGTTAGCGTTTGCCGATGAAAAGTTGGATGAGCTGCATATTATTGCACTAGCATTAAATCACGGCGTTGAATCAGTCACGAATGAGCTGGAAATTTCTCGCGTAGCAATTGCCTCACGTAACAACTCTAACCGTGTGCATAATGCGCTTGTTGAAGCGCGCATGAGTAGACTTAATACCTTAAATGAAAATCGCGGCAGTGAATTTAGCGTGCGCCAACAAACACAGCGTAAGCGTTTAAATTTGCCATTATTACCCACCACGACCATAGGCTCATTCCCGCAAACGCCTGACATACGCGCAACCCGTGCGGCATATAAAAAAGGTGAAATCAGTCAGCATAAATATCATGCCGATATGGAGTCGCACATTGCTTACGCTATCAGTGAGCAAGAGTCTTTAGGCTTAGATGTACTGGTACATGGCGAAGCCGAGCGTAATGACATGGTGGAGTATTTTGGCGAGCAGTTGGCAGGCTATGCTTTTACACAAAATGGTTGGGTGCAAAGTTATGGCTCGCGCTGTGTGAAACCTCCAGTGATATATGGCGATGTGCATCGACCATTGCCCATGACAGTCGCCACTGCAAGCTTTGCACAATCACTTTCAACAAAGCCCGTCAAAGGCATGTTGACAGGCCCTGTAACGATGCTGCAATGGTCATTTGTGCGCAACGACCAACCGCGTGAAACCACAGCCTTGCAATTAGCACTGGCAATTCGTGATGAAGTGGATGATTTGCAACAAGCTGGAATCGCGATTATTCAAATTGATGAACCTGCGTTTCGTGAAGGCTTGCCATTGCAAAAAGCGGCATGGGCGCATTATTTGGCGTGGGCGGTGCGGGCATTTAAGCTATCTGCCAGCGTAGCAAACAATGACACGCAAATTCATACGCACATGTGCTATTCAGAGTTTAACGACATTTTACCCGCTATTGCCGCCATGGATGCAGACGTGATTACCATTGAAACCTCGCGCTCTGCTATGGAATTGCTGGATGGTTTTGGCGAATTTGCCTATCCCAATGAAATTGGCCCAGGTGTGTACGATATACATTCACCACGTGTGCCAAGCGTTGAGGCCATGGAAAAGCTAATGAAGCGCGCCATAGAAGTTATTCCCGTTGAACGGCTTTGGATTAACCCAGATTGCGGCCTTAAAACCCGTGGCTGGAGTGAAACCAGACAAGCGTTAATGAATATGGTGGAGGTGGCTAAAAAGTTGCGATTACTTTTGAGCTAGATTATTGAGTGGTGGCTGTACTGTTCATGTATCGAGAAGCTTGACGTGCAAACATCTTGCTATACAAGCCATCGCTAGCTAGCAGTTGTTCATGATGCCCAGTTTCGACAACTCGTCCTTGATCCAAAACAACAATCATATCCGCCTCGCGTGCCAATGCGAGGCGATGTGTAACGAAAATTGTTGTTTTATCATGTGCGAGTTCAAGAAACCGTTCAAATAGTTCGTGTTCTGCGTTGGGATCAAGTGCTGATGTTGGTTCGTCTAATATGATGAATTTAGTTTTATTAGTACGAAAGAGTGCGCGTGCCAGAGCCAGCCTCTGCCATTGCCCTCCCGATAGAGACAACTCTTCATAGATTGCATGCTCGTCGGCAGGAAGTTTTGAAGTAAAAGATGCAAGCCCTGCCCTCTCTAAACAAGTGTTAATGCCATCTTGATCATCAAATCGATCAATATCGCCCAGCGCAACATTAAAGTTTGCTGACATTGGAAATCTCGCATAATCCTGAAACACCGCCCCGATGCTCGCCCAATATTGAGATTTATCCAGCGTGGCTAAGTCCAATCCATTAATGCTAATCTGGCCACTGCTTGGCTGAAGTAGCCCTGTGAGCAATTTAATTAAGGTTGTTTTGCCCGCCCCATTTTCGCCAACAATAGCGATTTTCGCGCCTGATTTAATCGTAAATGAAACTTCTTTTAAAGCGTATTCCTGTGTATCTGGATAAACAAATGATACATTAGACACTTCAATATCTGGTAGAGTAAGTATCATTGCATCATCCATAGATTCATCTACCTTAGCTTTAGGCTTATTACTCATCTGGTCAATCAGTCTTAACAACGGTATTACTTGCCTGCCTGTTTCAGCGGCTCTGAATGTAGAGTAAACCAAAGAATTTAGCCCGTCACTCAGTTGCATGACGATACCAATGATGATGATTAGCGAGCCTGTACTCGCATGTCCTGTCATTACAGACCAAGCAAAATATAGAGTACAAAAAGCAGCAACTGCCGAACCGAATAGGGCTGCGATAGCAGTTTTGGTGATGCCATTGACTCTTGATTGGGTAAATGCTGAAACACATTTCTGAGAATCTTTCTGCCACACAGAGAATAAGTAATCTTTTAGACCGAAGAGCCGAACCTCCTTGAAGTAAGCATTTTGCGTCATTACTCTCTCTTGCAAAGATAGGCGATGATAACGATCTACAAAAGCGTTTTCGATATGGTAACTAGCCTCTACAACTTGATACCGAGTAATTGCTGATGGTATAGCGGCCAGCAATAAAAGCGGCGGAATCCACCAATTTAAAGTGAAACCTAAAAGCAAAAGAAAAAATACACCTAGCGAGTTCACTACTGCCATGCCTAGGTGATCAATCCAAAGCCCTAGGTTCTCGAAACTGCGTGTTGCATTCGAGAGCAGGGCGCTAGTTTTTTTATTTTCTAGCACAGCCAAATCATTTTCACCAAGTACCGCTCGTAAGAAAGCGTGCTTAACCGAAAATTTGATATGGTCTCGTAGGTGATCGATGAGCAGATATTGTACTTGGGTCAGAACATTGGTTCCAAGCAAGGCTAGCGTCATGGCAATAAGTAAGATGAGCAGACTTTTAGGAATAGCCTCGGCATTAGTTCCAACAAGCGGCGCATGATCTACTAAATAGGACAACCCATAAAAAATCGTTACTGGTAGACAAGCCGCTAATAATGACAGTAGCGTAAAAGCAATCCATACCCATTGATATGAGGCAAATATGTGTTGCATGGCAGCTTGCCAATTATTTTTAAATTCCATTACTGCCACCCATCTCAAATATTTGTTGTTGTAATAGTCCTCACGGCAAATGATTCCATTAAGACTTACTAGTTAACGACTAATCGTTGTGTCTTCCACCTCCTTTTCGCGCAGTATCATATACTACTGAAGCGGTGTCGGGCTCTTGTGGAAGTACATGGGCAACCTGTCTTGCCAATACTCGCGTATTGGATATTACGTTTTGCACTACGTTAGATTGAGGTTCTTTGTTTATTTCAATTGAAAACATAATATTCCTCCTTATTAAATTCACTACATTGAAAACTGCCGCATCGATGAAATGACGATAGCAACAGGGCTTTCCTTAATCCTGATAGATATGTTTCGCTGGCGCTTGAGTATGTTTCTGTTGCCACGCCAGCGAAGTTTGCGTTCCATCGGACTTAAGAAAATCTTTAAATCGAACACGAGGGCGCTTTTGTTTACGAAAGTAATGAGGATTACCAGATGCGAGAAATTCACAGAAAGTATCCAATAAAGGCACGGATGGACATATTTCTTCATAACCAAGAAATTGTCCATTTGGATTGACTTCAAAAAACCAGTAAACGCCAGCTTTATCTAAAGCTAAATCAATACACCCATAGACTAAACCAAAATATTCCATTAACTGCAAGCATTGCGATTTGACCCATTCTGGCAAATTTATTGGTGAAATATCAGGGTGTTCAATGCGCCTTGAAAGTCTTGAATACGACAGCACCGCCAACTTTCTTAATGAATTCAACAATATGACTTGGGTCATTTGACATCAGCGTTTTTGGTACATTAAATCCAATTTTCTGCGCTATATCTAATTGTAGTGGTTTTAGAAATGCTTTTTCATTACACCGTGGATGATTGACCCACATTGAAGAAGGTGAGAGTAGGTGCAACGTGGCCTGAGCTAGATGGTCTGCTTCTGTGGCGGCAAAGGCAGTATCAGAAAAACCTGCTCGTGTAGATGATTCGCTTATTTGGAGGCGATGACGTAACCATATTGAAGTGAAAGTTTTCGACCCAATTTGTTTGTCGTTTAAATCCGAAGTGGCGTAAATTTTTGCTTTATCCTGCGACTTGAACTCAAGAGACAAAGATGCGGAGGCAGGGTAGTTTTGAGGAAACCACACATCAACGTCATGCGATGACTCACGTAACCCCCATGCCACAGCGGCAGTATCATATATAAATGGAGAAACAACTATAATCAGGACGCTCATGCCTTTTCCTTTTGGATTGCAAAAGATGTCATAAACTTTACTAGCGCAGACAGAATAACAGCGACTTTTTAGCTTGTAAATGTGGCAAATTGTCGCATCACAGATTTGCAAATGTCACTAAATAATTTAAAAATAAAAACCTTATAAAACATAAATATAGCGATTAGTTTGTAAAAAATATCTATATATTGTGTTTATTCTATTGAGTCACCACGCTATTTTGCGTTATAGTTTGGTTCTACGGTTCTTAATTTTTAGTCAAAAATCAAGATAAAAGGGAATACGGTGCAAGGTTTTTGCTATAAAAACTTTAATGCCGAAGCTGCCCCCGCAACTGTAATCAGCGAGTTATTTGTTAAATAGATGTGCCACTGAATTTGATGTTAATAAATTTGGGAAGGCCGACAAATAATGATGACCTGAAAGCCAGGAGACCTGCCGTAGACATTTTTTACATGTTTGTTGATGTGTAAAAGTATTTTTATAACGTTTGAGGCGGGGTGTCCTCGGCAGATGGAGTGTCATTGTCTGTGCACATACGCTCCGCCATGCTGGTTTTTATTTGGCGATTTTTCATTGTATTGATGATTGATTGCTCATTAAAAAGTGTCCTGCCCTTTGAGAAAAAGGGAAAATAAAATGGATGATGTACGTGCATTAAGTAGTAACCCATCTAGTCATAGCAGCACACTCGGTGCTGAGTCAGCTTCACCCACACTCCAAGTCATCCGTCGCAACGGTGCGGTGGTGGCTTTTCATCTCGATAAAATTTCCATTGCCATTACTAAAGCTTTTTTAGCGGTGGAAGGTAATCAAAGTGGCGCTTCGCAGCGCGTGCGCGACCAAGTGGCGATTCTAAGCCAGTTGGTGAATAGCGCCTTAATGCGCCGTTTGCCAGCAGGCGGTTCGATTCATATTGAAGACATTCAGGACCAGGTTGAGCTTGCGCTGATGCGTAACGGCAACCATGATGTGGCGCGCGCTTATGTGCTGTACCGTGAAAAGCGCAATGCGGAACGTGCCGCACAAGCAGAAGTGAATACAGCTGGTGCGCCACAGCTCAATATCAATATGGCTGGCAAACGCATGCCGCTGGATATTTACGCGCTTAATGCGATGGTAAATGAGGCTTGCGACGGCTTGGGTGACGCGGTGAGCGCAAGCTTGGTGGTCACGCAAGCAGTGCGCGATTTATACGATGGTATTCCGTTTAATGAAGTGTTTAAGGCGCTGATTTTATCGGCTCGCAGCCTGATTGAAACCGAGCCTGCCTACAACCAGGTCACCGCACGTTTGCAATTGGATTTAGTACGTGCAGAGGTGCTGGGAGGAGATGCCGCCGAACGCGTCAGCCATGCAGAAATGGATGTTCGCTATGCTGAATATTTTCCACGTTATATCAAAATGGGCATAGATGCAGGTTTGCTGGATCAGCGCCTAGCGCAGTTTGATTTAACAAAATTGGCGGGAGCTTTTGATAAAAGCCGTGATTTCCAGTTTGGCTATTTGGGCATACAAACACTGTATGACCGTTACTTTTTACACATAGATGAGCGCCGCATCGAGCTGCCGCAGATTTTCTTTATGCGGGTAGCAATGGGGTTGGCGATTAACGAGATTGACCGCGAAAGTCGTGCGATTGAGTTTTACCATGTGCTTTCAAGCTTTGACTTTATGAGCTCAACGCCTACGTTGTTTAATGCCGGTACGCTGCATTCGCAGTTATCAAGCTGTTACTTAACCACCGTGAGTGATGACTTGGAAGGTATTTATCAGGGTATTAAAGAAAATGCCTTGTTGCAAAAATTTGCAGGTGGGCTAGGTAATGACTGGACGCCGGTTCGCTCGCTCGGCGCGCGCATCAAAGGCACCAACGGCAAGAGCCAGGGCGTGATTCCGTTCTTAAAAGTGGTGAATGATACCGCCGTGGCCGTCAACCAGGGTGGTAAGCGTAAAGGTGCGGTGTGTGGGTATTTAGAAACATGGCACTTGGATATTGAAGAGTTTTTGGATTTGCGTAAAAACACTGGCGATGACCGCCGCCGCACGCATGATATGAACACCGCTCATTGGATACCTGATTTGTTCATGCGCCGCGTGACAGAAGCAGGCGAGTGGACTTTGTTTTCACCTTCTGACGTGCCTGATTTACATGACTTATACGGTAAAGCCTTTGAAGCGGCTTATGTGGAATATGAACGCCGTGCAGATAATGGTGAAATCAAGTTATTTAAACGTGTGCCTGCCTTGCAAATGTGGCGAAAAATGCTCTCAATGTTGTTTGAAACAGGCCATCCCTGGATTACCTTTAAAGACCCTTGTAATATCCGCTCACCACAACAGCATGTGGGCGTGGTGCATAGTTCTAATTTGTGTACTGAAATTACGCTCAATACTTCTGACACGGAGATTGCCGTATGCAATTTAGGTTCTGTAAACTTATTGCAGCATTTAAAAGAAGTTGACGGCAAGTTAACGTTAGATAGCGACAAGTTGCAAGCCACCATTAAAGTCGGTATGCGCATGCTAGACAACGTGGTGGACATCAACTTTTACCCCGTTGGCAAAGCGCGCAACGCTAATACACGTCACCGCCCAGTGGGTATGGGCATCATGGGCTTTCAAAACTGCTTACATGCCATGCGCATTCCGTATGCCAGCATGGAAGCGGTAGAATTTGCCGACCGCGCCATGGAAATGGTGTGCTACAACGCATATTACGCTTCCACAGTTTTGGCAGAAGAACGCGGAGCGTATTCCAGTTTTAAAGGCAGTTTGTGGGATCAAGGCATTTTACCGCTCGACACGCTTGATTTACTAGCCAGTGAGCGTGGCGGCCATGTGGAAGTTGACAGAAGCCAAACGCTGGATTGGGATGCTTTGCGCAAACGGATTCAGAATGTGGGTATGCGCAACTCCAACTGTGTAGCGATTGCGCCAACGGCCACCATTTCAAACATTGTGGGCGTTTCTGCGAGTATTGAACCTGAATATCAAAATTTATACGTTAAATCGAATCTATCTGGCGAATTTACCATTGTGAACGAGCAGTTGGTGAATGACCTCAAAGCCCGTGGTTTGTGGGATGCAGTGATGGTGAGCGATTTGAAATACTACGATGGCTCACTGCAAAAAATTGAGCGTGTACCTGCGGATTTGAAACAGCTTTACGCTACCGCGTTTGATGTTGATCCAAGTTGGTTAATAGAGGCCGCCGCCCGTCGTCAGAAATGGATAGATCAGGCGCAATCTCTTAATCTGTATTTCGCTGTGCCTTCAGGTAAAAAACTGAATGACACCTACATGCTGGCATGGCAACGTGGCTTAAAAACCACCTATTACTTACGTTCATTAGGTGCAACAGCGGCGGAAAAATCCACAGGTTCTGGTGGTGAGTTGAACGCAGTTTCATCGGGTACTAATGCACCTGAAGAAGCACCGAAAATGTGCTCAATAGATAACCCAGAATGCGAATCTTGCCAATAAATAATAAGAACTTAAGGAACCAATATGCTTTCATTTGAAGATGACGTTGTTGTAGAGCAAGCCAAGCCTAGCTTAACACCAACTCTAACAATAGTACCGCCAGTGGAAGTAACATCCACGCCAACAGCCGCCCACCAGCCATCACACTCCAGCCGAGTCAACGCTGCCGATAAGCGCATGATTAATGGCCAAACCGATGTGAACCAACTGGTGCCGTTTAAATACCATTGGGCTTGGGATAAATATCTAGCCGGCTGCGCTAACCATTGGATGCCACAAGAAGTGAGCATGAGCCGCGACATTGCACAGTGGAAAGACAGCACCGCACTCACAGAAGATGAGCGCTTGATTGTGAAGCGCAATTTAGGCTTTTTCACCACCGCTGATTCGCTTGCGGCGAATAATATCGTACTAGGCACCTATCGCCACATCACCGCGCCAGAATGCCGTCAATACTTGTTGCGCCAAGGCTTTGAAGAGGCGATTCACACCCATGCCTATCAATATATTGTGGAAAGTCTGGGGTTAGATGAAAGCGAAGTATTCAATGCGTATCAGGAAATTCCCAGCATTAAAGCCAAAGATGATTTTCTCATTCCATTCATCAACATACTGACTGACCCAACTTTTAAAACTGGCACGCCAGAAGCCGATCAGCAACTGCTGCGCTCACTCATCGTATTCGCTTGCATTATGGAAGGTCTCTTCTTTTATGTTGGCTTTGTGCAAATTTTAGCACTTGGCCGCCAAAACAAAATGCAGGGTGCGGCCGAGCAGTATCAATACATTCTGCGCGATGAATCCATGCATTGTAATTTTGGCATTGATGTTATCAATACCATCAAGCTGGAAAATCCGCATTTGTGGACAGCGGAATTCCGTGAAGAAATCAAAGCCTTAATGCAACATGGTGTAGAACTTGAATATCAATACGCAGAAGCCACCATGCCGCGCGGTGTACTGGGCTTAAATTCCACCATGTTTAAGGAATATCTACGCTTTATCGCCAATCGCCGCTGTCAGCAAATTGGTTTGGAGGTGATGTATCCAGGGGCAAATAACCCATTTCCATGGATGAGCGAAATGATGGACTTAAAGAAAGAGAAAAACTTTTTTGAAACCCGTGTAACTGAGTACCAGACAGGAGGCGCGTTAAGCTGGGATTAGTGATAGCTTTCGATAACTCAAACCCTTGCAGTGGATTGCAAGGGTTTGCTATTTGTAAATTGTCGCTTTAGTAACTCTGGATTCTGCCCCGATGGCTTCAATACCAAAAACTTGAATACCTCGGAACTCAAAAAGGTTGGTTGCTTTTGAAAGTATCCATTCGCTCATATTCATATGACTGTCACGTTACGTACTGTCTCTGCAAACAGTCTGAATTAAATTCATCATGTATTAGTTTGCTTTTCCAGCCAATTTTTTAAGTTCTGCGCTGACCTTATCTGCAAGTCTGTTTGCACTACTTGCGGTGGTATGGTTTTCCAGCCAAGAGCCTTCCATCTGCACGTAACTGGTAAATGCCTTCCGCTTTGTTTTAATGTCGACCAATAAAAGTCTTGGATAGACGAATAGGTAGGTCGGTTTCATGGCCACACCTATGATGATGTAATCGGCGCCACTACCCTCAGCCAGACTTGCCGCAATGTCGGTATGGTCAAATAGGTAGGTGGCAGACTGCGCTGACGATATCGCTTTAATCTGCTCATTCACCGGCACAATCTCTACGCCATCATTAACAAGCCTCTGTTTAAAAGAGACGTTAAAATGTGCAATACGCGCCAGCTCTTCCGGGGGGTTAGGTAAGTCTGTGAGGTCGTTAAGTGGAAAGTCTAAGACCATGACCTTGCCAATTGATGTAGTGGCAGTTGGTGCAACTGCTGGTTCAGCAATAGTTGGTTCAGTGGTTACTGGTAGGGCATTGGCTGATTCAGTAGTAGTTTGGGCTACAATTGGTTTTGTCGTTGTCGGCCCGGCACAGGCAGTTAGCGAGACTAAGCCAGCTAGGCTTAGAAGAAAAATGACTTTTAAAATCAAATTTTTCATGGGCGCATCTCTTTTCTTTAGAGGTAAGTTTATCATTATTTTCGAAGTGGTTTCTTAGCTACCAGTTTAAACAGCTACATCATTATATACTTACAGGTCGGTATATACTTTATATTGTAATCTCTTTTTAATAACATAATACAATTTATGTTGTAAATATTTGACGCTCAGCTTTTTTGGCATCAACCGCTTATTACGATTCAGCATGAATAAACGCATAATCTTTAAATTGCTAAATCAACTGTGTATTATAGATACTCGTAAATAGAAGCCTGACATTTGCGCTGATAAACTGGTTGACACAATATACTTAACATTGTTAAATTAACAATGTTAAGTATATTGATATGACCCATGCCGCCTAAACCAAAAACAGAAAATGAACGTCAGCAATTACGCACACTGATTATTGATGCTGCACGCGACTTGTTTGTATCACGTGGCGTAGAGGCTGTGACTATGCGCGAAATTGCCAAGCGTATTGGCTATTCTGCTACTAGCATCTATTTGCATTTTGCTGATAAAGAAGCCGTATTACGCGCCATTTGCGATACAGATTTTTTAGCGTTAGCGAATGCTCTAAAAGATATTATGCAAATTGCTGACCCCGTTGAACGCATGATAGCGCTGGGTCAGGGCTACGCAGAATTTGCATTATCGCACCCCAATCATTATCGGTTAATGTTCATGGCTGCCAGAACGCCTTATGATCCAGCACAATTAACCCTGCAACAACACAGTGCAGAGCAGGATGCCTATTTTCAACTAAAAACAGTGGTGAGTAATGTGTATGCGGCAGCTCGTTTTAGATATGATTTACAAGATGTGGATTTAATTGCCCAAACGATTTGGGCAGGCGTGCACGGGGTCTGTTCTTTGCAAATTACCATGGCATGCGATAAATGGGTGAACTGGAGCGATATTTCAGAGCGCTTGGAGTTAATGCAGGCAGTATTAATTCGTGGACTTTTAAGAGAAGCTTTATGAAAAAAATAATAACAATTTTAGGTGTTAGCATATTGCTTGTCGCTTGCCAAAAACCTGCTGAACCACCTCCCCCGCCACGCCCGGCTTTGGTGGTGGTTGTCGGGAAATCCTCAGCCAACGATGCGATGGTGCTAGTGGGTGAAGTTAAGTCCCGCTATGAATCGAACCAGGGATTTAGAATCAATGGCAAAATTATTGAGCGTAAAGTTGAAGTCGGTAGTTTCGTTAAAAAAGGCCAGGTGTTAGCGCGGCTTGATGCCGTCGATGCTGACTTGAGCACACAAGCGGCCTCTGCCGATGTGCAGGCAGCAGAAGCAAGTCATGCATTAGCCAAAGCAGAGGTGGAACGCCAGCGCACTTTATTTAACAAAAAATTCATTTCAGCTTCAGCATTGGATATGCGGGAAGCTGAACTTAAAACGTCAGCCGCGCGCTTAGCGCAAGTAAAAGCGCAAGCGGCAGTTTCAGGCAACCAATCGCGCTATACCGCATTAATCGCGGACAGGGATGGTGTGGTGACACAAATTAACGCGGAACCTGGCCAGGTGGTAGAGGCGGGCGCAATGATTGCACAAATCGTAGATACCAAGCAAATCGAGGTATTAGTTGCGGTGCCGGAATCACGCATGAGCAAGCTAAAGGTGGGTAATAAAGTTAATATCAGGCTTTGGGCGGATCGCGAAAAAACTTATGCGGGAATGGTGCGTGAAATATCGCCAGTGGCAAACTCAGCGACACGTGCTTTTGATGTGCGTGTGGCAGTAACAGACGTTGATGAGGCAGTAAAGCTAGGTATGACAGCGGGTGTAAGTTTTACCGAGACTGCGGCAGATGAAATCATTGTTCCTTCCACTGCACTGACACAAATAAATGGCAAAAATAGCGTATGGGTGATAGAAAATCAGTCGGATATAAGCGGTGTGGCAAACCCGCGTGAGGTGACTACAGGGCCATATACGGAAGCGGGGGTGGTGATTAAAAGCGGCCTGCAAGCTAATGAAATGGTGGCAATCTCTGGTGTGCATACGCTAATTAAAGGTCAGCGAGTCAAGCCGCAAATAGTTGACACTAAGAGTGAGTCAGCACCATGAGTGACGAGAATTTGCAGTCTGATGCAGTACAAGTTGGTCAGTCACGCCTTAATCTCTCTGAATGGGCGCTAAAACATCAAACATTAGTGCTTTACATCATGTTGATGCTCACTATTGCTGGTTTCCTGGCATATGCAAAGCTTGGTCAGTCAGAAGACCCGCCATTCACTTTCAAGGTGATGTTAGTCCGCACCAGTTGGCCTGGTGCGAGCGCGGTAGAAGTCGAGCAGCAAATTACCGATAAACTGGAGAAAAAAATACAGGAAGTACCGCATTTAGGGTATTCAAGTAGCTACTCGCGACCTGGCGAATCCATGATTTTTATCGTGATTAAAGACGATACGTTTTCAAAAGATATTCCGGAAATCTGGTATCAGGTACGCAAAAAAATATCTGATATTCGGCATACGCTTCCGCAAAGTATCGAAAGCCTGACTTTTAACGATGAGTTTAGTGACGTATATGGCAGTATGTATGCGCTTACTGGCGATGGTTTTGATAATTTTGCCTTAAAAAAACAGGCTGAAATTATACGTGCCGAGCTTTTAAGTACCCCGGATGTAGGGAAAGTAGATTTTTTTGGAGAGCGTAAACAGCGTATTTTCATCGAGCTATCAAATGCCAAGCTATCTACTTTAGGCGTTAGCACCACTGCCCTCATCAATATACTGCAAACACAAAATGCGGTGGTAAAAGGCGGCACGTTTGATTCGCCGAAAGAGCGCATTCGGATTGAGGTTTCAGGCAGATACAACACTGTTGAAGATTTACGGGAAATCAGGATGCGTGCAAATAATCGTGATTTTAAGCTGGGCGATGTTGCACGGGTTTATCGAGGTTATGAAGACCCGCCGCGCGACACAGTGCGCTATAACGGTAAAGAAACATTATTACTTGGTGTGAGTATGAGCCAGGGTGGAGATGTGATTGCGCTTGGCCATGCACTGGATACAAAGATACATAGAATTCAGCAAAGCCTGCCAGTAGGGTTGAGTTTTGATACCGTTACATCACAGCCAAAAATCGTGGCTCATTCTGTGAATGATTTTGTGCAATCATTAATAGAGGCTTTGGTTATCGTGCTTGGTGTAAGCTTGCTTTCACTGGGATGGCGCTCAGGCATAGTAGTGGCGATTTCAATTCCGGTGGTGTTGGCGGCTACATTTTTACTGATGAGTTTTTTTGATATTGGCCTGCATAAAATATCGCTAGGTGCCCTGATTTTAGCTTTGGGCTTGTTGGTAGATGACGCTATTATCGCAGTAGAAATGATGGCATCTAAAATGGAACAAGGTTGGGATAGAGTGAAAGCGGCATCGTTTGCCTATAATTCAACCGCCATGCCTATGCTTACAGGCACGCTGGTAACGGTGGCTGGCTTCCTGCCAATTGCAACGGCCACTTCTTCTACAGGCGAATACACGCGTTCCATTTTTCAGGTTTCGGCAATTGCGCTGATTATTTCATGGTTTGCCGCAGTGATATTTGTGCCGTATTTGGGTTATCACCTATTGCCTGATTATAAACACGCGCCAAAACCATCTAAAATTAAAGTGTGGTTTAAAAACAGGTTTGGTATTGCTGAAAATTCCAGCCAAAACAACCACCATCACGACATTTACAACACCAAATTTTATCGTGCTTTTCGTAGCATTGTGACAGCATGTGTGCGCTACCGCAAAACGGTCATTATTATGACGCTTATGATGTTTGTGCTGTCAATAATTGGTTTTGGTAAAGTGCAGCAGCAATTTTTTCCAGATTCAACGCGGCTTGAAATTATGGTAGATTTGCGTTTAACCGAAGGCGCTTCGTATCATGCAACCAATGATGAAGTAAAAAAACTGGAAAGCTGGCTGCAAGCATGGAATAAGCAACATCAAGGCATTGATAATTTTGTCGCTTACATCGGCATCGGTAGTCCGCGCTATTATTTGCCTCTGGACATTCAATTGGCACATCGCGGCTTTGCTCAGTTCGTCATCTTAACCAAAAATCTAAAAGAGCGTGAGGCGTTACGCAGTGATTTATTGACGCTGTTTGAAAATGACTTTCCTTCACTAAGAGCCTCGGTATTGCGTTTGGAAAATGGCCCGCCAGTAGGCTTTCCTGTGCAGTTTCGTGTGGATGGCAACGATATTAAAAAAATCCGCGAAATCTCTCATAAAATTGCTGACATCATGCGTGCTAACCCGCATTTGGCTAATGTGCAATTAGGCTGGGAAGAGCCAAGCAAGGTCATGAAAGTTTCCATAGATCAATCTAAAGCGCGCTTACTCGGCGTAAGCTCAGTGGATATTGCCAATATGCTTAATGGTGCGCTTGGCGAGTTATACATCACGGAATTTAGAGAAGGTAACGAGCGTATAGATTTGGTCGCACGTGGCGCAGAGATTGAACGAACTAAATTATCGCGCCTGCCAAACTTAATGATTAATACGCAAAATGGCACCAGCGTGCCACTTTCGCAAATCGCGACGATTACTTCAGAGTTTGAAGAAGGCGCCATTTGGCGACGTAACCGTGTGCCATCTATTACGGTACGCGCCCATTTGCGAGGCCATATGCAGGCGCCTGTGGTTTCAGGCCAAATTGAAGCCAAATTAGGCGAAATTATAGCGAACTTACCTTTGGGCATCACCGTTGAAACTGGCGGTGCGGTTGAAGAGTCAGCAAAAGGCGGTGCTTCGGTCGCCAAAGGAATTCCACTGTTTTTAGTCGCGGTGCTTACTTTATTGATTTTGCAACTACAAAGTTTTTCGCGGGTATTTTTAGTGTTGTTAACTGCACCTTTGGGTTTGATTGGCGTCACAATTGCACTATTAGCATTTGATAAGCCGTTCGGCTTTGTGGCGATGCTCGGTACAGTTGCGCTATCGGGTATGATTATGCGTAACTCTGTGATTCTGGTTGACCAAATCGAACAGGATAAAGCGTCAGGATTGCCTGAATGGCAGGCCATCATAGAGTCGACGATACGCCGTTTCAGGCCGATTGTACTTACTGCTGCTGCGGCTATTTTGGCGATGATACCGCTTACCAGAAGTGTATTCTTTGGCCCAATGGCAGTAGCGATTATGGGCGGTTTAGCCGTTGCTACTTTATTGACTGTATTGTTTCTGCCAGCCTTATATGCGGCTTGGTTTAGGGTAAAAATGCCGCAATAGGCTTAATTTAAGTGCTAAAAGCTTGTTTAATCAACAGTTTGTATGGCACGCGCATGCGCTATAATATATAGAACTTGATAGGAATAAATTTGCCATGACACAGACACTACAAACAAAAAACAATACGAAAAACGAAACCGCGCGTTTTAATATGATAGAACAGCAAATTCGCACGTGGGAAGTGCTAGACCCGGTGGTACTGGCCTTGCTGGACGAAGTGCCGAGAGAAGAGTTTGTTGCCGAATCTCAACAAGGCCTCGCTTTTGCTGATGTGGAACTACCCATTGGCCATGGCCAAACTATGCTTTCGCCTAAAATTGAAGGCAGAATCTTACAAGCGCTTAGTATTATAAAAACAGACAAAGTACTGTTAATCGGTACAGGTAGTGGCTATTTGACCGCGCTAATCGCCAAGCTTGCGGCACATGTGCATGCGGTAGAGATTATTCCTGAGTTATCCAGCCTTGCAAGTACGCGTTTGCAAAAACAAAATATTCACAACGTGACTTTGCATGTCGGAGATGCTGTGAACGGTTTTGCAGCTGAAGCGCCATACGATGTGATTGTATTTACCGGTTCTTTGCAACTACACCCAGCGACTGCAGAAAAAATGCTTAATATCGGTGGTCGTATGTTTGCTGTGGTGGGTGAATTACCGATTATGCAAGCGACTCTCACGCAACGGTTTAGCGAAGGCAGTCGCCGCAAAGAAACACTTTTTGAAACGTGCTTGCCGCCATTAGTTAATGCACCGCAAGCAGCAAAATTCGAGTTTTAATTAGAGAAACTTTATGCACAAGTTAAAGCATTTGCCCTTTGTGATCTCGCTAGCATGTATCGCTTTATCTGCTGCACAGCCAATATCAGCCGCAGAGATGGTTTTTGCCAAAAACTTGATATATGTTGCTGATTCTACTTCGGTTGAGCCATCGGCTAAATCAATCGGCGTTGTGCAAACTGCACAAGAGAAGCCGCAGACATTAGTTGATATTTACCACCAAGCAGTATCGCATGATCCAACTTTAGCATCTGCCTTAAGCGCTAACCAAGCGGCACAGGAGATTATTGAACAAGGTAAAGCGTTGTATCGCCCAAGTGTAAATTTTAACGCAGGTGCCAGCGCCTCGCGGACAGACATTCGCTATATAGGTGCGGGGATACTGCCAAACAGAGCTGCTGGCAGCGCAAGTTTTGAAGGGTATAGCTACGGAGTTGATGCGCGCCAGCCTATTTACCGCAAGCAGAACCTAGTGCAAATGGAGCAAACCAAAACGCAAGTAAGCCTGGCGGATAAACAATTGCATTTGAGCCAGCAAGCGCTTATTTTACGCACGACACAAAGTTATTTTGAAGTGTTGATTGCACAAGATAAAATTGATTTGCTGACAGCGCAAAAATTAGCCATTTCAAGCCAGTTAGAGCAAGCAAATGCAAACTTTGAGGTAGGTACCACCACGATAACCGACGTGAATGAAGCGCAGGCAAGGTATGATTTAATCGTGGCGCAAGAAATAGCTGCAGTAAATGAGCATCAAATTGCTAAACATGCTGTGCAAGCAATCACAGGAGAAACGCCGCAAAAATTAGCGACTGTAAAAGCGGATATTAAAACGAATACACTCGACCAAAGTATGGATAAATGGGTAGAAGTAGCCACGCAAAATAATTTGAATATACAAATTCAGCAAGATTCGCTTAAGTTGTCAGAGCAAGAAATTGAACGGTCCAAAGCTGGGCATTTACCAACTTTAGATGCAGTGGCCAGCTATACAGATACCTATGCAAATGGAAGTGCAAATGGTTTTGGTGGTAGCGATCTTAAAAATGGCACGATTGGTTTGCAGCTGCAAATTCCGCTGTATCATGGAGGGGCGACCAGTTCACTTATCAGGCAAGCCGTGCTTAATAAACAAAAAGCACAAGATGATGTGCAAATTGCACGTAGTCAGGCGGAACTGGAAATCCAGCGCGCTTATCTTAATTTAAGTAGCAGCATTGCACAGGTAAAAGCCTTTGAACAAGCCTTAATCAGCAGCCAAAGCCAAGTAGAGTCTACCAAATTAGGCTATGAAGTTGGTGTGCGTACCAGTGTTGACGTGTTAAATGCACAGCAGCAATTTTTCAGCGCTAAGCGTGATTTATTGCAAGCACGCTACAACTATCTGGTGAATATCATTCGTTTAAAAGCAGCTTCTGGTGTCTTAGCAGAGTCCGATTTAGCTGATATCAATCAGCAATTAGTGTTAAGTGATGCACGCTAACTTGAAGGCACGGGCTGGTTTAAGCCAGCTAATTATTGTTGATATGCAAACGCGGCTAATCGCCGCTATGCCACAAGAGGCTTTGCAAGCCACTATTAAAAATGCAGGTATTTTGGCGCAAGCAGCGAGCCTGTTAGAAGTGCCGACCATCATCACGGAACAGTATCCAAAAGGTTTAGGTAACACAGTGCCTGAATTGCAAGCGATATTACCCAGCATCAAGCCCGTAGAAAAAATCTGTTTTTCATGTTTAGCAGAGCCTAAATTCAACCGTCAATTGACCAGCGACCATACGCAAATGGTACTTGTAGGTATGGAAGCGCATATTTGTATTTTGCAAACGGCACTGGATTTAATTGGCGCAGGTAAACAGGTATTCGTAGCTGAAGACGCCATCATTTCACGCAATCCAGCCAATAAAGCTAATGCCTTGGCACGATTACGCGATGCCGGCTGTATTGTCAGCAACACAGAGTCTATTGTGTTTGAATGGCTAGGTAAAGCCGAAGGTGATGCATTTAAGGCCATTAGTAAACTTATCCGCTAATTCATTAAGCATATTTATGAACTGGAAAGTGCTGTTATTTATTGGCTTGATTAGTTATGGTGCTTTTCATCATTATCAAAATCGGCCGGTGATTCACGGTGTAGGTGAAACGGCCTCTAGTGAACCCAGTCAAACTAATACGCGTGCCGCAGATATTCAGCTTAATGGTTTTACTCTCACTCCGCTTGCGGAATACTCGATTAAAGCGAGAGTATTGTCCAAAGAGGATTACTCTATGGGCACTGAGGCAACATTATCGCCTACCGATTTAGCGTTAGGCTGGGGGCCAATGTCAGACGAAGCGATACTGAGTAAAATAGACATTTCGCAGAGTAACCGCTTCTTTTATTGGCATGTAGATGCTTTTCCAATTCCGCAGCGTGAAATTGAAATACACGCAGCAAATACACATATTATCCCGGCAAACGATACTGTTAAGCGTCAGCTCAGCAAGGTAAGGCTCGGGCAAACTGTGCATATAAAAGGTCAGTTGGTCGAGGCTAAAAGAGCTGATGGCTGGCATTGGCGTAGTTCACTTACACGTGAAGACACTGGTGCGGGAGCTTGTGAGTTAATGTACGTTAGCGAATTAAGTGTGATTTAGCATGGCTGGCAATTTACAGTACTAATTGCAGTACTAAAAATTGGCGGCAATGATTTCTAAAGTAGCCTGCGTCGCTCCTTGTGATGCCTCGCACAAAGCTAATCCTGCCGCACCCATTTCAGCTTGTTTCTGCGGGTTTTCTACCAAAGCTTGAATGGCCTGTTTAATGGTTTGTGCGTCTTTTACCTGCCAGGCGGCGCATTGCGCTATAGCAAGCTCCGAAACCTCTTTAAAGTTAAACGTATGCTCGCCAATCAACACTGGTTTGCCCATACGCATCGCCTCTATTAGGTTTTGTCCGCCATATGGCAACAAACTGCCACCAACTAGGCAAATATCAGCGCTGGCATAGTAGCTAAATAACTCACCCATACTATCGCCTAAAATAAACTGGGTTTCAGCATCAACAGTTTGATTCAGTGTGGAACGTCTTTGATAAGATAAGCTGCGCTGTTGCAGCAGTGCTTCAATTTCATTAAAGCGTTGCGGGTGACGCGGCACAATCACTGTGAGTAATTTTGGCATTTGCAAAGCGGCAACGGCGTCTAAAATGATGGCCTCCTCCCCTTCGCGGGTGCTGGCCGCAAGAAATACGGGGCGTTGTATGCCAAATAAACTACGTAAATGCTGGCCTTGTTTTATTGCATCTTCTGGGGGTTGCACTTCAAATTTTAAATTTCCAACAACGCTTACATTCTTTGCGCCCAAGTCTTTTAAACGCTCGGCATCTTGTGTGGTTTGTGCGGCAATGGCAGATAAGTTTTGCAAACCCTCGCTCATTAAATGTCCAAGTTTGGCGTAACCGCGGGCGGATCTTTCTGAAAGTCTTGCATTCACCAGCAATAATGGAACATTTTTTTGTTTGCAGCCCGCCATCAAGTTAAACCAAAGTTCGGTTTCCATCAGTACTCCAATAATAGGGTTGAAGTGCTTTAAAAAACCCTTAACTGCAAAAGGCAGGTCATAAGGCAAGTAAACTCTTTGTACACTATCAGCAAATAGCTGTTCACTCGTAGCGCGCCCAGTGGGCGTGGTATGGCTGAGTAACACCTGATGATTGGGATATTGTTGAAGCAGTGCATTGACTAAAGGTGCTGCCGCGCGAGTTTCGCCTACTGAAACACAATGTAGCCATATCACAGGCTTGTTTGTCGGTAATGAATAAAAGCCAAAGCGTTCACGCCAGTGTTTTAGATATTCAGGCTGCCTAATTCCGCGCCAGAGTAATTTAAGTGGTACAAATGGCAACACCAAGTAAAGTAATAGCGAATAGAAAAAACGATTCATGACGCATTTTCTCACAAAATTAGTATTGTTGTTTTTACCTATTTAGGTGCATGCATAAACAATCAACTTTTGCGAGAAATTTATTTTTGTATTCAAACTACAGGGTAAGTGATTGCTTACCCTATCTCAATGCAAATACTGGCCTCATTTTTAAAAAATACACGCCAAAATGGTGCAAAGATGAATGCAAAAATAGTGTTGACGTACACAAAATAAAGGCATAAATTGCTGTTCCAGGCACAACATATTGTGTTTAGGCGTTATATTTTCTAGAAGAATAATAGTTTTTAATTAAAAATCACGGGCTTAGCGCAGAAATCTACTTTGTTAGCGCATAAGTCTAAAGTTGAGGAGAGGCATCTATGCTAAAAGCAGTTGAATCAGCAACCAAATCACAGTCAGGTTCAGAAAAAGAAATTCCAATTCAACCTGTGTCGCTAGACATCTGGGATAAAAAATATCGCTTAAAAACCAAAACGGGTGAGCATGTTGATGCTGACATTGACGCTTCTTATGCGCGAGTTGCACGTGCTTTAGCAGATGTAGAAACAACGGAAGAAAAACGTGTCGAGTGGCATGAGAAATTTCTGTGGGCGTTGCGCCGCGGTGCCATACCAGCGGGTCGCATCACTTCTAATGCGGGCGCTTTAGAGCACAAGCCAGCCACTTCTACTATTAACTGTACCGTTTCAGGTGTTATATCTGACAGTATGGATGATATTTTGGGCAAAGTGCATGAAGCTGGTTTAACGCTAAAAGCGGGCTGTGGTATTGGTTACGAATTCTCTACTTTACGTCCAAAAGGTGCGTTTGTAGCAGGTGCTGGCGCTTACACAAGCGGCCCGCTGTCGTTTATGGATATTTACGACAAAATGTGTTTCACTGTATCAAGTGCGGGTGGTCGTCGTGGTGCGCAAATGGCAACCTTTGATATTTCTCATCCAGACGTGACAGATTTTATTAAAGCAAAACGTGAAAATGGCCGTTTACGCCAATTCAACTTGTCATGCCTGATTACCAAAGAGTTCATGGAAGCGGTAAAAGCAGACGCTGAGTGGAAATTAGCTTTTCCCGTCACTGAAAAAGAAGCGATTATTGATGGCTTAAACGTGAATGATATCGCGCAGGTGGTTTGGCGCGAGTGGCCAATCAAAGGTAAATACCTCACTAAAACAGATGGCGTTGATGCAGGCAAAGTAGCCTGTCGTGTGTATAAAACCATCAAAGCACGCCGCTTGTGGGATGTCATTATGTCCAGCACTTACGATTTTGCTGAACCAGGATTTATCTTGATTGACCGCGTGAATGAAATGAACAACAACTGGTTCTGCGAAAACATTCGCACCACCAACCCATGCGGTGAACAACCTTTGCCGCCTTATGGCGCTTGTTTGTTAGGCTCTGTGAATTTAACGCGTTTTGTGAAAAAGCCATTCACTGACGAAGCTTACTTTGACTGGAAAGAATACCGCGAAGTAGTAGCGATTTTTACCCGCATGTTAGATAACGTGGTTGAAATCAACGGCCTGCCATTACAACAACAACGCGATGAAATCATGCGCAAACGTCGTCACGGCATGGGCTATTTAGGCTTGGGTTCCAGCCTTACCATGATGAAAATGAAATACGGTGAGGAAGAGTCACTTAAATTCACCGATGAAGTCACTCGCGTGATGGCAGAAGAAGGCTGGAATGTCGGCGTGCAACTGGCTGAAGAAAAGGGCCCGGCACCTATCATGGATGAGAAGTTTGAAGTTACGGCTGATATGTTAGCCAAGCGCCCGGAAATGGCGGCAGATGGCATTAAAGTAGGTCAAAAAATCGCTGGTAAAATATTGCTCGGTAAATACAGTCGCTATATGCAGCAGTTCCCAGAAGGTTTGCGTAACCAAATCGCCACCAAAGGCGCGCGTTTCTCACACCACAGCTCAATCGCACCAACTGGCACCATCTCACTTTCATTGGCAAACAATGCAAGTAATGGTATTGAGCCATCATTCGCGCACCACTATGCACGTAACGTGATTCGTGAAGGTAAAAAATCAAAAGAGAAAGTCGATGTATTCTCTTATGAATTGCTGGCCTACCGCGAATTGATTAACCCAAAAGCCATGCCGTTTAGCGATAAAGAAGATGAAAAATTACCAGATTACTTCTTAGATTCATCTACTATTCAAGCAAAAGCGCACGTGGATATTCAAGCTGCTTCACAAAAATGGATTGATAGCTCAATTTCAAAAACCATTAACGTGCCTACAGATTATGACTTTGAGGATTTCAAAAACATCTACCTTTATGCTTACGATAAAGGCTTAAAAGGCTGCACAACGTTTAGATTCAACCCGGAAGCGTTCCAAGGTGTGTTGGTGACTGAAAAAGACTTAGAAAACACCACCTATAAATTCACGCTAGAAGATGGCACAGAGCTGGAAGTTAAAGGCAATGAAGAGATTGAATACGATGGTGAAATTCACTCAGCCGCCAATCTTTATGATGCGCTTAAAGAAGGCTATTACGGGAAATTTTAGTTGTAGGAGCGATCTTTAAGATCGCAAAGCATTTAAAGGAAAATACGCGCAATAAATTGCGCTCCTACAAAAAAGGAGAATACAAATGACAGTTAAAATTGATAAGAAAATCGTTGGCTATACGCTAGTGAACGAAGAAGATAAAGCCAAAGCAGCGGCAAACCTGCAAGCACAAAAAGATGCTGCGAATAAAGTAGTGCAATTGGGTGAGCCGCTAAGCCGCCCAGATAAGTTGGTGGGTAATACTTACAAAATAAAAACGCCCGTGACCGAGCACGCACTTTACATCACCATTAACGACGTAATCATGAATGAAGACACGCCGCAAGAGCATCGCCGTCCGTTCGAGATATTCATCAACTCTAAAAACATGGAGCACTTTCAGTGGATAGTTGCTTTAACACGCGTTATGTCTGCCGTGTTCCGTAAAGGTGGCGACGTCACTTTCTTGGTTGAAGAGCTCAAAAGCGTCTTTGAACCAAGCGGTGGTTATTTCAAAAAAGGTGGAAAATTCGTACCAAGCTTAGTGGCTGAAATTGGTGAAGTGGTTGAGCAACACTTGCAAGAAATCGGCATGCTTAAAAAGCCGGGTTTAGATCATCACCAAAAAAAGCTGGTTGAAGAAAAGAAAGCAGAGTACCTAGAAAAGCACGCTAAAGCAGGCGAAGAAGTGACCGCAGAAGGCTTTCCAAAAGGCGCGCAGCTTTGCACTAAATGTAATACCAAAGCATCGATTGTGATGGATGGATGCCTCACTTGTTTAAATTGCGGTGAGAGTAAGTGTGGCTAGTTAGAGGTTTTATTTTTTTAATTCTTGGAAAATGTGCGACACCCCATAAGCGACTAGTTCTACCTCATAAGTCGCTAGCACCAACCGCATAAAGCACTAGTAAAAAGCCTGATAATTCAGGCTTTTTTTATTGTTGTGTATCTAATTAAGATTAGTTAATAGTCTTCTCTACGGCCCAAAGCGGACAGTCAGCGTTCGAAATAATGGCATACTTGGCTTGTTCCGCTGGATAGGTTAGGCATCAATGCGCGTAGGAGCGGCGTTGCCTTCTACGTAGATACAGAGGCCTGGATTGCCTTCTAGTGCTCGTCCAGTCTCAATGAGATCATATTTGTCCACAGTGTCAAGCGGGTCGGCTAGACCATCAGGCCACTTTGAGAATGCGTAGACGACCAGTGCTGAAGTCTTTTCAATTGGTGGTCGCCCATTTGGCGGATTGCCCCACCCTGAAAGTACGTTGGTTGTAGAGCTTGGGGGCTTTGAAGGCAAAGGTAGATTCGATGTCGCCAGTATTCTTCCTGCTCTTCGCAGATCAACCGATGAGTGGCGTCGGTGAGCTTTGACTTCAGTGACTTGTACCGCCGTATATGTCGCGCCGTGGTAAGCCAGTTTAGCCTATCAGGAGCAGGCGGCGAGACCTCCTGGCCGTTTCTAGAAAGGGTGTCATAGGCGCGCTCGAGAGAGCGTTGCGCCTGATCTAACAGCTTCTGGCTGGCTTGACTGCGAGCCGGAAAGTAAATCGCGGCGGCAGCCACCAATGCGGAGATGCCAGCAAAAATAGTGCTCCCGATTGAAGTCCAATCAGCGGGTGTCATGAATTCTCCTAATACTTAACGTTTGAATTAAGGATTAAATGTTTTTGCGTGCATAGTCAATCTTTCTGGGAAGCTCTTCCCAGAAGGTTGCGACAGTTTGAATGAGCTGGCGAAGCTGCTCCGAAGAAATAGAAACCGTTGGCAAATGTCTCTTATCCTTTGGGTCGTAGAAAAACTCTGGATAAGTTTTCATCGCAGCGTCAAATTTTTTACTTGGGCCATGCTTAAAAGCATTTACGACTATTCGAGCTCTGTTGAGCTCCTGCCAGTGCTCATCCTTCGCCGTTGCGTCGAAGGTGCTCATGAGTACTCTCTTTCCGTATTGAACAATGTTTTCTCCTTTGTTCAACGGCGGAATTTCTATGTCGGACCTACCCTTTTGTTCGATAAATAGCTCTTGTAACTGACGTTCCCACATATGGAAGGTTGATACAAAGCCAAGCACTCCCAGCTCTTGTTTTGCCCAGTTCTCTGCAATGTTTTCAAACCCCTCCTCTATGGACGATTCCCGCTTGGCTTCTTGCTTGATTATAGGAAAGAGCAGTGTAAAAAATAGTGTTTCTTGGTGGTACGCATGCACCGCCTTGATCGATAATCCATCGTATGGATAAGGGTAAGTTATCTTGGACATCTAACAGTTATTATGCAGTCGCATGCGTCCGTATAATAATATTGAAAATGTTGATTTTGGCATATTGTTTTTCTTTTTAAATCTTGAAGTTAGGGTTTGTTCTGTCCGTATAATAATAAATTGCATCTACGTACGCAACCCAATAGAGCTAATAGTGCATTTTTAAAGCAATACGGATTTTGAACGACAGTTTTGGGCTGGACGCTGTCATTAAATCAAGTCAGTGATTGAAAGTTATTAGTATTATTTTTGAGCATAGGCAGACCTTCTGAAATATTTTTAAAATGCAACAAAGTGAAACAAAAATAGTAATATACTTATTTATTTACGTTTCACTTTGTTGCATTTTTAATCTAAAGTGATACAATAGTCTTCCTTAAATAAGGATTCGTGAATGCCCAGAGTCGTAACCGATGATGAATTGCTTGCTGAAGTGCTAGCATTCGAAAAGACTGTAGGTAGCAGGTCAAAGTTGGCTATTAAATTAGGCATTGATCGCTCGACGTTTTGGCGGTTTTGCCGTACGGGTCGTGCAATTGATAAAACCCGGGAAGCGATACGTGAAGGGTTAATGCGCAACAAAAATGAAACAAATGGTAATTTTGGAAAAGTTAAAACTTCAATTGAAAATACTTTTGTAGATAACATACGAGAAGACATGCAATCACTGCGCTCTTTGTGCACAACTGTTTTAACAGTTTTGGATGGGTACGAGAAACTTTTAGCAAATGGTACGGCCAATAAGTAAAGTAGGAAATCTGCTTTTTATAGGTGGTGGAGGTGATTATGGCAACGAAAACTCAACAGGACAGGCAAGCTCTTGAGCGAACAATGAAGGCAATCATTGCGCGGTCCAAAAAGAGTAATCAACCACAGCTAATAGGGCTGGAGGAATCTGCTGTTCAATCAAAATCCATTTCAGTGGAAATACCAGAGCGTATAGCTGAACTTGTCTATGATATTCCGGCACAGAGACGGCTGGATGAGCTTGTCTTGAGCGAAGAGATTGTTAGCGAAGTTCAGGAATTTATTTTCGAATATTCTAATACTGCTTTACTGCGTTCCCATTCAATTGAACCTCGCCATACAGTGCTTTTAAAAGGGCCTCCAGGGAATGGAAAAACCAGTTTAGCCGAAGTATTTGCTACTGAATTGTCTTTGCCTTTGCTTTCCATAAGGTACGATGCGATTATAGATAGTTATTTAGGTGAAACTGCTAGCCGCCTAAAACGCTTAATGGATTTTGCAGAACAAATTCCATGCGTGCTTTTCTTTGATGAGTTTGATGCAGTTGGTAAAGAAAGAAGCGATGTACAGGAAACAGGCGAAATCAAACGAGTAGTTAGCTCATTGCTTGTTCAAATGGATCGTTTGCCATCACATACCATTGTTGTGTGTGCAACCAATCATCCAGAACTTTTAGACCGTGCAGTTTGGCGTCGTTTTGAATTAAAATTGGAAATAAATCCACCTGATCATTTCCAACTTGTGAAGTGGTTTGGTAATTTTAAGAAATCCATGGGTAAAGCAAGTGTCGGTATTACAGCTGATGACTTTGCCAAATACATGGAAGGTGAAACAATGGCTGGCGTTGAGTCGTTTATTTTGGATGTTCGGCGTAAAATAATTCTATCGAAGGGGAAACTAAGTGCCTCCGAGGCGATAAAAAGTGTTCTGGGTAGATTGAAGAAAACAATAATTACTAATAATCCTGAGGAATCTCAGTCTCATGGCAACTCAACATCCAATCGTGCGAATCGCACGAGATCAGGTAGCAAAAAAACGAATTAAGGGGCAGAAACCACACTTCCCCAAAGCCATTGGGTACCAAAGGCAAAGGGAGCGATTATCAAAAACCTTTGATGATGCAGCGAAATCAATCGCTGATTGGGAAAAAGGTGCTCAAATTAGCGTAGACCCACGAGCTGTCGTTCCTGAGCGAGCGCTTGTTTTTGATTTATTGGGTCCAGTTGCAGAATTTCAGTTGGCCGCACAAGCCCTTGGCCTAGAATGGCTGATCAGTGAATCATCAGAAGAAGATGATGGTGCCGCCGATGATGAACTTCAAGGTCAAACCATCTACGTAACGATGCCCAGTGAAGCGGGACTTTATAAACTCTTAGCGATGTGGAATCGCTACAAAAAGCCTCTTTCTCCGGAAAAGCACGAAAGACCATTCTGGAAAATCTTCGAATACCTTTGTGACCTCAGAGTATGGTCTGTTCAAGACCGGATTGACCCTAGTGTCACGAATTTCATCAATAAACTCCTGGATGCGCAACCTGACCGCGTAGTGCAGGTTGAGTTGGATTTCTGGTACCGCAACGCTAAGGAGCGACGAGATAGTGCAATCAAGACATTGCTGACCATGCTCGATGAAGTGGGAGGCACATTAATAGACCTGGTTGAAATTGATGGAATCAGATATCAAGGTGCACTAATCGCAATTCCAGCGAAAGTCGCGAAGGAACTAGCTGGACGTGATGGTAAATTGGGAAGCTTGGATGAGATTATGACTATCCGTCCCCAGTCGGAATATGCTGATACTACGCAAGAGGATGAAATCGTTGAAGCCGGGACAGGTTTTGATTTCAGCACTACATTACCAACTGGACCTTGCATTACAGGCGTCCTAGATGGCTATCCAATTGTGAATCATGACTCTTTGGCTGGTCGAGTTATCGTAGAGGAAGTAGACATCGATAGTGCTCAAGTGCCTGCGTTAAACAGGGAGCATGGTACAGCTATGGCATCCATGATTTTGCATGGTGACATGGAAGTGTCACCACCACCGTCAATCACCCGGCCAATTGCAGCTTTTCCAATTTTATCTAAAAGTAAAAATGGTGAAGGTATCCCTACAAACAAACTTGCAATTGGTATTGTATTCAGAGCACTTTCAAGAGTGGTTGAACTCTCAAATGGAGATGGACCACTGAAAGATATTACGGTCATTAATCACTCTATATGTGATACGAATGCACCGTTTGTCCGCAGGCCTTCCCCATGGGCAATGTTACTAGATTATTTCAGTCACCATCATCGACTGCTGTTCGTGATTAGTGCAGGGAATATTTATACCAAGTTTCCAGTGACTGACTATGCGACCAATGCAGATTTTGCAGCAGCAGCCCCAGATGAAAGGGAGGCTAGTATATTACTAGCCGTAGAAAAGTCGAAAGGGACTCGTTCAATTTTAAGCCCGGCAGAATCGGTTAATTCTATCACCGTCGGCGCATTACATCATGAGGCGAATACTAACCTGCCGGGTACCGCTACAGACCCCTATCCAACTGTTGTAATGACGAACTTAGTGTCCTCAGTAGGCTTTGGTGTAAATCGAAGCATCAAACCCGATGTAGTCGAGCAAGGCGGACGGTTTGCAGTGCGAGGATCAAATCATAGAGATGGTTATGTTGAAGTTCATCCTCATACAGCCACAGACTTAGGCCAAGTGAGTGCATGTCCTTCGAAAACCGGTAACTTACAGGCAACGAGAAGGACCGCGGGTACCAGTAATGCCACCGCACTAGTAACGCGCTCTTGTAACTTGATCGCTGATGCCTTAGACGAAGTTTTTGAAAATGACGGTGAGCGCTGGTTAGACCTGCAAACACGAGTTCCTATGCTAAAAGCACTACTTACCCATAGTTGTCATTGGGGGGATGTTGGGGAGATTCTTGAAGAAGCATTCCCACCGCAAGGACGGTATACATGGTTCAAGAGGCGCGATACTATTGCCAAGTTTTTAGGCTATGGAAAACCTCAAATCGATGAAATCCTATCCGGAACTACAAGAAGGATCACTTTGTTGGCTGAAGACACGATTAAATCGGACCAACGCCACGAGTATACGATTCCAATTCCTCAATCCATGTTCAAATCACGTGAAATCAGGAAAGTTAAAATCACGCTGACTTGGACTGTCCCTGTTTTGACAGGGATGGCTGACTATCGGGGCATCGCACTTAAAATAGTTGATGCAGAAGGTAAATCTGAGTTTTGGAAAGGTTGTGACCGAGGTGATATTTTGCAACCAAATGGCAAGACCACGGCTAGAGGCACAATTATGCATTTGCTGCTGGAAGGCAAAACAGCACAGAAACTTAAGGATGATAATAAAAATCTGACCATTGGTGTACAAGCACGCGCATTACATGGTTCGTTAGAACATGTGGCTGTTCCTTATGCTTTAGCAATTTCAATTGAGGTGGGGCAGTCAATTACTGCAAATATTTATCAAGAAGTAAAAGGCGCGGTGAGAGTGCCGCAACGCATCAGACAGCGTGAACGTGTGGGAGGATCATAATGGCTTTATTTGATAGCGCAAATTCTTTAGGTAGTCAGTCAAATGAAGATATTGCTGAATATTTAACTTTAATCAATGACACTGTTGCAGCACAAGACTTCATTGGGGCAAATGTCGCCGGACAAGGTGGACTTTTCTCCACTAAAGCGTGGAAGCATAATGGATCAGTATTTGGATTTATCAATGACATACCAGATCCTACCACTGGGCTTTGCTTGATTCAAAATGCAAGTGCAATACAACCTGACGCAAGCTTAATAGGGCAATCAATAAAAATATCTTTGGATTGTTTTTATGTGCACTCATATCCTGGTTTTGGTGCACATAATGTCTTGTTTGATTTTGGTGGTAAGAGCCAAATCAATGCGGCTTTAGAAGATATTAGACATCCTTTAAAATTTCGAATTAACGATCAGGCAAACGCAAGCGTAAGTGGCACGCCTATTTTCCTAGGGCTGAATGTTAGTCAAAATGGCGTTTCCTTTGAAGGAAGAACCATTAATGTTGATAGTAGTGATGACCAGCAAATAATAGCCTTGTTCGAGTCAAGTGTTTTCAAAACTGGCTTAACCTTAATTAACACAGCTTGTAGCGCGTCAACTATCTTGTCCAGTTCAGCGACAATTATCTTGTCTAGTTGACGCTGAGATTTTTACTACTGTTTTTGCATAGATGATTTTCTTCGGTAGCTGCCTCCTTCACACTGAATGATGGTGGCATGATG
>NZ_JAUXOY010000014.1 GCF_030684185.1 Methylotenera sp.
CTTCGGCGTGTAGCGTAGCCTGGTAGCGCGCCTGCTTTGGGAGCAGGATGTCGGGAGTTCGAATCTCTCCACGCCGACCAAATTTTAACTTGTTGAATTGCTTCGTAAATCATCAACAAATAAAGATGAAAGTCAGCCCGAATAGCTTTATATCTGGCATATAAAGCCTTGTAACCACAATCTGCCCGTAGCTCAACCGGATAGAGCACCAGCCTTCTAAGCTGGGGGTTACAGGTTCGATTCCTGTCGGGCAGACCATGCATTAAAGTCTCTATGGTGGCTGTAGCTCAGTTGGTAGAGTCCAGGATTGTGATTCCTGTTGTCGTGGGTTCGAGCCCCATCAGCCACCCCATATTCTATAAGCCTCACAGTGCAGTGGGGCTTTTTTACACCTAGAGGTTTTGGTGTTTCGTAGCTATTTTGTAACCGAATTTAATCAATACAAAATCTCATATCCACCACGAACACTATTCACAGACGAGTAGCAACACTAGCCCGACCAACGAATACCTAAAGGCATTTTAGACATGAGTTAAGTGCGGACCAGCACGATGCGCTGACTGAAGTGTCTGAGGCGCTAATTATGTGGGCAGCTCAAGGGTTTATAAGTTGGCCGTTTTATAGGTTTTACTCGTTAAGTATGTGTTGAAATTGGCTGTATACAACCAAAAATGTTACAAATATGTAAAAAATCAATCACCTATATATTATTTGGTAAAATATTATCAGTGATAAATTGGCATGGCCTAGCATGTAGTTTTTTGCTTTTATATTGACATTAATATTTGGAGATTAATATGTTTCGTTTAACAATGGGCGCTACCCTAATAGCAGCAGCATTTTTTGCAAACACAGCAGTGGCTGGGCATGACACAATCAAGCCTAAGTCTTATGACAGTTTGGGTAAATGCGTTAAAGCAGCACTTAGTAAACACGACGGCAAGATTGTCAAAGTTGAATTCAAATCTGAGAAAAAAACAGGAATTTATGAATTTGATATTGAATCAGCTGATGGTAAAGCATGGGATATTGAGTGTGATGCTAAAACAGGCAAAGTGACTGAGATTGAAGAGGAAGTTAAAGCCGATGATGCTAGATTCATCGCTCTGGCTAAAGTGACTGAGGCTGAAGCTAAAGCAACCGCATTAGCGGCGCACCCGGGTACTGTGGTTGAAACAGAGTATGAACTTGAATCAGATGGTAAAGCCTCTTATGAATTCGATATACTTGAAGCTGATGGAGAAGAAATTAAAGTTGAAGTTGATGCAACTACAGGCAAGATTGTAGAGGCTAGTTATGAGGTTTATCAAATTGGTAAAGAGTGATTTTTGTAACATTTTTTGTTAAAAAAATTACGATAGCGGTAAAGTAGAAAAGGCGCCACAGGGCGCCTTTTCTACTTTTTAACACATGCGAATTAACAAAACTTAAGTGAGGAATCTATCCAGTTTACTGTACGCACAACCCTTAAAATTATGTAACAGTAAAAAGTCCTAGTGATAGTATTCCCTGATACTACATATGCTACAAACGTGCCAAGTTTATATAGTCAATTAATATCTACTTAACCATTTGAATATATTGTATTTTTTATGTTTCCTGCCAATTCTATTTAATGTGATTATTTGAAGATTTTGGTTATAAGCAACCAGCAGGGTTGTATACAACCACCAACTTTGAAAAATATTACTTTATTCACTTGTAACGTCATGCTCGTAACAATTTAGTTTGCTGATTCAAAAAAACAGCTTTAAGGCGTTTAATGCCTGAGCGAATTTCATCATTATTCAAATTAGCAAAGCCAAGTCGGATGGCGGGAATCTGGTAGTTAGAAGCTGAAAAATTTACGCCAGCTGATATGCTTATTTTTTCTGATTCCGCATCACTGATTAATATATTCATATCGATTGTTTGATTTATTTCAAGCCATATGGCTAAGCCGCTATCTGGCACTCGAAAGCTCACAAACTCACTTAACTCATTATGTATAAGGCTAGAGATGAAAGTGCTGCGCTCTTCGTAAATCTTTAGGGTACGTAAATTATGCCTTTTTATTTCACCCGTATGCAGCAATTCCGCAATTGCTAACTCTGTAATAATGTCACCTTGACGGTCAATCAAGGTGACTTGGTTTGCACACTGGTGAATGATTTCTTTAGGTGCCACGATATAGCCGATTCGAAAACCAGGCGCCAATACTTTAGAAAGCGAGCCAATATAAATGACGCGATTAGATTTTTGTATGCTGGCAAGAGGTAGGGTAACTTTTTGAGAAAAATTAAACTCATAATCACTATCGTCTTCGATAATTAAAAAATCATATTGTTCTGCAAGTGCCAGGAGCTTCTTTCTCCGTTCTTGCGACATACATACGGTAGTGGGAATCTGATGGTGTGGAGTGACATAAACCGCGCGTATTTTATGCTGACTGCATAGCAGTTCCAGATTGTCTACGTCTATTCCTTCATCATCATGTGCGACGCTCACAATATTAGCACCACAACTTTTAAATGCTTCGCGGGCAAGCGGGTTAGTGAGCTGCTCAACAACGACACAATCACCAGTTTCTATAAAAACTCTCGCTGTTAAAAAAACGCCCATTTGGCTGCCACGGACGATGCATAAATTTTCAATATTTGCATGAAGCCCTCTCTCCATATTAAGCATTTGAAGAATAGCTTCTCGTAAAATCATAGAGCCCTTAGGGTCACCGTAGGCTGATTTATTATTTCTTGCAGAAAAAATCAATGCATGTCGCATTGCACGGGAAAGCATTTCAAAGGGCAATAATCGAACATCAGGTAGTCCTTCGCTGAAGTGGATAAAGTCATGTTCCTGGCGCTTGCTTAGAATAGGTGTTACCTCTTTACTGAGGGGGAGTGATGCCCGATGCTGAATTTTTAGCGGTGGTTTGTTCTGATGGTTGACAGTAAGGACCCGGGGAGAGACGAATGTTCCGCGCTTGCTCTCGCTAATCAGCCAGCCTTCAGAAATTAGTTCGTCATAAGCCTGAATGACTGTTTTTCGATTAACTTTGATTTTATTGGCAAGATCTCGTGTGCCCGGAAGTGCCACCCCGGGTGTGAAGCGCCCACTTTGAATATCGCCGATGATTTTTTGTGCGATTTGCACATGAATTGCGGTGCCTGATTCACGCGCAATATCGACGTTGAGTTCCCACGGTCTTAGCATAGCCATCTCCTATCCAGTCAGCATATTGGTGATACATAATTTTTTCTGAGTAAGTGATTTCGTTCAGAAAATTACGCTTAATGGATACTAGGAGAACCCAAGTCGAGAATATTACCAAAATTTTCAGTAGCTGCTGAATTTATTAAGTGGACCAGCATGAATTAAAAAACTGGATGGCCTAAAAGGCGGTTTTTTTATATACAGTTACATTCGTTTACAAATTGAAACAATTAAATTTAAAAAGCGTACATATTTGTATGCATTTATTACGTGGTTGAATCAATTGCCTGTCATCCTAGTGCCAGTTTTATGTGAGCAAATTGAGGTTAATTTACTTCACTCTTTTATATTATCTTTGGAGATAACTATGTTTACAAAAAAACGAGTATTAGGACTAGCGGTAAGCGCAGCCTTGGCAATGCCAATGATTGCATCAGCAGCCGCTGACCAAGAAGCAGCAATGAAAGACGCAAACAACTGGGCTCACCCACGTGGTCAGCACGACAACCAAGGCTACAGCAAGCTAGCGCAAGTAAATAAAGGCAACATCAAAAACCTTAAAGCTGCCTGGACATTCGCAACCGGTGTAAACCGTGGTCACGAAGGTTCACCAGTAGTTGTTGGTAACATGATGTATGTACATACAGCATTCCCAAACAACGTATATGCACTTGATTTAAACGACAATCAAAAAATCGTTTGGTCATATTTCCCAAAACAAGACCCATCAGTACAAGCTGTTTTATGTTGCGATAACGTAAGTCGCGGTATGGGTTTTGGTGATGGAAAAATTTTCTTGCAACAAAATGACGGTCACTTGGTGGCTTTAGACGCTAAAACAGGCGCTAAGGTTTGGTCTGTTTCAAATACAGACCCAAAAGTCGGCGCTACTAACACTAACGCGCCACACGTCATTAAAGATAAAGTGCTTACAGGTTGTTCAGGTGCTGAGTTCGGCGTACGTTGCTTTATCGCGGCATACAACATCAAAGACGGTTCATTAGCTTGGAAAGCTTACTCAACAGGCCCTGATGCTGAAGTGTTAATCGGCGAAGGCTTTAATAAAGATACACCTGAGTACAGTGCATTGTCAGTTTACCAAGACGTAAACGGCGGTAACAAAATTGGCGGTTCTTTCAAACCATTGCCACATGATCAATTGAAAATTGGCGAAAAAGAATTGGGTACACGTACCTGGTTAAAACCACAGGCGGTTAAAGATGGCTGGCAACATGGTGGTGGTTCTGTGTGGGGCTGGTTTCCGTATGATGCCCGTACAAACTTAGTGTTCTACGGAATTGGTAACCCTTCTGTTTGGAATCCGGATGTACGTCCAGGCGACAACAAATGGTCTATGTCTGTATTTGCGCGTGATGTAGATACAGGTATGGCGCGTTGGGGCATGCAAATGACTCCACATGATGAGTGGGATTACGATGGTGTGAATGAAGTGATCTTGTTCGACAAAGGCGGCAAAACTTATGCATGGCACCATGACCGTAACGGTTTCGCTTACACTTGGGTAGCTGGTACAGGTAAATTGGTTGCTGCTGAAAAAGTACACCCATTCGTGAACTGGGCCACTGGTGTTGATTTAAAAACCGGTGTGCCTAATAAAACACCAAATGCGTCAACGCACCAAGATTACAATGCTAAAGGCATCTGCCCGGCTGCATTGGGTACTAAAGATCAACAACCAGCTGCATACTCACCAAAAACGGGTTTAATGTATTCACCACTTAACCACGTATGTATGACATACGAGCCGGTTGAGTCTAAATACGTTGCTGGTCAACCGTGGGTTGGTGCTACATTGACCATGTTCCCGGGTCCTGACGGTGTGATGGGTGGCTTTGCTGCTTATGACCCAATGACCAACAAAAAAGTATGGTACAACAAAGAGAAATTCTCTGCTTGGGGTGGTGTACTAACAACAGCTACTGGTTTAGTGTTCTACGGTACGTTAGATCGTTGGTTTAAAGCGGTGGATGATAAAACTGGTAAAGAACTTTGGAAATTCCAAGTAGGTTCTGGCGTGATTGGTAATGCATTCACCTACGGTAACAAAGGTAAACAATACGTTGGCGTGCTATCAGGTATCGGTGGCTGGGCTGGTGTAGCGATGAACCTTGGTATGACTAACCCAACAGACGCTTTAGGCGCTGCGGGTGGTTATGCAGAACTAGTTAAATACAACGCGGCTCCTGGCGGCGGTGCATTGAACGTGTTTAGCCTATAATTTAACCTTACAGTTTTTAGTAAGATTAAGTTGTAACTAATACAAGGTAGTTATATTAAAACGCCTCGATTCGTCGGGGCGTTTTATTATTTTTAGTGGTGGATAGTCGCCATTCTATGCAAGTCTTTCAAAATAACCTTGATTATGAGCCTTCAGCTTAAATTGAATTTGATGATTACTGGACTTCTGCTGCTGCTGTTAAGCGCGAGTGCATTTTTTATTGTGAAAAACGCCAGTGAAGACGTTCGCGCTGAGGTAACGTCTACCGCCAATTTAGCTTTGCATTTATTAGATGCTGAAATATTGCAACATTCCTCTGATTTTGGCTGGATTAACAATGCCGAGAGTAATTCTATTTTCAGGTTGCAAAACTTAGGCAATATCAGACACCTGAAAATAGAGTTTTATGACATGAACGGCAAACTGCGTGAAAGCAACCGCAGTAAGCAACAGGGATTAGAAAATAATGCCCCGCCAAAATGGTTTACTAATGCCATGGGTCTGTCAGGCGCGGGTCTGAGTAAACACACTAGAAAAATTATGTTGAGCGGGCGTTATGTCGGACAGTTGGTCATCACGCCTGATCCGAGTTATGAGATTGCTGAAGTTTGGGGTGACACTATCTGGATTTTAGGTTTAGCGGCAATATTTTTTGTACTCATCAATATGTTAGTTTATTTTGCGGTGCGATACACATTCAAACCAGTCGATAGAATTGTAGAAGCACTCACGCAAATGCAGCATGGGTTATTCAGCAATAGGTTGCCCGATTTTAAACAAGTGGAACTGCAGGAAATCGGCCAAAAATTTAATGCGATGGCAGATACGTTGCAGAAAAGTACGCAAAATAACCATCGCTTAACGCAGCAGGTTATCCGTTTGCAAGAAGACGAACGTAAAAACTTAGCACGTGAAATACACGATGAAATCGGTCAGTATTTAACGGCTATTCATATGGATGCCAGTGCAATTTTAAACGGCAAGAAGTTGTCAGGTGCAAAAGAAAGCGCAAAAGCCATCAGTGATGTTACGCGTCAGATGATGGATATGGTCCGTGAGATTTTACAGCGCCTTCGCCCGCGTGTTTTGGATGAGCTTGGGCTTGGTTTAGCTTTAGATGAGTTGATGCACCAATGGCGTCATCGCAGCAGAAATGTCAGGCTGACTCACAATATTACTAAAGATTTAGGCGTGCTAGATGAAGCAGTATCCATTACGGCATATCGAGTGGTACAGGAGTGTTTAACCAACATCGTAAAGCATGCCAATGCGCGTCAGGTGGCTGTAAGTGTTACGCAAGATGCGCAATATATCTACATTAAAATCGAAGATGATGGTGTTGGTTTTGATACAACACTGGCAACGCAGGGCTATGGTCTGGCTGGTATGAGCGAGCGTATTCAGGGCTTAATGGGGCATATGAATTTAGATGATAAACGTATTGTTAGCAGATGATCACACCGTAGTGCGCGCAGGCTATCGCCATTTATTGCAGTCTGCGCCTGATATTAAAATTATTGCAGAAGCCGATACCGGTGAAGAAGCCTATCGGCTTTGCGAACAACTGCAACCGGATGTCACCGTTATGGACATCTCCATGCCGGGCATGGGTGGGCTTGAAGCCTTGCGACGCATACGCGCCCAAAACGAACATGCAAAAGTGCTGATATTCAGCATGCACGATGACGCCGTATTTCCTTCACGCGCGCTTGAGGCGGGCGCACGCGGCTATCTTTCAAAGTCCTGCTCGCCAGAGGCACTGATACAAGCCGTGCGAACCATTGCCGCCGGCAGTAAATATATCGGGCAAGAAGTTGCACATAAGGTTGCATTGCAAATGTCGCAAGGCACAGGTAATTTACTTAAAAAACTCACCCCGCGCGAGTTTGAAACATTCACCCTGTTAGCTCAAGGTGTGCCGCTGGCAGCGTTGGCAGAGCAACAGCATATTGACTATAAAACTGTGACAAGCGTGCAAGCGCGCATACGGCAAAAACTTGGCATAGAAAACACCGCACAATTAGTCATGCTGGCTATTCGGTCTGGGGTGATTAAAGTTTAAACCCAGATTTTCCATTAGAACCGAACCGTTCCTTCCCCCTTGCAGGGGGAAGGCTAGGATGGGGGTAGAGCAGCAACATTGCCACGTTTCGACCCCCTCCCTAACCCTCCCCCTGCAAGGGGGAGGGATCTTTAGCCTAATGGAAAATCTGGGTTAAAAGCGAATAATTTTTATAGGGAGTGATATTGGCTGGCGATTAAAAACAAGCTGGAAAATCACATCGGGAGTTTTTCCCGTAGTTACAGTGGTTTTTTCCTATTAAGAAAAAGAAGTGAGCAACTTTATGATGTCTTATCTGCTAAATGAAGCGGGTAAGTAAGTAGTAGGAATATTTTAGTAAATTTTTTAAAAAAATTTTAGACATCAATAATCAGGAGAAGCAAACATGAAAAACTTAAGCATGAAAAAAATTGTGAAAAAAGAACAGGGTTTTACGCTGTTAGAACTATTAGTGGTGATTACACTATTAGCGATTCTTTCAGTAGGCGCATTAGTCGCTTATGAAGGTGTTGGCGATAACGCACAAGCCACAGCAGCTGCCAACAACACAGCAGGTGCAGACCGTGCGATTCGTAACTATAAAGCCGTGACATTAAACTACCCGGATCAATGGGATATGTTATCTACTACAACAGGTGCAACGCCAACTTTCTTGCACACTAAAACACAAGCAGCATTTGGTGTAATGACAGCTCCTGCTGCTGGTGCATTTAAAACTAAATTTGATGCAGGCTTTGTATCTGTAGGTATTACAGAGTTGCAAACACGTATAATTCCTGGTTTAACACCCAATGTAGACCCTAACTTGCAACACAATGAAGGTGCACTTGGTCTTTCTGCTGGTACTGACGTAGTTGAAGATGACTTTGGTAATTTTAACTTCTATTCAATCTTGCCAACATTTGGTGCGGCTGCATGTCAGATTAATGGTGCTGCACCAGCTGTTTTCACTAAGTTAAACGGTGATGCATTTACAGCAGCTGATGGCCAACGTCAAAACGTAATCAATGATTACCTTGGTGCAGACGAATGTCATCTAGTCTTGGCTTTAGGTTTCGGTCACGATGCGGCTCATAGCACTAATAACGCTTCAGTGGCTATTGCAACTGCACCTACTTTTGTTAGCAAAGACATCAACCCAGCTAAAAACTATGCACGTTACGTTGCATTGTTCCATGTAGGTGGTGACGGTGAAAATGACGGCGTTGAAGATGGTGATATTACTGTAGATGAATTATTTGCTAAACCACGTTTATTGGCTGTAGTGGACACTGCTGGCAACGTAATTGACGAAAACATCGCTAAACAAAATCCATAATTGATTGGTAATTAAATCGATATAGATTGAAAGCGTAATACAAGAGACAGTGCTGTTTTGCAGCGCTGTCTCTTTAATGTGTAAGCCCCATAATTAAAGGCAGTATTGTAAAAATGGTGGTTATAAAAAGTAGTGATTAAAAGACAAAGACTAGGTAGTAAAAGTAATCGCTAAAAAGAAGAGGGTACAAAAACAATAATGTCTGTGATGTTTGAGCTTAAGCCCAATGCCCGCCATGCCGCTAAACAGCGCCGTGGTTTTTTGCGTTTTTTGGGTTTTGCTGTGAATAATAAGCTACAGCTTATGTATTCCACGGTAAAAACCCTTGCGATTTTGGCTGCGGATTTACAGCTTAGCCTAAAACTAAAAACAAGACTAAAAACAACAACACGCCAGTCTTGCCCTGTGGTTCGACAAGCTCACCAACCGAGCCTGTCGAGTCGTGCCCTGAGCTTGTCGAAGGGAAACCTACCGAAATGACACAGCCCCTTCGACAAGCTCAGGGAACGGTAGGGAGTGTAGCCTGTAGAGTCGTGCCCTGTGGTTCGACAAGCTCACCAACCGATCCTGTCGAATCGTTCCCTGAGCCTGTCGAAGGGAAATCTACCAAAACGACACAGCCCCTTCGACAAGCTCAGGGAACGGTAGGGAGTGTAGCCTGTAGAGTCGTGCCCTGTGGTTCGACAAGCTCACCAACCGAGCCTGTCGAATCGTTCCCTGAGCCTGTCGAAGGGAAATCTACCAAAACGGCACAGCCCCTTCGACAGGCTCAGGGAACGGTAAGTGTGAGAGCGTTGATGCATTTTTTATTTAAAAATATTTTTGTAAAGGCTTATTGATGCCGAAAATTCAAACAAACAAAACCAAGCGCCAACATCAACGCCAGCTGGGCTTTACTTTGCTAGAGCTGTTGGTGGTCATCGGTTTGTTGGGATTAGTAGCGATGTCTATCACTGGCCTGATGATTGAAGACCAAGGCGTAAAACGCCAAGAAGTGACTGAAAAGCGCTGGGATGAAATTCGCAAGGCGATTATTGGGGATACCTCACGCACCTTAAACGGCGAGCCTATGTTAAGTGGCTATGTGGCCGATATGGGCAGGTTGCCACGTAATTTAACAGAGCTTATGGTGAAAGATTATGATGATGATAATGACCCATTAACACCTGATTTTGTACAGCCTGCCTGGGCAGAATTTGCACTCTACGACCCTATTGCTGGTTGTACGCCTAATCCTTGCACACCTTTAACCCTTGGTGCAGGCTGGCGTGGCCCGTATTTATATACGGGCGGCAGTAAATATTTTAAAGATGGCTGGAGTGCCACAGAAACAGCGGACCTCGATTTTGATTGGGCGGTGACGTTAACAGGCACATCACCTGCACATAGTGCTATTGCCGTGCAAAGTTTGGGATTTGATAATGCTGTCGGCGGTACAGAATATAAAGCGGATTACCCAGAGGCTGGCATCAATACGGTGTATGCCAGCGACTGGCAACTAAGCACATTACCTACACCGCCTACCATTCAATTTACAATTCACTTTAATAAAGCACCATTATTTGCGCAAACCGCACTGGAGCTTAGAATTTATTATTTCCAAGATGATGCAAACGTTACGACTTCTCCTGCGGATTTTATAAAAAATAATGAACAAGTAAGCAATGTCCTATTTGATTTGCCAACAACTACGCCACCAGTGCCAGTTAGCACAAGCATCACATACAGCCCTCCAACTGCCCCTACTCCCCCGCCATATTTGCCTTTGGGTAAATACGCTGCGCTAGTCTGGTGTACGGATGACCCAGCAACCCCCACCACTGAGCCAGATGTTATTTATGACGGCAACTGCGACTCTGAACAAGACACTGATGTTAAGCCTTATTACTTTACTATGCTACCCAGTGCTACGCCTACCATTAAAATCTATTGGAACACCCAGGACACCCCTTAAATGCGTTTAAATGATTTAGTTGAAAAGCTCCCGTTTTTACAGCGGGTTAATTCTGTTTTAGTGTGCGAGGTTGACCACGCAGGGTTAAGAGCTGCGGTGGTGGTGCGGCATGGTGATGAAGTCACCAGCACATTTGAGGCTAGCTCTGCCTTGCTGGACTTTAATGCTGCCGTGGCCGAGGTGGTAAAGCACGTGCGTGAGCAGGGCTGGGTGGGCAAGCATGCAATTTTGCTGACACCAGCGGTGTTGCTGGCGATGCTGGATTTACCAATTCCGCAAAAAAACAAGCTGGCCCCTGCCGAAGTGGCAGAAAAAATTGATTGGGAGCTAGAGCCGCTTATTACCCAGCATTTAAGCACCTTGGCTTTGGGCAGGCTGTTGGTGGCACTTGGGTTTATGACGGCTGACCATGTAGACGATGTGATTAGCCAGCAAAGCTACAGCAATAATACCCATCATGTAGACCCCAATAAAACTTATACCTATAAGCGTTTTGGCGAGGTGGCGATTGAAATGGGCTATATCAATCAGGCGCAGCTGCAAAAGTGTTTAGATATTCAAAGCTGGTTTCAATCCACAGGTGATGAAGTTAAATGCGGCTGGTCTGCACAGGGTTTGTTGGCTAGCGATGATACGGGCAGTGCAAATATGTATCAGTGGCTGGCCAGCGGTGTGAATCAAAGCCTGTTGCGCCAGTGGCAGGCGGCTTTTACGGCGCATCAAATCAAGCTGGAATATCTTTATCCGTTGGCTGGATGTGCTGCCAGCATGCCGGATTTAGCTAATAAGGATTTAAAACATCAGTTATTGCTTGAGGTTTATGAAACCGTTATCGCGGGTGTTCATATTGCGGGCAACCGCATTGTTAGCTTGCATATTCAGCCCAGCACCTTACAAGACACGCTGGCGAATATTGCCGAAACGTATCACTCGCTTGAAGCCGCTGAATTGGATGCGGTGTGGCTGGTTGATTCTGTATCTAACAATGAAATTGAAGCCAGTAAGTTACACAGCAATTTAGAGGCGGTGGTGTCACTGCCGATTAAAACGCTGGCTCGCCAAACGCATTTAGTCAGTGTAGGCATGCTGGGCGCCGCACGCCACATGTTTAAAATGAAAGGCGCACATTATGTGGCAGGTGTGCCTGTTAGCAACCCGCAGCCTGGCCTGTTGCAGCGTTTGGAAGTGCGTGCCTTTTTGGCAGGCTTGGCTTTGTTGCTTACTATTGGTTTGGCTGAAGTGGTGCTGCAGGTGCGGCAAAGTCTGATTGAATCTGAAAATGAGCGCGTCAGCAAAGACCTGAAAGTGATAGATGATGCCATTGCAAGGGTGCAAGCTAAAGTAGATGAAGTTAAAAAGCTTAAAGGTAGCATCAAAGACTTGCAAGCTGAGCAAAAAGAAACACAGGCAGCAGCAAATTTACTTTCTGCGGATTTACCCAAGCGCAATCAAACCGTTATTTCCTTTCTTAGTGCATTAGATCGGTCGATTTCTGATGATGTGGTGATAGATAGAATTGCTGAAGACCCGATTTATGGTTTTACTATCAATGCCTGGTCGTTAAATGATAAATCTGCACAAGAATTTGTAAAAACCCTTCAGGTGGCGGTGCATCCGTTAGGTTATAAATTGAAAGATGTAACGGTGTCCAGCCAAACTGGCCGATTAGGTTTAATGGGTTCTTCGGTGAGTTTTAGCGCCACATCGCTGGATGATAAAGCTTGGGCTACCGGCAAATCGTCGCCTAACAAAGCTTTACCCGCTGCTACCGGTAATGCCAGAGTTGCAATCCCTATACCAGCCCCAGCTAAGGAGGTTCAATAATGGCTTTCGATAAAATCAGCAGTCGCGAGCAGGTACTTATTTTTATTGTGATTACTACATTTGTCGCGGGGGGCTATGGGTTGCTTAGATTTGTGCCGCAGACCAAACAATTAGCCGAGTTGCAAGCCACCGTTAAAGTTAATCAAGACAAAATTAAAAATCCGAACTTTCCTGATGAGCCTACGGAGGATACTGAAGATTTAAAAGACAAGCTGGAAGATTTAGAAAATGTAATGGTGAATGTGCGCGCTAACCTTGAAGCACTGGAAAAAAATCTTGCGCCAACTGATAGCCAGGAAATGGTATTAAAAATATCTGAAGCGGCTCGTGCATCCGGGGTGAGAGTGATTGAAAACGTGCCTTATTTGGTGCAAAGAAAAGATGGCGAAACGGCTAATCAAGCCAATAAGCCAAAAATATCTAAAAGAGGTCAAAGAAAATTAGATAGAGAAGCCAAAAAAAAAGCGCAGCAAGCGGGTGGTGCTGCGGCAGCTTCTGCCAGCGGCGGCATTCCTAAAGAAGGCGAGCTGATTTACCGCTTGGTAAACGAGCTGGAAACATCACGGCCTTTTCAGCGTATTAGTGTTGAGGGTAGTTTTGCAGATTTGCAAAAATTCGTTCAGTCTGTACGTACCATGCCTTGGCAAGCCACCATTGTGAAGCTGGATATTGATGTGGCGATTCAAACCCCGCCACAAGGTATGCCACAGCCGATTACCGCACGTATGATTATTGCGATTTAGCAGGTTAAATTGATGACCTTTAATCTAATAATACAACTATTTCCTCGCCTCAACCTCCTCTTTAGTCTGGTCAAGACTAGCTGTTCCCTGAGCTTGTCGAGCCGTTCCCTGAGCTTGTCGAAGGGCGGCGGAGATTTAGTTACCATTAGTTCCTGTAGCCCTTCGACAAGCTCAGGGAACGTGGGTCCTTCGACCACTTCGGCAAGCTCAGGACAGGCAGGCTCAGGGAACAGCGAGCTTTGGTGCAAAAATTTTAGTTCAATAGTCTTTAAATCATGGCATTAAACACTGAACAACTCATAGAAGCGGGGCTTAAGCAGAGGCTGATTGAGGCGGATGTGCTTAACCAGTTACGCACAGAATCGCGCCGTAAGCGTATTGATATTCTGGATGCGATTATGGCGCACTACCGCTTGCCTGTCAGTGCGCTATATCGTGCTGTAGCCGAAATGCGCGGTTTAAAATTTGTAGATTATGCGCAAGCCAAGCCTGATGCTGAATTATTAAAAAAAATTCCGCAGGCATTGGTTAGGCGTAAAGGTTTATTGCCATTGCTGCATGATGAGCCAGGTGTATTGTTAGCCACAGCAGACCCAGATGACCGCGCCAGCATTGAAACAGTTAGACGTATTTTAGGCAGTCAGTTGCGCGTGGCCGTGGCAGAGCCTAATACGCTTAATGCGGCAATCAATCGCGCGTACCTCAGTCAAGCTGCCGCACCTAGTGGCTTGCCAACAGCGGCAGCTGAGGTGGATTTAGTAAGCTTGCTTGATAGTATTTTTAAAGAGGCTTATTTGCGTAGGTCTTCTGATATTCATTTGGTGCAGGATGAGTTTGGTTTACGCGTACGTTTACGTGTAGATGGCGAGTTGCAAGATTATGTAACTGATAGTGTGCATGATACAACCGTGGCTAACGGGCTTATTTCACGCATTAAAGTATTGGCTAATTTAGATATTGCCGAGCAGCGCGAACCGCAAGATGGCGGCATGTCTTATTACTTGCCACCGCCGATTGATAGCGAGTTTAACGTGCGCGTGGCCACCGCGCCAACGCGGCTGGGTGAGCGTGTGACTATGCGCGTGCTGGGGCAGGATGCGCAGGATTTAACCTTAGAAAAAATCGGCATGTCTGAGCCGGATATGCTGATGTTCAACAAAGCCATCAGAAAACCATTCGGTATGATTTTGCTCACAGGCCCTACGGGTAGCGGTAAATCCACCACGCTATTTGCGGCATTACGCGAAATTAGCTCGCCCAGCATTAACATTATGACGGTAGAAAACCCGGTGGAATATGTGATGGAAGGGGTTTCTCAAATTCAAACAGGGGCAAAAGTTACCTTTGCCAGTGCGTTGCGGTCTTTATTGCGGCACGACCCCGATGTGCTGATGGTGGGTGAAATCCGCGATGAAGAAACCGCCGATACCGCGCTCAAAGCGGCGATGACGGGTCATTTGGTATTTTCTACCCTGCACACCAATACGGCGGCAGGTACGGTATCGCGTTTAATCGACATTGGCTGTGAACCGTTTTTAATTGGTTCTACCATGAATGCGGTGATTGCACAGCGTTTGGTGCGCAAGTTATGTTCGCATTGTAAAACCAGCCATGCTGCAACCGATGAAGAAAAAAATCTATTAGACTTACCAGCAGAAACGGAAGCTCAAATTTATGAGCCAAAAGGTTGTGCTTTTTGCCAAGGTTCAGGCTATCGCGGGCGTTTGGGCTTGTTTGAAACATTATGGTTTGATGAAGAGCTTAGTAAACTGGTGGCCAAAGGCTGTAGTGAAGAAGAGCTGGAGCAGCGTGCAGGCCCACAGCGATTACGCCCGATGTGGGTAGATGGCACTGCAAAAGTATTGGCTGGTATTACCACCATTGCTGAACTGCAAAGCGTTGCAGTGAAAAGGCATTAACGATGGCAAAATTCAAATACACCGCTATCAATAGTGCAGGTAAAGAAAGAAAAGGCAGCATTCAGGCCTTGGATACCAATATGGCGTCAGCAGCCTTAAAAGAGCAAGGGCTGTATGTGATTAAAATTGGCGCAGAAACCAGCAAGGCAGAGGGTGGATTGTCGAAAGAGTTTAATTTTTCAAGTCTGAATAAGTACCGTTCAGTTTCTAAAACGCAATTGGTTTTTTTCTTTAAGCAGCTTTCGTTTATGTTGCGTGCAGGTTTGCCTGTGATGCAAGCTTTACAGCTCTCTCAGACTCAGGTTTCAAGCGGGCGCTTACGCTTGGTCATTGGTGAAATGCTGAGCGATATTGAAAATGGCAGCCAGGTATCAAAAGCTATGGAGAAGCATAGTGAGGTATTTCCAGCCATCGCCATTAACTTAATGGCGGCAGGTGAAAGTACAGGTTCGCTGGACTTGGTGGCAAACCGCCTGGCGGATCACCTTGAGAAAAAAGCCGCGCTTAAATCACAAACCATCAATGCCATGATTTATCCATCAGTGGTAGTGGTTGCCGCGATAGGCGTAGTGATTTTTTTAGTGGTTAAAATTATTCCGACATTCGCTAAGTTTATTCAGGGCAAAGGCAAAAAATTACCGGCTTCTACCCAGTTTTTAATCGACGCTTCAGACTTTGCACTCAAATACGGACTATTTTTTGTAGCGGCTTTTATTTTGAGCGTGGTTGTTTTAATCACGGCCTACAACACGCCATTGGGGCGTTTGAAAATTGATGGTTTTTTATTGAAAATCCCCGTAATAGGCAAACTGCTTTCGCATGGGGCCATGGCAGAGTTTAACTGGTCGCTCTCTATGATGTTGCGTAGCGGTTTAACTGCGTATGAGTCGCTCAAAATATGCGGCAAGGTTATTGCCAATCGCCTTATCTCTACCAAGTTGTATCTAGCTGCCGACCAAATTTTAACAGGGCGCGATTTGGCTTCCAGCTTAAAGCATCCTGCTATTCCGGAATTAGTGATACAGATGACTGCTGTGGGTGAAAAAACCGGAACGCTGGACTTAGTGTTGCAAGAAGTTGGCGTGTTTTATGAAATGCAGTTGCAGGTAGGTGTAAAGCGCATGAGCGCAATGATAGAGCCTGCCATGATATTGGTGATAGGCGGAATTGTTGGTTTTGTGTATTACGCGTTTTTTCAGGCCATGTTTTCTTTGGTGTCGAAAGGTTAAAGATTTTGAAAATTACTAGTTTTTATCAAACTGTATTGGGTGTGATTAGTAGTGCTGGTTTGCTGTTTTTTATATCCACCAGCGTCATGGCGGCCGATGCCTTTTCAGGCTATTACGGCGGTAACGGCCAAAATCAGCAGAACGGCAGAATACAGCGTGACCCCTTTACCACCAGCGACAAAATGTATGGCGAAGTAGGTGCGCAAGCCGCACAAAGGGCAAGTAACGCACAAGGCTTTATTCCGGGTTATGGGGCGCAGGCAGTGCCAAAAATGCGACTAAAAGGCTTTGTGACTAAAAGCAATAAAAAAGCGGCGGCTCTGCTGGATGTTGAAGGTGTTGGCGTGTATTTGGTGAGTGAAGGCGATGAAATAGGCTTGCAGGCCATGGGGCAGAATAGTGTTTTAAAAATCATCGGGGTCAGTGCCAATGGCGTAAAAGTGCAATCTGGTCAGGTGAATCAAGTGATAGTTGTACGTTAAGTAATTAGGTGATTATTTTGGTGGGTATGTTAGCAATGAATAAACCTTTAGATAAGATTTTGGATAAAACAAGAATGAATAAAATGATGGTAACTAAGAAATCACGCCTATCCGCGCGATGGTGTCTGCAATTGGCGGTTCTAGGTGTTGCACTAACTGCTTTGTTACCAATTCAAGCTTATAGTGACAATGGTGTTTTGATTACCCCAGTAGAACCTGTGCTAGGTGTTGCACCAGATGAAAGCGTGATAGTCGCTACACCGGCAACTCAAAACCTGAACACTGAAAAAGCCAATCAAACACGTAATAAAAAAATAGCCGCCAAAGCTACTCCACCTAAAAATGCGGCACTTAAAAAATCGTCGACCACCGCTGAAAATGCAATTATCAGCAAGCTGGAGTTTAAGCAGGCCAATATGGTAGATGTGGCGCGCGCGCTGGCAGATATGTCAGGTTTAAACATAGTAGCGACTGAAGAAGCAGCAAAAAAAACCGTGACGGTGTTTTTGCAAAACATAACAGTTAAAGATGCGCTGGATACTATTAGCAAGAATAGCGGGCTTTGGTACAGGCAGGATAAAATCAGCAAAACTTATCGCATTATGAGTACCGATGAATATCAGCGCGATATGGTGGTATATCGTGACGATGTTACCAGAGTGTTCGATATATTGCACCCTAACCCCATCATTATTGCCAATGCAATCAAAGATTTATATGGCAAAAGAGTGAGGCTGTCCATCGGGGTTGAAGACAACACAACTATGGGCAATTTTGGAGCTGCGGGTGCAGCATCAGCGACGACTAGAAATATTGGGGGTAATAACTCAAGCCTGAATAGCTCGCGCCAGAATAATAATCGCCAAGCGGGTGGGAGTGCAGACGGAAACAATGAAGATGGCAGTAATCGGGTTGTGATTACAGAAAAACTATCAGTTGAAAAGATTTCCAGGTTGGAGGAGCAATTAAAAGCACAAAATGACGATAAAACTATTTCGGCAGAAATGCTTAGAGATTTATCTACGCAAGAGCAACCAATTTTTGTGACGCTAAATCGTGAACACAGTTTTGTGATTGTACGCACTAGCGATACGCTTGCTATTAGCGATATAGATCAATTGATTAAACAAATGGATAGACCCACGCAGCAAGTGCTGCTGGAGATGAAAATATTGTCATTAGAAGTAGGAGATGCCTATCGTCAAGCGTTTGATATTGATTACATTCCCAACAGTACTGCGGTACAAGGGCCATTGACAGATCAAGATAGAAATCCACTACATAGTACTAAGCCAGATAGCATTTCTGAAACCACTCCTTATACCACTTCCGGAGGTGGTACTGGGACTTTGACTCGTAGTGGGGATATTGCAGTAGGCGGGGTTAGGAACATATTGGGGCTAGGTAACTTTGCGTTGGAAGGGGGTACTTTTGTATATCAGTTTATGAATGACAAAATTCGGGCGCGTATTCAACTATTACAAACAAACAATAAAATCAACACATTAAGCTCCCCCATTTTACTGGCGACTAATAATAAACCTGCCCGCGTATTCGTCGGCTCAGAGCAGGTAATTACCACGGGGTTTGATGCGGTGGCGGGCGGAGCTAACTCCGTTTCTGTTGGTGCACCTGCGGTTATTCCTGTGACTGAAATAAGAAACGTCGGTAATACCCTGCAAATCATGCCAAAAATTAATGCAAATGGAACCGTAACTTTGATGATTCAGCAAGACTCATCCTCAATACTGCCTGGTTCAAGTTCTATTCCTGTCGTAGTTGGTTCAACTGTACAAAGATTCAATGTAGATACAGTAAAAACTTCAAACATACAAGGCACAGTTGTGGCAAAAGATGGCTTAACGGTTGCCATTGGCGGTTTGATTGACAGCTCGGAAAGTGAAGAGGAGCAAAAAGTCCCAATCTTAGGTGATATACCTTTAGTCGGTGAGTTATTTAAACGTAAAGCGAAAACAAAAGGAAAACGCGAGCTTTTGTTATTGATTACTCCGCACATTATTGCAAATTCCCTAGAAGCTGAAAATGTAACGAGAGATGCTATCGAGCCAATTTCAGACCAGGAATGGTAAGAGAAAATTAGAATATAAAGTTGAAGGAATGTTGAGATGAATTTATTGAAAACGAAATTACCGAGCTTAGGCGTATTGATTTTAGCGCTATCTTTAACAGGCTGTGCAACCTCTATACCCCAAGCCGAAAACTTTTCTGCAACCAAGCAGAAAAAGGTAATGGCTGCCCAGCACTGGGGGGTGATTGCTGCTGATGCTGTTGAGCAAACAAGATTGGCATTAGTAAAACAGACATTTGTTAAAGATAAGCCTTTATATGTCACTGATAACGAAAGCACAGAGTTTAGCCGTGCTTTTCGTAAATATATGATTGCAGGCTTGCTTGATGCAGGGTTTGTGGTTTCAGCTAAAAAGGAAGGCGCGGTTGAGGTTGGCTTCGAGGCACAGGTAATTCGTCATGCTTCGTCATTCGACCCGCAGGCTTATGGCTATAAGCCTGGCATGGCCACGGCTGGCGTAGCAGGTTTTTGGGTACTACGTGATGCACTGCGTTACGGCGCATCGGCAGGCACGGTTTTGGCAACCGTTGCTGCAGCGGGCGGTACTGATTACTATAATGCCAAAAATCCAGGTGAAACCGGTGTGGAATTATTAATTAGCACGTCAATTATTCATGCTGACCGCTACGTGATGCTAAACGCCGATGCCTATTACATTGAAAAAGGCGAGGCGTGGCTGTTTGAAGGATGTAAAGGTAAAAACCGGCGCCAATGTCGTTAGTAATATCAAATTTTCTACAAATCCAAAACTAACAGAATAGATATTTAGGTTTTATGAAAAATAGCCCCCAGTTTCCTTCTTAAAGCAAACCTTTCAAACTAAAGCTTTAGCGGATTTTGCCGATAACTTAAGTACTAAAGTCGTTATCGAAGCAAAAACACTAAAGGATCATCATTATGTTTAAACAAAGAGGAATTACCAGCCTTGAGCTTCTATGCTCATTAACAATTATTTCATCTGTAACTGCATATACAGTAAACATGGCCGATGAAGTAGAGATTGCCATTGCAAATTATCAACAAACTACGGATTTGCAGCAGATTAAAGCTAGAATCCAAACGGCTAAATACGCAGATGATAAATAAAGGCTAGCCGTATGCGCGACTCAATAACATTTTTAGCGTATTAAAACTAATTTAACTTAATCTGACTTCGGATTGACTTGAGTCAAGTGTGATTAGGTAGATTTAACGATAATTTACATTTTAATTTTTAGTCATAATACTAAAGGAAATCTTGCCTTATGGCTAATGAACTGTTTAATAATGGCAAGCACATATGCGTAAAATTTAGTGATTTGTCTGATTCAGATAAATCACAGGCCGCAGTACAATCCAACCAGTTTTTGATTGTTAGTGATGGACATGGTGCTTTAATCGACCCTGGCGGCAACATGACTTATAACGCTTTGATGATGGGCATGGGAAAGTACTTTCATTTCCGTAAACTGAACTATATTTTTGCTTCGCATCAAGACCCGGACATTGTGGCTTCAATCAATAAATGGTTGGTGGGCACTGAATGTAAAGTGCTTGCACCAGCAATATGGGAACGCTTTTTGCCTCACTTTTGTAGTGTTGGCAATACTGAGGATCGTATTATCGGAATCCCCGATCAAGGCATGAATATAAAGCTAGGGGATGCGACTATTAAAGCTATTCCCGCACACTTTTTACACTCCGAAGGCAATTTTCAGTTTTACGATGTCACCAGTAAAATCCTGTTTTCCGGAGACCTTGGTGCCTCTTTAGTTCACCATGATCTTGCGGCAGAACCAGTGACTGATTTTGCATCGCATTTGCCAACCATGCTGCCGTTTCACAGGCGGTATATGACTTCTAATAAGGCCTGTCGTTTTTGGGCAAATATGGCACGCACTCTGGATATTGAGTCCATCGTACCCCAACATGGGCGTTCGTTTGTTGGTAAGCCTATGGTTGATCAATTCATATCGTGGGTAGAAAACCTTGAGTGCGGCATAGATTTAATGACGCAGGATAATTATAGAGTACCTTAAGTGACTATATACGCGGACTGTAATATCAGTCGCAATCGCACAAAAGGCCTCTATTTGAGTGTTTTATTACAGTGTTCGGCTAAATAAATTAAGTGCGAGTTGATAGCACAATAACGCCGTTTGGGCATCATAACGGTCATCGCCGTCACGCATAAAGGCATGTTGCGTATTAAACTCATGCCAAGTAAAGTTCAGGTTGGCGTTAGTCATTTTTGCATAAATATCTACACGCCCAGCCGTTGGAATGTATGGGTCTTGTTTACCCCAAATCATGAGCATTTCACCAGTGATTTCATTTAGGCGGTCCATGCTATGCTGGCCAGGTTTGTTAGGAATAAGCTGCGTATTTAAATCGGTGGCATAAAAACATGCAGTACCTTTAACTTCTGGCTGCAATGCTGCACGAAATGCTAAATGGCCGCCAATACAAAAGCCCATCGCGCCAATATTGCCGTCGTACCATGTTTGTTGTTTTATAAATTCGATGATTGCCACATTGTCGGTATCGTAAGCTTGGACGTCCTTAGTTTCTTTGTCCGCATTGCCTTTGTTTCGGCCTGCATCGTCATAGCCCAGTACCGTACCAATAGGGTTTAGCTCATGAAAAACCTCAGGCACTAGTACAACGTAGCCATGACTTGCCATAATTTTAGCGGCGCTTTCAATAGGGCCAGTTTGCTGAAAAATCTCTGAATAAAACAAAATTGCAGGATACTTATTTCCACCATTTGGCTTGCCATCTACCGGGCGGTGAATATAAGTACGCATTACGCCGGTAGGGGTGAGGATGTCTGCGGACTGGCTTTGAATTTTCATTGCTTACTTTCTAAATTAGCTTTAACTATGGTAATTTAGGTATTGTACAACGCTACAACGCGTTGTACAGCATTAGTAAACTGGTCAAATTTTTTATGGGGGCTAGAAATCTAAACGCAATCGCAACATGAAGCCAGCAAACGCTGCAGGCTGCTTTCATTTGCAAGTTCGGTCGCGACAGGTTTAACTATTGCTAACGGTTTGGTTTTATCGATTGAGACTTTAGTGGTTTTAATCGCTTTTAAGTTTGATGATTGTTGTGTTGCAATTTGCATGTTTCTTTCCTTTTGGGAGTTAAATCGGCTGAAATTTTGTTTCAGGGTAGATTCGACAATAAATAATTTAAAAATTAAAGCTGGTATTAATGAAATTACTTAATTGCAAGCCTATTCATTAACTGTTTACAACAACGCACACCAAGATAAATAGGATGACAGCTAAATAATCGAGATAAGGTTTGCTAAGCACACTACAATTTTCGTAAAATGGTGCTTTAGATTCACTTGCCTGCATAAGATAGTAACGACATTTGAGTTGACTTCTTTAATGGCTGGATTGATTAATTTTTAAGCTTAATAACCCACAATGCTACTCATCATCAATGGTAAAGCACGTAGTTTTGACGCAACAAATTTTAGTGTTGCACATTTAGTAAAAAGCCTTGATTTAGAGGGCAAGCGCCTTGCCATTGAGTGTAATGGTGAAATCGTTCCGCGTAGCCAGTTTGCAGATACGCAGTTGGCTGATGGTGATAAATTAGAGATTGTCGGTGCTGTCGGTGGCGGGTAACGGCCGTCAGTGCGACTAAGCGTTTGTTGAAGCATTATTAAGAGGATACAAAAGTTGTCAGACTTATTAAAAATTGCAGATAAAACCTATCATTCACGTTTACTGGTGGGTACTGGTAAATATCAGGACTTTGCCCAAACACGAGCAGCGATTGATGCTAGCGGGGCTGAAATTATCACTGTGGCTATTCGCCGTACAAATATTGGTCAAACTGCGGGTGAGCCGTCACTTTTAGATTTTTTGCCCCCGGAAGAGTTTACCTATTTGCCTAATACGGCGGGTTGCTATTCTGCCGATGAAGCTGTGCGTACGCTGCGTTTGGCGCGTGAGCTGTTAGATGGTCACAAACTGGTGAAATTAGAAGTGCTGGGAGACCCGAATACCCTCTACCCAAATATGATAGAAACCATAGCCGCCGCGAAGACATTGGTAAAAGATGGTTTTGATGTGATGGTGTATTGCTCAGACGACCCGATTATTGCTAAGCAGCTGGAAGAGATTGGCTGCTGCGCAGTGATGCCGCTCGCTTCATTAATTGGCTCTGGCATGGGCATTTTAAATCCATGGAATCTACAAATCATTATTGCAAATGCCAATATCCCAGTGTTGGTCGATGCGGGTGTTGGTACAGCTTCAGATGCGGCGATTGCTATGGAGCTTGGCTGCCAGGGAGTGCTGATGAACACTGCAATCGCTGCGGCACGTGATCCTGTTCTGATGGCAGGGGCGATGAAGAAGGCCGTGGAAGCAGGCCGCGATGCTTACTTAGCCGGCCGTATGCCTAAAAAACTGTATTCCGCCAGTCCAAGTTCTCCAACTGCTGGTTTAATTGCCTAGGGGCAATATAAAGTGATAATGTAAAGTGACAACATTAAAATGACCAGCGCCAAACATTATGAATGCACCGTGACAGTTGAAGTGGAGTTTATTCCAGACCAGTCAGATGTCGCGCGAAATCGTTATGCTTTTGCTTATCATATAAAAATAGCTAACACAGGGAATGTGGCTGCACAGCTAATCAGTCGTCATTGGATTATTGTGGAAGCGAATGGCGAACAGCAAGAAGTCAAAGGTTTAGGCGTAGTCGGGGCGCAACCTTTGCTGAATCCAAGCGAGCATTTTGAATATACCAGCGGTACGGTTCTAACTACCCCTATGGGGGAAATGCACGGAACTTACCAAATGGTGGCAGATGATGGCACACAGTTTGATGTGATAATTAAGCCTTTTGCACTCACGATGCCTAGAGTGTTGCACTAGTATGTCGCTAGGTGCCATTAAAACTATTAAATCTGATTAAATTAAGTGAAAAAATCAATTGATTAAAAAGATAACCGTACTTATTTTGCTGGCAATATCATTGTGCGGTTTAAGCTCGTGCGCAAGTAAAAGTTTAAAAGTGAGTCCGCCAGCGCCGCCAAGTGCCAAGTGCAACTGTGATGCAAGTAAAAATGCTGCATCAGCGCCAGCTCCAGTTATAGAAGCAGGCAAAATTGCTTTAGAGCCGAAAGCTGCCGAGGTTAAGTCGGTAGATTTAAAAGCCGAAGAATTAAAAATAGCAGACTATGGTTTATTAAAAGCAGCCAAATGGGAAGATATCGACGGCATAAATCAGGATAATTTAAGTTTGGCCTGGCCTGCCTGGATGCAAAGTTGTTCTACATTAGTGAACAAGCCAATGTGGCAAAAAGTCTGTGGCGTCGCGGCCCAGCTTAATAGTCAAACAGCCAACAGGCCTAATTTGGACGCGGTACAGTCTTATTTCAAGCAAAACTTTTCAGTGTATAAAACCACCAATGTCGATGGTACTGAAGATGGTCTGATTACTGGTTATTACGAACCGATATTAAAAGGCAGCCGCACAAAATCTGCTAAATATTCTAACCCTTTATATCAACCGCCAAATGATTTAATCACAGTTGAGTTAGACAGCTTATTCCCGGAGCTTAAATATAAACGCGTACGTGGCAGGCTAGTCGGTAATAAGTTGGTGCCCTATTATAATCGTGCAGAAATTGAATCGGAGACATCGCCAGTTAAGGGTAAGGAATTTATTTATATCGACGATATTATCGATGTGTTTTTCTTGCAAATTCAAGGTTCGGGTTTAGTGCTGCTTGAAAATGGCGAACAAGTACATGTGGGATACGCAAACCAAAATGGTCACACCTACAACTCAATCGGACGTTTGTTAATTGAACGTGGCGAGTTGACGCTGGCGCAGGCTTCAATGCAAGGTGTCAAAAATTGGGCACGTAATAATCCTAGTAAATTGCGTGAATTACTCAACAGCAATCCTAGTTATGTTTTTTTTAGGGAATTACCGGCAGGTTTGCCAGGTCCGCTCGGCGCGCTCGGTGTACCTATTTTGGGTGAACGTAGTGTAGCCATAGATCCAAAATTCGTGCCGCTAGGTGCACCAGTATTTTTATCAACCACAGAGCCCAATAACACTAAGCCCTTAAAGCGCTTGATGATGGCACAGGATACTGGCGGTGCTATTAAGGGTGGCGTTCGTGCCGATTTCTTTTGGGGTGCAGGTAATGATGCAGGCGCTAAGGCAGGCGCAATGAAGCAGTCAGGAAAAATTTGGGTGTTGTTACCAAAAGAGTTTGTATTTAAATAGAGAAACTTTTACATAAAAATTTTGTAATCTGCGGATAACAAAAAGGGTGCTATAAGCACCCTTTTATATAGTTTGATTTATTCAGACTATTTGTTCATTACGTACATTGTTACTTCAAAACCGAAACGCATTTCAGTAGCTGCTGGTGTTGTCCACATAATAATTCTCCTTTTTAGTTTAGTTCGCATCACATTTGCTTAAAGCATTTGATTAACGTGTATGAACTATAAGCCTAACTGAGATTAACAACATGACATGAGTCATTAAACAAGGCTAATGAATATCATGAGATTGATTATTTTATTTTGATTGGATATTGTTTTTGAACGGCTACGGTTTCATCCAGGCAACAAATGTTTTTAAATACTCTGGTTGGCGGATACATAGGTAAATTATTACCAGTGCATTGAGTATTGCGGTTGTTAAAAAAAGCTCTGGAATATTGTAGCCCTGTTTGAACATCCAGATTGAAAATGCCGCTGAAATTACCATAAATAGCGCATTAAAGATGTTGTTAGCGGCAATGATGCGCGATTGGTGGCTTTTTTCTGAGCGGGTTTGAATCAGTGCGTATAGCGGTACGATATATAAACCACCAAAAAATCCTATCAGCGCGATGTCTGCCAGTAAGCGCCAGTAGGTGAAAATAATATTGCCGTGCATGTCATGATGTATGCTCACAAAGGCCATGTAATCCAGCAAGTATTTGTTATTGAGGCTTTCATGGACGCTGGTACCTGACCAATATAAGTCTATTCCAAATAGTGTTAAGCCTATCGCACCAAACACCACAAGGCCAATCTCAACTTTACCTTTAGAGAGTTTTTCACACATGAGCGAGCCGATACCAATTCCCAGCGAGAAGATAGAGAGCAATAAAATAAACAAGCTTTCATCCCCATAGAGTACATTTTTAGCAAAATTTGGAAACTGCGCGAGCAAGGTTGCGCCATAGAACCAAAACCAGGAGATGGCGACGATGGCGAGCCAAATAGTTTGATGTTGCCAAATAAATTTAACGTTACGATACGTTTCCGTAATTGGGTTCCAGTTGATTTTTAGATTTGGCGCGGCTGCGGGTGAATTTGGCACGCCACGGCTAGTCCAGTAACCTAGTGCCGCAATGGCAATAATGGCGATACTGGTGATGATTTCATGGCTGTTTTGTATGGCAAGCCAGGCACCCAGCACTTGCCCAAGCAAAATAGCCACGAAACTACCCATTTCTACCATGCCGTTACCACCAATTAACTCGGTTTCTTTTAGGTGTTGCGGCAAATATGAGTATTTAACCGGGCCAAAAATTGTCGAGTGCATGCCCATCATGAATAACGCTGCTGCCAGCAGCCCTATGTTATGCAGAAAAAAACCTGCGCTGGCAAACAACATAATGCCGATTTCAAAAACTTTTACATAACGAATAATTTGCGATTTTTCAAACTTATCTGCCAATTGCCCTGTGGTGGCCGAGAATAGAAAAAACGGCAAAATAAACAAGCCTGGCAGTACCGTCGCAAGTGTGCCGCCATCTATTGTTGTCAGGCTAACCGCATGAAAAGCAACCAGTGTAATGAGCGAAGTTTTGAATACATTGTCGTTAAATGCCCCTAAAAACTGCGTGAAAAAAAATGGGCGAAACCGCTGCTCAGTCATGAGTTGAAATTGGGTGCTCATTCTTTCCTTCTTGGTAGCACGCTAAATGATAATTTATCTATTATTTTCTATCAGCTTTAAGAAGTGAATAGGCCATTCCTGCTAAAAGCAATACTCCTAGAAACAAGCCGGCCCACAACAGCCACCGTTTATAATCTATGGGCGCTACCCATGCGTTCGCGGTTTGCCCGGTGGGTAGGTTGTTAGCACTTACTACAGCTGTAAGGCTTGCTTTTGTTAACTGTAAAACATTTTCAATTTTGTAATCAGGAATCAGTTGGGCAATATCAACCGTGTTGATGAATTTTTGATCTTCCCCAACCTGTAAGCTAAATGGTGCTGCGCCGCGTGCGTTCCACACTGCCGTTTGAGGTAGCCAGCCTAATGATAAATTAGGGTTTTCTGCGCCTATGCCGCCGCCAGACTGGTTAAATTGTAGGCGCCAATAACGTGCAGCCGTGGCATTAAGTAAAACATCAGGGTTGGTGTAACTTTTACCGGATTTATCCATGCGGTAAAGCGAGGCTGTGGTGTAATACTGCCATGGCGCGTCATTTCTGTCTCGCACTAAGATGCTGGCGCTGGTGATGGTATTGGTTTGTGGTAAATGCACGCGTAAATAACTGGCTGGGTAACGCCCCAGCGATTCAAAATCGAGATTAATCACACCTTTTTTAGTGTCTAGTTCGCGCTGTAAAAATTGTACATCGTGCCAGAGAGTATCTGGAGTGAGTGAGCGCACGCTGTTGTATTCAGCGTTTATTTTAGTCAGTACTAGCTTGCCATTTCCTTCAGAAGGACTTAATTTCAAATAGCGTGCTTCTGTTGCGTAGTCTAGAGTAATCAAGTTTTGCAGCAAGACTTTTCCATCATTCGATGTTTTTAGCAATACTGCATGCCCCACATCTGACCAGTTTTCCAAGTCATTACTGGCTTGAACATCTAACGGTAATAATGCATTTTCTCCGTCTATCCATTCAACACTTAATGTCTGAAGTGGCGGGTGTTTTTTTCCTGCATCCACCAGATAAATATTTTTTGAGTCCGTAATTTGCGTATTTGAATTGACGCTTATTTGCGTGGAATTACTGCTGTTTTCCAGGACTTTTACTGTAAAGTTTCTTTCATTAGGGCTTGTTAGTGCGCTGTCATTAATTGGTAAAACTACGAGCGGTTTAACGTCTAGTGTGGTGATGGTTTGCGGGTGCAAAGTCTCGTATGGTAGCAATGCATATGGAACCTGCTCGCCCGCGGCATTGGTGATGGTGAGGTCTTGCAGGCCGGCGCTTCGGCTATATTGATACACTTCTTTAGGCAAGCGACTTTGATATAACGGTTCGCTACCCGATGCTTCCAGTTTGAAGCTTGCCGCCATCACCGGCGTGGGAGCAAGCGTAAGTGCGGTTAATAAACCCGCTAACAGGATGTGAGTAGTTTTCATTGTTATTCCTTAACTAAGTTAGCTGCTTGCGTAGATTTATTTGCTGGTGGAATGGGTGCAAAGTAACCCATGACCAACAACATTAGCCCTGCGCCTATAAATGAGGCGATGCGTTCTACCGAGCCCGTTTGCGCTAAATCGAGCAGGAATAATTTAGCAACGACAACGCCCATTAACCCCGCACCGACAATCCAAAGTTGACGTTGTGCACGTTTGTGCGCAAGTAGCATGAGTGCGAAAGCGGTGATGCCCCACAAGAAAGTGAACGACATTTGCACTGTGGAGTTGGTGAATATGGAGGCCCACTGAAATGGCGTACCTGCCCAGTGGTGCAGTGTGCGTAACAACATGCCGTTTAGCAAGGCAAAAGCCATTACGCCCGCTAATATGGGGTTGATGTGTTGCAGTTTGCCTAAATGCTTGCTGACTGCACGCTGCCAGATGAGCAGTAATAGCAACGCCCCTGCCAGCGCAATATCAAGCGGGTTGAGTAGCGTGATATAAGGCAGCGGTGCTGCATTGCCGCTAGAATTAAGCGACATAAACAAATACCATAAGATAACACCCGCCATGAGCGGCAAGCTGCCCACCCAAGCCCAGGTGCGGGCGCTGTCGAGCTTTGTGCCACTCAATTGATTTTTTGAAAACTGCCAGTAAGTCACTGCACCTATAATTAGCATAGGGGCTATACCCCAGCCGATGTCACCCCACACATGCGACTCTCGCACATATTGCCCAAATTGATGTTGCCATTCTATGATGCCAATGGCTGCCATTAGCCATAACAGCGGGGCGCGCAGCCATGCTTTGTTAGGTACAAAATTGCGTGAGATTAGCCATGCGTAACTAGCAAGTGCTAACGGCCACGCAATAAAACCATAGTGTTCAAATATCGAGTAATTGCTAATGAATAAAGAGGTAATGACTTCCCAAAACACAGCAATCACCATGGCAGGTAATAATAATGTCGTAAGTGACGCCAGCTTTTGCCATTTGAATTTATGCGCAACAAACGGCAATAGCAAGCTGGTGAAGGCTACAAAAATAAGCCCTGCATGTGCAAAAGTTTTACTTGGCATCATTTCGTCAATTGCTGTTAAGCCGGAAGCGACCCACCATAGCCATCCCCAAAACGCTAACGGCATGCTAAAGCTGTCCAATTTATTGGGGCGATACGCATTGAGTAACGCGCCACAAGCCCAGCCCGCTAGTGCAATAAAGCCAACGCCTAAGAACATATTTTGGCTGGTAATACCTGTATGCCCTGTTAAACCCCAGCCGAACACAAACGCCCCTGCACCAAGTAATTGCAATGCCAAACCAGAGAGTGCAGGGAAGGTGCGTTTTTGTTTTAAGCCTACCCATAGTAAGCCCACACCTTCAATTGCCCACGCGGCTGATGTCCAGCGTCCGTCCAGGGCCAGCGGCAATGTGAGCGTGATAAAGCCTATGCCTAAGGCGACAAAGCATTCACCAAGAAATTTAAGGGTTTCGCGTTTACGGGTAAGTACCCACCATGCTAATCCTATGTAAAAAATTCCCAGCGCGAGCGCACTGTAGGCTAGGCCGAAATGCGAATCGCGTAATAGCGCATATTGCAGGCTAAAGGCGACTAGTGGCGTACCGAATACCAGCGTAGCATCTACATAATCACTTGCCTTGGTGGCTTGGCGATGCGCAAATAAGACAGCAATACCAGTGAACAGTAAAAAGAAAATAATCAGGAATGGTTCGGTAGTCGCAAAATGTTCAGGAGTGTAGTTTTTAGCACCCCACAAAGTCCCAATAATAAAGGTGAACGCCCAGCCTAGTATATTAAGCGGACGCCAGCTTTTGTGAAACGCCACAAAAGCAATCGCCAAATTAAGTACCAAGTAATAGCTAAATAAACCAACGTGGCTACCTTGGCCAGTTGAAGTGAGAACAGGTGCTAAAAAGCCACCGGTAAATCCTAATATCGCCAGCGGCATTGCTGATTGTTTGACTGCAATAAACGCTGATAAGAAGGCTACAATCGCAAGCAAGGCAAAAGCCGGGCCTGCGGGTATAAGCTGATAAAGTTTAAGTGCGGCAAAAATAGTCAGATATAAAATACCAATACCGCCACCCTGCAACGCCCATGAATATTGCGGGCGTTTATCACGTAAGCGCCAGCCTACCACCAGCAAAGCTATGCCGCCTAACACGATACCCATTAGGCGCAATTCAATGGGCACTTGCGTACGCTCTGCCGCGTATTTAAGTAAAAAGCTAACGCCAATAAACAAAATTACAATGCCGGAACGCACTAAAGTATTACCGCCAAATAGCCAGTCTTTTGCATAAGTAATACCGCGTTCAATAAAATTTGGCTCAGCAGGCTTGATTGGCGGTCTAGTATAGACAGGCTTTATAGCCACTGGTGTCGGTGGTTTTGTACTCGTTTGACCGGTATTGGTGTTTGTCTGCATTGGTTCTGCGGAGGGCATTGATTCAGCGTCAGCCGCCGCTAAGGCTTGGGCAGTTAAATCATCTTCTGACACAAGCGATGCTTGCGAGACAGTCATTTCATCAGCCTCAATAGCAGGCTCGACGACAATCGCAGGAGCAGACACTTTTAGCGCTGCTATTTGTGGCGTTGGTGCTTGCTGAGCTTGTTTATCCAGTGATTTTTTAAGGACATCAAGGCGCGTGCTTAATCGCGTGATTTCTGAGCTTAGCTTGTTGGTTTCACGCTCAATATCCCGAATTTTCGTATCTTTGCTGTTGGAGGTGAATAGGGAGAAAAAGCTGACAATACCGCCAATAGTGACGACAACCCCCAATAAGCCCAGCATTAAAAATAATGATGCCACGATTTACTCCTTTAAATTTTTATTTAAGTAGCTTCTGCCATTTTTTTAAGCGTTACATAGTCGGTCTTGCCTGTGCCCAGTAATGGCAGTTCTTCAAGCACGATGATTTTTCGCGCAACCGCAAGTTCAGGCAGATTCAGGTTTTTGGCAACGATTTGCAGGTCTTCACGTTTCAGTTTACTGTCTGTGCTGAACAGTATGATGTTTTCGCCGCGCTGCACATCGGTTTGCGTGCTGGCAGCATGCATGCAAGTTGGCGCTGCGGTGTTGGCGATTTGCTCAACCACTTCTAAAGAAACCATTTCTCCTGCAATTTTGGCAAAACGTTTTACACGGCCTTTAATATGGATAAAACCTTGTGCATCTACCTCGACAATGTCGCCCGTGTTATACCAGCCATCCTCAGGCCGGTTAAGTACACCGGGCTTGTCAAATAGGTAATAACCCATCATGACATTTTCGCCGCGTACGTGCAGTAATCCGCCAGTATCTATGCCGGGTATGGATTCGAGTTTGTGCTCCAGTCCTGGTACGAATTGACCTACGCTGCCGTTAAAGTTGGCCATGGGTGTGTTGGCAGAAAGTACCGGTGCGCATTCAGTGGCGCCGTACCCTTCTAAAATTCGAATGCCAAATTTTTCAGTATAGGTTTTGCGCACTTCGTCGTTGAGCTTTTCTGCCCCTGCAACAACAATGCGGAGTTTATAAAAGTCGTATGGATGTGCAAATTTGGCGTAATTTCCCAAGAATGTGCTGGTGGCAAAAAATACCGTGCAGCCGCGGTCGTAAATCACTTCTGGAATTACTTTATATTGTAGCGGCGAGGGAAAAAGGTGAATTTTTATGCCGCTTAATACAGGCAGCATGGAGCCAGTGAAACCAAAGGCATGAAAAATTGGCAACACCATCATGAATTTATCGGTAGGGTTGAAATCCAGCACGGCCATGATTTGTGAAATATTGGACAAAATACTTTTATGTGAATGCACTACGCCTTTGGGTTTGCCTTCTGAGCCAGATGTAAATAACACCACCGCAGGTTCATCGGGCTTGTTTACCTCCATAGCGGCACGCGGGTAATGCAGTGCGTAACCAATCAACCATGCACGGTCAACCACACCAAAATTTGCGCGTAAGTCTTCTAAATAAAGGATATTGAGGTCTTTTAAACCCTCAACCACGCTTTCTAATTTGGCTGTTTCAATAAATTTATGCGAGGTAATCACCGTTTTTACATTGGCTGCGATACAGGCATTTTGCATGCCTGCGGTGCCTGAGGTGTAATTAATCATGGCAGGAATGCGGTTAAAGGCGCTCATGCCCAAAATAAGTGCAACGGTATTGGTGATGTTAGGCATCATGACGCCAACTGTTTCGTTGGCACTGCTCACTTTAGTGACGATTCGACCAAGCGCGAGACTTTTTTTCAATAAATCCTGGTAAGTTTCTTCGGTCTCATTCATGTCTTCAATGAGTTTGTAATTACCGCCAAACTTATCCATTGCATCTAAAAATGATTCAAATAAGGTGCGGCTTTTTTGCGCCTGGAATAACATTTTCTGCATCACGCTACGCATACCTTCACCTGCAATACGGCGGCGTTGCTTGCCTGTGGGAAAGCCATGGTGCGTGGCTTTAGGCATGGCAATGCTGGTAGTAGGCATGATGGTGAGTATGACTTTTGGCAACAATCTTCTTGGATGGTGGCTTGATAAACGCCCAAAATAAGATTCCGCCGCGCCATCGATACGCACAGGTAGAATGGTTGCACTTGTTTTTGCCGCCACAAAACCAGGGCCGTCATATACCTTCATCAGGTTGCCGGTTAAGGTGATGCGCCCTTCTGGAAAAATCACTACGTTTTGCCCGGATTCAAGTAATTTAATGACTTTTTTCATCGCCAATGGGCTAGAAGGGTCTACGGCTAAATGCGGCGTTAAGCGCAAGGCTTGTCTGAATGCCCATTTTTTAAGCACTGAGGTATGCACGACAAATGTAGCTTTTTTTGGTAAAAACAGGCCAAGTAATAAGCCATCTAAAAAAGATTCGTGATTGGCGACTATCAGCAGTCTATTTTCTTCGGGAACATTTTCTAACCCGCGTACTTGAATGCGAAACAGAATTTTGCAAATAAATCGTAATAATTGCGCCAGCATTTATATTCCCCCAACTTTATTTTTTAAATTTCAGTTTCAATGTAATGCAATACATCATTTATTGCGCTAGTAATCAAGCTTTTATTCACCCAGAAATACACCTCTTTACCAATCTTTTCACTTTGCAAGGCACCACTTTGATGGAGTATTTTTAAATGATGCGTCACCGCTGTTCGGCTTAAGGTGGAGGCTGTTGCAATTTGCAGGATGCTCATGCGCTCACCTTTTTCAAACGATAATAGAATGCGTTGCCTGTGTGCGTCGCCTAGCGCAATAAACAAGTGAGCAACATTTTGCCATTCATTTGGAATCGTTTGAATTATTTTCATAACTATATAATTAGTTATTTAGTTTTATGTGTCAAGTGATTTATAAAATTATTTAGATAAGGTTATAAATAAAAACGGGCACCTAGGTGCCCGTTTTAAAGTTTTGTAAATTAACTTAAGTGATTGGCCAATTATAAATTGTAAGCACGCTCACCGTGTGAGGTCGTATCTAAACCTTCACGCTCTGCTTCTTCTGTTACACGCAGACCCACAATCATATCTGCTATTTTATAAGCGATGAATGCTGCAATACCAGACCAAAAGATAGTGATTAATACACCTTCACCTTGAATCATTACTTGAGTAGCGATTGAAAAGTCGTCTTTACCAGTACCACCCAAACTAGGTGCTGTGAACACACCAGTTAACAAAGCACCAGCAATACCGCCGATACCATGCACACCAAATACATCAAGTGAGTCATCAGCACCAAGCATTTTCTTCAATCCTGTTACACCCCACAAGCATAAGAAACCGCCTGCAAAGCCAACGGCAATTGCGCCCATTGGGCCAACCGAACCACAAGCGGGGGTAATTGCAACCAAACCTGCTACAGCACCAGAGGCAGCACCAAGCATGGATGCTTTACCTTTAGTAAACGCTTCACCTAGTGACCATGCCAATACCGCAGCAGCTGTTGCAAACAATGTGTTCACTAATGCTAAACCAGCGCCACCTGTTGCTTCTAGGTTTGAACCTGCGTTAAAGCCGAACCAACCCACCCACAATAGTGCAGCACCAAGCATTGTCAATGTTAAGTTGTGTGGGGTTAAGGCCTCTTTGCCGTAACCAATACGTTTACCAACCATGTAAGCACCCACTAAACCTGCCACTGCGGCGTTGATATGAACAACAGTACCACCAGCAAAGTCTAATGCACCTTGGCCTAATAAATATCCACCAGCACCCCAAACCATATGAGCGATAGGGATATAGCTTATTGTGAACCATATTGCCGAGAATATTAATACTGCACTAAACTTCATACGTTCAGCAAAAGAACCCACAATCAAAGCAGCAGTAAGCCCAGCAAATGTACATTGGAAGGCAATAAAAATCATCTCAGGAATCTTGACGTTTGCAGTGAAAGTATCTGCAAGTGAATCCGGTGTTACACCTTTTAGAAAGAGTTTACCGAGGTCGCCAATGATTGGGCCTGAACCACTGCCAAAAGCCAGGCTATAGCCGTAAATAGCCCACAATACTGAAATAAGTGAAAACACGACAAATACCTGCATCAACACAGACAGCATATTTTTGCTACGCACTAAACCGCCGTAGAACAATGCCAAGCCAGGTATCATCAAAACAACTAAAATGGTTGAAATCATCATCCAGGTTGTATCGCCTTTGTCTACGGTTGGAGCAACCTCAGCTACAGCTGCTGCAATTTCTGCAGGTACCGCTTCAACAGCCGCTGGAGCTGCTTCAGGCATTTCTGCCACAGGCGCTGCATCAACTGACGGTACTGCATCTTCTGCAAATGTGTTCGCAGTAAAACCAAGCCCTAGCGCGGTGACTAGAGCGAACATCGAGAGTATTTTTTTCATCATGATCCCCTTATAAAGCTTCTATACCGGTTTCACCAGTGCGGATGCGAATGGCTTGTTCTAAACTGGTGACAAAAATCTTTCCATCGCCAATTTTTCCTGTGGAGGCAGATTTTTCAATCGCCTCAATCACCTGGTCTAACAGTTTGTCATCAATCGCGACTTCTAATTTAACTTTAGGTAAAAAATCTACCACATATTCAGCTCCGCGATATAACTCGGTGTGGCCTTTTTGGCGACCAAAACCTTTTACTTCGGTAACGGTGATGCCTTGAACCCCAATGTTTGAAAGGGCTTCACGCACCTCGTCAAGCTTAAATGGCTTGATAATTGCGGATACAAATTTCATGTGTGTCTCCTAGTTATGCAGGAATTAACCTGCCAAAATTGAATTAAAAAGTTTTTTGTACAAAAACAGTAAATGCACTGTCGCCAATATTTTTGTTAAGAATTGTGTAAGCTGAATCTTTAGTAGTGGTGTCAGTGTAGTAAGCACCTACATTTACGCCATTGCTCCATGATTTAGTCGCGCCAATTTTCCAGTCAGTGTAATCAAGGTCACTGGTGCCTTGCCCCTTAAATTCTTGACGACCTAGATGCAGATTAGCAGTAATTCCAGTTTCGAGAATTGGAAAATTCCCATTAAGTTCAGCATACCAGCTACCATCAGCATTTTTTAAACCAAAGGCGCCGTCAGAGGCTATAACTGAGAGTTTAGCGGCAAGCCACTTATAACTTAGGCTGCCATAAAATTCTGTCGTTTCAGCCTTCTTTTGGCCAGCTACTTCATCACCTGGGTAAATGTATTGCAGAAGGCCAACGTTATAACCAACACCCGTTTCACCAATGGTATTTGCGTAACCACCATAAAGATCTAACTCTAAACTTGAGCTGTCGTAAGCACCAACATCCTTAAGCCAGCTAATATTAGAAGCCCAGGCGCCCGCATAAAAACCGCTGGAATGTGTGTAATCCACACCACCCTGAATGGCTGGGTCTTCATTGGTTTGTGTTAAACCACGAAAAATGTATTGGCTATATAAGCCAATATTGTATGCAAATGTATGTGGTGATGTTGGTTCGGCCGTTGCAGGGGCTGCATCTTCAGCAAAAGATAACGTTGGAACTGATAATGCACTTAAAACTGCCAGCGATAATAATGATTTACGCATATTGCTTTCTCCTGATAAATGTAAAGAATAAATAAATACGATACAAAGTTACATAAGCAAAGCGCGTGCCAACAAATATTATGTTTATAATCAGCATGATAGGTATATTTTAATTGATGTCTAGTTTTGTCTTTATGACCTAAAACCTGATAAACTAACCATTAAAAACTAAGGAACCAATATGTTGAGTGCGGAAAAATTAAATGAAATATCTAATAAAATCAAAGAGGTAGTTAATAACTCGCCCTTAGGTGATGCTGAAAAGAACCTGCATGCACTATTAAAGAGCGCGTTCACCAAAATGGAGCTGGTGACTCGGGAAGAATTTGATGTTCAAGCAGAGGTGCTTCGAAATACCAGAGAAAAGCTTAGCCAATTGGAGGCAAAGTTAGCTGAGTTAGAGTCACTGCAAAAGCATCAATAATGAGCTTAGCTGTTTTATATAGCCGTGCCTTAAATGGCATGGAGGCCCCAGAAGTGGTGGTAGAGGTGCATCTGGCAAACGGATTACCTAGCTTCACTATTGTGGGTTTGCCTGAGGCCGAGGTAAAAGAGAGTAAAGACCGAGTGCGCGCGGCTTTGCAAACAGCACAATTTGAATTTCCGGCGCGGCGTATCACGGTTAACCTCGCTCCTGCAGATTTACCAAAAGAAAGCGGACGCTATGATTTACCGATAGCGTTAGGTATTTTAGCTGCGTCTGGGCAGATTCCAACAGCGCCATTATCCCGCTATGAATTCGCAGGCGAGTTGGCGCTTACTGGTGAACTGCGGCCGATTCGCGGCGCGCTTGCCATGACTTCCAGCATGGTGCGCGATGCATGCAATAGTCAGAATAATAAAATGCAACAAAAGCGTGCATTCATATTGCCTCAAAATAGTGCAGCGGAGGCGGCGCTTGTGCGAGAAGCCATTATCTACCCGGCAAATTCTTTACTTGAAGTGTGCGCGCATTTAAGTGGCCATACCGAATTAACGCAATTAGCACCAGTCGATTTTGTAAATGAAGTCACTTACCCGGATTTTAGCGATGTAAAAGCCCAAAGTATGCCTAAGCGTGCTCTGGAAATTGCAGCAGCTGGAGGCCATAGTGTCATTATGAGTGGCCCTCCAGGCACAGGTAAAAGCATGCTGGCATCACGATTTGTAGGCATTTTGCCGGAGATGACAGAGTCTGAAGCGTTAGATTCTGCTGCTATTCAATCGCTCAATGGTAATTACAAACTAGAAAATTGGAAACGCAGGCCTTACAGAGCGCCGCACCATACTGCCTCCGCAGTAGCATTGGTGGGTGGCGGTGGTATCCCGCGCCCAGGTGAAATTAGCTTGTCGCATCATGGTGTATTATTTTTGGATGAGCTACCAGAATTTGATAGAAAAGTTTTAGAAGTGTTACGTGAACCCTTAGAAAGCGGTCGTATTACTATTTCTCGTGCAGCCAGGCAGGCTGATTTTCCCGCGAATTTCCAGTTGATTGCCGCTATGAATCCGTGCCCGTGCGGATATTTAGGGCATCACAATAATAAATGTAGATGTACGCCAGATCAGGTGTCGCGCTACAAAGCTAAAATTTCAGGGCCGCTGTTAGATCGTATCGATTTACACATTGAAGTGCCTGCACTTAAAGAAGATGAACTAACCAAGGCAAGTGTTAGTGAGCACTCGCAGGCTATAAGAGCTAGAGTAGAAAAGGCTAGAGCAAAACAATTGAGTCGACAAGGCAAGCCTAATCATCTGCTAGGCACTAAAGAAATCGAGACTTATTGCGAGACAACAGATGCGGGTTTAACGCTTTTAAAAACCGCAATTTCACGCCTTAATTTATCAGCAAGAGCGTATCACCGTATATTAAAGGTAGCACGTACCATTTGCGATTTGAGTGATGAGGTTAACATTCAGCCAGCGCATATTGCAGAAGCGATTCAATATCGAAAAAATGATATTTAAGCGTGAAATACAGCGCCACGTCGTATGGCAGAAGGTAGGTATAGAAGGCAAGACCTGTGAGCCAATGCTATAATTAGCTATCTGAATTCACACTGCCCTAACTTGCTTATGCACCAAGAAAAATCTTCTGCCACTGAAAAAATCCTGCGCGATTTACTCATTAAACGTATCTTAATTTTAGATGGCGCGATGGGTACCATGATTCAGCAATATAAGCTGACTGAGGCGGATTATCGAGGCGCTACGCCAACCGGTGAAAAAAGCCGCTTTGCTGATTTCAAAGCCCCTGCAGGTGAGCGTGAACTGTTTGTAAAGGGCAATAATGAGCTGTTAAGCCTTACTCAGCCACAAGTTATTCAGGAAATCCACGAACAATACCTGGCTGCAGGCGCCGATATTATCGAAACGAATACTTTCGGCGCAACCAGTGTGGCGCAAGATGATTATCACATGGCACATTTAGTATATGAAATGAATGTGCAATCTGCCAAACTTGCACGCGCCGCTTGCGATAAATACAGTACGCCAGATAAGCCGCGCTTTGTAGCGGGTGCGCTGGGGCCTACACCAAAAACCGCCAGTATTTCACCTGACGTAAACGACCCTGCAGCGCGTAATGTGAGTTTTGATCAGTTGGTAAATGCTTACTTGGAACAGGCGCGAGCATTGGTAGTGGGTGGTGCAGATATTTTAATGGTCGAAACTATCTTTGATACGCTCAATTGTAAAGCTGCGTTGTTCGCCATTGATACGTTTTTTGAAGAAGTAGGCTACACCATGCCGCTGATGATTTCAGGCACGGTAACCGATGCTTCTGGACGTATTCTTTCTGGACAGACTGTTACGGCATTTTGGCATTCTGTGCGTCATGCAAAACCGCTCACCATTGGCTTGAACTGCGCATTAGGCGCCACGCTGATGCGTCCGTATGCAGAAGAACTATCAAAAATCGCTGATACGTTCGTTTGTATTTACCCCAATGCAGGCTTGCCCAACCCGATGAGTGATACGGGCTTTGATGAAACGCCTGACGTGACATCCAGCCTTGTAAAAGAATTCGCCATTAGTGGTTTTGTGAATATTGCGGGTGGCTGTTGCGGTACAACGCCACCGCACATTAATGCGATTTACCAGGCGATTAAAGACTTGCCGCCGCGCCTTGTGCCTATTCAGGCGCCTGTGACCAAACTCTCTGGCTTAGAGCCATTTATTATTGATGAATCATCTTTGTTTGTTAACGTAGGCGAGCGTACTAACGTAACTGGCAGTAAAGCCTTTGCGCGCATGATTATCAATGGTCAGTTTGAAGAAGCCTTGAGCGTAGCGCGGCAACAAGTAGAGAACGGCGCGCAGGTCATCGATATTAATATGGATGAAGGCATGCTCGATGCAGTACAAGCTATGACGCATTTTTTAAATCTAATTGCCAGCGAGCCTGATATTGCCCGCGTGCCGATTATGATCGACTCCAGCAAGTGGAGCGTCATTGAGGCCGGACTAAAATGCGTACAAGGCAAGTCAATTGTTAATTCCATCTCAATGAAAGAAGGCGAGGCGGAGTTTTTACGCCAAGCCAAACTCTGTCATCGTTATGGCGCAGCGGTCATCGTAATGGCGTTTGACGAAAAAGGCCAAGCCGACACTTATGCGCGTAAAACTGAAATCTGCAAACGCGCTTATGATTTGCTTGTTGGCATTAATTTTCCGCCAGAAGATATTATTTTTGACCCTAACATTTTCGCTATTGCTACCGGGATTGAAGAGCACAACAATTACGCGGTGGATTTTATTGAAGCCACACGCTGGATCAAGCAAAACTTACCGCATGCCAAAATATCCGGCGGTGTATCTAATGTAAGTTTCAGTTTTAGAGGCAACGACCCCGCGCGCGAGGCGATTCACACCGTGTTCCTCTATCATGCGATTAAAGCTGGCATGACCATGGGTATTGTCAATGCAGGCATGATGGGCGTGTACGATGACCTCGCACCTGAATTGCGTGAACGTGTGGAAGACGTCGTGCTGAACCGCATCATTGACCCAAATAACCCACTCGCCCCAACGGAGCGCATGATTGAAATTGCCAGCACCTTGGTGGCGGGCGGTAAAAAAGAAGCAGCTACGTTAGAGTGGCGCGGCACATCAGACGCACCAACACCAGTAGCAAAACGTCTTAGTCATGCCATGGTGCATGGCATCACCGAGTTTATTGTAGAAGATACCGAAGAAGCGCGCGCAGCGGCTGAAGCAAGTGGAGGCCGCCCCATTCATGTGATTGAAGGCCCGCTCATGGATGGTATGAATGTGGTCGGTGATTTGTTCGGTCAAGGCAAAATGTTTTTACCGCAAGTGGTGAAATCTGCCCGCGTGATGAAAACCGCAGTGGCGCATTTAATTCCGTTTATCGAGGCCGAAAAAGCCGCAGAAGAAGCGCGTACAGGCGTGGTTGCTAAGCCTAAAGGAAAAATGGTCATTGCCACCGTAAAAGGTGATGTGCACGATATTGGCAAAAATATCGTTAGCGTGGTGTTGCAATGCAATAACTTTGAAGTGGTCAACATGGGCGTGATGGTGCCAGCAGCCGAGATTTTAGCCATGGCCAAAGCCGAAAATGCCGACATTATCGGCCTAAGCGGCTTAATCACACCAAGCTTAGAAGAAATGACCTACATTGCCAAAGAAATGCAACGCGACCCGTACTTTGTGAACGCACAAACGCCGCTGCTGATTGGCGGCGCAACCTGCTCGCGTGCGCACACCGCCGTTAAAATTGCCCCGCATTACGAAGGCCCAATTGTGTACGTGCCAGATGCTTCAAGAAGCGTCACCGTCATGCAAAACTTGCTTACGGCGGAAACACGCGGCGCATATTTGGCAGAAATTCAAGCCGATTATCAAAAAGCACGCGACCAACACGCCAACAAAAAAGGCACACCACTGCACACCGTTGCAGAAGCACGGGCAAATAAAGCCAAACTATCTTTTGAAGGTGAATTTGCACCCGTTAAGCCAAAATTTATCGGCCGTCGAGTGTTTAAGAACATTGATTTGAACTTAATTGCTAAATATATTGATTGGAGCCCTTTCTTCCAAACTTGGGATTTAGCCGGTAGCTACCCTGCGATTTTGACTGATGAAGTAGTGGGCGATGCGGCAAGCAGAGTGTTTGCAGAAGCGCAAGCCATGCTGAAAAAAATCATCGATGGCAGATGGCTTACCGCTAATGGCGTGATTGCGCTCATGCCTGCCAACACGGTAAATGACGATGATATTGAAATTTATACAGACGAAAGCCGCCAGCAAGTCGCCTTCACCTATTACGGCATGCGTCAGCAAAGCGTAAAGCCTGTGATTGATGGTGTTGCTAGGCCAAACCAATGCCTAAGTGATTTTATTGCACCCAAAGGTTTGGCCGCGGATTACATCGGCCTGTTTGCCGTAACCGCAGGTTTAGGGTTAGAAAAAATCGAAAAGCGTTTCATTGATGCGCATGATGATTACAGCGGAATTATGTTCAAAAGCCTTGCTGACCGTCTAGCTGAAGCCTTTGCGGAATACATGCATGAACGCATTCGTACGGATTTGTGGGGGTACGCAGCAGATGAAAAACTAGAAGTTGGCGCTTTAATTAAAGAGCAATATCAAGGCATTCGCCCTGCTCCTGGCTACCCAGCCTGCCCGGACCACACGGTTAAGACCGATATGTTTGCACTATTGCAATGCGATGAAATCGGCATGACGCTAACAGAGTCATTTGCAATGCAACCAGCCGCTGCGGTTTCAGGTTTCTATTTTGCACACAAAGAAAGTAAGTATTTCAGCGTGGATAAAATCGGCGAAGACCAATTGGTTGATATGACTAAACGCAGAGGGCTGACAAAGCAATATTTAGAACGTTGGCTTGCACCAAACCTATCTTAAAACAACTAGAATTAATAATATGCACATTCACATTTTAGGTATCTGCGGTACATTCATGGGCGGCATTGCCGTATTGGCAAAAGCGGCAGGGCATCGAGTTACAGGCTGTGATGCCAATGTTTACCCGCCGATGAGTACACAATTAGAATCTCAGGGCATTGAGCTTATTGAAGGATTCGACCCTGCTCAAATTAAACTTAATCCTGACATCTACGTGATTGGTAATGTCGTATCGCGCGGTAATCCGTTGATGGAGGAGATACTCAACCGTGGTTTACCCTATATTTCTGGTCCGCAATGGCTGGCAGAGAACGTGCTACAAGGTAAGTGGGTACTAGCCGTTGCGGGTACGCATGGTAAAACAACGACTTCATCCATGCTGGCATGGATACTGGAATATGCAGGTTTAGCACCTGGTTTTTTAATCGGTGGAGTGCCTGAAAATTTTTCAGTTTCTGCTCGGCTGTCGCTAGTGCCGCCGCTTATGGTTCGACAAACTCACCACGAACGGAATAAAGAAGGTGTCGTTCGCCCTGAGCTTGTCGCTCGCCCTGAGCTAGTCGAAGGGTCACCGTTCTTTGTGATTGAGGCAGATGAATACGATACAGCATTTTTTGATAAGCGCTCAAAATTCGTGCATTACCGCCCACGCACAGCGGTATTAAATAATCTGGAATTCGATCACGCTGATATTTTTGAAGATTTAGGCGCGATTGAAAAACAGTTTCATCATTTGGTGCGTACCGTTCCGCAGCAAGGCCTGGTGGTAATGAATGGCAAAGAGACTAGCCTGCAACGAGTCATTGATAAAGGCTGTTGGACGCCAGTCGAGAAATTTGGCACGGAAACAGACTGGCAGTCTGCCAATGCCCAAGGTGATGGAAGTTTTGATGTGTACTATAGAAATGAAAATGAAAGTTCTGGGAAATTACAAGGCCATGTTGCGTGGAGTTTACTAGGGGAACACAACCGCATGAATGCATTGGCGAGCATTGCCGCCGCGCGTCATGCTGGTGTTGCGGTTGAAGTGAGTATTGCTGCATTAACAGAATTTAAAAATGTAAAACGCCGCATGGAAATCCGAGGCGTAGTGAACGGCATCACGGTATATGATGACTTTGCGCATCACCCCACAGCCATTACTACTACAGTGGCTGGCTTGCGAAGCAAAGTGGGGGCTTTTAAAATAACAGGCGCGCGCATATTGGCTGTGTTAGAGCCGCGCTCTAATACCATGAAGCTGGGTGTAATGAAGAGCGCTTTACCCGCCAGTTTGCAAGAGGCAGATTTGGTTTTTTGCTATGGTGCGAATTTAGGCTGGGATGCAGTTGAGGCGCTTTCGGCAATTAAAGACAAAGCTACGGTATATGAAGATTTAAATATCATGGTTGCAGCGATTACAGAAGTAGCACAAGCTGGTGATTATGTGCTGGTGATGAGCAATGGCGGTTTTGGTGGTGTGCATCAAAAAATATTAGATGCGTTACGAGTTAAATTTCAAGTAGAGTGAAGCTTGGCTAATAAACTTAAAGAGATGGAAGCTAAAGCGTTGGCCTCGCTTATTGTTAAGTTAAAAACAATGGGCGTGATGACTATTGCAATTTGGCTATCACTATGGGCGCATGCGGCAATCTTGACAATTCACTTTGAACCAGAACTGAAAAAGTTTAGAGATGACTTACCAACTTTAGAAGTGATGCTGGTTAATTCCAAAACTTTGACTGCGCCAGATAAGGCCGATGTGCTGGCGCAGGCCAATTTGGATCGTGGTGGCAATACGGATCAAAATCGCAAAATGAAAACTGCTTTACCCGCTGTTAAGCAGCAAAAGGCAGAGTTTTCAGTTAAGCCCATGGCCGAAGTAAAGGCTGGGAAGAAAGCAGCCAAACTAACGGCAGAAGAAACTAAAGAACAAAAGCATGTAGCTGAGCTTGAAAAACAAGCCCAAGAATTAATGACGCAACTTAATTCTTCAAACAAAGTAGAGTCTCAGCCAGTACAAAAAGCGGCCGCCAAAGAAGCCGAGATGGGTAGCCAGGAGTCGCCGAGTAAAGTGCTTAATATGCGTGATTTAACAACTATGGCGCTAGAAATGGATAGGCTGGAAGCGATTATTGCAAAACAGCAAGACGAGTATCAAAAGCGCCCTAAAAAACGATTTTTGGGCGCACGTGCTAAAGAGGCGAGTGATGCAATGTACCTTGATGCATGGCGACAAAAAGTGGAGCGTATTGGTAATATGAATTACCCGGAGGCTGCAAAAGCGCAGAAAATATATGGCCAATTGCGCATGACGGTATCAATTAAGTCCGATGGTAGTATTGATAGCATTGTGATTGATAAAAGCTCTGGCTCGAAAATATTGGATAAAGCGGCTAGAGATATCGTTAATATGGCGGCACCCTATTCAGCATTTTCGCCAGAAATGAAAAAAACCACCGATATTTTGGGCATCACGCGTACTTGGACATTTACACAAGAAGATATGCTTGCGACTAAAGGCGCGGATTGAATATGACCCACTACTTTCAATACCACGTATTCTTCTGCCTTAACCAACGCGAAGACGGGTCAGCGTGCTGCATGGATAAAGGCGCGGAAGCCGCATTTGACCACATGAAAGCCAGCGTCAAAAAATTGGGTTTAAATGGTAAAGATAAAGTGCGCATTAACCGAGCAGGCTGTTTTGACCGCTGTGGCGAAGGGCCGCTTTTGGTGGTTTATCCGCAAGCGGTTTGGTACACATTTGTTGATGTTGATGACATCGATGAAATTATTGAAAGTCATTTAGTCAATGGCAAAGTAGTAGAGCGGCTCGTTGTGTAGTGCTGTTTTATTGTTTAGCTTGCGGATGTACTCAAGGCGCATTGAATATGCGCCTTAATTTTTTCCGCAAGTAATGTTATGGTGAGTTCGTTAAGTGGGGTAGCGGCGCTCTCACGCATTACCTCACCCCAATGGGAATTGGGAAAATGCTTGTCGTTATCAAAACGTGGAATCACATGCCAATGCACATGTGGCGTTTTATTGCCTAGGCTGGCGAGATTGATTTTATCTGGATTCACAAGTTCTCGCAGCGCAGTTTCTACTGCAAATACTACCTTCATCATGCGCGCTCGGTTAAGTGGCGTTAAATCCGTCATTTCTTTTACATGCTCGAGCAGTTCAACGCGGCAATAGGCGGGATAGTCAGTATCGCCAAGTAACACCACGCGACAAAAATCATCCCGCCATAATATTTTGTGAGTGGATGGGATACATAGTACGCAGGATTCTTTATTCATATAATAGGCTTTAATTTAACGCTGCATCCCTTCGACAAGCTTCTCGCATGAATAATGAGCTTTAGCTCATATATTCTGCGGTGATGCCAAGCACTGGTACAGGGAACGAAGTTTCTATAAATATTTACATGTCGCCAAAATCTGCTCCCTGAGCTTGTCGAAGGGAGATCTAAGAAGCAGCCAACATGCGATCTAAGGTCAGCTTGGCAAGCTTGGCATCATGTGCAGGCACTTTGATTTGATTGACTACATTGCCTTCTACCAAGTTTTCTAGTACCCATGCCAAATGTTGCGGGTCAATACGCGCCATAGTTGAACATTCGCAGACCACATGGCTCATAAATTGCACCAACTTACCTTGCGGTTTCATTTGCTCAGCTAAACGATTCACTAAGTTAAGCTCGGTGCCTACCAGCCATTTGGTGTTGGGTGGGGCATCTGTAACCGTTTTAAGAATATACTCAGTTGAACCAACATAATCGGAATTCAAACACACTTCAAACGGCGCTTCAGGGTGAGAAATCACAAAGCCATCAGGATGATCTTCACGGAATTTAGTGATATTTTGCAAACGAAACATTTGATGCACCGCGCAGTGGCCTTTCCACAGCAAGATTTTTGCATTTTTAATTTGTTCTTCGGTTAAGCCACCCATCGGTTGATCAGGATCCCAAATCGGCATCTGCTCAAGTGGAATACCCATTTTATGGCCAGACCATCTGCCCAGGTTTTGATCAGGGAAAAACAACACTTTTTCACGTTGTTTAAAACTCCATTCAAGGATTTTTGGTGCATTGGTGCTGGTGCACACAATGCCGCCATGCTCGCCGCAGAATGCTTTAAGGTCTGCTGCTGAGTTAATGTAAGTGACAGGCGTGATGGTGTCGTCAAAATTAAGGACTTTGCTTAACTCGCGGTAGCTACGTTCAACTTTGGCAAGATTAGCCATGTCCGCCATGGAGCAGCCCGCAGCAAGGTCAGGTAATATCGCAATTTGATCCGGGCGGCTTAAAATATCAGCCACCTCAGCCATAAAGTGCACGCCTAAAAACACGATATACTCAGCGTCTAAATCTTCACAATAGCGTGATAATTTAAGTGAGTCGCCTGTATAGTCAGCATGGCGGTATACGCTCTCATTTTGGTAATGATGGCCTAAAATTACTAAGCGTTTGCCAAGCTTTTCTTTTGCGGCAATGATGCGACGTTGGCAGTCAGCATCTTCACTCGCCTGAAAACGTTCAAATTTAATAGGAATACTTTTTGCAGTGTTGGTATTGATGGTTTCTGTTTGCATGGTTTTTACTTGATGAGCATTTCACTTCAAAGCAATAGTTTACAACTTTAAGCCGCGTCGTTCACCTAATTTACTCAGAGCATCTACATTTGTCCATGAAAAAACACGCTTAGCAGCCTCACGCCAATCTACCCATTCGTACCTTACATGTTCATCCGGTGCTAGTTTGATGGCTAATTCAGAAGGTAGTTCTAAGCCAAACAAATGTTCAGTGTTTTCAACAACGCCCGGTGCATAGCGATGACGCCAGTGCGGGTAAATTTCATAGACGTTTGAAACCTGCCAATCCTGCAAATTATAAGCAAGTGCATCTAAACCGGTTTCTTCCAACACCTCGCGAATGGCGGCTTGTAAAGGCGTTTCATCGCCTTCTATACTGCCTGTGACTGATTGCCAAAAGCCTGCTTTATCAGCGCGCTCCATAATCAGTACCTGCAAATCAGAGGTATGAATAAGCACTAAGGCTGAGATTGGCGTTTTATAGGTTGTCATGAGATTAGTACAAAATACATCCGGTTTTTGTAGGAGCGAATTTATTCGCGATTCATGGTGAAACAAAGCAATATAATCGCGGATAAATCCGCTCCTACATATTATTTTTTGCTTGCGTTAGGTTTTTAGGTAATTGAAATACGACACTTTCAATCACACCTTGTAATTCTTGTACATGGCCGGCACCAAGTTGCTGTAATTTAACAATCACTTCATTCACCAGTATTTCTGGGGCTGATGCCCCCGCTGAAACGCCTATTTTTTTCTTGCCGACAAGCCATTCTGCTTTTAAATAACTGGCGTTATCAACCATATAGGCTTCAATGCCTTGATTTGCAGCCACCTCTCGCAGGCGGTTTGAGTTAGAGCTATTCGGTGAGCCAACGATAATGACTAAGTCGCAATCCTTCGCCATAATTTTTACCGCATCTTGGCGGTTTTGCGTGGCGTAACAAATGTCATCACTTTTTGGCGCATTAATTTCTGGAAACTTAGTCTTTAGTGCATTGATTACCTGCGCTGCATCATCCATAGAAAGCGTGGTTTGCGTAACAAAAGCAAGCTTTAGTGGGTTCTTAACAGTTAATTTAGTCACATCTTCAGGCGTTTCTACTAAATATATGCCTGCATTCGCTGGGTCACCCTCAATCTGTCCCATAGTCCCTTCAACCTCGGGGTGCCCTTTATGACCTATCATGATGATTTCCATGCGGGCAGCACGCATTTTAGCCACTTCGATATGCACTTTGGTCACGAGCGGGCAAGTGGCATCAAAGGCAGTTAAGCCCCTAGACTCCGCCTCTGCGCGCACTGCTTTAGAAACGCCATGCGCACTAAAAATTACAGTGCTGCCCGTAGGGATTTCATCTAGCTCTTCGACGAATACAGCTCCTTTGGCACGTAATTCATCTACAACAAATTTGTTATGTACAACTTCATGGCGTACATAAATCGGCGCACCAAACTTTTCTAACGCTTGCTCAACTATAATAATAGCGCGGTCTACACCCGCGCAAAAACCGCGCGGGTTGGCTAATAAAATATCGGCTGAAGTTTTTTCTGTTGAATTGTTATCTACCATACACACTTTTTATTCATTAAATTCACTTAAGGTATAATGCACATATTAACCTAAATTAGGGTGCGCTTTAAATTCACGCGTGCTGAAACATGAACAATATTAACGCAAAAAAAACTGCCGCTAAAAATACGGCAACACTATTAATCACTTGTCCTGATAGCAAAGGCATTGTTGCCGCGATTGCTGATTTTTTGTATCAGCACAATGCCAACATTTTGCATGCAGATCAGCACCAAGATGCCGAAAACAACCTGTTTTTAATGCGTGTTGAGTGGGATTTAGCGGGCTTTACACTTTTGCCAGTTGATTTTCAGCAGCAGTTTTCGGCAATTGCCATTCGCTTTAATATGGAATGGCAGCTAAAGCTCTCACAAAAACCAGTGCGCGTCGCGATTATGGTTTCGCAATATGACCATTGTTTGGCCGATTTGTTGCATAGGCATAAAAATGGTGAACTGGTCTGCGACATTCCGTTAATTATTAGTAACCATCGTGATACTGAGGCGCTGGCCAAGTTTTATAACGTAGATTTTCATTATATTCAGGTAAATAAAGACAATAAAGCTGCAGCAGAGGCCGAGCAGTTCGCTTTATTCGCGCAATATGAAATTGATTTAATCGTGCTGGCACGTTATATGCAAATATTATCGCCTGATTTTGTCGCGCGTTATCCTAAGCAGATTATCAATATTCATCACTCGTTTCTACCCGCGTTTATCGGTGCGCGGCCTTACCATCGCGCCTTTGAGCGTGGCGTGAAGCTAATTGGTGCAACAGCGCATTATGTGACAGAAGTGTTAGACGAAGGCCCGATTATTGAGCAGGATATAGACCGCATATCACATCGCGATCAGGTGGAAGATTTAATCCAAAAAGGACGTGATTTAGAGCGGATTGTACTTTCAAAAGCAGTAAGCTGGCATATTGAGAATCGTATTTTGCTTTATGCCAATAAAACAGTGATTTTTGACTAGATTTATGCTCCCTGTGGTTCGACAAGCTCACCAACCAAGCCTGTCGAAGGACTCACCAACCGTGCAGTGCAACGAAATCGAAGGGTGGCTACTTAGGTTTCTGGCAGTATGTTTTCTAAAGCAAATAAATTAGCAATTTCTTCGCGTTTTCTAATTAAATGGCATGTATCGCCATCCACCATCACCTCAGCCGCACGTGGACGCGTGTTGTAGTTGCTCGCCATGCTCATGCCGTAAGCACCGGCAGACATAATCGCCAGCAAATCGCCCTCCACTAAGGATAAATCTCTGTCGTGGCCTAAAAAATCACCGCTTTCACATACGGGCCCCACGATTTCATAGGTAAGTGCATTCGCGTCATTGCGCGGCTGAACTGCTTTAATATCATGGTAAGCGTCGTATAGCGCAGGGCGCATCAAGTCATTCATTGCCGCATCTACAATCGCAAAGTTTTTACTTTCAGTATGTTTTAAATACTCTACTTTTGTCAGTAAAACGCCCGCGTTGCCCACTAATGCCCGCCCCGGCTCAAATACCAGCTTGGTATTGCGGTTTCCCAGTTTTGCGCGCATGGCTGCAGCGTAATCTGTAAATTCAGGTGGCGTTTCATCGCTATAGCAAATGCCTATACCGCCGCCTGCATCAATGTGTTGAATAGAAATTCCATGTTGTTCAAGTGCATCAACCAGTAGCAACACTTTATCAAAAGCGTCTAAAAATGGTGACAGTTCGGTAATTTGCGAGCCTATATGGCAGTCAACGCCATGTATCGAGATGCCAGGCATAGCCGCTGCCTGCAGGTAGATATTAAGCGCATCCTCATAGGCCACACCGAATTTATTGTTTTTCAAGCCTGTTGAAATATAAGGGTGCGTTTTTGCATCTACGTTCGGGTTAACACGAAGCGAAACAGGCGCTACCTTACCCATGTCGCTCGCTACTTTGTTAAGGCGTATTAGCTCGCTAGCTGATTCCACATTAAAGCAAAAAATGCCAGCATTGAGTGCAGCCTGCATTTCAGCTTCAGTTTTTCCTACGCCAGAAAAAACAATTTTCTTTGGGTCACCACCTGCGGCTAAAACGCGCGCCAACTCACCGCCAGAAACAATATCAAACCCCGCACCAAGCTTAGCAAACAAGTTCAGAATAGCGAGGCTAGGATTAGCTTTAACTGCAAAACACACCAGGTGATTACTGCCCTTGAAACCCGCGCTGAAACTTTCAAAGGCATGAACAAGTGCAGATTTGGAATACACATAACATGGCGTGCCAAATGTGTCCGCAATAGTGTTAAGGGCCACGTTTTCAGCGTGTAAAGAATCATTTTTGAATATAAAAGAGTTCACAGAAGTGGCTTATAAAGTTGAGTGGTATTTATGGAAAGTAAAATTAGCGATTTGCTAGTTATTAGCACGCGTATCTTGCGGGTATTGCTGTTCAGGAATATACAAAGGGCCTTTAGTGCCGCAGCTATTTAAAACAAAACATATAGATAAAAACAACAAAATGCGAACAGTATTTTTTTGCATATATTTATAGTCTCAAAAGGATTGCGTCAAAGGTAAGTTTAAAGCGTAATGTTTATTACTTAATATTTATAACGTGGTAAATTTTAACATAAAGCTTTGCTTTGCTTTGCTTGGTTTGATTTGAGCTTAATTTTTTGGCTAATTTGACGATGCGGAATAACAAGAACATGCCGTTTATCCGTCAAGTTTCACCGACTATCAGCTGTCGCTAGACATTGACAAACAGCCTGTGCATGATGCATGTAAGTAAAAAGGGGAAATAAAATGTATTACAAAGCAAAAATTCAACTCAAAAGGCAGGCGGCTATTTTTCAGCGGGGCTTCACGTTAATTGAGGTAATGATAGTGGTCGCCATAATAGGTATTTTGGCATCAATTGCTATGCCAAGTTATACAGATTACGTAATAAGAGCTAGCTTACCTGATGCAACAAGCACCCTCTCTGCAACCCGGGCGAGGCTAGAGCAGCATTTTCAAGATAACCGTGACTATCGAACCGTAGGCGCTTTTACATCTCCATGTGCCGCTATTGCAAATGCGGGTAAGTTCAGTTTTGCATGCTCTAACTTAACAGCGACTACTTATACCATTACTGCCACGGGTAGTGGACTTGTGGCTGATTTTACATACACAATTGATCAAGCCAATACCCAAAGTACTACAGGAGTAAAAACTGGTTGGGGTACCACCCCTGTAGCGTGTTGGCTAACAAAAAAAGGTGCAACTTGCTAATGTGTAGAAGAATATGAAGAAAATAAGTAAAAATTTAGGCTTTTCATTGATAGAACTGATGGTTGCAGTTTCAGTGTTAGGTATCACTTTGGCATATGCAATGCCAAGTTTTTCTACCTGGATTCAAGACTCTAAAACCAGAACGATCGCTGAATCCTTACAAAATGGTATCCGGATAGCTCAGGTGGAGGCAGTTAATAAAGGGCGTCAGGTTGCTTTTTTTGTGACTACAGCCCAGCCCTCATCTAGCGCAGCAGCTTCAACTACGGGTAGTAACTGGGGTGTTAGAGTGGTTGTTCCAACGCAGGCGGATGCTGATGGCTACATACAAGGTGCAGTGTTGAATGGTGAGGGTGGCAGTGTTGTTGTGACTGCTTCGGCTGCAGAAATTAGATTTAACTCTATTGGCAGGCTGACAAACAGCACTAGTTTAGTGACTTACGATATTGCTAATCCAAAAGGAGAAAGGTCCTTAAGAGTGGTGGTTTCTAGTTCAGGTAGCGTCAGAATGTGTGACCCAAGTAAAAGTATAGCTACTGCGCCGGATGGGTGTTGATATGAATAATAAATATAGTCATTTAAGAAAAAATAATTCAGGTGCTGTGTTGTTAGAGGTGTTGATTTCTATCCTACTCTTTGCTTTTGGTGTATTGGGTTTGGTGGGCATGCAAACAGTTGCAACTCAGAACTCGGTTAACTCGCAAGATAGAGCCGTAGCATCGATTTTAGCCAATGACATGGTGTCGCAAATGTGGGCTAAAAAAACTAGCACAATTGCCTCTGCCGCAATATCAGGAGATATAACAGCTTGGAAGTTAAAAGTGCAAAACTCCATATTGTCTAACGCCACAGGCGATGTAACTGAGGTTGCTGGCCTTGCAACGGTGGTTGTGACATGGAAAGCACCTACTAAGCTCAGCACGGATAACGTAAACAAATATGAGACTAGCGTATTTGTTCAATAACGCAGAATCAAACAGTAAACGATAAAGATTCAGCAATAAAAGCTAGACAAGAGTCATATTAAGAAGCATAGATGAGAGATAGTTTAGGAATAAAATTTTAATGAAAACCCTCGACAACAGACAATTATTTAAGCAGCCACCAGCAAAGCAAATGGGCTTTTCACTCATTGAGCTTATGGTGGGTTTGGTCATTGGCTTACTTATGTCGTTAGTAGTTTATAACGTATTGAACGTTAATGAAGGTAGAAAAAGAACCACCACTTCATTAAACGACATCAATCAAGCTGGCAGTTATGCAATATATCAATTAGATAAGCTTGTACGAAGTGCAGGTAGTGGCTTTACCAGTGGTGGCGATAAGGTCGGAGCTGATTACGCTTTTGGATGCAGGCTAGATATGGCTTTAAGTGGTACGCAGCTTACTCCGGCAATTACAGCTTTCCCTGCACCTTTTAACACAGTAAGCACCACTATCAGAGTAGCGCCAGTGCTTATATATGATGGTGCTGCAGGGGCAGGTGGCGATGTGATTGTTACCATGTCAGGGAATGCGGGTTTGGGTGAATCACCCACTAGTTTTTCAAATACGCCCACTACAGCTTTGCTTAAATTAGTCAATCATGCTGGCGTTCGCGCCAATGACGTTGTATTGCTGGCAGATATATCTGCCACAAACGTTTTGCCGTGTTTGATGCAGCAAGTCGCATCAGCTTTTATTCCAACTGCTGGTGGCAGCAATGTTGCTTTAGCGGGAAATTACTACACCGCTACCATTAACTCGCGGTCTGTTGCAGACTTTACTGCAACTTCTCAGGTCGTTAATTTGGGGCAGGCGCCTAATCTTAATATGTTTGCAGTGGGTGCAAACAATACGTTGATGAAATACGACCTAATGCAGAGCAGACAAATCAGTGCAACTGCCGCAGACCCAAACCCCAGTGTTTATGTAGATGGAGTTTATCAAATGCACGCACTTTATGGGGTTGATACCAGCCCTGCAACCTCATCATTAACGTGGGTTGCCCCAACGGGCGTGTTTTCATCTGCTAATTTGCTTGCAGGCACATTAACCGCGGCTACAAATTTAAAAAGAATTAAAGCCATTAAGATTGGTGTAGTGATGCGTACATCCTTGCTAGAAAATCAAACTGTTAATGCTGCAACATTGCAGTTATTTGAGGATACAACAATACCTGTAACTGTAAATTTAAACCCTGTTACTTTCCGCTATCGTAGTTTTGAAGCGGTGATTCCGTTACGCAATACACTGATGTTGAAATAGGCTGTATCTATATAAAATTAATTGGGCCATGCACTTATTACTTAAATTCAAGTTTTAAAAATACTAACTATGACTAATCTACAAAAATTTAATTTACCAAGCGCCGCTAAGCAGTCAGGGGTGGTGCTATTTATCACACTGGTCGCATTAGTGATTATGCTGATTGCCAGTGTTGCTTTAATTCGGTCTACAGATACCAATCTTTTAATTTCAGGAAGTTTGGCTTTTAAAAGAGATATTGTAAACCAGGCTGAAAGAAGCATGCCAAGCATTAGAACCAAGTTCACATCAGGGGTCTTAGCAACCAGTGCTTCAAAACAAGTGAATAGCGTAGTGAATGACAATTACTACGCCACAATTCAACCTAGTAGCGCATTGGGTATTCCGAATATATTGCTCAATACAACCACCTTTGATGCGGCTATGCCTAATAACAACATTACTTATGCAGGTGGAGGCATTACCATTCGCTATGTGATAGACCGCATGTGTTTAGCAACGGGTGAAATTTCACCAAGTAATTGTACGATTAGCAAGGCTGGAACTGACTTAGGTGGTGGTAAAAAGCAAATTTTAGGTAAGCTTTCTGGTGAAGACGGTGTGGTGTACAGAATCAGTTTACGAGCTACCGGCCCTAAAAATACAGAAGCATTTATGCAGTCTACTTTTACAATTTAATTAGTTTATATCGAGAATATTATGTTTAAATTTATAAAACAATTAACGTTATCAGCCATTTTGGTTTTTCCGTTGACCTCAACAGGGGCGACAGACTTAGCAGATAAACCGATATTAACGGGCAATTCAGTACAAGGGAATGTGACGCTTGCTTTGTCGGTAGAGTTTCCTACGGCGCTGGGGTCTTCTTATACCGGTGCTTACAATAACGCGATTGATTACATAGGATATTTTGATAATAAAAAATGTTATGACTATAAAGGTGATACAAATGTAGAGCTACGGTACTTTGTGCCTAGAGCTGCTGCAGCAGTTAATCATCAGTGTCCGGTAGCATCAGCATGGAGCGGTAATTTTCTTAACTACGCGCTAACACAGACCATAGACCCGTTAAGAAAAGCCTTAACAGGCGGTCATAGAAGCGTAGACACCGCAAGTTTAACGGTGCTTGAAAAGGCGTTTGCATCTGGGCAAGGTGGCACAGTGAACACGCCATCAATTGCCGCAAATGCTAATTTGTATACACCTTTTACATGGACGACTGTGAATTTAAGAATCGCTGGCCTTGGTAAAAAGTTCCGCATTACCAATACTGGCACTCTTGCTAATGCAGGCACTGAAATAGGCACTACCGCTGTTGCCACCATTCCAGTTGCCCCGCCTAATGCCAATATATATGAGTTTTATGCGCGGGCTAACGTGTGCGTGGCAGGCATGCTGGAAGACAATTGCACCCAGTATGGCGCAAATTATAAACCAACAGGACTGATTCAGAAAAACTCAAAAAAATTGAATTTTGCAGCATTTGGTTATCTCAATGATCCGGGTAGAGCGCCTGTAACAGTAGATGACAACAGGAATAGGCGAATAGACGGTGGTGTACTTAGAGCGAAAATGGCACCGTTAGGTCCATTGGTAGCAAACCCTGGTTCTGCTGATACTCTAAACCCTAATCCAGAATGGGATGCCAATACCGGTGTTTTCATCACCAACCCAGACACGGCTGCGGCTACCGCTTCTGGTGTTCCAAATAGCGGTGTCATTAATTACTTGAATAAATTTGGGTTGACGTCAGGTAGCTATAAGAAGTATGACCCAGTTAGTGAGCTTTATTACACAGCGATCCGCTATTTAAAGAACCAAGGAAATGTGCCAGCGTATTCAAGTATGGCTGAATATACCGCCGCTGAAAGATTAACATTAATTGACGGTTTTCCAGTCATTAACACTTGGAATGACCCTATCTCGTATTCATGTCAAGCCAACTTTATTATTGGGGTTGGAGATACCAATACCCACGTGGATGGTAATTTGCCTGGCAGTACTACGCCTGGGGTACCCTCAGCAGCAATGCCAGCAATAGTTGCAGGTGATACCACAGTGAATGCCAGAACAGCAACAAATAGAGTTGGCGCATTACAAGGTATAGGTGCTATTGGCGGATATTGGAGTGGAACCAATAATACCAGGCTAATGGCAGGGCTGGCGTTTGACTCGCATACCGTTGATATGCGACCAGACCTTGCAGGTAAACAGACTGTGACCACCTATTGGCTGGACGTGCTCGAAAGCGGGTTTGTGGCTAACAGCCAGTATTTTCTAGCGACTAAATTCGGCGGTTTTGATGTACCAACAGGGTTTGATCCATATTTAGGACCAACCGTGGCTTTGCCTGTAGCAACATGGGATAAAAATGGTGATGGAGACCCTGATACTTACTATAGAGCCAACAATCCTGCGGCCATGATAACTGGCCTGGATAAAGCTTTTGCGGATATTTTAAGCAAGTTGTCAGGCTCATCTAACACCTTTGCCGTGGCTAGCCCAAGCGTTATAACAGGCTCTATGAGTTTTGCTACAAGCTACAAGGCGGACACCTGGACAGGCAATGTAGTGGGTAATACCGTTACTTTTGCCGGGGATATACCAGTAGAAACAGTGGCATGGAACGCATCGGCAAAATTAGATGCACAAGCTGCAGGTACTGGCTGGAATACTGCCAGAAAAATTGCCACATCAAATTGTGTGCCAGGCGCTGATGGAACTCAAATCTGTCCATCACCAGCAGGAATTCCATTTAGATCGGCTGATCTGACGACAGCAGCGCTCTTGTCAAACTTTTCTGCGATTCCTGCGGATCAGGCAAATGCAGTGAATTTTTTGCGTGGGGATGCAAGTAATACGGGTTCGTCAGGTACTGCAAGCTTTAGAACACGTACTAGTGTGCTGGGTGATATTGTGAACTCTAAAGTTGTGGCAGTTGGTCCGCCACGGTCACCTTATACTGATGAGTTTAATCCTGGTTATCAACAATTTAAAATCGATAATGCAGGTCGTTCAACAGTGGCTTATGTGGGAGCTAATGATGGTATGTTACATGCATTTAACGGTGTGCCTACTGGAGGTAACGAGTTGTTTGCTTATGTGCCTAATGCTGTCATTAAAGGCCCAACCAATACACCTTATGATAATGGCATAGGGGCACTTGCAAAACCTTCATATGACCATAAATATTATGTAGATGCTACACCTGCGATTGAAGACGTAAAATTTTCCGATAATACCTGGCATTCACTTTTAATCGGCGGTTTAGGTAAAGGCGGCAAGGCTTACTATGCCTTAGATGTGACTAACCCTGCAGGCATTACCAGCGAAGCCAGTTTGAGCAGTAAAGTGTTGTGGGAGTTTACCCATAAGGATATGGGCTATACATACGATACGCCGTTAGTGGTTAAAACAAAAAAATATGGCTGGACAGTGATTCTTACTTCCGGCTATAACAACGTTGATGGTAAAGGATACTTTTTCTTAGTAAACCCTGAGACAGGTGCTTTACTGGAAACCATTTCAACTGGCGAAGGATCCACCACCAACGATGCAGGTTTGGCACATGTGAATGCATTTGTTGCTGATGCCAGAGACTCATTAGCAGATGCAGCCTATGCTGGTGATGCGTTGGGCAATGTGTGGCGTTTAGATCTTTCAGATGCCAGTACTATACCAGCACCTATCAAAATAGCGGCTTTTGGCTCAAATCAACCAATTACGGTGTCACCTTTAATTGAAATAGATAAGAGCACCTTGAAACGTTATGTTTTTGTTGGCACAGGACGTATATTGGCGGATAGTGATGTGAGTAATACTCAGGCACAAACTTTTTATGCGATTTTAGACGGCACCCAAAGTCAGCCATTTACTGCCGGCACATTGCCAACAGGCGGTTCATATCCTGTAACGCGAAGCCAGATGGTTGATAACACCAGCACGGTAGCTACAACTGGCGTAATTGCAGATAGTTCAAAACCAATGGGTTACTATATAGATTTAGGCTCTAATGGAGCTTCGCCTTACCGGGTCAATGTGGAAATGATTAGCTCTGCCGGCGTGGTTGCCTTTGCGGCCAATTCGTTAGGCGGCGATGCGTGCAATCCTTCTGGCAGCAACAAGCTCTATGCGCTGGCTTATGGTAGCGGTAAGTCTGCGATTTTAGACAGCGGTGGAAATGTTATTGCTTCATATCCTGGTACTGGGCTAGCAACAAATGTATCGTTTTTCAGGAAGGATGGTACTTCAACCAGCAGAATTAGCATAAGTAATGATGCTGGGAATAGTGATAACATTCAGGTTAATCCAGCAAGTGCTACAGGGTTTACACCATTAAATTGGCGCGAGCTTCCGACATCTGATTAGTTAATTTGATAGAGATGCGTTGCAAGCTACCAATTGCTGTACTTGTGTCTGTGTTGGTGCATATATTTTTGATAGCTAATTTGACATTACCTATCAATACGAATCTTAATAAGCAGTATATTGACACCGAGTTAGCAAAACCCAACTTGAGCGCTAACGTGTTTCAGGTTGGGTTTTTAATTTTGAGCCAGCCAAAATTGTTGCGGTTAGAAAGAGAGTTAGCAATAACGGAGTATGCTAAACCTTTAGAGAATTCTAATAAAAGTGACGACATCAATCTGTTGGCAAAAAATAGGCATGACATTCAAATAGAGCCAATGAAAAAAGAATTGGGATTACCATTAATAACATTGACTAAAAATACGCTAAGCTCTGGCAATGAAGACCTATTGAGTCGATATTTAAAACCTAGCGATGTAGATATAACGGCAATACCACTACATGGTATAGAGCCGCCAATGCCAACAAGTATCAATAAGTTGCTGGTAGTTTATCAGTTAAGAATTTTTATCAACAAAAATGGTAACGTAGATCAGGTTGTTAACCTGGATAGAGGCAATACAGAACCACTTTTTTATGCGGAAATTGAAGCGCAAGTAAAAAAACTGGAGTTTATACCAGCACGGAAAAAAGGAGTTGAGGTAGACAGTTATATTGAAATTGCTTTGGAAATTTAGTCCAGTTGTAGACTTTATTTTTTTAACAGCTTATTAGTAACAATGCCGTTTATTAAACCAAAAAATAAAGCTGCAACAGCAAACATCGGTATTAAATAACTTACCCCTGCATGCGGGATTAGCCATAGGCGCACAATAATCAACTGCCCGGCAATGTGTGCAAAAGCAGCCAAAATACTCAATGAAATTGGGCTAAACCATTTTTTGGGTAAGCGCATGCCCATCCAAAGCACCGCTAAACTCAAAACAGCGCCACTTAAACTTAATAAAAATGTAGGTGACAAAAACTGCCCCAGTAATAAGCTGCTGGCAAATACGCGCAATATGCTTACCCAGGCAGCTGTTTTAAAACCATATTGGTATAACACATATAAGGTGACGATGTTGGCTATGCCAGGTTTCACGCCAGGCAAAGGTGAAGGTATAACGGCTTCTACCATGTGTAAAGCAATGGCGAAAGCCGCGAGCTTGGCTATGCGGTGGTCGTCGGCTGTGGTTTGAATCTGGGTGGGTTTCAATGTACTTGGTCCTTGGCTTCGACCACTTCGACAAGCTCAGTGACCGAAACAAGCTCAGAGCAGGCAGGTTTAGATATCCCTTCGACAGGCTCAGGGAACGTGGTGTTGGCTGTGGTTCGACAAAGCTCACTATCCAAGCCTGTCGCGGTGGCTGAGCCTGTCGCGGTGGCTGAGCCTGTCGAAGCCAAAACCTTAGCAGAAGAATTTAAAGCTAAAGCAGGTAAATCTTCATATCGTCGAGCTATCAATGCTATTTTTTTTGCACGGCTCCAGCCTTGTACTTGTTTTTCTCTGTAAAACGCCTCGTCAATCTGTGCAAACTCTTCACAAAAAACTAACTCTACTGGCAATCTACTTTTTGTATGGTTAGCACCTAAGTCATTATTATGTTCCCATATTCGTTTTTCTAAATTGACGGTGCTGCCAGTATAAAAGCTACCATCAGCGCATTTCAGAATATACATATATGGCATTGTAGACCTTAAATTATAGTATGAGGTGTTATGGTTTTGACCACTTCGACCACTTCGACAAGCTCAGTGACCGAAACAAGCTTAGTGAGCAAGGTTGTTGAAGCTCGGTAGCTGAGCCTGTCGAAGCTAATAGTTAAGCGAATCATAAGGCTTCGTCTCGCCAAGTAATTCCAGGCTGATTTGATTGGGTAAACAAATGGCGGCTTGCCCAGCCCGCGTTAGCCAGCCTTGATGCACACAATATTGATTATGACATGGCGATTTTGAAAACCGTACTTTACCCTGTGAGATGCTGATGGTGGCGCTGCCGATTGGGCCGTGCACATGTACATCGCGTTGTTGGTTTAGGCTGTAGGTGGCGTAGATTTTATCGCCTAACCTGATTTGTACTTTAGCTGCATGTTCATTAGACCATAGCGTTTTGAATAACAAGAGTATAAATAACACGCTTGCTAGAACAACCAGCCAGTCACCAAGTAGCAATTCTTTTGTGAGTCGCTCAGGCTGAGCGAGAAGCTTACGGAATCGTTGTGAATTTAACATTTGGGGTTAGCCAGTTAAGTTTTTTAGCCATTTCTTTTGAAACAAAAATATTGGCTTTCTCATCAATTACCATAAAGTTATCAATGCCAAAAACTTGAGCTGCTTTGCGTTTATTTACTGCGCTTTCAATAAAAATTGGTTTTGATGCAACATCTGATAATACGCCAGCTTGTGTTTGCTTAGGTAGTTGCGGCGGTACCAGCACCGTTACGGCTTGTGTGTGCTGCACAGGGTAGCCAGTGCGTGGGTCTATAATGTGACAGTAACGTTTTCCATCCAGCATAAAGTAGCGTTGGTAATCACCAGATGTACCAACGGCCCAGCCATCTGGTAAATCTAAAGTTGCAATTGCTGTGGGCGCGCGTGGGTGCTGTATGCCTACACGCCAAGCTTTGTCGCCATGCTGGCCGATGGCAATAATGTTGCCGCCTATGTTGATAAGTGCATTTTTGACATGTTCTTTGCGCAAATAGTTAGCAGCAATATCCAGTGCATAGCCTTTAGCATAGCCGCCTAAATCAAGCTTCACAGCTGGATTTTTGCTATAAGCGGTATTGTTTTCAAGCACAATGTCGGCCATACTGGGGTTGGTTTTTACTAGAGTTTTTATTTTTTCATCGTCAATATTAACTGCGCTAAATTCATCACGATGAAAGCCCCAGGCGCCAATTAAATGGCCAATAGCAGGGTTAAATAAACCATTTGATTTGACGGAAAGCGCAGTTGCATCAGCCAGCATTGCCGTTAAATCTGGGCTGATGCTAACGGGCTTACTGCCTTGCTCAAAAGCTATGTTAAGTTGACCCAATTCACTAGGTTTTCCTTCAGATATTGGCTTCCAGGCATGCAACCTATTATGCAGGTTTTGAAAATCCTGCAAGACTTGATTGGAAAGTAGTCGTGCGCGTTCATCACTTTCACCATAAATACTGATGTCTACCAAAGTGCCAAAAACGTAACTCTGACTATGGTAAAGCGGTTCTTTAGAATTTAGTTGATAGGCGCCGAATAATATAAGGGCGAGTAGTGCAAAGAATATGAGCGTTTTAGGCATTTAAAGTACGGCATGCCGTTCCATAGCATCCATCATCACACTTGCCGGGTTACAAGGTTGGGTCAAATGTTGTGTTTGTTTGGCAATTTCTACCATGCCAGTCGGGCTGGTAACATTGATTTCAGTTAAATAATCGCCGATGACATCTAAACCTACTAAAAACAAACCAGCTTGCTTAAGCACTTTGCCCACGGTGGTAGCAATTTCTAAATCTCGTTCACTTAATAATTGTGCCACACCAGTGCCGCCAGCAGCCAGGTTGCCACGTGTTTCACCTGCCATGGGGATTCGTGCGAGTGAATAGGGTAATGGAGTTCCATCAATCACGATAATGCGTTTATCACCCTGTAAAATAGCTGGCAGATAGCGCTGTGCCATAATCGTGCGGGTGCCGAAATTGGTGATAGTTTCTAATATCACGCTGATATTCGGGTCTTTTAAACCTAAACGAAAAATGCTGCTGCCACCCATGCCATCAAGCGGTTTAACGACGATATCTTGGTGTTGTTTTAAGAATTCACGAATTAAATCATTGTTAGCCGTGACTAAGAATTCAGGTGTAAATTGTGGAAAACGCGTGACAGATAGTTTTTCATTCCAGCCACGGATTGCGCTTGGATTGTTGTAAACCTTTGCGCCTTGGTTGGCGGCAATTTCAAGCAAATAAGTGCTGTAAAGATATTCGTTATCAAAAGGCGGATCTTTACGCATGATGACTGCATTAAAATCTGCAGGCACATATTCAATCGCTCCTTCAGTTGAAAATAGCTGCTCTGTAAAAGTGAATTTTTTAGCATTGATTTTTGCAATATCGCCACGTAAAAACAGGTCATGTTGCTGACTCACGAATAACTCATGACCGCGATTGGCCGCTTCTCGCATAATGGCGAGGCTAGTGTCTTTATAGGCTTTAAGGCTTTCAAGTGGGTCTAAAATGAATAGTAGCTTCACATGAGTTTCATCAAAAAATTAATTTATCCGTTATTGCCTTTGTTCCCTGAGCTTGTCGAAGGGCGATGCTAAGCTAGTCACCCTTCGACAAGCTCAGGGAACAGAGGGTTGGGTATGTTTTAAAAGTATTTCTACAACACTTTTATTGGTTAAGTGGATCATGTTCTTGCAACTCAATGGCCGCCGCCAGCAGAGCTAGCCTCGCCACCACGCCATAGGCATAAAACCTGTTAGGTGCAGAGTCAGGGGCGCCTGCGCAATCCGGCATGGTACAAGGCTTTTCAAAAGCTAACGGCACAAAATGTGAGCCAGGTGCGTTTAAGTTTTCATCTATGCCTCGTCCAGTATGTACACGGTAAAATCCGCCTATGACAAAGTGATCCATCATATATACAACGGGCTCTGCAACAGCGTCATTGATGCTTTCAAAGGTATAAACGCCTTCCTGAATAATCACGTCAGAGACTTGCAATCCCTCTTTTACAACGGACATTTTATTACGCGCTTTACGGTTTAAGTCACGGACATCATCTGGCGATTTTACTGTCATGATGCCCATGCCATAGGTCCCAGCATCTGCTTTTACAATGACAAAGGGCTCTTGTGTAACACCGTATTGCGCGTATTTAAGCTTAATATTATTTAATAGCTGCTCTACTTTGAGCGCTAGACATTCTTCACCTGTACGCGCATGAAAATCTATTTCACCACAAGTTTCAAAATATGGGTTCAACAGCCATTCATCAATGCCGACTAGTTCAGCAAACTCTTTGGCTACTCGATTGTAAGCACTAAAATGCTGTGATTTTCTTCGTGTACTCCAGCCCGCATGTAATGGAGGTATTAAATCCTGTTCTAGGTTTTTAAGAATTTCTGGAATACCTGCCGATAAGTCATTATTAAGCAAAATTGCGCAGCTATCAAAGTCTCCCAACTCCTTATTGAGTAACTTTATGCGGTTGCCCACACGAACCACGGGCTCCAACAATAAAGAATGACCATCTGCTGTTTCCAGTGTGGTGGGTTCTGTAATTTCTGGCGAAATTGAACCGATGCGAACGTCCATCCCTGCTTGCTTCATGATGTTAGCAAGCTCAACCACATTGCGCAGGTAGTAGGTGTTGCGCGTATGGTTTTCAGGAATAATCAGTAAACGATGCGCTTCCGGACAGATTTTTTCAACGGCTACCATTGCCGCCTGCACGCTTAAAGGCAGAAACTCCGGGTTGAGATTGTTAAAACCGCCAGGGAATAAATTAGTATCTACAGGGGCTAATTTGAAACCAGAATTGCGTAAATCAACACTGGCGTAAAATGGCGAGGAATATTCTAACCACTGCGTGCGAAACCAATGCTCGATTTTCGGCATGGCATCTAACATGTTTTTTTCTAGACTAAGTAACGGGCCATTCAGTGCTGTCGTTAAGTGTGGAACCATAGATTCTCTTTTTCGTATGTTGTTTATGCGCTTATCAATATTTAGCTACACGTGTCCAACTTAAATTATTGCGTGCGCTTGCGCGACTATTTTACACGCGACCTAAATATATTGTTGCGCCTGCGTATCAGCGTGATAGCTACTTCTTACCATGGGGCCACTGGCGGTATTATTAAAGCCCATTTCTTCAGCTTTTAGCTTTAAATCATCAAAAATAGCTGGCTCCACATAGCGCATCACAGGTAAATGATGCACACTGGGTTGTAGATATTGGCCTAGCGTAAGCATGCTGACATTATGCGCACGTAAATCTTGCATGACCGCTAAGATTTCATCGTCGGTTTCGCCTAAGCCCAACATCAAGCCAGACTTTGTAGGAATGTTTGGATACATTTCGCCAAATTTTTTCAATAAAGTGAGTGAGTTTTGATAATCCGAGCCTGGTCTTGCCTGTTTGTATAGGCGGGGAATCGTTTCAAGATTATGGTTCATCACGTCTGGCGGGGCGTTACTTAAAATTTGCATTGCAACGTCTAGGCGACCACGAAAATCAGGTACGAGAATTTCTATTTTAATGTTGGGAGATTGCTTGCGGACTGCATGTATGCAATCTACAAAATGTTGCGCACCGCCATCACGTAAATCGTCACGGTCTACACTGGTAATTACTACATAGTTGAGCTTCATTTGTGCGATGGTACGGGCTAAGTTTTCAGGTTCATTCACATCTGGTGGCAGTGGTTTACCATGCGCCACATCACAAAAAGGGCAGCGACGCGTACAAATGTCACCTAAAATCATAAAGGTTGCGGTGCCACCACTAAAACATTCACCTATGTTGGGGCAACTAGCCTCTTCACACACAGTATGGAGTTTGTTATCCCGTAGTATTTTTTTAATTTCCTGATAGCGGGCTGAATCTGGTGCTTTCATGCGTATCCATTCAGGCTTACGCTGCATCGGTTGCGGAATAATCTTGATGGGTATGCGTGACGTTTTTGCGGCATCTGTTTCTTTGACGCCGGCTATTTTAGCGCGTGAAATTTTACTTTCAGTGATTTTTGGAGGTGTTATATCAGTCATGTCTATGTTCATCTGCTAAATTTTTGGAGAGCTTTTCGAGCAATAACTCTGCAATAGTTTGTAGGTTGGCAGCAATGCCTAAATCTTTAGTTTGCGTCACTTTTAGGCCTGCATAACCGCATGGGTCTATGGCTTCAAATGGCTTTAAGTCCATGTTTACGTTTAAGCTTAAGCCATGATAGCAGCAATTATTTTTTATACGTAAACCAAGCGAGGCTATTTTAGCATTTTGTACATAAACGCCTGGCGCATCTGTTTTGGCTACTGCTAATTGACCATAATCAGCTAGCAATTCTATCACTGCATTTTCCAGTAAACTCACCAGCTTGCGTATGCTTAGATTGTGCCGCTTTAGGTCTAGCAATACATAAATGATAAGCTGACCTGGGCCATGGTAGGTGATTTTTCCGCCGCGATCTGTATGTACTAAGGCAATATCATTGCGTATTGGCAAGCGTATGTTTTTACGATTCAAACCTAAGGTGTAAACGGGCGGGTGTTCTGTAACCCATAGTTCATCTGTAGTGTCTATGGTCCGCTCTGCAGTAAATCGCTGCATTGCGTGCCAAGTCATTTCAAAATCAGTAAGCCCAAGGTGCTTTACAAATAGAGGGTTTGGTGCGGTTGTAGATTGCTGCATGTAAAAATTACTATGAAGTTAACAGCGCTGCTACAGAAAGGTTTAAAGTGAAAACTTAACTAGCGGATGTGCGCTAAGTAAGCGGTAAATGTCATCTAGTTGATCTTGCGACTGCACGTACACAGTACAGGTGAGGCTGGTATATTTGCCTGATGAACTCACTCTTGTTTCAATTTTTGTCGCATTGAATGCAGGCAATATTGTATTAATTAGTCGAATGATAGTTTCGGGAAATATACTTTGTGTTTCTCCCATGACCTTAATAGGAAAGTCACAAGGGAAGTCGATTAAAGGCGGTGCCTCGTTTGGATTCAAGAGTGGTTCTATGTCAGCCATAATATTTTACCGCTAATGTAATGACAGTCTACTATTGCATTAATAACTTAATCGAATCCCAGGCACGGCCTAAAATGCCTGCGCCATCAATCGTTTTTGCTGCAACCAAAGCGCGCTCGTCTATTGCTTTGCCATTGAGTGTGAATTTTACGCTGCCAATCACTTGTCCTTTTTTAATCGGCGCAATTAACGGTTGGACGCTAGACATTACTGCTTTCACATTAGCATATTCACCCTTTGGTAAGGTAACAAATAAATCCTCTGTTACCGTTGAAGCGACTTGGTTTTCATTACCTTTCCATACCTTAAGCTGATTGATACTCTGCCCTTTTTTATAGACTAATTTTGTATCAAAGTATTGATAACCATAATTAAGCAATTTTTGGCTTTCTGTTGCACGAGCTGCATCCGTTGGCGCACCAAGCACTACAGAAATGCGGCGCACCCCATCACGATTAGCAGTTGCGATTAAACAATAGCCAGCACTTTTGGTGTGCCCAGTTTTCATGCCATCTACATTAGGGTCTAACCATAGCAGGCGATTTCGGTTGGGTTGAGTAATCTTGTTATAGGTATATTCTTTAATTGAATATAAGCGTTGATACTGCTCTGGAAAGTCATGTATCAAGGCTGTTGCAAGTATCGCCAGGTCGTCTGCCGTGGTGTAATGCTGTGCATCGGGCAAGCCAGTCGCATTCATATAGCGGGTATTTTTCATACCTAAACGTTGAGCCTCTTTATTCATCATGTCGGCAAACTGCACTTCAGTGCCGGCAATACCTTCAGCCAGGGAAATGGAGGCATCATTACCTGATGGAATAATCATACCGTGTAAAAGTTCATCTACGGTGACGGGTTTATTCGGCTCAATAAACATTTTTGAGCCTTCCACTTTCCACGCAATTTCACTGACTGGCAGTGTTTGTGTCAGGGATAGATGTCCATTTTTAAGTGCTTTAAAGCTTAGGTAAGCAGTCATTATTTTGGTGAGCGATGCTGGCTCAATACGCATGCTGCTGTTTTGTGAAGCAATTACATGGGTGCTGCTAAAATCTTTAAGTATGTAAGCTTTAACAGCTAAATTTGGCGGCGGTGCCACTTGCGCATTTTCAGCCTGCGCTATTGGAGCAAAGCCAAATATTGTAAAGCTTAATGTAGTAAGGCTGGCAATAAGTGCTGATTTAGCGAATTTTAGACGTGATAGAGTATTTGTTTGCATGAGATTATGTTTATTAGTTAGTGACGTGTGCAGATGTGTTTAATTGTTTACGGATATTAGCAGCAGAAATATCCGCCTCATTTTTGCTTGCATATGGCCCGAGCTTTACCCGATACAGGCCATCATTATACACGTTAGCAACGCCTACATTTTCGGCCATATCCAGTCCTTGAATCTTTTTTTGTAAAAGAGTGCCATTCACCTCGTTTTTAAATGCTCCAGCTTGCACATAATACTGTGTACTTTGAATATTGTTAAATGAGGTATTTGTTGCAACTGATACAGTTGCGGGAGCAGATGGTACAAGCGTCACGACTGTTTCATTGTTTGGTGATAGGCTTTCAGTTGGTGAGACTGTCGAGAGCGAATTGTTACTCGACATCTTTCGCATGCCTTCTGCGCTGGTGTCTATTGTTTCCACTTCAACCAAGCCACTGCCTTGCTTTATCAGGCGTAATTGATAGGCTGCCGCATAAGACAAATCAATGAGCCGGCTATGTTTAAACGGACCTCTGTCATTGATGCGAACAATCACCGAGCGGCCATTGGCTGGATTGGTGACTTTGGCATAGCTAGGAATAGGCAATACAGTGTGTGCAGCAGTCATTGCATACATGTCATAGATTTCGCCAGTTGAAGTTTTTTTGCCGTGAAAGCGCTTGCCATACCATGAAGCAACGCCTTGTTTTTTATAGGGCACATAAGTGGTCATGGGGGTATATTTTTGCCCTAATGCCGAGTAGGGTTTATTTGCCCGCAAGTTAATTTGTTCTGTTTTTAGTATTGCACCAGGAATGCCGTCAAGATTGGCTGGTGCATTTTCACCTGGGCCATCATCTAAGTAGTAACCCCCGCCACCAGCTTTTGAGTCTGGTTTTGAAGAGGTGTCTGTTTTTGGCAAGCTAGTACTTTCAGCAGACGTTTGTTTGGGTGCTGATTTTAATGTGGGGGTTTGACTACAAGCAGTTAATAAGGCCATCGTTAACAATACGAGATGATTGCGTAAGTTTATTGTTTTAAGAGTTAACATTTGAGCGCCTATTTTAAGTTGCCACCAGTTTTTTATGGGTTTGGATGCTCATTAAGATACCAAAGCTTAAGCATATTGTCACCATTGAAGTTCCGCCGTAGCTGATTAAGGGTAAGGGAACACCCACCACGGGCAAAATACCACTGACCATACCCATGTTTACAAATGCGTAAGTGAAAAAAGTCAGCGTGATGCTGCCAGCCAATAGTCGGGAAAAAGTGCTTTGTGCCTGCGATGCAATAACCAAGCCACGCATAATAATCAGGCTAAAAAGCGTAAGCAGTAATAAGTTTCCTAAAAATCCGAATTCTTCGCTAAATACTGCAAAAATAAAGTCTGTCGTGCGCTCAGGTAAAAAATCTAATTGCGTCTGCGTGCCGTTCAACCAACCCTTACCTGCCGAACCGCCAGAGCCAATGGCAATCATAGATTGAATAGTGTGGTAGCCTGAACCAAGCGGATCTTGTGTCGGGTCAAATAAAATTTCGATGCGGCGTCTTTGATAGCTATGCAGCATAGACCAAAAAACGGGTGTTAATGCGGTAAATAAGACCGTGCCGCCAAGTAGAAACTTCCAATTCAAGCCTGCTAAAAATAGGATATAAAACCCTGATGCAGCCACTAATAGTGATGTGCCTAAGTCAGGCTGTTTCATAATTAAGGCAACGGGTACGGCTAGCAATAACGCGCCGGTAGCAAAATCAACCATCCTAGGTTTGCCTTCTTGCTTAGAAAAATACCAGGCAAGCATCATCGGCACGGCAATACGCATGATTTCAGAAGGTTGAATATGCATTGGGCCTATGTCAAGCCAGCGCTGTGCGCCATGGCTAATGTGTCCGAACAATGCAACGCCAATGAGAAGTACAACACCAAGCAAATAAAGCGGCAAAGCCATACGCTCAAGCTGGTTTGGGGCGATATTCGCCGCTACCCACATAAAGCAGAACGCTACAATAATATTGATGCCTTGAGCATAAACCCGTGAAAAATTTTGCCCTGATGCACTATAAAGCATAAATAAACCAACCATTAGGGTGGAAAATAAACACACCATTAAAAATGAGTCAATGTGTTTAAAAAACTGCTGAAATAGTTTGCTAATCATGCAATTCTTCTTCAGGCGTAGTTTGAGGTGTCACGATGCTTACTCCAGAATCCCTCGGCTTTTTATTATCAGTTTTTGTAGATTCTGGTATTGGTAGCTTACCCAGCAAATAATAGTCCATTACTTTTCTGGCGATGGGCCCAGCCGCCGAGCCGCCATGGCCACCATTTTCTACAATAACGGCTAATGCAATGGTGGGGTCATCAGCGGGTGCGTAAGCCACGAATAGCGCATGGTCACGGTGTCGCTCATCAATCGCACTAGCATTATATTTAGCGTTTTGTTTGATACCTATCACTTGGGCGGTGCCGGTTTTAGCGGCAATGCTGTACCCAGCATTTGCCCCCACGCTAGCCGCCGTACCACCTGGTAATGTTACATCAACCATGCCACGCTTTATGATGTCTATATTTTCCGGTTTGATTGAAACTCTATCTTGCACTACAAAAGGAACCGCAAGGTTTTCATTGGTAATGGCTTTCTGAATTTGTGTTACTAAATGGGGCTTCATTGCGATGCCATTATTAGCGAGCGTAGCAGTGGCGTAGGCCAATTGCATTGGTGTGGTTAAAGTGTAACCTTGGCCAATGCCGACGATTACAGTTTCACCCTGATACCAAGGTTGTTTAAATCGGCGCATTTTCCACTCTGGCGTTGGTAGCAGCCCGCCATTTTCACCTTGGATATCAATGCCAGTTTTACCGCCAAAGCCAAAATGACGCACAAATCCAGTTAATCTATCAATGCCTAACTCTAATGCCAAACCATAAAAAAAGGTATCGCAAGAAATAGTAATGGCCTTTTGCATATCTACAATACCATGCCCACTTGGTTTCCAGTCGCGGTAACGATGTGTGCTGTTAGGTAAGCTAAAATAACCTGCATCATTAATCGCGTAGGGCGGTGCGCGTTTTCCGTATTCTAAACCAGCTAGCGCGACAAAAGGTTTAAAGGTGGAACCAGGGGGATATACGCCGCGAATCGGACGGTTAATAAGTGGCTTGTCTAATGATTCATTCAGTAATTTCCAGTTATCAACATCAATACCATCTACAAACAAATTGGGGTCGAATGAAGGCTGACTGACATAGCTTAATACTTCGCCTGTTTTAGGATTGATAGCGACTAGCGCCCCTCGGCGTTCACCGAAAGCGGTTTCAGCGATTTCTTGCAGCTTGCTATCAATTGATAAAACGAGGTTGCTGCCTGGTACGGGTGCCGTACTTGATAATACACGGACTGCACGACCATCGGCATCAATTTCTACCTGTTGAAAACCTGTGGTGCCATGTAATTGAGTTTCATAAAACTGCTCTATGCCGCTTTTACCTACATGGTCAGAGCCTTTATAGTTGGAAAGAACGCCATCTTTTTCAAGGTTGATTAAATCCTTGTCATTGATTCGCCCAATATAACCCACAATGTGTGCGCCAAGTTTACCTAATGGGTAGTGTCGATACAATCGAGACTTGATTTCCACCCCTGGAAAACGGTAATGATTGACAGCAAAGCTAGCCGCTTCTACTTCGTTCAGGTGGGTGCGGATTGGCACGCTTTCAAAATTTCGACTTTCATCGCGAAGTTTGTTAAAGCGCTTGCGGTCAAGCGAGCTCACCTCAACAAGTTTACTGACTTCGGCAATTGTTGCTTCAAGATTTTCTATTTTTGAGGGTGTTATTTCCAGGGTGTATACGAAAAAATTGTGGGCGAGTACCACGCCATTTTTGTCCAGAATCAAACCGCGATTTGGTACGATAGGAACCAGTGAGATACGGTTTTTTTCGGCCAGTGTTTGGTAGTGGTTATATTGTTTGACTTGCAGGTAAAAAAAACGAGTAGCAAGTAAGCCAAATAAGCATAGTACAACTAATGCTGTAAAGCCTAATCTCAGCCTGAAGTAGTATTGCTCATGCTGGAAATTTTTAAGTTCAGCACGCATAGTTAAATGTCATATTTCGAGTTATCAAGCTCCACGAGAGCGACCACCTGTATTCAGGCCAAGAAATACCGCAATTTTCCACAATAAAATGCCAGTGATGCTAGGTAAAAAGTAACCCCAACCTATCAATTCTGCTCCAGCAAAAGTTTTAAGTATTAATAGAACAATTTGGGAAATGATCAGCAACAGGAACACATAGAAAAGTTGTTGTGTATTGTTAAACAGCACTAAGCGGCGCTGATAAGTGACTGCAAAAAACGCAGTAATAGTGTAGGCCAGTGCATATTGACCAAATATTCCGCCCGTTGCCAAATCTACAAACAGACCTACAAACCAAGCTGTACCAACATTGCATAAATTCGGAGCGCGTATTATCCAGAATATGATGACGAGCAATAAGAAATCCGGCCGAATTTTTAACCAGACTCCTGACCATGGTAAGAGGAGGAAAATTAACGCTACGATAAGCGAAAAGTAAACGGATTTGAGCTTACTCGGCGGCATGAGGTTTGCTCGTATTGTTAGATTGCGGTTTTGCAGGTGGTTTTGTATTGGCAGGTTTCATATTGACTGGTTTTGCCGCAGATTGCTTACCATCTTTAGGTTTGGCTTGTGCGTCAGGCTTTGCCGCAGCGTTAATCTCGTTTGATGGCAGTACTTCAACACGAGGAATGCTGACCAATAGTACTTGCCGGTGATTTTCTACCCCGCCGGTTGGAACGCATATTATTCGGGCAAAGGGTGAATCTGGGGTAATTTCAATTTGTGATACGGTTGCAACAGCCAAACCAGCAGGGTAGACGCCGTCAATGCCAGAAGTGACTAATTTATCGCCGCGTTGTATATCTACATTGGTCGGTAAGTAAGGTAAATCTAAGGTATTATCGCGCCCGTGCCCAAAAGCAATGGCGCGTAAGCCGTTACGTTCTACCTGAATTGGAATGGCGAGCGATTTATCGGTAATCAGCGTCACCTCGCTACTTAACGGATAGACACGAGTTACCTGACCAATTACGCCCGTGGCATCAACTACTGCTTCGCCCGCTTCTATACTGTGTCTTTCTCCGCGATTCACGACAATTTTTTTTGTGAACAGGTCGCGACCTACGTGCATAATTTCTCCCACGACGGTGCTTTCAACAACAGATTTGTTTGTTTGCAGTAATTGGCGAAGGTGCTCATTCTCAAGTGCCAATGTGTCGAGTTTTTGCAGTGCAATGTCTTGCTTAAGCTCATGTTGCCTTAATTGTCGATTTTCATTTAACAGCCGGTCGTGTGTAGTAAAGTACTCGTCAACATTACGATAAATCTGAGATGGCGTGTTAGCCAGCAGTTGTAAGGGATGCAGTAAAACTTGTAAGCTCTGGCGAAGGCTGATTAGATAATGTAAGCGTGAATCGGTAGCCATTAATGCTATTGACAAGAGTGAAAAAAAGGCTAGGCGCGCAAACGCACTTGGACCGCGCACAAAGAATGCAGGAACTGGTTGGTGCTCAAGTTTGTGATTGATACGGCGCGACATTCGTTAAGCTGTATTTAATATCTCAATTAACAGAGGTTTACTTTTTGCAGAATTTGTTTTGTTTAAATTGCAGGGACGCTAAAAACACCGTCCATTAAAGAGGCTAATTTAAGTATTTTATGTAATTTAGGCCGCATAATACGGCCTAAACTTTTACTTTAATTACATGTTTTATTTTTTAGTGCATTTCTATCAATTAGACTTACTCGTAAGCGAAGATGCTGCCTAGCTTATCAATTTCTTCCAAAGCACGTCCGCAACCACGCGCTACGCACGTTAACGGATCTTCTGCAAGAATTACTGGCAATCCTGTTTCCTCTACCAATAATCTGTCAATATCACGCAATAACGCACCGCCACCAGTAAGCACCATGCCTTTTTCGGCAATATCGGCACCTAGCTCGGGCGGTGTTTGCTCTAGCGCAGATTTTACTGCGCCAACAATCGCATTCAGTGGTTCAGTTAGGGCTTCTAAGATTTCGTTACTTGAAATCGTGAATTTGCGTGGCAAACCTTCTGCAAGGTTGCGACCAGTGACTTCCATTTCTAAAACAGCTGAGCCTGGGAAAGCGGAACCTATTGTTTTTTTGATATTTTCAGCGGTTGGTTCAGAAATTTGCATGCCGTAGTTGCGGCGAATGTAATCGATAATCGCCTGGTCAAATTTGTCGCCGCCTACACGTTCAGATTTCGCATAGACAATACCGCCAAGTGAAATAACGCCCACTTCAGTGGTGCCGCCACCAATATCCACTACCATTGAACCAGTCGCTTCGGAAACTGGCATACCTGCACCAATCGCTGCTGCCATTGGCTCTTCGATTAAAAATACTTGCTTGGCCCCAGCACGTTCAGCTGACTCTTTAATCGCGCGACGTTCTACCTGGGTAGAGCCAACCGGCACGCAAATAATAATGCGTGGACTTGGAGAAAACCAGCGCGCATCATGTACGCGACGGATAAAATACTTGAGCATTTGCTCGGTAATCGTAAAGTCTGCAATTACGCCATCTTTCATCGGGCGAATCGCTTGAATATTGGCTGGCGCACGGCCGAGCATTCCCTTTGCCTCGGCACCAACCGCCAGTAGAATTTTTTTGCCGCCAGGGCCGCCCTCTAGGCGAATCGCCACGACTGATGGTTCGTCTAAAACGATGCCTTTGCCGCGAGCGTAAATGAGCGTATTGGCTGTACCCAAGTCAATGGCAAGGTCGTTTGAAAAGTAACTAGTTATAAAGCCGAACATTGTGTTTTTCCTGTGGTTTGATGCGAGGTGAATACTTGATGCGCTAAGTAATTAAACATGTGCAATTAAGACGTCAATAAAATGCAGGTATAATACCGCATATTGGGTTGAAAATTAAGATGTGATTGCAACTTAATTGTAACTAGGGGTTATAACAAGTGGCTAATTTTGAACATTAAAATGTAATAACTAAATTTCGGATTAATGAAACATGGCATTAAGTATTGAAGACATTAAAAAAGTTGCACATTTGGCGCGTATCGAAGTGAGTGATAGTGATGCTGCAGCTACACTCACTAAGCTGACAGGTATTTTAGGCTTAATCGAGCAAATGCAGGCGGTGGATACTACGGGCATAGAACCTATGTCACATTCGCAAGACTTAAGTCAGCGCTTGCGTGAGGATGTAGTGACTAAAACTAATCTTCGGGATGAATTTCAGAAAAACGCGCCCGTGCTGGGTAATGGTTCAACAGAGCCAGCGGTAGCGGGTGGTTTGTATCTTGTACCTAAAGTAATTGAGTAAGAATTAATATGATTAACAGTAGCCTAAAACAACTTGGAGATTTACTCCAGGCTAAGAAAATTTCCAGTGTTGAATTAACGCAGACGTTTTTAACCCGCATCAGTCAATACAATCCGAGCATCAATGCTTATATTGCTTTGGATGAAGCTAAAACGCTAAATCAAGCCAAAGCAGCAGATGCGCGCATCGCTTCAGGCAATGCTGCCGCTTTGACGGGCATTCCGATTGCTCAAAAAGATATTTTTTGCGCAAAAGGCTGGCAAACTACTTGTGGCTCAAAAATGCTGGCTAACTTTATAGCACCTTATGATGCGCATGTGATTACCCAGTTTGATGCTGCGGGTGCGGTGAATTTGGGTAAAACCAATATGGATGAGTTCGCGATGGGCTCATCTAATGAAACTAGTTATTTTGGTGGCGTTAAAAATCCATGGAGCTTTGACCGCGTACCAGGCGGCAGCAGTGGCGGCAGTGCGGCGGCGGTGGCGGCGCGGCTTTGCGCGGCAGCAACCGGTACAGATACTGGCGGTTCCATTCGTCAGCCAGCGTCATTATGTGGATTTACCGGCTTAAAACCGACTTATGGTGTAGTGTCACGCTACGGCATGATTGCCTTTGCTTCTTCACTTGATCAGGCTGGGCCTATGGCGAAGAGTGCAGAAGACTGTGCATTGATGATGAATGTAATGGCCGGTTTTGATGAGCGCGATTCCACTAGTTTGAATCGTGAAAAAGAAGATTACACGCGCGATTTAAATAAGCCAAACTTAGATTTACCCCTTAAGGGCTTAAAAGTTGGCTTGCCGAAAGAGTTCTTTGCCGATGGTTTAGATGTGAGTGTCGGCAAAGTTATAGATAGCGCAATTGCAGAATACAAAAAATTAGGCGCGGAGATTGTTGAAATTTCACTGCCAAACACTGGTTTATCGATTCCTGTTTATTATGTATTGGCGCCTGCTGAAGCTTCAAGTAACTTGTCGCGCTACGATGGTGTACGTTATGGGCATCGTGCCGCTGAATATACTGACTTGATGGATATGTATAACAAGAGCCGTGCTGAAGGCTTTGGTGCCGAAGTCAAACGACGTATCTTGATTGGGACTTATGTATTGAGTGCGGGTTATTACGATGCCTATTATCTTAAAGCGCAGCAAATTCGTCGCTTAATCGCACAAGATTTTGTAGATGCTTTTAAGCAATGTGATGTGATTATGGGGCCTGCTGCACCTTCTACTGCCTTTAAAGCAGGTGAAAAAGTGGATGACCCTGTCGCCATGTATCTGCAAGATATTTATACCATCTCGACCAATTTGGCTGGTTTGCCTGGCATGAGTGTACCAGCAGGTTTTGCACAAAGTGATGATGGAAAACAATTGCCAGTTGGTTTGCAGATTATCGGTAATTATTTTGATGAAGCGCGTATGTTAAATGTAGCGCATCAGTATCAACAAGTGACAGATTGGCATAACCGCATGCCAGATTTGGACAAGCCAAACTTGGTCATGCCAGAAGGAAAAGTATAATGGAATGGGAAGTCGTTATTGGGTTAGAAACACACACTCAATTAAAAACAAACACTAAGATTTTTTCAGGTGCATCCATTAAATATGGCGCAGAGCCAAATACGCAAGCTTGTGAGGTGAGCCTTGCTTTGCCTGGTGTACTGCCGGTGCTTAACAAAGAAGCGGTGCAATGTGCCATTAAATTTGGCTTGGCTATTAATGCGCATATTGCTCCTCGCTCTGTGTTCGCACGTAAAAATTACTTTTATCCTGACTTACCTAAAGGCTACCAAATTAGCCAGTTTGAGTTACCTGTCGTTGGTAAAGGCGCTGTGACGATACAAGTGCCAGCAGTAGGTAAAAATGCAGCTTATGAAAAAGTCGTCAACATCACCCGCGCTCATTTAGAAGAAGATGCGGGTAAATCAGTGCATGATTTAAAAAACAATGGTGCTGTTGAGGGCATGAGTGGCATAGATCTCAACCGCGCTGGTACGCCATTATTGGAAATCGTGACAGAGCCGGATATGCGTTCAGCCGCTGAGGCCGTAGCCTATGCAAAAAAATTACATGAGTTAGTGCAATGGATCGGCATTTGTGACGGTAATATGCAGGAAGGCAGCTTCCGTTGTGATGTCAATGTATCAGTGCGTCCAAAAGGTACGGAAAAGCTTGGTACACGGCGTGAGATTAAAAATCTGAACTCTTTCAAGTTCATGCAGCAAGCCATTGAGTATGAAACCCGTTGGCAAATTGAAACGTTAGAAGACGGTGGATCAATTCAACAGTCAACGGTGTTATTTAACCCTGACACCGGCGAAACGCGCGCTATGCGCAGCAAAGAAGAAGCGAATGATTACCGCTACTTCCCAGACCCGGATTTGTTACCTTTGGTGATTACTGAGGCAGATAAAGCGCGTGTGCAGGCAGATATGCCAGAACTGCCAGAGGCCATGAAAGCACGCTTTGAGGCGCAGTATGCGCTATCAAGCTATGATGCGAACGCAATAACCACTTCACGTGATTTGGCAAATTATTTTGTAGCTGTGGTAGATGCCGGCGCTGATGCAAAACAAGCCGCCAACTGGGTAATGGGATCTTTGGCTGCCAAACTTAATGCTGCAGATATGAGCATCAATGATTCACCTATTAACGCTCAACAGTTTGCACAATTACTAAAGCGAGTTGGTGATAACACTATTTCAAACAACGCTGCAAAACAAGTGTTTGAGGCAATGTGGAATGCTGAAGGCGAGGTTGACGGTATTATCGAAGCTAAGGGTCTGAAACAAGAGTCTGATACTGGTGCAATTGAAGCGATTGTTGATGAGGTGTTAGCTGCAAATCCTGCCATGGTCGAAGAATTTAAAGCGGGTAAAGAAAAAGCCTTTAATGCGCTAGTCGGTCAGGCGATGAAAGCCTCGAAAGGTAAAGCTAATCCTGCGCAGGTGAATGAAATTCTAAAGATAAAACTAAGCACCTAAAAACTTAAATACCATTAAAGAGTGCCCATAAAACTTAAGGTTGAGCAGCCCGCTGCTGCTCAGGTAAAGCAGTCATGTCATTCGTTATGTTTTTTGAGCGTAATGAAGCGAGCTTTGTCATCATCAAAACGTTGGCGAGTGCTCTCCATTGCGGCTCTGCGTTGTTCGATTTGCTGTTCCTGCTTTGCAAGCAGCGCTTGATTGCTTTTAATCTCAGCACTTAAGTCGGCGGGTATAGGCTTGTTGTTTTCGGTGAAGTTTTTTGCGTAACTTTGACTGACCGCTAATCTGTTTAAAGTATTCTTTTTTTGTAATTGCAAGCCTTCGATGGCGACCAAATCAAGTTGCAAATTGCGGTCACGCGCTAAATCTATTTCATTTGCATTGGTAAAAGCATTGGTAAGCGCTTTGTCTTTTTTGACTTGTTCCAGCTTGGCCGTATCTAACGCCTGGGCTTGTACATCAATTGGTGCATTACGCTTAATGGTAATACCTTGTTTACTGATTTCTGAACTTTCACGACCCGAATATTGTGCCGGTACGCTATCACCATAGTGTGTTACGCCTTTGTCGTCCTTCCATTTCACAATTTTGCCGGTGCTTTGAGCGTGCTGCGAAAAAGTGCCAAGTAAAAGTATCGTAGCAAACATGCATAACACTAAGGCTAAACTAGGTTGAGTCTTAGTCTTATCAATATCAATGTGAGTTTGCTGAAAATACTTCATTGTCCTGAATATAGTCCTTTTGGCGATTAATTAACGCCATATTGTTGCCGATAGGATTTAACAGCAAGCAAGTTTTGCGCCATGTCTTGATTTTTTTGTAAATAACTCAATAAGTCACTTAAGTTGGCAATCGCACAAACGGGTATTCCATTCGTTTTAATGACTTCTTGCACGGCAGAAAGCTCGCCTATGCCACGCTCTTGCCGGTCGATAGCAATGGCCACACCACAAGCATTGGCACCGTTAGCAGCGATAAGCTCTACCGATTCTCGTACTGATGTACCCGCCGATATTACATCATCAATAATAAGTACCCGGCCTTTTAACGGACTGCCAACGATTAGTCCACCCTCGCCATGGCCTTTGGCTTCTTTGCGGTTGTAGGCATAGGGCACATTGTGACCATTTTTGGCAAAGGCGATGGCAATACTTGCCACTAATGTAATGCCTTTGTAAGCTGGTCCAAATAGCATGTCAAACTCAATACCCGAGTTTTTAATGGCTTCAGCATAAAATTCGCCAAGCTTCATTAAGCTCATTCCATCATTAAACAGGCCTGCGTTAAAAAAGTAGGGACTCAAACGGCCTGCTTTGGTTTTAAACTCACCAAAACGTAATACCTCTTTTTTAATGGCAAATGCGATAAACTCTTGCCTGAATTGGTCTGATTGTAGATTCGTGTTAGTTGTCGTCATAATTGTTAAATAAATTAAGGAATTAAGTTTTGAAGATTATATCGCTAAACCTAAATGGTATACGCTCAGCCACAAATAAAGGTGTGCAAGCATGGTTGCAAAAACAAAATGCAGATATCGTCTGTATGCAAGAAATTAAGGCACAGCAAGCAGATATGACACCGGAGATGTTGGGCCCGCCAGGGTATTACGGTTATTTTCATTATGCTGAAAACAAAGGTTACAGCGGCGTTGGTATTTATTCCAAAACTAAGCCTGATGCGGTGATTGAAGGTTTAGGCGGATCAAATAAAGATGTGCTTGATATTGATAGCGAAGGCCGATATCTAGAATGCCAATTTAACAACACGAGTGTCGGAAACCTAAGCGTTATTTCACTGTATTTGCCATCAGGCTCCAGCGGCGAGGAGCGTCAGGCATTCAAGTTTAGCGTAATGACCCGATTTATGCTGCATTTACAAGCGCTGATAGCGAGCGGCCGCGAAGTGGTTATTTGCGGGGACTGGAATATCGCGCATAAAGAAGTTGATTTGAAAAACTGGAAAGGCAATAAGAAGAATTCCGGATTTTTACCGGAGGAGCGTGCATGGCTTACAACGCTGTTTGACCAGGTGGGCTGGGTAGATGTTTACCGAAAATTATATCCAAATACCACCGATGAATGTTACACGTGGTGGAGTAACCGTGGACAAGCTTGGGCTAAGAACGTGGGTTGGCGGATTGATTACCAAATTGCAACACCGAAATTAGCCAGTAAAGCTGTTTCTACCCAGGTTTATAAAGAAGAGCGTTTTAGCGATCATGCGCCATTGATAGTGGATTATGGACTGTAATATTTAAAATTAAAAACTTGTCTGGTTAGCGACGCTACTTTAGTTAGAATATAACTTTGACCAAAAAATTAAAATAACACACCACATGTTTAAACAAATCCAGCGCCTGCAACGGCTTACCGCAATACTTTTTTTAGGATTTGCATCAGGCTTGCCATTGGCTCTTACTGGGCAGGCAATGCAGGCTTGGCTTACCACCGATGGCGTCGCGATTGCGACGATTGGTTTTTTAGCGCTGGTGGGAATGCCTTATACATTTAAGTTTTTGTGGGCACCGCTGATGGATCGTTTTGAACCGTCATGGCTTGGACGGCGGCGTGGTTGGCTAGTACTCACTCAACTATTTTTGGCCGTGAGTATTTATTATCTTTCTACAATATCTTATACAACAAGCCCGGCTACATTCGCAGTCATTGCGTTACTAGTGACATTCTTATCGGCCTCGCAGGATATTGTGATTGATGCTTACCGCACCGATGTGCTAGAGGCTGATGAGCGCGGCATAGGCGCATCTATGTCGGTATTAGGTTATAGGATGGGTATGATTTTGTCTGGCGGTATTGCACTTATTTGGGCAGACCAATGGCAAAGCTGGAGCCGCGTTTACCAGATGATGTCAGGAGTGATGCTGTTTTCCGCAATATTTTCTTTAGTATTTTTGCCTACGGTTAAAAGTGAAATTAAGCCGTTAAATTCAGACCCGAAAAAAGAATTATTAGGCTTTTTAGCATTGCTGCTAGGTGTACTGGCAGGGGTATATGTGACGCGCTTTGCTTTTATGGCAGCAGGAATTGATTTTGCAGAAGCAAGTAAATGGGTGCAGTTGGCATATGTGCTGGTAAGCCTAAGTGTAGCGCTACCTATGGGTGTAAAAGCGGCGCAATATGTTGGCTTTGCTACCCTAACGCAATCATTATCTAGCTACTTTAACCAAAAAAGCGCATGGGCTTTTTTGATTTTAATTATTCTCTACAAATTGGGTGACGCTTTTGCAGGTAGTTTATTTACCCCATTTTTGCTGAAAGGCATGCTGTTCACCCAAATTGAAGTGGGTATAGTGAATAAAATCATTGGTATCTGGCTCACCATTATTGGTGCGTTTTTAGCGGGGTTACTCATGATGCGTTTTACTTTGTTTCAAGCACTCATGAGCTTTGGTGTTTTGCAACTACTTTCAAATTTTGGCTTTTACGCGTTGGCTATATTAGGCAAAGGCGCATGGGGCAGCTTTACTTTAATGCCGTTTGATTTAGGTTTCGTGGCAGTTACTGTTCCCACGCAAATTGATAGTTTATTGATGAGTGCGATTGCATTAGAAAATATTACCAGTGGTATGGGTACGGCGGCATTTGTTGCGTTGCTGATGAGTTTGTGCAGCAATCAATTTAGCGCAACACATTATGCACTGCTTTCAGCCCTGGCAGCGGTGGGGCGCATTTATGTCAGCCCAGTTGCGGGAGTGTTATCGGAAAGCCTCGGATGGCCGAATTTCTTTCTGTTTTCGGTCGTCACGGCTGTTCCAGGAGTTGTAATGCTTTGGTGGATGCGGGAATCTGTGTATCGAATTAGCCAAAAACATATTGAGCAGAAATCAAGCTAGAGGTAACTCTAACTGGTTTTTAAGCGATACATCGCCAAATTACCAAATAAATTGGGCATAAAACCCACCTCGCTACCATCGGTAATGACTTTTCGCTCTAAAATAGTGATTTTGTGATTTTTACAAAATTGATCGAAGTCGTTAATCGTGCAAAGATGTACATTGGGTGTGTCGTACCACTGGTAAGGTAAGGTTTTAGAAACAGGCATGCGCCCGCCCGTAATTTGAATGCGATTACGCCAATAACCAAAATTGGGGAAGGTGACAATGATTTCACGTCCAACCCGCAACATTTCCTGGACGATTTCTTCGGTATTGTGCATGGCTTGTAGGGTTTGTGAGAGTATGACCGTATCGAACGATTGGTCTTCAAAGCCCGACAAGCCGTCCTCCAGGTCCATTTGAATGACATTGCTGCCATTTTTCATGCATGCTAACCAATTGGCATCGTCTTTTTCTACGCCATAGCCTTTTACCTCTAAGCTTTTACGCAAAAATTGTAATAATTCTCCATCGCCACAACCTAAATCCAGTACTTTAGAGCCAAATTTCACCCAATTTGCAATAATTGCAAAGTCTTGTCTAAATTCACCGACAATATTTGTAATTTTTACATTATTTTGCATTGTCGCTACCAATCTCAATATTACTTAAATAGGCGCGCAAAATATTGTGATAGTGCGCATCCGGCATTAAAAATGCGTCATGACCATGGGCTGCAGTGACCTCAGCGTAACTCACAGTGCATTCATTATCGAGCAGTGCCTTTACGATTTCGCGTGAGCGCGCAGGTGAAAACCGCCAGTCACTTGTGAAAGAAACCACTAAAAATTGCGCTTTTACATTGCTTAATGCCATAGTTAAATCGTTATTAAATGGTAACGCCGGATCGTAATAGTCTAAAGCGCGTGTCATGCGTAAATAGGTATTCGCATCAAACTCGCCGGCAAATTTATCACCTTGGTAACGCAGGTAAGACTCCATCTCAAACTCAGCATCAAAGCTATATTTAACGCCATCTTTGAGCTTGCGACCAAATTTTGCACCCATCGCATCATCACTTAAATAGGTAATATGACCCAGCATACGGGCAATGCGCAGGCCTCGGCGCGGCACAACACCGTGTGCGTAATAGTCACCGCCATGAAACTCAGGGTCTGTAATAATCGCTTGGCGCGCTACTTCGTTAAACGCCATATTTTGTGCGGTGAGATTGGGGGCTGAAGCAATCACCAATGCATGGCGCACGCGGTCAGGGTAAGCAATCGTCCATTGCAAGGCTTGCATGCCGCCTAGACTTCCGCCCACCACCGCGGCTAATTGTTGTATGCCTAAATAGTCTGCCAATAATGTTTGTGAAGCTACCCAGTCTTCAACCGTAAGTACCGGGAATTGTGAACCCCAAGGTTTATTCGTGGCTGGGTTGATGCTGGTCGCACCAGTGCTGCCGTGACAGCCACCTAAGTTATTGACACCAATCACAAAGAACTTGTTGGTATCTAATGGTTTATTCGGGCCAACTAAATTGTCCCACCAACCAGGATATTTATCATTCTCGTTATATTTACCTGCAACGTGATGCGTGCCGGATAGCGCATGGCAGATTAAAACCGCATTCGATTTATCGGCATTTAACGCCCCGTAAGTTTCATAAACGAGATCGAACTGCGGCAATACAACACCGCTTTTCAGCGTGAGCGGCTTATTAAAGTGCGCAGTTTGTGGGGCAACGATGCCGACGGAGTTATTTTCTTGCATGGTGTGATTATACTATGGCTATATTAAATACTAAGGGTTGTTAAATTTAGGGTTGTTAAATTTTTTGCTTTGAGAAATTTTAGCCTAAACATTCAGCTAAACTTACTCAAAGGTAATCAAACTAGCGAGATTTTATGATGCATTCAAAAAATATCCAAAACTTTCAAAATAAAACACCGCAATTAGCGGCTGGTGTTTATGTGCATGAAGCCGCAACCATCATTGGTGAAGTGAGTCTTGGTGAAAATAGCTCGGTATGGCCTGGCGCAGTCATTCGTGGGGATATTAACTTTATCCGTATTGGTAAAAATTCCAATATCCAGGATTTAAGTATGTTGCATGTCAATCATAAGTCCAGCGCTGACCCTGAAGGCTCGCCAATTTTGATAGGAGACAACGTAACCATTGGGCATACGGTGATTTTGCATGGCTGCACCATCGAGGATGAATGCCTTATTGGGATGGGTAGCATTGTGATGGATAAAGTGCTGGTTCAGAAACATGTGTTACTGGCGGCAGGTAGTTTAGTGCCGGAAGGCAGAATATTAGACAGCGGCTGCTTGTACGTAGGTCGCCCAGCTAAAAAAATACGTGCTTTAACACCAGAAGAAATCGCACACTTTATGTATTCGGCAGATAACTATGTACAGTTAAAGAATGCGTATCTGTCTAAATGAAAACTCAGCCCCTAAATGAAACCCAGTCCCTAAGCGAACCCAAGCCCTTAGTAACGCTAATACTTTTACCTGGTATGGATGGCACAGGTGAGTTGTTCGAGAGTTTCATCGCAGCACTTAATCCAGAAATTACAACGGTTGTGATCAGCTACCCTAAAACAGGCCGTTTAAGTTACGAGGCTTTGACCGTACTAGCCAACGCTCAGATTCAAAGTGCTCAACTCCCGAAAGATGCGCCTTACATCATACTAGGGGAATCATTTTCGGGCCCCATTGCGATTGCGTTAGCAGCCTGTGCCAGAGACCAGCTAAAAGGCCTAATCCTCTCTTGCACATTTGCAAGCAACCCTAGGCCGATGCTCTCAAAATTCAGTTTTTTGCTGCCAGCAATACCAATCAGCAAATTTTGGTTAAATATCACTAGTCAGTTTCTAATGAACGGTTTTAGCAGTGAAAAGGCTTATCAGATGCTTCAGAATACCTTGCCTACGGTTTCAGCAATTACCATGCGCTCTAGATTGGAGGCGGTCATTAATGTTGATTATTCAGCAAAACTTGCAAATATCAAGACGCCGATTCTCTATCTGCGGGGGCGGCATGATTACTTAGTGCCAGCATCAGCTTCAGAGCTCATATTCAAACTGGCGAGGAATGTAACACTCGTAGAGTTAGATTCACCGCACCTACTGTTGCAAGTAACGCCGAAAGAAGCCGCTGCCAGCGTGCAGGCTTTTATAGAAAAAGTAGTTAAACACCAGGCCTAATCCCAATGGGAGTTGATAATTAAAGGGTTTTTGCCTATCGTTACGCGGTCGTTGCCGCCTAAATCTCGAATCGTTTCAATGTTCGTTAAACCGGTGTCAGCCATTAAATTTGCAACTTGCTCAGCTTGGTTGTAGCCGTGCTCCAACATTAACCAGCCTTGGGGTTTAAGGTAGATTAAACAATGATTGATAATGTGGCGAATATCATCCAAGCCATCTATGCCTGAAGCCAGTGCAGATAGCGGTTCAAAACGTAAGTCGCCTTGCGTCAAATGCGCGTCATTTTGCTCAATGTAAGGTGGGTTACTGACAATCACATCAAATTTATCATTGGTGATGTTATTAAACCAGTTGCTCAAAACAAACAGCACGTCAGTCATCTTTAAATGATGAGCGTTTTTTTTTGCAACTTCCAAGGCGGTAGATGAAGCATCAACGGCAGTAACGCTGGCTTGTGGGCGATGTTTAGCAATCGCAAGCGCTATTGCACCAGTGCCAGTGCCAAGGTCTAAGACATTTGAATGATCACTTCGTGGAATCTTAGCCAAAGCCGCATCCACCAATGTTTCCGTATCAGGGCGAGGAATCAAAGTGTCAGGCGTCACCATCAACTCCAATCCATAAAACTCACGGCACCCCAAAATATAAGCCATAGGCTCACCACTCAAGCGGCAACCTAGTAATGCTTCAAACACCGCGTGGTTATTAGGTTGTAGGACATCGTTCTCATGCGCTATTAACCAAGCTCGATTAACCTTAAGTACATGTTGTAATAGCAGCTGCGCTTCAAGTTTGGCTTCGTGCCTGCTTGTCTCAAGCATTTGAGAGAGCAAGGTTTGAGCATCATGCAAACATGCATGAATATTCATTATTAATTATCTTCACCCAAACTTGCCAGTAAATCAGCTTGATGTTCTGCCGATAGCGCACCAATCAACTCATCCATATCACCTTCGGTAATCGCATCAATCTTATAAAGCGTGAGGTTGATGCGGTGGTCGGTGATGCGGCCTTGTGGGTAATTGTAGGTGCGGATGCGCTCACTTCTATCGCCGCTGCCAATCAAACTTTTACGTTCGCTGGCAATCTTGCTTTGTTGCTCATCCACTTGCTTGGCTTTAATACGTGCGGCTAGCACTTGCATAGCCTGTGCCTTGTTGGCATGCTGGCTACGACCTTCTTGGCATTCGACTACAATACCTGTAGGCGCGTGGGTAATGCGAACAGCAGAGTCGGTTTTGTTAATATGCTGACCACCAGCACCACTGGCGCGGTAGGTGTCAATGCGAATATCCGCAGGGTTAATCACCACATCGTTAATTTCATCTGCCTCCGGCAACACGGCCACAGTGCAGGCGCTGGTGTGAATACGCCCCTGGGTTTCAGTATCGGGCACACGCTGTACGCGATGGCCGCCAGATTCGAATTTTAGTTTTGAGTAAGCGCCGTAACCTTCAATTTTGGCGATAATCTCTTTGTAACCGCCCATTTCACCTTCATTAGCGGACATGATTTCGACTTTCCATTTTTGGCGTTCTGCATAGCGGCTGTACATCCGGAATAAATCCCCTGCAAATAAGCCAGACTCATCACCGCCTGTACCTGCACGAATTTCCAAAAACAGATTTTTATCGTCATTGGGGTCTTTTGGCAGCAACAGTTTTTGCAACATTAGCTCTACCTGTTCTAGTTTGGCTTTACTCGATTCTATTTCTTCTTGAGCAAATTCTTTCATGTCAGGATCAGATAGCATTTTTTGCGCTTCAGCCATGTCGGCCTCCGCTTGCTCAAATACATGATATTGCTCAACAATAGGTGTAATTTCCGCATGCTCCTGCGTTAACTTACGGTAGGCATCCATGTTGTTGGTCACACCTTCACTACTCATCAGGCGGTTAATTTCTTCTAAGCGCTCGCTCAAGGTGGCGAGCTTTCTAATCATGCTGGGTTTCATTCTAGGTAGGCTCTTTTAGAGATTTTATTTAGTTTTTAATTTGGTAAAGCTGCTTGATGATGTCTTCAAGCTTGGCGTGTTCTTCGCCGTGCGCTTGATTCAGAGCATGGCTGGGAGCGTGTAAAAATTTGTTGGTCAGTGCGTTACTTAGCGCCTCTAACACGCGCTCCGGACTTTCACCTTTTTGAATCAGCTTAAGCGCTTTTTCAAGCTCGGCTTGACGCATGACTTCTGCCTGGTCGCGCAGCGCCTTAATAGTGGGCACTGTATTGCGTTTTTTCACCCATTGCATAAAGTGCTCAACGCGCGTAGCTACAATCAATTCAGCATCTACGGCTGCTTCCTGACGGTTAACGATGCCATCCGCCACTACTTGCGCAAGGTCGTCTACGGTGTATAAAAACACATCGTCCAACTCTGCCACTTCAGCCTCAATGTCGCGCGGAACAGCTAAATCCACCATAAAAATCGGTCGGTGGCGACGCGCTTTAATCGCGCTTTCAACCATGCCCAGTCCTACAATCGGCAATTGGCTGGCGGTACTGGTAATGACAATGTCGAACTCGGCAAAACGTTCGGGTAAGTCGTTAAGCAGAATGGCATGTGCGTTAATCCCATGCGAACTCATTTTTTCCGCCAAGAGCGAGCCGCGCTCTAGCGTACGATTTGCCACCACCATGCTTTTTGGTTTTTGTGCGGAAAAATGGTCGGCGCACAGTTCTATCATTTCACCTGCGCCAATAAATAATACTTTTTGTTCGCTGATGTCACCAAAAATACGTTGCGCAAGTTTCACCGCTGCTGCAGCCATTGATATTGAGTTTGCGCCAATGTCAGTGTTGGTGCGTACTTCTTTGGCAACTTCAAATGTACGTTGAAATAGCTTATGTAATAAAGTGCCTAGCGTGCCGGCATCCTGGGCGATTTTGACGGATTGTTTAAATTGCCCCAAAATCTGTGCTTCGCCAAGCACCATGCTATCTAGGCCGGAGGCCACCCTGAAAGCATGTTTTACTGCTTCATCATTGGGTAGGGTATAAATGTAAGGTTGAATACTGCTAGCTTCTAACTTATGATAATGCGTTAACCAGTGAAGCGGCTTTTCAGGGTTTTCTGCGCTGCAGTAAAGTTCGGTACGATTGCATGTAGATAAAATCGCCGCCTCTGTAGCGTCGTGTGAGGTCAGCTCGCGCAAGGCGCTACCTAATTGTTCGCTATTAAAAGCAACATTTTCTCGAATCTGAATGGGTGCGGTCGTGTGGTTAACGCCGATAACATATAACTGCATAGGCGTAATTTTGATGTATTGGCTTATGTTAAGCAAGAAATAGCGTTAAAATAACAAATTAGTATTTTTAAACCATTTAAATAACGGACTTTCGCCATGGATAAAACTTTTAGAATTGCCCCTAGTATTCTTTCAGCAAACTTTGCCAAACTTGGCCAAGAAATTGACGATGTCATTACATCCGGTACAGATTTAGTGCACTTTGATGTCATGGATAATCATTACGTGCCTAACCTCACAATCGGGCCTTTAGTGTGTGAAGCTATCCGTGAAACCGCTAAACGTGTAGGCGGCATTATCGATGTGCATTTAATGGTAAAGCCTGTTGACCGTATTATTCCTGACTTTGCCAAAGCTGGCGCGAACATCATTACTTTTCACCCGGAAGCATCTGAGCATATTGACCGTAGTCTGGCGATGGTGCGTGATTTGGGCTGTAAGTCCGGTTTGGTATTCAACCCCGCGACATCATTAAGTTATTTAGATCATGTGATGGATAAAGTGGATATGATTTTGTTAATGTCAGTGAATCCTGGCTTTGGCGGACAAAAATTCATCCCGGAAACCCTGGAAAAATTGAAACTAGCCCGTGCAAGAATTGATGCATATTATGAAAAAACTGGCCGCCAAATTTGGCTTGAGGTAGATGGCGGCGTGAACGCACAAAACATTGCTGAAATTGCACGTGCTGGCGCTGACACGTTTGTGGCAGGTAGTGCAATCTTTACTCAAGGCAAAGACACTGATAAAAACCGTTACAACACGATTGTAGGCGAAATGCGTGCTTCATTGGCAACGGTGAAATAAACGGCAACTTAAATTGCGCAGCACTGAAAATAAAAAATTCAAGGTTAAAGCCATCATGATTGATCTTGATGGTACCTTGATGCATACCGCACCGGAAATCGCGCGCGCGTCGAATAAAATGTTGACTGCACTTGGCAAACCTACTTTAGATGAATGGCAGATAGAGTCTTACATCGGTGAAGGTGCGCATGTGCTGATTAAACGTTGTTTAACGGGTCAAGTTGCTGCTGAGCCTGATGCTGCAGAGTATGCGGAAGCGCAAAAATTATTTTTTGAGTTTTATGCGAACAATGCAGCCGAAAGTAAGCCTTATCCAAATGTAGTAGAAGGTTTAGAGGCCTTTAAAAAAGCGGGATACCCATTGGCTTGTGTAACAAATAAGCCAGCAAGTTTCACTTTGCCTTTATTGGCAGCCAATGACTTCATGCAGTTTTTTGAGTTGGTAGTGTCTGGCGATACTTTGTCAAAAAAGAAGCCCGATCCAGATCAACTTATTTATATTTGTGAAAAGCTTGGGGTTTCAGTGGCTGATGCTCTGTTAATCGGCGACTCTAAAACCGATATTACTGCAGCACGAAGCGCAGGTTGCAGTGTGTTTGCTGTGCCTTATGGCTATAATCAAGGCCAGCGTGTAGATGCAAATGCAGTCGATGCGTTAATTGATAACATCGGTGATGCGCTGGATTTGTTGCATTAACTATTTTAACTAGAAACTAAATTTAAGTACTTAACATGAATATAGGTGGCATCAAAACACATAGTTGGCGATGGTGGCGGGCTTAAAGCCTACAGGGAGTGCTATGCGTAACTTTACGTTTGCAACCCAAGTAACACCATTTAACCAATTTATATGTGAGAAAAATTATGTTTAGTACGATTAGTTTAACCGAGTTCAACACCCTTGCTGAGCAAGGCTATAATCGCATCCCGCTGGTGCTGGAAACTTTTGCGGATTTAGATACACCATTGTCACTGTATCTAAAATTAGCCAATCAGCCTTTTTCATATTTGCTGGAGTCTGTGCAGGGCGGTGAACGCTTTGGCCGTTACTCGATTGTTGGCCTGCCAGCAAAAACCCGTATCGTGGCGCATGATAATCATGTGCAAGTACTTGATGGTAATAAGGTCGTCGAGTCAGTCGAAAATACCAACCCATTAGACTTCGTTAAAAGTTATCAGGCGCGTTTCAAAACGCCTCCTTATGAAGGTTTGCCACGTTTTACCGGCGGATTAGCGGGCTATTTTGGCTATGAAACGGTACGGTATATTGAAAAACGTTTAGCTGGCGTTAATAAGCCTGATGCAATCAACGTGCCCGACGTGTTGTTTATGGTGTCTGAAGAAATTGCTGTGGTGGACAACTTAAGCGGCAAACTATATTTCATTGTTTATGCAAATCCAACTGAAGCTAATGCTTACGAGAATGCATATGCACGCTTGGGTGAGCTTCTGAAATTGTTAAGAAAAACTGTGGCGATTCCAGAAGCGGTTTCTTCAGAAAGCTCAGTCGCCAGCTCAGAGTTTGGTGAAGACAACTTTAAAGCTGCCGTAAAACGAGCACAACAGTATATTTTAGATGGCGATATCATGCAGGTGGTGTTGTCGCAACGTATGTCGCAGAAATTCACTGCGCCTCCATTAAGTTTATACCGTGCCTTGCGCAGTTTGAATCCATCACCGTATATGTTCTACTACGACATGGGCGATCATCATGTGGTGGGTGCGTCGCCTGAGATTTTAGTGCGGCTTGAGAACGGCACTGTCACAGCTCGTCCAATTGCTGGTACAAGGCCGCGCGGAAAAACACGTGAGCAAGACATGGCACTGGCAGTGGAATTGTTAGCCGACCCCAAAGAGCGTGCGGAACACGTACAGCTTATGGATTTAGGTCGCAATGATGTAGGTCGGGTGGCACAGACAGGTACCGTAAAGGTCACAGATAATATGATGATTGAGCGTTACTCCCACGTGATGCATATTGTGAGCAATGTTGAAGGTAAGCTCAAAGCAGGCATGGATGCGATTGATGTGATTAAAGCTACCTTTCCTGCTGGTACGGTAAGTGGTGCGCCTAAAGTACGTGCAATGGAAATCATCGATGAGCTGGAACCGAGCAAACGTGGTATTTATGCGGGTGCGGTGGGTTATTTGGGCTTTAATGGCGATATGGACGTGGCGATTGCGATTAGAACAGGCGTGATTAAAAATAACATGCTTTACGTACAGGCTGGTGCCGGCATCGTGGCGGATTCAGTTCCGCAAAGTGAATGGGACGAAACCCAGAATAAAGCTAAAGCTGTACTGCGTGCTGCCGAACTGGTGCAGGCAGGTTTGGACTTGAGTATAGAAGTAGCTACGAAAGCAGGGGTTTAACATGTTGCTCATGATAGATAATTATGATTCTTTTACCTACAACCTGGTGCAGTATTTAGGCGAGCTGGGGCAAGAAGTCCTTGTATATCGTAACGATGAAATCGACTTGGCTAAAGTGGCATCACTAAACCCCACTCATATTGTAATTTCACCTGGCCCATGCACGCCAAATGAGGCGGGTATTAGCGTGCCGCTGATTAAAGAATTTGCAGGAAAAATTCCCTTATTAGGTGTGTGTTTGGGACATCAGAGTATAGGTCAGGCATTTGGCGGGAATATTGTGCATGCCAAGCAGCTCATGCACGGCAAAACCTCATTGATTTACCATCATAATATTGGTGTGTTTAGAGGCTTGCCTAACCCTTACACCGCAACGCGTTACCACTCTTTGGTGATAGAAAAAGAAACCCTGCCGGATTGTTTGGAAATTACCGCATGGACTGAGGATGGCGAGATTATGGGTGTGCGACATAAGACGTTGCGTGTTGAAGGCGTGCAGTTTCATCCAGAATCCATCCTGACGGAATACGGCCATGAACTGCTGGATAACTTCCTGAAGGAAAAATAATGCCAGAAGGACAAATAATGGAGCTGACTTTCAAAGAAGCTTTGCAGCAACTGCTGAACCGTGATGATTTCACGCATACGCAAATGCTTGAAATTATGCGCATGATGATGTCAGGCGAACTGACTGCGGTGCAAATTTCCAGCCTGTTGATGGGTTTGCGGATGAAAGGTGAAACCGTCGATGAAATCGCAGCCGCGGCTAAAGTTATGCGAGATCTTTCGACTAAAGTCACCATTAACGACACCAGTCATCTGATTGATACTTGCGGTACGGGCGGCGACGGCATTCAGACTTTTAACATATCTACCGTTTGCGCCTTTGTTGCAGCAGCAGCAGGTGCAAAAGTTGCCAAGCATGGCGGCCGCTCCGTGTCATCCACCTGCGGCAGTGCGGACGTATTGGAGGCTTTAGGCGTAAACGTTAATTTACCAGCTGAACTAGTCGCGAAATGTGTCGATAGCATCGGTATTGGTTTCATGTTTGCGCCTAACCACCATAGCGCAATGAAGCATGCTGCGCCTGTTCGCCGAGAAATGGGCATACGCACCCTATTCAACCTGCTTGGCCCGATGACCAACCCTGCGGGCGCCAAACGGCAAGTGATGGGCGTATTCCATCAAGATTTAACGATTCTACTGGCGCAAGTCCTGCAGCGTTTGGGTAGCGAACATGTCATGGTCGTACATGGCGCTGACGGCATGGATGAGATTTCATTTACAGGTGATACTTTTGTTGCCGAGGTAAAAGATGGCGCAATCAATCAATACACCATACATCCTAGCCAGTTTGGCATGCAGCTGCACGACTTAAGCACCATACAAGTGCAAAATGCAGAAGAATCGAAAGCCATGATTTTAGACGTGCTTAACGGCAAACTTGATAATCCTAACCAGCGCGCAGCTAGAGATATTGTGCTGCTAAACGCTGGAGCAGCTATTTATGTAGCAGGTATTGTCGATAACTTGCAGGCTGGTATTAACAAGGCGGCAGAAGTGATTGATAACGGCTTGGCTTTGGCTAAGTTAGAGGCTTTAAAAGCAGCATAGAAATTCATGAAAAAACATATTTTTTTATTGATTATTTTAAGTCTGTTATTTGCCTGCAAGCAAAATACTGCTGGCATTGAGGGTGTTAATAACTCGCCGAAGCTAGTGCAACCACAAGCTGGCCTTCAAAATACCACGCCAGCGCAAAGCGACAACGTCGCGATTATTCAGGCATTTCAAAGTAAAAAGAGTGACATTTTTGTTGAAGGCGCGGGCATCGTAAAAAAAATATTGCCTGATGACAATAAAGGCTCACGACATCAGAAATTCTTAGTCACTATTTCAGCAGAGCAAACATTGCTGTTTGCGCATAATATTGACCTGGCACCTGTTGTACCGCTTGCAGTGGGTGATACTGTTCAGTTTAGAGGTGAATATGTCTATAACCCAAAGGGCGGCGTGATGCATTGGACGCATCGTGACCCAAAACAGACAATCGAGGGCGGTTGGATTAAACACAACGGCCAAACTTACAATTAAACCAAGCTTAACAAATAAACAAGGCGCTGCATTTAAACAAGCCTTATCAATCATCTAAAAACTATAAATTGAAAAAACTATAAATTGAAAAAACTATGTCAGATATCTTAAATAAAATTTTAGCCACCAAGCAAATAGAAGTTGCTGCCAGCAAGGCTGCTGTTAGTTTGGAGCAGCTGCAAAAGCAAGCTGAAGCACAAGGCGAGCCGCGTGATTTTGTTGGCAGTATTCACAAAAAAATTATGGCTAATAAGCCAGCTGTGATTGCTGAAATTAAAAAAGCCAGCCCATCCAAAGGTGTAATTCGCGAAGATTTTAACCCTGCTGAAATTGCGAAAAGCTATGAAAAAGCAGGCGCAGCGTGTTTGTCAGTGCTTACTGACGCTGAATATTTTCAAGGGTCAGCCGAATACTTAAAGCAGGCCCGCAAGGCCTGCAAACTGCCTGTGTTGCGCAAAGATTTCATCATAGATGAATATCAGGTATTTGAAGCGCGCGCCATGGGGGCTGATTGCATTTTACTTATTGTTGCCGCCCTTGAGCTTGGCCAAATGCAAAAGTTAGAGGCAATAGCGCACGAACTAGGCATGGCAGTTTTGGTAGAAGTGCATGATGCAGATGAGCTGGAATTGGCGCTGCAGCTTGATACACCGTTAATCGGCATCAATAATCGTAATCTACGTACATTTGAAGTGACGCTGCAAACTACGCTTGATTTATTAAAAGTGCTGCCAGATGACCGCTTTGTTGTTACAGAATCAGGTATATTTACACCAGAAGACGTGAAGCTGATGACAGATAACGATGTGCACGGATTCTTAGTGGGCGAGGCATTTATGCGCCAGCCAGACCCTGGTGCAGAGTTGGCAAGAGTCTTTAGCATTTAACTTTTCGTTAATTGGTTGTTTTCTGAATCGAGGTAACAAAAAATGAGCTATCCCTACTCCCGCCCACGTCGTATGCGTAAAGACGAATTTTCACGCCGTATGATGCGCGAAAACGTGCTGACGACGAATGATTTAATTTATCCGGTGTTTGTTCTTGACGGTGAAGATCGTACAGAAGAAGTGGCTTCTATGCCAGGTGTAAAGCGTCAGAGTATTGATGTGTTACTCAAAACCGCTGCGGAATGCGTGCAACTCGGCATTCCTGCTATTGCATTATTTCCAGTGGTGGATAGTCAATTTAAAAGTTTAGATGCGGCTGAAGCATATAACCCGGATGGCTTGGCGCAACGTGCGGTTGCAGCACTTAAAGCAGCTTATCCGCAGCTTGGCGTAATTACCGATGTCGCTTTAGACCCCTTTACCACGCATGGCCAGGATGGATTGATTGATGATGCAGGTTATGTGCTGAATGATGAAACAATTGAAGTATTGGTAAAGCAAGCGGTTTCACATGCTAATGCCGGCGCTGATATCGTCGCGCCCAGTGATATGATGGATGGCCGAGTTGGTCAAATCCGTGAAGCGTTAGAAAGTACGGGTAATATTCACACTAAGATTTTGGCCTACTCTGCCAAATATGCCTCAGCGTTTTATGGGCCGTTTCGCGATGCGGTTGGCTCGGCAGGGAATCTTGGTTCAGGCAATAAATACACCTATCAAATGGATCCAGCCAATAGCGATGAAGCGATGCAGGAAGTGGCGCTGGATATTTCAGAAGGTGCAGACATGGTGATGGTGAAACCAGGCTTACCTTATCTGGATATTGTCCGCCGTGTAAAAGATGAATTTGGTGTACCAACCTTTGCTTATCAAGTCAGTGGTGAATATGCCATGCTGAAAGCCGCCGCGCAAAACGGCTGGTTAGACGAAAAAGCCTGTGTGTTGGAAAGCTTGTTAGCTTTTAAACGCGCGGGTGCGGATGGGATTTTGACTTACTTTGCGATGGATGTAGCACGGTGGCTAAAAGCAATTTAGCATATTCACGGCAAGGGTAGTGGCTGCAAGGCTTATTGGTTCAGTAAAAACTTAACACTTTGTATGTCCGCTCGCACTGCATTACTCCCATCTGCAGCCCGTTTTGTAGGAGTTCTTATTTCATCGACTTCAAATACACTTAATTTAATGATGCCAGTCGACATTTCAAGTGAGAAAACTGGAACTTTTTTGCGGTTGTCGCCTTTTTTATCACGTTTTCCGTCATTCATCACACGATATGATTTTTCATTGGTTTGGAATGGAATATCTTGATTGAGCAAGAACATTTCTACGTCTTTTAGGCTGTCAGCAAACAAGTGAATATGCGTTTCTGCACCTAATCCAGCCGTGCCGTCCAGCACAGCGCCAGTTAAATACGGGTTAAATCTTTCAAGTAATTGCATGGTGAAGAGCGCGTTTTTACGGAGCATACGCAGGTTTTCTGGCTGTTCATCACTTAAAAAAAGTGCATTATATAGTTTGAGTTCTTCCTCAATTTCAGCATTCGAAGGTAATACGTCGTTATCAACCGCGCCAACTTGCCGCCCAGCCTTTTTCTTGGCATAGGAATAATCAGAGATGCCATCTTCTGCCATCATTCGAGCCGCTTGCTGGGCAATCAATTGTCGTAATTGCTGTAAATTTTCTTTTGCCATGGCAACTAAATTAAGTTGTTCAGTTTGAATTTAATAGTTTTGTTGCATGGCCTTGTGCATCAGTATGATCAGTATTTGGGGGCTGATTCGGTACGGTTTGTGAGTGTTTGCCAGGGGGGCTCGATGGCAATATAATTTCTGGTTGCAATAGTCGTTGTGGCTGACTCGGTGCGGCTGGATTGAAGCCAGACTCATCACCATCTTCTAATAGCGGGGGCAATGCAGACTCGACTAAAGGTGGTGGATTTTCATGATAAAAATACTCCATTATTCCTCCTTCATCACGCGTACCTGTGGATGGGTCGATGTTAATGGCAATCACGCCATCAGGTATCCGCATCTGCACTTCAGGTACGCCTTTCAATGCTGTTTCCATGTATTTAATCCAAATTGGTAAGGCAGCACCACCGCCAGTTTCACCTTTGCCTAAAGAACGTGGCTTATCAAATCCAATCCAGGCAATAGCCACTTGTTTGGGGCTGTAGCCAGCAAACCAAGCATCAATATGGTCATTCGTGGTGCCTGTTTTACCTGCAATGTCGCTACGGCCAAGTTTTAATGCTTTGGTTGCTGTGCCGTTTCGCACCACGCTCTGCATCATAGAGTTCATGATAAATGCATTGCGAGCATCAATCACACGTGGCGCGCCATTACCAGCATGGTCAAACTTGGTTGTCATAATAACTTTGCCATTATGGTCTACAATTTTCGCAATCAAGTTTGGTTTGACACGATATCCGCCATTGGCAAACACGGCATAGGCACTAGCCATTTGCCATGGCGTGGCTGAACCTGCACCTAGTGCCATTGTTAGGTAGGGCGGATGATCTTTAGCAGCAAATCCAAAACGTGTGATATAGCTTTGCGCGTAGATAGGGTCTATATCATTCAGTACGCGAATTGCTACCATGTTGACAGATTTAGTCAGCGCTTGTCTTAGGCGTATTGGGCCTCCAAAGCCGTCCTCATAATTTTTTGGAGACCACGCTTTGTTACCCGTCTCACTTGCAGAAAAGGTTAAAGGGGAATCTTCTACTATTGTGGCTGGGGTATAGCCTTTTTCTAAAGCGGCAGAGTAAATAAAAGGTTTAAAGCTTGAACCAGGTTGACGCCATGCTTGAGTAATATGGTTAAATTTACTTCTATTGAAATCAAAGCCACCAACCAAAGCACGTACCGCACCGTTTTCAGGATCAAGTGCAACTAATGCTGATTCTACCTGTGGAAGTTGCACGATGCGCCATGCATCAGCGCTTTTCTCATCCTTAGTTTTTAGTACGCGAATGACAGCTCCAGCTTTTAATAAGTGCTTGGCAGGGTCTTTTTCGGCCAGCATTTTTTCTACGAACGACAATCCTTTGCCGGTAATAACAATATCATCACCATATTTGGTATGTGCCTGGATAGACTTTGGCGTAGCGTTGGTGATAATCGCAGGAATAAAACCATTAAATGTTTCAAACTCATCCAGAGCGTTATCTAACGGATTTTTATTGTTTGAGGCAGTGTCATCATCTGACTGCAACGAGCCTAAATCCAGCATTGCTTCAGGGCCGCGGTAACCATGTCGCAAGTCATAATTTAAAATGCCTTCACGAACCGCGTTATTGGCCGCTTCCTGATTCGATCTGCGTATAGTGGTGAAAACATTGAGGCCGCTACTGTAAATCTCGTCTTGATATTGTGCGTACAAAGTTTCCCGCACAATTTCTGCCACGTAATCAGCCGATAAATCACGAGACCGTTTAACTTCTTTAAAACGCAACGGCTGTTTTAAAGCTGCCTGATACTCATTTTCCTTAAGAAACCCAAAACGATACATGTCGCGCAACACCTCTTGTTGGCGGCCGATTGCACGTTTCGGATTTATAAACGGATTGTAGCCAGAAGGGGCTTTAGGCAGTCCCGCTAAAAGAGCAGTTTCTGCCAGATTAAGTTTGTCTAGCGTTTTTCCATAATATATCTGAGAAGCAGCAGCAAAGCCGTAAGAACGTTGGCCTAAATAAATCTGGTTGATATACAGCTCAAGGATTTTATCCTTGGTTAAAGTCCGTTCAATTTTAATGGCTAGCAAAGATTCATTTATTTTGGTGATAAATGTCCGTTTACCGTTAGGAGGGGTGAAAAAGTTCTTGGCGACTTGCATGGTAATAGTGCTGGCGCCTTCATGAGACTTGCCAGTCACATTGTTTTTTATAGCTCTTAATACACCGGTAGTGTCTATGCCGCCGTGCTGATAAAAACGTCGGTCTTCAATGGCTAAAACCGCATCTTTCAGGTTTTGCGGAACTTGGGATATGTCGATAAAAGCGCGGCGTTCTTCACCAAACTCGCCAATTAAATAACCATCTTCAGAGTACACGCGCAATGGTAATTTCGGCTGATAATTAGTGAGTGCATCAAGAGAAGGTAATGACGGGTAGATAATCGCAGCTGCTATGGCCACAAGTGCCAGTATGGATAAGCCGCTAACAATTATAGCGAGTAAAACATAGTGCCACCATTTGGTAGGAGTCATGTTGTTTACGTTTCATTTGATTAAGTATCGACGGTATTATAAATTGCTCTGACGCCCAAGGCTAACAAACTATAAAATAAAGCGTTAAAAAGTGATAAATAAAAACCATAAATGAATTAAGCAATAAAAAAATTGCTTTACAGGGCTTTAAGTTGTTGATAGGATTTAATGTAAATTATTAGAAATGTACGTAACTAACGATACCAGAAAGGGAATTTCAATTTGAAATTCAGCTTTTTTAAAGATAAAACCCCGCCACTGATTGGAGTAGATATCAGTTCTACCGCTATTAAAATGGTAGAGCTGTCAGACGACGGTCGCGGAGGCTATAAGCTTGAAGGATATTCAAGTGCGCCTTTGGCAAAAGAGGCTATCGTTGATGGCAATGTGGGCGATCTTGAAAAAGTTGCTGATGCCATGAAAATGGCATGGAAACTATTAGGCTCCAAGCAAAAGCGTGTCGCGCTTGCTTTGCCTGCCTCCGCTGTCATTACTAAAAAAGTGTTAATGAACGCAGGTCTGCGTGAAGAGGACATGGAAGCTCAAGTAGAGGCTGAAGCTAACCAATACATACCATTCTCCTTAGATGAAGTGAATATTGACTTCCAGATTATTGGGTCAGCGCCAAACAATTCAGATGAAGTGGAAGTGCTAATAGCCGCTTCCCGTAAAGAAAAAATTGAAGATCGAGTCGGAGCAGCTGAAGGTGCTGGGTTAAAGGTCGCGGTAATGGATGTAGAGAATTATGCAACAGAAGCTGCATATTCTCTGGTGGCAAGTCAGCTGCCAAATTCAGGGCGTGAACAAACGGTATTAATTGTAGATATCGGCGCTTCAATGATGCATATCAATGTTTTGCATAATAATAAGTCAGTTTATACGCGGGAGCAGAACTTTGGCGGCGGACAACTCACACAGGAAATTCAAAGACGCTTTGGTTTGTCTTTAGAAGAGGCCGAGATTGCTAAACGCAAGGGTGGGCTACCTGAGAGTTATGATAGCGAAGTGTTGCAGCCCTTTATGCAGTCGCTATCTATGGAAGTTGCAAGGGCTTTGCAGTTCTTTACTAGCTCTACACAATATAATCGAATTGATCACATTGTATTGGCTGGTGGATGTGCAGCCATTCCTGCAGTAGACGTTGCGGTGCAGGATAGAACCCAAGTGAACACAATTGTTGCAAATCCATTTCACAGCATGGCAATTAGCACCAGACTTAAACAGCAGCAAGCCGCAATCGATGCGCCGTCGCTGCTAATCGCATGTGGTCTTGCAATGCGGGGCTTGTCAATATGATACGTGTCAACTTACTGCCACATCGCCAAATAAGACGGGAAGCGCGTCAGCGTGAATTTGGCTTAATGTCGCTTTTTTCTGCGATTGCTGCCGCTTTCATTATTTTCTTAGGTTATACATTCATCAATGCAAAAATTGATGCGCAGACGGAGCGAAATGCGCGTTTGGATGCGGCCATTGTCAAGCTGGATAAGGAAATTGCCGATATTAAAGATTTAAAAGATCAAATCAGCACCATGTTAGAGCGTAAACAAGTGGTTGAGAACCTGCAAACTAATCGTAGTCAGGCGGTTGTTATTCTGGATGAATTAAGCAGACAGTTGCCAGAGGGTATGTATCTCAAAAATATCAAGCAACAGGGTGGTTTAATATCAATTGAAGGTATTGCCGATACCAATGCGCGCGTGGCCACTTTAGTGCGTAATCTCTCCACTTCAAACTGGATGGAGTCACCTAGCCTGGTTGAAATCAAATCAGTATTAGTCAATACCCTCAAGCAAAATGCATTTGCCTTAAACGTAAATATTAAAGTGCCTAATGCAGAAGAAGACAAAACAACTAAAGCTGGAAGTCAACCATGAAGTTAGAAGACTTTAATAATATTGATATCAATAATGCGGGGAGTTTGCCTGCTGCGGTTAAAGCGTTATTGCTTGCTGCAATTTTCTTCGTTATTTTAGCGCTGGGTTATTATTTTTTATGGACTGATGCGTTTACATCACTTGATACGGCAAAAGCAAAAGAGCAGGAATTGCGTCAGGTTTTTTTAGACAAACAAGCCCAAGCCGTTAATTTGGTTGGGTATAAACAACAAATGGTCGAAATTGAAAAAACATTCGGTGCTTTGTTAAAGCAGCTTCCAGATAAATCTCAAATGGATGGATTGTTAACTGATATTAACCAGGCTGGATTGAATAGAGGTTTGGAGTTTGAGTTATTTAAGCCTAGCCAGGAGACGCAAGCAGAATTTTATGCTGAGATGCCAATCTCTATTAAAGTGCTGGGTACCTACCATGACTTAGGAGCGTTTGCTACAGACATCTCTAAATTGTCGCGCATTGTTACTTTAAATGATATTTCCGTGACTACTGGCGGTAAAGATGCTAAAGCCTCCGATGCTGTATTGGTGATGGAGGCCACGGCAAGAACTTACAGGTATTTAGATGCGAATGAAATTGCCTCAAAGAAAAGCGCCTCCAAAGTTAATCCAGGTGGGAAAGGTTGATTAAACAAGTGAATTTGCGACTAAAATCAAAATCCGCACAAAACATGTGGTTCAAAATATCATCGATTTGTATACTAAGTCTTGGTTTAGTGGCTTGCGATGGTGATGGCGGAGATGATCTTGATAAGTTCATTCGTGAGGCGGCTAATGGAATGGTGCCAAAGATTAAACCTTTGCCGGAGGTGAAGCCTTATCTTGCCTTGCAATACAATGCAGATGGCAAGCTGAGTGATCCATTCAGATCTCGTAAAGCGTCGAATAAATCGGGTATGTTGCAACCAAACCGGAGTAGGCCGAAAGAGTCTATGGAGGCATACCCATTAGAAAGTATAAAGTACGTGGGGCACCTATCAAAAACCAAGTTAACTTATGCCTTACTTTTGACGCCAGATAATGGTGTGCAACAAGTAAAAATTGGAAATTATGTAGGTCAAAATTTTGGTATGGTAACAAAAATTACTGATAGCGAAGTTGTTCTAAAAGAGATTGTGCAGGATGAACTTTCAGGGGATTGGATAGAGCGTATTTCAAGTTTGGCTTTACAAGAGTAATTAGCAATACTTGCCAGTTTATTAGCAAGACTTATCAGCGTAGCTGGTTAGTCGCGCTTATCAGTTTCCTGACTGGGTTAGAAGTGCTTATCAGTTTTCCTGATTAGCAACATTTGCCAGCGAAACTGGCTTAGTACTGGTTACCAGTCTACTGAGTGTTGCTTGTCAGCTCTCTGGTTGGCAAAAGGCTGATGCTCTATTTAAGTAATTAGGAATTTAAGGTGAGGCAATGAAAAAAAATACATGGATGACCAAATTTTTGCAGGCATTGTTGCTGATAGGTTTAACGCTATCAGCTGGTTTCTCATATGCTGAGGAGCAGTTAGCATTAAGCAATAAAATTGAGAGTGTAGATTTTTCAACCTTGCCTGGTGGCAGGGTCGCGGTTCACATTAAAACCACATCACCGCTTGCAAACGCCCCTGCAGGGTTCACGCTAAATAGTCCCGCGCGTATTGCTTTAGATTTTCCAGGTGTGGCAAATGGTTTGGCAAAAAATATAATTCAGGTAGATCAAGGCTCTCTAAAAAGCATTATGCTTGCCCAAGCAAAAGAACGTACGCGTATGGTGCTGAATTTATCTAAAAACGTTGGTTACAGCAGCACCGTAAAAGGTAACGAAGTAACGATTATGCTGCAGGCCAATGAAGTAAGTGCAAATGTAGGTGTTGAAACTAAATTTGCAGAAGCGGCTATAGGCCAGCAGCAATATTCAATTAACAATGTTGATTTTGCCCGGGGTAAAAATGGTGAAGGCCGTATTATTGTAGACTTATCAAATGCCTCAGCAGGTATCAATATCAAGCAAACAGGTAAGACAATTGTCGTTGATTTTATTAACACCGATGTACCAGCCAACTTACAGCGCCGCCTTAATGTCACCAATTTTAATACACCGGTTATTTATGTGGATACCATGAAGCAAGGTAAAAATGGCCGCATGATAATTGAACCCAAAGGCAACTGGGAGCAATCAGCTTACCAAGCCGATAAAAAATTCATTATAGATGTCCGTCAAGTAATCGAAGATCCAAACAAATTGGTTCGAGGCGCTAAACCAGGTTACGCAGGTGAAAAACTCTCTTTGAATTTCCAGAATATCGAAGTGCGCTCCGTATTGCAGGTAATTGCTGACTTTACCGGGTTAAATATTATTACAAGTGACACAGTAACTGGCAATCTAACTTTACGACTAAAAGATGTGCCCTGGGATCAGGCATTGGATATTATTGTCCAAAGCAAGGGTCTATCTATGCGTAAAACGGGTAATGTAATTTTAATTGCCCCGGCAGAAGAGGTGGCGGCTAAAGAGAAGCAAATGCTGGAAGCATCGTTGCAAATTGATGATTTAGAGCCAGTGCGCACTGAAGTATTTACTTTGAAATATATGAAGGCAGAATCACTCAAAAATATATTGAGTGATCCAAAACAAAAAATATTATCCAAGCGCGGTAGTGCAGTGTTAGACCCACGTACTAATACGGTGTTTGTGCAAGATACTTCAAAATATTTAGAACAGGTGCAAGCAATTATCAATAAAGTAGATATTGCAGTTAAACAAGTAATGATTGAGTCCAGATTGGTGATTGCTGATGATAAATACAGCAAGGCGTTGGGGGCCAGGTTTGGCGTAACTCAAACAGGAACACCAGGTAGGGCTGCGAGTACCATCAGCGGAACTTTAGGTAACAGGCCAACTGCAAGTACGGCCACAACGCTAACACAAGGTACGCATAACGGCTCTATACAAACAGCCCTCACAGGCGGTGCTGTTACAACAAGCTCTGACGGACTGCCTGATTTGGCATCGAACCTTCCTGTTGCCAATGCATTTGGCTCATTTGCATACAGCTTGTTCCATCTGCCGGCTGGTTTGCTGTTGAACTTTGAATTAACGGCGATGGAAGCCGACGGGCGCGGTAAAGTAGTTTCTAGTCCACGTGTCACAACGGCAAATCAGCACAAAGCGAAAATTGCTCAAGGTACAGAGATACCTTATTTAGAAGCAAGCAGTAGCGGAGCAGCTACGGTTTCCTTTAAACCTGCGGTATTAAGTTTAGAAGTAACACCACAAATTACACCGGATGATAAAATCATCATGCAACTTGATGTTAAAAAAGACCGGGTAGGGCAAGTATTTAATGGTGTTCCATCTATTGAAACCCAAAACATCAATACCCTGGTGTTGGTAGGCAACGGTGAAACCGCTGTGCTTGGTGGAATTTTTGAGCAAACAGAACGCAACGATGTGGAGAAAGTGCCATTCTTTGGCGACTTACCAATTATGGGTAATCTGTTCAAACGTAAAACTACGCTTAACAACAAAACAGAATTACTGATTTTCATTACGCCAAAAATTATGAATGATAGTTTAACGTTGCAATAAACCGCAGGTTTTGTCTGGTTGTGCATTTTTAACTCAAGCAAAACCTGACAGATATTCAAGATTGTCTTAAAATGCCCATCATGATTGTGATGGGCATTTTTTATGCGTAATAGGTGGTAAGAGTTGAACAATATTTTTTTTATCGGTTTGATGGGGGCAGGTAAAACCACGATAGGTCGACTAATTGCGAAGCAGTTGGGCATGGTTTTTTACGACTCGGATCATGAAATTGAACGTAAAACCGGCGTTAAAATCCCGCTTATATTTGAGCTGGAAGGCGAGGCAGGCTTTCGCAAACGTGAAACAGCCATCATTGAAGAACTGTGTCAGTTAAAAAATATTGTAATGGCCACAGGCGGCGGTGCCGTTTTGATGCCGGAAAATCGGGCATTACTTAAAAATAATGGCAAAGTAGTATATTTGCGGGCAAACGTTCATGATTTATGGCTACGTACCCGCAATGATAAAACTCGCCCGCTATTGCAGGGTGGTAACATCAGGCAGAAGTTAGAGCAACTCTATATCGAGCGTGACCCCATCTACACGGCCTTAGCAGATTGTATTGTGGATACCGGCGCACAATCGGCACATGACATCACAAATTACATTGAGCAATTGCTGCAAAATGATTACACTCAAGACGATGCTTATGAAAATATTAAGCCTTAAATTATCGCCATTTCACTAAAACTGTTCCCTGAGCTTGTCGAAGGGATATGCATAATCACCATTAGCTTGCCGGGCATATCCCTTCGACAAGCTCAGGGAACGACGTAGGTGGGTTTGATGGTTTTGTGATAATTAGTAGGTTATTTCATATCGTGCATAGGCCTCAATATAAACTAAGCTAACCCAATTAAGCCAATAATGACAATGCAAACACTTAAAGTAGAACTAGCCAATAGAAGTTACCCAATACATATCGGGCGTAATCTTCTTACCAATGCCAGCCTGATTTTACCTTACCTTAAACGTATGCATGTCGCCATTGTGACTAACACCACAGTGGCGCCATTGTATTTGGATAAATTAAGCCAAACCCTTCAGGCAGAAGGCGTCAAGGTCATTCCCATTATTTTGCCAGATGGCGAAGCCTATAAAAATGCTGAAACATTGAATACAATTTATGATGTTTTGTTGCAGAATCGTTGTGAGCGCAGTACAACGCTCATTGCACTTGGCGGCGGTGTGGTTGGCGATTTAACTGGCTATGCCGCAGCTACTTATCTGCGTGGCGTACCTTTCATTCAAATCCCTACTACGTTACTTTCGCAGGTGGATTCTTCAGTCGGCGGAAAAACTGGCATTAACCATCCCTTAGGCAAAAATATGATAGGTGCCTTTTATCAACCGCAATTGGTACTGGCTGATATTGATACCTTGCAAACATTGCCTGCGCGAGAGTTTTCAGCAGGCGTGGCAGAAGTCATTAAATATGGCTTAATTAGAGACGCAGATTTTTTTGACTGGCTGGAAACCAATATGGCAAGTTTGATGCAGCTTAACGAACAAGTGCTCAGTTATGCCATTTATCGCTCATGTCAAAACAAGGCAGAAGTTGTAGCTAAAGATGAGCACGAGCAAGGCGAGCGCGCGTTGCTAAACTTGGGCCACACATTCGGCCATGCGATAGAAAACGCCATGGGCTACGGCGTATGGCTGCATGGTGAAGCTGTAGCCGCAGGCACCATGATGGCAGCTGATTTGTCACAACGCATGGGCTGGCTAAGCGCTAATGAAGTGAACAGAATCAAAAATAGTTTTGAAGCGGCTAATTTACCAATAATTCCGCCAAAATTAGGCGCAGAAAAATATTTAGATTTAATGGGCTTGGATAAAAAAGTAGAGAATGGAAAAATCAGGCTAATATTGCAGCAAGGCATTGGCAAATCAGTCATTACCAGTGATTATGATGCTGAGAAATTAAAAGAGACCTTGGTGTTATGCTAAAGATCAATAATTTCGCGGTCACAGACCGCTCCTACAAAGTGCAGACTATTGTAGGAGCGGTCTGTGACCGCGAGCAATGCAGCAGCCGGCGGAAATGCTGCTTATGAACCCCCTAGCCCCCTACGCTGCAAACCCTAATCAAACACAAGGCCGCCAATTCAGCGAGCCGCCATCCGAAACCCGCAATGCCTTTCAGCGTGACCGCGACCGCATTATTCATTCAACTGCTTTTCGCCGCTTGGAATACAAAACTCAGGTCTTTGTGAACCATGAAGGTGATTTATTCCGCACGCGCTTAACACACAGCCTTGAAGTCGCTCAAATGGCGCGCGGTATCGCGCGTACACTTAACTTGCACGAAGATTTAACAGAAGCCATTGCCCTTGCGCACGATTTGGGTCACACACCGTTTGGCCATGCAGGGCAAGATGCACTCAATGAATGTATGCGCGATTTCGGCGGTTTTGAACATAACCTGCAATCATTGCGCGTGGTTGAAAAGCTAGAGCAGCGTTATGCCGAGTTTGATGGCTTAAACCTCACGTTTGAAGTGCGGGAAGGCATACTAAAACATTGCGCTATTAAAAATGCAAAGCTATTAGGTGATGTCGGTAAGCGCTTTTTAGATAAGACCAGCCCGAGTTTGGAGGCGCAGCTCACTAATTTTGCCGATGAAATCGCCTACAACAACCATGATATAGATGATGGCCTGCGCTCAGGTTTAATTACTATAGAACAGTTGTCAAAAGTTACAATCTTTGCCGACAACCTAGCAATAGTAAAAACCAAATATCCTAAATTAGAACAAAAGCGCGTGATACACGAAACAGTCCGCCGCATGATAAACACATTGGTGGTAGATTTATGTACAAATAGCGAAGCCAATATAGCGCAACACCAACCTGCCAGCATCAATGACATACGCCAGTTGCCGCATTTAATCAGCTTTAGCAGCGTAGTGGCAGAGCAAAACCTCAAGCTCAAACAGTTTTTACGTAAAAACCTATATCACCATTACAAAGTAAATCGAATGAGCGCAAAGGCTGCATGCATTGTGCGCGAACTATTTAATGCTTTTTATGAAAATACGGGCTTATTACCCAATGAATTTCAAGTTTATGCCGAAACTGACAAAGCCCGCGCCGTTGCAGATTACATAGCCGGCATGACAGACCGCTTTGCCATACGCGAGCACCGTAAATTATTCACGGTAGAAGAGTATTTGTAATAATCTTTCGCGGCTGCAAGCCGCTCCTACCTATACGCATTGTAGGAGCGGCTTGCAGCCGCGAACAACCCAAATGGTCAATGACGCCACAATTTCACCACCGCATTCGGGGCTACAAGCCCCTCCTACCAAGTGCGTTGTTGTAGGAGCGGCTTGCAGCCGCGAAAAAAGTAAATAAACCATAAAAAATGAATTCAACAACAAAGTTGCTACAACCCAAACACCAAAAAGATTTGCGCAAAGGTCGCTATTCGGAAGTTAATCAAATTTATCACATTACAACTACCACCAAAAACCGCGCACCGATTTTTAGCGATTTTTCCTCCGCAAGAAAACTCATCAGCACTATACGAAAATCAGATGACTTAAACTTCACCAAAACCCTTGCGTTTGTCATTATGCCAGACCATATGCACTGGCTAATACAGCTAGATAACAATGCAACATTACAACGCATTATTCGTAGTATGAAATCACAAAGTGCCAAGGTAATTGGCATGCCAATATGGCAAGCAGGCTATTACGACCATGCAATTCGTAAAGACGAAGATATACAGAATATTGCAAGATATATTGTAGCTAACCCCATACGCGCGGGCTTAGTTACAAAGGTGGGCGATTATCCGCATTGGGATGCGATTTGGTTGTAACTTATATGTAGGAGCGAATTTTAAATCGCGAAGGCAATGCCGCACACAACAACCATCGCTTGCGCATCAAGGTAGGAGCGATCTTTAGATCGCGAAAGCAACGGTGAATTAAGCCACCATTTTTCGCGGCCTTCAAATCCCGAAAGCAATGTAGCTAATAACAACCCATAACGTTCACAGTCTAGACTTCGCCGTATCATAAACTTTTAGTTTATCTCGCTTACCAACGGCAATCACAGTCACAAACACAATATCATCTTCGACACGATAAACAAGTCTATAGCCAACACGTAAAAGTTTAATTTTGTAACAGTCCTGCATGCCTGATAAACCTGCGGCAGAAACGTGAGGAGCTTCAAGCCGCTCAATCAGTTTCTTCTTGAAAGGCTCTCGTACGCTATTGTCCAACTTTTTCCACTCTGCAAATGCCAGTTCGTGAAATCGTAGCTTATAGGTCATCAATCGCAACCTCAATAAACGGGCCACTGGCGCGTTCTTGAATGAGCTTAGCGTCTTCTAAATCTTCCATATGTGCGATGAGTCGTTCGTAATGCGCGGCAGGCAGCAAGTAAGCTTCTGGTCGGTTATGGTTAAGAATAGCAACAGGGCAATCATCAGCTAGCTTGATAACGCCGGCAAAGTTGCGCTTTAATTCAGTCACGCTTACAGTCATATTGCTGTAAATAGTATCCATAAAAACCTCGTAATATAAAAATAATGTGTTATTAGATGTTTAATTTAGCATTTAATTTAGCATTTAATTTAGGTTTAGTCCAGCAAATATCCACCAAACTAAATAAAATAGAATCCGACCCTATTTCTATTGCTTTCGCGATTTAAAAATCGCTCCTACATAAAAACCCCATGGTTGAACGCATCTTGTAGGAGCGCAACTTGTTGCGCGAAGGTGTTGGTGATGATGCGGAGAAGCCAAATACTGGCTCATCCGCGAGGCCACCGTCACCATTAAACCACCAGTGATAAATCCCCTCCTACATGACCCGGATGTTGCACATTTACAACAAATGTAAATATTTGTGACTAAAATGCAAATAAATAGTTGTTTCAGCTAACTCGTTTAGGCATACTCTCATTCACCTTCTTAATGAAACCTATTCTGTTTGTAATATAAGAGCATAGAAAGCATTGAGAGAGTTTGCAAACTCTCTTGCCAGCAATGGTGAGGTAACTTAGTTATAAATACTATAAGCAATAACCTTTTAGGAGATTCAATATGAATAACACAATTAAATTAGCAGTGGCTTCAGCTTTATTAGCTGCAGCTTCAAGCGCAAACGCTGGCATCATGATTCCAGCTGGCGATTGGACATTGGACATCGGTGGTGTTGTAAACGCTTACTACACAAGTACACGTGCTTCTGGTACAGCAACTGGTTTAGCTGGTGCAAATGATACTGGTACTAAAACAGCATCAAACATTACAACTGGTCTGTTACCAAACTACCTATCAGTTTCTGGTAAAACTCGTCAAAATGACTTAGATGTTGGTTTCACTATCAGCATCAATCCAGGTGCTTCAACAACACAATCTGGTATTCAGACAGCTCAACAAGAAAACCGTCAGGCATTCTTGACATTCGGTGATGCTTCATGGGGTTCTATCAAACTTGGTAAAGATTTAGGTATCTACGCTTCAGATGCTATCTTGAATGACATGACATTGTTAGGCGTGGGTTCTGCTGCTGGTATGTTAGCTGGTAACACAACAACATTAGGCCGTATCGGTACTGGCTTTATGTATGCTGACTGGAAATCACAAATCGCTTACTCATCACCAAACTGGAATGGTTTCAGCTTTACAGCTGGTGTAACACAGGCTTGGAACGGTACAGGCAATACTCAACGTGGTGGTTCAGAGCCAGCTTACGAAGGTAAAGCAAGCTATGCTTGGGCTGGCGACTTCGCTGGTAAAGTATGGGCTTCTGGACTTACACAAAATGTTGAAGGTGCTGATGATAGAGCTAATGCATGGGACTTAGGCGCTACTGTAAATGTTGCTGGTTTTGGCTTAACTGGTTACTACGGCCAAGGTGAAGGTACTGGTACTACAGTATTGTTCAATCAAGGTTATGATCTTGCTGGTCAAGCACGTGATTCAGATGACTGGTACGTTCAAGGTACTTACACACTTCCAGGTGTAGGCACTAAATTGGGCGTAAGCTACGGCGAGTCAACATTAGATGGTAACGCAATTGATGCATTCAATGAAACACAAAACAGAATGTGGACTGTTGGTGCTTACCACCCATTGACAAAACACTTGAACTTGGTAGCTGAGTACTCAGATGTTAAAGGTGAATTTGATGGTAAAGTCGCTGGTACTTCTACAGAAGGTAAAACAAAAACTATCGCTTTAGGCGCAATCTTATTCTTCTAGGATAAGACAGGCAACAGCCTGTTGAGTTTAAAGTTATAAATAAAAAACGGCATCTTCGGGTGCCGTTTTTTTGTTTGCATTTTTTTGCTGAAATGATAGACTAACCTTAGTTTTAGGAGGGAAATATATGAGCGAAAAAATAGACAACTTAATACTTGAGCACTTGAAGACATTTCAAGCTGGGCAAAATCGCATTGAAAGCGAGCTAAAAGAAATTAAACATCGTGTGAGTAATTTAGAAGTTGGCGTTGCTGCAGTGCGGCGTGATGTAGCTCATTTTTCAACAGAACATGCCACACAATATATCAGCATTGATAGAATTAACGAGCGCATTGAGCGTATTGAAAAAAGGCTAGAGATAGCGTATTAAGCGTAGGGTGTGCAAAAAGTTTACCTTGCCCACCATAACAGTGTGCAAATAAAAACGGCATCTTCGGGTGCCGTTTTTATTGGTTGCTTTCTTTATTTTCTTTCGCTAGACTATGTCAAGATAAATCCTAAGGGTTGCTAATGGCTACCGTAACATTTGATACGCATAAATTTTTGCAAAAGTTAAAAGAAGCAGGTTTTGATGAAAAGCAAGCTGAGGTCTAACCGAAGCGATGCGTTCGGCAATTGATGAGTCTGAGTTAGTGACTAAAAAAGATTTGCAAATTGCACTGGCACCGATTAGTGCGGATTTGAACTTACTTAAATGGATGATGGGTGCTTTAATTGCGGTTGCAATAGCCAATTTCGCTAAACAGTATTTTTGATCGTAAAAATGGGGTCAGACACGATTTATGCTTAACTTAGAAACTACAAGTCATTAAAGTTATCAATAAAAAACGGCATCTTCGGGTGCCGTTTTTTTAGGTAGGAGCGATTTTTAAATCGCGAATGCAATTTGTGGAGTATGATTAACCGATGTATAGCAAAAGATTTTTGTTGGAAATTAGGCTCAGCCACCATGCGAAATTGCGTATGGTTGAGCGTAGCATTACTGATGAAATTATCTTGGATTTAGTTGAAACTGGCATGACTCAGTATAAAGACGAAAAACGTTTGTGGATTTATAAAGCCTATACAGATAGAAATGATAATTTATTATGCATTGCTGTTGTTATTGAGTCTGTTTTGGTGATTAAAACCGTGATGCACCATTTTGAACTGGAGCAAAAATGAAAACACTTTATTACCCTGAAGATGATATTTTAGAACTTGTTTTTAATGATAAGCCAATTACGCGTGAAACTTCACAAGACTGGAATGTGAATGTAAGTTATGCGGCTGATGGAAGTATCGTCCAAATGGTTATTTTAGACGCAGTAGCTGCTGGCTTGATTCCTTTTCATAGTGAGCAGTCTAAGTTGGCTGCCTAGTTTGATGTAATTTGACCATTGTGAACAATAAACTGGAAAATGGGGTCTGGAAAATGTGGAAAATGGGGTCAAATGTGGAAAATGGGGTCAGACACGATTTACGTCGAAGTGTAACCCTGTTGTAGTTTAAAGTTATAAATAAAAAACGGCATCTTCGGGTGCCGTTTTTTGTTTTGGTACCACGGGCACTCCGACCAGAGAAAACTGATAAGTGCCACTAAGCTAGCTTTGCTAGCAAGTGTTACTAATTTGCTAAGTGCTGTACCAGTGCTTGGCATCCCCGTAGAATATATCTGCTAAAGCAGATTATTCATACGTGAAAGCACTTGCAAAGTCGTATGTAGGAGCGGCTTGCAGCCGCGAATCGCCATGCAAATAAGCGTCACCACAATAATCACCATTGCCTTCTGGGCTACAAGCCCCTCCTACAGGGTGCCGTTTTTTTATTGCTAATGAAATCTTTTCGCTATATGATATACATGTATATCAAACTTGGAGATAAGTATGTTAGCCATTAGATTACCTGAAGATATAGAAAATAGATTAGACGTTTTAGCCAAAGCAACAGGACGTACTAAAACATTTTATGCGCGTGAAGCTATTTTAGAGTATTTAGAAGATTTAGAAGATTTATATTTAGCCGAGCAAAGATTAGCTGATATTCAGGCTGGGCGTAGTAAAACTTACACTTTAGATGAAGTTAAAAGTCGTTTAGAGCTAGCAGACTAATGCGTTGGAAAGTTATTGTAGATGATAAAGTTTTTAAAATGCTACAAAAGCTTGATAAGCCAGTAACAGCACGCATTATTGACTTTATTGAAAACTGGTTGGCAGCGGCTGAAAATCCAAGAATACTTGGTGCTGCACTGCAAGGTGCAAAATTGGGCGAATACTGGAAATATCGCGTTGGTGACTACCGTATCATCGCTAATATAGATGATAGCCAAATTACAATTACGGTGGTTAGAATTGGCAATCGAAAAGAAGTGTATCGCTAGTTTTAGTCAACTTAACCCGCTAATCTCGTGCTGATAAGTTGAAAATATGAATCTATACCCCGTTACCGTAATCAATAATTTTTACGAAAACCCTGATGCTATTTGACAATTCGCCTTAGCACAGCAGTATAAATTTCTCCATGAAGAAGGCGATATTGGCTATGTTTACCCTGGATGTAGAACAAAAGACTTAATATGATTTAGATAGTGATTTACAAGAAAAAGTACTTAAAAAACTAGTTTCGGTATTTCATATTCCTGAGCATGATAGTATGCGCCGGGCGATTTCTTCAAGTTTTCAAAGTGTTTCAGAACAATATAGACAGGGTGTCATTCACACGGATAACAATACAATTTTTGCTGGAGTACTTTATTTAACACCGAATGCTCCACTCGATTCTGCGGTGTACTTTAAAGCGTATAATTATTTGTTGCCAAATTTTGCCAAAGCATTTAGAGTATACGTTATGAGCACTATGAATATTTCATTACCCGCACCACTTAAAAACTTTGTTGATGAGCATGTCGCGGCAGCAGGTTACGGCACGTCTAGCGAATATGTCCGGGAATTAATACGTCGTGATCAAGACCGTTTGCACTTACGTAGCTTGATAATTGAAGGCGCTAGTTCTTCAGTTGCTGGTGAGGCCGACAAACAGTATTTTTCTGATTTGCGCGCTGACATTAATAAACGATTAGCACAGCACGCCTAATGAAGAAGCTGGTTCGGCGTGCTCTAGCTGATGCTGATATTTTGGCTGCGCTGGATTATTACGTTGCTAACGCACCAGAATATGCACTTAGCTTTCTAGATGCTTTAGAGCATGCATACCAGCATATTCAAAAATTCCCTGCGACTGGCTCTCCACGTTACGCACATGAATTAGATTTGCCTGAATTGCGTGTTTGGAGTTGCAATAAATTTCCGTATCTAGTCTTTTACGCTGAACATCCCAACCAAATTGAAATATGGCGAGTACTTCATAGCAGTCGTGACATTCCGATTTCGCTTCAGTTCGAAATCTTTACTAACGAATAGGGGAAATGGGGTCAGACTCGATTTAATTGGCTGCCAAGTTATCGGGGCGGGTCGCCCCTCCTACATTATTCTTCTATCCCAAGTTCCTGAATCTTCCGTGTGAGTGTATTGCGCCCCATGCCTAGCTGATTGGCGGCTTCAATACGGCGGCCGTGGGTATGTTCCAGCGCCTTTACAATTAATATCCGTTCAAAAATTTGCGTGCGGGTTTCTAATACGTTTTGCTCGCCACGGTTCAGTGCATCCATGACTTCACTCGCGAGTGCATCTTGCCAAGAGAGGGCTGCGCTGGATTTACTGCTATCTTCTTTTAGTTCAGGCGGTAAATCAGCCACATCAATGTTTTGCCCGGGTGCCATTACGGTTAGCCAGTGGCATACGTTTTCAAGCTGCCGTACATTGCCGCTCCAGTTCACGGCGCTTAAATATTTAAGTGCCGCAACCGATGGCTGCTTGGTTTCTACACCAAGCTCGGTAGCACTGTGTTGTAAAAAGTGTTTGATGAGTAATGGTATATCTTCACGGCGTTCGCGTAGCGCTGGCAACCTTAAGCGGATGACATTCAGGCGGTGAAATAAGTCTTCACGAAATAAACCGTTTTTAACGCGCTCTTCTAAATCCTGATGGGTGGCAGCAATAATGCGTACATTCACTTTAATGGGTTGGTGGCCGCCCACGCGGTAGAACTGCCCGTCACTTAGCACACGTAAAAGCCGCGTTTGCAAGTCTGGCGGCATGTCGCCGATTTCATCTAAAAATAGTGTGCCGGTATCGGCTTGTTCAAATCGGCCGCGTCTTGCCGCTTGAGCACCAGTAAATGCGCCACGTTCGTGACCAAACAACTCTGATTCCAGCAAGTCTTTAGGGATTGCAGCGGTGTTAATGGCAATGAATGGCTTGTCGCCGCGCGGACTATGGCGGTGCAGTGCCCGCGCTACAAGCTCTTTACCGCTGCCTGATTCGCCATTGATAAGTACAGTGGCATGTGAGCGACTTAAGCGGCCTATGGCTCTAAAAACCTCTTGCATGGCAGGCGCTTGACCAATAATCTCGGGTGTTTCTTCAATCGCTATCGTTTCTGGCGCTTGTCTGGTGCTTTCTTCCACTGCGCGTTTAATTACATCAATGGCTTGGTCAACATCAAATGGCTTTGCCAGATATTCAAACGCACCACCCTGAAATGCAGCAACTGCGCTTTCTAAATCTGAATATGCCGTCATGATAATGACGGGAATATCAGGAAATTTTTGCTTGATTTCGCTTAAAAAATCCAATCCTGAGCCATTAGGCATACGGATATCACTGACCACAACTTGCGGCTGATCACGCTCTAGCGCGTTAAGTGCCTCGGCGACCGATGCAAAGGTTTTAAATTCTAAGTCAGTGCGTGCCAGGGCTTTTTCAAACACCCAGCGGATTGATTTGTCGTCGTCGATGATCCAGATTGGTTTCATATTTATCCTATTGTTTCGCGGCTACAAGCCGCTCCTACAGAAAGCTCATGTTGGAGCGGCTTGTAGCCGCGAATGTTGTTATATTTATTGCTTAATCACTTATTACTTAATCACTTATTACTTACTTACTTATTGCTTACTTGCAGCGGGCTTAATTGCTGATGTTTCTATCGGTAATAAAATGGTAAAGCAGGTGTTGCCCGGCACGCTTTCGCATTCAATCATGCCGTGGTGCTGGGTAATAAATGTTTGTGCAAGTGTTAAGCCTAGGCCTGAGCCACCTTCGCTGCCAGAAACCAGCGGGTAAAAAATACGGTCACGAATGTCCGCCGGAATGCCGGGACCGTTATCAATGATTTCAAGTTTAATTGCGACACGGTAACGCTTTCTGGCTAATGTGACTTGACGTTCCGCGCGCGTTCTAAAGGTAATCTGGCTAGCAGGTGTGTGGTGTGACTGCATGGCTTGTACCGCGTTGCGTGCAATGTTAAGCACTGCTTGTATGAGCTTTTCACGGTCGCCAATTAACTCAGGCAAGCTTAGATCATAATCACGCTTAATAAGAACAGCTTTGGGCGATTCGGCCAACAATAAGCTTCGTACCCGCTCTAGCACCTCATGAATATTGGTTGGCTGATATTTAGGGGCGCGATGCGGTATCAGCAATCTATCCATCAGGGATTGCAGGCGATCAGCCTCTTTAATAATCACTTGGGTGTATTCGCGCAAACTGGGTGACGGTAGTTCGTGTTCAAGTAATTGCGCAGCTCCACGCAGGCCACCGAGCGGATTGCGTATCTCGTGCGCGAGGTTTCGCAGTAATTCTGCGTTGGCCTGCTGTTGTATGAGCATGCGCTCTTCACGCGCTATGCGGAGCTGGGCGTCCATTTGCTGAAACTCAAGTATCAAACAGGCATTGGGGTCATCAATCGGCGTGGCAGTGCAGGTGACGGCAAAAGAATGATGCCGATTGGTGGTGATGGTAAATTCGTGCTCTCGAAACGGGCTTTGCTGGGAAATGGCGTTTTTAATGGCCAGCATTAAAATTTCACAATCGGGAAATACATCACTTATCAGCATGCCGGTTACATGCGTGGAGCTAAAAGCAAAAATGATTTCAGCACCCGGATTGATGTATACCACACGGCGATTTTCATCGAGCAGGATGATTGCCGTAGCCAGATGCTCTAACCCGGCAAAATGATTTGGTGTTGGTTGTACCATTAAATTTGAACCATAGTAATATTAAACTAGTGCTTTCTAAGCGAGTTTATCAATGATAATACTATGATTAAAGCAAAAGATAGACCAACTTTGAATGATGGCTATAATTTAAAGATTGCCGTTAAAATGCGGTAGGAAAAATAGGTTTTTAGCGAAGGTTATCAAGTTCTTTTTGCAAGAGTTTGATATTGTTTTCGTGGCTATCAACATCCGCTTGTAAGCTTTTCATTTTTTCCTGGAATTTTGGTACGTTGCGCATAGTTGCCCCATTTGCGGCTTTATATACTTCAGGTTTAGATTCTCCCTCTGCATATGCTTTTTTGGCCTCTTCTAAAGCCACTTTTTCAGCATCAAGTTCACTTTGTAAAATATCCTGGCGCTTACTATCACGTTGGTTTTGTGTTTGCTTATCAACCCGAGGAAAACTTTCAGGCGTTGGACTACGCTTATTGGCAGAGGGGGCGCTGTCTGTGCCTTTGGGACGGCTGTTTGATATCGTGTTTGCATCAGGGTCAAAGTCCAGACGTGTTGCACCTTTTGTTTTGATGTTCGAATAGGTAATGCGCCCGTCAGCATCTACGCGTTTGTAAATTTCAGCAAACGCACTCCCTGAAAAGGCAATAACAATGAGTGTGACTAAATACAGAGTTTTTTTCATAGCAATAGTTTAGTAGAGTTGACCAAGTTAGGCAATGCAGTTAACTAACGCCTGGGTTTAAGTGCGGGTTGACCTGGTGTGTTTGAACGTATTTATAGCTAAGTCAGCCCCAAATAAAAAGGGGCGATATTATCGCCCCTTTTTAGTTACTATCTAGTTTATTTACTATCTAATCACAGCTTAGCAAGAGTAGTACAAACCAAACTCAACTGGGTGCGGCGTCATACGTACTTTGTTCACTTCTTCCATTTTCAATGCAATGTAAGCATCAATCCAGTCATTCGTAAATACGCCACCTTTGGTTAAGAATTCGCGGTCTTTATCCAGCTCTGCCAATGCTTCTTCTAGCGAAGCGCATACAGTTGGGATTTTTGCATCTTCTTCAGCTGGTAGATGGTATAAATCTTTAGTTGCTGGTTCACCCGGGTGAATCTTGTTTTGTACGCCATCTAAACCAGCCATTAGCAAGGCTGAGAAAGCCAGGTATGGGTTAGCGATTGGGTCTGGAAAGCGTGCTTCAACGCGACGACCTTTGTCAGAATGCACAAAAGGAATGCGGATAGAAGCAGAGCGATTTTTAGCTGAGTAAGCCAATTTAACTGGTGCTTCAAAGTGTGGTACCAAGCGTTTGTATGAGTTAGTCCCCGGGTTGGTAATCGCATTCAGTGCTTTAGCATGTTTGATGATACCGCCGATGTAGTAAAGCGCGAACTCACTCAAACCCGCATAGCCGTTGCCTGCAAACAGGTTTTTGCCATCTTTCCAAACGGATTGGTGAACGTGCATACCGCTACCGTTATCGCCTGCGAATGGTTTTGGCATGAATGTCGCTGTTTTGCCGTAAGCGTGAGCTGTGTTCAGGATTACGTATTTTTGAATTTGCGTCCAGTCTGCGCGTTGCGTTAAGGTGCTGAATTTAGTACCAATTTCACATTGGCCAGCCGTTGCAACTTCATGGTGATGCACTTCAACAGGCACGCCCATCGCTTCTAATGTCATACACATTGCTGAACGGATGTCATGCAATGAATCGACTGGTGGCACCGGGAAGTAGCCGCCTTTAACACCTGGACGATGGCCAGTATTGCCGCCTTCAAATTTTTCGTTTGAAGACCAGGCGCCTTCTTCTGAGTTGATGCGCACTGAACTGCCGTTCATTGAAACATCCCATTGAATGCTGTCAAAAATGAAGAACTCTGGCTCTGGGCCAAAGTAAGCAGTGTCACCTAAACCGGTAGATTTTAAGTAGGCTTCAGCACGTTTTGCTAATGAACGTGGGTCACGCTCGTAGCCTTTGCCATCGGTTGGGTCAACCACATCGCAAGTCAAAACTAAAGTTGGCTCATCCATAAACGGGTCGATATTTGCAGTGGTTGGATCTGGCATCAATTGCATGTCTGATGCTTGAATGCCTTTCCAGCCGGCGATTGAAGAGCCATCAAATGCGTGGCCTTCAGTAAATTTATCTTCATTGAAGTGTGAAACAGGCACAGTAACGTGTTGTTCTTTACCGCGCGTATCAGTAAAACGAAAATCAACAAATTTAATGTCGTTATCGATGACTAATTTCATTACATTTTCCACTGACATTCAGAATCTCCTATTGTGGTGTGGGTCAGGATTAAAAATTAAAATTTCAACTCAGTAGATTAGCAGGAAACGTGCCAATCTGAAAAGACCAAACAGTGGCTTTTTTAAAGAAGTGTTAAAATACAAACCAAAACTAAGCACTATATAGGTGCACAGTGTGTAATTTATGCACCAATAAAGTGCTGTAAAATTATTGGTTTGGGGAGTGATTATTTTTATATTTTTTTAGATGTGTTTTAGCTAAAAATATTGAATGTAAAATGTCAATGATGACATTCAGTAAAAAGTAAATTAATTGATAAGGTGAGTTTATGAGTAATCAACAGAAAATTTTAGCTTTAGCTCAAAAGCGCGGTGCGGAAAATAATTTAACTTATGCAGGGGCATTGACACCGCGTGAGGCGTTTGAGTTGTTGCAGGAAAATCCTGAAGTACTGTTGGTTGATGTGCGTACGCAGGCAGAACTAGAGCTTGTAGGTCGGGTACCGAATGCCTTAAACCTTGAATGGGCGTTTTATCCAGGTATGGTAAAAAATCAGGATTTCGCCAAACAACTGGCTGAAAATGTAGATAAAAGCCTCACGGTGATATTTATGTGCCGCACTGGCGGACGTTCACATAATGCAGCGGTAGTGGCGCAGCAGCTGGGTTTTGTGAATGCTTATAATATGCTGGAAGGCTTTGAAGGCGAAGCAAACGAACTTAAACAACGGACATTGATTAATGGCTGGAAACATGCTGGCTTGCCTTGGACTAATTAATGCATGACTGATCAATATGCAGTGATAGGCAACCCCATTGCGCATAGCAAATCGCCGTTGATACATGAAGCATTTGCCAGGCAAACAGGGCAAGATATTAGCTATGAACGTATTCTTGCGCCGCTGGATGGTTTTGATGAAACAGTTCGTGAGCTAATTAAGCAGGGGTACAAGGGTGTTAATGTGACTGTGCCTTTTAAGTTTGAGGCATTTCAATTGGCGAATCAGTATTCCAGTAGCGCTTTAGGTGCCGGCGCTGCCAATACATTAAGCTTTAAAAATCAAACTATAGCAGCGGACAATACCGATGGCGCCGGACTTGTGCGGGACGTTGAGCAGAATCTGAACGTGCAAATTGCAGGAAAACGAGTATTACTCATTGGCGCTGGCGGTGCCGCTGAAGGAGTTCTTCAGCCTATGTTCAAATCAAAACCAAAATCAATCACAGTCGTTAATCGTACATTGGATAAGGCGATTGGGATGATTAAAAAAGTAGAGGCCCAATCACAATTTGGAAACACCATCTTGAGCGCCTGTACTTTTGAAGAGCTGCAAGGCCAGGCTTTTGATATTGTTATCAATGCAACATCAGCTGGCTTAAATGATACAGCTTTACCTATACTCAATACCATTTTTGCTAAAGACTGTTTGGCCTATGACATGATGTATGGCCGAGAAACACTGTTTATAAAGTTGGCTAAAGATAATGGTGCACAAGTGGCAGATGGTTTAGGTATGCTGGTAGAACAGGCGGCTGAAGCTTTTTATATTTGGCGTGGTGTCCGCCCGGAAACACACAGCGTGATGCAGCAAATAAGAAATTTGTCCCAGCTTTAAAAAAATAGAATAAAAACGATGAAAAAGTGGATGTTAAATAGCCGGCATAATGCCCCCCCATTGGGTTTTGGCGGCTATGTAACACGAGGTTTGGTGCTGTTTTTTATGATACTTTTTTTGTATCAGCTTTGGATACTTTTGCATATTTTCTGGTGGATAAAATTTAATCCTTCCTCCAGCGCCTTTATGGAAGACCGCTTAAACATTATTCAAGAGACTAAGCCGGATGCTGAACTGAAGTATCAATGGGTTGATTACGCTAAAATTTCTAATAATCTTAAGCGCGCTGTTATTGCATCAGAGGATGCAAAGTTTGTTGACCATGAAGGATTTGATTGGGACGGTATTCAGAAGGCGTACGAAAAAAATCTTAAAAAAGGCAAAATCGTGGCAGGCGGCTCTACCATCAGCCAGCAACTGGCCAAAAATTTATTTTTGTCTACGAAGCGCACGCCTTGGCGCAAAGGCGAAGAAGCGCTGATTACGGTAATGCTGGAAAATATTCTGAGTAAACGTCGAATTTTAGAGATTTATTTGAATGTGATTGAATGGGGCAACGGCGTGTTTGGTGCAGAGGCTGCGGCCAGGCATTATTATAAAACCAGTGCTTCCAAGCTAAGTAGCGGTCAGGCCGCAAAGCTGGCTGCCATGATACCTAATCCTCGTTATTACGATACGCACCGTTCTACAGCTTACTTAAATCGCCGCGCCGCCACTATACAAGCCAGAATGCGCTTTGTGGAGGTGCCGTAGAATGGTTGAAACTGCTTTTATTAAGACTAATCTGTTAAAGCTGCAACTATTTTTTTAACGACAGGTGCGACTATGAAAATAGCAGGAAATGCTACAGGCCAGGCGTGAATAAATGCGCGCATCCAATGTGAAGTGAATTGCTGATCAACACCTGCGAATAGTGCCGTTAATACGCCAGACATGATAAGTGCCATCAGCAACGACATGACAAAGGCAAATAAAATGTTGGTGTATTTTTTTGGTATTTTCATCAGCACTATTCTAATTCGTATAACAATATCTTTAGTATTACAGCATCGCTTTTAAATATTTGGCCGTGTAGCTTTCGGTACTTTGTGCCACCTGTTCCGGCGTGCCTTCAGCAATTATGGTACCACCACCGTCACCACCTTCCGGGCCCATGTCTACAATCCAGTCTGCGGTTTTAATCACGTCCAGGTTGTGCTCAATAATCACAATGGTGTTGCCTGCATCACGTAAGCGGTGAATCACATCGAGCAACAATTGAATATCTGCAAAATGCAGGCCAGTGGTGGGTTCATCCAGAATGTACAAGGTGCGGCCAGTATCGCGTTTGCTGAGTTCTAAAGCTAGCTTAACTCGTTGCGCTTCACCGCCGCTAAGTGTTGTAGCGCTTTGCCCGAGTGTGATGTAGCCCAAACCAACGTCCAGCAGCGTTTTGAGTTTACGTGAAATGACAGGCTGCGCACTAAAGAACGCGTGCGCTTGCTCTACCGTCATGCCCAGTACTTCGTGAATATTTTTACCTTTGAATTGAATCTCTAACGTTTCACGGTTATAACGGTGGCCTTTACATACATCGCATGGCACATAGACATCGGGTAAAAAATGCATTTCAACACGAATCACGCCGTCGCCCTGGCAAGCTTCACAGCGACCACCTTTTACGTTAAACGAATATCGTCCTGGTCCGTAACCACGCACACGGCTTTCAGGCACACCTGCAAACAAGTCACGAATCGGCGTAAATAAACCTGTATAGGTTGCCGGGTTGGAACGTGGCGTGCGGCCAATCGGGCTTTGGTCTACATCCACAACTTTGTCAAAAAAAGCTAAACCGTCTATCTCGCCAAACGGCGCTGGTTCTGTACTGCTGCCGTATAAATGTTGTGCTACTACACGGTATAAAGTGTCGTTAATGAGTGTGGATTTTCCACTGCCAGATACGCCTGTGATGCAGCTCAATAAGCCAACTGGCAGTTTGAGCGTGACATCTTTCAGGTTGTTGCCTGTAGTGTTGCTCAATTTAAGCCAGCGTGCAGGGTCTGCTTGTGTGCGTTTTTTGTTATAAATGATTTGTTTTTTGCCGCTTAAATAATCACCTGTAAGCGAATTTGGATTAGCTTTAACTTGGTCTGGCGTACCTTCTGCCACAATCTGCCCGCCATGCTCGCCTGCGCCAGGCCCAATATCCACGACATAATCAGCTGCCATAATAGCGTCTTGGTCATGTTCCACCACAATCACGCTGTTACCAATATCGCGTAAGCGTTTCAATGTGTCCAGCAATCTATCATTATCACGCTGGTGCAAGCCGATTGAAGGCTCGTCCAGCACATACATGACGCCGGTTAAACCGCTGCCGATTTGAGATGCTAAGCGTATACGCTGTGCTTCGCCGCCGGATAGTGTTTCTGCAGAGCGTGAAAGTGATAAATATTCCAAACCAACATTCGTTAAAAACTTTAAGCGGTTGCTAATTTCTTTCACTATTTTGTCAGCAATAGTAAGTTTCGCACCAGTTAATTCAAGGGTATCAAAGAAAGTAAGCGCTAACTTAAGTGGCACTTCGCATACTTCATGAATATTTTTATTGCCCACTTTTACATGGCGTGCTTCTTTGCGTAAGCGCGTGCCTGAACAGTCCGGGCAACTTTGTGAGTTCAGGTATTTTGCCAGTTCTTCGCGCACAGTTTGCGAATCGGTTTCGTGATAGCGGCGTTTAAGGTTGTTTAAAATACCTTCAAATGTATGCGTTTTTTCAAAGAAAACACCTCGCTCATTCAGGTATTTAAACGGCATGACTTCTTTACCGCTGCCATTGAGCAGTACTTTTTGGATGTACTCCGGCAGTTTTTCAAATGCGGTATCAAGATTAAAGTTATAGTGCGTGGCGATGCTTGCCAGCATTTGGAAGTAAAACTGATTGCGCCTATCCCAGCCTTTAATCGCTCCGGCAGCCAACGATAAATGCGGAAAAGCGACCACTCGCTTGGGGTCAAAAAAGTTAATGTTGCCCAAGCCATCACAAGTCGGGCATGCGCCCATTGGGTTGTTAAAAGAGAATAAACGCGGCTCAAGTTCAGCAAGTGAGTAGTCACATACCGGGCATGAAAATTTAGCGGAAAAGAGATGCTCTTTGTCAGTGTCCATTTCCACTGCAATCGCTTTGCCTTCGGCTAAACGCAATGCGGTTTCAAATGATTCGGCAATACGTTGCTTCATGTCTAGCTTAACTTTGATGCGGTCAATCACTACCTCTACACTATGCTTGGTAGTTTTGGTGAGCTGTGGCAAAGCATCCACTTCATAAATCTTGCCATCAATCCGTAAACGTACAAAACCTTGTGCTTTAAGTTCTTCAAACAAATCCAGCTGTTCGCCTTTGCGATTACTCACCACGGGCGCCAATATCATCAGTTTGGTATCTTCTGGTAGCGATAACACGTGATCCACCATTTGGCTTACGGTTTGAGCTTCAAGCCTAATGCCGTGTTCCGGGCATTCAGGGTCGCCAGCGCGGGCGTATAACAGGCGCAGATAATCGTGAATTTCTGTCACGGTGCCGACAGTGGAGCGCGGATTGTGCGAAGTAGATTTTTGCTCGATAGAAATGGCAGGCGATAAACCTTCAATCAAATCAACATCAGGTTTATCCATGCGCGCTAAAAACTGCCGCGCATAAGCAGATAGCGACTCAACATAGCGCCGCTGGCCTTCCGCATACAGGGTGTCAAAGGCGAGTGAGGACTTACCTGAGCCAGATAGCCCCGTAATCACGACTAACTTATTACGTGGAATATCCAGTGAGATATTTTTTAAATTGTGCGTGCGGGCACCGCGTATTTTTATGAATTCCATCATGCTGTTACTAAACACTCGGGTTAATTTTAGGGCAACCTGCTAATATACCTACTTTTACATATTTAGCTAAACATTTTTCAGGCCTTTAGTTTTCATGTCCACATCAAAGCACCATTCAGACAATCAAACGCATGACCTTTTTACCGATATTGCCGCTGATACCATGACGTCACTTGATATTCCGTCAGACAAAATGACCCCTGTAGAGATGCGAGCCACCTTAAGCCTGGCGTCTATTTATGGCTTGCGTATGTTCGGTATGTTTTCAATTTTGCCGATTTTTGCAATCTATGCCTCAACCTTGCCGGATAATCCTAGTGCACTGATGATTGGACTGGCATTAGGCGCTTATGGCCTTACGCAAGCGTTATTTCAATTACCCTTTGGTATGGCATCTGATAAATTTGGTCGCAAGCCCATGATTTACTTAGGCCTTGCAATTTTCGCTATAGGCAGTATGGTCGCTGCCTTGGCCATGAATATTGAAGGGGTGATTATTGGCCGCGCGATTCAAGGTGCAGGCGCAGTTTCTGCCGTTGTTACAGCATTATTGGCAGACTTGACCAGAGACGAACATCGCACCAAAGCTATGGCCACTATAGGCGCAACTATTGGTGTGGCATTTGCCGTTTCACTGGTGGGCGGGCCTTTGTTAAATCAGTGGATAGGCGTGCAAGGTATATTTGTGATGACGGCATTTTTAACTCTGGCTGCGATTGTTGTTGTGAAGTTTGTGGTGCCAGATCCAGTTCACAGCCACTACCACTCTGATGCCAGCGCTGCGCCAGCTAAACTAAAAGATGTGCTGAAAAATAAACAGTTATTACGTTTAAATTATGGTATTTTTGCCTTGCATGCCGCGCAAATGGCGATGTTTGTAGTGGTGCCGTTTGCTATTGCTAAATCAGGCAATATCGAAGTAAACCAACATTGGCATATTTATTTGCCAGTATTAGTCGCTTCTTTTGTGTTTATGGTGCCTGCGATTATTTATGCTGAAAAACAAGCTAAAATGAAACAGGTATTTGTTGGTGCTGTGGCTACTATGTTACTTGCACAGCTAGTTTTTGCAGGATCTATTCAACATTTCTGGGGTATCGTTTTTTCACTCACCCTTTACTTTATCGCGTTTAATGTGCTTGAAGCTTCTCTGCCTTCCATGATTAGTAAAATTGCGCCCGCAGCGGCAAAGGGCACGGCGATGGGTGTTTATAATACCGCGCAATCTTTGGGTATTTTTGCGGGTGGCGCTTTAGGCGGTTATTTGTCACATAAATTCGGCTTTGCGAGCGTATTTATTTTTTGTAGCGTAATGATGCTTTTATGGCTAATATTTGCATATTCAATGCAAGCGCCGCCAGCAGTAAAAACCAAAATGTACAGCTTGGATGAAACCGCCGCAGAGTTAAGTACGGCTAACGCCGCGATTCTAAAAGACAGGCTAACTAAGCTTATTGGCGTAATGGAGGCTGTGGTGCTGCCGCAAGAACGCACTGTGATATTGAAAATAGATAAATCGCAAGATTGGGATGAAGCCCAAGTGTATAAATTGTTGAGAGGATAAAAATGGCGTCAGTTAATAAAGTAATTTTAGTCGGTAATTTAGGTAAAGACCCTGAAGTAAGGTTCATGCCAAACGGCGAAGCGGTATGTAACTTCAGTATTGCCACAACCGATAGCTGGAAAGATAAATCTGGGGCAAAACAAGAGCGCACGGAATGGCACAATATTGTGATGTATCGCAAATTGGCAGAAATCGCAGGGGAATATCTTAAAAAAGGTCGCCCTGTATATGTAGAAGGCCGCTTGCAAACACGTAAATGGCAAACTAAAGAAGGTCAGGACCGCTACACAACAGAAATCATCGCAGACCAAATGCAAATGCTTGGCGGGCGTGATGGCGGCGGATCCAACGCTAGTTATGATGGCGGTATGGACCAAAGCAGTAGTGCTGGCGATTACAATCAAGCGCCACCAAGTAACCAATCATCAGCAAAACAAGCGCCAGCCCAATCAACTGCAAAACCAGCAGGCGGTTCAGGATTCGATGATTTTGAAGACGATATTCCTTTCTAGCGCCTGCAAGATAATATGTAATATTGCTTTCCTTAAAATTATGACAGATAGCCCATACTCTTGAATATTTTTTGGAATACATCGCTAATTGCTTTATCGGTAATAGTAGCCGTCGCTGGCTCATTTACCGCTTTAGCGCACGCAGCACGCATGCGGCACGCCCAAGGCAGCACCTCAATTGCCTGGATGGTCAGCGGAGGCATCACGCTCGGTATGGCCATTTGGTCGATGCATTTCATCGGCATGCTGGCTTTTCACTTGCCAATTCCGCTTAGCTATGACTTACCGCTAACGCTACTTTCAGCAGTGCCTGCAATGGCTGCGGCTTTGTTGGGTTTTTACGTTTTACGTACACCTGCAGTGAGTAATACGCGCATATTTTTAGCGGGTTTGTTTATGGGTGCAGGTATTAGCAGCATGCATTACATTGGCATGGCTGCGCTTAAAATGTCACCGGCCATTACATACAATCCGGGTATTTATGCCCTTTCTATATTTATTGCCATTGCTGCTTCATGGATTGCCTTGCTGATGATGTTTAGAGGCGAGCAAATTAAGTTACCGGAATACGTACGTTTTGCACTGGGAAGCTTGGTGATGGGGTTGGCCATTTCCGGCATGCATTACACCAGCATGCAGGGAGTAACTATCTCACCTGGCAGCGTATGCATGGGAGGAGCCGTGCATATTGATAGTCCGGCATTGGCAATCATTGTGTCTTTGGTTTCTTTACTCTGGTTTGGTGGAGGCATTCTTGCTGCATCGTTTGATCAACGCCTCGCCCGACATAATGCGCTTGCGCTGTCACAATTACAGCATCTGCACTCAACTTTAGAAAAGTCAGCAAATGACGCTGCCGCAAGCATGTTGCATGATTTAAGTGAAAGCGAAAAAAAAATGCGCTCAGTCGTTGAAGGTGCGCTGGATTGCATTGTAATGATGGATGAAAAGGGTAGCCTAGTCGAATTCAATCCTGCTGCAGAACGCACTTTTGGCTATAAGCGTGAAGAAGTGATAGGTAGAAACTTTGCAGACGTAATTATTCCATTCGCTTCGCGTAAGGCACATAGAGAAGGATTTGAACGTTTCGGAAAAACAGGGCAATCTACAATGCTTGGTAAGCGTATTGAGTTGAACGCCATGCATGCCAATGGTAGGGAATTTCCGGTTGAGCTAGCTATTACCGCGTTTGACTGGACAGGTTCGCGAATGATGGTGGGCTTTTTGCGCGATATTACCGAACGCAAAAAAGCTGAGTTTGAAATTAACAACCTGGCCTTTTATGATCCTTTGACTAAATTACCGAACCGGCGATTGCTTCGTGAACGTTTGGAATCTATGCTTGACATGGAAGTTGCTTATAAAACATATAGCGCCATTCTGTTTATAGACCTCGATAATTTTAAGACACTCAACGACACACGTGGCCACGATATAGGCGATTTGTTATTGATGGAAGTCGCTGAACGCCTAAAATCTTGTGTACGAAGTGAGGATACAGTGGCGCGTTTAGGTGGCGATGAGTTTGTGGTTATCCTGGAATATTTAAGTGGTGATATTGAGCAGGCGACGATACAGGCCGAAGTGGTAGGAGAGAAGGTTAGAAAGGTGCTTGGTCAACCATACCTGATTCAGGATTTTGACCATTACAGCACGCCGAGTATTGGTATCAGTATGTTTCACAGCCAGGAAATGACTGTGGATGAATTGCTGAAACGTGCAGATACCGCCATGTATCAAGCCAAGCAGGCTGGTCGGAATACATTGCGGTTCTTTGACCCTGCGATGCAGGCAGAGCTGGAAGCGCGTGCAGCACTTGAAGATGATTTACGTTTTGCCCTGGAAAGCGGTCAATTGAAATTATTGCTGCAAATGCAGGTTAATGAATTAAATCAAATTATAGGTGCTGAAGCTTTGATTCGGTGGGAACATCCAGAACAAGGGCTTATTTACCCATCTCAATTTGTGCCATTCGCAGAAGAATCATTACTCATCCTTCCAATCGGCCAGTGGGTATTGGAAACTGCCTGTGCGCAACTGATGGAGTGGCAAAACAACCCGGTGACGCAAGACCTTAGTTTGGCTATCAATGTTAGCGCAAGGCAGTTTCGCCAAGCCAATTTCGTTGAGCAGATACAATCAACGCTCGCCAAGTTTGACATTTCCCCACATAAACTCAAGCTTGAACTGACCGAAAGTCTGGTATTCGACAACATTGCTGATTCCATCAGAAAAATGCGGGAATTGCGGGCCATTGGCATCAACTTTGCCATGGACGATTTCGGTACAGGTTATGCTTCGTTAATCTACTTAAAAAGCTTGCCGCTGAGCCAAATCAAAATTGACAGAAGCTTTGTGCGCGATATTGCCGTTGACCGCGACGATGAAATTATCGTACAAACCATTATCAGCATGGCGCATAATCTTGGTTTGGAAGTGATTGCCGAAGGGGTTGAAACTGTGGCGCAGCTTGAGTTTTTGCGTAAAAGCGGTTGCAAGGCTTTTCAGGGGCATTTGTTTAGCAAGCCAGTTTCTCAAGCTGAATTTAATAAGCTTATCAGTCAAAGCGTGAATAGTAACGACAGATTTCCTTCAATCACCTACAGTCCGCTTGCGCTTTGGACATAAGCAAATACTAGCCATTACAAATTTATGCAGTTCTTAGTTTCCCCTCTTTTACAATTCACTTATTTTCAAAATCCCTTAAATTTTTGGGATTAGCCAAGTCGCCAAATAAGGTATAATTCGCGGTTATCTAACTGTTTGTTGAGGTATTTTATGCCTATTTACGATTATCAATGTACAAGTTGCGGCCATAAAGCAGAAGTCATGCGCAAAATTAGCGCAGCAAGCACAGAAGCTTGCCCACAATGTGGCGCTGAAACTTTTAGTAAACAATTGTCTGCGCCAAGCTTTCAGCTAAGTGGCAGCGGCTGGTATGCCACAGACTTTAAAAACGGCGGTAATAAAGCGCCTTCAAGCAAAACTGAGAGTTCGGGTAGCGAGTCATCGGTAGAAAAAAAGTCTGAAACTGTAGCTTCGCCGGCCGCTTGTGCCAGTGGCTGCGCTTGCCATTAAAGCTTCTTCACGAAACGTATGAAAAAATATTTTATTACGGGTCTGCTGGTGCTGGTCCCGCTGTTCATTACCGCGTGGGTGCTCACTGGCATCATCGGCATGATGGATCAAAGCTTATTTCTGCTTCCTGAAAATTGGCGACCTAAAGCGCAATTGGGGCTAGAGATTCCGGGCGTAGGCGCTTTACTCACCTTGTTTATCATTTTTGTGACCGGCTTAATTGCCACCAATTTTTTTGGTAAGCAGCTCATTTTGCTGTGGGAAGCCATGCTGGCGCGGGTGCCCGTGGTGAAGTCTATTTACGCCAGTGTTAAGCAAGTATCTGATACGCTATTTTCAGATTCTGGTAATGCTTTTCGCCAGGCAGTCTTGGTGCAGTTTCCGCGTGAGGGTGCCTGGACAATTGCTTTCATCACAGGGCAACCGGGTGGTGATGTGGCGAATCATTTGACTGGTGATTTTCTGAGCGTTTATGTGCCTACAACACCGAATCCTACTGGAGGCTATTTTTTGATGATGCCGCGTGCAGATGTGGTTGAGCTGGACATGACCGTTGATGAGGCGCTGAAGTATATTATTTCGATGGGGGTAGTATCACCCTCACCTAAATTAAAAGCTAAATTACTTGTTAAAGATTAAACGATATACCCCCATTTTATATAAAAACTATTCATTCACTTAACTGACTACTCAACAAGACTTAATACTATGCGTACACATTACTGCGGCCATTTAAACCGCGAACACATCGGCCAAACTGTTACATTATGTGGTTGGGCGCATCGCCGCCGCGACCATGGTGGCGTTATCTTTATTGACTTGCGCGACCGTGAAGGCATGGCGCAAATCGTAATTAACCCTGATGCAAAAACCGCATTTTCAATCGCTGAAAGCGTACGCAGTGAATATGTACTTAAAGTGACCTGTGTCGTGCAAGCGCGCCCGGACGGCGCAACCAATGCTAATTTAGCGACGGGTGAAGTTGAAATGATTGCCACTGAGATTGAAATTCTCAATGCGTCACTCACGCCGCCGTTCCAGTTAGATGATGAAAACTTAACTGAAACTGTGCGTTTACAACATCGCTATATTGATTTACGTCGTCCAGCGATGCAAAAAAACATGATGTTGCGTTACCGCGTGGCGAAAACCCTGCGTGATTATTTAGATACTAACGGATTCATTGAAGTTGAAACGCCGATGTTAACGCGCTCAACACCTGAAGGCGCGCGTGATTACCTGGTGCCAAGCCGTGTGCATGCAGGTCAGTTCTTTGCGTTGCCACAATCACCGCAATTATTCAAACAATTGCTCATGGTTTCAGGTTTTGACCGTTACTTCCAAATCACTAAGTGCTTCCGCGATGAAGATTTGCGTGCAGACCGTCAGCCAGAATTCACCCAAGTGGATATTGAAACATCGTTCATGACTGAAAATGAAATCATGGATATTGTTGAAGAAATGATTCGACAAATGTTGAAAAAAGTTCAAAACGTTGATTTGCCAGCGGCATTTCCGCGCATGTCATTTCATGAAGCCATGACCCGTTACGGCTCAGATAAACCTGATATGCGCGTAACGCTGGAAATCACCGAGCTTTCAGATGTCATGAAAGACGTAGATTTTAAAGTGTTTGCAGGCGCTGCCAACATGGCGGGCGGCCGAGTGGCTGCCTTGCGCGTGCCAAATGGCGCGGCAATTGCCCGTAGTGAGATTGATGCATACACAGAATTCGTCAAAATTTACGGGGCGAAGGGTCTTGCTTATATCAAGATTAACGATGTGACTAAATTGAACGAAGAAGGCCTGCAAAGTCCAATCGTAAAAAACATTCATGTCAAAGCATTGCAGGCTATTATTGACCGCACAGGCGCACAAAATGGTGACATCGTATTCTTTGGCGCAGACAAAACCAAAGTGGTGAACGAAGCATTAGGTGCATTACGCCTTAAAGTCGGTCACGATAAAGGCCACGTGGATGGCCGTGCCTGGGCGCCATTGTGGGTGGTGGATTTCCCAATGTTTGAACATGATGAAGAAAATGATCGCTGGGCGGCATTGCACCATCCGTTCACCGCACCAAAAGACGGCCACGAAGACCTACTTACCAGCAACCCAGGCGCTGCACTTTCAAAAGCGTACGACATGGTGTTAAATGGCTGGGAAGTGGGCGGCGGTTCAGTACGTATCCACAAACAAGACGTGCAATCTAAAGTGTTCGATGCACTCAAAATCAGCAAAGAAGAAGCCCAAGAAAAATTTGGCTTCTTGTTAGACGCATTGCAATACGGCGCACCACCACATGGCGGCCTGGCGTTCGGTTTAGACCGCTTGGTCACGTTAATGGCAGGTGCAGAGTCTATCCGTGATGTGATTGCCTTCCCGAAAACCCAGCGTGCACAATGTCTAATGACTAACGCGCCGAATGAAGTGGATGAGAAGCAGTTGAGGGAGTTGCATATCAGAGTTCGCTCTCAAACGCCAACTGCTTAAAATGCACTCGCTTCACGATAACGTCGTTACATCCGCTTGCCGTACTATTCGTACTGTCTACGCGGATGTACCTAGTTCTCGTATCGCGAATTGCATTTTGGGGTGAAAAAATGACCGGTTACGATTATGAAGCTGCCTTTTGGGATGTTCGTAGGAAGCTAGAGGATTTAAAAAGTGCTTTAACTGTTATTGTTGCAATGACGGTAACTTATCTGATTCGATTCATTATTCTGGGTTCATCCGAAGGATATATGAGAATGGCTAAAGCGTGGGATATGGTTGATTTAATTGCAATGATGTTTATTTTTTTTGGGCTGGCGTTAAGTGTTAGAAAAATCCTAAATTTATATTTCTCTTCTAACAAAATCATCCCATAAATACCATACAAAATCGATACTTTATGCCAGTCACCCAACTAAACCATGTTAACCTACGCACGCCCTACGAGACGATGCTTAAACTTAAAGACTTCTACTGCGATGTGGTCGGTTTAAAGGTCGGCCCGCGCGAGGGGTTTACTAGCCGTGGTTTTTGGTTGTACATCGGTGATACACATGTCATGCATTTGGCGGAGTATCGTGGTGAGGGTGAGCCGCTGACCAATGTGCTTACAACCATAGACCACATCTCATTCACCTGCACCGACATGCCTGCGACTGAAGCGCATTTAAAGTCGCTGAATGTTAATTATTCAATCCGTGATTTGCCTGTGTTGAGTGTCAAACAAATTAACTTTAAAGACCCTGTGGGTAATGGTGTTGAGCTGTTTTTTTATATGGCAAACGAGTAGTTTTTCTCAAATTCAACTTATTGGATTCTTTTTGAATTTTCTAATGTGACCACTGTCACATACATTGACATTAAACCACATAGAATGTGACACTTGTGTTTGTGCTGTTAAAGCGTCATCGGATTGTAAATGAATGCGCTAAAGCAACATTATTTATATAAATGTAAGCCTGTGGAGACTGTTAAAATGAAACAATCAATAAATAAAACATTATTAAAAGCGTTGTTAGCCGTGGCGATTTCTATTGGTGTAAGCGCGCCAGCAAGCGCTGAGTCTGATCCTAAATTATGGCCAGTGATGAAAGAAGCGTTTTTTGCAAAACGTGAAATGAAAGAAGTTGATTTTATCAAAATCGACGCACCAAAACGTGCTGAAAGCGGTGCGCAAGTACCAGTGACTTACACGATAGATAATGCGGCGGCAAATGGCGTTAAAATTGTCAAACTGTATTCGTTTGTCGATGCCAACCCTATTCCAGTGACGGCTACTTATCATTTAACTGATGCAGTAGGCGACTTTAACTTGTCTACACGTATTCGTTTTGAAATGGATGCATTTGTACGCTTAGTTGGTGAAGATGCAAATGGAAATTTGTATTTGGCATCACGTGAAATTCGTGCAGCTGGCGGTTGTGGCGGCATGGTTGAAAATGATGAATCAGCCATTCGTGCGGCGGCGGGTAAAATAAAATTGAATGTTGAACAGCCTGTTAAATTCGGGATGCCAACCACCGCTACATTTAATATTAAACATATTATGCGTACAGGCTTGCAACGTGATTTGGTTTCACAAGGCTATGTACCAGCTTTTTATATCAATAAAACCGAGTTTAAATACAACGGTAAACCTGTAATGACGGTTGATGTAGGCGTTGGCACAGCAGAAGATCCATACTTCAAATTTAACTTTGTGCCGAAAGAGGCTGGCACATTGGAAGTAACGGCAACGGATAACGAAGGCAAGATGTTCACTCATCACATTGATGTAAAAGGTTAAGCGCCTAGTTGTCAGGGTTTACGTGTTATTAAATGGCCTCTCATTAGAGGCCATTTTTTATTAACAGGTGGCTATAGGCGGTGTTAAAATGTAAAACACTGTTATGGAGGCCGGCAAATGAAAAGCTATCGTAAGGAGTTATGGTTTAACCCGCCAACTCGAGTCGCATTTATTCGCATCACCGAGCAAGTCAACGAGTGCTTGCGTGAAAGTGGCGTAAAAGAAGGTTTGGTTTTAATCAACGCCATGCACATTACCGCAAGCGTGTTTATTAATGACGATGAGCGCGGCTTGCATCATGATTACACGCAATGGTTGGAAAAGCTGGCTCCGCATGAGCCCGTAAGCAGTTATCGCCATAACGATACTGGTGAAGATAATGCTGATGCCCACATGAAGCGCCAGCTAATGGGGCGAGAAGTTGTGGTGGCAATTACCGAAGGCCGGTTAGATTTTGGTCCTTGGGAACAGATATTCTACGGTGAGTTTGATGGCCGAAGAAAGAAACGTGTTTTAGTAAAAATTATCGGTGAATAAATGAAACTGCCAGAACTTTTAGCGCCGGCGGGCGATTTAGACCGCATGCGTACTGCTTACGACTATGGTGCGGATGCGATTTACGCGGGTCAGCCACGCTACAGCTTGCGTGCGCGCAACAATGATTTCACCATGGCAAACCTTGATATTGGCATTAAAGAGGCACATGCGCGCGGCAAAAAGTTTTTTGTAGCGAGTAATATTTCTCCACACAATGCAAAAGTAAAAACCTATATGGCGGATATGGCGCCTGTGATTGCCATGCAGCCAGATGCGCTGATTATGTCTGATCCTGGACTCATACAAATGGTGCGTGAAAAATGGCCAGAGATGCCTGTGCATCTTTCTGTGCAGGCTAATACGGTCAACTTCGCTACAGTTAAATTCTGGCAAAGTGTGGGCTTAACGCGTGTGATTTTATCGCGTGAATTGTCGCTGGATGAAATTGAAGAGATTCGTCAGCTTTGCCCAGACATGGAGCTTGAGGTATTTGTGCATGGGGCATTGTGTATTGCCTATTCAGGCCGCTGTTTGCTTTCTGGCTATTTTAACCATCGCGACCCTAACCAAGGGACCTGCACCAATAGCTGCCGCTGGGATTACAAAGTGCACGATGCAACTGAAGATGCAGCGGGCGTGATACGCCTGAGTGAATTTGACTTTAAAGCTGAAATGGAAAAATCCAGCCTTTCTGGTTGCGGTAGTTTGCCCCGTCACCCACTAGCCGATAATGTTTATCTCATTGAGGAAAAAGGCCGTCCTGGTGAACTGTTGCCGATTTTAGAAGACGAGCACGGCACATACATCATGAATAGTAAGGATTTACGCGCTATTGAACACGTGGAGCGTCTGGTTAAAATGGGAGTGGATTCGCTGAAGATTGAAGGGCGTACTAAATCGCGTTATTACGTTGCGCGTACATGCCAAAATTATCGTAAAGCGATTGATGATGCAGTAGCTGGTCGCCCATTTGATTGGAATCTGGTGAGTGATTTAGAGAATCTGGCAAACCGCGGCTATACCGATGGCTTTTATCAGCGCCACCACACTGCAGAACATCAAAATTATAAACAAGGCTATTCAATCTCAAACCGTAGTTTGTATGTAGGCGATATCGTGTCTTACGATGCGGAAAAAGGTCTGGCTGATATTGAGGCGCGCAACAAATTTGGAGTAGGTGATCGCCTGCAAATCATTCACCCAACAGGCAACCAAGAGTTAGTCGTTGAGCAAATGTTCAATAAAAAGGGTGAGAATATACAAGAAGCCTCTGGTAGCGGTTACTTTGTACGCTTACCTATAGCGGCTAAAGATTTAAGTAATGCGATGGTGTCTAGGTATTTATAAACTAAGTATCTGTAAATCAGTATCTTCAAATCAGCTTTGTGGGTTGTTTTTAAAATAAAAAGGGAGCGCAAGCTCCCTTTTTTATTTTGAATCAATAGATTACTTGTTCATAACGTACATTGTTACTTCAAAGCCAAAACGCATTTCAGTAGCTGCTGGTGTTGTCCACATGATAATTATCCTTTAAGTTAAATTTATTTATTCATATCAAATTATCAACTTACTATTTTATTTGTTGTTCATTTGATGAGTAACATTGTGCACTTACTTAATGCATGGTGCGCTATGTACTCTCATGATTGAGCGGTAAGTTAAATCATGAGAAATGCTTCAGTAACTTTTACAACTTAAGTAATTTTTACTACCTGAGCCCTGCTGTTTGCTGGTAACCACTTGGTGTCACTCAAAGGAATCAACACAATTACGTAAATACTTTCTTGCATTTAGGTATTTTTTTACTGGAACTGAATATTTATCGGTTGACATTACAAATGATAATGATTATCATTTACAAAAGTGTAAGTATAGGAGTGAATGATGAGCAGACAGTTAATAATCAGCCAGGTAAAGTTGGTGGGAAATGAAAAGTGCAAGGTGCTTTATAACAAAGATAAAGACATGGTCGAATTGGAAATTGGTGGAACCACGTTAAGATTTGAAGCACGCAATTTTTTTATGATGAATGAAATGATGCGTAAAGCTGCTGCTAAGTTGGTAATGCAAACTGAGTTGCATCATGTCTAAATTATACAAAAGCCTGATGAGTGATTAAGCGAGACGAATTATTTTAAGCTTATTTATTAATGAAATAGATGAGGAGATGATGTCACCTAAAAATCAGCATCCGCGCATTTTACTTTCGAAGAATGATAGCGGCGCCATAGGATTCTGTGAGGTTTGCGATGTGGTTTAGTTAGAGATTAGCGCATTTAGTTTGAGAATTGATTCAGCGTCACTTGATTCACTAAGTAAGTTAATAAACGACGCCGCACAATGTTTAAAAGTTTAAAAAAGCTAAAACTGAAAAGGCACGGTTTTAGCAAACAATCCCAGCAGAGAGTAATTTACATTGAATATAGATATCGCAAATAAGCAGTATTACAAGCTTGCAAATACAAATGATAATAGTTATTATTTGTATTATGAGTAAAGATAATCAAGATAATTTTAAAGTATCAAACATCGCTAAAAACCTGCAGAAGTTGCATGAGGCAGAGAGTGCGGTGCTAAAGACGCGCATAGCCAATATTAGGGCAACAACAAGTGAGGTGCTATTGGCAGGCGCACGTGAATTGGTAATTAAGCATGCGGGTGAAGATTATTACTTGCGACTAACTAGTCAGGGTAAGTTGATTTTAACAAAATAGCGGGCTGTTTCTAGTACTGTCAAGTTTGATTAATACGCAATTTATGCACTGGAAACAATATGAAAGCCAACTTGAATTTAGTGGTGAATAACACACTGTTATCTGAAAAAACAGATGGTGTTGCAGAGGGTGGCAAGGTGCAAAGCATCAATAATTTAGTACCAAAGCGACAGCTGTTGTCCGAAGAGATGAAAAATGAAACGCCTTCCTACAAAATGTTGGCGTTGATAATGTTGGTGCACTTGTTCGGTATTTCGGCATTGTTTGAGGTAAAGCCTGAGCAAGTAAAAGTCGATGATTTTCAGACGCCGATGCTGGTGAGTTTGGTAAGTAACCCTAGAGCCACGTCTGAAGTTGTTCCTATTCAGTCTGTTGCGTCGGTGCCAATAAAACATAAAAAGCAAACAGTTGAAAAACAAAAGCTTCCAATGGTAGAAAAGGATATAAAAGAAACAAGTATGCAAACGCAGGTTAACAAAGAAAAATTACCAGTTGAAACAGATGCTGAAAGTGAAATTGTAGCGGCAAGAATAGCAATTTCGACTGAAACGCTGGCAGAAGTGACATCAGTTAAACCAGAGGCTGAACAAGAGGTCGAGCCGCCGCGTTTTGGCGCAGCCTACTTAAACAACCCTGCTCCAGCCTACCCGCCATTAGCGCGGCGTTTAAGTGAGCAAGGCAGGGTGCTGCTAAAAGTGCTGGTAACAGAAGAAGGCTTAGCATCGATAGTGCAAGTAGATACCAGTAGTGGTTATAACAAATTAGATCAGGCTGCAATAGAGGCGGTAAAAAAATGGAGCTTTATTCCCGCAAAAAGAAGTAATCAGCCTATCAGTGCTTATGTATTAGTACCAATAAAGTTTTCGCTGAATAGTTAAGTTAAAAGTTAATAATTAATTAAGGATAGAAAATGCAACTTGGATATGAGTTTAATAGCTGGGAATTTATTGCAGCAGGTGGCCCGGTTTCAGTTACGGTGGCAGTAATATTGCTAGTGATGTCTATAGCCAGTTGGTATTTAATCGTCTCTAAAAGCATAGAAGTATGGCGCACACAAAAAGCATTCAGAGATTATGTTAAAAATTTCTGGAATGCATCAACTTTAGCAGCTAGTTCAAGGTTGGAACATAAAACAGCTTTGGCAAATTTAGCGTGGCAAGCAATAACTGCTGCAGAACATCATAAAGCGTTCGTGGCAAAAAATGCAGATAAGGTAACTCAAGATGAATTCATAGCACGTGCTATGAATCGAACTATTGCAGAAGAAAATTCAAAAATGGAACAGGGCCTAACTGTGTTGGCATCCGTCGGAAGCGTTTCGCCGTTTGTAGGATTGTTTGGCACTGTGTGGGGTATTTACCACGCACTTGCAAGCATTAGTTTAAGCGGTCAGGCCACGCTTGATAAGGTAGCCGGGCCAGTAGGTGAAGCATTGATTATGACTGCGCTGGGCTTGGCAGTGGCAATACCAGCGGTACTAGCTTATAACGCTCTGGTCCGAAGCAACAGAGAGCTAAACGGCGTCATGGAGAAATTCGGCTATGAACTGCATACATTACTTACAACTGGTGCAGTTATGGCGGCAAAACAAAATAAAGTAAATTCAGCTTTAGATGCTAAAGAGCATATGACAAAAGAACGTATACATAGTGTAGAGGTGCCGGCATGATAGGAGTCAAAAACAGCGTGAGTGTTGCATTACACACAGCCCCAATGTCAGAGATTAACACTACACCACTAGTGGACGTGATGCTGGTATTGCTAGTGATATTTATCATTACGGCACCTTTGCTGACACATGCAGTAAGAATTGACCTCCCACAGGCGAGTAGTCAGCCATTGCCAGAAAAACTGGAAATAATTTCAGTGTCTATTGATGCAGCAGGAAAAATGTACTGGAATAACACGCCGATGGTGCAGGGTGAGTTAAAAATTAAGCTTCAGCAAATCGCGAACCAAAAGTCACAGCCAGAGTTGAATATACGCGCCGATAAAGAAACGCGTTATCAAATTTTAGCAGAGGTGATGGCCGATGCGCAAAATGCAGGCATCAGTAAATTAGGTTTTGTGAGTGAGCCTAAGCATTAAGGATAAGTTAAAAATACATTAGCAATCAATAATAGCCAGCCAGTAAGAGTAAAACTTAGTTAGCCAGCCAATAAACATAAAAAAGGGCGACACTATGAAACTGTATGGCAACAAAAATATCACACAAAAATCGATATATCTAGCTGTGGCATTAACATTTAATTCTGCATTAGCAGTAGCAGAAGATGTGAAAACGGCGGAGCCAAAAGAGCTGGAAGAAGTTAACGTAAAGGCGGCTGCAGAACCTGTAGCTAGAGGTTACCAGGCCACACAAACACGGGTAGGTAAAGTGCTGCAAGATCCGCATGATATTGCACAAGCAATTACTACATTAACCCGAGACCTGCTACATGATCAGCAGGTAGGGTCATTGCGCGAAGCCTTACGGAATGTTTCAGGGCTTACCTTTAATGCAGCAGAAGGTGGCCGCTCAGGCGACAACATGATGTTGCGCGGATTCTATACTTTTGGCGACATTTATTTAGATGGTATACGTGACACCGCACAATACAATCGGGAAACCTTTAACCTGGAACAGGTTGATGTGTTGCGCGGCTCTGCCGCTATGCTGTTTGGCCGCGGTCAGGCTGGCGGCGTGATTAACCAGGTATCTAAAACCGCTAAGCTGACAGATGCCAATGTTATATCAGGAAGTTTGGGTGAATATGATTACCACCAGTTTACAGGTGATTTTAATAAGCAACTCACAGGCACAGCGGCAATTCGTTTAAACGTAATGGATAGGTCAGAAGAAAATTATCGTAAAAATCCAGCCAATGGTGACAGCCCGACCTTGGATCGAAGCGGGATAGCAGTAAGCTTTGGTGCTGGCATAGGTACTGAGAATGAATTTTTTTTAAATCATGTTTATACGAAAACAGGTGACGTGCCGGATTTTGGTGTTTCATTCTTCAACAAACGTCCGATTGATAGAACTTTGGCATCCGGAGCGAACATTGACGACGGGGTGTTTTATGGAGGTGATAAAAACTTCGATGACAGTGACACTAGCATCAGTACAGCAATATTTACTCACAAGTTTTCTAAAGACACAGAATGGCGTACACAGTTGAGAAGTGCCGATTACGAGCGTGGTTACTGGGCAAAGACACCTAATAATGCCGTTATGCCAAGCGCTAATTACAGTGTAGGTGGCAACCAAACGCGTGATATGGATTATGAAACTTTAAACTTACAAACTGATTTTAGCACCAAGCTTGACATTGTAGGCATGAAGCACCAAGTTTTAACAGGACTTGAATACTTGAAAGAAGATTCATTCCGACATGGTTTACGACCATTTAACCTGACAACTGGACAGCCTTACACTTTAACAGGTGCCGCACTCACGGCGGCTATTGCGGCTAACGGGGTGTTTTACAAGAAAGGCGTGTTGGCAACCACTGGCACACCAGTAAAATTCAAGGCTGATAATTATGCGATTTACGTGCAGGATACCATCGAGTTAATTCCTAAGTGGGATTTGCTATTAGGCATGCGCCGGGATGAATTGCGTGCAGATTACTCAAGCACAACTTCACCTAAACTAAGTTATGGTGAAAATAGTTATCGTACTGGTTTGTCATGGCATCAAAATGAGATGAGTCATTACTATGTAAGTTTTAGTGATTCATTTAGCCCGACCGCCGACTTGTATCAGTTAACCGTCAAACCACAACCGCCTGAAACCAGTAAAACTGTAGAGGTTGGCGCTAAATGGCTGTTTAATGACGGTGATTTAGCCTTTAGAACCGCATTATATCGCTCAATTAAAGACTGGGAGCGTAATACAGACCTGGAGTCTACTGCAGCGATTCTGACTAAGAAGCGTCGTACCGATGGGCTGGAGTTCGAGTTATCTGGCTATGTAGCAGAGAACTGGGAAGTGTTTGCAGGCCTTGCTTTTATGGATGCTAAAATACTTGAAGTTGCGGAAAATATCAATGCTACGACGGGTGTGATTACTTTCGCTGACGCAAGATTTGAAGGAAAACGTGCACGTAACACACCTGCAGCAACATTCAATCTATGGACGACTTATTCATTCTTGGGCAACTGGAAAATTGGCGGTGGCATTGAGGCAAAAGGTGAGCGCATTGGCTATGTGCCATCTGCAGCAAGTGCCGCTAACGTGTATACCAATGGACAATTTGACCCAAATAAATTACCAGGCTATGCCCGTGTAGATGCAATGTTGGAATATGACGCTAAACAATGGGCGGTGCGTTTGAATGTTAAAAACGTGTTGGATAAAACCTACTATGATGCGATTTATGACAACGGTGGTTTTAGTGTGCCGGGTAATAGCAGAACAGCCATTATAACGACTGAGTTCAAATTTTAAGGTATAGATTAAGGGTTAGATGATGTTGCAGCATGTGCCGGATTTATTGACTGTTGAAGAACTTGCCGAGGCTAGGCGCTTGCTTGCAAGTGCCGACTGGGTAGATGGCAAGGTAACGGCTGGCACACAAGCCGCAACGGTAAAAAATAATCAGCAGTTGCCCGAGAGTGCGCCGCAAATACGTGCATTGAGGCAGTTGGTGTTAATGGCGCTTAATCGTAACGCCTTATTTTTTACCGCGGCGCTACCTTCTAAAATTTTGCCGCCTTTTTTTAACCGATATAGCGGTGAGGCTAATCAATATGGCTTTCATGTCGATAACGCCATGCGTATGCCGCCGGATGGTGGTGGTTATGTGCGAGCGGATGTTTCTGCTACCTTATTTTTGTCGGAACCTGATGAATATGACGGTGGCGAACTCATCATCGAAGATACCTTTGGCCGTCATGCGGTGAAGTTGAATGCCGGTAGCTTGGTAATCTATCCATCTTCTTCGGTACATAAGGTGAATCCGGTGACGGAAGGCGCAAGAGTGGCATGCTTTATGTTTATTCAAAGCATGGTGCGCGATGCTGAAAAGCGCCGTTTACTATACGACATGGACATGTCGCTGATGCAGTTGCGCCATCAAGTAGGCGAAACTGAACCAGTTGTACATTTAACTGGGGTCTATCACAACTTGCTTAGGCATTGGGCTGAATGACAGCGCTACTTTCCAAGTTACAGACTACACCATCAGGAGTGCAATCCGCTACTGACTATTTGCCGTATGGGCAACTGCGCCTAACGCCAGAGGTATGGCGTTATTTGGAACAAGGCAGTGGTAAAGGTTTAACCATGCAAGCTAATGCACAGGCGCTAGATGATGTGAAACTGATGTCGCGACCTTTAGCCGAAGTTAAGGGCGGGAATACGCGGCTGAACATCTTCGGGCAGCAGTTTGAGCATCCTTTGCTGTTGGCACCGATAGCGTATCAGCGTTTATTTCATCCTGATGGTGAACAGGCGAGCGCAATGGCGGCAAATGCACAGTCTGGACAGATGGTGGTGAGTAGTCTCGCCAGTCAGACGCTGGAAGAAATTATAAAAGCAAGCGGGCAGGCTTTATGGTTCCAGCTGTATTGGCAGGGCAACAGGCCGCGTACTCTGCATTTGCTTAAGCGTGCATTAGCTGCAGGTTATAGTGCGGTAATGTTCACCGTAGATGCTCCAGTTAAACAAGCGGTGATGCAATTGCCTGATGGTATTAGTGCGGTTAATCTTGAGGCTTCGCTGCCTATGTCTGCTGTGCCGTTTAACTCAAGTATGGTGTTTGACGGTTGGATGACGCAAGCGCCTACTTGGGATGATTTGGCTTGGCTGCGTAACCAGCTCAATGAGCCCTTGCTGGTCAAAGGGATCTTGCATCTTGATGACGCAAAAAAATTGCTAAGTTTGGGTTGTGACGGTTTAGTAGTTTCTAACCACGGAGGGCGGGTGCTGGACGGGGTACCTGGCAGTCTTGAGATGCTGCCTGAAATTGTAAAATTGGTTTCTGGTAAAGCCAATGTGTTGTTTGATAGCGGCATACGCAGTGGTCAAGACGCCTTTAAAGCGTTAGCACTCGGGGCAGATGCCGTGATGGTAGGACGCCCCTATGTTTGGGGACTTTCAACCTGTGGTGCGCTAGGCGTGGCACATGTTTTACGTTTGATGCGTGATGAACTGGAAATGACGATGGCACTGTCTGGGGCTGAAAATCTTAAGGCGATTAAAGTTGGAAAATTTTTGAATAATTTAACAAAGGATAAAAGATGAAATTACTATTAGCACTATTAACCGTGTTACCACTGCAGGCCTTTGCGGGGGCGGATTGCAAAGTGTACCCAAAGGAAGAGTGGGCCTCAGAAGCCACGCTAAAACAAACGTTGAGTGAAGAGGGGTACATCATCAAAAAGTTTAAAGTGGATGGTAATTGTTATGAGATATATGGTCGCAACAAACAAGGTAAGAAAGTAGAGATTTACTTCGATACCAAGACGCTGGCGATTGTTAAAGCTGAAATTGAAAAGTAAGCAAGTCGAATAAATTGCCGATGCAAGCAGATTTACTTAAAACCAATGACAGCACATGGCCGCTGCTTGTCAGGTTAACCCATTGGGCGGTTGCTACAGGCGTACTCATTAGCTTTTTTAATGAGTCAGGCTTTTGGCATAGGTTCATCGGTTACGCATGTGTGGCTCTCGTGCTGTTGCGAATTGCAGATGGTTTATGGTTTAGCCGGTCGATGACCTCAAAGTTTTATCTGCCAAAAATTGCAGATATCAAGATGCACTTAAAAGAACTTGTAGCTGGAAAAATTTCTCATCATAGAGGACATAACCCGCTTGGTCAGTGCGCGGTTTATGTCATGTGGCTAGTTATCATATTTCTCGCACTGACAGGTTGGCTTAGCCGTACCGATCAGTTCTGGGGTGAAGACTGGCCTGTGGATGTTCATCAGGTGCTGTCTTATTTACTGCAAGCGATGGTTATATTACATTTGCTGGCGGTGGTGGTCGTTTCAAAACTGCAGGGCAGAAATTTAATCAAAGCCATGGTTCACGGCAAATAAACACTGTTGTAACGTGAACCATGCAAAACAGTTAGCCAGTAATGTAACTTTCAAGTTGTTTGATAAGCCTTTGTTGATAATCAATCGTTTCTTTCACCAAATCGCCAATAGACAGCATGCCAATGACTTTACCGTCCTCAAGTACTGGCAAGTGACGAATGCGCTTCTCAGACATGATAGACATTGCTTGTTCTACAGTGTCACTGGGTTTTGTGGTCGTTATGCTGGTCGACATCACCTCGCTTATAGGCGTGGTTTTTGAGGATTTGCCTTTGAGTACGATTTCCCGCGCGTAGTCACGTTCAGAAAAAATACCTACCAGTTTATCGCCTTCAAGTACTACTAACGCACCTATTCTATACTCAGCTAACACCACTAAAGCATCAAATACTGGACGATGTGGTGCAATTGAAATCACTTCTTTATGTTTTTTTATACTTAGTAATTGTTGTAATGTTTTCATGATATTCCCCTCTCAGTTGATACTAGTAAAAATATACACCTTATAATGCCTATAGCAAAATGCTAAACAATAAATACAGGCGAAAAGTTAAGCCATGCAAAACCCCCCAGACAAAAAGATAGTGTTCAAAGCCTTTTTGGCGCTTTTTATACTCACGCTTATCTGGGGTTATAACTGGGTCGTCATGAAGTTGGCAGTACAATACGCTAGCCCATTTCAGTTTGCTGCACTACGCACATTTTTAGGCGCGCTTATTCTATTCTTAGTGATTTTTTTAACGAAAAGACCATTGGCGCTAAAAGAATTTCCCACTATGCTTGTTTTAGGCATACTGCAAACGGTTGGTTTTACGGGGTTGTTAATTTGGGCATTGGTTGAAGGCGGTGCGGGTAAAACTGCGGTACTTACTTACACCATGCCTTTTTGGGTAATGTTATTTGCCTGGCCAATGCTGGGTGAAAAAGTGCAAGGCTGGCAATGGCTTGCAGTGGTGTTTGCATTGTTTGGCATGGTGCTCATTTTTGATCCTTTACATATTAAAGCTGATGGATTTAGCATGTTTTTAGCGCTATGTTCAGGGGTTTCATGGGCAATATCTGCGATTATCTCAAAGAAACTTCATAAGCGAGCACCACATTTAGACTTGCTTAATCTTACCGCTTGGCCAATGTTATTGGGCTCCATACCGATTATAGCCATCGCACTTATTTTGCCTGCGCCGCCTATACAGTGGACCAGCACATTTATTTTGACCGTGCTTTTTAATGTGATTCTAAGTGGTTGCTTGGCTTGGGTGTTGTGGTTGTATGCTTTACAACGATTACAGGCGGGCGTAGCGAGTATGGCTTCAATGTTAGCGCCTGTTATTGGAGTATTAGCAGCATGGCTGCAACTCAATGAAGTGCCGGATACTTATGAATTGATTGGAATGGTTTTTATCGCACTGTCTTTAATCACCATTTCAATCATCAGCATACGTAAACATACGCAGATAGATGTCGCGCAAGGACAAGAGTAAGGGCGTGAGTTGCAAATCAAGCCTGAACGTTGTTGTATCCGCTTGCCGTACTGGTTGTACTGTCTGCGCGAATACGCCTAGTTCATGCTTGATTATCAACTTACTTAAGTTACGGTTTGCCTATGTTAAAATGCAGGAAATACTTTTAGAAAATATACTTAGAGGAAAGCAGCATGGCAGGTCATAGTAAATGGGCAAATATTCAACATCGCAAAGGTCGTCAAGACGCCAAGCGCGGCAAAATCTTCACAAAAATCATTAAAGAAATCACCGTAGCGGCGCGCTTAAGTGGTGGCGACGTTACCATGAACCCGCGTCTACGCGCTGCGGTGGCAGAGGCTAAAGAAGAGAACATGCCCGCTGACAATATAACGCGTGCCATTAAAAAAGGTACGGGCGAATTAGAGGGCGTGAACTACGAGGAAATTCGCTATGAAGGTTACGGTATTAACGGCGCGGCGATTATCATTGATTGTCTTACCGACAACAAGCAGCGTGCGGTGGCTGATGTGCGCCACGCGCTGACTAAGTTTGGTGGTAATTTAGGTACCGATGGCTCGGTCGCCTTTATGTTCAAACATTGCGGCAGCTTAGTATATGAGCCAGGTACGAGCGAAGATAAAGTAATGGAAACCGCTTTGGAAGCAGGTGCTGAAGATATTGTGACAGACGAAGACGGCAGCATTGAAGTGATTACGCCGCCAAATGATTTTATGGCCGTAAAAGAAGCGATGGAAGCCGCAGGCCTTAAAGCCGTGATGGCAGAAGTCACTATGAAGCCGATGAACGAAGTGGAGTTTACCGGCGATGATGCATTGAAAATGCAAAAAATATTAGATGCACTGGACGATTTGGACGATGTGCAGGATGTTTATACCACTGCAGTGATAGAGGGTTAGTAATGGTCAACTTGCCTAAATGTTCAATGGCTGGCTGTGACAGTCCAGTTTCAAAAGCTGGTTATACGCTTTGCTATAAGCATTGGTTAGTGGAAAACAAAAGTAAGGTTACAAAACAAGTTAAGGAAGTTGAGCTTGATGAACCAAAGCAAAACAACTTTTTAACTTCTACCGCACTAGGTGAAAAACTTGGCATTAACAGTAGAAAATTAAATCAAGTTTTATCAGAGTTAGGCTGGATTGAACGGTCAAAAAAAGGCTGGATACCAACTAGCCAAGGTAAAAAACTTCATGCAGAAAGCCGTGAAAGTCGGCAGTCTGGTGTCCCTTTCGTTATGTGGCCTGAAGCAATCATTACCTCAAAAATCTTAACCAATACAATTCAAGAACTGTTAGGAAATAAAGGCACAGAAACAAAAGCCAAGCTGGAGGATGTCCCTACTGAAACGAAAGACGAGAAGCAGGTAGGTTATAGAGATAAGTTAGATAAATTCAAACCGACTCATAGGGCAATGGATGGTCATTGGGTTCGCTCTAAGGCAGAGGGCTTAATTGATAATTGGTTATATATGTCAGGTATTGTTCACGCATATGAACGTTTGTTACCTGTTGAAGAAGAGCTTTATTGCGATTTTTATGTTCCAGCAGGTAAAGTTTATATCGAATTTTGGGGCTTAGAAAATGACCCAAAATACAGAGAGCGCAAAGAAAAAAAGAAACAAATATACAAAAAATATGGGTTCAATTTGATTGAGTTAAATGATGAACATATCCAAAATCTAGATGATTATTTGCCGAAAATGTTACTCAAATTTAATGTGATTGTGGACTAAGAGTTGGGGTTTATTCGTATCCTCGGTATAGACCCTGGCCTGCGCATCACAGGCTTTGGGGTAATCGAAAAAATAGGTGAAAAGATCACTTATATTTCGAGTGGTACGATTAAAACAGCGAGTGGTAAAAAAAACAAAATTGAGGGTGAAGATGATAGAGAGGAACTGCCAGCACGTTTGAAAATTATCCTGGATGGTTTGTTTGAAGTCATTGATACTTATCAGCCTAACCAAGTGGCGATTGAAAAGGTATTTGTTAATGTGAACCCGCAATCCACCTTGTTGTTAGGTCAGGCGCGTGGCGCTGCAATCAGTGCTGCAGTGATGCGTAATTTAATCGTGGCCGAATATACCGCCTTACAAGTCAAGCAGGCCGTCGTTGGCAATGGTCATGCACAAAAAGAACAGGTGCAGGAAATGGTCAAACGCTTACTTAATTTGCCTGCGACGCCTAAACCAGACTCTGCGGACGCATTAGCTTGTGCAATCTGTCATGCGCATGGTGGGCAGGGCTTGGGTAGGTTGGCTACAGCTGGTTATCGAGTTCGTGGCGGGCGGCTGGTTTGATGGGTAACAATCATCTAGCTGAGCCATCAGTTACAAGCTATGCAAATCCATTGGCTTGTTACTTTGCCGCTACCCGCCCTGCATTTTTAATCGCTACTTTAGCTGCCTGCCTGTTGGGCTTGGCTGGTGCAGCATACTCTGGTGTTAGTTTTCAGCTAGAAACCGCTCTTATAACCGTATTGCTTGCTTTGCTAGTGCATGCTGGGGTGAACGTACTCAACGACTACTTTGACGCGCTTAACGGCACCGATGCGCTTAATTCCGAACGTTTATATCCTTTCACAGGTGGCAGCAGATTCATTCAGAATGGTGTGCTGACCACTAATCAGACTGCCAGTTTCGGCTATTTATTATTGCTTGTTGCCATGTTGGGTGGTGTGTGGTTATCCTCGATGGTTGGTGCTGGCCTGCTTCTCATCGGCGCGCTTGGTGTGTTAATTGGGTGGGCTTATTCAGCATCTCCGTTACGCCTCAATGGGCGTGGTTTAGGTGAGTTATGTGTGTTGGCTGGCTTTATTGGAGTTGTAGTGGGTGCAGATTTTGTACAGCGACAAGCGTTTTCATTTCAGCCTATCATCGTTGGTATGCCTTATGCTTTGCTGGTGACTAATCTGCTTTATATCAACCAGTTTCCGGATAAAAAAGCAGATGCTATGGCTGGAAAACACCATCTGGTAGTTCGGTTGCCTTTGGAGCAGGCGGTGTTGGTTTATCCTTTGCTTGCAAGTCTGGCGTTTGCTTGGCTGGGTTTCTTTGTTTATGCAGAAAGGCTGCCTATGCTGGCAATCCTGTCAGTCTTACCTCTATTATTTTCTGCACGTGCGGCTTTGTTGCTAAGAAAATATGCGGCAACCCCCGCCTATTTATTGTCTGCGATTAAGTTGACGCTCGCCGCTATGCTGAGTCATGCCTTATTTTTAACTTTAGTGTTGTTATGGAAGATGCCATGATTGGACGTTTGAACGGAATTCTGCTGGAAAAGACACCGCCGTTGGTTTTAATAGACTGCAACGGTGTGGGCTATGAGTGTGAAGTGCCAATGAGTACATTTTATAATTTGCCTGCGATTGGTGAAAAAGTAGTGATGCTGACGCATTTTGTAGTGCGTGAAGATGCGCAACTTTTGTACGGGTTTGGCAGTGACCAGGAACGCGCGACGTTTCGGCAGTTGCTTAAAGTGAATGGTATTGGTGCAAAATCGGCGCTTTCTATTTTAAGCGGTTTATCGATTGATGATTTAGTGCAAGCCGTTGCCATGCAAGACACTGCCATGCTGACACGCGTGCCTGGCGTGGGTAAAAAAACAGCTGAGCGTCTACTGCTTGAACTTAAAGATAAATTCACAGTTTCGGGCTTAACCGCAAGTCATCCCAATCAGCCAAAATCAGCCAGTAGCGATGTGCTCAATGCACTAATTTCATTAGGGTACAATGAGCGTGAAGCATTGGCTGCAGTTAAGCTGTTGCCAGCAGACGCAACAGTGGCAGACGGCATCAAACAAGCTTTAAAATCGTTATCAAAATAATAGTGTTAAATAAACCCCTAAAAATAAAACAAAACATTGGAGCAAAAATGAAGGTTCTGAGTAAATTGTTTTTGATAATAGCGACACTTTCATTAGTGGCTTGCGGGCAACAAAGAAACAATGCTGAGGTTGCGTCGGCGCCAAGCCAAGCCATGGCACCAATGCCTGCGAGCGATATGACTAGAGCCAAAATGGCTGAAAATTATTCTGGCGGTGAAGAGTCGCTCACAGAAATCAGTGAGCCTACTGCGACAAACGCTACAGTAAAACGCTACATAGCCCTGCGCCATTCTCTTACTGTAGAAGCTCCAGCCAAGAAAATACAGACGGCGTTTGATAAAACGATTGCACATTGTGAACAATTAAAATGCCAGATTTTAAGCGCGAATTACAACCGAGAAACGCCGTACAGCCCGCCATCCGCGAGTTTATCTGTTCGCATACCGCCAAGGTCCATCGAGATTTTTCTATCTGGGCTGGCTAAAAATGCTGAAATATTGCAACACCAACGAGATAGCGAAGATAAAACTGATGCCGTGATAGACGCAGAAGCACGTATTAAAAACCTCACAGAATTTCGTGATAACCTGCGTGCAATGCTGAGTGACAAATCTGCCAAATTCAAAGACCTGATTGAGGTGCAGCGTGAGTTGGTCAATACACAGAGCCAGCTTGATAGTATTCAGGGTGTACGAAAAGTATTGGCACAAGAAACCGAGTTGGTTGCAGTGAATATCAATTTTACTGCGCAGCAAGGCATTACCGAACAAGGTTTTTTTGCGCCGGTGGCACGCGCTTTAGATGAGGCTGGCCAGGTATTGATGAATAGTGTTGCTGCAGTGATTACTTTTTTTATGATGGTATTGCCATGGGTATTGTTTGGTATTCCTATGTTTATTCTAGCGCGAAAATTGTGGCCTAAAGTGATGTCGAAATGGCGGACTAAATAGCATGAACAGGCTCAGCTTGATATTGTTGCTTGATGTGCTTAAGCGCTTAAACCGGAATCAAAGGCATCATTTAAATGATTAATACTAATCAGGTCACGCGAATCGCTTTAATCGCCTTGCTCGTAATTGGCTGCGTCTATGTGCTGAAGCCTTTCATGGCAGCGGTTTTGTTTGCTGCCATATTTTGTTTGTTTACCTGGCCGTTGTATCACCGATTATGGTTGAGCTTCGGTAAGCGTGATACCTTGGCCGCAATTACGATGACCTTACTATTGTTGGTTGCTTTGATTCTGCCTATGGCTTATCTTGCCGTAAACATGGCAGATTCTGCAGAGAGGCTATTTGATGAGATGAGCTTTACGTTGCAAAATCTGCAACCGCATGCCCCGGATTGGATGCGTAGCCTTCCGCTCATTGGCGACCAGATTAGCAACTCATGGGAGCGGGCAGCTGCCAGCCACGAAGAGCTGATGAAACTGTTGCGGCAGTATTCCGAGCCTATGCGGGCATTTGGTTTACGTGCAGTGCAATTAGTGGCGGGAGGTTTATTGCAGTTATTACTTGTGGTGTTCGTTGCTTTCTTCTTTTATCGTGATGGGGCTCGCCTGGCTGATGGTTTGCTAGTTGCTGTACGCAGGCTTGGTGGCGAGTTGGGTGAGGAGATGTTGCATCTTTCTTGCAGTACTGTAAAAGGTGTGATGTTGGGTATTTTTGGTACTGCTTTAGCGCAATCCGCAGTAGCATTAGTGGGCTTTATAGTGGTTGGGGCACCCGTGCCGATTTTGTTAGCGTTAGCGACCTTCTTCTTATCCGTTATTCCTGTCGGCCCTCCCTTAGTATGGGGTGGTGTCTCTTTATGGCTTTATAATCATGGGGATCACGGCTGGGCGGTTTTCATGGCGCTATATGGCTTACTCGCGATTAGTAGCGTAGATAATGTGATAAAACCGATTCTGATTAGCCATTCGTCACACTTACCATTATTACTCATTGTATTAGGTGTGCTTGGTGGTGCAGTTGCCTTTGGTTTTATCGGTATTTTCCTTGGTCCGACACTATTGGCGGTCGGCTTGACGTTAATTACACATTGGATTGCCACGCAAAACAAGAGGCTGCTGGAAAAATCATGATGGTAGTAATCGTATAGCTACTGCTGCTTATTAATGTTCGAGAAGTTAATTTTGCAAGTTATTTCACATATCAATCAATATTTTTTGAATTTATTAGCTGGCTTTACGCTAGCGATTGGACTGGTCGCGCCATTCTTTGCGCATGCTTATACCGGCATTACGATAGTGATGACAGCGCCAACACAAGCGAATCTTGAATTTGTCGATCAGTTTAAAGCCGAGCTGGCCAAAAGAAAACATACCAACCTTAGAACTAATGTGATTACGCTGTCTGTGGCAGAGAAGTTGGTGGTAGCAGAAAATAGTGAATTAGTGATTGCTCTGGGGGTAAAAGCACTGGAGGCTTCAAGCAAGTTAAAACATACAACACCTGTGATTGGCGTGTTTACGCCATTACCTGTTTTTAATAGTTTATTGCTAAAGAGTAAGCGTGATTTAGGTAATTTTAGCGCAATCGTATTAGATCAGCCATACGCCCGGCAAATGTCTCTTATTAAGAAAATTTTACCTGAAGCTAAAACACTGGGTATTTTACTGGGGCCAACTTCATCTCAATATGGTGACTTTTTGAAAGAAGAGGGTAAAAAAAGCGGATTTAGCATATTGGAAGGACATGTAAATCAACAAGCTGAATTAATTCCAAAATTAAAAGAACTGCTGGAAACTACTGATGCGTTAGTGGCAATACCTGACCCTTTAATTTACAGCCAGGAAACGGCACAACCCATTTTATTAACCAGTTATCGCTATCAAAAACCAATTTTTGGATATTCTCAATCTTATGTGCGTGCGGGTGGGCTGGCTGCCGTTTATAGCAGTAGCAAACAACTGGCTAAACAGGCGGCAGAAATTGCAATTAAATCACAGCAAGCACCCGGTGAACTGCCATTGCCGCAATCACCTAAATATTTCTCGATTATGTTGAATTACCAAGTAGCGCGTTCACTTAACATTCCTTTGCAGGATGAAGAGGCTGTCTACAAAAAAATGCTGGAGTCAGAGGCTATAGCGGGTAAAGTAAAATGAAAAACCTAGGCATTAAATCAAGAGTCATTTTTTTAGGTACGATACCTGCCTTGCTGTTTGCCATTATTTTAGTTGGCTATGCAGTGTCTAACATTTTCGGCGTATTGGATCAGTCACTGCAGGATCGTGGAAAAACAATAGCTTCTCAACTTGCTCCTGCAGCGGAGTACGGCGTGATTTCAGGTAACAGCCAGGTGCTGCAAAGGTTGGTGCAACAAGCGCTTTCCTATGAACAGGATCTAAGAACCGTCTTGCTGGTAGATAATCAAGGGATGACATTGGCGCTAAGCGGACGAGCGTTACCCAAAGAAGTGATTGCCGAAATAATGAAGGACAATCTCCAGCAACTCCAGCAGGACAAAGGTATTATTTTTACCTACCCCATTTACAGAAGCTTGGTTGAAATAGATGATTTTTCTAACTTAAGCAGCAAAGAGTTAGAGTTTAAAAAAGACTATATTCCAGAAAAGATTGGTCAGGTGTATGTTGAGCTGAGTAACCAGACACTGCAAAATATCAAGCAGGATTTAATCGTAAAGATTTTCATGATAGGGTTTTTTGGTCTGCTGCTAAGCGCATTACTCGCGTGGATAATCGGTAGAAATATTACCAAACCAATCCAGGAGATTGCACATGCTGTAAATAGAGTGGGCGAAGGTGTGTTTTCACACGCCATAGTAGAAAATTCGAGTGGCGAATTAAAAACCTTACAAAGAGGCTTTAATTCAATGTCAACAAGCCTGAAGCATGCATATGAAAGTATGCAGGATAAAATTAATGATGCTACTTCAATGTTGCGATACCAGGCACAACATGACGATTTAACAGGGTTGATTAACCGTCGCGAGTTCGAAGTCCGGCTAGAGCGCTGCCTGAAAAGCGTGCATGAAAATAATGCCCAGCATGTTTTTTGCTATCTGGATTTAGATCAATTTAAATTGGTGAATGATACTTGCGGGCATTCAGCAGGAGATGAACTGCTCAAGCAGGTGAGTGTTTTGCTTTCTAATAAAATGCGCGAAAGAGACACTTTGGCGCGTTTAGGCGGTGATGAGTTCGGTCTATTGCTAGAGAACTGCACTTTGGCAGATGCGAATCAAATCAATAATGCGCTGCTTAAAACCATTCGAGATTATCGTTTTATTTACGATGATAAGATTTTTAATATTGGTGTCAGTATAGGGTTGGTTGTGATTAACCGAGGTTTTGAAAATGCCAGCGATATTATTCATGCGGCTGATTCAGCTTGTTATTCTGCGAAATCGGCAGGTCGAAATCAAAGCTTTTTATTTAATGCCGGCGATATTGAGGTGGTGCAACATCGAAGTGCGGTAGAAGCAATATCTGACATTACCGATGAAATTGATGATCAGCAGTTTATGCTTTACTGCCAGCCAATCGTGCCGCTAAATGCTCAGGTTAATCAACTTCGTCACTATGAAATATTGCTGAGAAAAATTGACCTTGATGGGAAAATAATCCTGCCAACAACATTCATACCGTCAGCAGAGCGTTATCATTTAATGCCCAATATTGATAGATGGGTGATTAAAAATGTATTTTTAGCTTATCGCCAAATGTTAGATATCAATGCTGAAAAGTGCGATTATGTATTCTCGATTAACTTATCAGGCACTTCGCTGGGCGATAAAAGTTTGCTTGGATTTATACAAGACATGTTTGTAAAATACTCAATTCCGCCAGAGGCTATATGCTTTGAAATTACCGAAACTGCAGCCATTGTCAATTTAAAAAATACCATATTGCTATTTAGCGCGTTACGGAAATTAGGCTGTAGTTTTGCTTTAGATGACTTTGGTAGTGGTATGTCTTCATTTACCTATTTGAAGAATTTTGATGTAGATTATTTGAAAATCGACGGTACCTTCGTCAAGGAAATGCACGTCAATAAAATTGACCACGCTATGGTGCGTTCGATTCATAGTGTGGCAGAGGCGATGAATATTAAAACTGTGGCTGAATTTGTAGAAAATGAGGAAATTTTGAGGGAATTAAAAGCCATAGGCGTACACTATGGACAAGGCCTTTATTTGGGTGTCCCTGTAACAGTCAAAGGCATGATAGAAAATTTTTCTAAAATACATGCGAAATAATGATGCAGATTTATAGCGCCGCTTACTAGCGTTCAAAAATCCACAATATAACAATAGATATTAAATTATGATAGAAACTGATCGCCTGATTGCCCCGGATGCCGAGAGTCCCCGTGAGGAAGCGTTAGAGCGCGCCTTACGCCCCAAGCTTTTAGACGAGTACGTAGGACAGGAAAAAGCACGTAGTCAGTTAGAGATTTTTATTAACGCCGCTCGAGGTCGTAGCGAGGCCTTAGACCATGTGCTGCTATTTGGTCCGCCAGGATTAGGTAAAACAACATTAGCGCATATTATTGCAAAAGAAATGGGCGTTAATATGCGCCAGACTTCAGGCCCGGTATTGGAGCGTGCAGGTGATTTAGCCGCGTTACTGACCAATTTAGAGCCTAACGATGTGCTGTTTATTGATGAGATTCATCGACTTTCACCTGTGGTTGAGGAGATATTATACCCAGCGATGGAAGACTATCGTTTGGATATCATGATAGGAGAAGGCCCCGCTGCGCGTAGTGTTCGTCTTGATTTGCCGCCGTTTACGCTGATTGGTGCTACCACTCGTGCAGGCATGCTCACTAACCCGTTGCGAGACCGCTTCGGTATCGTTTCACGACTGGAGTTTTACACTGCTGAAGAGCTAGCACGTATTGTGCATCGCAGTGCTGGCTTGCTGGAAGTAGAAATGGCCGATACGGGTTCGCTGGAAATTGCCAGACGCTCACGCGGCACGCCTCGCATCGCAAATAGATTGCTCAGGCGTGTTCGAGATTACGCACAAGTGAAAGCCAACGGTATTGTGTCGTCAGAAATTGCAGATGCTGCGTTGAAAATGCTGGATGTGGATAAATTAGGCTTTGATGTAATGGATAGAAAATTGTTACTTGCCGTATTGCAAAAATTTGGCGGTGGTCCAGTTGGGTTAGATAACCTGGCAGCTGCCATTGGTGAGGAACGCGATACGATTGAAGATGTACTTGAACCATACTTGATACAGCAAGGCTATTTAATGCGCACCCCGCGCGGGCGCGTAGCGACTAATCTGGCGTATCAACATTTTGGTTTGCCTATGCCTAAGCACTTAAGTAATGAAGTTTGGCAGAGCGATGCAGCATGAGTAACAATCAGTTTTGCTGGCCTGTACGCGTATATTATGAAGACACCGACGCAGGCGGTGTGGTTTACCACTCAAATTATTTGAATTTTATGGAGCGTGCCCGCACTGAGTGGTTGCGGGATTTGGGTTTTGAGCAGACGACGGTAAAAGATGAATTAGGCGTTATTATCGTCATCCACAGCCTTTCAATTGCCTTTAAAAGCCCTGCGAAATTTAACGATATGCTGGTAGTGAATTGTGCGCTGATTAGAGCGGGGCACAGTAGTATGGATATTATGCAAACCATTACGCGGGATGGCGTGTTGCTGATAGACGCACAAGTAAAGGCTGTGTTTGTGAACGCGGAAAATTTTAAGCCAGTGGCTATTCCGCAAGCGATTAAACAAGCCATTATGCCAATCAACGATTAAAATACAACGATTAAAATACAACGATAAAAATTACAAATGAAGAATAAACCAATGGAGCTATTATGACTGTAAGTGTTGCCAATGACATGTCGATTTTCTCGCTAGTAGCGGGTGCCAGCCTGCCCGTGCAGCTGGTGATGTTAATTTTAATGATTACCTCTTTATTTTCCTGGTGGTATATATTCATCAAATTTTTTACCATCAAACGTGCAGAAGCAGATGCTGAAAATTTTGAAAACTCGTTCTGGACAGGCGGAGATTTAAATAAGCTCTATGAAGGGCTTACTGCTGGCCGCCGTAAACCACAAGGCATGGCAAGCATTTTTGAGGCAGGCTTTAAAGAGTATGCGCGGCATAAACAGCAGTCTCGTATGGAGGTTTCAGATGTCATGGAAGGCTCACGCCGGGCCATGCGCGCTGCTTACAACCGTGAGCTGGATGATCTTGATGCGCACCTGCCATTTTTAGCCTCAGTTGGGTCTGTAAGCCCCTATATTGGCTTGTTTGGTACCGTATGGGGCATTATGAATGCATTTAGAGGCTTGTCTACCGTGGCGCAAGCCACGCTTAGCCAGGTTGCGCCAGGTATCGCTGAGGCATTGGTGGCAACTGCGATTGGATTGTTCGCGGCTATTCCGGCAGTCGTTGCCTATAACCGCTTTGCTAGTTCGGTTGACAGGCTTTCGGTGCGCTATGAAAGCTTTATGGAAGAATTCACTAACATATTGCAAAGAAAGAGCTAAATCATGGCGCGTACACAAAAACGCCGCATGATGAACGAAATCAATGTGGTGCCCTACATTGACGTGATGTTGGTTTTGTTGGTGATTTTCATGGTCACGTCACCAATGACTAATCCAGGTATCGTCGATTTGCCGAAGGTGGGGCAAGGTTTAGTGCAACATCAAGTGCCGCCAGTGGTGCTAACGGTAAAGCTCAATCAAAAAATAGAGTTGGATAATAAGCCAATGGCACGTGATGAATTGTTGTTAGCTGTTCGTCAGGCGCTCGAAAAATCACCTGAACGTTCAGTGGTAATAGCCGCCGATAAAAATGTGAAATACGACGATGTGATAAGCGTTATGGATTTGTTGAAACAAAATAAGGTCGATAAGGTTGGGCTATTGTTAGCGCCAGCTCAGTAAGGCAAGAGCAATATAAATCACATGATTAGAGCGTACGAAAAAGAAGTTTCATGGAAAGCAGGCGGGTTGGCGATAGCCGTTCATCTTGCTTTGCTTGGCGGATTATTGATTTCATTCAATTGGAAAGCAGCGCATCCTGTTCTGAATGTAACTGAAGTTGAGTTGTGGGACAGCATTCCAAATAGCACTGTGACTCCACCACCGCCACTGCCAGTAGTGGAGCCGGAAGTAAAAGTAGAGCCGCCACCAAAGCCAATCGAAAAAGTGCCGGAACCACCAAAGCCAGTTGAAAGGGAAGATCCTAAGGTTGATATTGCGCTGGAGAGGAAAAAGGAGCTTGAACAAAAACAAAAAGTAATTGAGCAGAAAAAGGTAGAAGAAAAACTTAAAAAAGACAAAGCATTAGAACAAAAAAAACAGCTTGCAGCACTTCAAGAAGAAACGCGTAAAGATGAAATGCGTGATAGTGACAAGCAAATAAGCGATAAAAAAGCAAAAGATGCTTTAAAAAAACTACAGCAAGAAGCTTTGGCTGATGAAAAAACAGCTGGCGATCAACAAGCTTTGTCGGCTAAAGCTGCTACTAATGCAGGTGTGTTAGATGAGTTTAGAAATAAAATTCAAGCTAAAATTCGTGGTAATGTGAATAAAACTTTATGCGGAGAAGGCAACCCCGAGCTTAAATTTGACATTGGTTTGCTGCCAACCGGTGAGATAAGCGGCAGTCCAAAATTAGTTAAATCGAGCGGGAATGAAGCCTGCGATGAAGCTGTAGAACGTGCGATTATTGCCTCTCAGCCACTTCCGTTGCCAAGTGACCCTTCACTTTTTTCACAATTTAGAAACTTAAAGTTAAAGTTCCGACCTAACGACTGAGCTTAAGTCTTATTTTGTGTAAAAATGTGAGTGAATGTAACAATGTGTAAATCGAGTGGCGTCAAAATATGGTTACAGTAGAATTCAACTGAACATTAAGACTCATGGACGAGATTTTCGGGTCAAATTCCAAGATTTCAATGAATGAATTATAAAGATATTAAACATAGCCTATGCATATACTCAGATTTTCAAAAATAATTAGTTTAGCTGTATTTTCTGCAAGTCTCTTCATTACATCGATTGCCAACGCTGCGCTAGAAATAGAAATTAGCGGCGGTAGCGCACAGCAAGTGCCGATTGCCATTGTGCCATTTGGGCAAGATGGCGGTGGTACAAATATCGGTAATATCATCGCCGCAGACTTAAAGCGCAGTGGTTTGTTTCGTGTATTGGAGACTGGCGGAGTAGTCAGCCGTCCAACTGACATCGGGCAAATCAAATATGCAGAGTGGGTTGCTTTGCAGGCGCAGGCAATGGCGGTAGGCTCGGTTGAAGCGTTGCCAGGAAATCGCCTGAAAGTGACTTTTCAGCTAGCCGATGTGCTTAAGCAAACACAATTGGCAGGTATGCAGTACAACATAGCGCCTAATCAATTAAGAGCAACCGCACATAAAATTGCGGATGTTATTTATCAAAAGCTAACAGGCGAAACTGGTATCTTTGCGAGCAGAATCGCTTATATTAATAAATCAAATGGGCGTTATGCCTTGCAGGTAGCTGATGTAGATGGTGAAAACCCGCTGACTATGCTGTCTTCAAAAGAGCCGATTATTTCACCTGCCTGGTCGCCAGATGGAAGCAAGATTGCTTATGTCTCTTTTGAAAAGAAAAAACCGATTATTTATGTACAATCTTTAAGTGGTCAGCGTTCAGTTTTAGCAAGCTTTAAAGGTAATAACAGTGCGCCTGCATGGTCGCCAGACGGCAGTAAACTGGCGATTGTGCTCACCCATGGTGCTAACTCGCAGGTCTATACCATTAACGCGGATGGCTCTGGTTTACAGCAAATCACTAAAAGTAGCGCGATTGATACTGAGCCCACTTGGTCTACAGATGCAAAGTGGATATACTTTACGTCAGATCGTGGAGGGAGGCCGCAGATTTATAAGGTTTCATCCAGTGGTGGCGATGCCCAGCGCGTGACCTTTGAAGGCGCTTATAATGTCAGCCCGCGCTTTTCACCTGATGGAAAATCGTTAGCGATGATTCGCAACGATGGCGGTAAATTTCGTGTGGCATTGCAAGACTTAAGTAGTGGGCAAGTGCAGCTGCTAAGTGAAGGCTCACAAGACGAGTCGCCAAGTTTTGCACCTAACGGACGCGTGCTGTTGTACGCTACACGGTCAAAAGGTCACGGTGCATTAGCTGCTGTGTCATCTGACGGACGTGTGAAGCAGCGCCTGAATGAGTCTGGCGGTGATATACGCGAGCCTGCCTGGGGTCCGTTAATTAAGTAAGTTATTTTTATCTGTTATTTGTATAGTATTTTAAAACGTTTTTTTTTAAGGAGAGCAGTATGAACAAAGCAGCATTGAACACAAAGTTATTAAGTACTCTAGCACTGGCGTTATTATTGGCCGCTTGTAAAAGCACACCTATGGTCGATAAACCTGCATCAGTGGAAGATAAAAGCCCTGGCCAAACAGCAACATCAAGCGGCGCTGATACCTCTGGTGTTAAAGAAGTATCAATTGACGGCAATGCAACTGATGCTGGCAACAACCCGCTAAAAGATCCAAATAATATTTTATCTAAACGTAATGTGTATTTTGACTTTGATAGTGATGCAGTTAAAGCTGAGTTTCGTCCAATGATTGAAGCACATGCAAAATATTTACTTGCAAATGGCAATGCAAAAGTAATTTTGCAAGGTAATACCGATGCACGCGGTACACGCGAGTACAACTTATCACTTGGTCAACGCCGTTCAGTAGCTGTGAAAAAATCACTCAATTTACTTGGCGTGCAAGATACACAAATAGAAACTGTCAGTTACGGTGAAGAAAAAGCGGATGAAAATTGCGCAGATGAATCTTGCTTTAAAACAAACCGTCGTGCCGATATTGTTTACGCGAACGACTAATACTTAAAGTATTATTTAATTTAAGGTTTAGATAAAGATGATGAAAAAACTGGTTCTGGTTAGCTTGCTATTGTCTGCGCAGCTATTTGCAATAAATAGCCATGCGGCTTTGTTTGACGACAAAGAAGCGCGCAAAAAAATTCTAGAAATAGAGTCGACGATGAATAGCCAGAATCAGTCCACTCAGACCGAGTTGGCAGGTTTGAAAAAGCGTGTAGACGCGATTGAAGCGATTACCAAGGGTCAGGTTTTGGGTGATATGCAACATCAAATAGAAACTTTGAGCCAAGAGGTAGCAAGGCTTAAAGGTGAGCTTGAAGTGGCTAATCATAATGTCAATGCTACGCAACAGCGTCAAAAAGACTTGTACGGCGATACTGATACACGTTTACGTAAATTAGAAGAAGCGCCAACAGCAGCAGGCCAAACGCCAGCCGCTGATGGGGCAACAAATGCCGCTACAGCAACCACGCCGGCACCCAGTAGAAACACACAGGAATATCAATTGCTAGAGCTTGCCAATGGGCTGTCCAGAGAATCCAAGCATAAAGATGCGTTTAACGCGTACGACAAGTTTTTAAAAGACTATCCAAACAGCACTTTAGCGTCAGAGGCAACCTATGGTTTGGGATATTCTCAGTTTGCCTTAAAGAATTATAAATCAGCAATTGCAACTCAACAAAAAGTGTTGGATCAGCATCCGGAAAGCGCCAAGGTGCCAGACGCAATGATGAATATGGCGAATAGTCAGATTCAGCTTGGCTTAGTGCCAAGCGCCAAAAAAACCTTACGAGATTTAATTGCAAAATTTCCTAATAGTGACGTAATCCCGGCAGCACAAAAACGCTTAAAAGCATTAGAAGCGATTAGGTAAGTTTTACCTGTAAAACATCAGGTTAGCTGAAATTAAGTTAACCATATTTCAGTTATAATGGCGCCAATTTTAAGTTGGCGCTATTTTTTTATAGTTAATAAGAAAATCTAGTAATCAAGTATTTAATGAAATTAAAAATTCACGAAATTTTCTACTCAATACAGGGCGAGTCGTCGCGTATTGGCTTGCCGACAGTGTTTATAAGGCTGACAGGTTGCCCTATGCGCTGCGTGTATTGCGATACAGCTTATGCGTTTAGTGGCGGCAGTAATATGGAAATTACTGATATTTTGGCTAAAGTCGTAACGTATGGCACAAAGTATGTCACCGTAACAGGTGGCGAGCCACTTGCGCAAAAAGATTGCCATATTTTGCTTAAAGAATTATGTGATACAGGCTATAGCGTGTCGTTAGAAACAGGCGGTGCCATTGACATTAGTCTTGTGGATAAGCGCGTGTCGGTGATCTTGGATGTAAAAACGCCTGGTTCAGGCGAAGTAAAAAATAATCTGTGGGGCAATTTAGCCCATCTTAAAAAATCAGATGAAGTAAAGTTTGTGCTGTGCAGTCGCGCAGATTATGACTGGGCAAAAGAAATATTGGTTAGTCATCAAATTACAGATAAATGTCCTGTGTTATTTTCACCCGTGTATAGTCAAGTGAGTCCTACCGAGCTTGCTGAATGGGTGCTGGCAGATAAATTGCCGGTACGTATGCAAGTGCAGTTGCATAAAATCCTGTGGGGCGAGAAGCCGGGTGTTTAGATCAGGGCTTAAATATGGAAAATAAAGTTAAAAAAAATGCAGTCGTATTGCTTTCTGGTGGGCTAGATTCTGCTACCTGTCTTGCCATAGCAAAGTCTCAGGGCTTTGATTGTTATTGCCTGAGTTTGGATTATCATCAACGCCATATTGCTGAGTTACATGCAGCTAAAAATGTTGCTCATATTATGGGCGCTGCAGCACACAAAACTGCTAACTTGGACTTATCTTTATTTGGCGGCTCAGCGCTGACGGATGATGCGATTGCTGTGCCGGAAAGCGAAACAGCGGGTATTCCTGTTACTTACGTGCCAGCACGCAACACCATTATGTTGTCACTTGCTTTAGCATGGGCCGAAGTGTTGCAAAGCCAAGATATTTTTATCGGGGTGAATGCGCTTGATTATTCTGGCTACCCAGATTGTCGTGGCGAATATGTTAAGGCATTCCAGGCGATGGCGAATTTAGCCACTAAAAGTGCCGTAGAAGGTCATACCATTACCATACATGCGCCGCTGATTGATATGACAAAAGCACAAATCGTTCAGTTAGGTGCAAAGTTGGGTGTGGATTACGCAATGACGGTCTCCTGTTATCAGGCAGATAGTAACGGCGAAGCTTGTGGCTTGTGTGATTCATGCCGATTAAGGCGCGAGGGCTTTGCGGCGGCTGGTTTGGTAGACCCAACGAGATATAAAAAGCACGGATAAAAAGGACATAATTGTTTTATTAGGATGGTGATGTTTAATCAATCGATAATAAATATAATTAGCACTTGCCAAAACAACTAAAAATAACGTAAAATCCGCGCCTTTCTGCGATAAATTTTTCAATAAAGAGAACAAAGATTATGGTTATTATTCGTTTAGCTCGTGGTGGCGCGAAAAAAACTCCTTTCTACAACTTAGTAGTTGCTGATTCACGCAATCGTCGTGATGGCCGCTTTATTGAGCGTGTTGGATTTTACAATCCATCAGCCAAAGCGGGTGCTGAAGCCCTACGTGTAGATCAAGAGCGCGTTACTCATTGGCAAAGTCAAGGTGCACAATTGTCAGATACAGTTGCACGTTTGGTTAAGTTTCATTCAAAAGGCCCAGAGCACGCAATTGCTTCAAAAGCAAAAGATGCTGCTAAAGCTGATGCTGCTAAAGCTAAAATTGCTGCTGCTGAAGCTGCAAAAGCAAAAGCTGCCGCAGATGCAGCCAAAGCTGAATTAGATGCTAAAGCTGCTGAAGAAGCCGCTCAAGCTGCAGAGGCTGCAGCCGCAGCTAAAGCTGCTGAGGCAGAAGCCGCTGCTGCACCTGTAGAAGCTGCTGAAACACCAGCTGCAGACGCTTAATTTAATTACTTGGGTGATATGTAACATCACCATGTGTCAGCTTTAAGTCTGTGAGTAATTTTGGCAATAAGTAATATGGTAGTCATGGGGCGCATTGTTGCGCCTTATGGCGTTTTTGGCTGGCTAAAAGTTGTGCCAGATACAGAAGCGTTCGACGGCTTGTTTGACTACGATAATTGGTGGCTAGGCAAAGGTGACGATTGGCGTGAAATGGTTGTTGAAACTGCCAAAGTACACAATGACGTTATCGTTGTTAAGCTGAAAGGCATTGATGATAGAGATGCTGCGCTCGCCTGCAAAGGTAAGCAGATAGCGGTGCCAAGAGATCAGTTGCCAGAAGCTGAAGAGAATGAATATTACTGGTCAGATTTGATTGGTCTGCGCGTTAAAAACAAGCAGGACGTAGACTTTGGCTTGATTGTTGATGTGTTTGAAACTGGTGCAAATGATGTACTGGTAGTTAAACTTGATACGGATAAGGGTGAACTTGTAAAAGAAACTACAAGCAAAGAAGTCTCTAAAGTAAAGCAAGACGAAAGATTGTTGCCATTTATTGAATCTGTAGTGCTTGATGTAGATTTAAAAGCAAAAACCATGTTGGTGGATTGGGATGCAGATTTCTAGTCATGGCTTTTTCGTTTGATGTAGTAACGCTGTTTCCAGAAATGTTTGATGCTATTACAAAATATGGCATTACCAGCAGAGCGTTGCAGCATAAAATTTATGATGTACAGTTTTGGAATCCTCGAGATTACACTACTGATAATCATAAAACAGTTGATGATAGACCCTACGGTGGCGGTCCTGGCATGGTAATGCTGGCTGAACCTTTAAAACAAGCAATCACTGCAGCGAAAGCAGCGCAGGCTATTAAGAATATAGAGAGTTGGGTAATCCATCTTTCACCAGCGGGTGAACCGTTAACGCATGAAAAAGTCATGCAATTAAGTAAAAAGCAAGGATTAGTGCTGTTGACTAGTCGCTATGAAGGCGTTGATCAACGACTCATAGATGCTCAAGTGGATGAGGAAATATCCATTGGCGACTATGTATTAAGTGGTGGTGAGTTACCCGCCATGGCCTTGATAGATGCAATAGTGAGGCAGTTGCCGGGTAGTTTGGGAGATAGTGATTCTGCGGTTGAGGATTCATTTGTAGATGGCTTGTTAGATTGCCCGCACTATACAAGGCCGGAAGAATATAACGGTGTAAGGGTGCCAGAGGTGTTAACCTCAGGTAATCATGCAAAGATTAAGCAGTGGCGTTTAAAAATGTCATTGCAAAGAACTCGGGATCAACGTCCCGATTTATTGGCCGCAAGGCCGTTGACGAAAGAAGAAGCACGGCTGCTCCTAGAGATTGAAAAATCAGAATTAGAGCAGGAACAAGCATCTTCATAATTAAAAGGAACCCGTAAGGGATAACAAAATGGCAGATATTATTAAAATGCTAGAAGAGGAAGAGATTGCCCGTTTAGGTAAAACGATTCCATCTTTTGCACCAGGCGACACTGTAGTGGTTGGCGTAAACGTAGTTGAAGGTACACGTAAACGTGTGCAGTCATACGAAGGCGTTGTTATTGCTAAGCGTAATCGTGGCTTAAACTCATCATTTATCGTACGTAAAATTTCATCAGGTGAAGGTGTTGAGCGTACATTCCAAACATACTCACCGCTAATCGCTAGCATTGAAGTTAAACGCCGTGGTGATGTTCGTCGTGCAAAACTTTACTACTTACGTGAGCGTTCAGGTAAATCAGCACGTATTAAAGAGAAATTATTCTCACGTGACAAAGAAGTAATGGCACCAGCAGAAAGCGCTTAAATTTTAATAAATTAGGTGTTACTAAGCACGAAAAAGCTCCAATAACTAAATAAGTTTTGGAGCTTTTTTATTTGCTTTCACTTTGGCAATTGAGTTAAATTAACGTATGAAAAATAAAAACAAACACCCTGTTCAATATGATGCTGTGATTGATGCGCCATTTGGCGCGGTGGGTATTACTGTTCAAGGGTTGCATGTTGCCATTGTTTTATTATCCGAGAAACTTGATAAAAAACCTGCGGAACATAAAATCGCACATCAAGTATCAACCCAGATTGAGGCTTACTTTACTCATGCACATCATAGTTTTAATTTACCATTGATTGACAAAGGAACGCCATTTCAACGTCAGGTGTGGCAAGAAATCAGTATGATTCCTTGTGGCCAAGTGCTCACTTACAGCGATATTGCTACCAAGCTTGGTTCAGGTGCCCGCGCTGTTGCCAACGCATGCGGAGCCAATACTTTGCCATTGGTAATTCCATGCCATCGTGTGGTCGCTAAAAATGGTTTGGGTGGCTTTATGCGTGGTCTGGAAAATGGCCTTGAAATTAAAAAGTGGCTTTTAAAGCATGAGAGTGCAATATACCAACATGACAAGCAAGATTGATGGATTCTAACGCTAACCTGCTCGATACATTTATCGATCACCTCTGGTTGGAAGATGGTTTATCAAAAAATACCTTGGAGAGTTACCGGCTGGATTTAACCTCATTTTCACTTTGGCTGACAAAGCAAAACAAACAGTTATTAACAGTAGATCAAGCCGATATTCAACAATATCTTGCGGTCAAGTATCCGCAAAGTAAACCACGCAGCATCAGCCGCCTGATTGCCAGTATGCGAAGATTTTATCGCTATTTATTGCGAGATAACATAATCAACCTAGACCCGACCATACAAATACAATCACCCAAGCTGCCGCGTAGTTTGCCTAAAAGCCTTAATGAGGATGAAGTGGTTGCGCTGCTTAACGCACCAAACTTGAATGAACCTGCAGGTTTGCGTGATAGGGCGATGTTGGAGCTACTATATGCCTGCGGATTACGCGTATCCGAACTTGTGGGTGTACAGGCCACCGAGGTTAGCGTCAGCGATGGCGTGGTGCGCGTAACAGGCAAGGGCAGTAAAACCCGTTTAGTGCCGATGGGCGAAGAAGCGGTTGATTGGATTTCACGTTATTTAAGTGAAGCAAGACCTGTTATATTACACAATCGCTTATGTGATGCGCTATTTGTCACGAATCGGGGCGAGGCCATGACGCGTCAAGCCTTCTGGTATTTGATTAAACGTTATGCCTTGTTGGCCGGGATTAACAAGCATATGTCGCCGCATGTGTTGCGCCATGCATTTGCAACGCATTTGTTGAACCATGGCGCAGATTTACGCGTGGTGCAAATGTTATTAGGGCATGCGGATATTTCGACCACGCAGATTTATACGCATGTAGCGCGGGAGCGGTTGAAACGGTTGCATAGTATGCATCACCCTAGGGGGTGATTACCTAAGTTGTTATGCCGGGCTCATGGGTTGTAAGATGAGCTAGCTGGCTGCAATTCCGACTTTAACTCCCACAAGAATATTACTCAATACCGCATTTACACAGAATTATTTACAGACTCTATTACTTGCATATTAGTAATTGTCGGTAGTCACAAAAAACTATTTTTAGGTAATAAGGCACTACTCGTTCTGTGTCAAAAATAGCGTCTTTTGCGAATATGGTTAATTTTATTTGATTCGTTCAATAATAATACCGAGCGATTTTAGTCCAAGCAGTATCCCTGGTTTAGCCACCTTAATTTTCACGCTTAATGCGCCAAACTCAGTTAAAATCAATTGGCAAATATGTTCGGCTAAGGCTTCAACTAATTGAAAGGAATGCTCGTTTAAGGTTACGTGAATGCGCCTAACTACTGCGCCGTAGTCTATGGTGTCGACAATGGCATCACTTTTACAGGCCTTACGTAAATCGTAGCCAATTTCAATGTCTAGAATGATGGTTTGCGGCATCATGCGTTCCCATTCGGGTACGCCTAGTTTGGTTTGCACTTTAACTTGCTCTAAAAAAATGGTGTCCATAAAAATAGTGTGCCTAAAAATATATAGCTAGTATTTTGCTATAGTTTAGAATGTGAATAGATAGATTTTAGAGCATCTCAAGAGGGTTTGGCAAAATGAATGAATTAGGTTTTATTCCTGTTACTTTGATTCCAGTGATTTGGATTGTTGCCGCTTATTTGCTGGGTTCAGTCGCTTTTGGCATTATAGTCAGTAAACTTTTTGGTTTGCCTGATCCGCGTACAGTTGGTTCTGGCAACCCGGGTGCAACCAACGTGCTGCGCAGTGGTAAAAAATTAGCGGCGGCGCTTACCTTGTTGGGTGATGTGGTTAAAGGTTTGATTCCTGTCTGGTTGGCACTCCGCTCAGATATGCTGATGTGGGTAGTTGCTTCAGTCGGTTTAGCCGTATTTATCGGACATTTGTATCCGATTTTTTACAAGTTCAAAGGTGGAAAAGGCGTAGCGACAGCGCTCGGTGTTATGCTAGCGTTATCACCTTTACTTGGTCTGGCGGCGATAGTAACCTGGGTGTTAGTGTTTGCAATTTTTCGTTATTCATCGCTAGCAGCGATCATGGCTGCGGCGCTGGCGCCAGTGTACGCATGGTTTTTATTGTCTGCGTATAAGGACTATTTTATTACTGTTTTAGTAATGGCAGTATTTTTGATTTGGCGACATAAAACCAATATTGAAAAACTGCTGACGGGAACTGAGTCGGGGTTTGGTAAAAAGTAATGTCATGCTGAACTAGCTTCAGTATCTTGTTGCTAAACAGTTATTCTCATTTGCAGAGTAATAACTGTTTAGGGTTTTTTCAATTCTGCCAAATCCCATCTTGGGCGTACGCTAAAGCTGTAATTCTTGTTGTGATTTCCTTGCGTCGCTTTAAGGCGCATTGCACCTGCAAAGGCAATCATCGCGCCGTTGTCGGTACAAAATTCTAAACGCGGATAGCTTACTTTGCATAACTTACGTTTGGTTGCGGCATTTAATTTTTCACGTAATTTTGAATTGGCACCTACGCCACCTGAAACCACTAAATTATCCAAACCTGTTTCGCGCAAAGCCGTCATGCATTTCAACGTTAATATTTCAGTCACGGCCTCTTGAAATTCCCAGGCAATATCTGCGGAGGTTGTGGCATCTAAAGGCTGATGTTGATTCACCAAAGTGAGTACCGCCGTTTTTAAGCCGCTAAAACTAAAATTTAAGTCACCACTATTCAATAGTGGGCGTGGTAGTTTAAAGCGGGACTTACCGCCTTGCGCTAATTTAGACAGAGCAGGGCCACCTGGATAACCTAAGCCAAGCAGTTTTGCGGTTTTGTCAAAAGCCTCGCCCGCTGCATCATCTAGCGTATCACCAAGTAATTTGTATTCGCCTATGCCATCCACACGCATTAACTGGCTGTGGCCACCTGAAACTAATAATGCTACAAATGGAAATGCTGGCGGATTATTTTCTAGTAAAGGTGCAAGTAAATGTCCTTCAAGATGATGCACGTTAATGGTTGGAATATTTAAGCTAAAAGCGAGCGACTCAGCAAAACTTGTACCAACTAATAACGCGCCAGATAAGCCTGGGCCTTGCGTGTAGGCGATTGCATCAATATCTTGCAGTATTTTATTAGCATCTTTAAGCACCTTTTCTGTGAGCGGCAAAACGCGGCGAATATGGTCGCGCGAGGCAAGCTCAGGCACCACGCCACCATATTCGGCGTGCATTTCTACTTGAGAGTGTAAGGCATGTGAAAGCAATCCGTGCTCGGTATCGTATAATGCAAGTCCTGTTTCGTCACAGGATGATTCAACGCCTAGAATTAACATTAATTAAGCCCTAACATTTTGGAAATTCATGCATTGATTTGAATGCTTAGATATTGGAAAGGTTGAATTATTACGCATTTGCAGCACAAATGCATAAAAGTAATTGAATTAAAACGATTATGCGATTAAAATGGTCGGCTTTTCTCAGTTTGCAACCTTGCGCGCCAAAAACGCTAAGGTGGTTTTAGAAACTTGAGCATAAATTATTTAATTAATATTGTTGTTATAAGAGAGAACGAATGTCTAGTGTACGCGTAAAAGAAAATGAGCCGTTTGACGTTGCCCTTCGCCGTTTTAAACGCTTAATCGAAAAAACTGGTTTATTGAATGATCTTCGCGCTCGCGAGTTCTATGAAAAACCAACTTGGGAACGTAAGCGTAAGGCTGCTGCTGCTGTTAAGCGTCAGTATCGTCGTTTACTAAAACAAACGCTTCCAGCTAAACTTTATTAAGTTAGTCTGATGGCAGATTCTAATCAAGTTGAAAATGAGCCAGATGCAGCATTTTGGCAAATGACTGATAAGTTCATTGGCTTTGCCAATGAGCAGGCAGCAAGTAATGAGCTTGGTGTGGTTAATGCTAGTTTTTTGTTTGCCTCTGCAAGGTTTAATACGTTTTTGATTGCTACGCAATGTGGTAATAAAGAAACCTTTGAGGCTGAAAAAGCTGCTGCTTTAGAATACTTTGTCAATCAATACAAGATTGCATTGACTGAACACATGGCAGATTATCAAGCTAAATTTGATACCTATATTACTGCGAGTTCGTAAGTCTAATGAGCCTTAAGTTACAAATCACGGAAGACATGAAAACTGCGATGCGCGCTAAAGATAGTGCGCGTTTGGGGGCGATTCGGCTATTGCAGGCCGCCATCAAACAGCGTGAAGTGGATGAGCGAATTGAGTTAACCGATGCGGATGTTATATCTGCTATCGAGAAAATGCTCAAACAGCGCCGTGATTCAATTGCCGCATATGAATCTGCAAATCGAGATGATTTAGCTGATGTTGAAAAATACGAAGTTAGTGTGCTGAAAACTTATTTACCGCAGCAACTTACTGAAGCTGAAGTGCTGAGTATTTTAGAAAAATTGGTGGTTGATACTGGTGCGACTGGTATTAAAGATATGAGTAAAGTAATGGCTGCTATAAAACCGCTCGTCGCCGGCAAGGCTGATATGGGTATGATTTCAGGTTTGATTAAAACGCGTTTAGGTTAGGTGAAAGCTTAGGCAAATTAATAATGTTAAAGTGGTTAATGTTAAGGGAGCGATGAGCTCCTTTTTTGTTTTCTGAATTAGGCTAGAATTACCTATAAATATTATATAAGCAGATAATTTTGATTCCAGAAAGCTTTATACAAGAGCTGCTCAATCGCGTCGACATTGTTGATGTGATTGATAAGTGCACGCCGTTAAAAAAAGCGGGTGCTAATTATTCTGCTTGCTGTCCATTTCACAATGAAAAATCTCCCAGTTTCACCGTAAGTCCAACCAAGCAGTTTTATCATTGTTTTGGTTGCGGAGCACATGGCACAGCAGTTGGATTTTTAATGGAGTACCAAGGGTTAAGTTTTGTTGAGGCTATCAATGAGCTTGCCAGAATGGTAGGCATAATCGTTCCTCAAGAAACGCGTGACCCTAACAAGCCTGCACCCAAGGTGGTATTGGGTTTGCAAGAGTCATTGCAAGAGGCTGCTCAATATTACAAAACAGAACTTAAAAAATCACCCCGAGCGATTGATTATCTAAAAGGTCGCGGCTTGAGTGGGCACGTGGCGGCTAAGTTTCAGGTGGGATATGCCCCTGCAGGTTGGCAAAATTTGCAAAGTGTTTTCCCTCATTATGAAAGTGAAACGCTTAGTGTTGCTGGCCTGGTGGTTGAGAATGAGCAGGGGCGTCGCTATGATAGATTTCGTGACCGCATCATGTTTCCGATTCATGATCAAAAAGGCCAGGTGATAGGTTTTGGCGGAAGGGTGATTAACCCGGAAGATACGCCCAAATACTACAACTCACCCGAAACCCCGCTCTTTCAAAAAGGCCATGAACTTTACGGCTTATTTTTGGCGAGGCGAGCGATACGCGATGCTGGTCGTGCATTAGTGGTTGAGGGTTATATGGATGTGGTGGCTTTAGCTCAATATGGGATTGAGTATGCGGTCGCGGCTTTGGGAACCGCAACCACGCCTTTTCATATTGCCAAGCTTATGCGGCAAACTGATGAGGTGGTTTTCTGTTTTGATGGTGATAATGCCGGACGCACTGCAGCATGGCGCGCTGCCATGAATGCGTTACCTGCATTGACGGATGGTTTGAAGCTTTCATTCTTATTCTTACCTAAAGAGCACGATCCAGATTCATATGTACGTGAGTTTGGTAAAGAAAAATTTGAGTCGGAAATCAAAACGGCGATGCCGCTTTCGCAATATATTTTAAAGCATTTAAGTGAAGATAATCCCTTGCAAAGCCAGGAAGATAAAGTGAGATTTCTTAATGAGGCTGAGCCGATTATGCGGCAAATCAGCGCGCCGCGTAGTGCGATGTATTTGCGAAAAAAAGTGGCTGAACTGGCGCAGTTATCGGTCGATGAAATGCAGAGCTTGCTTAAACTGCCTGGCCTTAATAAGACACCGGTTCAAGCGAGACCAAAACTTACACGCACAACAAATTCGTTGTATAAGCGTTTTTGCTTAACCATGCTGATGCAGCCTGCGCTTGCGAGTAAAGACGATTTGTTATGGATAGTAGGTCATTCGGATGATGAAATATTGTTAAGGCAGACTATTGAAACTTGTTTAGTGCACCCTCATTCTAAACCAGTAGTGATTATGCGTGAACTTGAGCAAAAAGTAGATGCAAAAATCATGCGCGAGTTAGAGCATGAGCTCAATGCACTCGACGAAACGTTGGATTTAGCGCAAGAACTAGTGGGAGCAAGACAGCAGTTACAGCAAATTTATTTGCATAGAAATGAAAATGAATTGTTGGCGAAAATTAGCGAAAAACCATTAAGTGCGCTGACTGATGGCGAACGGAACTTACTTAAAAGTTTAGGAAGCAAGCCCAAGTCAAAATAGGGTTAAATTCTGCTATAATAGAGGGTTACAGAAATCATACTCACCATGAATGTTTGAAAACATGGTGGGCATATATTAGAGGTGTGTCATGGCAAGACCGAAAAAGAGCGATCAGGTCGCTGAGAAAAAGAAAATCGATTTTGTGAGCCCTGAGCTGCAGGAGGCGAATGCGGAAGAGCGCCGCTCACGCCTGAAATCGTTAATTGTATTAGGTAAAGAGCGCGGCTACTTAACCTACGCTGAGATTAACGACCATCTGCCTGATGATGTGCAAAACTCTGAGCAAATCGATGGCATTATCGGCATGATTAACGACATGGGTATTCAGGTTTATGAAGAAGCGCCTGATGCTGAAGTATTGTTGATGTCGGACGCACCTCCAGCGGTAACAGATGAAGATGCTGTAGAAGAGGCTGAGCAAGCCCTTGCTACTGTAGATTCTGATTTTGGCCGTACGACTGATCCTGTGCGTATGTATATGCGTGAAATGGGTACGGTTGATTTACTTACACGCGAAAGTGAAATTGAAATCGCGCGTCGTATTGAAGATGGCCTAAAGCACATGGTGCAAGCGATTGCAGCGTGCCCGACAACGATTGCAGCTTTGCTTGCATTGGTTGATAAAGTTGAGAATGATGAATTAAGTGTTGATGATTTAGTGGATGGTTTGATTGACTCAGATGTGGGAGCTGTAGCGGCTGAAGCGATAGAATCTGCAGATGAAGAACCAGAAGATGATGAAGTTGGTGAGGACGAAGATGAAGATGGTGCTAAAGCGGCTGCTATTTCAGCAGAGGCATTGGCTAAATTAAAAGAAGAGGTTGTCAATCGTTTTACAATCGTTCGCGCAGCAAATAAAAAGATGACTGAAATCTTGCCTGTTAGAGGCTCGCAAGATCCTGAATATCAAGCACTTTTATCTGAGATTTTAGTTGAGCTTACTGCTTTCAGGTTTTCACCGAAACAAGTAGAAGGTTTATGTGATCAGGTGCGAGATTTAGTCGAAACTGTACGTGGACATGAGCGTAAAGTTTTAGATTTTTGCGTAGAAAAATCAGGCATGCCGCGACTGTATTTCATTAAGTCATTTCCTGGTAACGAAAGTAACTTGAATTGGCTTGCTGAAGAGCTCAAAGCAGATAAGCCTTATATCGAAAAGTTAACACGCTACAACCATTCTATTTTAGACCAACAACAACGATTGATTGATTTGGAAGCCAACGTAGGAATTCCTATTAAAGAGCTTAAAGAAATCAATAAGCAAATGACCACAGGTGAAGCGCGTGCACGTCGTGCTAAACGCGAAATGATTGAGGCCAACTTGCGATTAGTGATATCTATCGCTAAAAAATACACCAATCGTGGTTTGCAGTTCTTAGATCTAATCCAGGAAGGCAACATCGGGTTGATGAAAGCCGTTGATAAATTTGAATATCGTCGCGGTTTCAAGTTCTCAACCTATGCAACATGGTGGATTCGTCAGGCAATTACTCGTTCTATTGCTGACCAAGCGCGTACTATACGTATTCCTGTACATATGATTGAAACGATTAATAAAATGAATCGTATCAGCCGCCAGATTTTACAAGAAACAGGTATAGAGCCAGACCCGGCTTTGTTAGCAGAAAAAATGGAAATGCCTGAAGACAAGATTCGAAAAATCTTAAAAATCAGCAAAGAACCGATTTCTATGGAAACGCCGATTGGTGATGATGAAGATTCACATTTAGGTGACTTTATTGAAGATGGCCAAACATTAGCGCCAGTAGATGCAGCTATATACGCCAGTTTACGTGATGCGACGAGTGAAGTGCTTGAGTCACTGACGCCACGTGAAGCTAAGGTGTTACGCATGCGCTTTGGTATTGAAATGAATACAGACCATACGCTGGAAGAAGTAGGCAAGCAGTTTGATGTAACTCGCGAGCGCATACGCCAAATTGAGGCGAAAGCGTTACGTAAATTACGCCATCCGACACGCTCAGAAAGACTGCGTAGCTTTTTAGAAACAGGACAAGATTAATTAGTCTTGATTTTAAATCTTAGTTTAAAATAACGTCTTTAAAGGTTTCGGCCCCCTAGCTCATGCTTGGTTAGAGCAGCGGACTCATAATCCGTTGGTGCTGTGTTCGACTCACAGGGGGGCCACCAAAAAATCGGCTTGCATGATGACGTCATGTAGGCCTTTTTTCTTTTGCAGTACAATAGGAGTTGAGAATGTATAACGCATTAGTACTCGAATATCTAAAGAAGCACGGACAAAGGCTCGATAGAGAGATTGCCAAAGAAACAGGGATTTCACTTACCCAAGTACGCAGCGCAATTTCAGAGCTGGAGAGTACAAAGTCGGTATCTAGTTGCAGCGTTACAAATTTTGAAGATGGTGTAGCAACTGAGGGGATGTTATGCCGAATTTCTGGCTATATTCCCCCGGCAGCACCAGGTAGAAAACCTGGAGTGTAGAGCTCTGTGAGGTATGTATAGAACAGAATGGTTTATTTTCTTCATGACCATATGCAACACTATAATCCGTTTGTCGCTAGTTAGACCCTCGCATGCCTTAACAATATTCAGGGGTTCTGCTGGCTCGTCAAGTCGGTTTGAATACCCTCGATTTATTATCATTCTACCGAAGTCTTAATAATTTCTGCTTGATGTCTTATGCCTGGTCCTGAAAATGAGGGTTAGCTACTATTAGATACAATGGAATTTCACGAATACTCCCCTCCAGCAATGATAGTAGTTTTAGAAACCCGTCATAATTTCTAGTTTAATATGCTATTCCGCTAGCAAAGCAAAGCTATAGGCCTATGGAGACAGTATCAATTGATTTAGAGATTGGGTACCGACCATCGCTGATATTTTGGCAACTAAGGTGGCGAGGTGTTCTCGATTTTTTGAGGCGTAATATCGCTTCTCCATTTCATTAACAAGTACATCAATCCTTGTTTGAACTTAGAGTGCTAATCTTTCAGGTCATCAAGGGGTTGTGATGCCTGTTGATTCTTAAATATTCACGCATTGGCTGAAGTCAGATATGCGTAACACTCAATGCTCGACATGCTAATTTTTTAATTAAATTGCATTTATATTATTAAGCAAATATTGCGCTTGTGTTTGCACTGCGGAGATATCTTGCCCACTTAATCGATCTATATTTTTAGCCATTAACGCGGTGCGTGGGTTGCGGCTAAAGGTGTAGTAATGCGTAATTAGAAAATTCCAATAAAGTGTGGTGGTTGGGCAAGCATTTTCGCCCATTTTTAGTTCTGGCTTATATTTACACTGGTTGCAATAGTTACTCATGCGATTAATATAGGCGCCGCTGGCAACGTAGGGTTTACTGGTAAAGCGCCCACCGTTTGCGTATAAAGCCATTCCTGCCACATTCGGCAATTCTACCCATTCCACGGCATCAACATACACGGCCAAATACCATGCCTCAACCTCACGCGGATTAATCTCTGCCAAAACACCAAACATGCCAGTCACCATTAAGCGTTGAATATGGTGCGCGTAGCCAAGTTTCATGGTGTCATTTACCGTTTGCCGCATGCAGTTCATGTGCGTTTCACCAGTCCAATACCAGTTTGGCAATGAGCGTGTGTGGTCATAATGGTTGCTCTCTCCCATTTGCGGCATATCTAGCCAATATACGCCGCGTATAAACTCGCGCCAGCCTAAAATTTGCCGAATAAAGCCTTCTACACTTGCTAATGGTAACGCCTTAGTAAGTGGTGATTGATGTTTTTGGTAGGCAAAAACCGCCGCCGCAATCACTTCGCGCGGGTTTAGCAGTTTTAAATTGAGAGAGGTAGAAAGCAGCGAATGCCATAAATACGGGCTTTGGCTGCTATTGTCTGATTGCCACATCGCGTCTTGATGGGCGCCAAAATTTGCTAACTTATTTTTGATAAAGTCATCTAGAAATATAAGTGCCTCCGCACGCGTCACAGGCCAAATAAAGTTTGCCAAACTTCCTGGGTGATTAGCAAAACTCTGCTCGACTGTATCAATAACAGCTTGGGTAACTTCATCAATATTCACTTGAGGCGCTATGGGCACATTTTGAGGGCCTGCTTTATTAAAGCTTTTGCGGTTTTCAATATCGTAATTCCAAGTACCGCCGACGGGCTCACTACCCTCCATTAGCACACCATATTTTTGGCGCATTTTGCGATAAAAAAACTCCATACGAAGTTCTTTTTTTTGCAATTTTTTACCATCTGTCGCCCAATGCTCAAAATCGGCTTTGCTGCACATAAAATGGGTATCATCGCGCAAAGATAATGGTGTGTTCATTGCTTTACATAGCCCGATTAAATCTTGCTGAATGCGATATTCTCCTGGCTCGCATACAATCACTCTTTGTGGTTTTAATGTTGCGATTTGGTGTGCCCAAGCAGCTTTTAACGTTACAAAGTCATGCTCACCCAGTTTTAAGTAGCTGCTATGTAAGCCGCATGAATACAGTCTTATAAGTGCCTCATAAAAATGACGCATAGCTGATAAAAACAGCACAATTCGAGCTTTGTGGCTCCAAACCTGTGTCGCTTCATGGCGCACTTCAACCATTAAGATAGCATCTTGTGAAGCATCAAAGCCTTCTAGCGCTGGATTATCAAAATTTAATTGATCCCCCAAAATCAAAATTAGGTTTCGTGTCATTACTTAACTTTTGATATTTTTCGACACTTGTCAGAACAATATTTGATGGAATCCCAGTTTTTAGCCCAAGATTTACGCCATGACATATTTAAGCCGCAGTGTGCGCATACTTTGCTTGGTAAGGTACTTTTATGGCCACTAAATTTAGATTGATTCGTCACTTGATAATGATTTTATTAACGGATTGTAGTGAAGTCTGATCATGCCGCTGATGGCGATGCAAAGACTGAGAAGTAGGAAATAACTGCATAAATATTTATATTTAATGTAAGCCTAAATACCTACTGCTTTATTTCTTGGCCATCAACATATGAGCTTTTGTATTTAACGCTGCCGTCTTTGTTCCATACGGTTTCTACACCTTCTTTTTTGCCATTTACAAAGTGAGCTTGTGCCCTCATTTGGCCGTTTTCATACCACTGAGTGAAGCTGCCGTGCTCGCGTCCCCCTTTGTAATTGGCCTCTAGCTTAAGTTGTCCACTTTCATACCATTGGTTCCAAACGCCATCCTCTTTGTCATCTACATAGTTAGTTTGAATATGTAAGTTGCCATTGACGTACCAAAATTTTTCTAAGCCTTGTTTTTTACCCTTTACAACATTCACTTCGTATTTAGGCTTGCCATCTGCATGCTGTTCTTTTTGAGTTCCAGTAAAGTTTTTATCAAAAATTGTTTGTGCAATTGAATTAGTGCTAAAAATTGTAAAAATTAAGCTAGATAATATTAGGTTAAGTGTTTTCATAATCATGTTGATGAGTTAAATAGATAACTTAAGATACAAAATTAATTTATTTGTTCCGTGTATTATTTTATTAATTATTTAAAAAGAAAAGCCTAGTAATCTGGTGAGTGAAAATACCGATGATTTTTTGGTCACAACTGATTGTTTTGAATATTTTAAGGTAAGAGCGAAGTAGGACTTTGTACAAAAATGTTCGGCATAGGTGTCGATTTTAGTGTAAATAAAAATTAAGCCTAAAAATAACTTACAATTCTTTAGTTTTTTGGCGTGATAGTAACCACTCGCTTTCACTCGTAATCCGTTGGTGCTGTGTTCGACTCACAGGGGGCCACCAAAAAATCGGCTTGCATGATGACGTCATGTAGGCCTTTTTTCTTTTGCAGTACAATAGAAGTTGAAAATGTATAACGCATTAGTACTCGAATATCTAAAGAAGCATGGACAAAGGCTCGATAGAGAGATTGCCAAAGAAACAGGGATTTCACTTACCCAAGTACGCAGCGCAATTTCAGAGCTGGAGAGTACAAAGTCGGTATCTAGTTGCAGCGTTACAAATTTTGAGGATGGTGTAGCAACTGAGGGGATGTTATGCCGAATTTCTGGCTATATTCCCCCGGCAGCACCAGGTAAAAAATCTGGAGTATAGTGTTGTAAACTGTAAATAGAAGAGAGTGGTTAATTGTAATTCATGACCGGTAGCGCTAATAGGCTTAATGTGAGACTAATACTAGTTAAAATTATCAGACACTTGCATCTCTAAAAGTTGGAAATTAGAACATATCTTGAAATGGTTTAAACGTATATTAGTTCTAATCGGGCTGCTGCTTGCACTTGCGGTGGCCTTACCGTTTTTTATTTCATTAAATGATTACATTCCACGAATTGAGAGGGAGGTCTCGGTTAAACTCAAAGAACCAGTAACGATTAAAAGCATCAGATTCGCTTCATTGCCAACGCCGCACATTAGTGTAGATGGAATTTCAATCGGCACAACCGAAGATATTATCTTAGGCAAAATAGTGGTGACCCCGGATATTTTTTCATTACTGCAGTCTCATATTGTCATCAAGAGTATCGAAATTGACTCTCCGGTAATAACGCAGAAAGGGATTGATAAACTTACAGAATGGAGCAAGGCAGATGCCGCCCATTCGCCGCAAGAGCCAACGCAATATAGGGTCGAGAGCATTCGTTTGAGTAATGCACTTATGAATTTTGACAAGAAGAGTTTCGGGCCATTTGATGCACGCATTAACCTAGATAGTAATGGCAAGCCAGAAAATGCTTCTATTACCACTCCAGATGACACGCTCAAAATCTTTATCAAGCCCGATCAGTCAAACTATCTGATTGATGCAAGTGCAAAAAAATGGACTTTGCCAATTGGGCCACAGATCGAGCTTGATGAATTGAGTATCAGGGGTGTTGCAACAATCAAGGATATCGAATTAAGTCAAATTAGTTGCAAGCTATACGGAGGAACAGTCAATGGCAAAATCCTCTTTAGTTGGCAGAATGGATTTAAACTCAGCGGAAATCTTAACATTAGCCAAGTTGAGATGCAGAAGATAGCCTCTATGCTATCTTCTAAAACTCACATTAGCGGAAAACTTGATGCAAAACCTGTTTTCTCCGCATCGGCAGGTACCGTAGATAAAATGATGAATACGCTGCATATGGAAACTCATTTTAATGTTAAAAACGGTGTGCTGTACGGTGTTGATATTCAGCAAGCTGCAACTCATCTAATCAAGAAGGGATCTTCAGGTGGAGTAACCCGGTTCGATCAATTATCCGGCCATCTTGTGATGGCCCATAGAGGCTACAGTTTTACGCAGCTTAAGATTGCCTCTGGCACGTTGGCTGTTGAAGGCAACGTCGATATCTCACCGAAAAAAGATCTGTCAGGACGCATAAATGCTCAGGTCAAAGCGGTTGGTATGAGTACCACTGTGCCGCTCAACGTTGGAGGGACAATCGACTCACCCTTACTTTATCCTACAGGCGCGACCATTGCAGGCGCTGCGGTTGGAACTGCCATAATGGGGCCAGGGGTAGGCACTTCTGTAGGGGCAAAAGTTGGAGGATGGGTCGGAAATTTGTTCGGCAATAAGAAGGAAAAAAAATGAAAAAATAGCGGTCTTTTTATCACAAGTTAGTTGATTTAGTTGGTTTTAAAGCAGTAATAGCGACTTTTGACAGATGCTAAATAATACTAAAGGGTTATGTGTAAACGTAACCCTTTTTTCTTTGACTTTAATCTGCTGGTACATCATCAGCATATTTTCATCATAGCTTTTTTGGTAGTTGAACTAAGCGCAGCCACCTTAATCATACTGGTGTATTTAAGAGACAGTCGCAGAGTTTTTTGTAGTGATTTAAACATATGGATTCAGTTTGAAAAGAATAATTTTTATTGTTGCGGTTGTACTAATCCCAATTTCTTTGGGGTGGCTATACCTTATTGAAAGCCAAGGTAATGAAGTTTTAAATAATGAAATTACCTTGCTTGAGAGGGCTGGTGATCAATGTGTCGGCATCTCTGAAAGGGCTATAGCGGCAATGGCACCTGTTGTTGAGTTTCAAAAGTTAGAGCTGATAAGTCGTCAGGCTAATGTACTTAAGCAGTGTATGAAAGACCATGGTTTCCATGAGAGTCTGGTTTGGAAAAAATATGCTGAACCCTTAGCGAATTTGAAAGCCGCAAAAGAGGGAATTTCTGTTGATGAAGCGCTGGAGAGTATTAGAAGAACTGATATGCAGAATTTTAAGCCCAAAAACCAAAAGCCACAGTATTGGGCGCGCTTAAATTGATTGGCACTTAGAACTTGCAATATCTGAATATTGGCTTTCAGAATAAAGCTCTAATTCTATTAAGGCTAATCTTAATTAAGATTAGGTATCAATATGAAAAAATATTATTTGTTTTTAATCATTACCTTTTATGCTCAAAGTTCATTCGCCCAGCCTGATATAGTAGAACTCCTAGCGCTTAATGATTCATTGGTACAAGTTTCTGTAGATCTGCCTAATGGCATAACTGGTAATGGTTCGGGAGTGGTAGTAAGTAAAGAGTATGTAGCAACCAATTGCCATGTTTTAGCTAATGCCAAAGGCGCTAGTATCACAAAATACCGTGATGGATATAAACCTATCGCTATGAAGGCCGACTGGAAACATGACTTGTGCTTGCTGAAATTTGATGGTTTGCCATTCAAACCTGTAATAATGCGCGATAGTAAAACCTTGCAATATGAAGAAGAGATATTTAGTCTTGGTTACCCAGTTGGAAATAATGTACCACAGCCTTCATTCGGTAATATTAAAGGCTCATACCCTTTAGATGGCAGCGTGATTATTAGAACTAATGCTGCTTTTGCAATGGGTTCAAGCGGTGGTGCTTTATTTGATCAACAGTTTAATTTAATTGGGATTACTAGTTTTAAAAGCCCTGGTTCACAAGGTTACTTTTACAGTTTGCCCGTCGAATGGATAAAGCGCCTTTTTGACGCACCCGATATATTGTCATTAAACACTAATGACACACCATTTTGGGCGTTACCTTTAGAAAAAAGACCTTATTTCATGCAAATCGTCATTCCTTATCAGAATCATCAATGGAGTTCATTAAAAAAAATCGCGCAAGCTTGGACGATACAGGAGCCTAAGTCTGCAGATGCATGGTATTTTCTGGGATTGGCGGAAGAAGGAGGGAACGAAATTGCATTAGCAAAAGAAAATTTCGGTAAGGCACAAAAATTAAATGAGCGTCATTTGGACGCTATGATTGCTTTGTCCAAAATTGCATATTTGCAAAATGACTTGAGTTCTCTTGAAAAACTCAAAGAGAAAATAGGGTTGATTAGCCAAGTGCAAGGTGAAATAATTGCGCAAAAAATTAGTGATTTAAAAAATCATTAATTAATCACTGCCCCGTAAAAGTGAAAAATTAGAGATTGAATATCTATATCAATAAAAAAATTTAATTATTCGTGCGCAAAGTGTGGCTTTTTAGCACAAGAATGCCCAGTTATAGTGGGGGAAATTATAAATTGACGAATCAATCAAAATCATCAGCATCGTGAGATACTAGAATTTCTGGAGATTTTACTGGCTCTGCTTCATATCCGGCCTTCTCTAATTTAATTCTATATTCACAAGATGGAAGATGCCCCTCTAGCCTACCGTTGATAATAGTAGTTTCTACTTTGCAGTGAACACAACGATACTTGTGCATTTGACCCTCTATATGTTCCTGAGGGTAATCTATGTAGTAAAGTTTTTTCATTATTTGCTTCCTTCAATATAATGATTACCTTAGCTAGTATACCTATCAACGCCTAAAAAGAGATATATGAAAATTATATTAAAAAAATTTGCAAACTTATTAACCATTGCTACAACCATATTTTTGGTTGTTGGACTTGGATATGCGGTCGTAAAAAATCAGCCCATAGGAGATTTGATTTCAGAAATTGCTTTTTGTTATTTAACAGTTGCTGTTTTCAACTATTTTATATTTGGTGCGGCTACATTGTGGCATAAGAAAAGTGATATGTAACGGCAATATGGGTATAGGCTTTTTAATTTTACGGTCAATATTGACTAATAAACCTTGCTTGTTGCGGTGTATCAATCATTAGAATTTTGACGCTCGTAGGATTGTCAACAAAAAGCTCACATATGTGAGCTTTTTGTTGATTATTTTAGGTTAAAAGTTATGCGTGTATTGCATGCTTAGAATATTAACGTTGCTATCGTATTTGCCTTTAATGTGGCCGTTACCAGGTGTAGCGGGTGTAGTAGGAGAAGTGGCTGTTTGATTATCATCAATTGAGGCATCCTTAATAAATAAATGCGAGTATCCCACATCTAGTTTTCCGCTAGGCGTTACCTGCCAGCCTGCACCCAGTGATAACCACTTTCTATCATTGCCAGGAATACGTGCGGTTCGGAACTGGTCACTAATTGCTTCTTGATCATACGCTAAACCTACACGCAGTTTGATGTCATCGCTATAGTGATAGTTTGCGCCAATGGAGTAACGCATGGTGTTTCTCCAGTTTTCTGGTGTGACTGAGTCAGGTACGGCATTTGCAAAATCTATACGTAATTCTTTAAAGCGGCTCCAGCGTGTCCATGTCACGTCACCCATTAAATCCCAGGTGTCATTTAAGCGACTAAATGCACTGACGGAAAAATTTTCTGGTAGTGAGACGGCTGCAGTCACGTTGGTATTAAGCGGGGCATATGTAGACGTTGATTTTCCCTCTAAATGTTGATTGACTTTAGAGCGATAAGCTACGCCTACACGAGTATCTGCAGTTGCTTGGTAAATAGCACCAAGATTTACGCCGAAACCCCAATTATCGCCTTTAATCTTTACGCTAGGTTCTGCAACGCCAAGATTCACGGCACGAGTAAGCTCCGCTTGTGCCCACATAGCAGAGATTCCAACGCCTAAAGAAAGCTGATCATTCACTTTAAAAGCAATTGCAGGATTGATGTTAATTGTTTTAAGCTCAGATTTAATCGCTTGAAAGCGACCAATCCAAGTTGGGTCATATTCCGTTTTTAAGCCAAAAGGCGCATTCATGCCTATGCCAAATTTTAGGGTGTCGGTTAAATCCATTTTGTAGTAAAAATTAGGTACAAAAGCTAAATCTCCTGCATCGCCACCTTCGCTACCTAATGGTCTGCCGCCACCTCCAGCGACAGATTCTTTATTATTAAACTCTGCACTAGGCTTAATAAGGTGAATCGCACCAACAATTTGTGTGCCTTGAATATAAGTCATGCCCGCTGGGTTAAAAAATATTGTACTTGCATCTTCGGCTACTGCACCTCCGCCAGCATAGGCGTTGCCCATGCCACTGGCGCTTTGCTCAATAAGCGCGAACCCCGCAGCTTGTGCAGCGATTGGAGTGGTAAAAATCACAAAAGATAACAATATTTTTTTCATAATATTTAGGGTTTCGTAAAAGAAAGATTAGTGGAAAACAAAAAATAACATATCAAAATACTTTTTTATACAAATTTGTAACAATTTGATTAAAACATATAATGTTGCAATTTTCCAACAATTCAAACTATAAAAATATAGTTAAATAAAATCATTTAGTTGAGAGGCATAATTTTTAAGCCTATAGTTGTAATCATTCATTATTCTTAATCAATAACAATGTCAATTTAAGGGGGTTAGTATGAACACTATTGTAGATTTCCAGCAATTCAATAATGCAACATTGGAGCAAGTAAGAACACGATTTGAAGAAGAGTTTGGTGTAATGACTTACTTCATGAACCCTGCACCTAGACCCTGCTTTAACAAAATTTGCATGTCGGAGTTACATCAGAGCCAAACAAGTTTAGAAAAGATGCAAGGTGAAGTTATTGCGAATGGCAAAGTAAGTCAGGCTAACTATTTGGTTCTTGCTTCTGATATACCTGGTATATTTAATTTAGGTGGTGATTTGTCAGTTTTTGGAGATTTAATAAGAGCCAAAGCTCGTGATCATTTACTAGCCTATGCTAAATTATGCGTAAATAATGTTTGGACTTTTTATAATATGCAGGCACCAGTGACCACTATATCCTTGGTGCAAGGTCAGGCTATGGGTGGAGGTTTTGAGGCTGCACTTGCGGCACATATCATGGTGGCGGAAAAGAGTGCATTGATGGGGTTACCAGAAGTGCTGTTTAACTTATTTCCTGGTATGGGCGCATTAAGCTTTTTGTCTCGTAAAATTGGTATGCCAGCGGCAGAAAAAATGGTGCGTTCTGGCAAAATTTATACTGGTGAAGAATTGTATCAACTAGGTGTGGTAGATGTACTGGCAGAAGATGGTCAGGGTGAATATGCGCTTAATAATTGGATAAAAAAGCATCATCGTTCGCTTAATTCTTTTCAGGCGATAAATCGTGCGAAACAGCGCGTGAATCCGCTTACCATCGAAGAGCTTTATGATATTACTGAAATTTGGGTTGATGCTGCACTGCGTTTAGATGAACGTAATTTAAAAGTCATGGAGCGTTTAGTGCGCGCGCAGAACACAAAAGTAAATTCTGATGTTGCTCATATACATGAAAAGCAATCTGCTTAAGATGAGTTATTTATTCAAGGCTGCCTCAGGACGCTTGAGGTAGCCTTCTATGGCAATGGTCAGTTGAGAAAAGTCATTATTTAAAAACTCCAACATTTCAAGTATTTGCGCTGAGTTAGTTGATGCATTTAACTTACCAAATATATCTACGGTAGCGGCTAACTGCGTGGCGCCTACACTTAAACTATTGCCTTTTAGGGCGTGGCAGTAATCTTGTAGTGCACCATACTGTTTTTGTTTAACAGCAGTTTCTATTTTTGTAATCTGTTTGCCAGAATCAGACAAATAGTTTCTGAGCAGTCTATGCATAAACAAATCATCGCCTGCACCAATTTTTTCCAGTTCTTTTAATGTATGTAAATCAAGCGCGGCATTATCAATTTCTAGCGCATGCTTAATGCTAACCGGGCTGTTAAGGGCATTGTTCATCCACTGCGTGGCCGTATTGGGCGCCAAGTTTAGAATACGCTCTATAGTGTTAAATAAAGTGGCGGCATCAATAGGTTTTGTTAAGAATGCGTCGAATCCTGCATCGCTAGCCATTTCTCTGGCAGATAAGGTTGCATCTGCCGTAAATAGAATAAAGCGTGTGTCATGGTCATTTGGTTGTGTAAATCTATAAAGCTTTAATGCATCTGCACCGTTCATACCCGACATGTTTAGGTCGGTGATGACAAGGTCAAATTTTCTTTGCTCCAAGACATCTAGCATTTCATCGCCATTGCTCACAATCTCAACTTGATGCCCTGGCAGGGAAAGTAGGCGTGTGATGATTTTTTGGTTGGTACTTTCATCTTCACATACTAAAATTTTAAGCGATTTAGCTATTGTGCTTACTTGCGCTTTGCTAATAGGATCTATTGAGGCAATTGCTGGTTTTTCAGTGCTTTGCTCATTAGGGACAGATCCTTCAATGGAAGCTTTATCAAGATTGATTTTTTCTAATGTGAGTACAAACCAAAAGTGACTTCCGACGCCTTCAGTACTTTGAAAACTTAGTGTGCTGCCCATCTCTTCAACCATATGCTTGGCAATAGTAAGCCCTAAGCCGCTGCCGCCAAATTTACGTGTTGTGGATGAATCTGCCTGGGTAAAACTTTCAAATATTTTATTTTGTTTGTCGGCAGCAATGCCAACGCCAGTGTCGGCTACTTCAAAACGAACGGTTGTGTTTTTTGAGTCTTCTTGCAATAGTGCAGCTGATATGGTTACGCTACCTTCTTGCGTGAATTTAATTGCGTTACCTAATAAATTAGCCAGCACTTGTCGCAATACAAAAGCGTCACCTTTAAGTGTGCCTAGCAAGTCAGAAACGCTGGCTCCTAATTGGATGCCTTTGCTGTTAGCTTGAGCTTGGAAAATTTCCAATGTCTCGTATACCGCTTCTTTTGGCGAGAATGGGATATTTTCAACAGTGAACTTACGTTCTTCAATTTTTGTAAAATCCAATACATTATTGAGGAGTGAAAGTAATAATTTTGAAGAACTTTCTAAGGTTTTAAGCAGGTCTTTTTGATCTGCATTGAGCGGGGTGGTTTTAAGCAGAGTACTAATACCAACAATCCCATTCAGCGGTGTGCGAATTTCATGACTCATATTCGCTACAAATTGCGTTTTTGCAAGGTTGGCCTCAGCTGCTCTAACACTTTCAATTTCGGCTCTATGACGTGCCTCATGCATCCGCTCAATCAATTTAGCAACATAGATAGGCAAGGCAATTAGCATCAAGAAAAAACCATAGACAATAGGCTGGTGCAGTGACCAAAAAGGGTTAACTTGTGTGGCAATTAAAAACCCGGCAATACTGATAGCCTGTGCATGGTATAAATAATTTTTTCCAAAACGGAAGCCGTTTCCAAAAATCACCCATAAATAGACGCCTATCAAAACAACGCCTATATCGCCGGCTAGTGCTAAAAATGCTGAAGTTCCAATAATGTCAAGCCAAGCGCCTAATAATTTTCTAGCAATAGATTTTTTCTCCCCCATACTTACGACAACTAATAAAATGAATGCGGCTATTTCATAAATTATTAGGCAATAAAACCCTATAATTTCTCCCCGCATAATATTTTCACTAAATGCAAAAGAAAAAAGTAAATATAGGGTGAATATGGTGCCAATAGCTAGTCTTGTCGTCGCTTGCTCAAGCTCCAGCGGGTCGCAGTGAGTAGCAGCATTTTTGTACCAATTTTTGAGTAATAACAGCATATTTGAGCCTTAATTCACTAGCGCTTGGCTGTAGTGATGTTTGCTTTTTTCCAGTAAATTTTTAGCAATTGTTGCTAGTTCTTGTGTTTGTGCCGGTTTTGTTAAGCATGCGGCAACGCCAGCAGTAATCAGTTCTTGATGGATGCTTTCATCTTTAAGTGCAGTCACGACAATAATAGAGCGCCATAGGTCATGGCCTGCACTTTTAATGGCTTGTACAAACTGCATACCGTTCATTTGGTGCATACGAAAATCAGTAATAATCAAATCCACTTGTTTGTTTTTCATCCATTCCAGCGCTTCAACCGGGTCGGTCATTTTCACAATTTTGAGATTCATTTTAAGTGACTTTATAATCGCCGCATGTATATCCAATACCGTTGACTGGTCGTCAATCAATAGGGCTGTCTGTCTAAATTTTGCTGCACTTCTTATATTGCTTACACTCATAGATATTGCTAACGCTCATAGATATTGCTAATTGTGGCTGTAGTTATTCTGAAGTCGTTGAGTTTTCAGAATGAATTTTTTCAAAAATACTCCGAATTCTTATCATGGCGTTGACTAATTCAGGGTCAAAGTGTTTGCCGCTTTCATCGCATATATATTTAAAAGTCTGATCGAAGCTCCATGCTTGCTTATACGGGCGTATGCTGGTTAATGCGTCAAATACATCAGCAATCGCTACAATTCGTGCAGAAAGCGGTATCTCGTTGCCTAAAAGCCCGCTTGGGTAGCCTGAACCATCAAAGTGCTCATGGTGAGATAGTGCAATTTCGCCCCCCTTTTGCAGGTATTTAGAAGGGCTGTCTTCCAAAATTTTAAAACCTACATGCGGATGTCTGCGCATTATTTTGAGCTCTTCATTATCTAAAGAACCTTTTTTAAGCAATATAACGTCAGGCGTGCCAATTTTTCCAATGTCATGCAAAGGTGCAGCAAGTTCGATGATTTCTGCTTCTTCTTCATCCAGACCAATCGCATCTGCCAACGCTCGGCTATATAATGACATACGCTGTAAATGCATCGCCGTGTCATAATCTTTGTGTTCACCAGCACGTGCAAGCCTCATCAAAGTTTCTTTTTCACGTGCTTTTATATCTGCAGTCGCTTCATCTACAAGGCTTTCAAGCAAAATACTTCTATTTTGCAGCGTAATATGCTGAACATGCATGGTCAGTAAGTTTTTGCTACGGGCTACGCATTCGTGCATATCGACAGGCTTGTTGATGAAGTCAGTCACGCCAGCATCTAAAGCTGCGTAACGCGTTTCAGAGTCTTTTTTAATGGTGATCATCATGACTGGAACAGATGTGTACTCAGGCAGCAGTTTCAGTAAACGGACAAACTCGATACCATTCATTTCAGGCATCAAGTAATCTACAAATACCAAATCTGCTGTATGTTCAGCTGCCCAGTCCAAAGCTTCTTCAGGATTACTTTTTTCTGCAACGCTGATGTTGGGATTGATACTTTTAACTACTTGCGCAAGTATGGCCCGACTTGTTGATTGGTCATCAACAATGAGTACTGAGCAGTCATCAAATGAATCTATATTTATCACTGGTATTTATCCTGTAAAAAGCCATTTAATACATTAGTTTCAACTAGATAAGCAATATTTACGCCAATTTCATGAAAACTTACAAATTGTAAATTTATGTAAAATATAATATAAAATTATCTAAGTAAATCAATAGTTAAATGGAGTAAATGATAATCTGAGTACTATATGCTCTTTAGAAGAGTTGAGTATTTTTGTTATTGATGTTGAGGTTAATTGTCAAACTTTCGACGATTAAGTATTTAATTTTGACACATTCGACGATTGATTAATAACTGGATCTAATAAAAATATCACCTTCTGGTTTTAAGTCAAAAGCAATACAAATACGTTCTTCATTAGAGTTAAAGGGGATGGTGCGGTGAAATAAGGAAGATGGGAATAATACAATGTCGCCTACACTTGGGGTGGCAATGCCCACTGGGAAGTTATTGTGCTTTTGTGGATAGTTGTCACCGTGTAAGCCATATTCAAAACAACCTTCGGTAGGGTCTTTTTTGTCTTTTGGCAGGACGAGATACACCGCTCCGCTAATCCAACCCACTTCATGGATGTGTCTATCTACATAGCCGCCACGGCGTAACCTGACGTACCAGGAACTAGTAAATTCCAGCTCATTCGGAAATGATTTAATGAGTTCGCAATCGGCGCCAGCAAAACGATTTTTGTAGTTGAGGAACTCTTGTTTGACTATTTCGCCTAATCGTCTAAAAGAAGCCTCAGGCCGTTTGAATAAATTGCCAGCTGATTGCTTGCCATTGATAATCATGCCTTGTGCGCGCACTTCAATGGCGGTGTTGTCGATGTCATTCAGTAAATCTTTAAGAAACTGGCTATCTGGTTCGGCTAATTCCGGAATGCTTTTTTGATAGACAAAATCAAAGCCGTTTTTGCAGAAATTATAAGTGTCTTCTACGCCAAAATTGGTGGCATAGTGCGTGGACAATGTGGCTAAAAATGGCGCGTCATGTTTTTTATGGGTGCTAGCAATGTTGTCTAATTTGTTTTTAAAGTCGTCAAAGTGTTCGGCTTTATAAGTGCAGTAAAGTGCGCGTTCTTGCCAGTCATCCAGCTTTGATTTTTCAAAATAAGTGACTGCTTCATCAAAACGCCCGGCGAGGTAACAAAATTCGCCCATATTGTAATTGGCACCTGGATGGCCAGGATTTAGCTTAAGAGCATCTAGGTAACTTTTAATGGCATCTTCCATATTGCCTTGGTCGCGTAAACATTCCCCTAAATAATTGTGCGCATCTGCGTAATTGGGAAACATGCTAATTGCATGTCTAAAATGCGAAATAGCTTCGTCTAGTTTGCCTTCGTCTCTTAATGCGGTGCCCAGATTAAAATGACCTCTAGGGTCTTCATGAATATCAAGTGCTTTGCGGTAGCTTTCAATCGCTTCTTCAAGTCGACCTTGTTTTTGCAGGACCGTACCTAAATTGCCGTGCGCTTCAAAAAATCGAGGTTGTAATGCAATGGCTTTGCGGTAGCTTGTTTCTGCTTCAGGTAATCTATCTACATTGGTTAAATCAATGCCTAAATTGAAAAGAAGGTCGGGCATATTTGGCTGAATAGCGAGTGCTTTCGTATAACTTTCAACCGCGTCAGCAAACTTAGAAAGGCCATCCTGAGCAATCCCTAAAATCTGATAAAGAATAAACGTGTTAGGGTAGTGAGCCACCAGTTTTTTTGCGGCAGATTCGGCTTCTGCAAGTTTGCCAGCATTAAACAGGTTTAAAACTGGCTGCATCTCTAATTGACTGGGTTGCTTGGTGGTGGACTGTGTTTGATTTGCCATGATAAGGGGCCGCTTAACTTGTAATGAGTACATTTTAGATTAAAACTAATCATTACGCATTTGTAATCTTGTGGCCATCTGGCGTAAAAACATCATCGCCACTTTAGGTTCATCTAACAGCAATGTTTCAATGTTGTCTGGGTAGATTAAAACTACGTCAGCTTGTTCAGAGGTGACGATAGCGTCCGCATTTGCTGGCGAGTTTGAAAGCAGCGCCATTTCGCCGAAATATTCACCAGCCTCTATTGTGTTGATGATCTTGCCTTTTCTAACAATCTGAACTTGCCCATTTACCAAGTAGTGCAAGTTGCGTGTTAAATCCCCCTGATTAAATATGTGCTCGTTTTTTTGATAGCTTTTACCGTAGCGTTGCATCAATTTATCTAAGTAGTTGGATTCTGGTTTGGATTTAGGTGACTGTGCATTTTGTGCTTGATCTGTAAAGAGCCCTTTTAATATGAGCACATCTTTTTTTCGTAAAGTGGCAATCAGCTCGGTGCCTAGCAAAAAAACAATAAAGTTAACGTATAGCCAAGTAATTGAAATGAACAAATTTTTCATGCTGCCAAAAACAGAGCCGTATGATTCGTTGATGGATAGAAACAAAGTAAACGCTGGTCGCATCAATAACCAAAGTACAGCGGTAAACAGCGCGCCAATAAAAATATGCTTTATATATAAGCGAACTGGGAAGAAAGCAAAATAGAATACTGCAATCAGCAAAGTGGTTAGCATTAGCGAGGCTAATGTAGCTAAAATTTCATATTGAAACAATTGATTGTTGGCTACTAAAAATGCAATGATTTTCTCCAGCATGTGGCCGGCAAAGGTAAATAAAAAAAACAGCAGCAACACACCCACCACTGCAATCATGTCTTTTAATTTTCGACGAATGAATGAGGGCGCTTCAACCAGCGTTGCAATCGTATAAAAAGTTGAGCGCATAGCCCCCGCCAGAGGCGTAACCGCCCATAGCAAAACTAACAGCCCTGCTGCACCCCAAGCAGCCTTGTGTTGAGATACGTTATACACTTCTACCATAATTGCGCTGCTAAACCTGGGTACTAAATTACCCATAATAATTGCGAGCTTGACCACCGCATAGTCGGAGCTAAATACCAAATGGCTGATTGTGAAGAACATTAACAATACCATCGGAATGAGTGCCAGCATGGCGTAAAAAGACAGTGACGCGGATAAGCCAAATGTATTATGCCGTCGAATGGCGCTGAGCATTTCGCGCAAGACGAATAGTGGCGTGCTATAGCGTTGCTTAGCATAAGCACTGCGTGGCTTGTTGATTGCGTTTTGCAGACTGTAAGTTAACTTATGCTTACTAGGTTGTAATTCGCTATCTGGTTTATCGGTAAGTGGATTTTTTTTCATTAAAGTAAAGTTTAGCGCAACAGTGGAAATTGACTATAAGTTTTAATATTTAAGCTGAAAAAAATCTTAGCTTAATGCTTGAATTTTTCAGTCGCAGCAACAAGTGCAGAAGTGATGCCAGTCTCCATTGCAGAATGCCCCGCATCTTGAATGATTTGAAATTCGGCATGCGGCATCGCGCGACTAAGCTCCCATGCTGTAATAGGTGGGCAAACCATGTCATACCTGCCCTGAATTATCTGCGTTGGCATGTGCGCTAGTTTTGCTTTAGCTTCTGCAAGTAAATCACGGTGACCTACAAAGCAATGATTCTGTATGTAATGAATTTGTACTCTAGCGCGCGCAAGTTCAGTCTCCCCATTGATTTCACTGTCGGCTTTGGAAGTGCTTACGGAAGCTGGAGTTCTTGGAAGTAAACTCATGATGCTGCCCTCAAATGCATTCCAGCGAATAGCCGCAGGAATATTTACATTGATATCATCGGAAGAAATAAGTTGTTCGTAAGCTTCTAAAGGGTTATGTCTTTTGTTGTCTGGAAGGTAAGCGCATAGCGCATCCCAAGATTCAGGAAAAAATGTCTTAACCTGCCCCAAAAACCAGCTTAACTCGGAAGGCCGGCTTAAGAATATACCGCGTAATATCAATCCTGTTACTCGCTGAGGAAATGCCAACGCGTAGCAAAGAGCTAGGGTGCTACCCCAAGACCCGCCAAACACCAGCCATTGCTTAATCCCTAATATAGCCCGAATCGCCTCAATATCATTGACCAAATCATCGGTGGTATTTTTTTCTATAGAGCCTTGTGGTTTACTGCGACCACAACCGCGCTGATCAATTAAAATAATACGGTAATACGCAGGGTCAAAAAAACGGCGCTGTGTCGGATTGCAACCGCTACCTGGGCCACCATGTAAAAACACCACAGGCACCCCGGTTGGACTTCCACAAACTTCATAATAAACTTCGTGAGAATTGCCTGTATTTAAGGTGTTTGTATCAAAATAATCTATTTCCGGGTATAAGTTGTAAGTTTTATTTTGCATGGCAAAATTTATCTTTCTATTTGATTATAAATGATTTTTTTTAAATATTAGCATTAACTATCATTCGTCAAAACACTTATTTGTATAAAACATGAACTAATTGTAAGTAAATTGTAACTAATGTATTGCAATTCGTGTGTGACTAGAATATAGTGCTGTACGCACATGAAAATGTGATGAGAAATAAGATCAATTAGTTGCTAAAAATTTGAGAATACATCAAAACTTTAGTGGGTAAGAGAAATTATTTATAAACCCTTAGTAGTTCAACTTTGGAGATTAATATGCAAATCAACAAGATCAAATTAGCATTAGGTTTGGTTGCAGGTCTGTCAGTGGCAATGCCAATGGTAGCATCAGCAGCAGCAGACCAAGAAGCAGCAATGAAAGATGCAAACAACTGGGCTCACCCACGTGGTCAGCACAACAACCAAGGCTACAGCGCTTTGGCACAAATCAACAAAGGTAACGTTAAAAACCTTAAAGCTGCCTGGACATTCGCAACCGGTGTAAACCGTGGTCACGAAGGTTCACCAGTAGTTGTTGGTAACATGATGTATGTACACACAGCGTTCCCAAACAACGTATACGCACTTGATTTAAACGACAATCAAAAAATCGTTTGGTCTTATTTCCCAAAACAAGACCCATCAGTACAAGCTGTTTTATGTTGCGATAACGTTTCACGTGGTTTAGGCTACGGCGACGGTAAAATCTATCTACAACAAAATGACGGCAACATGGTGGCTTTAGACGCTAAAACTGGTGCTAAAGTATGGTCAGTATTGGTAAATGATCCAAAAGTTGGTGCTACAAACACTAACGCGCCACACGTGATTAAAGATAAAATCATCACTGGTTGTTCAGGTGCTGAGTTCGGTGTACGTTGCTTCTTGGCAGCTTACAACGCTAAAGACGGTTCATTGGCATGGAAAGCTTACTCAACAGGCCCAGATGCTGAAGCGTTGATTGGTGAAGGCTTCAATAAAGATACACCTGAGTACAGTGCATTGTCAGTTTACCAAGACGTAAACGGCGGTAACAAACAAGGCGGTTCTTTCAAAATGATTCCTAATGACCAATTGAAAATTGGCGAAAAAGAATTAGGTACACGCACATGGTTGAAACCACAAGCGGTTAAAGATGGCTGGCAACATGGCGGCGGCTCAACATGGGGCTGGTGGCCGTATGATGCAAAAACAAACTTGGTTTACTACGGAACAGGTAACCCATCAGTTTGGAATCCAGATGTCCGTCCAGGTGACAACAAATGGTCTATGACTATTTTCGCACGTGATTTAGACACTGGTATGGCTCGTTGGGGTATGCAAATGACTCCACATGATGAGTGGGATTATGATGGTATTAACGAAGTAATCTTGTTCGACAAAGGTGGCAAAACTTACGCTTGGCACCATGACCGTAACGGTTTCGCTTACACTTGGGTAGCTGAAAGCGGTAAATTAATTGCTGCTGAAAAAGTACACCCATTCGTAAACTGGGCCACTGGCGTTGATTTGAAAACTGGCGTGCCAAACAAATTGGCTTCAGCTTCAACTCACCAGGATTACAATGCTAAAGGCGTTTGCCCAGCTGCATTGGGTACTAAAGACCAACAACCAGCGGCATACTCACCAAAAACTGGTTTAATGTATTCTCCATTGAACCACGTATGTATGACATACGAGCCAGTTGAGTCTAAATATGTTGCTGGTCAACCTTGGGTTGGTGCGACATTGACTATGTTCCCGGGTCCTGACGGTGTAATGGGTGGCTTTGCTGCTTATGACCCAATGACCAACAAAAAAGTATGGTACAACAAAGAGAAATTCTCTGCTTGGGGTGGTGCTTTAACAACTGCTTCAAACTTAGTGTTCTTCGGTACTTTAGATCGTTGGTTCAAGGCTGTTGATGCACAATCAGGTAAAGAACTTTGGAAATTCCAAGTAGGTTCTGGCGTGATTGGTAATGCATTCACTTACGGTCACAAAGGTAAACAACACGTTGGCGTGCTATCAGGTATCGGTGGCTGGGCTGGCGTTGCAATGAACCTTGGTATGACTAACCCAACAGACGCTTTAGGCGCTGCGGGTGGTTATGCAGAACTAGTTAAATACAACGCGGCTCCTGGCGGCGGTGCATTATCAGTATTCGCACTATAATTTAGTTGAAAAACTGGTTATAAGTTAATACAAGTTAGTTCAATAAAACACCTCGCTTCGGCGAGGTGTTTTTTTATGTCTGTAGTAATTCTGTAGTAATTCTGTAGTAATTCTGTAGTAATTCTGTAGTAATTACGCTTACAAAAAAATCCTTACAAAGCATCAAATTGGTTACAATGTATAGTTGTTTTTATGTCGAGTTTTGGCATTTACAAATGAAGAGAACTTTTTAAATGGAAAAGCACTCCAAAGAGGGCAAGTGGCTTTTGATAAGCTACATATTTAACAACTAAGGAATAAGAAATGTTAAAACATGTTAAGAAACAGATAGCATTGATTGCGCTGCTGGCAGTGTCAGCTAATATCAGCCAAGCGGCAGAGCCTGACATTCCATCACTTAACGCTGATGAAGGCCGCATGGGTGAAGTTAGACGTGTTGTGGATGAATCAGAGTTTAAAGTGTGTGCAGACCCGGATAACATGCCTTTTTCTAACTCGAAGCAAGAGGGGTTTGAAGATAAAATTGCTGAAGTATTAGCAAAGGATTTAGGTAGGAAATTAAGCTATACCTATGCCTATAATCGCCAGGGATTTTTAAGAAATACATTAAATGCTATGCGTTGTGATGTGGTGATGAGTACTACTGCAGACAATGATGCAATGAGAACAACTAAGCCATATTATCGTTCTGGGCATGTGTTTGTGTGGCGTAAAGACAGTAATTTCAACATTACTGATTGGAGTTCGCCTGATTTACGCAAAGGTTTTATTGGCGTAGTTGACCATAGCCCTGCAACTATACCGATGGATGCTAATAATTTAATCGGTAACGCACGGCCATATCGTATTCAACGTGACTTAAATTTACCACCTAGCTTTATGATTGATGACTTGGCAAAAGGTGACATTGATATCGCTATTTCTTGGGGTCCAATCGGCGGATACTTTGCAAAGCAATCGAAAGTGCCAATGGTGGTCGCACTAATCCCGGAATATGAAACTAACAACGCTAAAGGTAAGGAATTTTGGAATATTTCTGTTGGCGTCCGTAAAAAGGACAAGGAACGTATGGCCATGATTCAGGGCGCATTAGATAGAAACCAGGATAAAATTATTAAAATACTAGATGATTATGGTATTCCACACGTTGCAGTAGTTGAAGGTGATAGCTTGGCTAAATCCTACCAAAAATATGGGGCAAGTAATAAAACTCAAGAGGCAAAATAATTTAACCATAATTCAAAATAGCCGTAGTTTTACGGCTATTAATTAGATTGCATTTAAGTAATCATAATATTGAATTTAACTTAAGCAGACTACGTCAAAAAAGCACAATGGCACTTTAATAAGTGGAATGGGTATTGTATAATTAAAAGCTGTGTTTATATTGGTATGTCCATGTTTCTGGATTTGATGCGCTGATGTATAGCTGTAGATTAGCAGCGTGTTATTTAGGTGGCGCGTCAACCGATTAAATAATAAGTGCGTTGTGTAGTTACACGGTCAGTAATGCGTTAGCATAAAAGATACGTAGCTTATTTTTGTGATAAAGATTAGGAGAAAGCATGTTAGGCAATAAAACATTAAAGTCAGCATTGTTTGTTAGTTTGTTCGCGTTGACGGGCTTGGTTTCTGTAAATGCAATAGCAGCTGATATTGCACTTGTTTCAACGCAAGATGGGTCACCTCTGAACATTAAGCCGGAAGCATTTGATACGCCTGTAGCTAAAGAATTTTTAGCAACAGGAAAGAATAAATATGTAGGTAATGAGGAGGCTATTAAAGCTGGTAAAAAGAAATATAACTTATATTCCTGTAATGCCTGCCACGGTGGTCATGGTGAGGGAGCAATTGCCCCAGGTTTAACGGGTGCTACGATGAAATATGCCAAAAATCTAACAAACAAAGGGATGTTTGAAACGATTTGGCACGGGACTAACGGCGGTATGGGTGCAAAAGGTTTAGGTTTAATGGTACCAGATGATCCAACTGAAGGTTTGAAAGTGGATGATTTGTTAAAAGTAGTTGCCTTTATTCGTAGTCACTCTACTATTACAGGGAATGAGTAATTAGGTAAGCTAAATTAAAGTAGCATGAAAAACGGTCATTTGTATGGCCGTTTTTTTATTGTTTTATTGTAAAATGACATACAGTTACATTTTTATGACAATGAATGGAAATAATTGATATGAATAAATATTTACTTTTAACAGTGCTTTTAGCCACGTTAGGCGCATGTGATAAATCTGGCTCTGATGCTTCATCTGGTGGATCAGCCCCCGAGGCTGCGGCAGTTAAAGCGATAGAATTTGTTGCAACGCAAGACGGTGCGCCAATAAAAATAGATGCTGCTTTATTTGATACTCCTGCAGCTAAAGATTTTTTAGCAACTGGTAAAAACCCTTATATTGGTAACGATGAAGCAATTGTAAAAGGTAAAAAAGTATTTCAAATGTATTCTTGCGTTGCATGTCATGGTGGCCATGCTGAAGGTGCGGTAGCAACTGGCTTGATTGGACCTAACTTTAAGTACGCTAAAAATGCAACCAACAAAGGTATGTTTGAAACGATTTGGCACGGTACCAATGGCGGTATGGGGGCTAAAGGTATTGGCTTGATGGATCCAACAGACCCTAAAAATGGCGTTACTGTTGACGAGACGCTAAAGGTGATTGCATGGATTCGCAGTGTAAGTACAGGGATTACAGGTAACGAGTAATTATTTGTTTTGTATAAGAAACGCGCTTACTGCAGAACAGTAAGCGCGTTTTTGCTTTATGATGGTCATTTAAATAGTGGGCGGGGGATTTCGTGAGTATCAATAAACAGCAACATTTGCATCATATTATTATCGTGGGCGGTGGTGCTGGCGGGCTTGAGTTGGCAACCCGGCTTGGTGATTCCCTTGGGCGTAAAGGTAAGGCGATTATTACCTTGATTGATAAATCTAAAACGCATGTGTGGAAACCGCTATTGCATGAGATTGCCGCTGGCAGTATGGATCCCGACAAACATGAGTTAAATTATCTTGCACAAGCCCACTGGCATCACTTTAAGTTTCGCCTAGGAAGCATGGATAATCTTGATAGGGCTAAACGCGAAATAACCGTTTCTCCATACTATGATGAAGATGGTATTGAGGTAATTCCGCGCCGGACATTGCAATATGACACATTGATTATTGCTGTAGGCAGTACAACCAATGATTTTGGTGTTAAAGGTGCTGGTGAGCATTCAATTGCTTTAGATACGCAAGATCAAGCAGAGAGGTTTCATAGACGTTTACACAATGCGCTGTTACGTGCGCAAACTCAAGTAGCACCGGTTCAAGCAGGTCAATTAGAGGTGGTGATTGTTGGGGCAGGGGCGACAGGCGTAGAGTTATCCGCAGAGTTGCATAATACAACTAGGGAGCTTGCGGCTTATGGGCTGGATAAGATTGATCCGGACCGCGATATACAAATATCATTAATAGAAGCGAGTAGTCGCGTACTTCCCGCACTTCCTCCAAAGCTTTCTAACTCAGTGGAACTGGAGCTTAGGAAACTGCGGGTACATCTCTATACAGGGGAGCGTGTTACCGAGGTGACAGATAAAGGTGTACATACGCACAGTGGTCGCTTTATTCCATCTGTATTGGTGGTATGGGCTGCGGGAATTAAAGCGCCAGATTTTTTGCATGAAATTGATGGTTTAGAGACAAACCGCATCAATCAGCTTGTGGTGAATCGGACATTACAGACGACCTTAGATGAAAATATATTTGCCTTTGGCGATTGTGCAGCTTGCCCGTGGGTTGGTCATACGGATGAAACTGTACCACCCCGGGCCCAAGCGGCGCATCAGCAGGCTTCTATGCTGATTAAAACAATCAAATGCCGTGTAACCGGTAAAAAAGAGTTGCCGCAGTTTACCTATAGAGATTACGGCTCTTTAGTAAATTTAGGTAGATATACAACCGTTGGTAATTTAATGGGGGCACTTTCTGGAGGCAGTTTATTTATTGAAGGCATGTTTGCAAGGCTTATGTATCAATCCTTGTATAAAATGCATCTGATGGCGTTACACGGTTTTTGGAGTATGGCATTGCAAACGCTGGCGCGTACCATTACAAGGCGCACAGAGTCACAAGTGAAGCTTCATTAACTTATATGTGATGTGGATTTCTGTAGCCTTAAATGAATATTAAAGCTTAATTTAAGTGACGGTAACGACGATGAATAATTGTCATGCATAAACTCACAAAAAGTCCAAATGCAACAACAATCAGATTGATGGAGATTTCAGCTTTGACCATCAGTAGGTAAGCTCCGAGCATTACCAATATCCCAATATGCTCGTTGAAGTTTTGTACGGCAATTGAGTGCCCTGCACCTATTAACTCATGCCCACGGTGTTGTAATAATGCGTTGAGTGGCACTACAAAGAAACCAGCAAGCGCGCCAATTATAAATAGCAGTAAGGCTGCCATTTGCCAATGCTGAACAAACGCCATGATGATGACAAGTACCCCCATAATGATGCCAGCGGGTAGTACTTTAGTCGAATGTTCTAATGTTATATAGCGCGCCGCAATTACAGAGCCAACTGCAATACCCACCGCAAGGAGCGCCATGAGTTGCGTAGCTTGCTCTAAGCCAAAACTCAGTGAGCTGGCTGCCCACGCAATTACCACCAGCCGTAATGTAGCACCAGCACCCCAAAATAGCGTAGTAACGGCCAGCGAAACCTGTCCATGTGTATCTTTCCACAGTGCTTTGAATGAATACCAGAAATCAATTAGCATAAATACAGGATTTTTCTTGGGGAGTTTGTGATCAATGGGTAATTTTGGTATATAGGTATTAAATATGGCGGCAAGCATGTAGAGTAAAGTGATGATAATCATGGCGAAATAAGGGTCATCACTTGCCATGATGCCGCCAATAATTGCCCCTAAAATAATTGCCATGACTGTTGAGCCTTCCATCCAGCCGTTAGCACTCACGAGTTTCTCAGGTGGTAAAAGTTCAGTCAAAATACCGTATTTTGCAGGTGAGTATGCTGCCGCACCTATGCCCACAATGCCATAGGCATATAAAGGAGGCATGCCAAACACCATAGAGAGGCTGCCAATAAATTTGATGGCATTGGCTATAAACATCACACGCCCTTTAGGTAGAGCATCAGCAAATGAGCCAACAAAAGGTGCGAGTACTATGTAAGAAATAACAAAGAACTGTTGCAGTAATGGTGTGTGCCAGTCTGGCGCACTCATTTGTGCCAGTAATGCAATGGCAGCAAACAACAATGCGTTATCAGCCAAGGCAGATAAAAATTGCGCCATGAGTAATGTGTAAAAACCTTTACACATTTTCATTAAACTTCACCTTTAATGTAGCAGTAATCGTGCTTATGATTGGTTTTTAAATGACACATTGCGATAGATAACCTGGCGATTGACACCTATAGAATTTCTGCTGCGAAGTCTGCCAAGCGTGAGCGTTCACCACGCAGTAAAGTAATGTGACCATTGTGGCCCCAGCCTTTGAACCTATCAACAACATAGGTAAGGCCTGAGCTGCCTTCAGTGAGATAGGGCGTGTCAATTTGTGCGATATTGCCTAAACAAACTACTTTGGTGCCTGGGCCTGCGCGCGTGATGAGTGTTTTCATTTGTTTAGGGGTTAAATTTTGTGCTTCATCAATAATTAAAAACTTATTTAAAAATGTACGTCCACGCATAAAGTTGAGTGATTTAATTTTAATGCGGCTACGAATCAAATCTTGTGTGGCGGCACGCCCCCATTCGCCAGAATCTTCATCACTTTTATTCAGGACATCTAAATTATCGTCAAGTGCCCCCATCCATGGGCCCATTTTTTCTTCTTCGGTACCTGGTAAAAAGCCAATATCTTCACCGACTGACACTGTGACACGCGTCATAATGATTTCAGAATAGATTTTTTTATCGAGTACTTGCGTAAGTGCAGAGGCTAACGTCAGTAATGTTTTTCCTGTTCCGGCCTGACCTAACAAGCTTACAAAATCTATTTCAGGATCCATTAATAAATTGAGTGCGAAATTTTGCTCGCGATTACGTGCATTGATGCCCCAAATGTTGTGTTTAGGATTGAGATGGTCTTTAACCACCTCTAGAACTGCGCTGTTACCATCCACACTTCGCACCATGGCGTGAAAAGGTTTTTCAAACTCATAATAAACAAATTCATTCACTAAAAATGATTTGCAAAGCGGCCCGTTAATGCGGTAAAACATACGACCAGCTTCCTGCCATGACTCCATGGCTTTGCTGTGTTTTTCCCAAAAGTCGGCAGGCAGTTCTTTCATGCCGCTATATAAAAGATCGGTGTCTTCTAATACTTTATCGTTAAAGTAGTCCTCAGCAGACATGCCCATGGCACGCGCTTTAATGCGGATATTAATGTCCTTGCTAACTAAAATAACATGGCGGCTTGGGTTGGTTTTTTGTAAATCCAGCACAACGGCTAAAATTTGGTTGTCTGCTTTCAGGCCTGCAAGCCCTGGTAACTCGGCAGTAACTTGCATTGTCTGTAAAAACAGCCTGCCAGTTAAATGTCGATTGCCATTGACGTTTAGCGGGCAGCCAAGCTCGAGGTTAGTTAAGTCTGTACCGACAATCTCCTCAAGATTACGGCTGGCTTGGCGTGCGTTGCGTGCAACTTCAGTTAAACCTTTCTTATTGTTATCCAGCTCTTCTAGTGTCACCATCGGCAGAAATATGTCATGTTCTTCAAAGCGAAATAAGCTAGAAGGGTCATGTATTAGCACATTCGTATCAAGTACAAAAAGTTTAGTGGCAATTAACTGTTTTTTAGCCATGAAATTCTTTCAGTTGAAGTGGTTAAGTGAGTTTTGTGATTTACTTTAAAGTGTTTGTATGAAATTAAGCACTTCTGCAGCGTGCCCATCTACCTTAACACCGCGCCATTCTTTTACCAATACTCCATTTTTATCTATTATAAATGTGCTGCGCTCTATGCCACGCACCTGTTTACCATACATGTTTTTCATTTTCATCACGCCAAATAATGTGCAGGCTAGTTCTTCAGTGTCTGACAGTAATTCAAACGGAAAGGAAAATTTAGCTTTAAAGTTTTCGTGAGATTTTAAGCTATCGCGTGATATACCAAAAATCTCGGTATTATGTTTTTGAAAGTCTGCATAAGCATCTCTAAATTGGATGCCTTGCGTGGTACATCCTGGCGTTGAATCTTTTGGGTAAAAATAGAGGATTAAATTCTTACCAAGGTGGTTTGCTAACTGAAAAGACTTACCGCTGGTTGCGGGTAACTGAAAATCGGGTACTGCGTGATTGAGCATTGATGTTTCCATAGTAAGTGAGAGCCTCCCTCCATTGTTGATAAAAAGCCAGCTTAAGGCAATAGCATATGCCATGAAAATTACATTATTTAGTTGTTAATAATTTTCTTACCAATAGGACATTCAATATGTTTTTTAATTTCCACTTTTAATTAACTGATAAGTTTAAAGTTTTAGGTAATAAGATTGTAATGATCGTGCCGCCTCCAGGTCGGGCAACAAACTTTAGCTCACCGCCTAAGACATCACATACCTTAAATGCAAAAGGAATGCCTAAACCAGTCCCAAATCTTTTGGTGGTTGGCGCGCTCATCGCGCTTGGGTCTGGTGTAAACGGCATGCCACAACCGCGATCTAGCAGTTGGAGTGTAAATGTTGTAGGCTTAACTTTAAGCATGATTTCTATACCACTACCTTTTGTTGAAGCATCAACTGCATTCAAGACTAAGTTGTAGATTACCTGCTCTAATAAATGCTGGTCTGTAAAAACAGTAATATTTTCAGGCCACTTCGGAAGTGTGAGTGGTATTGATTTCTCTTTAATTTTTTGCTGAAGCGGCGCCAACGCCCCTTCAATAATATCTTTGATGCTGGTATAGCTAGGCTGAGGTTTAAGCGGCAGTAAATAAGCTAGCAACGCACCAGTCCAGCGTTCCAGCCTGTCAACAGTATCAATGATGCCGCGTATTGATTCTCTCGCATCCAGGTCTAGTCCAGGATCGTCCATCACCTGAGCGGTTGCACGGATACTCGCCAATGGATTGCGAATGTTATGTGCCAGCATGGGAACCAGTAGACCTTGTGCCGCCTGTTTTTCTGTTCGTACTAAAGATTCCTGACTAATTATTAATCTATCTGCCATGTTATTAATAGCGTTTGAAACGGCAGCAAGCTCTGCAACACCTTCATCTGGTGCTCTAAAAGTAAGGTTGCCAGCACTGATCTCAGACGTTGCTTTTAATACGTCATTCAGCGGTTTTACAATGGCGCGTTTTAGAAACACTCTTGAAAATATGAGTAATAACACAGCAAGAGCCAGTGGAATAATAAGTAATATAGTTGAGGTTTGTTTGGTCTTTATAAGCTGGCTATCAAGCTCAATTTGCTTTTGATGAAGTAGTTCCTCAGTGCGCGCAAGAATTTCTTCATAACGCTTAAAAAGGCCTGTTTCTATGTCTGTATTTAAGGCGCGCTTCAGTACATCGCTATTAGTACTTTGATATTGGTTAAATAGTGCAGGTGTTTCAATGACAAATTTTTTGTAATTTTCATGAAGGTCGTTAATGGCTGCTTTTTCAGCCTCGCCAACAGTAATTTTTTTTAATTCAACAAAGTGCGCTTCTACTGTAATTGTAAAGTTATCATATTCAGCTTGCGCGCCTTCGTCATCTAAAAAATAGGCATCAAATAACTCTTTCATTTGTCGGTACAAGTCGCCGCGAGTTTGTTGAACTTCTGTGACTAACGAGCTAATTCGACTCGCTTCTTGGCTGGATTTTTCCCACAAATGGATGCCGATTGCACCCGCTGCGGCAGCTAGTATGATAAGTAAAATGAAAGCCAGCTCGTGAATGAGCAGTAAGTCTTTTAGAGATCTGTTTTTTTTAATCACAGTTGTCTGGGAAATATTTGATTACTGTTCTTCAAGCTTGAATGGGATGGGCACTTTGATACTAAAATTATTGCCGCGCAAAGATTCTGGCGGGGCAGGAAAAGGCGATGCTTTTTCAACCATTTCCAATGCCTGTTTGTCTAGACTTTCATATCCGCTAGACTGAATAATTTTTTTTGATTTAAGCTTGCCATTACCATCAAGTTGCAACTCGACAACAGCTTCACCTTGCCAGCCACGCATCTGTGCGATTCTCGGGTATTGTTTGTGTTTACCAATGGCCCCCCATAAAGTGTTGCCATATCTACCGCGCGCATCATCAATGTCTTCTTGGCTTGGGCCTACAGGTTTTGGTGGTTCAGGTATGGCCACAGGTGCAGGTGGCACAGGTGATGGCGTAGCATCGGTTTTAGGGGAAACTGCAATCACCTCAGTTTGAGGCGTTACTGTGGCAGGTGGTGGCTGGTAAGGCGTAGGCTCATCTTTCACCACAGTAGGTGTTGGTAAGGGTTTGACGATGGGTTTTAGTTCAGGTTTAACTTTGGGTTTAATTGGCTCAGGTTGCGGCTGAACAGGCTCTGGTATTGCAACTGGCGGCGGCTCAGGTTTCTTTGCCAACTGCACAACTATTAAATCAGGTTGCTTAACTTCATCAGATTTTAGATTAGGAATTACATAAGCCAGCAAGCCGTGCAATAGCATTGAGCTGATAATGGCCCAGATAAGAGTATTTTCATTAATAGTGGAATGTTTAACTGCGAGATTCAAAACAAAAAAATACCTAACAAATTTGAAGAGTTTGATTGAAAAAATTAAACCAATTGAAAATTATACAACAAGCCTGCTCAGTCACTGATACCGTATTGTAATTGAGCTAAATAGAAAAAATTTAGCTAAGTACAAAAGTATCACGACTAAACAATACCATCCAGCACTTGCACTTGTACAATAGTGCCAGCCTCTAAATTGCCTATAGACTCATTTAGGACAATAAAACAGTTGGCCAGTGACATGGAACTTAAAATGGCCGAGCCTTGTGCTCCCGTTGGTTTTACCTTCCATACACCATCAGTATCAGTAAATAATATGCCACGCTGATACTCAGTGCGGCCAGTTTGTTTTTTAATATTTTCAGTGCACACTACATTGAATATTGGTAAAGGTGCAGGGCTGGCTTGCCCCATTAACATGAGCATCGCTTCACGCACAAATTGATAAAACGTTACCATCACCGCAACAGGGTTACCGGGCAGGCCGAAATAGTGCGCGGCTTTTATTTTGCTTCCTTGAACTTTACCATAAGCAAGAGGCCGCCCTGGTTTCATGGCGATTTTCCAAAATACTACTTGGCCATGTTTAGCTAAAAGTAACTTCATGTAATCTGCCTCACCTACTGAAACGCCGCCGCTGGTAATGACAACATCGGCTTGTTCTGCGGCTTTAAGCAGTGTACTTTCAAGTAATTCAGCATCATCAGCAATCGCGCCCAAGTCGATAATTTCAACACCTAAGCGACTTAACATGCCATAAAGCGTGTAGCGGTTGCTATCGTATACCTGGCCTGTATTTAAAGGTTCACCTACGCTTGCTAATTCATCGCCGGTAGAAAAAAAAGCAACTTTTAACTTACGATAAACGCTCACTTTGCCAATACCCAGTGAAGCAATTAGCCCTAAATCCGCCGCGCGTATCATGTGGCCTGTACCCAATACCATTTGGCCCTGCTGTAAATCTTCGCCAGCATAACGTACGTTCATTTTGCGTTTTGGCGCTTCGGAGAAATTGATTTGATCACCAGTCAGTGTCACTCTTTCTTGCACAATGACGGTATCAGTTCCCCTAGGCATCATGCCGCCAGTCATAATCCGCACGCACTCGTCGGGCTTAACTTCACCGTCAAAAGCTTTTCCGGCAAATGCAGTGCCTATTACTTTAAGCGCTGTAGATTTTTCAAGGTTGATATCATCTGCATTAAACGCATAACCATCCATTGCTGAGTTATCGTAATTTGGCACATTAGATGGTGATAATATATCAGCAGCTAATACACGCCCTAAACTCTCACGTATCGATAAATGCTCAGTTTCCATCACAGGGCTTAAAAACTGTTTGATAAATTGCCGTGCTTTAGCTACAGGCATGGAGTTTGGGTCGTAGTCATCCATACAGCTGGGGTTGGTAATTAACTGTGAAATGGTGGTTGGCTGAGTCATTTTAGTGTGTTTATTTAAAAATCTAGATAACAAAATTAAGTGATGATACTTAAATTTCAGTCTATGGGTAACAATATAAAGAAAAGGGCAAACCTAAGTTTGCCCCTTATATCGGTGGGTCGCTTTTACACGAACCCTTGTTGCCGATAGTCCCCACCATCGGAATACCTGATATATTGGCATTGTTACATCAATAACAATAAAGGGCAATAGCATGCGTTATCGTGTTGGTTTGGATGTGGGGACGGCTTCATTAGGCGTAGCGGCATTTTCACTTGATGAAAGTAATAATCCGTTAGATTTGGTTTGGAAGCACGTGCGAATTTTTGATGAGCCGTTAGAAAAAAGCCAAGCAGGGCTGAAGTCTAAAAAAGCGGGTCGTCGAGCCGCGCGTATGCAACGACGTCAAATTGATAGACGTTTAGGTAGAACCAAAGCGATTGCTACTTTATCGTCTTTGTTAGGTATTCAAATTGAGCCATCTATTGATAGTGGGCGCACTCTTTTAGAAATTCGTGCGCAAGCCGCACGTAAACAAATTGAATTATCCGATTTAATCCGTGTGTTTATTCGCTTGGGTAAGCGGCGAGGATATGGCGGTGAATTTCGTCCTAAGAAAGAAGGCGCAAAACTCGGAGAAGTGGAAGGTGGCAACCATGACCTCAAAACTGAGATGCAGGCATTGGCGCAAAGTAAAGGGCTTGATGCTGTAACTCTGGGCGAATTTTTATATCAGCGATGGTTAAACGGCAAGCCAACCAAGTTAAAAATTAAAGAACCTGAAGATAAAACCACTGAGGGCAAAAACCTTTACGCACTGCGTAGTCAGCTAGTTGTGGAATTTGAGCAAATCTGGCAAACGCAATCTGCCTTTTATCCAATCTTAAATTCACAACACGAAGGCAAACCTCTTAAAGAAGCTTTTCATCGTGCAATTTTCTATCAACGCCCATTAAAAGCCGTAGGTGGCATGGTGGGGCAATGTGGATTAGAGCCTACATTAGCTCGCGCACCACGTGCGCAGTTGGCTTTTCAGCATTTTAGAATTGAAAAAACACTGGCTGATTTACGTTGGGGTGCGGGTAAACGGGCAGAGAAATTATCAGCAGCGCAAAAACAAGTAATCCGCCAATTGTGTGATGAAAAAGACGTAGTGAAATTTGAAGCGATTTACAAAGCACTAGAAACCGCAGATAGCCCCAAACCTGAAACCAAAGGCTTAAATTTAGATAGATTAAGCCGTGATGAAATACCAGGTAACAAAACCAACCAAGTATTTCGTAAGTTAGATTTGGGTGATGCGTGGCAGGCGTTAGACGAGCGCACACAAATTCAAGTGATTAACTTTTTGGCTGATTTAGGCTCGCCTGAGCAGTTAGATGACCCACTGTGGCATACACGTTTTGCTAAAGCAGACGGCACCATGCGTCAATTGCCAGAGGCTTTTGTGGCGTTTATCAACTTGTTAAAAAGCCATGAGAAATTTGACCGACTAAGCAAAATGGGCTTTGAGGGTGGGCGCGCCTCTTACTCAATTAAAGCACTCAAAAAGCTGATTGATTGGCTAGATACGCCGTGGTGGCTCGATGGCTGGCAAGGTGAAATGCGACCTGATGAAGATGCTGCGGTTCGCGTATGTTACCCAGAAAGTTTTAATAAGCCTGTTGCGTTGAAAGATAAGCTGGATTTTGCGCTAAGCACTGGCAACGCCGTGGTGGATGGCTCGCTACGCCAAATGCGCTATGTGTTAAACCGCATGATGGCGGATTTAGGCGCACAGCCAGAGCAAATTGTGGTGGAAATGGCTCGTGAGATGAGCGTGGGCGTGAGTAAGCGTAATGAACGTGAAAGTGAAAATAACAAAAATCGCACTGCACGCATTAAGGCAGAAGATGAAATATGCAATCACGGTGTAACCGTTACGCCATCACGTGTGCGCCGTTACTTGCTTTGGGTAGAGCAAGGCAAAGGGCATTGCCCGTATTGTACCAAGCCTATCACTTTGGGTGATGCGCTCAATGGCGCAGAAACTGAATACGAGCATATTCTGCCAAAATCGCTCACGCAAGTGGGTTTAAAGCGTAGCGAGATTGTCTTAGCGCATCGCAATTGCAATCAAGAAAAAGGCAATCGCACACCTTATCAAGCATGGGGGCATGATGATAATCGCTGGCAAATCATACAAGTGCGGGCTAAATACTTTGTTGATAACAGGCAATTTCGTAAAGCCAAGTTATTATTGCTAGCAGACTTTGAAGCAGAAGTGCTGACAGATGAATCTATTGACGGCTTTGCTGATAGACAATTTCACCAAACCTCATGGATAGCCAAAGAAGCCGCGCAATGGTTGCAAGGTGTTTGCAAAACGCCCGTTTCAGTTTCGCGCGGCGAACTCACTGCCATGTTGCGCCGTAAATGGAAGCTGGAAACGGTGATTCCGCAAGCGCGAGCGGAAGAAAGATTGCCGATTTTAGATGAAGAAATGCAAGTCATCAGCGTGGAAGATTTTGAAAAATATCGTGACGTGTGGGAAGGTCACAGGGTGCTAGATAGTCATGGGCATTTAGATAAATCGCGCCATACCGACCGAAAACTCAATAAACGTATAGACCACAGACATCATTTGATTGATGCGATAACCATTGGACTGACTTCGCGTAGCTTGTTTCAAAAAATGGCAAGCCAATACAAAATAGATAGCGAGCGCGAGGCGAGAGGGCAGAAGCCTAGGTTAGAAGTTGGTGAGCCGCCGATTAAAAATGTGCGTGAAGTAGCTTTAGCGGCCATTAGAGAATGCCCACTTTCAATTAAGCCTGACCGTTATCCTGATGGGGCGATATTTCAAGAAACGGCCTATGGGATAGCGGTTAAAGAGGGCGAAGATAAAGCACGATTAGCTTTGCGCGTTAAAGTGGCAGATTTAATTGACCGCAAAAAAGGCACGGTAGAGCAAGCGCATAAAGCCATTCAAAGTATTGTGAGCGTAACGATTAGAGAAATTATTTTTAAAGAATTTGAAAGTAGAATTGCTTCGGGTAAATCTGCCCCTGAAGCCTTGGCTATGCCTATTTACCAAACAATGTACGGTCAGCGCGTAGAGATTAAAAAGGTGAAATGTTTTACAGGTAATTATGCGGATGATGTGGCGATTATTAGCCATACTAGCAAAGATGGGCGTGAGCATTTGAAGCGGTTACCTAATGCTGGTTATGCTTATCTTGAAACGGAAATGTTTGATGGCCGTATAGGCAAACAAGAGCTTGTTAATACGCACCAAGCCATGAAGCGCAAACGTAAACCATTATCTGAAAATATGGTGCGTTTACATAAAGGTGATACGGTTTTAGATAGTAAAGACGGTAAAAAGTACCGAATAGGGTATTTCGCTGCTGTTGGCAGTGTGTTCTTAATTCCTATTGTTGACCCACGTGCATTTGATGCAATTAAAGAGGCTGAATCAGGTAAGAAGAAAGTCTCTTTTAGTCAAGTAATACGATTAAAACGACTTGATTAGCTATGTCAGAACACCGTATTCTGCTCATTGAAAATCCTGCTTCGCTTTCAGTCGATTTAGGCAGGTTACGCATTAGGCGGGACGGCTTCGACGATCACTTCGTATTGCCCAAAGACATTGCCGTGTTGTGTTTGCATCATCATACAATCCAAGTATCAGTGCAGGCGTTGCGAGGCTTGGCAGAAGCGGGTGCGAGTGTATTGGTGACCGATGAAATCCACCACCCCTGCGCATGGTTTTTGCCGCATGCGGGCAATGGCGATTTAGTGCGACGGCTACGTCAGCAAATGGTGTTCGATAGTAGTGAAACCAAAGGCAAGCTGTGGCAAGCCCTTGTGCAGGCAAGGCTTAATACGCAAGCCACAAACTTACGCACCTTAAACCGCAAAGGCGCATTACGGTTAGAGCGTTTAGCGCAAGAAGTGCAACCCGCTGACAAAACTAAATGCGAGGGGCAGGGTGCAAAACATTATTGGGCGTATTTGTTTGAGGCTGAATTTAGTCGTGAAAAGCAAGGTGCGGAAGACGCGATTAACGCACGGCTTAATTTTGGCTACGCGGTGTTGCGTTCAATGATTGCAAGGTCTTTAGTGATGGCAGGTTTAAACCCTGCGTTAGGTTTAGGGCATTGCAGTATGGAAAATCCTTTCAATTTGGCGGATGACTTTATTGAGCCGTATCGCTTTGTGGTGGAGCGGCATGTTGCAAGCAACCATGCGGGCGAATTTAACAGCCAAGTGCGAAAAGAAATGCTAAATTTTGTGACCCAAGAAATTAAACTTAACGGTGCTGGCTACCGCCTACCCGCAGCCATCAATGAAAGTGTGGCGAGCTTTGTACGCATATTAGATGGCAGAGCCAAGCAATTAAGCCTGCCAGAAGATATGCTTACGCAAGCAGATGATGAAGAATCATGGGCGTAAATGGGTGGCGCGTAATGTGGGTGATATGTGTATATGATTGCCCGATGATAGACTCTGATGCGCGGCACGATTACACTATTTTTCGCAAAAGTTTGTTGCAAGAAAATTTTGTGCAACTGCAAAATTCGCTTTATGTACACCATTTTCCAACCCTTGCGGTGGGTGAGGCGACGATTATTAGGCTGCGTCCGCTCATTCCAAAAGACGCACAAGTGGCTTTTTTTATCGTTACAGACAAACAATACGGCATGACCAAAGAATTTTTTGGTACACGCCCCACAAGGAAAAAGCCCAACATGCCAGAGCAAGTTGAGCTTTTTTAACTACAATTACCATTTAAAACAATAGATTGTGAATAATCTATTTTATCAGGCATTCCGATGGTGGGGTATCGGAACCTTGAAATAAACACCCTGTGCGCGCGCATGATTTTATCAGGCATTCCGATGGTGGGGTATCGGAACCATGCGGGCTAGAGCCAAAACCAAAACAGAATTTTATCAGGCATTCCGATGGTGGGGTATCGGAACGTACTAATGACAATAACAATGATGGTGATGATTTTATCAGGCATTCCGATGGTGGGGTATCGGAACTTTAGGCTTGCAAGCTATTTTTTTGGGGTTATTTTATCAGGCATTCCGATGGTGGGGTATCGGAACGCCAAACGCGTAGGCATTTCATCGGTCTGTATTTTATCAGGCATTCCGATGGTGGGGTATCGGAACATGTGAACACGCGGAAGCATACGCGCAATAATTTTATCAGGCATTCCGATGGTGGGGTATCGGAACGTGTTATATCTAATATCGCAGGGCTCAATGATTTTATCAGGCATTCCGATGGTGGGGTATCGGAACCAAAGAGATAAACAAGCCCCCAGAATTTGAATTTTATCAGGCATTCCGATGGTGGGGTATCGGAACTCATAAATAACAACACTTGCAACTTCATAAATTTTATCAGGCATTCCGATGGTGGGGTATCGGAACCGTAAGAGCGGTTTAAATTTATCTTCGAAAATTTTATCAGGCATTCCGATGGTGGGGTATCGGAACTCACCTGAGCAGCTGAAACCGCTAGGAACAATTTTATCAGGCATTCCGATGGTGGGGTATCGGAACTCGGTTTTAAATGTTTGGCTTTTGATTGTGATTTTATCAGGCATTCCGATGGTGGGGTATCGGAACATATTTTCAGCACTCGTTCTGCCGCCTGTAATTTTATCAGGCATTCCGATGGTGGGGTATCGGAACCCCATGTTTGGACTGGTCAAAGAGTTAAAAATTTTATCAGGCATTCCGATGGTGGGGTATCGGAACTTATTGAATTGCTGATAAGCAAATAAACAAATTTTATCAGGCATTCCGATGGTGGGGTATCGGAACTGTAGACCAGCCTTCGTTAATGCCCCAAAAATTTTATCAGGCATTCCGATGGTGGGGTATCGGAACCCTGTTTTAGTCAACAAGCCACTAAGATGTATTTTATCAGGCATTCCGATGGTGGGGTATCGGAACTTAATCTGCCCAGTTAAAGGATCGATAAAAATTTTATCAGGCATTCCGATGGTGGGGTATCGGAACTATTATTATGGCATTCCAGAGCTTAAATTGATTTTATCAGGCATTCCGATGGTGGGGTATCGGAACTCTGTCAAAGCAGTTAAAACAACAGGCGCAATTTTATCAGGCATTCCGATGGTGGGGTATCGGAACATAGGCAATCGTACAAATGAATCACTTACTATTTTATCAGGCATTCCGATGGTGGGGTATCGGAACCAGTTTTCGTCACGTCAGAGGGCGAGGTTTATTTTATCAGGCATTCCGATGGTGGGGTATCGGAACAGGTAACAGACATGCACACGCTATTAAAAAATTTTATCAGGCATTCCGATGGTGGGGTATCGGAACATTAAACCTCCAGTTTTGCGTTATTACACAATTTTATCAGGCATTCCGATGGTGGGGTATCGGAACTACCTGCCTGTAGTGCCTTACGGTTAAGTTATTTTATCAGGCATTCCGATGGTGGGGTATCGGAACGTGTTTGGAATTCTCGGCATTTCACACAGAATTTTATCAGGCATTCCGATGGTGGGGTATCGGAACTTAAAGGTTGGTGTGTCATCCCAATGCTTCATTTTATCAGGCATTCCGATGGTGGGGTATTTTAGAAAACGGTCGCGTTTAGCTGATACAAGCGCCCATTATTTTTCGAGATAAATCTCGAAAAATAATGGGCGCTCATTTTTGGTTTTGGGTGTTATTTAGTTTTAATTCTAAAGCAGCTAAGTCTTCAAACGTATTTAGATTAACAAATGCATCACTGCAGTCACTAAAATCTACCTCAATATAATTTAAGCTTTTTTGCCAAGCGCTAACGCGGCGCTCTCCTTGCTGTAAATATGCTGTAAGTGAGGGCAGCACATTTTTTTTGCATAAACAAAATACAGGGTGCGTATTGTCATCACTGCTTGCTACGGCAATTTCTGCTTTGTGTTCAAGCAAAGCTAACATTAAGCGATGTGCTAAATCCAGTGGTAACAAAGGCGAGTCGCAAGGCACGGTGAGAAGGTAATCATGCTCGGCATGTTGCAAGCCTAAACTAAAGCCTGCTAGTGGCCCTAAAAAGTCTTCAACTTCATCTTTTAGCACTGTGTAGCCGAAGGTTTGATAGTGGGTAATTTTGCGATTGGCGTTAATGAGGATTTCATCGACCTGAGGCGCCAAACGTTCAATCACATGTTGAATTAACGGCTTTTGTTTCAGTAAGACCAAGCCTTTATCTACGCCGTTCATGCGGGTGGCGCGGCCGCCTGAAAGAATGATGGCTGAAATGGACGCCATTACCCGCCAGTGTGCGACATGAATCGAATCACTGCGGGTGCCGCACGTCGTAAATCAAAATCATGCCCTTTGGGTTTAATTGCCATGCTCGCTAAAACTGCATCAATTATCGGTTGATCGTCTTCTGGGTACCTTCGTAAAAGAGGCATTAAATCGATTTTATCTTCTTGGCCTAAGCACAAATACAATTCACCTTTGCAGGTGATGCGTACGCGGTTACAGCTTTCGCAGAAATTATGTGAGTGTGGTGATATAAAGCCTATTTTTGTATCTGTATTTGCCACGCGCCAATATCGTGCCGGACCGCCTGTAGTCTCTGTGCTGGCTATGAGTGGGTATTCACTTTTAAGTATTTTAAGTGTATCTTCATTGCTGCAGAATGTTGATTCTCTGATGTGGTTGACATCGCCTAAAGGCATCTCTTCAATGAATGAAATATCAATGGATTGTGCAATAGCAAAGTTGACTAGCGAAAGTGCTTCGTCATCATTCATACCGCGCATTAACACTGTATTCAATTTAATGTTTTCAAAGCCTACTAATTTGGCGGCCTGTATGCCACGCAACACTTTATCAAGCTCACCTGTACGGGTAATTTTTTTGAAACGTGCCGCATCTAAGCTGTCTACGCTGATGTTGATGCGTTTAACGCCAGCATTTTTTAAATCCTGCGCTTGTTTTTCTAATTGACTTCCGTTGGTAGTAAGCACTAACTCATTTAAGTTTTTTAGCTTGCCAATCTCTTCAAATAGCCATAATGCATTTTTACGTACTAGGGGCTCGCCACCAGTAATACGTACTTTATTTACACCTAAACCGACAAAAATTTTAACTAGGCGCGCACACTCTTCTAGGCTAAGCACTTCGTCACGTGGTAAAAAGGTCATTTCTTCTGCCATGCAATATACGCAACGAAAATCGCAGCGGTCAGTAATAGATAGACGAATGTAATCAATCGCGCGGCCAAATTGGTCTGTTAACTTAGGTTGCAGATTTTGAGCGGAATTAGGCACTTTTTTTATCACTGATTGTCGAATTGGATAGCTTGTTACAAGTGTATTATACTAATATGTATGCAAATATAATGTTAGTTGTTTTGGAGAGAATAAGTTGCAAGAGATAGAATCAAAACAAGAATTACACACTAAGGTTGATGCCTTAATCAAAGAGCTTCAAAGCATGCCTGGCGCATTGATGCCGTTGTTACATGCTATTCAGGATAATGTTGGTTATGTGCCAGAGTCTTCTTATGCACAAATAGCTAAGGCTTTAAGTTTATCTGTGGCTGAGGTGCATGGCGTGGTAACTTTTTACCACCATTTTCGTACGCACAGGCCAGGCCGCCATGTGATGCAGATCTGCCGTGCTGAATCTTGTCAGTCTATGGGCTCGGAAGCGTTAGAAGCGCATGCTAAAACTTGCTTAAATATTGATTATCACCAAACTACAAATGATGAAGCAATTACTTTAGAGCCAGTATACTGTTTAGGTAATTGTGCGCTGTCACCTGCTGTGATGATGGATGACGAAGTGTATGGCCGTGTATCTGCCGCTGATTTAGATGCGTTGATTTTAGAAGCACGGTCTGTGGAGGCAAAGGCTTAAATATGAAAACTAGAGTTTATGTTCCCCGAGATTCAAGCGCGCTTTCAATGGGTGCAGAAAAAGTAGCGGTTGCAATTGCGCAAGAAGCAAAACAACGTGGTTTAGATGTTGAGATTATCCGGAATGGTTCTCGGGGCCTATATTGGCTAGAGGCTATGGTAGAAGTGGCGACCAATCAAGGCCGCGTTGCTTATGGCCCTGTAAAAGTGAAAGATGTAGCCTCTCTTTTTGAAGCTGATTTTCTTAACGGCAAGTCTCATGCTTTAAGTTTGGGATTGACAGAAGAAATTGACTGGCTGAAAAAACAGCAACGCTTAACATTTGCGCGCGTCGGTGTTACTGACCCAGTTTCTCTAGATGAATATATTGCATACGACGGTTATAAAGGCCTTAAAAATGCGCTTGCCTTATCTGGCGCAGATATTGTAAAAACCGTGACAGATTCTGGTTTGCGCGGACGTGGCGGTGCAGCATTCCCTACTGGTATTAAGTGGAAGACGGTACTTGGTTGTGAATCTGACCAAAAATACATCGTGTGTAATGCAGATGAAGGTGATTCCGGTACTTTTTCGGACCGCATGATTATGGAGAATGACCCATTTGTGCTGATAGAGGGCATGACAATTGCTGGTATCGCAGTGGGTGCAACCAAAGGTTATATCTATTTGCGAAGTGAATACCCACATGCGCTTAAAACATTGAATGAAGCGATTGCTAAAGCTGAAAATGCTAGTTATTTAGGTGAAAAAATATGCGGCACAGTTCACAAGTTTAACCTAGAAGTTCGCCGTGCGGCTGGTGCCTATGTGTGCGGTGAGGAAACTTCATTACTAGAAAGCTTGGAAGGTAAGCGAGGGATGGTGCGCTTTAAGCCACCATTACCAGCAATCGAGGGTTTGTTTGGCAAGCCAACAGTAGTGAACAACGTTATTTCATTAGCTACAGTGCCCATCATTTTAGATAAAGGGGCGCAATATTATGCCGACTATGGTATGGGCCGCTCACGCGGTACCTTGCCTATTCAGTTGGCGGGTAATCTTAAGCATGGCGGTTTGGTTGAACTTGCATTTGGTATTACTTTACGTGAGTTACTTTATGAGTATGGCGGCGGTTCAGCGACTGGAAGGCCGATTCGTGCAGTGCAGGTAGGTGGGCCGCTAGGGTCTTTTCTACCCGAAAGCCAATTTGATACACCTTTAGATTACGAAGCCTTTACTAATATTTGGGCGGTACTAGGTCATGGCGGCATTGTGGCGTTTGACGATACCGTCGATATGGCGAAAATGGCACGGTATGCTTTTGAATTTTGTGCCATTGAGTCATGTGGGAAATGTACGCCCTGTCGTATTGGTTCAACGCGTGGGGCAGAAGTGATTGATAAAATTATCGCGGGTACAGATACTGCTAAAAATATTAAGTTGGTGCGTGATTTAAGCGACACCATGTTGAATGGTTCATTATGCGCATTGGGCGGCATGACGCCATACCCTGTGCTGAGTGCGATGAACCATTTCCCTGAAGATTTTAATTCTAGAGATTCTGAAGATAAGAAAACCAAAGCCACAGCGTAAGTTTTACTTAAACTGTGTGTAGGAGAGTAACCATGGACGACATTAAATATAGTAATACTCATCATCAGCATGAGCATAGCCGTACAAATTATGATGATCAATTGGATTATGGTACGCCTGCAAGTCAATCAGACGTGCAAGTCACGCTGATGATTGACGATAGAGAAATTACCGTGCCGGAAGGCACGTCTATCATGCGTGCATCTATCATGGCTGGTATTAATGTGCCTAAGTTATGCGCTACCGATAGTTTGGAAGCGTTTGGTTCATGCCGCCTATGTGTGGTGGAAATTGAAGGTCGTCGAGGTTATCCTGCTTCATGCACTACACCTGTGGCTGAAGGCTTAAAGGTACATACGCAAACACCAAAACTTGCAGATATTCGTCGCGGTACCATGGAACTGTACATTTCAGACCACCCATTAGATTGCCTGACCTGTGCTACTAATGGCGATTGCGAGTTGCAAGATATGGCGGGCGCTGTAGGCTTACGTGAGGTGCGTTATGGCTATGAAGGTGAGAATCACCTTAAGGCTGAAAAAGACGAGTCAAACCCGTATTTCACTTTTGACCCAAGTAAATGCATTGTCTGTTCACGTTGTGTGCGGGCTTGTGAAGAAACGCAAGGTACGTATGCACTCACTATCTCTGGGCGTGGCTTTGAATCAAAAGTTGCATCTGGCATTAACAACTTTTTAGATTCTGAATGTGTGTCTTGTGGTGCCTGTGTACAAGCTTGCCCAACCGCAACCCTAATAGAAAAGACCGTGATTGAACACGGTGTACCAGAGCATAGTGTGACTACGACTTGTGCCTATTGTGGCGTTGGCTGCTCGTTTGATGCTGAAATGAAGGGTGAGGAAGTGGTTCGCATGGTGCCAAATAAGAATGGCGGCGCCAACCATGGGCACTCTTGTGTTAAAGGAAGATTTGCATGGGGTTACGCCACCCATAAAGACCGCATTACCACGCCCATGATACGCAAAAGTATCACAGACCCGTGGCAAGTAGTGGGCTGGGATGAGGCCGTTAATTACGCCGCGAGCGAAATTAAACGTATTGAGGCTAAATATGGCAAACATGCGATGGGCGGCATTACCTCAAGCCGCTGCACCAATGAAGAGGTGTATGTGACACAAAAATTAGTGCGCGCAGTGTTTGGCACGAATAATGTGGATACTTGCGCGCGCGTTTGCCATTCGCCTACTGGCTACGGTTTAAAACAAACGCTGGGCGAATCTGCAGGTACGCAAACGTTTGATTCTGTGATGAAGTCTGATGTGATTCTGATTATCGGCGCGAACCCGACTGACGGTCATCCTGTGTTTGCTTCACAAATGAAGCGCCGTTTGCGCGAAGGCGCAAAGCTGATTATAGCTGATCCGCGCGAAATTGATTTGGTGAAAAATTCTCCTCACGTCCATGCCGATTATCACTTGAATCTACGCCCAGGTACGAATGTGGCCTTAATTTCAGCTTTGGCGCATGTGGTGGTGACCGAAGGTTTGGTGAAGGAAGATTTCGTTAAAGCACGTTGCGAGTGGGATTCATTTGTCGCATGGCGTGATTTTGTCGCGAAACCAGAAAACTCACCTGAAGCTTTGGCTGACGAATTGGGTGTAGATCCTGCAATTGTGCGCGCTTCAGCGAGAATGTTTGCTACAGGCGGTAATGGTGCAATTTACTACGGCTTAGGTGTAACAGAGCATTCTCAGGGCTCAACCATGGTCATGGGCATTGCCAATCTCGCCATGGCAACGGGTAATGTGGGTCGCGAAGGCGTGGGCGTGAACCCACTACGCGGTCAAAATAACGTGCAAGGCTCATGTGACATGGGTTCTATGCCGCATGAATATCCTGGCTACCGCCACGTTTCAGATGAAGCCACCCGCGCATTATTTGAATCCGCTTGGGGTCGGCCGCTAAGCAACGAGCCAGGCTTACGCATTCCCAATATGCTAGACCAAGCCAGCGAGGGCAGCTTTAAAGCCTTGTACTGTGTGGGTGAAGACATTGCGCAATCTGACCCTAACACAAAACACGTGACCCACGCGCTCGAGCAAATGGAATGCGTGATTGTGCAGGACTTGTTTTTGAATGAAACCGCCATGTACGCGCATGTGTTTTTTCCAGGCGCTTCTTTCTTAGAAAAGAGCGGCACTTTTACCAACGCGGAACGCCGCATTTCACCCGTACGCCGCGTGATGAACCCGAAAAATGGTGCCTTAGTCAATGGCAAACAAGAAGCTGGTTATGAAGATTGGGAAATTACCGCCAAACTTTCAAAAGCGCTTGGCTATGAAATGAATTACCACCATGCCAGCGAAATCATGGATGAAATTGCCGCACTCACGCCCACCTTTAAAGGTGTGAGCTTTAAAAAATTAGACGAGTTGGGCAGCATACAGTGGCCATGTAACGATGAAGCGCCTTTAGGCACGCCCACCATGCACATAGACGAATTTGTGCGTGGCAAAGGCAAGTTCTTTATCACGCAATACGTGCCAACCACGGAAAAAGTTAACGCTAAATTCCCATTGATTCTGACGACGGGCCGTATTCTTTCGCAATACAATGTAGGTGCACAAACGCGTCGCACCAAAAACGTAGCTTGGCATAGTGAGGATATTGTAGAGATTCATCCACATGATGCAGAAGAGCGCGGTATTAAAGAGGGTGATTGGGTGGGCATTACTAGCCGTGCAGGTGAAACGGTATTGCGCGTAAAAATCACAGAGCGTGTGCAGCCGGGGGTTATTTACACAACATTTCACCATCCAGAATCTGGCGCAAATGTGATTACCACTGAAAATTCAGACTGGGCGACTAACTGCCCGGAATTTAAGGTGACTGCAGTGCAGGTGACTCGTGTAAATCAACTTTCTGATTGGCAGCAACATTATAAAACCTTTAGCGAGGCGCAATTAGCTTTTGCAGGTAGAGACCAAGAAGCAGCAAAGATTGAGTGATAGGTAAATAACGTGGCTAGAAATGGAAAAGTTGCTGAGTAAAGTGCCATTCTTAGGAATGTTGGTTTCAAATGCTGCGCTCAGTACTTTTGACGTTATTAAACGGCGAAATGGTGAGCAGCATAGCGTAATAGATCAACTTGCAGAGGAAGTGCCAGTTGCGTTAATTTACAATGGTATTTCGCATGCGGTAATGCTGACCACTCCGCAAGACTTAGAAGACTTTGCTTTAGGCTTTTCACTATCAGAAGGCATTGTGAAAGATAAAAGTGAGTTGTACGGCATTGAGATTCGCCCGCAAGCAAATGGTATAGAGCTGCATTGCGACATTGCCAGTGAATGTTTTGCGCAGCTAAAAGATCGGCGTCGTACACTTGCGGGTAGAACTGGGTGTGGATTATGTGGTTCGGAAAGCTTGGAACAAGCTATACGCTATCCGAAGGAGTTGAAGGATAAGATTGTCTTTCAGAGAGATGCTATTCAGCGTGCTTTACATGATATGCCGTTGCTGCAAAACCTGCAGCAACAAACAGGGGCAACACATGCAAGTGCATGGGTCTTAGCCGATGGCACAGTAAGCTTGTTGCGAGAAGACGTTGGTCGGCACAATGCACTTGATAAGCTGATTGGGGCAATTGCAAAAAGTAATAACAATAATAACGGGTTTATTATCACAAGTAGCCGGGCAAGTTATGAAATGGTGCAAAAAACAGCTAGTGCAGGTGTCAACATGTTGGTAGCTATTTCGGCGCCAACTGGTTTAGCAGTAAGGGTCGCTGACCAGTGTGGTTTAACATTGGTTGGGTTCGCGCGTGAAGATAATTATGTGGTCTATTCTCACCCAGAAAACCTAGTAACTTAATACAAACACTTTAAAGCACAATAAATATTCAAATTAATCTAAATTAAACGAGCAAACCTCATATGCAAATGGATAATCTCATCACTATGGCTAATCAAATTGGTGATTTTTTTAAATCTTTTCCTGATAAAGAGCAGGCAAAAAAAGATATTGCTGAGCATTTAAAGCGCTTTTGGGCCAAAAGTATGCGACAACAAATTTTAACGCACGTGAATGAAAAAAATGGTGCAGGGTTAGAAGATATAGTGCGTGATGCTATTAAAGAGCATATTGACTGAGGTTAACAGTTAATTTTCGTAACTGCTCGACTAGTAGGTTGTTTGATAGGTGAGTTGATACAACCTAAAACCTTCCCTTCTATCAGCGACGCGCTTGCCAGTCCAGATCAAATTCCAGTCCTGCCCTGGTTGCATTTTCCCAGTTCCTCTTACATCTTGAAGCAGATATAAATCGCAATCGAGTTTTTGCGTGGTTTCAAATGGGCGTAATTCAATATTTGTGTGATAGTTAAGTAGCAGGCGTTGTGACTGGGCCACATTCAGGCTGTTTATGCATCGGTATTCCTTAGGTAAAGCTTTGCTTAAGCTATCAAACACTGGTTGATAGCTTTTTGCTGAATCTAATAAGGGCAGCCAAAGCGTCATTAACAAACCCCAACCGAAAGTCATGCCTACAGCCCAGTTGGTGACGGAAGACTTATTCGTTTGTTTAGCACGAATGCAAACAAACAGCCAAATAATGGTAATTGCAAGCGCAATAATCAGAGTAACCCAATTGAAATGTAGATTATTCATGCCAGATAAAAACTGCATACGTTCTTTAATTTTTACCGGGTAACCTGTCAACATGGCGAGCCAGCCCAGCCAAATTAAGCTCCCTATTAAACCAAATAGTGTGATACCAAACCAGTTGAGTGCAGAAGCTGAGCCGCGCTTCATATGCTCTACACTACCTGCACCAAGGGCTACAAGGGGTAATAGCAGAGGGAGAGCGTTGATGTCTTTGGAGGTTGCGCCAAAACCCAAGAAAGTTAAGGTGGTAATAAAAAACAATATTATTAACTGAAACTTTGGTTTGTTAAGTAGTTGATGGCGATATCGCCATAAGCCTAGAAGCGCAAAAGGAAGTGCTGGCCATGCATACCAAATTAAAATCCGTAAAAAATACAGATGATTAAGCTGATTAAAGCTATTAAGATTTAATTGCCACCAACTTAAAAATATTGCGGGGTAGTATTGATGTAATAATGAAAGCCAAGTCACTATCAATGGGATAGCAATAGAAATAGAGGAGAATGCGAATTTAGCAAAACTGAGGGTGCGCCATGCTGTAAATAGGATTGGTAACATAATGACTAAGCATAACAATATGAGTAGCGGCATAAAGCCATAAGATAAAAATCCAAAACCTAACGCAGTGCCTAATAGACCGCTTGCACGCCATGGACGCCGCTTTGACAGTGCTAATGCATAAAATCCCATGGCTAAGTTTGCAAGATTGGCAACTTCTGCGCTCAGGCTGTGCGCACTTGTTACTAAGCCTATCGTACCTATCATAATAAATGTAGCGTGACGACCAACTCCGTGCGTCCAAAGCTCTCGCCCAGACATACCTACCATCAGCAGTAATATTGTTAGCCATACCGCATTAAATAACCTGGCCCCATCATGGATGCTTAGAATGGGGGAGAGAAGTTTGGCGCTAGCGGCCGCACTTAAGTAATACAACGGAGGGGTTTCAATGGATGTCGCGCCACTAGCCATTGGGGCGATTAAGCTACCGCCATCTAAGATACTTTTGACAATGCTGATGCCCGTCGACTCTAATGGTTTCCATGGCGCATGACCAACTAAACCTAATAAAATCCAAATGGCGCATAACAATAGCAAAAGTTGTGTTTTAACGCCGTCACCTACGCGCGCACGAGGTGTTGACATGTTGCCTTGCCAATCGTGATCAAGTTGAAAGCGCATATTTTTAAATGACTGAGTTTGTCCTAGTGGTTAAATCTAATTTACAGTAATTCTAACTGATTGTAGTGCGCAGCATAAATTTCTATTGGCGGCTTGCCCAAAGAAAGTGCAGGTGCTGACAAATTAAAAAGGCAGCTAAAGCTGCCTTTTTAATTTGCAATAAATCCAGCAAATAAAAATTACATGCCGTATTTTTTACGGAATTTATCAACACGACCAGCGGTATCTAAAATCATTTGTTTGCCGGTATAAAACGGGTGAGATTTTGAAGATACTTCAATTTTTACTAATGGATATTCTTTACCGTCTGTCCATTTGATGGTGTCTCTAGCGTTAATAGTAGAGCGTGTGATAAAACTAAAATCTGCACCGATGTCTTGAAAAACAACGTCGCGGTATTCTGGGTGAATTCCATCTTTCATAATATATAGCCTCAGTATTGATTGCCGAAAGATACGGCATTTAGTAAGTACAGTTTAATATGCAAATTTGATTCATGCATATTTTTGCAATAACCCAGCATTATATTTACATTCGCATAGCTATGCAAGGTTAAGACAATAATTTAATTGAGCCTTTGTAGCCTAACCTCTACGCATACTGTCAAAGAAGTCGGCATTATTTTTGGTGGCTTTGATTTTATCTAGCAAGAACTCCATTGCTTCTAGATCATCCATAGGGTAAAGTAATTTACGCAATACCCAGATTTTCTGTAGTACATCTTTCTCAATCAGCAGCTCTTCACGTCTTGTTCCAGATTTGTTCACATTGATGGCTGGGTACTGGCGCTTTTCAGCCATTTTGCGATCAAGATGAATTTCCATATTTCCCGTACCTTTAAACTCCTCATAGATGACATCGTCCATACGAGAGCCTGTATCTACAAGTGCAGTAGCGATAATGGTAAGTGAGCCACCTTCTTCAATATTACGCGCTGCGCCAAAGAACCTTTTTGGACGCTGTAATGCGTTTGCATCTACACCGCCAGTTAACACTTTGCCTGATGATGGAATCACAGTGTTGTATGCACGGGCCAAGCGAGTAATTGAGTCTAACAAAATTACAACGTCTTTTTTATGTTCTACCAATCGCTTAGCTTTTTCAAGCACCATTTCAGCTACCTGTACATGACGAGTTGCCGGCTCATCAAAAGTTGATGCGACTACTTCACCTTTCACAGAGCGCGTCATTTCCGTCACTTCTTCAGGGCGTTCGTCAATTAACAGAACAATCAGGATTACGTCAGGATGGTTAGCTGTGATGGCATGCGCTATGTTTTGCATCATGACCGTTTTGCCGCTTTTTGGGCTGGCAACAAGCAGGCCACGCTGACCGCGACCAATAGGCGCAATCATATCAATCACGCGGCTAGTAATATTTTCTACGCCTTTAATATCACGCTCTAGAGTGAGAGGAATTGTAGGAAATAGTGGGGTTAAGTTTTCAAACAGAATTTTATGTTTGGTGTTTTCTGGCGCTTCACCATTTACCATATCAACTTTTACTAAAGCAAAATAGCGCTCGCCATCCTTAGGGATGCGAATCTCGCCTTGAATGCTGTCGCCCGTATGTAGGTTAAAACGGCGAATTTGTGATGGGGACACATAAATATCATCTGGTCCTGCTAAATAAGATGTATCAGGTGAGCGTAAAAATCCAAACCCATCTTGTAATACTTCTAGCGTGCCATCTCCGTAAATACTCTCGCCTTTTTTTGCTTTGTTTTTCAAAATGGCGAAAATCAAATCTTGCTTGCGCATACGGCTAGCGTTGTCGATTTCATCGGTAATTGCCATTTCTACTAATTCAGTAACGGGCAGGTGTTTAAGGTCTGATAAGTGCATAGATGCTCACTAAAACGAGAGTTGTGTGGGGAATAGTTGAATACTACAGGATTAAATTTAAGGGTATGTTAGAACGAATGCTTGATTTTTAACGATTTAAAACCAAGCATTCATCGTTATGTGCACAGCGTAATGTGTTTATATGTTGCTGTCAATAAATGCCGTTAATTGAGATTTTGATAGAGCACCCACTTTGGTGGCTTCTACATTGCCATTCTTGAATAGCATGAGTGTTGGAATGCCGCGAATACCATATTTTGGAGGTGTCAGTTGGTTGTCGTCAATGTTGAGTTTACCCACTTTTAGGCGTCCAGCGTATTCTTTGGAGATTTCATCTAAAATGGGGGCAATCATTTTGCAGGGACCACACCACTCGGCCCAGTAGTCCACTAATACCGGGAGCTGGGATTGAAGAACATCTTGTTCAAAACTTGCGTCGTTAAGGTGTGTAATATGCTCGCTCATGATAAAACCTCTAATTGATGTATGCTTAAATTAATTCGTATCGTAACGAAAAAAAACGTTTTAGTGAAGTGGCAAATGTGAAAGATATGCTTAATTTTTTAAACTTAATCAATAAGTCACATAGTTTAATTCAAAGTAATAATACTAACTGATAACGCTATATTGTATGCGCTCAAAATGATGTGACCGCTCTATTATTTTGGTTAGCATCACAACATGGGTATTGTTATTGTAAGTGATCGTCAATTGCCGCGCAGGTTCATAGGTGCCAACTCGCGCAATAATGGTCGCAAGCTGCTTTGCAGCTACAATTTCCGGCAATAATAACACCATTTCCTCACGTCCATTTTGATTAATACACGCCATCGCGCTTTGCGCGCGCGGTGCAATAAGCTGCACACCGATATCTAATCTGTCTCTACTGCCACAGCTAGCCCAGCGGACTAAGCCCAGCGACCAGTTCTGCTCACTTTTTGTTTTAAGGCCTAACAGGCTGCCGATTCGGATGTTTTTTTCAGCAGTAGGGTGGCGACGAACCGACATGCCAATGGCGCTGATGTTGGTGATGTGCCACAGCGATGCTTGTGGTGTATGTGTGCCACCAGCCTGTTCTGCCTCAATTTTATTCTTGGTAATGTTAGCGTTTTCTGTGCAGGTGCTAGAAAAGAAATGAATTGCAGGAATTCCTGTCACTATTTCAATTTCACCATTGGATTTAGTGCGGTTAAATATGCGGTTTTGTGTCACTCCCCAGTGCTTGATAAGATAGGTCAGCAAGTCAATATATTCATCGCGGTTTGCATTTGCTGGAATGCCACCATCTTGGGGTAATTGATTGTTTTGTAATGAGCTTAAATCCTGATGAATTGCGATAACTAAATCCAGTGTCTGTAATAGCATGTCGCTGTCTGGATTAGGCGCGGTATTTTGTTTGCTATAAGAAACTGGTGGTTTGTTTGAAGATAAGTTGACAATAAAACAGCTTGTTGTCATCTCCAAGGGCGCAACAATAGATATTTTAGCGTTATCAACATGGAATGCTAGATATTCAGCTGCAAGCCGCATATTTTTTTGAGTTAAATGCTGGGGGTCTGCTAGTGACATCAATAGCGCATGTTTGTAAGTGTTTTCTATGGTATTTGTATGCGTTGAGGTTGAGCCTACAATAGTTTTATCTTCATCAACTTTAACGTTTTGAATGCCAAGTTTAATCGCACAAAAATATAGCTGATGCAAGTCACTCCAAATATGTTCTGGAGGTGAAACGTAGGTCTGATAGCATACCAGCGCGTGTTCTGCCACCGCATGCATGGCGCGAAGTAGGGCATTCGCAGAGCTTTTGTCAGTGCCAAGTTTAATCAATAGGTTTTGCAAATCAACCAATACAAGTTTGTAGCCATAGCCCAGTTCCAGCCACAGTGATTCAACTGCGGCAGCAGCCAGTTTAGCTTTGTCATGTAAGGGCAATGCAGCAATACTATAGTCTTCAGAAAGTGCTTGTACGGTGCTTATCAATATTGGGCGGTATGTATCCAGCGCCTGCACTCTGTTGCTTGGAGAGATTTTCTGGCGATTCAGTATTTCTAATTCACTATTTAAAAAAGATGCAATATCTAAGGGATTTTTACCATGAAGAGCCGTTAGTGATTGACTGATTTTCAGTGGTCGTGTTTCAGAGATGATAATGGGATTATCTTTAAGAGCAGGAATGTAGAGATTTAACGCCATTTTTTTACTTTTTATCAGCCGTAAAGTAGTTACATGATTGTATGATAATGTTCATGTTTACACTAGTTTATATTGGGCAGCGCAAATATAAAATGCAATTTTATCTGAGCTGATCTAGTCAATGTGTGTGGATGGCAAGCTTAATATGTATTTTGATGCGATAACTGCTTGGTTTGATTAAACTTTATTATTTGGTTTTTATTGAGAATGATTAATGCGACAAATTTTATTTAGTCTGGTTGTAGGTATGTTTCTTACAGTCTCAAGCTTGCATGCGTCAGCCGAAACCGCCGCTGGCAATAACTTTTTACTGAAAGATATTGCAGGTATACAGCACAAATTGTCAGATTATAAGGGTAAGTGGGTGTTGGTTAATTATTGGGCAACTTGGTGCCCGCCATGCCTTGAAGAAGTGCCTGATTTAGTCAACTTGTATGATAGCCACAGAAAAAAAGACCTGATGGTGATTGGAGTGGTTTTTGATTATAAAAATCAAAAAGAGGTTACAGATTACGTGGATGATATGCTGATGTCCTACCCGATAGTACTGGGAGATGATGATGTCACTAGGCAAATAGGGGCGGCAGAAGTGATGCCAACCACCTTTATTTACAATCCCCAAGGAGAGCTTGTAAAAATCAAACGCGGATTAATTACTAAGCAATATATCGAGAAAGTGATAGCCAGCAGTAAAAATTAACTACTGGGGCTTATGAGCAGGAATGTGGTGGCTATTTATTTAGTTTAGAATCTAGTGGGGTACCGCAATACTATTGCCGGCAGCATCCAGTACGTTGAGCTGGTTTTCGTCTGCAAAGTGCATCAATTGTGCATAGCCTTCAGGGTTTACTGTTTTCAGTTTTAAATCTACAGCCAAGCAGCGCACGCCATTGACTACTTTAGGCTTTAAGTAAGGTGAGTACTTAAGTTTGCGATCTTCACCAAAGGTCGCGTAAGTACTGCACATACGATCCACCCAGTCGCTAGGGCGGAAAGGCTTGCCCGCCCTCGTGTTACCTTCGATGATGATTTCGCCATGTATTTGCATTGTAGTTTCTTCAATAGTCATTTCGTTTTTTTACCGTTTATTGCGCTGCTAGCAGCAAAATTATCACTTCACATTATAACATTTCAAACGCTATGGTTTGATGCTAAAAGCGCGCCTTTAAGACGCGCTTGTATTTTTAAGGCATGTATTCAAACACTTTAACTACTTTAGTTACACCTTCCGTATTGCGGGCAATTTCCGCTGCAGCGTCAGCTTCTGCACTGGAGACTATTCCTAATAAATACACCACGCCATTTTCTGTGACTACTTTTACATAGTTAGCGGGAAATTTATTTTCAGTCACAAACTTTGTCTTGATTTTAGTGGTGATGTAACTGTCATTGCTTCGTGAACCCAAAGTTGATTTGGGACCAACCGTGATTTCATTGGTGATTGCGCGAATGTTCGCAATTTCTCTAATTAAAGACTCAGCTTTGGTTTTTGACTCAGCAATTGGTACTTCACCTGTAAGTAGCACGTTGCGGTTGTAGCTGGTTACGTTCACATGAGCGTCTTCACCAAGATTTGTTTCCATTTTTTTAATCGCTTTTAGCTCGATATTTTGATCTTCAACAAAAATGCCTGAGGTGCGTCTATCTGCAGCAATTGCGCCGCCAGCGGCTGCACCACCTACCACCACGGGCACGCAGGCTGTGATTTGGGAAATTAGAGCGGCTGATAAAATGAGTTTGAGGGCTGTTTGTTTGTTTTTAGGGTTCATGCGGGACTCCTTAAAATTGAGAGCAATTGAGAAACAAGATATTTTTTGCGAATGATACGCCTTTTATGCGTCAAATGCATTACGCACCCATTCTATGTGCCTAACATCTGCTTTATCCATTAAAATGGCGTCAAAGCGACATTGATAATCACCATGCTGTTGTAAATAATGTTGCGCGGTTAAAATAAGTTTCTGTTGTTTTTGGGGTGTAATGCTCGCGGCGGCATTACCAAATTGATTGTTTGATCTTAGTCGTACCTCAATAAATACAAGGATTTTGGCCTCTTTCATTATCAAATCAATCTCTCCAAATTTGCAGTGATAGTTTTGGGTCACTAATTTAAGGCCACGATCCAGCAAGAAAGTTGCAGCTATTTTTTCTGCTTCAAGTCCTGCGTTGTTTTTACTTAATTTCATAGGCGAGATTTTACCTAAAGCTGTAAACTTCTAATATGAATAATTTTGGTACATTATACGTGGTGGCAACACCAATCGGCAATTTGGGCGATATTACCCTGCGCGGCATAGAAATACTTAAAGCTGTAGACGCCATTGCTGCCGAGGATACACGTCATACTTCAGGCTTATTGTCGCACTTTGGCATTAGTAAAAAATTGATTGCCGTGCATGAGCATAACGAACATCAATCCGCTGAAAAACTTTTAAATCTGCTAAAGGCGGGTGAAGATATTGCTTTGGTGACTGATGCCGGCACGCCGGGCATTAGTGATCCGGGTGCAATAGTGGTAGATTTGGTGCGTAAGGCTGGCGTAAAAGTTGTGCCGATTCCTGGGGCGAGTGCTGTGATTGCGGCATTGTCGGCTTCGGGTATTGCGCAAAATGGTTTTTTGTTTCATGGCTTTTTACCCGCTAGCGGCGCGGCGCGGCGTAAGGTGCTGGAGGCACTTAAAACTCAAGCAGTAACGTTAGTGTTTTATGAGGCGCCACACCGCATTGTTGAAAGTGTAGATGACATAGCGAAAGTGCTGGGTGAAGACCGTAAAATTACTATTGCACGTGAACTTACCAAGACTTTTGAAACAATTCACACTTGCCAGACAAGTCTGGCGAGTTCTTGGCTGCAAGCCGATGCAAATCAACAGCGTGGCGAGTTTGTGTTATTGGTTGAAACTGCTGCTGTTAAAGATGCCGAGGAGATTCCCGAAGAAACAGTTAGAGTGCTGAAGTTACTGCTTGCAGAATTGCCACTTAAGCAGGCAGTGAAATTGGCGACTGAAATCACCCATGAAAAGAAAAATTCGCTTTACGATTTGGCTTTAAAGATTAAAAATTAGCTACGCTTCGACAAGCTCAGGGAACGAAGACGCATAAGTTCCCTGAGCTTGTCGAAGGGTGGTCAAAAGTTAGGATAAATAAATGACAAAAACACTCACCATTACCCGCCCAGATGACTGGCATTTACACCTGCGTGACGGCACTGCTCTTAAAGCGGTGCTGCCAGATACTGCAAGGCAGTTTGCCCGAGCGATTGTTATGCCTAATTTGCGTCCGCCTGTTACGACTACGGAATTAGCTATTGCTTACCGCCAGCGCATTTTAAATGCGCTGCCGAGTGAACTGGACTTTGAGCCTCTAATGACTTTGTACCTGACTGACAACACTTCGGCTGCTGAAATTGCCCGTGCTAAAGCGAGTGGTATTATTCACGGCGTAAAGCTTTACCCAGCGGGTGCAACGACCAATTCTGATTCAGGTGTTACTAGCTTGGATTTATGTTCAAAAGCGCTAGAGGCGATGGAGAAATTAGGTGTGCCATTGTTGGCGCATGCGGAAGTCACTGACAGTGATGTTGATGTGTTTGATCGTGAGCGCGTGTTTATTGAGCGACATATGATTCCGCTGTTGAAAAAATATCCTGCTTTAAAAGTTGTGTTTGAACATATCACTACTAAAGATGCAGCTGACTTTGTAATGGGGTCGCCTGGTAATGTAGCTGCTACTATAACAGCGCACCATTTACTGATGAATCGTAATGACATGTTCAAAGGCGGTATACAGCCGCATCATTATTGTTTGCCTATTTTGAAGCGTGAAGAGCATCGCGTAGCGTTGGTTAAGTCCGCAATATCAGGCAATCCAAAATTCTTCTTAGGTACAGATAGTGCACCGCATGCTAGGCACGCTAAAGAAGCTGCTTGTGGATGTGCTGGTATGTATACGGCGCATACGGCAATAGAGCTTTATGCGGAAGTCTTTGAAGCGGTGAACGCATTAGATAAGTTGGAAGGTTTTGCTAGCTTTTATGGGGCGGATTTTTATGGTTTGCCGAGGAATAAAGAGCAGGTTACATTGGTGAAAGAAAGCTGGACAGTGCCTGAAAGTTTGCCATTTGATGGGGATGTATTGGTGCCATTGAGGGCGGGGCAACAGCTTTATTGGAAGTTAACGTAGTGATTTTGCGAGTGCTTGGCGAAAATACCGCGTTAAAAATGCGGTGTTTAGTTTAGCTGTGCAAAAATAGAAACCAAATTGATTGGCTTTTACGTAATTAATCCATCAGAAACTACGCAGAATAATAGGCAGAAAAAGCAAAGGCTGTTAAAACTGCGGAAAATTTGTTCTGTCGTTAAACCTTGATTTTCGACTAAATCTCGGTTTAAACTTTGAAAAAAGTAAACCCCACGCTTTGGTGGGGTTTGCTTTTTTTCTTAGCACCGAGACCGAGATTAACGGTGAATGACTTATTGCAAAGGACCTAAAAGCTAAACTTGTGTTTTACGGCGGCGTGCTGCAAAACCAATTAAACCGAGGCCAGCAAGCAGCATTGCGTAAGTTTCCGGCTCTGGAACTGCAGCAACGCTAACACCGCCCAGGTATGTGCCTACTTGGTTAGTATTAATGCCATATTTGAAATTCACCTGATAATTACCTGCACTCAAGGTGTTAGTAAAATCAATAGGCATCACACTATCTTCTGCTAGCCAATTAAAGCTGTCAGGGCCAAGTAAATCCACGCGGCTGAAACTGAAACCTTCAGGCACATTCTCAGCAAATATTCTTACATTGAATGTACTTAATATGTTGAAGTATATTGTGTCAAAGTAATCTGGACCATCATTATTAAGCGAAGGTACGTCGAAAAGATTTGTAATAGAGTCGCCAACAGTGAGGTTGCCAGCATTAAAAATCGCTGCATTTGCACTGCTAATATTAAGGCTGAACGCTAAGGACATTGCAACTGTCAACAGTTTGATTGTATTTTTCATATTAATTCCCTTAAGATGTTTGCGTGCCTACGTAATATTTTTTTGAATAACCAAAAAATCAGCACAGCATTGCTACACATGTATTCTCATCGAGAACCTTTAATCCAGCAATAGCCCATTAGGGTTAATGGCTTTGTTGCACTAGGCAATAAAGCCGACATGTGCGCTAGAAGGCGATGTTACTTGAGAATTCGTAAGTGATTGGTGTTGTGGTATGAATTAACATATTGCATTATTGGATGGTAATTCAGATTGATAATTTGTTGCCTGATTTGGCTACGTGATAAAATGTAACCGAAGCTGGCTAGACAGTCGCCGTCACGTTTTTTGTGAGGGAGGAAAGTCCGGGCTGCGTAGAGTGAGATGACGGCTAACGGCCGTACGCTGAAAGCTGGCAACAGTATAAGGCGCGGAATAGGGCCACAGAGACGAGCGTATTAAGTTACGGTGAAACGCGGTAACCTCCATCTGCAGCAAGACCAAATAGGCTGGCATTTTTACGCAAGTAAATAAGGCGTGACTCGCGCTGCCAGCGGGTAGGTTGCTTGAGCGTACAAGTAATTGTTCGCCTAGATGAATGACTGTCAGCTTTAGTAATAAGGCCTACAGAACCCGGCTTATCGGCCAGCTTCACTTTTACTCTTTGGCATGTGAATATATGTAACTTGTAGCATATATTCACACGGGTAAGCCATAAGCTGGCTTACTTGCCACTTTCACTCGGAATAATACGCTTTGGTTCCTGAGCTTGTCGAAGGACAGCGAATATATTCTGCGGGGAGACCTTTACAGTCTTGGTTGCTTGGTGAGCAGGGGAAGACCTTGCGGTCTTTGTATCAAATTCGGCTTATCTTCGTGTCATAAATAATTTAAAAGCACCCATTGCTCTCACCTCTAAAAATCTGTCAATTACAATTCAATCAGTTTCATCGTTATTCTAATAATCTACATTCACTTAATTTTGTATGTACTTAATTTATAACGATATTATTTTTAGCGTTAAAATGCGCTAAGTCATTGAGATATAAAGGGAAATAGTCAAAAAGGGCTTGCGTTGCCCTATTTTTTTATCTATAGTTCATCTTAGTGGGGAAAAGTGGGTTTTTGTGGAGATTTTCACTTAAATCGTTTCTAATCGAAACTAAGGGCGGTTAGAACTTCCTCACTTTTTTCATCATATTTTTTTGGTAAAAATTTAGGCTGATTATTAAAACATGTTTCGCGGCGCAACATCATTAAGTTTGGATGCTAAAGGTAGGTTAGCAGTGCCAACTAAGCACAGAGAGGCTTTGCAGCTTCAATGCGCTGGAGATTTGGTGTTGACTGCGCATCCGCATCGTTGCTTGTTGTTGTATCCGCAACCTGCTTGGGAGCCGATTCAAGCCAAGATGATGGCGTTATCTTCATTTGATAAACAATCAAGTGCTTTACAGCGTTTGTTGGTCGGTTTTGCGGAAGACGTGGCGATGGATAGCGCCGGCCGTATGTTGGTGTCAACCGTGTTGCGTGATTTTGCGGGTTTGGATAAAGAAGTGATGTTGGTTGGCCAGGGTAGCCATTTTGAATTGTGGAACATGGAAGCTTGGCGCGCGCAGCTGGCACAAGTGATGCAGGACGACAACTTTACGATGCCATCAGAACTCGAGGGCTTTTCGCTGTGATTAAGGGCGTGAACAGCGCGCCCACTAAAGCATCCTTGCCTTTAAAAGAAACGTCTTTGAAAGAAGTATCTTTAAAAAAAGCGTCTCCCAAAAAAGCGTCTGCACAAGACGCTTTAATTTTAGAAAAGCAGCAAATAGCAGTGTCCGAATTAAGTACAAATCCAAACTCTCATATCACGGTACTGCTTGATGAGGCAGTGCAGGCGCTTACCATTAAGGCGGATGGTGTTTATGTGGACGGTACATTTGGTCGTGGCGGACATTCAAGAAAAATATTAGAGCAACTTGGTGCAAATGGCAGATTGATTGCATTTGATCGCGATTTGAAGGCGGTTGAATCAAGCAAAGAAATGACAGACCCACGTTTTAGCATGGTGCATAGCCATTTTGCGGGTATGCAGGCCAAATTGGCTGAAATGGGTGTTTTGAAGGTGGACGGTATTTTGCTGGATTTGGGCATTTCATCGCCACAAATTGATGAAGCAAGCCGTGGCTTTAGTTTTAGATACGATGCGCCGCTGGATATGCGCATGGATCAAAGTAGTGGACAAACAGCGGCAGATTTTCTCGCCACTGTAACAGAGCAGTATTTAGGGGAGGTTATAAAGAATTATGGTGAAGAACGGTTTGCTAAGCAGATTGCAAGGGCGGTTATTACGGAGCGCAATGACGGGCGCGCCATCACCACTACAGGGCAACTTGCCAAGGTCGTGGCAGGGGCAGTCACGCGGTTTGAGCCAGGGCAGAATCCCGCAACGCGTACATTTCAAGCTTTACGGATTTACGTCAATCAAGAGCTTGAGGAGTTATCGCTAACCATGCCGCAATGTTTGGCATTGTTGGCGCCAAAAGGCCGGCTGGCGGTGATTAGTTTTCATTCTCTGGAAGACCGCATTGTGAAGCAGTTTATTCGTGATCAAGCGAATCGCGATGATTTGCCTGCCAACTTTCCAGTACGTGCGGCCGATTTGCCGCAACCTAAGTTGGTTAATATTGGCAAGGCAATCAAACCAAGTGCTAAAGAAATTAAGCTTAATCCGCGCTCACGCAGTGCGGTGTTGCGTGTGGCTGAAAGAACCAACATAGCATGATGCGGTTAAATCTCATTTTATTTTTTGCGCTGATGTTTTCGGCTTTAGGGCTTGTGAACTCGCAACATAAAGCACGCAATCTCTATATTGAGCTGGAGCAAACCAATCAAGCTGCAAAACGGATTGAGCAAGAATATGGCCAATTGCAACTTGAACAAAGTACTTGGGCAATGCATTCGCGCATAGAAAAGATTGCTGCAACACAAATGCAGATGCAAGTGCCGGATGCAAAGCGTGTGCAAGTGATTTCGCTTAGTCAGGTTCCTACTGCTCAGTTTGAGCCAATGCAAATGGCGCCAATAAATGTACAGCCAAGTCAAAAAATTGATGGGCAAGTAAACCAGCAAAACGGAGTTGCGCAATAATGGCATTTCGTACCTTTACACGTTCACCTGTTAATACGCCTGTAGTGGTTAAGCTACCTGCATGGCGTCGTCGAGTTTTGTTGGTGTCTGTGCTGCTAGGGTTCGCTGCTTTGCTTGGACGTGGCATTTATTTGCAAGGTATCCATAAGAAGTTTTTGCAAGATAAGGGTGACGCACGCTATAGCCGCAATCTGGTGTTAACGTCGCAGCGCGGAAAAATTACCGATAGAAATGGAGAGTTGCTGGCTACCAGTACACCAGTAGAGTCTGTATGGGCAAGCCCGCCAGACGTGAAAATTGATGCGGCTCAAACTAAGCAAATTGCTGGGCTATTGAATCTAAAAGTGGATGATGTCAAGAAGAAGCTTGCCAATAGTGAGCGTGAATTTGTGTATTTGAAACGACGCATTTCGCCTGAGTTAGCCGCAAAAGTAATGAAGCTTGGTATTCCTGGTATCGATTTGCAGCGTGAATATAAACGCTATTACCCAGCTGGTGACGTGACTGCGCATATGGTGGGCTTTACTGGTCCAGGCGATAAAGGCGCTGGTGATAGAGGACTGGAGGGTTTTGAGCTGCAAAAAAATAGCTCGCTTTCAGGTGTTGATGGCAGCCGTCGTGTGATTAAAGACAGGTCAGGCCGCATCATTGAAGATTTGCAGGCCGTCAAAGTGCCGCAGGATGGACGAGATGTTACGTTGTCTATTGATTTAAGAATTCAGTATTTAGCACATCGGGAGTTAGTTAAGGCGGTTGAAGCCAATAAAGCGGCAGCAGGTGCGGTCGTTGTGCTGGACGCCAAGTCCGGAGAAGTGCTCGCCATTGCCAACGTGCCAACTTATAACCCTAATAATCCTGTGAATATTAAAGGTAAAACACGAAACCGTGCGATTGTTGATACTTTTGAACCAGGCTCTACGTTAAAGTCAGTTACAGTGGCCGCAGCCTTGGAATCAGGTAAATACACTCCGGAAACAAAAATTCAAACCGCACCTGGCAGTTTCAGTATTGGCCCTGCGACTGTGCGGGATTCTCATCCGCACGGAATCCTAACTGTAGCGGAAGTGCTGCAAAAGTCATCGAATGTAGGAACTTCCAAAATTACTTTGACGCTGGATAAGCAGTATATGTGGAGCATTTACAATGAACTTGGTCTGGGTCATGTAGAGGGTATTGGTTTTCCAGGAGAGGCTTCTGGCAGGCTGCGTCCTTATAAAACATGGCGCCCAATTGAACAGGCAACGATGTCTTTTGGACATGGTATTAGCCTGACGTTATTACAGTTGGCTCGGTTATATACCGTGTTTGCTAATGAAGGTGAATTGCGTCCAATATCGCTACTTAAATTGACTGAAATGCCTATAGGGCAGCAAGTATTCTCTGCCGCAACTGCAAACCATGTAAAAGATATGCTGGAATTGGTGGTACAGCCAGGTGGCACGGCGGTTAGAGCGCAGGTTTTGGGTTATCGCGTAGGTGGTAAAACAGGCACTGCGCACAAGCTGGGTGAGCGTGGTTATGTGGCGGATAAGTATGTCGCTTCATTTGTAGGTATGGCGCCGGCTTCTGACCCCCGCTTCATCATTGCGGTGATTATAGATGAACCGAGCGGCGGTGCATATTTCGGCGGCACGGTAGCTGCGCCAGTATTTAGCACCATTATGTCCGATACTTTACGTTTGTATGCTGTGCCACAAGACGCACCTAACAATAATGTTGTGCTAGAAAGTAATGACGAAGATGTTAAGGAGGGTATATGACCATACTCACTTCTTTAACACTTGGTACTTTAGATCAGTCATTCACTTCTATCACTTCAGATAGCCGAAGCGTGCAGGCGGGGTCGTTATTTTTAGCTTACCCAGGTGCCAGTAGTGATGGCCGGCATTTCATTCCGCAAGCCATAAAAGCCGGTGCTAAAGCTGTGATATGGGAAGATGCGGACTTTGCGTGGCAAGCTGACTGGCAAGTGAGCAATATTTCAGTAAAAGACTTAAAGCATCAAGCTGGCATTATTGCTGCCGAGTTTTATCAAAACCCATCAAAAAAAATGACCATGATAGGTGTGACTGGTACTAATGGTAAGACTTCTGTGAGCCAGTGGATTGCGCAATGCTTGACGTTGCTTGGTAGAAAAACTGCCGTGTTAGGAACAATTGGGAATGGGTTTTTAGATGCTCAAACGGAAGCAGTAAATACCACGCCCGATGCGATTCTATTGCAGGGCATGCTGGCAGATTACGTCCAACAGCAAGCGAATGCTGTTGTGATGGAGGTGTCGTCTCATGGTTTGGATCAAGGTCGTCTAAATGGTGTGGAGTTTGATATAGCCGTGCTTACAAACCTGAGTCGTGATCATTTGGATTATCACGAAACCATGGAAGCCTACGCTGCTGCCAAGCAAAAACTATTCACCTGGCAAGGCTTGAGTATGGCGATTGTGAATGCCGATGATGCATTTGGGCAGGCAGTAGTAAGCGCAGTCAAATCGCAGGCTAAGCCATGCATGACTTACGGATTTGAAGCTGCCGATGTGTACGGGAGGGATTTGAAATTGCATGACGCAGGTTTGAGCATGCAGGTATCAACGCCACAAGGCGTAGCTTTATTAACTGCGCCAGTGCTAGGCCGTTTTAATGCTTACAATGTGCTTGCTGTACTAGCAACTTTATTGAGCATGGATATTCGTCTGGAAGATGCAGTAGCTGCCATTACCAAAATCAAACCAGTGCAAGGTCGTATGCAGCAATTTGGCGGTGGCGACTTACCGTTGGTGGTGATTGATTATGCTCATACCCCAGATGCGTTGGAAAAAGTCTTAAGCACGTTAAAAGAGCAAGCACAAGGTAAGTTGATTTGTGTGTTCGGTTGCGGTGGCAATCGAGATGCGGGTAAGCGTCCGCTGATGGGTGTTGTAGCTTCTAAATTCGCAGATGCAGTCATTGTGACCACTGATAATCCGCGTAATGAAGACCCTGCCGCCATTATTCGTGAAATTGTTAGCAATATGCATTCTGGCTATGTGCTTGAAATGGATCGGGACGTTGCAATCAACAAAGCGGTTGAGTCGGCCAAGCCGGGTGACATCGTTTTGCTGGCTGGCAAAGGCCATGAAAACTACCAGGAAATCTCAGGTGTGAAATATCCGTTTGATGATGCACTTATTGCGCAGACTGCCTTGAAAAAGTATCAAGTGACAGGCAATGTGAGGGCTTCGGCATGATGCTGCTTTCAGAAGCCGCTAACGCAATACAAGCGAAACTTTATGGCCAAGATGCCATGTTTACCAACGTAGGTACAGATAGCCGCAATGTTACTAAAGGCCAGTTATTCGTCGCGCTTAAAGGCGAAAATTTTGATGGACATGATTTTGCCGCTAAAGCCATCGAACAAGGTGCAGCGGCGGTGCTGGTTTCAAGTCCAACTTTAGGCGTAGAGCCTGCTATTTTAGTTGAAGATACTTATCAAGCTTTAGGGGCGCTTGCTGCCTATTGGCGATCAAGGTTTGCGATTCCTTTCGTTGCGGTTACTGGCAGTAATGGCAAAACAACCGTTAAAGAAATGATAGCAGCGATTCTGGCGGAAAAAACTGGCAGCCATGAAGTGATACATGCCACTGTAGGCAATCTGAATAATCACATTGGCTTACCGTTGACCTTGCTTAAGTTGCGGGCAATCCATCAGTTTTCAGTGCTTGAAATGGGTATGAGTCATTTAGGCGAAATTGAATATTTAACACGCATTGCCAAGCCAAATGTGGCGGTAGTTAACAACGCAGGCACAGCCCATATTGGTGAAATGGGTTCGCGCGAAAACATTGCAAAAGCCAAAGGCGAAATTTTTGCAGGCTTAAGTGATGACGGCGTGGCAGTTATTAATGCCGATGATGAGTATGCGAGCTATTGGAAATCACTCAACTCTGGTAAAAAAATCGTGACATTCGGCCTGAATGTTATTGGATTAAATGCAGGTAGTTTAAATGCCAGTGGCTTAAATAAACCAGCAGATGTCAGCGCGACTTATGAGGAAATGGATGCATTAAGTCAGGTGCATTTAACCACACCCCAAGGCAGAATCAGCTTTAAGTTGGATGTCCTGGGCGCACATAACATCAGTAATGCCCTGGCAGCAAGCGCAGTGGCGGTTGCGTTGGGAATTTCTAACGCGGATATCGCCCGTGGGTTAAGCAGTTTTAGCGGCGTAAAAGGCCGCTTACAGCGCAAGCCGGGTTTGAATGGCGCAGTGTTGATAGATGATACTTATAACGCCAATCCTGATTCAATGAAAGCGGCGATAGACGTGCTTGCACATCAGGCGGGTGAAAAAATTCTCATATTGGGCGATATGGGTGAGCTGGGCGCAGACGCTAAACGCATGCATGCAGAAATTGGTACTTATGCCAAGAATGCAGGGCTTAGAAGCTTGCATTGTTTAGGTGCGCTTAGCGTGGAAATGGCGCGTGGATTTGGTGCAGGTGCAAATCATTACGCCTCGCCAGAAGATGTCGCAAAAGTGATTAAACCATTACTAAGCCAAGATGCAACCGTGTTAGTAAAAGGCTCACGCTTTATGAAAATGGAGCGTGTGGTCGATCTGTTAGAAGAAAAATTGAACGAAACAGCAGTCATGCAAAAAAAACTTATGGAGAATAAATAATGTTATTAGAACTAGCGCAATGGCTGGCTCACGATATTCGTGGATTTCATGTATTTAACTACATCACATTGCGTGCGGTATTGGCTACGCTTACAGCATTGGCTATTTCATTCATCGCTGGCCCTAGCATGATACGTAAGCTTACCAAGTACAAAGTCGGGCAAGCGGTGCGCGACGATGGTCCGCAAACACATTTGATTAAAACGGGTACACCCACCATGGGCGGTGCACTGATATTAGTATCTATCGGTATCTCTACATTACTTTGGGCAGATTTAAGCAATCGTTTTGTATGGGTGGTGCTGTTCACAACCTTGGGTTTTGGCGCAATAGGCTGGGTAGATGATTACCGCAAAGTAGTGCATAGAAACCCTAAAGGCCTCTCAGCAAAAGCCAAGTTTTTTTGGCAAAGTTTAATTGGTTTAGCAGTAGCAGTATTTTTATACAAAACAGCAGCTACACCAGTGGAAACCACACTAATCGTACCGTTCTTTAAGTCACTAGTGCTGCCTTTAAGTGCTGTAGGTTTTATCGTGCTGACGTATTTAGTGGTAGTGGGCAGTAGCAATGCCGTGAACTTAACTGATGGCTTGGATGGTTTGGCGATATTGCCCACGGTGATGGTGGCCAGTGCTTTGGGCATTTTTGCTTATGTGGCAGGGCATTTGTATTTTTCAAAATATCTAGGCGTACCTTATGTAGCTGGTGCAGGTGAACTTATGGTGTTTTGCGCTGCAATGGCGGGTGCGGGTTTAGGATTTCTATGGTTTAACGCCTATCCAGCAGAGGTGTTTATGGGTGACGTAGGTGCATTAGCGCTAGGCGCTGCACTGGGTATTGTAGCGGTCATTGTGCGCCAGGAAATCATCCTGTTCATCATGGGCGGCGTGTTTGTGGTAGAAACTTTTTCGGTAGCTGCGCAAGTCATGTATTTCAAATATACCAAACGCAAAACAGGTACCGGTAAGCGCATCTTTTTAATGGCGCCACTGCATCATCATTACGAAGAAAAAGGCTGGAAAGAAACGCAGGTAGTCGTGCGGTTCTGGATTATCAGCATGATGCTCGTATTGATTGGCTTGGCTAGTTTGAAGTTGAGATAAACAGTAAATATTAAATAACCGTATAAAAAACATGAAAATTGAGTTAAAAGACAAAAAAGTATTAGTGCTGGGCCTTGGTGAAACAGGGGTCTCTACCTTGCGTTGGTTAAACACGCAAGGCGCACGTTTGTCTGTGGCCGATACGCGTGAAAATCCTCCGGGCATTGAAGTATTAAAAACTGAATTGCCAAACGTGAAAATTCATACGGGCGCATTTGATGCAGCGGTGTTTAGTGATGCAGATTTAATCGTCGCAAGCCCGGGTGTGCCATTGAGTACGCCTGAAATACAAACCGCTATTAAACGCGGCGTTAGCGTGATTGGCGATGTTGAGTTATTTGCGCACTATCTCAATGAAAACATGCGCCCAGGCAGTGCCAAGGTGATTGCTATTACAGGCTCCAATGGCAAAACCACCGTCACTACATTAGTGGGTGAGATGTGTAAAGCCGCTGGTTTAAAAACCATTGTGGCTGGCAATATCGGCCTGCCAGTGCTAGATGCTTTAAGTATGGAAACCCCGGATGTCTACGTGCTTGAGCTTTCAAGTTTTCAGCTTGAAACGACTAGCTCTTTGCAGATAGATGCAGCGACGATGCTGAATTTATCTGAAGATCACATGGATAGGTACGAGAGCCTGCAAGATTATGCCATTGCAAAAGCTCGGATTTTTTACAATGCAAACCTCCAGGTATTGAATCGTGATGACGCGTGGAGCATGTTGATGGCAAGGCCAAAATTAGCACAAGTGACGTTTGGCTTAACTTCAAATATAAGTTCGGATGACGGCGAGTATGGATTAAAGCAGATAGATGGGGATACATGGCTTTGCGAAGGTGATAAAGAACTCATTAATTTACAAGATTTAAAAATTGTAGGCTTGCATAACGCGGCTAACGCATTAGCTGCTGTTGCATTATGTCGCGGCATTGGTGTCGATTATGCACATATAATCCAAACGCTCTATAACTTTAAAGGCTTGCCTCATCGTGTTGAATGGGTGGCTAATATTGACGATGTAGATTATTACGATGATTCAAAAGGTACCAATGTAGGTGCAACTTGCGCTGCACTGTCCGGATTGGCGCAGAAAGTTGTATTAATCGCCGGTGGCGATGGCAAAGGCCAGGATTTTTCACCGCTGAAAGAGTCCGTAGCCAATAACGCACGTGCAGTGGTGTTAATCGGCCGTGATGCGCCTGTGATAGAAGCCGAATTACTGGAAACAGGCATACCTTTATATCAGGCGATTGATTTACCTGAAGCGGTGAATATTGCCAAAAAACTTGCCCAATCCGGAGATGCTGTGCTGCTTTCACCTGCCTGCGCAAGTTTTGATATGTTCAAAAATTATGTGCATCGTGCGGAAGTGTTCATAAGTGCAGTGAACTCCTTAAAAGCCAGCGAAAGGGAGCTTGCATGATTGCCGCAATGTTAAATCGCGAACGTATTAACTCTCCAAGCTATGACCAGGGATTGTTATGGGTAGTCCTGTGTTTATTAGGGATAGGCTTGGTGATGGTGTATTCAGCCTCAATTGCGATTGCGGAAGCTGACAAAGGTGTTGGACACAACAGCAGCTATTATCTGGTGCATCAAGCCATATTCATGTTGGTCGCTATCAGTGCTGCATTTGTAGCATTTAATATCCCTATTGCCTGGTGGCAAAAAATGGCGCCGTATTTATTTCTCTTTGGTTTGGTTTTACTGGTACTGGTGCTGATTCCAGGTATTGGCCTTAAGGCAGGTGGCAGTCGTCGCTGGTTGAAACTGTTTGTAGTTAACCCGCAGCCATCCGAATTTATGAAGTTGTTTGCCGCCTTGTATGTGGCAGATTACACCGTGCGCAAGGCGGCGGTGATGGATAGCTTCACAAAAGGTTTTTTGCCTATGCTGGCAGTGATGTTGCTTGTGGGTGGCTTGTTATTGCGTGAGCCAGACTTTGGGGCGTTTGCAGTGATCGCAGCAATATCAATCTCCATTTTATGGCTGGGCGGTATCAACGGACGTATTTTTGCGGGGTTGCTGATATTGCTGGTGGTGGGGTTTGTCTTCCTGATTTGGAGTTCACCTTATCGACTCGAGCGCGTCATTGGTTTTATGGATCCGTGGGCTGATCCGTATGGCAAAGGCTACCAGTTATCCCATGCGCTTATCGCATTTGGTCGTGGTGAGTGGTTTGGCGTGGGTTTGGGTGCAAGCGTAGAGAAATTGCTTTATTTGCCAGAAGCGCATACAGACTTTTTGTTAGCAGTTATCGCTGAAGAACTTGGCTTTGTTGGTGTGCTAACAGTTGTTGGGTTATTTGCATGGATAGTGATTCGTTCGTTTGGTATTGCTAAAGAAGCAATCGCCAATGAGCGCTACTTTGCAGCCTTGCTCTCACAAGGTTTGGGCGTTTGGATAGGCGTGCAGGGCATCATCAATATGGGTGTAAACATGGGGCTGTTACCCACTAAGGGCTTGACCTTGCCATTATTATCATTTGGCGGCAGCAGTATTTTGGCCAATTGTATTGCGATGGCAATCATTCTCAGAATAGATTTTGAGAATAGGCGTTTGCAAAAAGGTTTGCCAGCATGAGTGTCGCCATAAATACATCGAAAAAAACATTAATGGTGATGGCGGGCGGCACGGGTGGGCATGTATATCCAGCCATGGCTGTTGCAGATTACTTAAAAATCATGGGTTGGAAAATCGTATGGCTATGCACAGAAGGTGGCATGGAAAATCGCTTGATCGAAAAAAGTGGATATGAAAAAGCCATGATTACTATGCAAGGAGTCCGTGGTAAAGGCCTTATGGGTTGGTTACTGCTACCAGTGAAGCTGGCAAAAGCATTTGCGCAAAGTACTGCGGCTATTCGTAAGCATCAGCCAAACGTAGTGCTAGGCATGGGTGGATTCGCTGCTTTTCCTGGTGGATTAATGGCGAGGTTGTTAGGTAGGCCTTTGGTGATTCATGAGCAGAATTCAGTCGCAGGGTTAACCAATAAGGTGCTGGCTAAGTTTGCAACACAGGTACTGGCGGCGTTCCCAGCAGCATTTGCCAATAATGCAAAACTAGTGGGAAATCCTGTACGTGCCGATATTGCAACTTTAGCTAAGCCGGAGGTGCGCTTTGCAGAACGTGAAGGCGCTTTACGCTTATTGGTAGTGGGCGGCAGTTTGGGGGCGAAAGCATTGAATGAGGCGCTTCCGCAGGCATTGGCGCAATTACCAGTTGTGAAACGTCCGCAAGTGATACATCAGGCTGGTATCAAGCATATTGAGGCATTAAAAAATAATTATGAAAAAGCGGGTGTGGCCGTGGATGCACGCGCATTTATTGATGATATGGCGAGCATCTACGCGTGGGCAGATTTTGTGATTTGCCGTTCAGGCGCGCTTACAGTGGCAGAAGTTTCGGCGGTGGGTTTAGGCTCTTTGATGGTGCCGTTTCCATTCGCCGTGGATGATCATCAAACCACCAATGCTGCGTATTTATCCGAGCAAGGTGCAGCTTTGGTTTTACAGCAAAAAGACTTAAGTGTAGAGAAGCTGGTGAAAATTTTAAGCGAATTAAACCGTGAGAAATGTCTAGACATGGCAATTAAAGCACGTGCTTTGGGTAAGCCCGAAGCTACAGAAAACGTAGCGAAAATCTGCATTGAGGTGGCGCGATGAAACATAAAGTAAAAAATATACATTTTGTCGGTATCGGTGGCTCCGGTATGAGTGGTATTGCTGAAGTGTTAATCAACTTGGATTTTACGGTGACGGGTTCTGATTTAGCAGCGAATGCGACAACCAAACGATTGGTGGCATTTGGTGCAACTGTGTATCAAGGCCACGAGGCTGACAATGTTAAGGATGCTGATGTGGTGGTCGTGTCATCTGCGGTGAATGAAGAAAACCCGGAGGTTAAAGCCGCAAGAGCTAAAAATATTCCCGTGGTGCCACGTGCATTGATGTTGGCAGAATTGATGCGTTTCAGGCAAGGTATTGCTGTCGCTGGAACACATGGTAAAACCACCACCACTAGTTTAATTGCCAGTATTTTAGCTGAAGCAGGTATGGATCCGACTTTTGTGATTGGCGGCAAGTTAGAGGCAGCCAATGCCAATGCCAAACTTGGTACAGGCGAATATATCGTGGCAGAAGCTGATGAATCTGATGCTTCATTTTTGCACTTAACGCCAGTGATGGCGGTGGTGACGAATATTGACCAAGACCACATGGATACTTACGAACACAGCTTCGACAAACTTAAAAGCGCGTTTGTAGAATTTTTACAACAACTGCCGTTTTGGGGTATGGCAGTAGTCTGCATAGACGACGCCAATATTCGTGAGATTTTGCCGCGGGTAACCAAGCCTGTCATGACTTATGGGTTTAGTGAAGATGCACGCGTTCGAGCAATTAACGTACGTGCGGATGATGGAAAGATGCATTTCACGGTGCTACGCATTAATGGTGTCACTACAGAATTTAACGTGACATTGAATCTGCCTGGTAATCACTATGTGCTGAACGCGCTCGCGGCCATTGCAATAGCCAGTGAATTAAACGTGCCAGATGCTGCGATTATTAAAGCATTAAAAGAATTTAAAGGCGTGGGTAGACGTTTTGAGCGCTATGGTGAGATTGACGCAAAAAGTGGAGGCACATTTACGTTAATTGATGACTATGGCCATCATCCAGTTGAAATGCAGGCTGTTATAGCTGCAGCGCGCGCAGCCTTCCCTAATCGCCGATTAGTAATGGCGTTTCAACCACACCGTTACACACGTACGCGTGATTGTTTTGAAGATTTTGTACGGGTACTTTCAAGTGCGGATGCAGTATTGCTAACGGAGGTTTACTCGGCTGGTGAGGCGCCGATTGTGGCGGCTGATACGCGGTCGCTCATTCGTTCTATACGCATCGCCGGCAAAGTTGAACCGCTATTTGTGGAAAAAGCCGATGCATTACCGGAGGCGATACTGGATGTAGCGCAAGCGCATGATGTGGTCATCGTCATGGGTGCGGGGTCTATTGGTCAGGTGGCCATGAAAACGAAGGAGCTAGCCGCGTGAAAAAAGGACATTACCCTTTGCAAGGTAATTTGTTGTTTACGCAAGGCGAGGTGTTGCTTAACGAGCCTCTTGCGCGCTACACCAGCTGGCGTGTAGGCGGCCCTGCTGACCGTATGTATATACCTGCTGGCTTGGAAGATCTCGCTACCTTTCTCCATACGCTAGAGGAAGCAGAGCCAATTTATTTTATGGGTCTTGGATCTAATCTGTTAGTGAGAGATGGCGGTGTGAGAGGTACGATTATTCTGATGCACAACGCCCTGACAGACATGGGTATGGTGCAAAACCATGTTTATGCGGAGGCTGGGGTGACGTGCTCCAAACTTGCAAAATTTAGTGCACGGCAACACCGGCATGGTGCTGAATTTATGGCAGGAATTCCTGGCACCGTAGGTGGTGCGCTTGCCATGAACGCTGGATGTCATGGAACGGAAACCTGGGATGTGGTGGCTAGAGTAATGACAGTGGATCGTCGTGGGGTTATCCATACAAGAGACAAGTCGGAATTTATTCCAAGCTATCGTCATGTAGAGATGCCGGCAGAGGAGTGGTTTCTTGCGGCTTGGTTTTCATTGGCTGAAGGTGATGCAAGTGAAGCCGAGCAAAAAATAAAAGCTTTGTTGGCCAAGCGTTTAGCAACACAGCCGCTGAACCTTCCAAATGCCGGATCTACCTTTAGGAACCCTGCTGGTGATTACGCAGCGAGATTGATTGAGGCTAGCGGCTTAAAGGGCTACACCATTGGTGGCGCTCAAGTATCTGAAAAACACGCCAATTTTATTGTGAATCTAGGTAGTGCGACTGCGCTGGACATTGAGTCGCTGATTAAACACATACGCGAAACAGTGTTGGAAAAACAGGGCGTTGAATTGCAGCAAGAAGTCAAAGTCATCGGGGAATATTAAGTCGTGAGTATGTACAGCGTGAATAACATTGATAGCCAAAAGTTCGGGAAGGTAGCCGTGTTGCTTGGTGGAAAATCTGGCGAGCGTGAAGTGTCACTAAAAAGTGGTGCGGCGGTTTTGGCTGCTTTGCAAGCGCAGGGCATAGATGCACATGGTTTTGACCCGATTGATAAACCATTACATGACCTGGAGATTTTTGACCGTGTATTTATTAACCTGCATGGCCGTTTTGGTGAAGATGGTTGTATGCAAGGTGCGCTCGAAATGCTGCATATTCCATATACGGGCAGCGGAGTAATGGCATCGGCTATTGGTATGGATAAATGGCGCACGAAGTTATTGTGGCGCGCGATGAATGTAGTCACGCCAGATTTTGAGTTGGTAACTGCCACAAGTGACTTTAAGGCGATAGAGCAAAAGTTAGGGTTGCCATTGTTCGTGAAGCCAGCAAATGAAGGCTCTAGCATAGGCATCAGCAAAGTAAAAGAAGCGGGGGGGTTGGAAGCAGCTTATAAAATCGCCGCCGAGGCAGATCCCTTAGTCATTGCAGAAAAGTACGTCGGTGGCGGTGAATATACCGTTGGCATTATTCCTGATGGCGAGGGTGACTATACGGCTTTGCCAATTATTCGTATTGTGCCAAAAAATGAATTTTATGACTTTGAAGCAAAGTATCTGCGAAACGATACTGAGTATTTATGCCCTTGCGGATTAAGTGCAGAAAAAGAAGCGCAAATCCAACAAGAGGCATTACTTGCATTTAGAGCAATAGGTTGCGAGGGCTGGGGGCGAGTTGATTTCTTAATGGACAGCACTGTAGCTAACGACATGGGTAACCATTACTTTTTAGAATTGAACACTAGCCCAGGCATGACCGACCACAGTTTGGTACCGATGGCAGCAAAGGCTGCAGGCATTAGTTTTGAACAATTGGTTGTACGTATTTTGGAGTCTGCCAGTGTGGGATAAACCTACATTGTTGAACTGGATTGCCAACCTGCTTTTTGCAGTGAGCATAGTGGTGATGCTATACGCAGCGCTATATGTGGTGGTGCATTTACCTATATTCCCGTTGCGTGAAGTGAAGGTGGAAGGTCAGTTAAACCATGTGAATCGTGAGCAGGTGAAGCTGATTGTGGCGAAACATTTAAAAGGCAATTTCTTTACGCTGGATTTAATTAAAGCGCGTGACGCGTTTGAAAAGTTGCCGTGGGCACGCAGTGTGAGTGTGCGCCGCCGTTGGCCAGATAAGTTAGAGGTGGTCATTGAAGAGCATCAAGCGTTGGCACGCTGGGGCAATGTTGCCCTGGTTAATACACATGGAGAGTTATTTCACGCGGCCTCAGGCAGCGAGTTGCCTATGTTTTACGGGCCAGGTGATGGGGTAATAGAAGTGGCATCTCAATATGCCGAGTTTAGTAAAGTATTAAAAGATGCAAACTTAGCCATTGCCAACTTGGCGCTTACGCCAAGACGTGCATGGCAAGTCACTACTACTGACGGAATGGTGGTGGAGTTAGGGCGTGTAGAAATGCAGCGGAGGTTAGAAAAGTTTGTCAGTGCCTACAGCAGCACCATAGCAGGACTAAATATGAAGGTAACGTATGTTGATTTGCGTTATCCCAATGGATTTGCAGTACGAAGACCCGCTGAAGCTAAGCCGTTAAGTGAAGATAAAAATAGTGCCAAGGCGACTGGTGTTAGTAAGGCTAGTGGCAATAGCAAGACTGGTGGCACTAGCAAGGCTAATGAAAATAAATTAAACAGTACCAATCCAGCAGGTACTTTACAACCTGGCAATAAAAAGCCGGCCGAGATTAATAAGCAACAGACATAACCGTGCGTTGAACACGGAGGGAGCAAACCATGAGTAGAGTAAAAGAAGATAAGAATTTGATTGTAGGCCTGGATATAGGCACGTCAAAAATTGTTGCCATCGTTGCTGAATTACAGCCGGAAGGAACGGTAAAAGTCATCGGACTTGGACAGCATATTTCAAGAGGCCTTAAAAAAGGCGTGGTGATTAATATCGAATCGACCATGCAATCTATACAGCGCGCGCTTGAAGAAGCTGAATTGATGGCGGATTGCAAAATCAACAATGTGTATACAGGTATCGCTGGCAGCCATATCAAGAGCCTGAACTCGCACGGCATGGTAAAAATTAAAGATGCTGAAGTTTCACAAATGGATGTAGACCGGGTGATAGAAACAGCACGTGCCATTGCATTGCCGGCAGATCAGCAAATACTGCATATCCTCACGCAGGAATTCATTATAGACGGCCAGGAAGACGTGCGTGAGCCACTAGGCATGAGCGGTATGAAGCTTGAAGTAAAAGTGCATATTGTGACTGGTGCCGTGGCAGCCGCACAAAATATAGTGAAGTGCATCAAGCGTTGCGGTATTGAGGTGAGTGATTTGATTCTGCAACCCTTAGCTTCAAGTCTGGCGGTGTTAACAGAAGATGAAAAAGAGCTTGGTGTTTGCCTGGTTGATATTGGCGGCGGTACTACAGATATTGCGGTGTTCAAGCAAGGTGCAATACGTCATACAGCAGTGGTGCCAATTGCGGGCGACCAAATGACAAATGACGTAGCAGTGGCATTTCGCACACCGACACAATCAGCAGAAGACATCAAAATCAAACATGGTTGTGCATTACGCCAATTGGCCGATCCACGTGAAATCGTTGAAGTGCCTGGCGTTGACGGACGTGAGCCACGTCAGTTATCAGTACAGACGTTAGCTGAGGTATTAGAGCCGCGTGTGGTTGAGTTATACGAATTGGTACTCAATGAATTACGCCGCAGTGGCATGGAAGAAATGATTGCATCCGGCATCGTGATTACTGGCGGTTCAGCGATGATGCGCGGCATGGTGGAGTTAGGTGAAGAAATCTTTCATATGCCCGTGCGTATGGGACTGCCAAGGTATGTCGGTGGACTGTCAGAAGTAGTGAGCAACCCGCGTTATGCAACAGGTGTGGGATTGGTGTTGATGGGTAAACAGCAGTTAGAAAGACATATCAGCGGACAAATGGAGTCAAGCTCATTAGGACGGGTGCTGGAAAAAATGAAGAGTTGGTTTCAAGGCAATTTTTAAGTAGTAATTATTAAGCAGTTAGTAGTAGTGAGTGGTTCAGGCAGAGGTATCGGGTTAACTGAAATGCCGGGTTAACCAAAATACTGGGTTAAAGAGAAATACTGGTTTAAGCAGAAACACTGGTTTAAGCAGAAGCAAACGTGCAGTTGTGACAATTAAAAAGAGGAGACATTAAATGTTTGAAATTATGGAAAAAAATTCGCAAGAAGCTGTCATCAAGGTAATTGGTGTAGGTGGTTGCGGTGGTAACGCTGTTGCACACATGATTGAAAAAAACGTCGGTGGCGTAGAGTTCATTTGCGCTAATACAGATATGCAGGCTTTGAAAAAGAGCCAAGCCAAAACTGTATTGCAAATGGGCGTGGCAATGACCAAGGGTTTAGGTGCTGGTGCAAAACCTGAAATCGGTCGTGAAGCAGCATTTGAAGATCGTGATGCCATTGCAGAACTGATTGATGGTGCTGATATGTTATTTATTACCGCAGGTATGGGCGGAGGTACAGGTACAGGTGCAGCCCCGGTAATCGCCCAAATTGCAAAAGAAATGGGAATTTTAACAGTGGCAGTTGTGACTAAGCCTTTCTCTTTTGAAGGTAAACGCACTAAAGTTGCAACTGATGGTCTAGAAGAGTTGTCGAAGTATGTAGATTCTTTGATTGTGATTCCAAACGAAAAGCTGATGGAAGTTTTGGGAGAAGATGTGCCGTTTTTAGAAGCTTTTAGAGCGGCTAACGATGTATTGCACAATGCGGTATCCGGTATTGCAGAAATCATTAATTGCCCAGGTTTGGTCAACGTCGACTTTGCCGATGTACGCACAGTGATGAGTGAAATGGGCATGGCAATGATGGGTTCAGCGATTGCAACAGGTCCGGATCGCGCACGTATCGCGGCTGAACAGGCGGTGGCAAGCCCATTACTCGAAGATGTCAACCTTGCAAATGCGCGTGGCGTTTTAGTCAATATCACCACTTCAGCTTCTTTCAAAATGAAAGAATACTATGACGTGATGAATACCATTAAAGCGTTTACAGCAGATGATGCTACCGTCATTGTTGGTAACGTGTTCGATGAAGCGATGGGCGATGGCTTGCGTGTAACAATGGTGGCGACTGGTTTAACAGGCGCACAACGCCGTCAGCAAAAACCTGAACTGCGTGTGATGACGCAAGAAGTGGTCCGTAACGGCACTACTAACCAGCCTATGTATATGGGTGGCAGCATGGATGAAGATGTCGCGCCGCAAGTGTTTGGTTCCAATAGCCGTCGTGCGCAAGTTGAAGCGATGAAAATGTCAGGTGTGGAAGAGTACGATATTCCAGCATTTTTACGCAAACAAGCGGATTGATTGCTAAGTTGAACTAACAATTAAACGCTTAAGTTTAATGATATAGGCAAGCCGTACTCAGCGAGCGTGTAGCGTTTGAAGGCTTAAATATGCTACTATTTTCTTGATTAGTAAGGTAAATATTAATTTCTTTTGTAAGCCTATTGTTTTGAGCTTAAAGTTTTATTATTGGGAATGTTTAAATATTGATGTTAAAGCAACGTACATTAAAAAAAGCGATTAGCGCCACTGGCGTTGGCTTGCACAACGGCGAAAAGGTTACTCTTACCCTGCGCCCCGCTGTGGCCGATACTGGTATTATTTTCAAACGGGTTGATCTGCCTCAACCCAATGAAATCTTAGCGACTCCTGGCGCAGTGCACGACACACGTATGTGCTCTGCGTTAGAGGCCAATGGCGTACGCGTTGCTACTGTTGAACATATTATGTCTGCGCTTGCTGGCTTGGGCGTGGACAATGTTTATATTGATGTGGATGCATCAGAAATACCGATTATGGATGGTAGTTCAGGTCCGTTTGTATTCTTGCTGCAAGAAGCTGGCATTGTTGAACAAGCTGCAGCTAAAAAATTCATACGCGTTTTAAAAACTGTTGAGGTGATTGAAGGTGATAAATGGGTGCGTTTTGAACCTTATCATGGCTTTAAAATAGACTTTACAATTGCGTTTAATCATCCTGTATTTGAGAGTTCTGGAAGCAATGTAAAAATTGATTTTGCTCAAGACTCGTATATTAAAGAAATTAGCCGTGCACGGACTTTTGGCTTTATGCACGAGGTTGAATTTTTGCGTTCGAATGGTTTGGCGCGGGGCGGTAGCCTGGATAACGCTATTGTTTTAGACGAATATCGTGTGATTAACGCCGACGGTTTGCGCTACGATGATGAATTTGTAAAGCATAAAGTGTTAGATGCGATTGGGGATTTATATATGCTGGGGCATCCAATTTTAGGTGCTTTTTATGCATATAAATCGGGCCATGCGCTTAATAACCAGTTGTTGCGAGCCTTGTTGCAAGATGAAACCGCCTGGGAATATGCTACTTTCGAAAAGCAAGAAGATGCACCAGATGCATTTTCAGCACAAGAAAAACAGCTGTTTCCTGAGCCAATTTATTAAGTTGTTAAATTAAAAGTCATTTCAATTAAAAGGGGCGTTCCATGTTATTAACTCGCCTTCTATTAGCCTTAGTCGCTATCACATTATCAAATCAGGTATTTGCTTTATCAGACCAAGCCTTGTTTCAACATGCGCGAGAAGCTTACACTGCAAAAAACGAAATCGCGTTGGCAGAAGATGTCGCTCAACTTAATACTCAGCAATACCTATTAGCACCATATGCAGATTACTGGCTCATGTTACTCAAACTTGAGCAGGCTAGAGATGAGGAAGTGCAGAATTTTTTAGCGCAATATGTGGATATGCCATTCGCAGACCGCATACGTGGCGAATGGTTAAAAAAGTTAGGCAAACAACAAAATTGGGGGCCGTTTTTTGAAGAACAAGCGCTTTTCCTGCGTGAAGATATTGCCGTACAGTGTTATGCCCTGCAGGGTCACGCACTATTAGGCGATGTGGATGTTACCAGCCAGGTAAAAGAGTTATGGCTCACAAGCGCAGACTTACCCAGTAATTGTAATCAGTTGTTTGATGAGCTACAAAAAACTGGTGCGTTAAGCAATGAAGATATTTGGGCAAGATTCCGTCTGGCACTTCAAGATGGAAAACTGAACCTAGCCAAAAATGTAATTACACGCTTGCCTGGTTTTGATGTCGCTAATCTTAAATTGCTTGATCGTGCATACCAGTCTCCACAACTGATATTAGATAAAAATTTGGTGCCATTTAAGACCCGTTTTGGCGCGGAAGTGAATCTTTATGCAGTCGACAGGCTGGCTCGAAGTAAATTGGAGTCGGCAATCAGCGCTTATAAAAAAGTACAAAATCAGTTTGAATCAGACAATCGCGCTTTTGCCTGGGGGCGCATCGCTTACCACGCGGCACGTGGTCATCACCCAAAATCAATTAGTTACTACGCTTTAGCTGATGGCGCAGCTTTAGATAAAGAGCAACTGGCTTGGAAAGTCAGGGCAGCGTTGCGCGTTCAAGATTGGGCAACCGTACTGAGCGCAATTACTGCTATGCAAGCCAAACAGCAAGAAGAGGGCGCATGGCGATATTGGAAGGCAAGGGCGCTCAAGGAGGCAGGTGAGATTGCTGAATCTAATGCGATATTTAGCAAGCTTTCAACGGAGCGACATTATTACGGCTGGCTGGCTGCTGAAGAGCTTGAAAGTATGATGAGTAGTGCGGCGATAGATTACAAAGTAACTGATACTGAAGTGACTGCGATTGCCAGCCAGCCTGAAATCAAGCGCGCACTTGAATTGCAGCGTCTGGATATGCGCTGGGAAGCAAAAGCTGAATGGGCTTGGGCGACACGTCATTTCGATGATAAACAGCTGTTAGCCGCAGCAGAATTCGCCCTGCGCCAAAAGTGGTATGACATTGCCATTAGCACCGCAGACAATACTAAGTACACCCATAATTTTAACTTGCGCTATCCAACGCCTTACAGAGATTTATTTAAAAAGTCTGCTGATAGTGTTAGTTTGGATGAAGCATGGGTATATGGGATTACCCGCCAGGAAAGCCGTTTTATGCATTATGCAAAATCTGGTGTTGGTGCTTCAGGGTTGATGCAACTAATGCCTGCTACAGCCAAATGGGTAGCTAAACGAATGGGAATGAATGGCTATAACAATAGTATGATTCACGAAATAAGTACTAATATTGAATTCGGCACTTATTATATGCGTTATGCCCTAGACTTAATGGGTGGCCAAGCCGTCATGGCAACAGCAGGCTATAATGCCGGGCCAAGCAGGGCTAAACGCTGGATGGCCAGTGGCCCCTTGGAGGCTGCCATTTACATTGAGAGTATTCCATTTACTGAAACAAGGCAATATGTACAAAAAGTGATGGCGAATGCGCAACTTTACGCACCACGCCTAGGCTCAAAAGTGCAAACACTTAAGTCTCGCTTAGGAATTATTCCTGGTAGCGGCAAGCCAGAAGTGATTGGCGAGGATAACTCAGATACCGAATAAGCCGCTTAGCCAACAACAAAGGACGAATTTAGGATAAAAATGCAAATAAGAGAAATATGTGTATTGGGTGGATCAGGTTTTGTGGGCAGTGCTGTAGTTGCTGAACTGGATGCAGCGGGCTATTCGGTTAAAGTCCTTACGCGACGTAGAAATGCGGCTAAACATCTATTATTACTACCTAATGTGCAAGTGGTGGAATGTAATGTACTTGATTATCAAGCGTTAAATAGTACTTTAAGAGGGGTTGATGCTGTCATCAATCTGATAGGCATTTTGCATCAAAGTCGCCGCTTAAGTTTCAATGCAATGCATCATCAGTTGCCAGCACAACTGGCTAAAATCTGCGTGGATTTAAACATCAAACGTCTAATCCATATGAGCAGTTTGCGGGCGGAAAAAAATGCACCAAGTCAATATTTACGCTCTAAAGCTGCGGGCGAAGCAACCTTATTGGAATATCAACATCAATTGAATATTACAATATTCAAGCCATCCATTATTTTTGGTCGTGGTGATAGCTTTATCAACTTATTTGCCAGTTTAATTAAACTTTTACCAATGGTGATGCTGGCCAAACCTAATGCTAAGTTCCAGCCAATTTGGGTGGAAGATGTCGCTAGCTGCATTGTAGCTAGCATAAAAAATTCAGGTACGTATGGACAAACCTATGAATTAGCAGGCCCCAAAGTTTATACATTCCGGAAACTGGTGCAAACTGTGATGGAAACTTTGCAGATTAAGCGGCCTATTATTGGCCTGAATGACAGCCTATCTTACGCGCAAGCATTGATGATGGAGTTACTGCCAGTTAAACTCATGTCTCGCGATAACATACGTTCTATGGAAGTTGCAAGTGTAAGTAATCAGTCATTTCCTGCAATATTCAACCTTGAGCCAACCTCACTAGAAGCAGTGATTCCGCAATACTTAGTCGATCAAACGCCGCGTGGTGCTTACGATCGTTTCCGTCAATCAGCCGCTAGATAGAGACTATTTGCCATGCAAATCTACTTGGTCGGTGGCGCAGTGCGTGATGAGTTGTTAGGCCTTGCCGTAAAAGATAAAGATTATGTCGTGGTCGGCAGTACGCCAGAAGAAATGGAGTCGGCAGGTTTCAAACGAGTGGGAAAAGACTTTCCGGTATTTCTGCACCCCCAAACGCATGATGAATATGCGCTTGCACGTACTGAGCGAAAAACAGCTAGAGGCTATAAGGGCTTTACAGTAGATGCTTCTGTTGATGTGACTTTAGAAGAAGATTTAGCACGCCGTGATTTAACGATTAATGCGATTGCAAAAGACAGCGTGGGTAAGTTAATTGATCCTTATAAAGGTTTGGCAGACATTCAATCTAAAACCCTGCGACATGTGAGCGATGCCTTCGCTGAAGACCCCGTCCGTATATTACGTGCGGCTAGGTTGTCAGCAAGATTTTCAGATTTCTCAGTTGCACCTGAAACCAATCAGTTAATGCAGAAAATGGTGGATGCGGGTGAGGTAGATGCGCTTGTTGCTGAACGTGTATGGCAAGAGCTTGCAAAAGGATTGATGGAAGAAAAACCAAGTCGTATGTTTGATGTTTTACGGGCTTGTGGTGCACTGCAGAAAATATTGCCTGAGCTGGACAAGTTGTGGGGCGTGCCTCAGCCTCCTCAGCATCACCCTGAAATTGATACAGGTGTACATGTAATGATGGTGATTGACTATGCGGCAAAACAAAACTTTAGTCTAGCAGTTCGTTTTTCGGCTTTAATGCATGATTTAGGCAAGGGTGAAACGCCGTTTGAAGTATTACCGCGCCATATCGGCCATGAAGAGCGTAGTATGCGATTGCTAAAAGATATTTGTAAGCGGTTACGCGTGCCCAATGATTGCAAAGAGCTCGCACAAATCGTGGCCAAGTTTCATGGTAAATTGCACCAGTCACTACAAATGCGACCAAGTACTTTATTGGACTTTTTAATAGAGTTAGACGCTATTCGTCAACCAGCAAGGTTTAAAGAGTTTATTAAGGCTTGTGAAGCTGATTCAAGAGGAAGAGCAGGCTTCGAGAATAGCACTACTCCGGCGGCAGATTTGATGATTAAAGTGCTGGAAGCCGCTTCTAGTATTGATGCAGGGTTGGTTGCCAGTGAATATACTGAGCCAGAAAAAATCAAAATAGTTGTATTTGAAGCAAGATTAAAGGCGGTTAAGCAGGCATTACAAACCAGCGCTTAAATTTTCATATAGTGCTCTATGAAATATTTAGCCACATAGCCCACCATACCAAATGTGAGCCCAAGAAATAAAACAAAAGTACCAAACTTACCTACTTTAGACTCCCAAGCAAGATGGCCTACGATAAAAATCATCAGTAGCATAAGGCCACCTACACCGTAGGTCATGCCAAACTCTGTAATTTGCGCTTCAGTAAAGCCGAATATTGTACCTTCCAATTTATGCTCCTGATGACTTTAACCAGCTAATAAACTTACCTGCATGGTCGCAAATTCGAGCGGTTTGCGCTTAAATCCACTTTTTGCAGACTGATGCCAGCGGCCAATGACATAACAGATGATCAGATTTGCTTGTGCCTCTGGCATTACTTTTCTACCGGAAACTGCAACTGTAATTTTTAGAATTTGTTTGATTGTTGCCTCAATGCGATCATGAAGCTGATTAATGCGTTGCTGAAGTTTTTCATCTTCATTGACTAAAGCATCGCCAATGAGTACTCGTACCATACCAGGATTTTTTTCTGCAAAAGCCAACAGCATAGTGATGATACGTTGTACTTGCCTGATGCCATCTGTTTCTTCTGCGTTGATTTTGTTGATTAAACCGAAAATTGTTTCCTCAATAAAGGTAATCAGACCTTCAAACATTTGTGCTTTATTGGCAAAGTGACGATAAAGCGCTGCTTCGGAAACGTCTAACCTAGCTGCGAGTGATGCTGTGGTGATTTTTTCACGTTTAGGCGACTCCAGCATTTTTGCCAGTGTTTCTAAAATTTGTTGTTTGCGTTCGCCAGCCATTTATTTCCCCTTACAAATAATGGTAATAATTACATTTATGATAAATTATAACTTAAGGTGAGTGAGTGCTAACACATCATTTAAGCGATAATCCACAAAATTTGGTTTTTGTGGTTTTTTGGTGACCCAAATCGTTCTCATCCCCAATCTTTTTGCCGTCATTAGCGCAGGTAAATTATCTTCAAGCATTACACAGTCGCTGGCTTTAACTTTAATTGTTTTGAGTAACATTTGAAAGCCACGCAAAGAAGGTTTGGCATGGAATTTGGTGGATTCCACACTGAATATAAGTTCGAAGCAGTCACCTATTCCCATTAAATCGAGCACACGTAAAGCGTAATTCCGCGGAGCATTAGTGAACACTAACTTACGGCCTGAAAGACTTTGTAACATGTGCCGTAAACGTTTAACTTGAAGCACCATATCTGGCAAATCTTTCAGAGTATGTGTTTCATGCAGAAAGTGTTGCGGATCAGTGCCGTGATGGCGCATTAACCCTTTGAGCGTTGCGCCATAGATACGCCAGTAATGTTGGCGTAAGCCATGTGCAGCACTTTCATCTAATTCCAGCTTATCCATAATGTACTGCGTCATTGCGCGATTCATTACAGGAAAAATATGTGCCGAAGCGTTGTGCAATGTATCGTCCAGATCAAAAATCCAAACTCTTGAATTTCTACCTGGAGTTAAATTACTTTGTAACAAGTTGCATTGTATCAAGCTACTTGGCCTTAATCAGCGTGCCTACACCTTCATCAGTCAATACTTCAAGTAATAACGCATGCTCTACGCGCCCATCAATAATATGCACTGCTTTTACGCCACTGCGAGCTGCATCAAGCGCTGAGCTTATTTTAGGTAACATACCGCCAGAGAGCGTACCGTCAGCCACTAAGTCATCAATTTGCTTGGGGGTTAAACCAGTCAGTAGTTCACCATTTTTATCCAATACGCCTGGTGTATTAGTGAGCAGGATCAATTTCTCGGCACCTAAAATCTCAGCAAGCTTTCCAGCCACCACATCAGCATTAATGTTATAGGTTTCGCCATCAGTACCCACGCCTATAGGAGCAACTACTGGAATAAAATCCCCGCTGTCCAAAAAGTTGATGATACTAGGGTCTATGGCACTTATTTCACCCACTTGCCCAACATCAATCATTTTGGTGGGATCTTTTAAGTCTTCCATCAGCAGCTTGTGTGCATGAATAAAGTTGCCATCTTGTCCTGTTAAACCTACCGCTTTGCCGCCGTGGCGGTTGATCAGGTTGACGATTTCTTTATTCACTTGTCCTCCCAGCACCATCTCGACAACATCCATGGTTTCTGCATCGGTAACGCGCATGCCTTGGATAAACTCCCCTTTTTTACCAAGTTTATCCAACATCTCATTAATTTGCGGTCCGCCACCATGTACTACTACAGGGTTCATTCCTACCAGTTTAAGTAGCACTACATCTTGAGCGAAGCATTGTTTGAGATGCTCGTCAGTCATTGCATTTCCGCCGTATTTGATTACGATGGTTTTATCAAAAAAACGTTTGATGTAAGGGAGTGCCTCAGCAAGAGTTCGTGCTTTTTTTGCGGCGGTGGTTTGACTTAACATAAGTATTCCGTAAGCTTAAATTTAGATAAATTCTGGTTGGTGTAATTGTAACTAAATTTTGCTTAAAGCGTTTTGCTAAAAACTTTTGATTTCCGTTGGTAGTTATAAAGTTTTTGTTTTTCAGCTGGTAATTTTTCAACACTTTGTTCAGTAAATCCGCGTTCTAAAAACCAATGTTCCGTGCGCGTAGTTAGACAAAATAGCCGTTTAAAGCCTAATTCTTTGGCCTGATTAGCGCAGAAATAAAATAATTTATCACCACGACCCCCGCCTCTGTAGGCAGGGTCAATCGCCAGGCAAGCAAATTCTGCAGTGCGTTCTGCGGTGAACGGATACAAAGCAGCACAGCCGATAATGCGATTATCGTGCTCCATCACATAAAAGTGGTCAATTTCCATTTCAATATGTTCACGACCACGCCTTACTAAAAAACCTTCAGCTTCCAGTGGTTCAATTAACTTTAATATACCACCTACATCGTCAATATTCGCTTGTCGCATGCTTTCTAAGCTTAACTCTGTCACCATGGTGCCTATGCCATCTAGGGTAAATAGCTCTTGAATAATGGCACCGTCAATGTGGCGTGAAATTAAATGAGTTCTTGCTACGCCGTGTTCACAAGCCCTAATTGCTGCTGGTAAATAGTAATTAATATCTTCTGAGATGTTGATGACTTGCTCGTTTTCCATCACATTACGCAGTAAGTTTCTAGCTTTTTCAGCGGTCATCTCACGTAATAATTCGCCGCGTAGATTATGTACACCTTCAGAATCCATTAAGAAAATAAGCTTGTCTGCGTCCAGCGCAATCGCGGCGCTAACGGCCACATCCTCCAAGCTTAAATTAAAGGCTTCTCCTGTAGGAGAGTATCCAAGAGGAGAAAGTAAAACTAATTCGTTGTCATCCAGACGTTTTTGTATGCCAACAGCATCCACCCGACGCACTTCTCCAGTATGTTGCAAATCAACGCCGTCACGAACCCCCATCGGTTTTGCTGTTACAAAATTGCCGCTCGCAACGCGAATGTCAGAGCCTGCCATTGGCGAATTAACTAAACCCATAGAGAGTAATGCTTCAATTTCAACGCGAATAGCGCCGTTGGCCTCTTTTACGGCCTCCATTGCCGCATCATCAGTGGCGCGTAGGCCGTTTACAAATTTAGGTGAAAGTTTATCGCGACGCAGACGTTTTTCAATTTGCGGTCGTGCACCGTGTACCAATACCAGCCTTACCTCTAGGCTGGCAAGAAGGTTTAAGTCGTGTGAAAGCGCAATAAACTGCTTGTCATCCACTATCTCTCCGCCAAAAGCGATGACAAAAGTACGCCCGCCAAACGCATGAATATATGGCGTAGCAGACCTGAACCACTGAACGAAGTCTGTAATATTTTCGGTATTGGCTTTGTTGCTAAACTGAGGCTGTCCTGCCAGATAAGGCTGGCGATGTTCTTGTATCTTACGAGTTGTTTCTGGAATATCGCTTTGTGCGTATAAATACGCAGGCGTGCAATCGAGCGCTGCCGCCACCTTGCGCAACAAGGTTTCATTGATGCCCAATTCACCACGTTCTATGCGCGATAAATTACCAGCGTCCGCCCCGACTTGGTTTGCCAGCGTTTGCAGCGTGATATTAAGCGATTTTCGCCGATAACGAATGGCGTTTCCAATAGGCATAGCAATACACTTTGTAAATGTTGATATAAATTAAATCTATTAAATGTAATTTTTACAATAATATAAGGTAAATATGTAATATATGCAAATTATTTTGGTGGTATTCTTCATGAGACCTTTGCAAAAGTATTTATTGCGGCAAATTACTGCGTTGCGCGGTACTCGCAACCTCGCTGTACACCACGTACTATCTCGGTTTCTGTGTTCCGTGCGCCTTGTACTTTATCCACACTAAACACTTTTGCAAAGGTCTCTTCATAAATCCATTAAAAATCTCCCCACAAAGTCTGTAGTGCAGAAATTGTGGCAAGAGCGGCAGTTTCGGTACGTAAAATGCGAGGGCCTAAAACAATAGATTGAAATCCATAACTATTTGCTAAATCAATTTCAAATTCTGTCAAACCTCCTTCTGCACCTATGAGCAACTGTATTTCATCATTAGGTTTTGCTAATTCAGCTAGTCGCAGTGCGCCTGTGGGATTTAGCAATAGGCGTATGCAATCGGCTTTAGGGTTGGCTGCTAACCATTGCTGCAAACTTAATGGCGCGGCAACATTCGGTACTAAAGTTCTTCCTGATTGCTCACATGCGGAAATCGCAATGTTTTGCCAATGCTCAGTGCGCTTTTCTGCACGTTCTGCAGACAGTTTCACTACACTGCGTTGACTGGTAATGGGTTGAATACCCGTTACGCCGAGTTCTACCGCTTTTTGAATGGTGAAGTCCATGCGGTCGCCGCTGGATATAGCTTGCAGTAGGGTAATGCGTAATGGTGATGCATTGTTGATTTTTTTGGAGGCCGTTATTTTGGCATGTACTTCATTTTTTTTTATTGAAGTCAGTTTGCATTCATAATCAAAACCATCACCGTTAAATACAATGGCGCTATCGTCAACATTTAATCTTAAAGCTCGAGTTGCATGCGCAGCAGCAGAAGCTGACAATTGAATTGTTGCACCTAAAATTAATGGGATGTTGGTGTAAAAGCGCAGGTTGGCCATGAATTTATCGTCTTAAGAAGGTGGCGAAAAGTGATAATATAAACGTCGTTATTATCGAATAAATAATTATAACGAATTAAGGAAAAGAAAGTGGCTAGCCTAAATCCCCCCGTTTGTAATTTTGGACAACCTGCCGCAGATTTTAATTTACCTGGCATCGATGGTAAACGCTATTCATTAAGCAGCAGCATGGGTGAAAATGGTTTGTTGGTGATGTTTATATGTAATCATTGCCCGTATGTAAAGGCGATTTTGCCTAGGCTTGTTAGTGATGTGCGTGAACTGAAGTTGCTTGGTATTAATGCCGTAGCCATTATGTCCAATGATCCAAAAGATTATCAGGAAGACAGTTTTGAAAATATGCAAAAAATTTCACGAGAGATGGAATTCTCCTTCCCGTATTTATTAGATGAAACGCAGGCTGTTGCAAAAGCGTACGATGCTGTTTGTACGCCAGATTTTTTTGGTTTTAACAGTAAGGGCGAACTGCAATATCGCGGCCGTTTTGACGAGTCTCGCAAAGAAACAGCGCCCAACAGCACGCGTGATTTGTTTTATGCGATGAAGCAAATAGCTGAGTCAGGCGCTGGGCCAAAAGAGCAGATTGCAAGTATCGGGTGTAGCATTAAATGGAGCCAGTTATGAATAAGCTTAAATGGGGAATTTTAGGCGCAGCGCGCGTGAACGAGCGTTTGCTCCCTGCGATTATAGAAGCGCCGAATTCACAATTAGTCGCCATAGCCAGCCGTCGAGCAGGCGCAGCTAAAGCTACATTAGAAAAATATGCACCATGCCATCAAAATGTAAGCTGTTATGACGACATGGAAGCGCTTGTTAATGACAAAAACGTAGAGGCTATTTACTGCCCGATGGCAAATGAAGAGCATGCTGTGTGGGCACTTAAAGCCATTAACGCAGGTAAGCATGTGTTGATTGAAAAGCCTATGGCGCTCACATTAAAAGACATAGAGGCGATAGAGGCTGCGGCGACTGAAAATAATGTGAAGGTGATGGAAGGTTTTATGTACCGCTTTCATCCGCAACATAAAAGGCTGCAAGAGATTGTGGAATCTGGCCTGATAGGTGATGTGCTTTCAGTGCGCGCTTCTTACTCGTTTTTGATGAAACAAGCACGCATGTATCGCATTAACCGCAGCATGATGGACGGCGGCGGCGCAATGTGGGATATCGGCCCTTACGCAATTCATTCGCTAAGGTGGTGTTTCGGTCTTGAGCCTGTTTCTGTTATGGCACATGCTAAATTGAATGATGTCGGTGCAGATATTGTGACTAGCGGTATATTGGATTTTGGGCAAGATGCTGAAGGACGTGCGCGTTTTGGTCACTTTGACATCAGTTTCGAGCGCTCACGCAAATCTGAATATGAAGTCGTCGGCACCAAAGGATGGGTAAAATGTCATGCCGCATGGGTGTTTCAAAACGATGTGCCTGTGATTTCATGGGCGCTGGAAGATGGTAAGTCCGCCGAAGAGCGCTTTGCGCCAAGCAACCACTTCGCCTTAGAGATTGAACATTTTGGCGACTGTGTGCTGAATAACAAAGCACCGCATTTAACGTTTACGGATGCAAAAGCCAACTGCAAAGCGATTGAGGCGGTTTTACAGTCTGTGACATCCGGCAAGAAAGTCGATATTCCAGCGTAGCAAGTGCAGGGTGTGCAAAACGATTGCCCATGTACACCAATTAATGCTCAAGCTAAAACGTCTTATTTAAATATTCGAATTTAAAAAAATGGCTTATCCAGATATCAATTGTGGCCTAAGCCCTTGCCGAAAAAGGGTAATTAAGGAATAATTTAACATTTGCAAAAAAGTAGTTATTAAAACTGACTTTTTGAAGAATTCAATCAAGGTTTTATCTGATTTTCTGTAAGACTTAGAGTTTTGTCAAAACCAAAACTTTAAGTCAGATGTAAATCGTAAAACTTCAAGTTAATCATTAGGGAGAAAACTATGGCAACACGTAAAGACCTAGCCAACGCTATTCGTGCGTTATCTATGGATGCGGTACAAAAAGCTAATTCAGGCCACCCAGGCGCGCCTATGGGCATGGCTGAAATCGCAGAAGAGCTTTGGAATCACCATTTGAGCCATAACCCAAAAAATCCAAATTGGTCAAATCGCGACCGTTTTGTGCTTTCTAATGGTCACGGTTCAATGTTGATCTATTCATTGCTACACTTAACAGGTTATGCATTGCCGATGGATGAGCTTAAAACATTCCGTCAATTACATTCTAAATGTGCCGGCCACCCAGAATATGGCTATGCACCAGGCGTTGAAACAACTACAGGCCCATTAGGCCAAGGGATTGCTAACGGCGTGGGTTTCGCGATGGCTGAAAAATTACTTGCTGACCAATTTAATAAGTCAGGTCATTTTGAGGGCTACAATCAACCTCTCGACTTGAATATTGTTGATCACCATACTTATGTGTTCTTGGGCGATGGCTGCATGATGGAAGGCGTTTCTCACGAAGCTTGTGCACTTGCTGGTACTTGGGGCTTGGGCAAGTTGACAGCATTCTGGGATGACAATGGTATTTCTATTGATGGTCATATCGAAGGCTGGTATACAGATGATACTGCTAAACGTTTTGAATCATACGGCTGGCACGTTCAATCTGTAGATGGTCATGATGTTGCTGCAATCGGCGCTGCAATCGCAGCAGCTAAAAAAGTAACAGACAAGCCATCGTTGATTTGCTGTAAAACAGTCATCGGTATGGGTTCGCCAAACAAATCAGGTTCACATGACTGCCACGGCTCTGCGTTAGGTTTAGATGAAGTTGCTGCAACACGCGCTAATATCGGCTGGCCGCATGAGCCATTCGTCATTCCGGCAGATGTTTACGCTGGTTGGGATGCAACGGCTAAAGGCGCTGCTGCCGAAGCAGCATGGAATGATAAGTTTGCTGCTTATGAAAAAGCATTCCCGGCTGAAGCTGCTGAGTATAAACGCCGCATGGCAGGTGATTTGCCAGCTAACTGGAAATCAGCCACTGACGCAATCATCGCTTCAACCAACGAAAAAGCTGAAGGCGTTGCAACACGTAAAGCTTCTCAAAACGTGATTGGTGCATTAGCTCCATTATTGCCTGAGTTCTTAGGTGGTTCAGCAGACTTAACAGGGTCTAACTTAACTTCATGCAGTAGCTTTACCCATGTTGATGCGAAAAAACCGGGTAATTATATTTCATACGGTGTGCGTGAATTTGGTATGTTCGCAATCATGAACGGTATGACGTTACACGGTGGTTTGATTCCATTCGGCGGTACATTCCATATGTTCTCTGACTATGCGAAGAGTGCTTTACGCATGGCTGCATTGATGAAACAACGTTCTATTGCTGTGTTAACACATGACTCTATCGGTCAAGGTGAAGATGGTCCAACGCACCAACCAATCGAGAATACTGCTGGTTTGCGTCTGATTCCTAATATGGATGTATGGCGTCCAGGTAACTCAACTGAAACTGCTGTAGCTTGGGTGGCTGCAGTTGAGCGCAAAAATGGTCCGAGCAGCTTGGTATTAAGCCGTCAAAACGTACCTGGTATGAAACATGACGTTGCTCAATTTGATTTAATGCGTAAAGGTGGTTATGTACTGTCAGATGTTGCAGGTAAAGCTGATGTTATTATCATTGCCAATGGTTCAGAACTTGAATTAGCGGTTAAAGCGGCTGCTGAGCTAAATGCTGCGGGTACTAAAGTGCGCGTAGTTTCAATGCCTTCAACTAATGTATTTGACCGTCAAGATAAAGCATACAAAGAAAGCGTATTGACACCAGGCGTAAAACGCGTGGCTGTTGAAGCGGGTGTAACTGATTTCTGGCGCAAATATGTAGGCTTAGAAGGCGCTGTTGTAGGTATCGATACATTCGGTGAATCAGCTCCTGGCGGTGTGTTGTTAAAACATTTTGGCTTCACGGTTGAAAATGTAGTGGCAACGGTTAAATCGGTGCTTTAATTTTACAAGCTTAATTTTGGTAGCTTAATTTAAGGCGCTGAAATTAAAAGCGTCGTGAAATAACTAGTAGCTTAGTTTAATAAGGCACCTCGGTAATGAGGTGCCTTATTTTTTTGATGGTATAGATTTATTTTAACGCTACGGTTTCTAGCGTTAAGGTGAATAATAAAACTTAGGAATTATCATGGCAATTCGCATAGCAATTAATGGTTTCGGACGTATCGGGCGTATGGTGTTTCGCGCCGCAGTCAAAGATTTTACTGATATTGAAGTGGTCGCAATCAATGATTTACTAGAGCCGGATTATCTGGCGTATATGCTTAAATACGATTCTGTGCATGGTCGTTTCAAGGGCGATGTGGCGGTTAGCGGTAATAATTTGGTGGTGAATGGCAAGACTATTCGCCTGACGGCTGAAAAAGACCCCGCTAATTTGAAGTGGAATGAAGTTAAAGCTGATATCGTCATTGAATGTACGGGTTTTTTTCTAACCCAAGAGACCTGCCAGAAGCATATCGACGCTGGCGCTAAGAAGGTGGTGCAATCCGCGCCAGGTAAAGATGACACACCTATGTTCGTATATGGCGTGAATCATAATGAATACAAAGGCGAGGCCATTGTTTCTGCGGCGTCATGTACAACTAATGGCTTGGCGCCAGTGGTTAAAGTATTAAACGATGCTTTTGGTATTAAACGCGGTTTAATGACAACGATTCATGCTGCAACAGCGACACAAAAAACAGTAGATGGCCCATCAAATAAAGACTGGCGCGGCGGTCGTGGTATTTTAGAGAATATCATCCCATCGAGCACGGGTGCGGCTAAAGCAGTAGGTAAGGTCATTCCATCACTCAACAAAAAACTGACTGGCATGGCTTTCCGTGTACCAACTTCTGATGTTTCTGTCGTTGATTTAACATGCGAATTGAACAATGAAGCTACTTACGAAGCTATTTGTCAAGCCATGAAAAAAGCCTCTGAAGGCGAGCTAAAAGGTGTGCTTGGCTACACTACAGAGAAAGTAGTATCTACTGATTTCCGCGGTGAAACTTGCCCATCAGTATTTGATGCAGATGCTGGTATCTTATTAGATCCTACCTTTGTGAAAATTGTTGCCTGGTACGATAACGAATATGGCTATACCTGCAACTTAATGCGTTTGGTGCAACATATCGCTAAGTAAATGTCAGTGAGGATAGGCTGGCATTTCGGCCTATCTCCACATGACCATAATCTACAAAGTAAGGATGTAAATGATTACGCTGAAAGATAAAAGCAATAATCGTTGGTTAGGCCAAATCAGCTATGCCCAATTGAAGTTTTTGAATGATGAGTTAGTGACAGAACATAAGGATGACCAGGATTACTGGGTGAATCGCGATGCTTTAGACATGCTTAAGGCTCGCGGCGCGGATGTACACCTGGCTACAATTATAGAAAAAGCAATGGGCGATAAAGATGAAGTCGAGTTTTACTGGATAAAATCATAAGAAAATACTTAGGCGCAAGCTAAGATGAATGCTAAGGGAGATCTAAGCGATGAATGTAATTAAAATGACGGATTTAGATTTAAATGGCAAGCGCGTACTGATTCGTGCGGATTTGAACGTACCAGTCACAGATGGCAAAGTCACTTCAGATGCACGAATTACGGCTTCTATGGCTACCATTGAGCATGCCTTAAAGGCAGGAGCTAAGGTTATGGTGACATCACATTTAGGCCGCCCTGAAGAAGGTGTTTATTCTGAGGAAAACTCACTTAAACCAGTGGTCGATGTCATCTCTGCGAATCTAGGCAAGCCTGTACGTTTGATAAAAGACTGGGTTGATGGCGGTTTTGATGTGGCTGCAGGTGAATTGGTGGTGTTAGAAAACTGTCGATTCAATAAAGGTGAGAAAAAAAGTGTAGATGAATTGTCACAAAAATATGCCAAGCTATGCGACATATTTGTGATGGATGCATTCGGTACAGCCCATCGTGCAGAGGCTTCAACACATGGTGTAGCAAAGTTTGCGCCAATTGCTGCCGCAGGCATTTTGTTGGTGAATGAATTGGAGGCATTGACTAAATCCTTGCTAAGCCCAGCGCGCCCTATGGTGGCCATTGTTGGCGGCAGCAAAGTTTCTACTAAGCTGACAGTGCTAGAAAGTTTGTCAGAAAAAGTAGATCAAATGGTAGTTGGTGGTGGTATTGCTAATACCTTTTTGAAGGCGGCAGGCAATGAAGTGGGTAAATCACTTTGTGAAGATGATTTAGTTCCCGTTGCGCGCACCTTAATGGACAAAATGACCCAAAGAGGAGCGACAATTCCAATTGCTGTGGACGTGGTTTGCGGGAAAAAATTTGATCAAAATGAGCCCGCAATCAAGAAAGACGTGGCTTCTGTGGCGGCAGACGATATGATTTTTGACATTGGCGCGAAATCTGCTAATGAAATAGCAGCGATCATTAAAAATGCAGGCACTGTGGTTTGGAATGGGCCTGTTGGCGTATTTGAATTTGACCAGTTTGGCGAAGGCACAAAAACCATAGCGCTTGCCATAGCTAATACCAAAGCGTTCACATTGGCGGGTGGTGGAGATACGATTGCCGCGATTCAGAAATACGGTATTGAAGATCAAATAGATTACATTTCAACCGCTGGAGGCGCTTTTTTAGAATTTCTAGAAGGGAAGAAACTGCCAGCTGTAGAGATACTTGAGCAGCGGGCAGGTAGTTAATAAATAGCCTAAAAGTTGGTATAAACCATAAAATGGGGCTACTAGCCCCATTTTTATTTGAATTTAGAATTCATCATATTAAAAACAACATATCGTTGAAAAGAGTTTAAAGATTGACATTACGTAAAACAAAAATTGTTGCAACTTTAGGCCCATCCTCAAATAGTGAGGAAATGCTGGCGCGTATGATTATGGCTGGCGTGAACGTAGTGCGTCTTAATTTCTCTCATGGTAACGCAGAGGAGCATATCAATCGCGCAGAAATGGTGCGTGCAATCGCTGCAAAACTCAACCGCCCCATTGGCGTATTGTGCGATTTGCAAGGGCCAAAAATCCGTATTGGTAAATTTGAATTGGGTAAAGTGACTTTAAAAACAGGTGATTTGTTTATTTTAGATTCAGATTGCCAATTAGGTAATCAAGATCATGTCGGGCTGGATTACAAAGCGCTGCCGCAAGAAGTTGCCGAAGGTGTTATTTTGCTGCTGGATGATGGCCGTATTACCATGCAAGTGGATAGAGTTAAAGGAAACCAGATTCATTGTTTAGTTTTAAACGGCGGCATATTAAGTAATAACAAAGGGATAAATCGCCAAGGGGGAGGGCTGTCGGCAGATGCGTTGACGAAAAAAGATCGTGAAGATATTAAAACTGCTGTGGCTTTAGAGGCGGATTATATTGCGATGTCTTTTCCTAAAACCGCATTAGACGTTGAGCTTGCGCGAACTTTGGTTAAAAAGGCCGGAGGTACAGCAAGTATTATCGCCAAAATTGAGCGTGCAGAAGCCATTGATAACCTGGAGTCAATTATTGAAGCTTCAGATGCAATCATGGTAGCACGTGGTGATTTAGGCGTTGAGGTAGGTGATGCGGCCGTACCAGGCCTGCAAAAACGAATGATACGCATGGCGCGCGTGCAAAATAAATTAGTGATTACCGCTACGCAAATGATGGAATCCATGATTACCAGCCCAATTCCAACGCGTGCTGAAGTTTCGGATGTTGCTAATGCCGTGCTGGATGGTACGGATGCGGTAATGTTGTCTGCTGAAACTGCAGCAGGGCAGTACCCGTTAGAAACGGTGCAAGCGGTACACCGTGTGGTGATGGAGGCTGAAAAAGAGTATTACATCCAAGAGCATGTTAAAAAGCTAGACCAAGTATTTGTCCGGACTGATGAGGCGATTGCGGCAGCTGCCATCTACACAGCCCAACACTTGAAAGTTAAAGCGATTGCCGCGCTTACGCAGTCTGGTAATGCGGCACAATGGCTTTCACGGGCTGATTCTGAGATGCCAATTTATGCGCTATCACCAGACAAATACGCTCGCAGAAAACTTACTCTGCATCGCGGTGTTTACCCATTTCCTATTGAGCAAGGTAATAAAAATAAGGACGAAATTTTGCAAGAAATGGAACAAGTATTATTACAACAAAAAGCAGTGAGTTTAGGCGACATTGTATTGCTAACATTTGGCGAGCCTATTGGCAGCCCAGGTGGAACAAATACACTAAAAATAATTAAAGTCGGTGAAAACAAACAGGCTTAGTCTTTAATATATCTAAAAGTCGAAAGTATTTGAATGTGTAAATCCATGGATAAAGTTTTGCTAGGTTTTTACTAGGCCTTTATAATAGCCAATCGAACTTTCAACCGTTAAAACATAAGTCACCTCAGATGAATAAGCCTTTATTAGAAACCAGTATTCAAAGCCTAAAACGCATACACCAAGGTAAAGTACGCGATATCTATGATATCGACGCCGATACAATGCTGTTGGTAAGCACCGATAGATTATCTGCTTTTGATGTGATATTGCCCACAGGCATTGTTAATAAAGGTGCGATGCTTACACAGATGGCGAATTTTTGGTTTGAAAAGCTCAAAGATGTCGTGCCTAACCATTTAACTGGTATAGATCCAAATAGTGTAGTGACCAACCCTGTAGAGCAAGCACAGCTTGGCTCACGTGCAGTTGTTGTAAAAAAACTAAAAGCCTTGCCTATTGAGGCCATTGTGCGTGGTTATTTAGTAGGTAGTGGATGGAAAGAATATAAGACCAAAGGAACTGTATGCGGCATTCAATTGCCGGCTGGTTTGCAAGAAGCTTCTAAATTACCAACTCCAATTTTTACGCCATCAAGTAAAGCGGCAGTTGGCGAGCATGATGAAAATATCAGTTTGCAACAATGCGCAGATTTGATTGGTAAAGAAATGGCTGACCAGGTAGCAAGCGTTGCAATTGCTCTATATAAACAAGCTGCAGAGTATGCGCTCACTCGCGGCATTATTATTGCCGATACTAAGTTTGAATTTGGTCTAGATGTGAACGGCGTTTTACATGTGATGGATGAGGTTTTAACGCCAGATTCATCACGTTTTTGGCCAGCTGATAGTTATGCAGTCGGCAGTAATCAGCCAAGTTATGATAAACAGTTTGTGCGTGATTGGCTGGAAAGCATAGGTTGGAATAAAACTCCTCCTGCACCAGCATTGCCAGAGGATGTTGCACGAAAAACCAGTGAAAAATATATGGAAGCGTTTGAGCGATTAACAGGCCATCCGCTACACCTAGACTAGTTTCTACTGAATTGCTGGCAAATACCGTGATTGAAAAACTGAAGTCTTTAACTAAGCATCTCAAACAGGAGTTTGCAGTCTATCGTTTGGTACTCAAACATCCTGAAACACCATGGATTGCTAAGATGTTTTTGGGTTTGGCAGTTGGGTATTTATTGCTTCCTTTTGATTTGATTCCAGACTTTATACCGGTGTTAGGTCAGCTTGATGACGTCGTGATTATTCCTGTATTAGTTTATGTTGCTTTATTGTTTATTCCCCAAGCCGTTATTCAAAGTTGCCGAGAGCAAGTGAAAGTCACAATTTAGTTACAAGCATTTGGTATGCTTTTTTACAAATTTATCTAGTGGGCTTGCTATAATTGCGGCTCAAAATTAAATACAAAGAATTAATCAGTCAATTTTATAATCTAGGAATCCGCAATGTCGTTAAACCAAGTGCCAACCGGTAAAGATGTGCCAAATGACTTTAATGTCATCATTGAAATCCCAATGCAGGGTGATCCAGTTAAATATGAAGTAGATAAAGACAGCGGCGCGATTTTTGTCGATCGTTTCATGGGAACTGCCATGCAATATCCAACCAATTATGGCTATGTGCCACATACGCTGGCAGATGACGGAGACCCGGTAGATGTGCTAGTAATGACGCCAGTTGCTTTAATTCCTGGTGTTGTAGTGCGTTGTCGTCCACTTGGTGTGCTTTTGATGGAAGATGAAGCTGGCTTAGATGCAAAAGTATTGGCAGTGCCAGTAGAGAAAGTGTGTGGTTTGTACGGTCACCTTAAAACGCATACAGATGTTTCTGAATGGCGTTTGAATATGATTTCTCACTTTTTTGAGCATTACAAAGATTTAGATAAAGGTAAATGGGTGAAAATCAATGGCTGGGGCGATATCGAGCAAGCTAAAAAAGAAATTTTAGATGGTGTTGCCAACTATAACAATGCTAAGGTTAAACCAGCATTCTAAATGGTCAGGTAAACTTGCCAGGTATTAAAACTTAGGTCACATTAAGTAAAAAAGGCAGCTTAAGCTGCCTTTTTTACTTTTATTTTTAATTAAATATGTTACGCAGCTACAACGCCGAATAGGCTTCCAACTCCGGCCGTTGCTGCCATCGCTAATGCACCCCAAAAGGCTACGCGGCCAGTTCCTAGCCAAATGTTGGCACCACCAGCTTTTGCGGCTAGGCCACCTAGCAAGGCTAAAAATGCGAGTGACATACCTGCAACATAAGGTACGGTATTTGTTGAAGAGACGACAACCGCAACCAGTAGAGGCAATGCAGCGCCAACCGCAAACGTGCCTGCAGAAGCCAGCGCGGCTTGAACAGGACGTGCATTCATTGTTTCTATAATGCCGAGCTCATCTCTGGCATGTGCGCCTAGCGCATCATGCTTGGTGAGTTGTAGCGCGACTTGATGAGCTAAATCCGGTGTGAGTCCACGACCAATATAAATACCCTTTAGTTCTTCAAGTTCATGCTCTGGCTGGGTGGCAAGCTCTTCACGTTCACGGGTTAAATCTGCCGCTTCGGTATCGGACTGAGAGCTAACGGAGACATACTCCCCCGCCGCCATTGACATGGCACCAGATACCAAGCCTGCGACACCGGTTAACAGAATCGTATCTTGCGCGGCATTTGCTGCCGCCACGCCAATAATTAAACTCGCGGTGGATACAATGCCATCATTTGCGCCTAAAACCGCCGCACGTAACCAACCAATGCGATGCGAACGGTGATTTTCAGAATGTCTCAAATGTAACTCCTTACCAGATGTACGCCCTGAACATAAGTTTACAACAATACTTTTCGGGTAGTCTGGGTATCTTATTGAATATGTGTTTGTATTATAACCTGTAATAAGAAGTGTAATAAAAAAGGCGGCCTGGGCCGCCTTCATCCGTTACATATATACTTAAATTTACATATGTAATAGAGGTACTATTAACAAAGCTACAATATTGATTATTTTAATCAATGGATTAATTGCTGGCCCCGCAGTATCCTTGTACGGGTCACCAACGGTATCGCCAGTAACGGCTGCTTTATGTGCTTCTGAACCCTTGCCTCCGTGATTGCCATCTTCAATATACTTCTTGGCGTTATCCCAAGCACCACCGCCAGTACACATTGAAATCGCTACAAACAGGCCCGTCACAATAGTACCCATTAACAAGCCGCCTAGCGCGACAGGGCCAAGTAATAAGCCAACTGCAACTGGTACTGCAACAGGTAATAGTGATGGAATCATCATCTCTTTAATGGCGGCTGTGGTGAGCATATCTACCGCTTTGCCGTATTCAGGTTTGCCCGTGCCATCCATAATGCCTTTGATGTCACGGAACTGGCGGCGCACTTCTTCAACCACCGCGCCGGCAGCACGCCCTACCGCTTCCATTGCCATAGCGGCAAATAAGAATGGAATTAAGCCACCAATGAACAGGCCAATAATCACCATTGGGTCACTCAAACTAAAGTCTATTGCCTGGCCAAGGTGAGATTCAAGCTTATGGGTATAATCTGCGAACAATACCAATGCAGCTAAACCTGCAGAACCAATTGCATAGCCTTTAGTAACCGCTTTAGTGGTGTTACCAACCGCATCAAGTGGATCAGTCACGTCACGTACTTCTTTCGGTAAGCCGGCCATTTCTGCAATACCGCCTGCATTGTCAGTAATCGGGCCGTAAGCATCTAGCGCAACAACGATACCAGCCATACTCAGCATAGAAGTTGCGGCAATTGCAATGCCGTATAAACCGCCTAAGTGATGCGATACGAAAATAGCAAGGCAAACTGAAAGCACGGGCCAAGCTGTAGATTTCATTGAAATGCCAATACCTGCAATGATGTTGGTAGCATGGCCGGTAGTAGAGGCTTGTGCAACGTGTCTAACTGGCGCGTAATCCGTGCCTGTATAGTATTCAGTAATCCATACCAATGCTGCAGTTAATACCAAGCCAACCGCGCAAGCACCAAATAGCTGATTGGCTGATATAGTTAAGTCGCCCGCAACTAAGCCTTCTGGGAACATTTTCGTAGTTACAAAGTAAAATGCGGCGAGTGAAATCACACCTGCTACTGCCAAGCCTTTATACAAGGCGGGCATTACGTTTTTCATACCTGGTGAAGCTTTTACAAAGAAGCAGCCAATGATAGACGCTACGATAGAAACTGCCGCCAACATGAGCGGATAGAGAATTGCACTTGAATTAGAGACTAACAGGCTACCCAAGACCATGGTGGCAATTAATGTGACAGCATAAGTCTCAAATAAGTCAGCCGCCATGCCAGCACAGTCACCCACGTTATCGCCAACATTATCAGCAATCACAGCTGGGTTACGCGGATCATCCTCAGGAATGCCAGCTTCAACTTTGCCAACCAAGTCTGCGCCAACGTCCGCACCTTTTGTGAATATGCCGCCACCTAAACGTGCAAAGATGGAAATTAGAGATGAGCCAAAAGCTAAACCAATTAATGGGTTTAAGTCAGTTGCTGCTTCGCCGCCTAAATACCAGTAAAAACCAGCCACGCCTAATAAGCCTAAACCTACTACTAACATACCAGTAATCGCCCCGCCCTTAAAGGCAACGTCTAATGCAGGTGCTATGCCTCGTGTGGCCGCCTGAGCAGTGCGAACGTTAGCCTTAACTGATACATTCATACCAATGAAGCCGCATGCGCCCGATAGCACAGCGCCGACAACAAAGCCAATAGCAGTCTTTAATCCCAGGAAATAGCCAATAAGCACTGCCAGGATAATGCCAACAATGGTAATTGCTTTATATTGACGTGCTAAGTAAGCCGCCGCCCCTTGCTGAATTGCGCTAGCAATCTCTTGCATGCGTGCATTGCCCGCTGGTAAGTTGCTAATCCATTTGCTCATTATTACGCCATATAACACCGCTAAAATAGCAGCGCCAACAGCAATCATTAGTGCGACTGACATAACTTCTCCCTATCTAAATTTTTATAAACCGTGACAAAAAAATAATTTTTAAAACGTTAAAAATAAAACTAGTGCGAACCAAGATATCAATGTGAAACAAAAATGCTAATTGACCAACTGCGAAACGCTTTGTAAAAACTGAAGTTACACCATATTTATTAATGTAAACAATTTGTAACAACGGGTCATTATTGCACTAATAAGCGCGGCGAACAACCGGTAGATTATATGGCTATGGCAATGTGTATTTGCCTTGCTGAAGTTAGACTTAGGGGTTTAATAGAGTGAGTGATGTTTCAATTAGCTTTTGTAGCTAATCTGGCTAGCGCGTCACCAAGTGGTGTGCCGGATAATTTTTTTGAGAGCTGATTTATCTCATCCGCGGCATGAGCGCTAAGCTTTTTGATTACTTTAGGTTTAGCCAGAGGGGTAGATTTTACTTGCACTTTCACCAGAATTGAAGTAACTTCACACCCTTGCTTTTCTAGCTTAATCAATAAGCTAGGTATAAAAAGCTTAATTTTTGCGGCTACAGTATTGTTGTCTGCAAATATCGTAAATTGTTTGTTTTTAATACTACTTGCATGGCTGAATTGTGCCAAATTGTCAGGCGCAATCGCAACCCAGATTTTTTGCGCAGCTTCAGTTTCTATTGAGCGAGCGTTTAATGCAATAAGCTCGGGTTGCTTAAGCAATGAATTAAACTGGCGCATGGTAGCCAGTGTTAAAAATGCGAGTAGTGATTAGGACTGCTATGAATATCATCTTTGTCTCAAATAATATGGCGAAAGCGAAAACACTATCAACACTACAAGTTGGTTTGATTGTGCTCGCGCTAATATTGTTGCCATTGCTATTAGCTTTATTGCTGATTGTGCCACAGGAGTCTGTTGTGCAACAAGGGGCGGGCTCACTTATTCCCGATAAGCTTAAGTTTTCTTTTAACATGAATAACCCACAAAAACATCTTGATGCTTACGCCGTGCAATTAGGGGAGATGCAAGCGCGCATTATGCGTTTGGATGCACAAAGCGAGCGATTGGCCAAGTTGGCTGGTGAGAAGAAGGTGGTGCGTGATAATTCCGAGCCAACCAAGCTTGATGAAAGTAAGTCGCAACCAGCTAATCGAGGCGGACCTTTAGTGCTTAATGCACCAATATCTGAGATTGAATTGCAACAGAAAATCACAGAAACGATGGCAAAAATTGATTTTGATACGGAATATTTAAGTGATATCGAGGCAAAGCTTTTACAACAGAGCGTTTTAAAAGACATGTTGCCCAATAGCAGCCCTGTCAATGCAGCATTTAACAGTTCTAGTTATGGTTGGCGTATTGATCCATTTAACGGGAATAAAGCATTTCATGAAGGCCTGGATTTTTCTGCCTCTACAGGTACACCAATATATGCGGCAGCTGGCGGCATAGTGACATCAGCAGAACATTCACCAGATTATGGTAATATTGTAAAAGTTGATCATGGCTCTGGCTTGGAAACACGTTATGCACATGCCTCAAAATTAATGGTGAAGCTTGGCGATAGGGTTGAGAAAGGTCAGGTGGTGGCGTTAGTGGGTAGTACGGGTCGTTCTACTGGCGCACATTTGCATTATGAAATCAGGTTGAATGGAAATGCGCTGGATCCTAGAAAATATCTTCATGCCAGTCATTGAATTAATTAAACTAAGCCCCATGTACCCCGCATGATAATAAAAAGACACGCCATTAAAAACCACACTTAGAAACTTAAGTTATAAAAAACCTATTTCTCCAATTAAAAATTCTTTAAAGTCGAAAGTCAGTCATTTCATGATATCCACGTTGTTCAAAAAGTTATTTGGTAGCCGTAATGAGAGGTTGGTCAAACAATACGCGCAAAAGGTACATCAAATCAATGCGCTAGAGCCAGCAATGCAGGCCTTGTCTGATGATGAGTTAAGGGCAAAAACTGAAGAGTTCAAACAACGCTTTAACAATGGCGAGACTTTAGAAAAACTTTTGCCAGAAGCCTTTGCTGTTGTGCGTGAAGGTGGTGTGCGTGCCTTAGGTATGCGCCATTTTGACGTGCAAATGATAGGCGGTATGGTGCTTAACGCAGGCAAGATTGGCGAAATGCGTACAGGGGAAGGTAAAACCTTAGTAGCGACTCTGCCAGTTTATTTAAATGCGCTGACAGGTAAGGGTGTGCATGTAGTTACTGTGAATGACTATCTTGCAAAGCGCGATGCTGAATGGATGGGCAAGTTATACAACTTTTTAGGTTTAACAATAGGCATTAATCTATCGCAAATGCCAAATGACGTTAAACGCCAGGCATATTCTGCAGACATTACCTATGGTACCAATAACGAATATGGTTTTGACTATCTGCGAGATAACATGGTGCATGAGCGTGACGGTCGTGTGCAGCGTGGTTTGAGTTATGCTTTAATTGATGAGGTTGATTCAATCTTAATCGATGAAGCACGTACGCCGTTGATTATTTCTGGCCAAGCGGATGACAGCATTGCGCTGTACAGTCAGATTAACGCCGTTGCTGCAAAATTAGTTGCTCAAACCGAAGAAGACGGCGAGGGTGACTTTTGGGTGGATGAAAAAGGCCAAAATGTCGTGATGTCTGAACAAGGACATGAGCATGCAGAAGGCTTGCTCACTGAGGCTGGCTTGTTAGCGGAAGGTTCGAGTTTGTATGAGGCTTCTAATATTACGCTGGTGCATCATCTATATGCCTCACTTCGCGCGCGCAATCTTTACCATAGAGACCAACATTACGTGGTGCGTGATGGTGAAGTGACTATTGTAGATGAAATCAATGGCCGTATGATGCCGGGTCGCCGCTGGTCAGATGGTTTGCATCAAGCAGTTGAAGCTAAAGAAGGTGTAGAGATTCAAAAAGAAAACCAAACGCTCGCCTCTATCACATTTCAAAACTATTTCCGTATGTATACCAAACTTTCAGGTATGACAGGTACTGCAGATACTGAAGCTTATGAGTTTAACCAGATTTACAATTTAGAAACTATTGTGATTCCAACGCACCGCCCTATGTTGCGTAAAGATAATATGGATAAAGTGTACCGCACAGCGCAAGAAAAGTATGCTGCAGTGATATTGGATATTAAAGACTGCCAAAGCCGTGGACAGCCAGTATTGGTAGGCACTACCTCGATTGAAAACTCGGAGCTAATTTCTAAGTTGTTGAATGCAGAAAAATTAGAGCATCAAGTGTTAAATGCTAAGCAGCATGAGCGTGAAGCGCATGTGATTGCACAGGCAGGTCGTCCTGGTGTGATTACCATTGCCACCAACATGGCGGGCCGTGGTACTGATATTGTGCTGGGCGGTAACCCGGAAACAGATATTGAAGCAGTTAAACATGACGAAAAGCTTACGGATGCAGAGAAGCAAACGCGCATCGCTGCGCTTAAAGCAGAATGGCAACAACGACACGATGCAGTTTTAGCTGCTGGCGGCCTGCATATTGCGGGTACGGAGCGTCATGAATCACGTCGCATAGATAACCAGTTACGAGGGCGCTCTGGTCGGCAAGGTGATGCGGGTTCGAGCAGGTTCTATCTTTCATTAGAAGACCAGTTACTTCGTATTTTTGCCTCTGATCGTGTTTCAGCCATTATGGAAAAACTCAACATGCCGGATGGCGAGGCAATTGAGCACCCATGGGTGACACGTGCAATTGAAAATGCGCAACGAAAGGTTGAAGGCCGTAACTTTGATATTCGTAAGCAATTACTAGAATACGACGATGTCGCTAATGATCAGCGTAAGGTGATTTACGAGCAACGTAATGAGTTGTTAGAAGCCGCCGATGTCGGTGAAACTATCAAGGCCATGCGCGAAGATGTGTTGACAAGTATGATTGCTGCTCACATTCCACCGAATAGTGTTGAAGAACAATGGGATGTGCCAGGTTTGGAGCGAGAACTTAAAACTGAAGCCGGAATTGAGATTCCATTGCAAAAAATGCTGGAAGATAACCCTGACTTACACGAAGAAACCCTGCGTGAACGCATTATAGATGCTGCAAATAGCGCTTATGTTGCCAAAGAGCAGCAAGCGAGCCCTGATATCATGCGCCAGTTTGAGCGCTCAGTGATGTTACAAAGCCTGGATAATCATTGGCGCGAACATCTTGCTGCACTGGATCATTTGCGCCAAGGCATACATTTACGTTCTTATGCACAAAAAAATCCTAAACAAGAATATAAGCGTGAAGCTTTTGAGCTATTTGAAGGCCTGCTGAATACGGTAAAAAGCGAAGTGACCAAAGTGACTATGTTGGTACAAGTGAAAACCGAGGCAGATGTTGAGGCCGTTGAAAAACCAGTGGAATTGGAAAATGTACACTATCAACATGCTGATTATGATGAAGCTTTAGCTAACCCGGCTGACACGGAAGCAGCACAGGCCACTAATCAACCAGTGATTCGTGACGGTGTTAAAGTTGGGCGTAATGATCCATGTCCATGTGGCTCAGGTAAAAAATATAAGCAGTGCCACGGTATCTTAAGTTAGCCGCTTCTGTGAAGCTGACGGATAAATAATATGACGGAAAACACGCAGCCCGAGATTAAGTCGCCCTGTATTGGTGTATGTGCGGTGGACGAATCGAGCGGTTTGTGCCAAGGCTGTTATCGCACCATCGATGAAATAAAGGCTTGGTGGGGTATGGGGCAAACGGAACAAAAAAACTTGCTTGTAGCGCTAGAAGAACGGCAGCTACAGCAAGTTAATTTCGACGATTAGTTTATGGGCGGTTGCTAACCCTCCCAGAAGCCCAAGTTGGTTGGGTTAGGGATGCATCATCCCAACTTGTTATCAGCTATGTGATATTTTGGGTCTTCCAATACATTCACTTCTATCATGCCTTTGGCTTTATCTAGTAGTTCCAGGCAATCTTGACTAAGATGTTTTAAATGCAGCTGTTTACCAACTGACTGATAGCGCTCTGCAAGTGAGTCAATTGCGGCTAGTGCTGAATGATCTGCGACCTTTGCATTTTTAAAATCAATCGCAACTTCTTGTGGATCATCAGCAGGAGAAAACAGATTCTGAAAAGCAGCAATTGAAGCGAAAAATAATGTTCCCTGCAATTCGTATACTTTCCAGCCATGTTCATTGGTGCGCGTTGTTACGCTGATTTGTTTGGCATGTTCCCATGCGAACACCAAGGCAGAGAAAATAACACCAACAATTACAGCAATCGCTAAATCAGCAACGACTGTAATACTTGCTACCAATACGATAACCAATAAATCAGGCTTAGGTACTTTGCCATATAATCTAAAGCTTCCCCACTCAAAGGTTTTTTCTGCAACGACAAACATTACGCCAATCAATGCTGCGAGTGGAATCATTTCAATCCAGTGTGATGCAAACAGAATAAATGAAAGCAAAAATACCGCAGTGGCTATGCCTGAAAGTCTTTTTAATGCACCGTTATTCACGTTAATCATACTTTGACCAATCATGGCACATCCACCCATTCCACCGAAGAAACCTGTCACCACGTTGGCTATGCCTTGAGCGAGCGACTCGCGGTTAGGCTTGCCTCTGGTGTCGGTCATGTCGTCAATAAGGTTAAGTGTCAGCAAAGTTTCAATCAAGCCAATCGCTGCCAGTATTAAGGCGTAGGGAAAAATAATAGTAAGCGTTTCAAAATTGAATGGCACAGTGGGTAAATGGAAGTTAGGCAAACCACCAGCGATAGAGCCTAAATCGCCTACGGTTTTTGTATCGACCTTCAGGAAAGTTACACCGAATGATACTAGCATGATGGCGGCTAAGGTCGATGGAATGGCTTTGGTAAGTTTAGGTAACAGGTAGATTACTGCCATAGTTAAGGCTATTAACCCCAGCATGATATAAAGAGCGTAGCCGCTCATCCGGGTGGCAGTACCATCTTCAGCGACAGTTTTAAAATGCCCAAATTGCGCCAGAAAAATCACAATGGCTAAGCCATTTACAAAGCCCAGCATCACTGGGTACGGCACCATGCGGATAAATTTACCCAGCTTGGCTACTGCAAACAGTATTTGCAGTATGCCCATGAGTACAACTGTAGCAAATAAATACTCAACGCCATGCTGTACAACCAGTGCCACCATCACTACAGCCAGAGCGCCGGTTGCGCCAGAAATCATGCCTGGGCGGCCGCCAAAGGCAGAGGTGATGAAGGCAACGATTACGGCGGCATACAAGCCTGTGAGAGGTGACACGTGGGCAATAAGGGCAAAGGCAATAGCTTCTGGCACCATAGCCAATGCGACGGTTAAGCCACTAAGTAAATTGGTTTTAATTTCTTGAGGGTTAAGGTTGTTGATGTTTAAAATTGACAAAATGTTCTCCGATTGTCAGTCATTGGTAATACATTTTTTGCAGATGAATGTTGCTGGCTGCAAAAAATAGAGGTGAAACTGCTTGTTTTTTGTTTAGGCTTAACGGAGTTGGGAGGTATTACAGAGGGTTACATGGGCAATGGTTTTGTTTCTACAATGCAATTATCTCATATTTCTTAGTAACTTATGGTGCTTAACTTTGTTTTTATGTGGTGAAATATTGTTTGATGGAATTGGCTAAGTTAGTCACCAAGGTTAGATGAAGCTGTACCAAGAATCACGCCTTGGCTTCTTAGGTTCTCCAGAGTTTCCAGCCCAAATTGAATGATAGTTTCAGGATGTGGTTGCGCTATCTCATTAGCGAGCAATGTGAGTGCTTGCTCACCAGTGATTTTATTTTGTTGTAATAATAAAAGCAGTCTAAATGTAATAGCATTTAATTCTGTAAACTTAACCAAATCCTCTGTGTTGCGGTGCACCAAAAGATGTGTGCTTTGTTTTTGTTTGGGTTTGTTACGAAGTGAAATTTTGTGCACGGCATAGTCATAATGCAGTAATTGCATTGTTGGTGCAAAAACTGGGTGTCCTGTGAGTAAATTACCTGCTAGGTTGATTTTTTCACTGGCCAACTCAGGCGCTGGCATTGAAGCTACCAACAGTTCTATCCATTCATAATGGCATAGGCTTGCGAGATAAGGCGGCAGTAACGGCTTAACATCAGTGTTTGCATGTGTGTTTGTGTCACTTAAAAAACTTAAGAACTCTTCAGGAATTTGTCTAAAAATTGGCGTATTTGCAGCGTGTTCCCGCAAAAAAGCTTGAGTTAATTTTAACCATGCACGCTTGCCTAAAACTTTTTGCGCAACGGGAAAGCAGGCAGATACTGATGCAAATAGATTATTAAACACAATTTCTTGATATACAGCCATGCGGTTAGCATCCACGCCTTGAGGACGTGGCTGATGGTGTGGGTTGCGTATGTGTGCGGTAAATGCTAATTGATAGCGCTGAAAGCTCGGCAGGTTAGCACTCATGATATTTGTTGATTGCTTTGGTTAAGTTGTAACTGGGCAATTTTATTGATTTCGCTCATCAAAATTTTCAAAGGTGGGATATTGGTGTCTCGTTCTAGCAGGGTCGGGAAAGTGCCAAATAGTTGGTAAGATTCTTCGAGCAAAGCCCAAACAGGGTCAATGATGTTTTCACCATGTGTATCTATCAATAAATTCGGGGTTTGTTGGTAATGCCCCGCCACATGGCTATAGATAATACGTTCACCTGGGATGCCACGTAAAAATTCATGCGGGTTAAAGTTGAAGTTAACGCTATTCACGTAAATGTTATTGATGTCTAGGTGAAGCAAGCAATCCGCTTCATCTAGCACGGCTTTAAGGAATGTTAGTTCGCTCATTTCTGACACGGGCGCCGCTACATAAAATGAGGCATTTTCAATACCAATCTGCTGCCCTAAAATATCTTGTGTTTGACGTATGCGTTGAGCTACGTAATGCACAGCTTCTTCAGTAAATGGAATGGGTAGCAGGTCATATAAATAACCTTGTTTACCTTTATAGCCATCCGTGGAGTAGCTTAAATGTTCGGTGTAAATGGGTATCTGATACTGATGCAGAAAGTTTTTGACTTGTTTTACAAAGCCAACATTAAGCGGGCTTAGCCCACCTAGTGATAGGCACAAGCCGTGACAAACAATCGGGTATCGTTCTACAAACCAATCAAGTTGCTTGGCGGCTTTGCCACCTGCATTAATCCAGTTTTCAGGGGCAATTTCAAGAAAGTTGATATTGGCGATAGACTCCTCGCCAAATGCAGCTTGAATTTGGGGAATCAGCTCGCGCTTTAACCCCAAACCCACGCCATTGATTTTAGATTTTGCATGATTAAAAGTGGTCATGTTAAATCTAATTAAAACTAAACCAGTAATTCATCTGGGTTTATTTACTTGGTATATTTATTAGGATTATTTATACGGTTTATTTAGTAGTGCTTTCCATTTCTTTTTTCATTTCAGCGCTGCAAGAACCCTCTTTCATTTTCTCTGCGCTGCAAGATCCTTCACGCGCTTTATCGGCTGACCCTTTCATCTCTGCACTACAAGATCCATCTTTCATTTTTTCTGCACTGCATGAACCTTCTTTAGCTTTTTCAGTTTGAGTCTTTTTTGTTTTTTTCATGTTAGCGCCACATTTGCCAGCACCGCATTTACCGTCCTTCATTTTTGCATCTTGTTCGGCAACTTGATAGCCTGAGGATAATGATTTTGCTGCAAATGGATTTTCTGCAGCATTCACTGAAGTTGCTGCGATTGATAAAGCGAATGCACCGCTAACAGCAAGTGCGATTGATTTTTGTGTGTTGTTCATGATAAGTCCTTCAAATAAATATTGTTAAAAAGTAAATTACGTCATTAATGTTTTTTAGATTCAATCGCACTAGAAATTTTTTGAAAAATTCTAGCTTTAGACTCTAATGGAAGCTGTACAGAACTGTCATTTTCAATATTATGTTTAATGCGTATAACCGCACTGCTAAGTAAACGCAATTGACGGCTAAAACGAGTACAAGCACCGCATAAAAATAGATGAAACCTCAATTTCATACGGTCTGAACCTGACAAAGGACTGTCTAACGACTGTGAGATAATTTGGCTTGCCTGTTTGCAGCTGAGCATCCATTTCATATTGTTACCCGGTAATCCAATGTATCTCTAAACATTTCCTTAATCCCATACGGGCTCTGTACAACATCACCCAAGCATTGGTCGCAGTAACTTCCAGTTCCTTACAAATAGCTTCATTGTCAGTTTCCTGGACGTCACGCATCATGAAAATTGTCGCCAATTTGGCTGGTAGCTTATCAATACAGCCACTTAATATGTTTAAAAATTGTTTTTGCTCAAGTGCTTCTTCTGGCATGTCCAATGTTTGCGGTTTATCAAGCCAATGGCCGTTTTTGTCAAAAAAGTCATCCATACTGGTATCGGATGCATCTAGATCAATTAAATCAGAGAGCGGTTGCTCGCGAAATTGCTTACGCTGCGAATCAATGATTTTATGTTTAAGTATGCCGGTCAGCCAGGTTCTGGCTGAAGATGCACCTTCAAAACTATTACTTTTAATGGCTGCGAGCATGGTTTCCTGCACGGCATCCTCGGCTTGATGCGGGTCGCGCAACCTAGCCAGAGCGAAGCGATAGAGGTAATCACCGTGTTCATTTAGCCAGTCATTTACATTTTTATTCAGCAGACTTGTATTCATTACACATGCCCCAGCTTTTGTTTTAGTAAATTCAAATAATGTTCGGAATCCATCGGTTGATTATTACGTTGTGCTTGCCAAATTGTTTCTGCGAGACAGTCTATTAAGTCATGATACGCAAGATGGGTATCGTTATGTTGCTGTCGTAATTTATCATAAATCTCGCGAATTCCAATAGGCTGGTTGATGCTAATTTGCTCGATGACTGATAAGTGTAAACTTAAATGCAAAAATGGATTGGTTTCACCCATTTCTGGAAAGTATTGTTGGTGCATATAGCGTTCTGGCGCATCTAATACTGCATGATACTCAGGATGCATTTGTATGACTTCAACCGCTATTTTTTCTAAATCTGTTAGTGTCAGGTACTGTTTGAATTTTCCCCACGCATCAAACAAAAACTGACGGGCTTGGTCACGGCTTGGGTTATATAAGCTCATTTTTTAACTCAATTTTTTATTTAAGGTTAAGTGTAGCCAGTTCGCTAAATAAACTTAGAACTGCGGAATACGGCAGTAATTGATTTTTACCGCCAATAGTCGCAATTTCACTGTTACCATAAAAACCTAATAATGGCATGTTGGGTAGCTGCTGAGTAATCACTTTTAGATCATGGTCTATGCCGTCATAAAAGGGGCCGCGACCTATACAGGAAAATAGCAGACCAAAATCAGCTTTAGCCCCTAATTCTTTTGTCAATGATTGAGTGGTAAGGACTAAGTCTACTTCTGCTGTTGCTTGATCCCGCAAACCCCAGCACAAATATTGCCCAACTTCCAGAGTTTGAGCCAGCGTTATGCTGCCAGTAGACTCATCGACACTGATTAAATTAGCTTGCTCATACTCCCCTTTGTGGATAACCTCGGCACTGCTTGCGTATACAGCCATGACCAAATGTGAGGGTAACGTTGTATCACTTTTAATATTTGCGTTACTTTTACGATGTGATTCCCAAGCTTTTTGTAGTGCTGCAAAAGGTGATTTATTGTCTAGTAGCTCAATATCATAACCATTTATGTGCTGAATTTTTTTTGGTTTAGTGAGTAGTTTTAACCCATGTGAAGCTTTAGTGGCTAATTTAACGCCAGTAAAAAAGGCCTCTATCCGGCCCGTGCTGTCAGCTTTGGCATTTTGCCATACAGAAAAAGGCCCTTGGCCAAGCGCATCACCTGACACTCCGCCATAACGTGCATTGCCGTCATTTAGCCAAGTACTATTAATCGCATTAGGTGCAGTCAGGGTTAACAAGGCTTGTTGCGTGTGGTTAAACTTGGCCGAGTGAATGCTGACATCACCACCAAATACCATTACGGCTACTGCTGGAGAGTCCAACACCCAGTCTTCTTCAGTGAAGATTCCTGTTGCTGAGCATCCAAGGACCTGCGTACAGTTGGCCGCTTTAGCGGCCGCTTTAATAGCTGGTTGAGGATTATCTGCAAACTCGGTGGTGAGTAACAGCAGGACTGAGTTTGCAATAGAAATATCTGCCTTAAGCATCGCCTTGGCAACAGCTTCTGCCACCAGCGCGGGTGTGGCTTTATTGCCCAGCACAATGCTTGTTGCTACTTTCATTGATGGCCTTGGGGTAATTTAGTCAGGGACATATTCTTTAGTTTGCGTATTCTTTTGCCGTGTATTCACATAAATCCTCAATGCAACATTCTGCGCATTTCGGCCTGCGTGCTGTGCAAATGTAACGTCCATGCAAGATGAGCAAATGATGCGCATCTTTTATGAATTCGGCAGGTATCGTTTTGAGATACTTCATTTCCACTTCCAGCACGGTTTTGCCTGTAGCGAGTTTAATGCGATTACCTAATCTAAATAAATGAGTGTCTACAGCAATGGTCGGTTCACCAAATGCCGTATTCAAAATCACATTGGCAGTTTTTCTCCCTACGCCTGGCAGCGCTTCGAGCGCCTTACGGGTATTTGGCACTTGTGATTGATGATGTGAAATTAACATCTGACAGGTCGCTAGTACATTTTTCGCTTTGGAGTGGTATAAACCGATAGTTCTAATGTATTCCTCTAACCCATGTAACCCTAATGCCAATATACTTTCTGGAGTATTGGCGACGGCAAACAACCTTTCAGTGGCAATATTCACACTTTTGTCTGTAGCCTGTGCTGACAAGATGACAGCAATTAGCAGTTCAAACGTACTGTTATGCTTGAGCTCTGTAGTGGGGTTAGGAATAGCAATACTTAAGCGCTTAAAAATTTCAAAGCGATGCTTAGCATTCATTGTTGACACCTGAGCTGGTTGGTGAGCATGTCGAACTAGACGAAGGGCTGATTAGTGGCTGAGTGCTGGCTCAAGTTGTGCCGTTGGTGCATTGGTTTTAGCTGTTTTTTTGATTTCAATCCAATTGCGCACAGCAATCAGTGCACCTAGCCCTAAAAATGCGCCGGGCGGCAACACGGCTAATAAGAATCCGTGATAATCAGGAATTACCGTTAATATAAACTGCTTGGCTTCAGGGCCGAATACCAAATCTAAGCCAGAAAACAGCGTGCCCTTGCCTATAATTTCACGCATGCCGCCTAGTAAGCCAAGCACTAACGCTAAGCCTATTCCCATCATGAAGCCATCCAGTATTGAAGGGACTGGCGAATTTTTTGCGGCAAATGATTCTACCCGCGCAAGTACGATGCAATTGACTACTATCAGCGGGATAAAAATCCCTAAGACTTTATGCAGCGGATGTGCAAACGCATTGATGGATAAATCAATGACGGTAACTAAAGCCGCAATCACTAAAATAAAAACGGGCACGCGGATTTCGCTTGGAATGAATCTGCGCACAGGGGATACTGAGCCATTAGATGCCGCCATGACAAGTGCGGTTGCAAGTCCTAAGCTTAAACCATTTACCGCAGTCGTCGTCACTGCCAGCGTTGGACATAAGCCCAGTAGCTGAACTACGCCTGGATTTTGTTTCCATAGGCCGTTGATGGTGATTTCTTTATAGAGGTTGCTCATAATACTTCCTTAAACGGCTTCATTTGCAACGGCAAATACTGTTTGCTTATTCATTTCAAAATACTGCAACGCTTTTAAAACCGCTTTTACCACGGCACGAGGTGTAATGGTGGCTCCGACCATGTAATCAAACTTGCCGCCATCTTTTAGCACCTGCCATTTTTCAGCTGGTGTTTTATGGACAGATTCGTCATTAAATAGTTTTATCCAATTGCCATGTGCAATATCGATATAATCGCCCAAACCAGGTGTTTCTTTGTGCGCCAATACACGCACACCACTAATAGAGCCGTCAGCACGAATCGCGATTAGTAATTTGATGTCACCGCTATAACCATCGTGTGCAACGGCTTCTAATATAACACCCACGGTTTTGTTGTCGAATTTAGCGATATTGGCGATGCTGGCTTGGCGGTTGCCTAACTGCTCATTAGGCGGTATCTCTACAGTCTCTTTTAACAACTCGTTATCGTAAGCGTTTTCAGGCAAAATTTGTTTAAAAAGCGCCAAACGAGCTTCTTTCTCGCTAGCCTCAATAGGCGCGCGCGTGATTTCAAACACATAAGCGAGTAGCAACGTTCCCACGAACGCAAAAGCGAGCATGGTGACTGCGGTTTTTAAAGCATGTTTAAATATGGTTTCTGGCATATTTATTTTAATAGTCCATATTCAAGGTTTTTTGTGCCCGAATACGCGGGGCTGCGTATGTGCATCTATGAGCGGCACACACATATTCATAATTAAAACTGCAAATGCGACGCCATCTGGATAGCCGCCATATACGCGAATTAAATAGGTCAGAACTCCAACGCCAGCGGCGAAATAAAGTTTACCGCGTGGTGTTGTCGGCCCACTGACAGGATCAGTAATGATAAAAAATGCACACAACAAAGATGCCCCACTCATTAAATGGAATAGCGGATTAGCAAAGTGTGTAGGGTTCACAGCGTAAAATGCTAAAGAAATAGTCGCTAATGCTGCTAAAAATGCGGTGGGTAAATGCCAGCTTATAATCCGCTGTTGTAATAAATATAAACCGCCTAGCAAATAGGCACCTGTGATTACCTCTCCACCCTTTGCGCCATACATGCCGAATATCGGTGATTCTATAATGCTCGCCACTTCATGTTTGAGCGTTAATTGTGTTTTTAAGTAATCAAGAGGAGTAGCGGAGGTGATGGCATCGACTTTAATATCCGTCGGCAGCACACCGCTAAAAATATAATTTAATTGATCCATAAAATTAAGCGGATGTTCTGCCAATAATAGCGGTGCAGGCCATTTAGTCATTATCAGCGGAAAAGAAATAAGTAGTACCGCGTAACCAACCATAGCGGGGTTGAACGGATTGTAGCCCAAGCCACCATAAAGTTGCTTGGCAATGACGATAGCAAAGAACGTACCCACTACGACTAGCCACCAAGGCGCCAAGGGCGGTAACGCAAGCGCTAATAACCATGCTGTGACTACTGCGCTCATGTCCATTAAATACGGCTTAATAGGACGCTGGCGAATTTTTAGCAAGGCAGCTTCTGCCGCTAAAGCTGTGATGGTTGCTAGCGTAATGCTCACTAAAATACCGCCACCATAAATCCATACATACGCAATAATGCCAGGCACCAGCGCAAGCAGCACCTTAAGCATAATGGCGCTAACGGTTGGTGCGTCTGTAATATACGGAGAACGGTTCAAGTCTTTAGTCCTATTAGGGTTACTTAATTTTAATTCTTATTATCGGTAGAAAGTTTTGCTTTTTCACGAATAGCATCTGTTTCATTGATTTCAGCTTGAACCGAAGCGCTTATATTGTCTACATTTTTCGGGACAACACCCGCTTGGGCTGCCGCTAGTTTTTGCGCTTTTGCACGCTCAATGGCTGCCGCTATCAGCGCTTGTTTATCTTGCTTTACCTGGGTTTCATTAACAGATAATCCTGCGGCCTCCATTTCTGGGGTTTTAGCTATATTAGTCGCTTCAGCTTTTTCTGCTGCTAATTCTTGATTAGCGGGGGCAGATGATAATTTCTGTGCTTTCGCTCTTGCTATTGCAGCGGCTATTGCCGCTTGTTTGTCGTTAACGCTAGGTGTGGCTTCGCTTGAAACGGTAGACTCAGCTTCTGATTTATTAGCTGATGCATCTTCAACTTTAGCTTGCGTTTTTCCTGCCTGAGCACGCTCGGCATGTTTTTGAGCACGTTCTAGTTTTTCACGCTCAATACGCGCTAATCTGAAATCATTGCGTTCACGCGCCAAATCAGCGGCTTCTTTGGCCTTGTCAGTTGCAATGATTTCACTTTTTGCATATCGATAATATTGCACCAGCGGAATGTCGCTTGGGCATACATAAGAGCAGCAGCCACATTCGATACAATCAAATAAATTGTAGTCGCGTGCCTTTTCAAAGTTATCTGATTTTGCAAACCAGTAAAGTTCTTGTGGCTGCAGGTTAACTGGGCAGGCGTCCGCACAACGTGCGCAACGTATGCAAGGCATGGCAGGCGGCGGTGGTGCAAATAGGCCTGGCGCTGCAGCAATTATGCAGTTAGCGGCTTTAGTAATCGGTACATGCTCATTAGGCAAGTCAAACCCCATCATCGGGCCACCCATAATGAAGTGCGTTGTATCTTGCTTAGTGCCGCCCGCAGCTGCTACCAATGATTCAAGCGGGGTTCCAAATAACACTTCAAAATTTTGCGGTGTATGTACATTGCCTGTAATGGTCACAATGCGGCTAATAGAGGGTTCGCCGAATTCAAAGTAACGGTAAATAGCTAACACGGTGGCTATGTTGAATACTTGTACGCCTACATCGGTTGAGCGTTTATCGTGAGGGATTTCAATATCCAGCAACAAATGAATCAGGCGACGCGCATCACCGCTAGGATATAGCGTGGGTACAACCTTCACTAGCATATCGTCACTTACGCATGCGGCTGACATGGCACGGGCAGCTTCCGGCTTGTTATCCTCAATGCCAATAATACTTTTTTCTGCACCTAGCAGATACTTTACGATTTCAATGCCTTTGACGATTTCATCTGCACGTTCGCGCATCAGCATGTCGTCGCATGTAATATACGGCTCACATTCTGCGGCATTAATCACTAAGGTATGTACATTAGATTTGCCGTTTGAGTGCAATTTAATATGGGTTGGGAAAGTGGCGCCACCCAAACCAACAATGCCTGATTCACGCAAGCTATCAACCAATATTTTTTTATCGGTATGCCGCCAGTCGATTGGGTGCAGCTGTCCCCATGTGTCTTTGCCATCTGGTGTTAGTGTAATGCACATATCAGGCAAGCCGGAAGGATGCGGAATCACCTCTTCACTAATGGCTGAAATAGTGCCAGAAGTTGGCGCATGAATGGCTGCAGATACTGTGCCTTCAGGCTCTGCGAGCATTTGACCTTTAAGAACTTGGTCGCCCACTTGCACTTTAATTTTAGGGATATAGCCTACATGCTGACGTAGAGGTAGTATCAGTTTCTCAGGGATGGCAAGCTTGGCTATTGGGCGTGTTGTTGATTCAGCTTTGTGATCGCGAGGATGCACACCACCATTAAACTTAAAAACATCTTTATTGCTAGAGACGCCGCGAATCAAGTTGCTCGCAAAATTGATAATTGCATTCATGCTTAAGTTTTATTTATTTGAGTACTATTTTAATTTAGTGTTATTTAGTTAAATTGGCGTTATTTGCATCAAAAGACACGGCGATAATGGGTATCACCGGATATTTCCATTTCCAGTTATCCGGGTTCTCTGCAATTGGTATCATTGTAATGCAGTCCACAGGACAAGGCGCAAGGCATAGTTCGCAACCAGTACATTCAGAGGCAATAATGGTGTGCATATGTTTTGCTGCACCTAGAATAGCGTCTACAGGGCAGGCCTGTATGCACAAAGTGCAGCCAATGCAGGTGGCCTCATCTATAAAGGCGACAGATTTAGGTTTAGGCAAGCCATGTTCAGCGTTGAGTGGCTTGTATTCCACCCCCATTAGGTCCGCTAATGCATGTGCGCCAGCCTCGCCACCCGGCGGGCATTGATTGATATCCGCTTCACCAGCCGCAATCGCCATCGCATAGGGTTTGCAGCCTGGGTAGCCGCATTGCCCGCATTGTGTCTGTGGCAAGATAGCATCTATTCGTGCGACCAATGGGTCACCCTCTACTTTAAATAATAAAGCAGAAATGCCTAATAACACTCCAAGCACTAGAGCAAGGCCAAGCATGATATAAAGGGCTGTTAACATGTTTTTATAACTTGAATACTTTGACTAATATTTATCGAGACCAGCAAAACCCATAAACGCCAGGCTCATGAGTGCTGCCGTGACCATGGCGATTGCTGACCCTTTAAATGCCACAGGGATATCGGCGGCTTCTAAGCGTTCGCGCATGGATGCAAATAGAATCAACACCAGTGAAAATCCAATCGCGCCGCCTAAGCCAAAGAATAATGATTCTGTAAAGCTATGGCTTGCTTGGGCGTTCAGCAAAGGGATGCCCAGTACCGCGCAATTAGTGGTGATGAGCGGTAAAAAGATACCTAACCCCTGGTATAGCGGGGGGAAGTTCTTTTCCATTACCATTTCAGTGAGTTGCACTACCCCGGCGATAATCACAATGAACGAAAGCGTACGCAGGTACTGTAAGTTATTAGGTTCAAGTAGGTAGTGGTTGATGCCCCAGCTGGTCATTGAGCCTATGCTTAGAACAAATGCAGTAGCGCCAGCCATGCCGATGGAGGCTTCTAGTTTTTTAGAAACACCCATAAAGGGGCAGAGCCCCAGAATTTTAACCAGCACGATGTTATTCACAAGCACTGTGCCGATTAAAATCATAATGTAATGATGGAAATCAATAGTCATGGTCAGCGTCTGAATTGTTACCTTGAATTATACAGCGTTTACTCTTCACCAAATCAAGCAAAAGGGCACCCAAACCAATGGGACGCCTAATATAACGATAAGTTTTGACCTTGGCAAAGTATAAGTAATTATACCTTTATAACTATATCGAATATCCATATGCGAGACTCAATTGATGGGGCGTTAAGTTTGCATTGAGAAACTATATATTTACCAAGCTTTTAAGTTAAAATGAAGGATTATAAATAGTTTTAGGTTTGCTATGTTGCAAGGGAATTTTGTCGCTCAAGGCAGTTTAGTTGCTATTGTCACGCCAATGTTTGAAGACGGCCGTTTAGATATTCCATCTTTGAATGCGCTGATTGATTTTCATGTGGCCCAAGGCTCTGATGGTATTGTTATTGTAGGTACTACTGGCGAGTCGCCTACAGTAGATTTTGACGAACATTGTTTGTTGATAAAAACGGCTGTGAGCCAAGTCAACGGGCGTGTTCCGGTCATCGCAGGCACTGGCGCCAACTCAACGAAAGAGGCCATTGCCCTTACACAAAAAGCTAAAGAATTAGGTGTAGACGCTTGCTTACTTGTAGCGCCGTACTACAACAAACCTACACAAGAAGGCTTGTACCAGCATTTTATAGCGATTGCTGATGCAGTGGATGTTCCGCAGATTCTTTACAACGTGCCAGGCCGCACGGGTTGCGATATTAGTAACGAAACAACATTACGGTTAGCTATACATCCTAATATCGTTGGTATTAAAGATGCTACTGGCGGCATAGAACGCGGTACGGATTTAATTCTGAGAGCCCCTAAAGAATTTGCAGTGTTAAGCGGAGATGATGCTACCGCGATGTCTTTAATGCTATTGGGCGGAAAAGGCGTGATTTCAGTAACGGCTAATGTCGCACCAAAACTCATGCATGAAATGTGTGTGGCTGCAGTGGCTGGCGATGCGATCAAAGCACGTGAAATCAATGCAAAACTGTTTCAACTTCATCAAAAGTTATTTGTTGAGGCTAATCCAATTCCAGTTAAATGGGTGCTGGCGCAAATGGGCTTGATTAAAACAGGTATTCGATTACCTATGGTGCCTTTGTCGGTGCAGTACCATGATGTATTGCGCGGCGCGTGCAAGGCCGCCAGTATTTTATAATGAGCAATATCGTTTTTTTAAAGAGGTCTGAATGAAACAAATGAATATCAAGCCTAGTATTATTAAACCCAGTACTATGAAACACTTAGCAATTTATATGCTGATTACCGCCAGTTTAGTAGGTTGCGATTCTATTCCGTTTATTAATAACACTTCGGATTACAAAGGTGCAGGTCGCTCTAAGCCATTAGAAGTGCCACCAGATTTAACTGCAAGCCCAGTTAGCGATGCATATTCTATTCCTGGCAGCACCAGTTACTCTACCTATAGCCAAGCGCAAGAAGGTCAAGAGGCTGCGGTTGAAAAAGTATTGGCTACACCTGAGGGAGTCCGTTTAGAAAAAGCAGGTGCACAACGTTGGCTAGTAGTGAATGCGCCAGCAGAAAAAATATGGCCAGTGATACGTGAGTTTTGGACCGACCAAGGCTTTGCAGTTCGCTCTGAAAATGCGCAGCTTGGCGTGATGGAAACAGAGTGGATTGATGCTGATGCCATTAAAAAAGATGAGACTGGTAATTTAGGCGATAAATTTGATAAATGGCTGGATAAATTATCGGGCTTTGCAGATAAGAAAAAATTTAAAACACGTTTAGAGCATGGCAACGAACCGAATACCACTGAAATTTATATGACGCATCGCTCCGTTGCGGGGGCTCCAGATGATGGTAAAAATAGAGTTAGGACTAATTATGGTGAAATTGAGACAGGATATAGGCTGGAAGCAAAAACTGTAGTTGTAGCAGATGCCAGGGATGCTGAGTTAGATGCTGAACTATTACGCCGTTTAATGGTGAAGTTAGGCATCGAAGAGCAGAAGTCCAAGGCTATTATTGCTTCTGCGGTCAGTTTGAAACGTGCTGAAGTCGTGAAAGAAGCCGATGGCAGCGCAACATTGTTACTCAATGATCCATTTGACCGTGCATGGCGTCGTGTAGGTTTGGCGCTAGACAGAATCGGTTTTGTGATTGAAGATAAAGATCGTTCTAATGGTATTTTCTTTGTACGCTATGCAGATGTAGACATAGACGATACGCCTAAGAAAAAGAAAGGCCTGTTCGAAACTTTGAAATTCTGGGGTAATGATGACGAGAAAAAAGAAGTCACATCAGAAAAACAAGACAAGAGCATGGTTGAGAAATTGAAGTTCTGGGGCAGTGACGATAAGCAAAAAACAAATCCAGAAAAGCAATATCGTATAAAAGTGGCTGATGATGCTAAAGATGGTGCAATAGTGACGGTGGTAGATAAAGAGGGCACACGTATCCGCACTACTACCGCAAATCGCATAGTCGCGCTTATGTATGAACAGCTAAAATAGTTTTTTTAGGTAATACTACAAATGCGCTTTGCTTCGCTGGGTAGCGGCAGTGCTGGCAATGCGCTGGTAGTAGAGGTTAACAACACGAGGCTTATGCTGGATTGTGGTTTCAGTGTTAAAGAAACCCAGGCAAGGCTGGCGCGATTGCGTCTTAACCCCAGTGATTTGACGGGTATAGTCATTACGCATGAGCATGACGATCATGCTGGGGGTGCGTTTAAGTTCGCAGCTAAATATAATATTCCAGTGTGGCTCAGTTATGGCACACTTAAAATGTCGGCAAGATATATTCCCAGCCAGCATAATCTTCAATTTAATATCATTGACAGTCATCGAGACTTTTCAGTCGATGATATACAGGTGCAGCCCTACCCCGTGCCGCATGATGCTCGCGAACCAATTCAGTGTATTTTTTCTGACGGAAATCACAAGTTAGGCGTACTTACAGACGTTGGGCGTAGCACGCCGCATATTGAAGCGCAATTAAGCGGATGTAGGGCAATAGTATTGGAATGCAATCACGATGCCAGTATGCTGCAAACTGGTCCCTATAGCTGGACGCTTAAAAAGCGTGTGGGTGGAGATTTAGGGCATTTAGAGAATTTGGATTCAGCAAAATTATTAGAAAAATTAGATAACAGTCAACTGCAACATATTGTTGCTGCACATTTAAGCGCTAAAAATAACACGCCAGAATTAGCTAAGTCAGCTTTAGCTAAAGCACTAGGTTGCGATGATGGGTGGATCGGTATTGCGGATCAGTTGTTAGGTTTTGACTGGCGAGGGATGAGTTAGTTAATTAAACATAGGGCATGAAAATAAAAAAGCCGACTAAAAGTCGGCTTCTTCAATTACAACTAATAGCTAATTATTTAGCAGCTTCAGTTGCAGCAGCAGCAGAATCCGTTGCAGCAGCAGCAGAATCAGTTGCAGCAGCAGCAGAATCCGTTGCAGCAGCAGCAGCTTCAGTTGCAGCAGCAGCGTCAGTTGCTACAGCATCAGCAGCTTCAGTTGCAGCAGCAGCAGCGTCAGTTGCTACAGCAGCAGCGTCAGTTGCAGTTGCTGCAACTTCTTCAGCAGGTTTTTCACCACAAGCAGTAACAGCAAGAGCTAACAATGCAGCAAGTAAAATAGAACGTGTCATTTTTGATTCCTTAAGGTTTATAACTAGTGAAAAAACTTTTTTCGATAACCGCTTAAAAGTTTTACCTAATTAGCTATACCGAGTGGCGCAAATTTTACCAGCTTTTTTTAAAAAAACTAGCTTATTTCAAGGGTAAAGCAACAGAATTACAAAAAAATGTATTTTTTTTACCACAAATATCAATTTTTGGCTATTCCACACGAATGGATAGATTGTTGTTTCGGGATTGAATACTATTTTGTTGGCTTAAAATTGCGCGACTTACCTCATCTTTATCTTGCATGATGTTACCCAGGTTCAGCCATTCACCACGCTTAACTCGTACAGTAGTGTTAAGCTCTTCAAAATCAATATAGCCACGTTGATTTAGTTGAGCTATTCTTGGTGTAATTTGCAGTTCAATTTCATCGCCTATGCTTCTGGGCCTTACAGAAAAACCAGTGCTGATATCTATAAACTCGGTGGTTTTCTGTAATCTGATATATCGACGCGTTAATGTTACCCACTCTTGTGTAAACGGCACAGATTGGCCAACGCGAATAAAAGCAGCTTCACCGTCAATCACATTGATATATTGATTGCTACTACTACGCGTGTTGTGCTGACTGTTCTCAATATCAAGCTGAACACCGTCCCTTACGTTTTTTTGGTATCTGTTAGTGCCTATGTCCACATTGCCGATTTGTTTCCGGCCGCTTACGGCAACACCTTCGCGCTCTGTTTGTAGGTTATTTTGGTGACTCACCGTAATCTTTAGATTTTGACGGGCCACATCTAAAGTTGAAATGACTTGTTCAATTTCAATCATTCTTTCAGGGGTGGCACGAATGATTAAATGGTTCTGCATGCCAGTCACAGCGCCCTCACTGCCAGCTAAAGGTTGAATAATCGGTATGATATCCTCTGCAAAACGATGCTGCAAGTCGATGATTTTAAAATCAGTAGCTGCGATTGCGTGAAGTGGTAACAGAATTGTGGTAAATAAAAAATATAGCGAAAGTAAAAGGCGGTATAAATATATCTTCATTTCAAAATGCCTATAAAGTTCATAGGCCAAGTTTGCTAATCACAACCACATCATGTGTCGCATCAAGCAGTTCTTTAAATCTGGTATTCAGTAAGCTAGCGCTCGCAAGGTCATTCAAGCCGTACTTAAAGCGTGCTTGGTAGATGTGAATTCGTTTGATGTAATTTTGGTCATCCGCCAATATGAAGCAATCTTTTGCATGTTTTACCGACTCATTGGTTTCATATACGGCCATTTTATGCCCGTATGTGGTTAATAAATCTAATAACTGTGGGCATTTATTTTGAAAAAAATCAGTATCTTGCAGAATAATAGTTAGTTGATTGCTAGGACTTTTGTTTAAAAATTGCCGAAACAGCTCATACTTTTGTTTGCTGGCAAAATCCCCGTGACTAAAATCCTGGTCAAAAATCAGCAACTCGCGCTGAGCGCCGTCTAAAATAATATTAATTGCTTCAGCATAAAGCTGTTCGCCAACAATTATTTGGTCTGGGATAAGTGCTTTGTCGTTATTCATGAGATTTTTATCTCCAAGTTTAGCCTCGCCAATTTTGAATTGTTTAGTAGAGAGTTTCAATTAAATTGGGAATTCAAAGCCGCTAGTAATTAAAATTTAAGTAACCTGCCATATACCAATCATAAAGCTGTTGTATTAATTGAGCATCTTGAATTATATGAGCTGTAAAATCGGCTGCTAAAATACAGCGTTTATCTGCGAGTGACTGCAATATGATTGCGGCTTCACCAGTAAATTTTACTCCTTCGCTATTCATAAAAAAATTATCACCAAAAAACAGCATTTGGCTTTTAAGGTCAAGTGCAATACCTAACTTTGTTAATTTCTCAGAAAAAGTAGGTAAAGCTATTTTTTTATGAGCATCAAATACAACTTCGGCTTTAGGGTCAGAAAGATATGTGCCCAAAAACTCCGCAACTACATCGTCTGACCATTTAATTTTTTGTAAATTAGCACTGACTTTACTAATCATTTTGCTGTCAATTTCAGCTGGGTGGATTTGCAAAGTTAAATCAGCATCCTGATATATACCCTCTAAAACCAACTTATCTTGATTTAATCTATCCTGCATAAATCCTAAAAACTCAGTAGCAAGTTCTTGGTTTTTTGGCGCACGAAAACCAATCGAATATGTCATGCAATCAGTCGCTCCCTCTGAAACGGCAATGCCCCAGTGTGCAAGGTGTGGCGGTAGATACAGCATATCGCCTGCTTCTAATAGCCATTCCTGTGATGTATCAAAACTCTTTAAAATACGCAAAGGCGCATCTTCAACTAACGTTAAATCGGTTTGCTGGCTAATGCGCCATAGGCGTTTACCTTGGCCTTGCAATAAAAACACGTCATAGCTATCAAAGTGTGGCCCTACGCCACCACCATCAGGGGCATAACTCACCATTAAGTCATCAAGTCTAGCATGCGGAATAAAATCAAACTGCTGCAATAGTGCCGTTGCTTCCGGCAAGTAATGGTTCACGCTTTGCACCAACAATGTCCAGTTATGCTCTTTTGTTGGCCTTTCAGGTAGTATGGCAAAGTCAGAATCATCAAAGGGCCCGTGTTTTGCAGACCATTTCCCCTTTTTATACTCAACAATCCGCGATTGCACATCATCCTCACAGGCTAAGCCAGCAAGTTCATCAGGACTTAGTAGGCCAGTAAAATCAGGGATGGCATTTTTAATGAGCAGCGGCTTTTTTTGCCAATATTCTGCGAGAAATTGCGTTGGTGTTAGCCCGCCGAGTAATGAGAGTGCTTGGTTGTTTGACATTATTTGAATTCAATTTAATTTTAATAGCTTGGTAATCATTATGCCATTGGTTCGGTAGGCTTGCTATCTATGTGCCGGCATTGTGTGACTGGTAAAAAAATGGCAAAAGAGTGTGGCTGAATATGTCGGCGTTCAGCGTTGTTAATAGGCGGCAAAATAGTTTTGCAGTAAAATGCAAATATGAATATCTATCCGCTCGCAAAACCCTTACTTTTTCAGTTTGATGCTGAATCTACCCACGATTTTACTTTAAAAAGTCTCAAGCTTGCCGAGAAAACTGGTCTATTATCAATTTACCCAGCGCCTCCTGCCTGCCAGCCGAGGCAAGTTATGGGAGTTACTTTTCCAAACCCTGTGGGGTTGGCTGCAGGGTTGGATAAGAACGGTGCGGTGATTGATGGGTTGGCAACACTGGGCTTTGGTTTTATTGAAGTGGGTACGGTTACGCCACGCCCACAGCCTGGCAACCCTAAGCCGCGTTTATTTCGCGTAAAAGAAGCACAAGGGATTGTGAACCGCTTTGGGTTTAATAACCTGGGTGTCGATAATTTAATCGAGAACGTAAAAGCTGCTAAATACAAGGGCGTGCTGGGTATTAACATCGGCAAGAATTTTGATACGCCTATAGAAAATGCGGTAGATGATTATTTAATTTGTATGCGTAAAGTTTACGAGTACGCCAGTTATATCACGGTTAATATTTCATCGCCCAACACTAAAAACTTGCGTGTTTTGCAAGAAAAAGAGGCGTTATCACATTTGCTGGCTACGCTTAAATTAGAGCAAACTAATCTCGCAAACCAGCATGGTAAATATGTGCCTATTGCCTTAAAAATAGCGCCAGACTTGGAGTGTGAGCAAGTCAGTGAAATCGCTGACTTGCTGATGGAGCATAAAATTGATGGTGTGATTGCGACCAACACTACGTTATCACGCGAGATGGTGCTAGGCATGAAGAATGCTGATGAAACTGGCGGCTTATCGGGAGCGCCAGTGCACGAAAAATCAACTTTGGTGATACAGCAGTTATCCCTACGATTACAGGGTGCACTACCTATTATTGGTGTTGGCGGTATTTTAAGCAGTGCAGATGCCGTTGAAAAAATTGCCGCGGGTGCTGATTTGGTGCAAGTCTATAGCGGTTTGATTTATAAAGGCCCAAAATTAGTACATGATATTTGCCGAACGTTGGGCTAATTTTTTAGTGGTATGGCGTTGAATATCCTTTACTCGTATCGCCGCTGCCCTTATGCCATGCGAGCCAGAATGGCGCTTAAATATGCTGAGATACCTGTTGTAATCCGCGAAATTTCTCTAAGATACAAACCTGCAGAAATGCTGAAGGTATCGCCAAAAGGCACTGTGCCTGTTCTTGTATTTTCAGACGAAAGTTTAAATAAAACAGTAGTCATCGAGCAGAGCTTGGAAATTATGTACTGGGCTTTGCGGCAGAGGGATGTTGATGGTTGGTTAACTACGGATGGCGCGTTGACTGAGCAATTGATTGCTGAGAATGATGGAGATTTTAAACGTGCGTTAGATAAGTACAAGTATGCGATTCGTTTCCCCGAACATACTGTCGAGACTTACAGGACGCAAGGTGAAATTTTTTTACTTAAGCTTGAAGTGTTATTAAATCAATCGCAATTTTTATTGAATGACAAAGTCAAATTGGCTGATATCGCCATATTCCCATTTATCAGACAGTTCGCTTCGGTAGATAGTATTTGGTTTGAATCTGCCCCATATCCAAGATTAAAAATCTGGCTGAAAACGCTTGCTGAGTCTGAACTGTTCCTGAGTGTGATGGAAAAACAGCCAACTTAATTTAGTCGTTCCCTTCGACAAGCTTAGGGAACAACTAAATGTTATATAGCTGTCGCGAGTGAACCTTCTGAAGAGTGATTATTCTCTGCAAAAATAAGTTTTACCTCATCTTTATCATCAATATCAACATGTACGCTGCCACCGTTGGCTAACCTACCAAATAGCAATTCATCAGCAAGAGCCTTTCGTATCGTGTCTTGAATCAACCTTGCCATTGGGCGGGCGCCCATCAGCGGGTCAAAGCCTTTTTTGCCTAAGTATGCTTTTAATGTGTCGCTAAATGTCGCTTCAACTTTTTTGTCATGCAACTGGTCTTCAAGTTGAATCAAGAATTTATCTACAACACGAATGATAATGTCTTGTGATAATGGCGCAAACGACACCGTAGCATCTAAACGGTTACGGAACTCAGGTGAGAATAAGCGTTTGATATCGGCTTGCTCATCACCTGCTTGCTTAGCTGTGGTAAAGCCCATGCTGGATTTAGATAAGCCCTCAGCGCCAGCGTTAGTTGTCATAATGATAGTCACGTTTCTAAAATCCGCTTTGCGACCATTATTATCAGTCAGCGTACCGTGATCCATGACTTGTAGCAGAATGTTGAAAATATCAGGATGCGCTTTCTCAATCTCATCAAGCAACAACACGCAATAAGGGTGTTTGGTAATCGCCTCGGTCATCAGGCCGCCTTGCTCAAAACCCACATAGCCAGGAGGTGCGCCAATCAAGCGTGATACTGCATGGCGTTCCATGTATTCACTCATGTCGAAACGAATCAATTCTATGCCCATAATGTAGGCTAATTGTTTAGCGACTTCAGTTTTACCTACGCCTGTTGGACCGCTGAATAAGAAGCTGCCGATGGGCTTGTTGCCTTGGCCAAGGCCGCTGCGCGCCATTTTGACGGCTGAAGTCAGCGTTTCAATCGCCTTGTCTTGACCAAATACTACTGCTTTTAAATCGCGCTCTAATGTTTTTAGCGCATTTCTATCGTCGCTAGAGATATTTTTGGGTGGAATGCGCGCGATTTTAGCGATGATGTCTTCAATCTCTTTATTGCCAATCACTTTTTTCTGTTTAGATTTTGGCAATATGCGTTGTGCAGCACCAGCTTCATCAATCACATCAATCGCTTTGTCAGGCAAATGACGGTCATTGATATACTTGGCTGACAGCTCTGCTGCCGTAGTTAAAGCACTCGCACTGTATTTCACGCTATGGTGAGATTCAAAGCGTGATTTCAAACCTTTTAAGATTTCAATGGTTTCAGCTACGCTTGGTTCCGCCACATCTATTTTTTGGAAGCGGCGTGATAGTGCGTGGTCTTTTTCAAATACGCCACGATATTCCTGGTAAGTGGTTGCGCCTATGCATTTTAGCGTGCCATTGGATAATGCAGGTTTTAACAAATTGCTCGCATCTAAAGTGCCGCCGCTGGCAGAGCCTGCACCAATCAAGGTGTGAATCTCATCAATAAATAAAATGGCATCCGGATTATCAGCGAGTTGTTTCATCACGGCCTTTAAACGTTGCTCAAAGTCACCGCGATATTTTGTACCAGCAAGCAGCGCACCCATATCAAGCGAGTACACGGTTGCATTTGCCAGTATGTCCGGAATATCTTTTTCAACGATACGACGCGCTAAACCTTCTGCGATGGCAGTTTTACCCACGCCAGCCTCACCCACTAACAAGGGGTTGTTTTTACGGCGGCGGCACAGTGTTTGTACCACTCTTTCTAACTCTGGGCCGCGTCCGATGAGCGGGTCAATTTTTCCAGCAGCTACTTGTACATTTAAGTTAAGTGTAAAATTTTCCAGTGCAGTATTTGGCGCGGACTCCACATCAGCTTCCTGTTCAGCTCCGTCTGGCTTTGCAGCCTCACCAATTTTCGATACGCCATGTGAAATAAAATTAACGACATCTAAACGCGTAACGCCTTGCTGATGCAAGAAAAATACCGCATGAGAGTCTTTTTCACCAAAAATTGCCACCAGCACGTTTGCGCCAGTGACTTCTTTTTTTCCGGAAGACTGAACGTGCAGCATTGCACGCTGGATAACGCGTTGAAAGCCTAATGTAGGTTGTGTATCAACGTCATCTTGCCCATTAACGGTTGGAGTGTGTTCTTCAATATATTGAGTGAGTTCGGTACGTAATACCTCTAATTTTGCACCACACGCTCGCATTACTTCCGCGGCAGTCGGGTTATCAATCATAGCAAGCAGCAAATGCTCAACTGTAATGAGTTCATGGCGCTTTTGTCTAGCGTCCATAAATGCCATGTGAAGACTAACTTCTAACTCTTGTGCGATCATTTTAGATCCTTAATTTCTATATTAACTATACGCCTGACAGTTATCAGGCTGGTTCTACTGCACACTGCAATGGATGCTGCTGTTCATTTGCGAAGCTAAGCACTTGATTCATTTTGGTTTCTGCAATATCTTGCGGATAAACACCGCATACCGCTATTCCCTCAGTATGTACTTTGAGCATAATTTGTGTCGCTTGTTCACGGCTTTTGTTAAAAAAACGTTCTATACACTCTACTACGAACTCCATAGGTGTGTAATCGTCATTTAATAACAACACCTTAAACATGGGTGGCAGCTTTGGTTTTACTACTTCAGGTTTAAGTGCCGTATCGTTATCAGCAGGCTTTGCAGTTTTAGGTAAGTTAGCCATATGAGACTATTTTGAGCCAAACTGTAGAAATTTCAAGCCCAATTTGAATAAGCTTATGATAAATGGTAAATTAAATTTCATTAAGGAGAACAAACCTGAAAAAGAGTGCTTACTTTAAAAAGAGCGCTAGCGTTGTTTTTTTGCAGACGAAGTTTACTTGTAGTCGTTGCTAGCGTAACTTGGTTCTACTGCGCTAGTTAACTGAAGATGCGATTAAGGAAATATTTTAACGCTTTTGACAATACGATCTTGTGTTTGCACAATTTCAATCACGTGTGTGCCAACTTTGAAGCTGGTATTAGACTCTGGAATATCTTCAAAATGTTCCAGAATCAAGCCGTTGAGTGTTTTAGGGCCATCTAGCGGTAAGCGCAGGTTCAGCTTTTTATTTAAGTCGCGCAGTGTGCTGCTTCCATCCACCAGCCAGCCGCCGTCAGTATCTTTTCGGTAGCTGCCAAGACGAGAAGGCGATTGCGTTGTAAAGTCACCAATCACCTCTTCCAGAATGTCCTCTAAGGTCACTAAGCCTTTAAACTCGCCATACTCATCTACTACCAGGGCGACGCGTTGCTGCTTCTCTTGAAACTGCTGCATTTGGGTATATAGCGGTGTACCCGACGGGATGAAATAAGGTTCTGAAATGACTTCACGTAATGCGTCTTTATCTAAATCATTGTTCTCATGATGAGAGCGTAATTGGGACATGACTTTGCGCAAGTGCAAAACGCCGATAATTTCTTCTTGCTCACCTTGTCTCACAGGCAGACGAGTATGGTGACTGCTAGAAATTTGCTGCAAAATGTCATCTAGTGGTGCATCGAAATCGATGGCTTCCACTAGAGTATGGGCTGTCATTACATCATCAACCGTAATTTTTTCTAATTCAAAAAGATTGAGCAAAATCGTACGATGCTTTTTAGGCAAAAAATGTCCGGCATCGGTCACAATGCTTCGGAGTTCATCCATCGTAAGCGCGTTTGCCACTTCGCCGAAATTTACCTTTATGCCCAGTATTTTTAGCCAGCCTGCAACAATCAGGTTGACGAACCAAACAACAGGATAAAGCAGCTTTAGCAAGGGATAAAGAATGTAACTGCAAAAAATACCGATTCTTTCAGCATGCGCTGCAGCAATGATTTTGGGTGATATTTCACTGAAAATTAATATGGCAAACGTGACAGAAACTGTGCTTAGCATTAGTACCCACTCTTTTTCACCTAATAATTGCACGGTAATCACTGTTGCCAGCGTGGCTAGAGTGGTATTAACTAAATTGTTGCAAAGCAAAATTACGCCGAGTAACTTGTCCGTTTTAGCTAGTAGTGTGCTTGCGAGTTTTGCACCTCGGTGCCCTTGTTTGACCAAATGCCGCAATCGATAGCGGTTAAGCGACATTAAGCTGGTTTCGGACATGGAGAAAAATGCAGACAATAGCAACATGACGACAAGCGCGCCAAATTGCCAGGAAAGTGGGATGTTATTCAAGTGGAGATTTGTTGGTATTCACGATATGTTAAGTTTAACCGCGAGCGATGTTAATAATCAAGAGCGTTTTATTAAAGATGCTCTAGCCGCATGCCCGCGGCTTATGAGTTTGCTTTTTTATTATGCGAAGTCAGAAGGGTGTGGCTCAGCGACAGCTTCTTTTTTCTCGCCTTCTTTTTTCTCAACATCACCAATCAGGTTTGTGCGATTCACGCCCAAATACATGGCGATTGGGCAGGCAACCAGTACTGAAGAATAAATGCCAAATAAAATACCGATGGTGAGTGCTAAAGAAAAGTTATGTAATACTTCGCCACCAAATAACAACATTGACAATACCATCAGCTGCGTTGAAAAGTGGGTAATCACTGTACGTGACATGGTGCGGGTGATGGCGTTGTCAATCACTGTGACCACGCTAGCTTTGCGCATTTTGCGGAAGTTTTCGCGTACTCGGTCAAATACCACGACAGATTCATTTACAGAGTAACCTAATACCGCCAATACGGCTGCAAGTACGGTAAGGTTGAACTCCCATTGAAAGAATGCAAAAAACCCCAGAATAATAATAACGTCATGCATGTTAGCGATGATGGCTGCCACGGCAAAACGCCATTCAAAGCGCATGGCAAGATACAACATGATGCCAACAGTTACCAATAACAAGGCGAGCGCTCCATTTTCATATAGTTCTTCGCCTACTTGGGGCCCTACAAATTCCACGCGGCTCATTAGCACAGAGCTATCTACAGTCTTTAGGCTGGCAAGCATTTGCTCTGAAAGTTGTGAGCCGGAAATGCCTTCCCGTGCCGGAAGTCGTATCAGTACATCACGACTGCTGCCAAAGTTTTGTACAGTGGCGTCTTTGAGTCCAATGCTGTCTACAGCTTGCCTGATCTTATTTAAATCGGCAGCTTGCGGATAGCTGACTTCCATCATGGTGCCGCCAGTAAAATCCACCCCAAAATTAAGTCCGCGGGTTGCTAAAAAGAATATGGCGAGAATAAAGGTAATCAGTGATATGGCGGTGGTAAGCCGGCCATAGCTCATGAAGGGGATATCTTTTTTTACTCTGAATAATTCCATAATTATTTACTCTTTAAATTTAAGTGTTATTTTGCAACGGCATTGAAGTCAATATTAGCCGATAGAAAGTTTATTCACTTTTCGGCGATAGCCATGAAGCAAGTTAACGATGGCGCGAGAAACCACGACCGCACTGAACATAGAAGTCAATATGCCAAGCACATGCACTACTGCAAAGCCTTTTACTGGGCCTGAGCCAAACATGAAGAGCGCAAGGCCTGCGATTAATGTAGTGACGTTTGAGTCTAAAATGGTATCCCATGCACGCTCATAGCCTGCATGTATTGAAGCCTGCGGTGTATTGCCGTTGCGCAACTCTTCTCTGATACGTTCGTTAATGAGTACATTAGCATCAATTGCCATGCCTAGTGTGAGCGCTACTGCGGCAAGGCCGGGTAAAGTAAGCGTGGCTTGCAGCATTGATAATACGGCTACTAACAGCAGTAGGTTAACACTGAGCGCGATGACAGAAATACCACCAAACATCGCATAGTAAACAATCATAAACACGGCTATAGCGGCAAAGCCCCATAAAGTTGAATGCATGCCGCGTTTGATGTTTTCTTCACCCATGCTTGGGCCAACAGTACGCTCTTCAACAATGTCCATAGGCGCGGCAAGTGCGCCCGCGCGAAGTAGTAATGCAATATCAGTCGCTTCTTGTGTGTTGGCCATGCCGGAGATTTGTACGCGACCACCACCAATTTCTTCGTTAATCACAGGCGCAGTAATGACCTCGGTATTGCCTTTCTCAATTAACAGTATCGCCATACGTTTGCCTACATTTTCACGTGTAACCTGTTGAAAAATACGTGCGCCGCGCGCATCTAGCGTTACATTTACGGTAGATCTTCCTGATTGACCATCAACACCCGGGCCAGCATCCGTAATGTAGTCGCCAGTGAGTACCACATTCTTTTTCACTAAAATAGCGCGACCTTCGCGATCTTTAAATACATCATCGCCAATGGGCGCTTGGCCTTTATCAGCCATTTCAAGCGTTGCAAAGTCGGATTTATCTTCATCTACCAAGCGAATTTCCAGCGTGGCGGTGCGACCTAAAATCTCTTTGGCTTTTGCGGTATCCTGCACGCCTGGTAATTGCACTACAACACGGTCAGCACCTTGTTGTTGAATGATTGGCTCGGCTACCCCTAATTCGTTGATGCGGTTGTGCAGTGTTTGAATATTTTGCTTGATAGCGAAATCTTGAATCGTTTTTTGTTCGACTAAATTTAAAGATGCTTTCAGTATTTTTTCTTCGCCAACTGTTGATTCATTAAGTGTTAAGTTCGGGTATTCTTTGCTGATAACGGTTTTAGCTTTAATAAGCTCCGCTTCATTGTTAAAGCGAATCTGCACCGTTTCGCCTTCGCGGGTAACACCAACGTAGGAAATCCGCTCTTTACGCAGTGCGATTCTAAAGTCGCCTACAAAACGTTCTGCCGCTTTGCTTAACGCCGCTTTCATGTCTACCTGCAATAAAAAATGTACACCGCCACGTAAATCTAAACCTAGATACATAGGTTTTGCGCCCAAGCTCCGTAACCATGCAGGCGAGCGAGAGAGCAAGTTAAGCGCAACCGTATAATCTTTACCTAAATTAGCCTGCAACACATCTTTTGCTTTGATTTGCGTATCAGTATTGGCAAAGCGTGCCTTAATACCGCGGGCATCTTGGTATACGCCATCATATTCAATTTTTTCTTGCTTGAAAATCTCCTCAACCTTGCCTAGTAATGCTGGATCAAGTTTGGTTGTGTTCTTGGCTGGTGTAATTTGAACAGCTGGAGATTCGCCGAAAAAGTTTGGAATGGTGTAGATCAGCCCCATCAAAATCATGGTTGCAACAAGGATGTTCTTCCACATTGGATAGCGGTTCATAGTCTGGCTCTAGTTAATAACGGTATATGGTTTTAGAAACTGCTTATTATTTAAGCTTAAATATTCTTAATGGTGCCTTTAGGCAATGCGCTTTGCACCGATTGTTTCTGCACCACAATCTCAGTGTTTTCAGCAATTTCAACCGTTACAAACGTATCAGTTACTTTAGTCACTTTGCCTACAATGCCGCCACTGGTAATGACTTCGTCGCCTTTTTGCAAGGCTGCGATCATATTGCGCTGTTCTTTAGCGGCTTTCATCTGCGGGCGAATAATCATGAAGAAAAATAATACAAAAATGATGATGAGTGGAAGAAAACTCATTAACTCATTACTTGCTGGGGTGCTGGCTGCGTATGCATTTGAAATAAACACGATATGGCTCTCTTTAAATTAACTAGAATATTATAAAAAATTAGCTTCGGATTTTAACACAGACTATTAGTTATTGCAGACTAGTCGTCTAGGACAAACTCCCGCGCTTTACGGCAAACTCTTGTTTAAACACTTCAAACGTGCCAGTTTCAATGGCGCTGCGCATACCTGCCATGAGTACTTGGTAATAATGCAGGTTATGAATAGTATTTAAACGTGAGCCCAAAATTTCACCTACTCTGTGCAAATGATGTAAGTATGCGCGGCTGAAGTTCTTGCAGGTATAGCAGCTGCAATCGGCATCTAGAGGCTGGGTATCAGTTTTATAGCGGGTATTTTTAATTTTAATGTCGCCGTATTGGGTAAATAGCCAGCCATTACGTGCGTTGCGGGTAGGCATTACGCAATCGAACATATCGATTCCTTGACTGACAGCGGCAACCAAATCTTCTGGCGTACCTACACCCATTAGGTAACGTGGTTTGCTCTGCGGCATTTTTGGGGCAGTGTGCGCCAATATGCGCAGCATATCCTCTTTCGGCTCGCCAACAGATAATCCACCAATTGCATAGCCGTCAAAGTTAATGTCAGTTAAACCAGCGAGTGATATATCGCGCAACTCTTCATACATGCCGCCTTGTATAATGCCAAATAGTGCATTTGGGTTGCCTTGGTGCGCATCTTTGCTGCGTTTTGCCCAACGTAAACTTAATTGCATAGAGTCATTGGCTTCTTTGATGGTAGCCGGGTAAGGGGTACATTCATCAAAAATCATCACAATGTCAGAATTAAGCACTTTTTGAATGTGCATGGATTCTTCTGGGGTTAAAAAGCATGTGTCGCCATTGATGGGTGATTTAAATTTCACGCCTTCTTCCGAGATTTTGCGCATTGCGCCCAAACTAAACACCTGAAAACCACCTGAGTCTGTCAGTATTGGGCCATCCCAGCCCATAAACTTGTGCAGTCCGCCATGCGCTGCAATCACTTCTAGCCCAGGACGCAGCCATAAATGAAAGGTATTGCCTAATACGATGTGTGCGTCAATTTCTTTTAGCTCAAGCGGCGACATGGCTTTAACCGTACCATAAGTTCCTACTGGCATAAACGCTGGGGTTTGTACCTCGCCATGCGCAAGTGTTAATGTAGCACGGCGGGCGAGGCCATCTTGTTTGTGTAGTGTAAATTGCATGTGGTAAATTCTATGGTAATAACTTTAATAATCAGCCGCGATATTATCACAAGGCTTTGCTATACTCATTTTTGTCTAATAAAACTGTCATTTAAATATAAACTTTAAGAAAATTAGTGCAGTAAAAATGCTCACACATTTAGCTAGATTAGGACTGATAGCTTTGGTAAGGCTTTTGATTGGCGCTAATCCGCGCTGGGTTAATGCTGCACCAAGTTTGGCGCAAAGCATTTACTTTACCAATCATACTAGCCATCTCGACACGCTAGCCTTGTGGGTGGCACTGCCAGCTGAAATTCGTGCCAATACAAGACCCGTAGCAGCTAAAGATTATTGGGGTAAGGGCATAATTAAACAATTTATTGCCTTAAAAGTGCTGAATGCGGTGTTGATAGATCGTGAGGTATCACGCCATACTGACCCGCTAGCGCCTTTGTTAGCCGCTTTGGATGCAGGCGACTCGTTGATAATATTCCCGGAAGGCACACGCAGGGCGCAAGCAGAGCCAAGTGACTTTAAGGGCGGTTTATATCATTTGGCAGAAGCCTTTCCGCAGGTGATATTAATCCCTGTATATTTAGATACCCTGCATCGCAGTATGCCCAAAGGTAGCTTTCTGCCTGTGCCACTGATATGCACAGTGCGTTTTGGTGCGCCGCTGGTGCGGCAAGAAAATGAACATAAAAAAGTATTTTTAGCTCGCGCTCGCGAGGCGGTTTTGAGTTTGATTTAGGAGTTAATGAAACATGCTAGGTAACCTGATTAATGCTTTGGAGGCACTGAGTCCGAGTCAAAAATTTTACTGGCTTATCGGTGGAGTGGCGGCGTTATTGCTGATTGCGTCTGTTATCGGCTGGCTGCTTAATCGACGTTTGTTAGCCAGGCAAAACCCATCCGAGACATCTCAAAAAGTCATCAATAACCTGATTGCGCGTGTAAACGCATGGTGGGTGATGGTGGTGATACTTGGGATAGCGTTTTTAGCAGGAAAGTTAGGCACGATTATTTTGTTTGGTTTTATTTCATATTTCGCATTGCGCGAATTTATGACGCTTACACCCACGCGTTCGGGCGATCATCGTACTTTGTCATTAGCTTTTTTTTTGCTAATTCCGCTCCACTATTATTTGATTTACATTGAGTGGTATGGGTTATTCAGCACTCTGATTCCGGTATACGCATTCTTGCTGATGCCTTCTATTTCTGTGCTGGCGCAAGATACCGAGCATTTTTTAGAGCGCGCTGCCAAAATTCAATGGGGCGTGATGATTGCGATTTATTGCATAAGCCACGCACCAGCACTACTTTTATTGCCCATCATTAATTTTGAAGGTCAAAACCTATTGTTGCTATTTTACTTTTTACTTATCGTTCAATTGAGCGATGTGTTGCAATATGTGTTTGGTAACTTGTTCGGCAAAACAAAAGTAGCACCTGTCGTTAGCCCTAATAAGACTCTGGAAGGCTTGGTTGGCGGTGGCCTATCTACTATTTTGGTAGGTGCGGCCTTGTGGTGGATGACGCCTTTTACCCCTTTGCAAAGCGCAGGCATGGCAGCAGTGATTGTTGTTATGGGCTTTCTCGGAGGCTTGGTAATGTCCGCCATTAAGCGCAGTTTGGGCGCTAAAGATTGGGGAAGTATGATAGAAGGCCATGGCGGGATGCTTGATAGAATGGATTCTGTCAGTTTTTCTGCGCCGATTTTCTTTCATTTGGTGCGCTATTTTTTTACGTCTTGAGTAAAAAGTGTTTATTATAATAGCTCAACTTAATAACTGATGGTTTCCAAGCATGGCTGAGCCTAACGAGAAGATTAAACTTAACGACAAAGTTAAACGTAGGGAAACCGACAGCGCTAGCCTTCGTGCGCGAGGCATCTATCTGCTGCCCAACTTATTCACCTCGGCAGCATTGTTTGCAGGTTTTTTTGCCATTGTGCAGGCAATGAATGGCAACTTCGAACTTTCAGCAATCGCAATTTTTATTGCCATGGTGTTAGACGGGCTCGATGGTCGCGTTGCTCGTATGACTAATACGCAAAGCGCATTTGGTGCAGAATACGATAGCTTGTCAGATATGGTGTCTTTCGGTGTAGCGCCAGCGCTTATTTTATATGTTTGGGCATTAAAGCCGTTGGGTAAACTAGGCTGGTTAGCCGCATTTACTTACTGCGCCTGCGCAGCGTTACGTTTAGCTAGATTCAACACCAAATTAGACGATGAACATCAAGATAAACGCTATTTTCAAGGTTTGCCTAGCCCAGGCGCTGCCGCTTTGTTAGCGGGTTTTGTATGGGTTTCATATGAATATGGCGTGAGCGGGCGCGATGTATTTTTTGGCATATTGCAATGGAAATGGATGGCTTGGGGCATCACTATATTTGCGGGACTTTCGATGGTGACAGATTTGCGTTATTACAGCGGCAAAGATATTAACTTGAAGGAGAGCGTGCCATTTTTCGTGATCCTAGGAATCATGCTGGTGATAGTGTTGATTTCATATAGCCCGCCCGAAGTGCTATTTTTCGTGATGGCTTCCTATGCACTTTCTGGCTATATCATGTGGGTGCAAGATAAGTTAGAAAAAGGTAAAAAAGATTAGGTCCATTTATAATTTGTGCGATATATATAACGAGTTAAATACTTTCAAATTAAACACTTGCAGAATCCTGTAAAAAATACTATATTTCTATCATTATGTTGAATTCATACATTTCAGATATTTTTTTTGTAGCTAGCCTTTTGGCTAGTGCATTGTTTTGGCGCAAATTATTTGAAATTTACAATTCAAAATCTCGTGCTGTTGCGCTTCGTGCCAACAACCTGCGCTAGCGCGCAAACTACACCCCTCCCACACCATGTATTAAATGACGTTGCGTAATCATTGCGACGAGATGCTACTATTTGAGCTCGATTTCATGTACATCAATCAAGTTGAGTTAAATAGCGCTAAAATTAAACAGAATAAAAATTAGGTAATTACTATGAATCAAGCGACTAATCAAGCTGCAAGCCAAACAACAAAACAAGATCAAATTATTATTTTTGATACTACCTTGCGCGATGGCGAACAAAGCCCGGGTGCAGCGATGACTAAAGAAGAAAAAATCCGTATTGCCCGCCAGCTTGAAAAGTTGGGTGTAAACGTGATTGAGGCAGGCTTTGCCGCTGCAAGCCCTGGCGATTTTGATGCAATTTCAGAGATTGCCAAAATCATTAAAAACTCGACGGTTTGTTCGTTGGCACGCGCGAGCGAGAACGATGTGCGCCGTGCAGGCGAAGCTATAAAACATGCGGCTAGCGGGCGTATACACACGTTTATTGCTACCAGCAAAATCCACATGGAAAACAAACTTCGCATGACCGAAGACCAAGTGGTTGAGCGCGCCGTACAAGCGGTTAAATGGGCGTTGGAATACACTAATGATGTTGAATTTTCAGCTGAAGATGCAGTGCGCTCAGACATCGATTTCTTGGTGCGCGTATTTGATGCCGTCATTGAAGCAGGCGCTAAAACCATCAATGTGCCAGATACGGTGGGCTATAGCATTCCCGCTCCTTGGGGTGAGCGCATGGCCATTTTGATTAAGCGCGTTAAAAACTCTGATAAGGTGGTATGGAGTACGCACTGCCATAACGATTTAGGTATGGCAGTCGCTAACTCCTTGGCCGCCGTCATGAACGGTGCGCGACAAGTTGAATGCACGATTAATGGCTTGGGAGAGCGTGCAGGCAATGCAAGTCTTGAAGAGATTGTAATGGCGATTAAAACCCGCAGCGATATTTTCAACTTAACTACGCGTATTGATGCGACGCAAATCGTGCCAACAAGTAAATTAGTGTCGACGATTACAGGTTACCCAGTACAGCCAAACAAGGCTATTGTTGGCGCGAATGCCTTCGCGCATGAGTCTGGTATACATCAGGACGGCGTATTAAAACACCGTGAGACTTACGAAATCATGCGCGCAGAGGATGTGGGCTGGAATGCCAATAAATTAACCTTGGGTAAATTGTCTGGTCGTAATGCGTTTAGAACACGCTTAAAAGAGCTTGGTATAGAGTTGGAAACAGATGATTTGCTTAATGTTGCCTTTGCAAAATTCAAAGATTTGGCGGATAAAAAATCTGAGATATTTGATGAGGATTTGCATGCTTTAGTAAGCGATGAATTTGTTTCAGAGGCGGCAGAAAGCTTCAAATTAGTGTATTTGCAAGTTTCCTCTATTACAGGTGAAGTGCCACATGCGATTATTACCATATCAGAAAATAGCATTGAGAAACGTGCTGAGGCTGACGGTGGCGGGCCGGTTGATGCAGCCTTCAAGGCGATTGAAACTATCGTACAAAGTGGTGCTGAATTGCAGCTTTATTCTGTAAACAATATTACCAGTGGCACGGATGCACAGGGCGAGGTAACTGTGCGTCTTTCTAAAGGCGGCCGTATTGTAAATGGCCAAGGCGCGGATACTGACATTGTAGTTGCCTCGGTAAAGGCCTATTTGAATGCGTTGAATAAGATACAGTCTAAGTCTGAGCGTGCGCATCCTCAAGTATAACCATTACAACATTGCGCGATAACTTTGTTGTCTGAACTTGCCGTACAAAATGTACTGTCTTCGTTCAGGCGCTTTGTTCTCGCGCAATCTTGAAATGGTAAGACGCGTCAAATGAAAATTAAAAATCAAGGTCTGCTAATTGTTTTAGCGCTGTTCTGCACCTATTTTATATGGGGTTCAACTTATCTCGCCATACGTTTTGGTATAGAAAGCTTTCCGCCATTTCTCATGGCAGGTGTGCGCTTTACTATTGCAGGGGCGATTTTATATTGCGTGATGCGTTTTTTTGGCGCACCAAATCCTACCAGGCAGCAATGGTTAGGTGCAACCGCGGTTGGTATTTTTCTGCCAGCTTTGGGCAATGGAACGGTATGCTATGTGCAGCAAACGGTTTCATCTAGCGTGGCAGCGCTATCTATTGCCACTGCACCGATTTGGATGGCGATTTTCTCGTCCATTTGGGGGCATAAAATCACCAGTAAAGAATGGCTTGGTATTGCTGTTGGCCTAGCAGGTATTGTGCTGTTAAATGTGGGTGGCAGCCTGCACGGCGAACTAGCGAGTGCAATGTTGCTGATTTTTGCAGCAGCGAGTTGGTCATTTGGTTCAGTGTGGAGCAAGCGTTTGGATATGCCTGATGGTTTGATGGCAAGTGCCTCACAAATGCTGGCCGGTGGTGTGGTATTGTTAATGGTGAGTTCTCTGCAAGGTGAAACTTGGCCGCAAACAATTAGCCAAAAATCATGGGGTGCTATGTTGTTCTTAGTGGTATTGGGCTCATTGGTTGCATACAGTGCTTACCAATATTTACTTAAAACCGTGCGCCCGCTAGTCGCCAGCAGTAATACATTTGTGAACCCCGTAGTGGCGTTTATCGTGGGCATTTGGTTTGCAAATGAGCATGTGACAACGACTGAATTCATTGCGCTTGGCGTGATATTGATTGGCGTGTTCCTAGTGCTGTCTGCCAGCAATAAAGAAATTTAGAGCATTTAATTTACAAAAGTTTAATTTAAAAGATGTTTAATATGAAACAAAACCTAGCACTATTTGACTTAGACAATACCCTGCTTGCTGGTGATAGCGACTATAACTGGAGCTTATTTTTGATAAGTGAAGGTTTGCTTGATGCGAAAACGCATCATGACCGTAACGAACAGTTTTATCTGGATTATAAAAATGGCTGTTTAAATATTACGGAATTTTTAAAATTTCAGCTAAAACCGCTTTCACAGCACTCCAAAAAGTTCTTGGATGAGCTTCATTTAAAATATATGCAAAAAATCATCCGCCCGATGATGACGCAAAAAGCGCAGGATTTGGTAGATAAGCATAAGCAAGCAGGTGATTTATGTGTGGTCATTACTGCAACCAATAGCTTTGTAACCAAGCCCATTGCAACCGCTTATGGCATCGAGCATTTGATTGGCAGTGACCCGGAAATGGTGAATGGCGAATATACGGGTGGTGTGACCGGTGTGCCAACTTACAAAGAAGGCAAGGTCATTCGAATCAATCAATGGCTAGAAGCACGTGGGCAACAGTTGTCAGATTTTAAAACCAGTTATTTCTATAGCGATTCGCACAACGATTTGCCGCTGATGAAGTTGGTAACTGATCCTGTAGCGGTAGATGCTGATGAAATACTAACGGCCTATGCAAAACAGCAAGGGTGGCCACAAATTAGCTTGCGCTAGAATCTGGATTTTTAAGGCTTTTATCGACCCAGTAACACTTCCAATATGAACTTACTGCCTACGTAAGCCAGTACAAGCAAGATAAAGCCACTCAAAGTCCAACGAATGGCTTTTAAGCCACGCCAGCCGTATTGGTAGCGACCATATAAAAGCCCGCCATATATAAACCAGCTGGCAATTGAAAATACGGCTTTATGATTAAATTGCATGGGTTTTCCAAAAATCTCCTCAGAGAACAACATGCCGCTAACGAGCGTGATAGTCAGCAAAATAAAGCCTAAGCTAATGATTCTGAATAACAAGCTCTCCATTACCATGAGTGGCGGAAAGCTCGGCAATTTGATAGGCGTTGGCTTGTTATGCAAACTGCGCTCAGCCACTGTCATAAGTAGAGCGTGAAATGTAGCGAATGTGAATAGACTGTAAGCCAGCAAGGCGATGGTGATGTGTGCTAAAAACAGTGGTGACTCAGCTAAGGGCATGAAGTGATTGGTTGCATTGGATGCAGGTAAAAGTGCAAAGATAGCCGCTGGCGGCAGTACAAATGCTTGCAGGCTGGTGAGCTTGTGATTGAGGTCAGCCACCCAGTAAATTAGTACGGTGAGCCAGGCTATTGCTGAAAGAACATTAAAAAATCCTAAATTATAGCCATTAACAAAAATGGTTTGATATAACAGCCAGGCGTGAATAATTAATCCAAACGCTATCATGGTGGAATGTAGCTTCAAGTATTGGGACATTGCCGGGGTCTTAGCACAGCGCCAGAAATCTGTTGCAACAGCTAAATAGATAAATACAACAGCGAAATATGAGATTAATTTTTGCATAACGTGATTATGGCGCAATTATGCTGTAAATATAATAGGTTGATGTAAAATTGAGTATCTAATGATTCGTAAGAGAATGCAATGCTAGAAAATCTGACCGACCGCCTACAGGGCGTTATTAAAACTCTACGTGGCCAAGCTAGGCTAACTGAAGAAAATATTGCAGATGCAATGCGCGAAGTGCGCATGGCCTTGCTTGAGGCCGATGTGGCTCTGCCCGTGGTGAAAGAGTTTATTGCGCAAGTTAAAGTGCGCGCTCAAGGCAAAGAGGTATTGCAGAGCCTTACACCAGGTCAGGCGGTTATTCAAGTTGTGCACGATGAACTTACCGCCCTTATGGGTAAGGCTAATGTAGGCTTGAACTTAGCAGCCGTGGCGCCCGCCATTATTTTGATGGCAGGTTTACAAGGTTCGGGTAAAACCACTACATCTGCCAAACTGGCAAAATTGTTAAAAGAGCAAAAAAAGAAAGTGTTGTTAGCCAGTGCGGACGTCTATCGTCCGGCTGCGATAGAGCAACTTAAAACACTCGCCAAACAATTAGAAGTAGATTGCTTTGATAGTAATGCCAGTCAAAAACCAGCAGATATTGCCCATGCCGCACTAGATTTCGCCAAGCGCGGTTATTACGATGTGGTGATTTTCGATACTGCAGGTCGCCTAGGTATTGATGAAGCGATGATGGCAGAAATCAAAGCACTGCACACGCTACTGAACCCGATTGAAACATTGTTTGTGGTCGATGCGATGCAAGGTCAGGATGCTGTAAACACAGCAAAAGCCTTTGGTGACACATTGCCACTCACAGGCGTGATACTTACCAAGCTCGATGGCGACTCGCGCGGCGGTGCGGCACTATCTGTGCGCCATATTACTGGCAAGCCAATTAAATTTATCGGCGTAAGTGAAAAAGTAGATGGACTAGAGCCATTTCACCCAGAGCGTATGGCTTCACGTGTATTGGGCATGGGGGATGTGCTTAGCTTGATTGAACAAGCCCATAAAAACGTTGATATGGCAGAGGCACAAAAGCTTGCCGATAAAGTTAAATCTGGCAAGAATTTCGATTTAGACGACTTCAAAGCGCAAATGTCGCAAATGCGAAAAATGGGTGGCATGGGCGCACTCATGGATAAAATGCCAGCACAGATGTCCGGTATGGCAGCCAAAATGAACCCTGACGATGCGGATAAAGCCATTCGTCGCATCGAGGGTATTATTAACAGCATGACTGCGTTAGAGCGCCGCAAGCCTGAGTTAATTAAAGCTACACGTAAGAAACGCATTGCAGATGGTTCTGGCGTACAGGTGCAAGAAGTGAATCGTTTATTAAAGCAGTTTGAAGAAACGCAAAAAATGATGAAAATGTTTGCCAAAGGCGGCATGGCCAAAATGATGCGCAGTATGGGTAATTTAATGGGCGGAAAAATGCCTGGTATGCGCTAAATAATGCAGTGATAGCTAGTAATGCCTGGCAATCTACGTAAATTGCTGAAAAATTTCATTAGCCCATCAATATAAAGAATATAAAAAGTTAATTTATTTGTTAGTTTTGCATTGACCAAGCCAGTAGTTTCTAGCATAATTGCGCCCTTTCGTAAGTAATGCTTTATTAAGTAATAAAGTGGCTTTAGAAAAAAATCACACCAGAAACACAGTATTACCCATGTAACACAATGGGGCGTTAGCTCAGCTGGTAGAGCAGCGGACTTTTAATCCGTTTGTCGTGGGTTCGATCCCCGCACGCCCTACCAATATCTAAAAGGCTTCCAGCGATGGGAGCCTTTTTCTTTTCTAGTGAATTTTATTTCGTGTAGGCGCTGTGTAGGCAAATTCAATCAATACAGATTGTTAATTTCTCAATAATCGTCATCGCTAGGAATATCCGCATCGCTAACGACTGGCAATGCACTTCCTTGTATGCGCTTTATTAACGCAGTTAGTGGATCATCCTGATCTCCACCAAATTTACTTTTCTCGATATAAAAGCCTGATGCTTTTCCACGATTGACTTCGGCAGTAATGGCCGCACTGAACTGATTAGCCATGGCGGCATCATCTCTAAGTTTTTTAGGGCATTCAAATGTTCTTCAAGCGTGAATTGAGCGGCATCGATTGCTGGCTTGCGTAACTCCTGAATCCTCCCTGCAATATCCCCTCGATTGATAAACTCGCTGGCTCGTTTCGTAATGGTCACAGGCTTCATTTTTTCCGCATTGAAGCTACGGCGACCGTAAAATCTTCCCCAATGACAATGCGGCATTTAAAGTAGTATATTTGGCGATGCTACAAGCTTCCAAGAAATGGACGATGCCATTACGGGATTGGAAGGCAGCGCTAAATCGGTTTAGTATTGAATTGGGTGACAGACTGCCACCCTTCAATTAATGTACTCAAACAGCATTTACACAGAATTATTTACAGGTTCAAAAAAGAAGCCAGATTGCTCTGGCTTCTTTTTTACTTCTTCCCGTAGGTCGCGTCGTGATCAGGCGAAATAATCAAAAAACTCATTATGTCACCATTTCTAAATGTAACAGCTCGGCAGGATTGTGTGATTCTAAGTGAATAAATTGCCTCAATGCCCTTGGGGGGCTTAACGCTGACAATTTTTTCCCACTTCAAACCTTGATCCTTATATACCTGCTCCCAGCTTAATTGGCTTAACTTTTTAAGTGTATCTGTAACCTTGTTACGCTCTACCTTATCAAGCCTTAGCCAACTTTCCTGAAACTCGGGATTGTTTAAGTCCAGCTTTATTTTTTCTTTCATTTTCAACATTCCCAAAAAATGCGTCAATGTCGTCGGTTTCTTGGGGTGAATTAGCTTGTGCATATGCCAAAGCACGTTGCAAACCTTGTTTCACTTGAGGTTGGTGTAGCCATAACTCATTCTCAGGAATGACTAAGGCAGTACGTACCATCCAAACACCAGGCTCACGCTCCTCTACAAGCACCTGCTTGCCAGCAAACTCTTTCCCAAGTGAAATCTGGCCATTTAAGCCGACTACTTTTACGCTTGATTTAATTTCATGTGTATTCATCATTATTTACTCCTAACTTTGTTTGAATTATCTTCAAACGCCGCTTTGGGTTTAGTTTCGCTATTTTGTGTATTTGTCGTGTTTAGTTTGTTTAGTTTGTTTAGTTTGTTTAGTTTGTTTAGTTGGTTTAGTTTGTTTAGTTTGTTTAGTTTGTTTAGTTTGTTTAGTTTGTTTAGTTTGTTTAGTTTGTTTAGTTTGTTTAGTTTGTTTAGTTTGTTTAGTTTGTCGATTTATAATAATGCACTAAAATACTATAGCACTAATTTATTAAATTAACAAACTTTGATTTAATAAATTTCCTAACATCCCTACTCATAACTATTGATCATAGTTGTGATTAACCAAAAGTATTAAATGAACGTAGCCAAAACGTAACTAATTGGTACTAAATATGACTAATCTGTATTAAATACAACTAACTTTACAAGTCGCGAGCGTTGCAAGTAGTTGATTTATATAGGACTGTAACTAGACCTACGTTCTTTTAATCCGCTTGTCGTGGGTTCGATCCCCGCACGCACCAAATACAAAGCCTAGTCAGAAATGACTAGGCTTTTTTGTTTTTTTACTCGCTCACATCTTAAAACATACGATAGATTTTAATTTTGGTATAATTAGCTTAGATATTTAAAGATGCTGTAATGGGGTGTTAGCTCAGCTGGTAGAGCAGTGGACTCTTAATCCATTTGTCGCGAGTTCGATCCTCGCACGCCCTACCAATGTTATGGAATTCACGGAAGTGTGTGTCGTTTTAATTAATGTCGATTTATTCTACAGAGTTCTTGATAATCTCTGTCATACGCCTTATTCCTGGACCTGCGAAATCTGGATTAGCCAGTACTAGATATAACGGAATTTCGCGAACGCCTCCTTCCAGCAAGGGGAGTGGTCTAAGTAGGCCTGACTTAAGTTCCAGCTTGATATGCTCTTCGGGCAGCCATGCAAAGCCATAGCCCATGGCAACCGCTTCAATTGACGTAGCAACTTGGCTTACGGTCCATCTTTGATCTACTTCTACAAAAGCCGCACGCTGGTCGCGCTTTTTGCTTGAATCCCTTACTACTAAATGGCGATAAGCTCTCAGGTCTGTAAAAGTTAACATATGACCTATATGGTGTAGCGGATGCTCGGCGTGGGCAACTGCGACTAATCTCACTCGCATCAGAAGGTCTCCCAAAAAACCGGGAGGTAACTGAGGTGAAATGGCTATATCTGCTTCTCCCTTGAGTAGGGCTTCGGATGTCCCTCCTATGACGGACTCAACCAGCTCTATTCGTGTATGCGGGCTTTCTGATCCAAATTGCGCCATACATGACAATAAAAGGTGGGAAGGGAATAATATTTCTGCTGCAATATTAATGACTGCTTCCCAGCCGGCAGACAAAGCGTGAGCTGCGTGCTCAAGTTCATTTGCTTCATTCACTAGCGCTAATGCACGACGATAGAGCATCTGGCCTGTTGGTGTAAGAATTGCCTTACGCCCTTGTATTTCAAAGACTTTGACCTCAAGTAGGGATTCAATTTTTTGGATAGCGTAGGTTACAGCAGATTGGCTTTTATACATGATTTCTGCGGCTTGGGCATAACCGCCAGCATCTACAATGGTGATTAGTGTGCGCCATTGCTCCAGACTGATATTAGGGGTCATTTATACTTATCTAATTAACTGATGATTAATAGCAAATTATTATACTTTTTTATCTTATTAGTAAAGTGTTTAATAGCAAATATTCTATTGCGATATGACTTTTACGTTGTAATAAATAACAAAAAAGTCGAATTTCTTTCTAGTAATTACTAGGAAAAATGTATTACTTTTTTAATCGCTATTTATTTAGGAGTAAATCAATGAAACGCTTTGCCGTACTTGCTATCGCTGCAACTATTTCCACAGCTGCTATCGCTGCCCCGGAAACATATATTATCGACAGTAATCACACATTACCGCGATTTTCCTATAACCATTTTGGCTATTCGACTCAATTAAGCCGCTTTGATAAAGCCACGGGTAAAATCGTTATTGACCGGGTTGCTAAAACTGGCTCTGTAGATGTGACGATTGATACTACCTCTGTGAACACTGGGGTCACTTTATTTAACGAGCATATTCAAGCTGAAGACTTTTTTAATACTGCAAAATTTCCGACGGCTACTTTTGTTTCTAAAAAAATCAATTTTGAAGGGGACAGGCCTGTTTCAATTGATGGCACGCTGACTATCAAAGGCATTAGCAAGCCAGAAACGCTTACGGTGACATCTTTTATGTGCATGCCACACCCAATGTTAAAAAAAGATGCTTGCGGTGCAAATGCCACTGTAGTAGTAAAGCGTTCAGATTTTAATATGGCTAAACATGTGCCTTACGTAAGTGATGAAGTGACGATCACTTTACCGGTTGAAGCCGTTAAGCAATAACGAGTAAATTAAAATGTCGTAAGCACAATGGAATGGCAGACTAGTTTTGTTTGCCATTGAGTTATGGAGGTTAAAATGCAAGCTCGCCAATTACAAAGAGTGATTCAGTCTATTCCAACCTCAGATGGTGGGGGCGTGAAGTTACGCCGAAGCCTTGGTCAGTCTGGCTTTACGCGATTAGATCCATTTTTAATGTTGGATGAATTTTCTTCTGAAAATGCTGATGACTACATCGCTGGCTTTCCAGATCATCCGCATCGTGGATTTGAAACAGTCACTTACATGCTCGATGGCCATATGTTGCATCAGGATCATCTAGGCAATAAAGGTGATTTAAAAAGTGGAGGTGCACAATGGATGACCGCTGGACGCGGCATTATTCACTCTGAAATGCCTCAACAAGAAAGCGGGCGTATGCGTGGTTTTCAACTTTGGATAAACCTGCCTGCCAGTGAAAAGATGAAGCCAGCCGCTTATCTGGATATTCGACCGGAAGAGATTCCGTTAGTGAATCTGAACAATGGCGGCATGGTCAAAATCATTGCTGGAACAGCGATATTAGACGGTAAAACTATTTCAGGGCCTATTCAAGGCCTAAGTACAGCCCCGCTATTTATGGATGTGCACCTACTTGCAGGAGAAAGCTTTACCCAATTGATTGCAGAAGGACACAATGCATTTGTGTATCCTTACGAAGGTAAAGTATTGGTGGGACCTATGGCAGAACAGCGCCTATTGGAGCCACAAGCGGTGGGGGTTCTGACTGCAGGCGAACGTGTTGAGGTTAGTGCTGGAGATACAGCGGTTGCATTTTTGGTGCTTGCTGCCCGTCCCTTATTAGAACCCATCGTTCAATACGGCCCTTTCGTAATGAATACTCGGGAAGAAATTAAGCAAGCAATCACTGATTATCAGAATGGCCAACTTGCATGATGTAGTTATCATACTTCATGTTTTAACTCACATTAAGGCCCTGTCAGAAATGACTGGGCCTTAATGGTTTTGCCACTTTGCATTAATGACGCGCTTAAGAATGTGTACAATGAAGCAGATTGCTTATTACCTGTGCAATCACCATATCGCTACTGAATTGTTTGATACTTAACCATATGATTTTAATCCCCGAAACCGAGTATGAACTTACCGCTATTCGCGCGCAGGGCGCAGGTGGGCAAAATGTGAACAAAGTATCGAGTGCGATTCATTTACGCTTTGATATTCAGGCCTCATCACTCAGCGATTGGCTTAAAGCCCGGTTGATGCATTTGAAGGATAATCGCATTACTGATGAAGGTGTTTTGGTGTTAAAGGCGCAGCAATACCGTACGCAAGAGGCAAATAAAAAAGATGCGATTAAACGTTTGCATGAAATTATAAATGCAGCAAATCAAGTAAAACCTACACGTTACGCCACTCGCCCTAGTTACAGTTCTAAACAGCGACGCTTAGAAAGTAAAACACAACGTGGGCAAATTAAGCAGATGCGTGGCAAAATAGCGTCTGACAAAAATGAGCATTAAACCTATCGTGAATTTATTAGCCTTTGATACCTCTACCGAATACTTATCAATAGCCTTGTTAAAAGGTAATGAAACTCTAATGTTTGACATCAACGCAGGTCAAACACATTCGCAAATCATATTGCCGCAAATACAAGCCTTGCTTGATGCCGCAGAGTTGCAATTAAATGAGTTGCAATGTATTGCTTTTGGGGCGGGACCAGGATCATTTACTGGTGTACGTATTGCTGCAGGAGTGGCGCAGGGTTTGGGCTTTGGTGCTAATTTGCCTGTTGTAAGTGTTTGCACCTTATTAGCGTTGGCTGAAGCAAGTGGTGCCAATAAAGTGATTGCCTGCCTGGATGCGCGCATGGGTGAGGTATACCATGCGGCTTATGAAAAAACAGGCAATGAGTGGCAAACTATCTTTGCTCCTGGTTTATATAAGCCAGATGTTGTGCCTGCAATAATTGGTGATGGCTGGGTTGGTGCAGGCAGCGGTTGGCAGACTTATGCCGAACAATTAAACCTTGTGTATGCAGGGCAATTGCAAGCAACCCAACCGCAATTATTGCCCACTGCTAGTGCAATACTTAAACTTGCTGAGCCAATTTTAGTTAATGGTGAAGCTAGGCCTGCGGGTGAGGCTATGCCAATTTATATTCGTAACCGCGTGGCACTTAAAACCACAGAGCGGGAGCAAGGTTTGCGTTTATGAGTGCTATGCTAAAAACTCAATATCAATTTCGCCCTATGCAAATGGATGATCTGGACGCGATTATGGCAATTGAACCACATATTTACCCCTATCCCTGGACGCGCGGCAACTTTAGTGATTCATTGACTTCTGGTTACAGTGCTTGGGTACTGGTGTGGAATGAACAAATCATTGCTTACTCACTGATGATGATGGTGTTAGATGAGGTGCATTTGCTTAATTTGAGTGTAGCTAAAGATTACCAAAAACAAGGATTAGGTCGGCTGTTATTAGAATATATGGTGGGAATTGCCAAAAATAATCAGATGGCTAATATGTTTTTAGAAGTGCGCCCAAGTAATATTCCTGCCATTGCGTTATATGAAAATATGGGTTTCAATGAAATGGCAATCCGTCGCGCTTATTACCCGGCAGTAGATGGTCGTGAGGACGCTGTGTTAATGGGCTTGGCACTTTAAGATTTTATACATGAAACTAAAACCATGATGACACGTGAAGATATTATGCGCGAACTCGAGTTGCTGCCTGTCTGGCAACTGCGAGTGCCTTTGCCGTCGCAAGTGGAGGCTGAATTGCCGCAGGTTGAAGCAGAGATAACCTTGCTAGAGGAGTTAAAGGCAGAAGGGTTATTGGTAGAAAATATATTGACAGGAGATATATTGGAATCCGAGTCAGTCAATTCTGAACAAGAAACACTTTTAGTAGAGCTTACATCTGATTTAGCCGTGACGTTAGAACCGCAAGCAGCTGTACCGCAGCTATTCACGCACATCGCTAGTGAAGATGATGATTGGTTATTTGTGATGCCCGATGTTGCACTGCCTGGCGATGAAGCACTTTTGCTTCAAAATATTTGCAAGGCGATACACATCAAAACCAAGCCAGCGGAGATATCTAAAAACCCACTGGATGTTTTAAAGAATATGCGCCCCAAGCTGTTGATTGCGATGGGGGAATCTACTGCGCAAGCCATGCTGCAATCAACAGCAGCGCTAGATGATCTTCGTGGCACACCCAAAAAATTCCAAGATATAGCATTAGTGGCTACCTATGATTTAGCGCATTTATTGCGAAACTCACAAGATAAGGCAAAAGCATGGGATGACTTTTGTGTTGCGATGCAAGTTTTACAGGATATGAGTTTACAAAATTCTGAATTGTAAACTCTTGAAATATGTAGTCTTGGGTGCAATTTATATCAGTATACTTTTGTTTTATTGACGGCTTTATAACTTTGATTTATTCGTAAGGAATGGACATGCAAAAAATCTACCTAAAATTATTGACAGCTTTACTGTTGTTAAACTTAACTGGCTGTGGCTACAACAAATTTCAATCATTAGACGAAGAGGTAAAAGCTAGCTGGTCTGAAGTACTTAACCAATATCAACGTCGTGCAGATTTAGTGCCTAATTTGGTGAATGTAGTTAAGGGTTATGCTGCGCATGAAAAAGAAGTGCTGACACAAGTTGCAGATGCGCGTTCGCGCGTTGGCAGTATGCAGGTCACAGCAGAAGTGCTGAATGACCCAGAGGCATTTGCTAAATTTCAAGCGGCACAAGGACAGATGACCTCTGCTTTATCCCGCTTAATGGCGATTGCAGAAAACTACCCAAACTTGAAGGCCGACCAAGGCTTTAGAGACTTGCAAGCTCAGCTTGAGGGTACTGAAAATCGCATTACAGTCGCGAGGAATCGTTATATTGAAACGATTAAAGGCTATAACGTCGCGGTACGTTCTTTCCCGGAAAACCTAACTGCGATGATGTTTGGGTACAAAACCAAGCCATCATTTATTGTGGAAAATGAGAAGGCAATCTCGGTAGCGCCAACTGTGGATTTTGGTGATAAGAAGTAGCAGTCATTATTTGACCTATCATTTCAAATTAGTAATAAAGTGATTTCTCAGCTAAAAGCGAGCTTGCTCGTGCTTTGCGCGATACTGTTATTTGCTTCATGCAATGTGCGAGCTGAGTTGGCTGCTATTCCAGCAATTGAAAAACGTGTCACCGATTTAACTCAAACTCTAACACAGGATCAGCAAAGCCAGCTCGAAGCCAAATTGGCAACTTTCGAGCAACAAAAAGGCAGTCAAATAGCGGTGTTAATCGTACCAACTACAAAGCCGGAAGAAATAGAGCAATATAGTATTCGAGTGGTTGATGCTTGGAAGCTAGGGCGAGAAAAACAAGATGATGGTGTGTTGGTTTTGGTTGCAAAAAATGACCGTAAAATGCGCATTGAAGTAGGGTATGGTTTAGAAGGTGCGATTCCGGATTTAACAGCAAAACGTATTATCAGCGAGATTATGACACCCAGTTTTAAGCAGGGTGACTTTTATGGCGGTATTAACAATGCCACTGATAAGCTTATTGGCTTGGTATCAGGTGAGCAACTGGCTCCACCTGCGTCGCCAGCATTTAATAGCAAGAGTTTTGAAAACATGTTGCCAATTTTGCTGTTTGGCGGGCTTATACTAGGCGGCATATTGCGCGCTATGTTTGGTAATTTCTTTGGTGGCGTACTCAATGGCGGTGCTATTGGTATACTGGCTTGGATACTTGGTGGCGGTTTATTGGCGGCGATATTGTTTGGTATTGTGGCATTTTTTATAACACTCGTCGGCCATTCTGGCATGGGCCAAGCGGGTGGTTATGGTGGAGGCTATGGAGGCGGCAGAAGTAGTGGTGGCAGCGATCCATTTTCTGGTGGCGGTGGCGGTTTTGGTGGCGGTGGCGCGTCTGGAGATTGGTAATGTCACTCAAATTCATCCAGCGGTTATTTAAGCATCTCTTTGTTTTGCCAGGGGCGGTCAGGCGGTATTTCCCTGCAGACTCTATGCGGCACATCGAAGCAGCCATTGCTGCCAGCGAAAGTTCACACATGGGCGAGATTCGTTTCGTGGTTGAATCCAATTTGCATATATTTGATATTTTTAGAGGAAAATCAGCCAAAAAACGCGCAATTGAAGTGTTTTCACAATTCCATGTGTGGGATACCGCGCAGAATAACGGCGTGTTAATTTACTTGCTGTTAGCCGACCGTGACTTTGAGATTTTGGCAGATCGCGGCGTTCATCAGCATGTTGGCAATCAAGGTTGGGAAAAGATAAGCCATGAGATGGAGGCTATGTTTAGACACGGTCAATTTGAAGGTGGGGTGATATATGGCATTGCGCAAATTGGTGCGCTATTGATGCAACACTACCCTATAGATAGTGAAAACGTTAATGAGCTACCCAATACACCTATCATTATTTAGTTTTATATTTTGCTTAATCACTACGTTGAGTGCTGAAGCTGCAGTATCGGATATATCAAAGATTTATCAGGAACAGCCGACGCTGGAAGCATTTGATGTCTGTTTTGGCGGTGGCTGCGCTGAAATTAGGCGAGTTTCACTGAGTCCAGTAGAGTGGTTAAAGGTGGAAGCAATCTTTGCAGATAAAACTAAAGATGCGCAGTTAAAGGCGGAGTTTGAGCGTAAGCAAATTGCAAATGCAATCGGTCTGTTGGAAACTATTGTAGGAGAAAAAATAGGCACTGCCACAGACCGCGCAGGCACGTTTAACAATTCAAAGTTTCCTGGCCAGTTAGATTGCAATGATGAGTCCATCAACACCACGACTTACATGCAATTAATGCATCATTACGGCCTAATAAAATTGCATGCATTAGAAGACATGCGTACACGTAACTTCTTTTTTAACGGATGGCCACATACTACTGCGGTGATTCGCGAAGTTGCTACAGGCCGGCGTTATGCGGTGGATAGCTGGTTTTATGATAATGGCGTGCCCGCTACCATTGTGCCGTTTGAAGTATGGAAGTCTGGCTATATACCAATAGATAGCCCAGTCCAGCGTCATTGAGAGAGGTTTATTCAATGGATTGTTGATGGAATAACCCCGAATAAATACCATAACAATTGCTGACTAAATCACTGATTATATGTAAAATTCGGTCTTTGATTTTTGCACAGACTTGATACCACCATGCGCGCCTCACAATTTTTCTTTAACACCCAAAAAGAAGCCCCCAACGATGCAGAGTTGCAAAGCCATATATTAATGGTGCGTGCTGGATTGATTAAACGTTTAGGTTCTGGTCTTTACAGCTGGATGCCGCTAGGCTTGCGCGTATTGCGTAAAGTTGAGGCCATCGTGCGCGATGAAATGAATAAAGCGGGTGCGCTTGAGCTGTTGATGCCAGCCGTACAACCAAGAGAGCTATGGGATGAAACGGGTCGCTGGGCAGTGTTTGGCCCACAAATGCTCAAAATTACAGATCGCCACTCACGTGAGTTTTGTTTTGGCCCAACGCATGAAGAAGTGATTACCGACATTGCACGTTCAGAAATCCGCAGTTATAAACAGCTACCACTCAATTTCTATCAAGTTCAAACTAAGTTCCGTGATGAGATTCGCCCGCGCTTTGGTGTGATGCGTGCACGTGAATTTATGATGAAAGATGCTTACTCTTTTCATGCGGATTTTGCTTCGCTAGAGCAAACTTATCAAACTATGTTTCAGGCCTACAGCAATGTATTTAATCGTTTAGGCCTAAAGTTTCGTGCAGTAAAAGCCGATACAGGTGCTATAGGCGGTGATGGTTCGCATGAGTTTCACGTACTTGCTGATTCTGGTGAAGATGGCTTAGCTTATTGCGAAACCTCGGATTATGCAGCGAACGTAGAGCTTGCAGAGGCTTTGCCGGCAAGTAGCAGCCGAAGTGCTGCGACCGAGATGATGCGCGAAGTGGAAACGCCTAAGCAAACCGCTTGCGAAGATGTCGCGAAGTTATTGGGTATCAGCATAGAGCGAACAGTCAAAGCAATTGCTCTGATAGCTAAAACTGAGCCTGCAAATGAAAAGTTTTATTTAGCATTGTTGCGTGGCGACCATACTTTAAATGAGGTAAAAGTCGGAAAGTTGACAGGTTTGTCAGATTTCAGGTTTGCTACAGAAGAAGAAATACGCGCTAACCTGAGTTGCCCACCTGGATTCATCGGGCCAGTAAATGTGAGCGAAAACGTGACCATCATTTCAGATAGAACGGTTGCAGCGATGAGTGATTTTGTTTGTGGCGCCAATAAGCCTAAGTTTCACTTGGCTGGCGTGAATTTTGCTAGAGATTTACCAGAGCCAGGTTTAGTGGCGGATATCCGCAATGTGGTCAAAGGTGATGCTAGTCCGGATGGTAAAGGCACATTATCACTTTGCCGTGGCATTGAAGTAGGCCATATTTTTCAGCTGCGTACTAAGTACTCAGAAGCCATGAATGCCACCTATCTAGATGAAAATGGTCAGACAAAGGTAATGGAAATGGGTTGTTATGGTATCGGCGTATCGCGTATTGTAGGTGCAGCTATTGAGCAAGGGAACGACGAGCGCGGAATAGTGTTCCCTGTCAGCATGGCACCTTTTACGGTAGCGATTTGCCCGATTGGCTATGATAAATCAGAGGCTGTTTCATTGGCAGCTAATAAAATGTACGATGACTTGTTAGCCGCAGATGTTGATGTGATGTTAGACGACAGGGGTGAGCGCCCAGGCGTGATGTTCGCCGAGGCAGATTTAATGGGCATTCCGCATCGCTTGGTGATAGGTGAGCGCGGTTTAGCTGAAGGTGCTGTGGAGTATAAAGGGAGAACTGATGCAGAAGGGCAGTCAGTTCTATTATCGAATATAGTTGAGTTTATGCAAAAAGTGGCACTATAATCAAACATGCTTAAATTGTTACAAATGACATTATTTGCTTTGATTGGAACTTTAGTTTCAATGACTAGCATTGCTGGATCTCAGCGCGAAGAGCCTTTGTCGAATAGTGTAAAGGCTTTGATGCAGCGCAGTATCAGCGACAGAGCCTCGCCAAAACTTGTATTTGCAACACAGGAAGAAGGTCAAGCATGGTTAAATGAAATGTCCCGGCGCTTACAAAAGCGTATTCCAGATACTTCGTATCGTGAAGATTTTTTACGTACGGTACATTATGAAGCTACCCGTGCTGGCATTGATCCGCAAATGGTACTTGGACTAATTCAAGTGGAAAGTGGCTTTAAAAAATACGCAGTCTCATCGGTAGGCGCACGTGGTTTTATGCAGGTAATGCCATTCTGGGTGCGTAGTATTGGTGCCAATGACCATAATTTGTTTCATTTGCGTCTTAATCTCCGCTATGGATGCACAATTCTGAGGCACTATATTGACATTGAACGTGGTGATTTGTATCGCGCTTTAGGTCGATATAACGGTAGTTTAGGTAAGCCGCAGTATCCAAATCTAGTGCTTGGTGCCTGGCGTAAAAATTGGGATTACGCACCAAAAAACTGGGATTACGCACCAAAAAATATCTAAAATCGGATGTTTTTATCAGTTTACGTACATTTTGCACTAGATTAGTGCTAAAAAGTATCGCAAAAAAGTTTACATTTTTGTAAAAATCATTCAGTATTCCCCTCAGCGTTTATATGTTAGGGGTGAATTCTTCGCACTATTCCGAATAAGCCCTCGCACATTACGTTGCTATTCGAATTAACTTGCTACTCAATATAATAATTAGGAGAAAAGTATGTCGAAATTAACTGCACTTGCATTAAGTATTGCTGTTTTAGGGGGTGTGTGGGCATTTTTAGCGTTAAACCCACTCGCTGGTGCTGCATTGGTATGGGTTGGTTTTATCGCATGGGGTTGCTATTTTCACACGGGTGGTGATGGTGCTGCATTGCAAAAAACAATTGCAGGGATGATATTTGGTGCGGTCATGGCTGGTATTGCTTTGTATCTGGTAAGCTCTGGCACGCTAGGTGGTTTAGGTGTTTTAGCAGCTCCTGTCATTATTGCAGTAACCGTGTTTCCGTTAGTGATTGTAGCGGGAATTAACTTGTTATCAGTAGTTCCTGCTAATGTGTATGGTTACGCCGCAACGGCAGGCTTGGCATTAACAGCTGGTACAGCAGGCAATGCAATGGCGATGAATATGACAAATCCAGTGTTATTAGTGGCAGTTTCAGTTGTGCTTGGCGCATTATTCGGTATGGCTTCTGGAAAGTTAGCTGGTATGCTTGGAAAATAATTTTAGCTTAAATTTTAAGTGAAATAAAAAACCGCCTATTAGGCGGTTTTTTATTTGTGAATTGAAACTCAAAACTGAATATTAACGGTTGTTAGGTTTAGTTTTATTTTAAGACCTTAAAGCCATAATAAGTGCCAAACTCACCCTCTGACTCATGGTATACAAACATCATGTCATTGGCATAGCCAGCACCATTGTGATGGTTATGTGAACGCAGTTTTAAATCTTTTGGCAGTGCGCTCTTACTGACATATTTGCCACTTAAATCAAAAATCAATACCGACTTATGATCAATATCAAGCAACGCAAGTTCTTCACCTTTTGCACCGGTGTAAGCCACAAAATAATCGCTTACATCATCAAATGCTGCGCCTGCGCTAGCTAGGTCTAGGTTTATTTCACGAACATACTCGCGCTGCTTTAGATCAACCATCAACACCTTGTTGCTGCGACCCTGTTTTGCATAATACTGATTGGCCTCATGGTTATAGCTTGGCATAGTATTGGCATCACCAAAGGCTGGGTTGAATCCAAAGATGTCAGTAGAGGTGTCTTTGACTTCACCAGATTCGGTAAGGTCAATTGAGAAAATACCTGTGTTAGGTGTGAAGCCACCAAAACTAGAAATATTATAGGTAATAGTTTCTAAGTTTTTTGAATTTAGATTGTAATAAATCGAGCGATTGTCATAGCCAGGTCGGGCAGAGTTGACGTATTTTCCTTCATTATCATAAGCATGAATCTGTGATTTTGAGATAGGAGCTTCAATTTCGCTACCCATAGGTGCCAATCCGCCATCTGCAATGTAGTAGCGTTTTAAACCAGGAATATATGCCACAGTCATTGGGCGTGTGCTTGGTTTCTGTACTAATGGAATCCTAATGCCAACTTCAGCATTGGGTAGAATCGCAGCATGTATTGGCTGTAGTGCTCCTGCTAAGGCAATTGAAAATATCGCTGTTGAAATACGCATAATTAATCTTTCATTTAATACTGAATTAGGAATGTTTGGTTATAAAGCCTGCTGAGTTTAGTCAATGTTGGGTCTGCATTCGTTCAGCCAACAATATTAAGTTACGCATTAGTCTGCTTTTCCAGCAGCATGGCATCACCATAACTAAAAAAACGATAATGCTTGGCTATAGCGTGCTGATAAGCTCTTTTAATATTTTCTACACCGGCAAATGCGGACACTAGCATGAGTAAGGTGCTCTTAGGTAAATGAAAGTTAGTAAATAAACGATCTACGACTTTAAAATGATAACCAGGTGTAATGAATATGTTGGTTTCGCCACTTCCAACTTGTAAATGACCATCAGTATTAGTGTCACTTATACGAGCAGCACTTTCTAATGCACGTAATACAGTCGTGCCAACGGCAGTAACTTTACCGCCATGCATTTTTGTTTCGGTAATCATGTCAATCGTGGTTTGCGAAATACTATAGAGCTCGCTGTGCATTATATGCTCATGAATATTTTCCACGCGCACTGGTTGAAAAGTGCCAGCGCCAACATGCAGGGTTACATACGCAATATTGATGCCTTTTTCTTTAAGCGTCTGTAAAACAGACTCATTAAAATGCAAACCAGCAGTGGGTGCCGCAACGGCACCTAGGTGTTTGCTAAACACGGTTTGGTAACGTTCTTCATCTTCACTTGTGGCTTTATGAGTAATATAGGGTGGCAAAGGCAATGCGCCGTATTGTTCAAGTAGGTCCAGTACAGAGAATTCGCTTAAAAATCGTAACTCAAATAAATCATCGTGACGTGCTGTGACTTCTACATCAAAAGCGTTAGCAAGTTTGATGCGGCTGCCTATTTTTGGTGCCCGAGATGCCCGCATGTGTGCATAAGCAATGTGCTGGTTGATGACACGCTCTATTAAAACCTCAATATTACCACCGCTATGCTTATGACCGAATAAACGCGCCTTGATCACACGCGTGTCGTTAAATATCAATAAATCACCAGCTTGTAAGCAATCAGGTAATTCTATAAATGCTTTATCCGCCAGGTGGTTGTCTATAGCATTGAGGTGCAACATACGACTGGCGGACCTATCAGCGGTAGGGTGTTGTGCAATTAATTCGTTGGGTAAATAAAAATCGAAATCTTCTGTTCGCATAATTCTCAGAGCTTGCTATAATAGCGACGTTGCAATTATACAGTAATGTGTATTCCCAAAAGCCCGGGTGGCGGAATTGGTAGACGCACGGGACTCAAAATCCCGCGCAGCAATGCGTGCCGGTTCGATTCCGGCCCCGGGCACCAATAAAAAACAATGACTTGCATTTTGCAGGTCATTTTTTTTGCCCATTTTCGTTGCGCAGTTGTTACGCAAAAAAAATCTATTAGAATAAGCGTTAAAAATGTATATTTATCGTAACGATTTTTCCGTTCATGTGCCCAAAAAGCCGTCATGCTGAAGTGTGTTCTGAATTTTGTGTAAATGGCGGTTAATTGCCACTGAGGCATCTTCTAATCATGCTTGTTTACCTGGCAAAGCTCATTCAACTAAATTTTAAACTTATCTAAATTGTTACAAAGTTGTAACAATTCGCTTGAGTGTAAGTTTTTTTTATGCTACTTTTTGATGTGCGTCAAATTGTCGCACCTCTAATGACTGTAAGAGGTTTAATTTTATGCTTGCTTATTGAAAAACAGTATATGGCAATGTCTGATTTAGGTTTCAAGATTATTGTAAGGCCAAATAATTCACTGACGCCTGAGGCTGGTCTGAAAGTGCTTGCTGGATTGGCTGCAATAATTTTGGTAGTGGGGTTGGGGTTCTCGCGTATCGGCGCATGGTGGGTGTTGCCTTTCGCTGGGCTAGAGATTTTGGCATTTGCTTACGCTTTTCACTATATTCGAATACATTCAGGTGATTTTGAAAGTATTACGATAGAAAATGACCAGATAGTAATAGAAAAAAGAAATTATAAGGAAGTCACTACAACCGTATTTCAAGCGCATTGGGCGCAAATAAGTGTGCGTGGTGTAGCTGGCGGCAAGGGTGCAATTGGAAAAAGCGGACTGTTTATTCGTTCGCATGGAAAAGAAATTGAGTTTGGTAGAAATTTTATAAATGATGAGCAACGTGCGGAACTAGCGCGTAAGCTTAAACAAAAATTAAAAAATATTTATTAATTAGTTTTGGAGCATGTTTTATGCAAGTTTTTAAAAAAATTGGCTTAGGGTTGTTTGCATTCCTAGCCTCGCTCAATGCGTATGCTGAATATTCCTGGAATTTCCCTGAGCCAGTAACGCCAATGGCGTTAGATACATTGCACGTGCACAACAAATTTATGTTAATTACGATGGCAATATTTGTAGTCGTGCTCGCTATTATGATTTATTCGATTTTTGCACATCGTAAAAGCAAAGGTTACAAAGCAGTAGCTGATAAAGCGCCATCAACTGCGGTTGAAATTTTCTGGACGCTTGTACCGTTTGTAATTTTATTACTAATTGACTTTGTGATAATGGGTATTCCAGCGTATCACAGTGTGATTATGATGGAGGATACGCGTGATAAAGCTACGATGGTTGTAAAAGTCACAGGGTCTCAATGGCGCTGGCAGTATGAATATATGGACGGAGACGCCAAGGGTATTAAATTCGTAAGTAACTTGTCTACGCCAAAAGAGCAGACGGATAAAGGTTTTGACGGTAAAAAAGATGAACAGTATCTGCTTGAAGTTGATAATCGACTGGTGTTGCCGGTGGGTGAAAAAGTACGTATTTTGATGACCGCAACTGATGTTATGCACAACTGGTGGGTGCCGCAATTTGGTTCTTCACGCCTTGCCGTGCCAGGATTTATTCGTGAAACATGGGTGCAGGTTGATAAAGCGGGCACTTATCGCGGTCAATGTAAGGAGTTGTGTGGCAAAGGTCACGGTTACATGCCAGTAGTGGTTGATGCTGTGCCGATGAATGAGTTCAAAGTATGGGTAGCCACCAAAAAAGAAGAGCTAGCAAAAGCAGATGCGGGTGCTGATAAGGAGTGGACAAAAGAAGAGCTTGTTGCTACTGGCAAGGGTGTTTACGATAAAAACTGTGCGGTATGTCACCAAGTGAGTGGTGCCGGTCTGCCACCAGCTTTCCCTGCATTAACAGGAAGTAAAGCTGTAACGTCACCTATTTTTGGTGAAGATGGTAAGTATCTGAAGGACGGGCATCTGGATCGCGTGTTGAATGGTATACGTGTGATGCCCGGATGGAAAGCGTTGCTTAATGATACGGAAATTGCGTCAGTCATTACCTATGAGCGAAACGCTTTAGGAAATAGTGTCGGCGATGTATTGCAACCAGCGCAAGTTAAAGCTGCTCGCCAGTAAGTAATTGTCGCAATTTGAGTTTAAACAATAATTAATTATTTAGTTTGAGTAATTAGGAGATAGCAATGAGTACAACAACGACAGCACATCATGAAGAACATGCTGAACACCCGACAGGGATTATGCGCTGGTTGACCACCACCAATCATAAAGACATCGGTACGATGTACCTTACTTTCGCTCTGATTATGTTTTTTGTGGGCGGCGCCATGATTTTGGCTATTCGTGCTGAATTATTTCAGCCTGGTCTTCAGCTATTGAACCCGGAGTTCTTTAATCAGCTGATTGGTGTACATGCCTTGATTATGATTTTTGCCGCATTGATGCCGGCAGCTACAGGATTTGCTAACTGGATGATTCCATTGCAGATTGGTGCGCCAGATATGGCGTTGCCTCGCTTGAACAACTGGGGTTTTTGGTTGTTGCCTCCGTCAGCGATTCTACTAACATTACCATTTACGCTGGCGATGTTCGGTATTGGTGATGGTGCCTTAGCTACGGGTTGGACGTTTTACCCGCCTTTATCTATTCAAGGTGGTATTGGTGTAGATTTTGCAATTTTTGCAGTTCATTTGTTGGGTATTTCTTCTGTGCTAGGTTCAATTAACATTATTGTTACGCTGTTTAATATGCGTGCGCCTGGCATGACACTAATGAAAATGTCTTTGTTTTGCTGGGGTTGGTTGATAACGGCATTCTTATTAGTGGCGACTATTCCTGTTTTAGCTGGCGCAGTCACGATGTTGTTAACAGATCGCCACTTTGGTACTCACTTCTTTGATGCGGCGGGCGGTGGTGATCCAGTCATGTTTCAGCATTTATTTTGGTTTTTTGGCCACCCTGAAGTGTATATTTTATTACTTCCAGTGTGGGGTTTCATTCCACAAATCCTGGAAACCTTCTCACGTAAACCAATGTACGGCTATAAAGCACAAGTGTATTCATTCTGGGCAATTGGTGCATTGTCAGTGGTAGTTTGGGCTCATCACTTTTTTACATCTGGAATGCCAGTACCAGCATTGCTTTACTTCATGTATAGCACAATGGCTATTTCATTGCCGCTAGCGGTGATGTTCTTCTGCTGGATTAAAACAATGTGGAAAGGCTCTATGAGCTTTGAAACGCCAATGTTATTCACGGTGGGCTGGATTATATTGTTTGGTATCGGTGGACTGACAGGCTTGGTGCTTGCTGACGTTGCAGCTGATGCGCAATATCATAATAGTTATTTTGTGGTTGCTCATTTCCATTACACGCTGTTTGCTGGCGGCATCATGGGTATTATGGCTGGAACGTACTTCTGGCTGCCTAAGATGACTGGACATATGTATAACGAGAAGTTAGGTAAGTTGCATTTCTGGTTAACTGCAATTTCATTTAATCTGACGTTTATTCCACAATTCTTCTTAGGTTTGGCTGGTATGCCTCGTCGCATTCCGGACTACGCATTACAGTTTGCTGAATTTAATATGATTTCTTCAATTGCCGCCTTCGTACTTGGTTTGTCACAGTTGATATTTGTTTACAACATTGTGAGTTGTGTAAAAGGTGGTAAAAAAGCGACAGATCGAGTTTGGGAAGGTGCGCATGGCTTGGAGTGGACTTTGCCATCACCACCGCCGTACCATAGCTTTTCTGAGCAACCGACGGTTAAGTAAAGCTGATAGATATTGATGACGTTATTAAAACCCCAGTTTGATGAGTAAGATAATTAAACTGGGTTTGTTTGGATGAATATGGATAACAAAGAAACAAAAACTAAAATCAGCAGTAAAAAAATTGCACTCATTTTAGGGGGCATTGCATTGATTTGGTATGTAGTGTCAATATTTACAATATGGCATCAATAAACGAAATCAAAGCATTAACTGCTAAAGAGCAGCTTGATTTAAAAAACAAATTACTGGTACGTAAGATTTTATGGATGTTGCTGGGTTCGTTGTTGTTTGCTTTTGCACTTGTGCCTTTGTATGACGTTTTATGTAGTTTAACTGGATTGAATGGAAAAACTAACAATTCTACCGCTGTGTTATCAAAGGCAAAAGTAGATAACACGCGTTGGTTAAATGTTCAGTTCACCACGAATGTAATGCCAGGGCTTGGTTGGAATTTTTACCCTAAGCAGACAAGTATCAGGTTACACCCAGGACAAATTGAAACGGTCATATTTATTGCAAAAAATACTACAAATGAAGTGGTGGTCGGCAGGGCGGTTCCAAGTGTTACACCTGGCATTGCAGCCGCCAATCTTAAAAAAATTGAGTGTTTTTGTTTTGTAAACCAATCCCTTAAACCAGGTGAGGAAAAAGAAATGCCCTTACGTTTTTTTGTTAGCCCTGAGCTACCGAAAGATGTTTCTGACATGACGTTATCATATGCATTTTTTCCATCGGTGGATGGTGCTAAGTAAGTACGGTTGTTTGCAGTTTATGGTGAGGTAATGGCGGCTTATTGGCCATTGTAAATTTAATATTTATAAAAAATGCACGGGAGTTATTGCATGGCGACACATTCTAACAATCAATATTACGTACCGCACGGTAGTATATATCCAGCTATCATCTCTATTGGGCTGCTTTCTTTAGCGTCGGGTTTTGTTTTTAGCATAGCTAATAATCAAAGCGCAGATTTAGCTTATCTTCAAACACCTGGTAAATGGATGATGGTTTTTGGCGCGCTTCTCATTCTATCTATGGTATTTAAGTGGATGGGTTCCGTAATTACCGAAAGTTTGACAGGTAGTTATAAAAGTTGGGAAGATAAATCGTTTCGCATTGGCATGATTGTTTTCATTTGTTCTGAACTTGCCTTTTTTGCAGCCTTTTTTGGCGCATTATTTTATATGCGCGTATTGTCTGTGCCAGAGTTGGCATCGTTTGACCCCTTATTCACGCCGTATAAAGACTTTCTAGGCACATGGCCTTCAATAGGTCCTGGCGGCGCGGTATTAGGCGCAGAATATGTGCCAGATCCTAAGTTTATGGCTATGGGCTGGAGTGGCTTGCCAGCAATAAATACGGCTTTATTGTTATCTTCTGGTGCCACTATCACATGGGCACATTGGGCATTGATTAGAAATAATCGTAAACAACTCATTCTTGGCATGGCACTCACCGTGGCGCTTGGCGTAACTTTCCTGATTTGTCAGGGTTTGGAATATCACCATGCCTATACTGAAATGGGCTTAACGCTCGGTAGCGGCGCTTATGGTGCGAGCTTCTTTATGTTGACTGGTTTTCACGGTTTTCATGTGTTGCTCGGTACTTTGATGTTGATCGTTATTCTGCTCCGTTGTATAAAGGGCCATTTTACGCCAGAGCATCACTTTGGTTTTGAAGGTGTCGCGTGGTATTGGCACTTTGTTGACGTAGTTTGGTTAGGTTTGTTTATATTTGTCTATATTCTTTAAAATAAGCCAATAAAAAAGGCGATGCCCATGCATCGCCTTTTTTATTCAACTGATCAAGATGATTGCTAGTAGTAAACCCAGTAATAATGTTAATGACCAATTAGGCCAAAATAGTAGCCTAACATCAATAGGATAAACAATGTAATTGAAAGGCCAATACGTAGAGTGAGGGCTTTCACAGTTCTTTCGCCGCCAGTTTTGTCTTTAGCCAAAAAATAAAGTGCGGAAAATAAACTGCCAATAATCACAATTAAAGCTAAAACAATAAATACTTTTATTAACATGATTTTGCCTAATATGAATTTGAATAAGCATTATGAGTCACACAGGAAACAAATTCAATCGTGAAACAAAAGCAATGATAAAACCCATTCAATTTAGAGTAAATCGTTATATTTTCAGGCCAACACTAATGGGTATAGTAATTACTTTGATATGTATCCCATTATTTATTAAGTTCGGTCTATGGCAATATAATAAAGCACAGCAAAAGCTTGCAATACAAACGGCATATAACCATGCAAAAGTAGATGAGGCCATTCAATTCCCGCTGAATAATATAAAAAATCAACAGTTGGATATTGATGATTGGAAGTTTAAAAAGGTGGCGGTAACGGGGGTATATGATACAAAGTATCAGTTTTTACTAGATAATCAGGTGGAAGGTAAACGAGTTGGCTTTCACGTTATCACCCCTTTAAAAATTGATCATACTTCGCGATACGTGTTAATTAATCGTGGTTGGGTGTTAGGTAAAGATACACATACAGATTTGCCTATATTTAATACCCCTGTGGGGACGCAAACAATCATAGGTCAAATTTGGGTTCCCAGTAAGAAAATATTTACATTAGAAGCTGAGCCTATGGCCGTAAATAGTGGAAAAAGTAATAGCGAACCATGGAAAATGGTTTGGCAGAATATGGATATTGATAAATATAAGCAGCTCGTGCCGTTTACTGTGTCTGATATGGCAATTAAATTGGATCAAAATAGTGAGGCGGGTGGTTTTGTTAGAAACTGGCAGGTGCCAGCAGAGCGTATAACCACGCATATTGGCTATGCCTATCAGTGGTTTGGCTTTGCATTCGCAACGCTGCTTATTTTTATTTACATGAGTTTTACCAAGGATAGGCATGAAATAAAGCCGGAGATAAATGCTAAGTAGTTTAGATATCACCATGTATTTAGATTGGCAATTTATAATGATATTGATATTTACCCTTATTAATTAAATGAGTTTTACATGCAAAACGAACAACAATTACCTGAATTAAAAATGCAGCGTAAAGGTCGCATAATCCTGATTCTGATGCTGATATTTTTTGTTGTACCTATCGCCGTTGTCATCATGATGTATAAATTTAATTGGATGCCAAATGGCGCAAGCGTAGGCGAGTTGGTTCGTCCAGCACGCTTATTAAGCGCAACTGGTGAGTTAAAGAACAGCGAAGGATTGGACTTGCCAAACCAGTTCTGGAAGGATAAGTGGAGTGTTGTATATATTGCTGGCGATTGCCAAAAAAAATGTTTAGATAAATTGCACGATATGCGTCAGTTGCATGTTTCACTTTATAAAGACATGCCACGTGCTCAGCGTGTATTGATGACTACGACTCAAGATGTGAATAGAATTAAACTCGACTATCCTGATTTAATTATCGTTAATCAATCAATCGAAAATATATCAAATTACACAAAGCAGTTTCAAGTCAATGATGAAAACGTAATTTTGAGTAATCGCTTATATTTAGTTGATCCACTTGGCCATTTGATGATGAGTTACCAATCGCAGGTGCCGCTGCCTGAAGTTCGCAAAGATATTACGCGATTGTTAAGATTCTCCTGGGCTGGTTAAGATGTATTTAACTACAAAAATCTACAGGTATTTTAAAGCTTTAGTATTAATCGCTTCAGTTTTAGCATTATGTGTTGCTGTGCTTGGTGCTTATGTCAGGCTTACCGATGCTGGTCTAGGCTGCCCTGACTGGCCAGGTTGTTATGGTACGCTGACCGTGCCGCAAAGTGAAGCGGCGATTGCCAGTGCACAGGCAGGCTACCCGCACAGTACCGTTGAAGTGGGTAAGGCGTGGCGTGAAATGGCACACCGTTACTTAGCTGGTATATTGGGTTTGATTGTTCTGGCTATTTTTATATTCGGATGGCGCGCAAAAGCCGAAATAAAATGTTCCCCGTGGACACCGACCTTTCTACTCGTACTGATTACATTTCAGGCGATGCTGGGTATGTGGACAGTCACAATGTTACTCAAACCAGCCATCGTCAGCGCGCACCTGCTGGGCGGAATGTCGACACTGGCTATTCTAACTTGGCTAGCACATCGGCATTGGGGGCATTACTCCGCGAGTATTGTGAAATCAGGCCGCCTTAAGTTTGCTATACGCTTCGCACTATTGATTCTATTTATGCAGATTTTTTTAGGTGGCTGGACTAGCACCAATTACGCAGCCCTTGCTTGTACTGACTTTCCAACCTGCCACGGCATGTGGGTGCCGGAAATGGATTTTAAAGATGCATTTCACATGGTTCGTGAGTTAGGGCAAAGTGCCAATGGTGGTGGCTTAACGCTTGCTTCAATCACTGCAATTCAGTGGGCGCATCGAGTTGGTGCGCTGATCACCTTTATTTATTTGGGTTTACTGGTGCTCAACATAATGAAGTACTGGCAGTTAAAACGTCTGGGCATAACCTTGTTTGTAGTGCTATGTGCCCAAATTTTGTTAGGAATTTCTAATCTGATATTGCATTTGCCCTTAGTCCTTGCTGTTGCACACAACTTTACTGCGGGCTTGCTAGTGATTATTTTGGTGACGTTAAACTCCAAAATTTCTAGCTCTTCTAGGTAATCTATTACTGATGAACCAGCATCTTTAATCTTATAAGTAGCTTCACATGATAGTTGAATTAAACAAAAGTAAGCGAGAGCGTCAAATGAGTATCAATGCAACCACAATGCAAAGTATAGGCTTAAGCATTAAAAGCTTCTTTTCTCTATGTAAACCTAGAGTCACATCGCTTATCGTATTTACGGCAATTATCGGCATGTACCTCGCCAAACCTGCTGTCGAGGCAATGCCGCTAACGTTGCTGCTTGCAACCACGCTTGGTATCGCATTTGCGTCGGGTGCAGCGGCAGCATTTAATTGCCTGATTGAACATAAAATCGATGCAGTAATGGCGCGCACGCGTGCACGAGCCTTGCCGACAGGCCAAGTTTCTTCAATGCAAACCATGATATTTGCAACCATACTTGGTGGCAGTGGTTTAGCTATACTTTACTTTTATGTAAACCCGCTCACAATGTGGCTAACGTTTGCAACCTTCGTCGGTTATGCGGTTATTTATACTGTATTCTTAAAACCAGCGACACCAATGAACATCGTCATAGGTGGCGCATCAGGTGCCATGCCGCCAATATTAGGCTGGGCAGCAGTAAACAATACCGTTTCACCAGAGTCGCTTATTATGTTTTTAATTATCTTTGCGTGGACCCCGCCGCATTTTTGGGCATTGGCGCTATATAGACGTGAAGAATATGCGAAAGTAGGTATGCCTATGCTACCCGTTACGCACGGCGAGGCGTTTACGCTGCTACATATATTGCTCTATACCATTATTTTGGTGGCGGTATCACTTATGCCTTATGGACTAGGTATGAGTGGCTTAATCTATCTGGTATCAGCAGTTGTTTTAAATGCTATTTTTATGGCCTATGTGATTGGTTTGTATCGACAATATTCAGATGATTTGGCAAAACGTACATTCAAATATTCAATTATTTACTTAACATTACTTTTTGCAGCGCTATTAGTAGACCACTACTGGCTAATTTAGGTGCACTAAGAGCAATTTATAGGGTAACTTTCAAGTTAAAATACAAAATAGCCTGTTTTAAATTGAGATGGTATTGCTGACAAAACAAAAGAGATTGGCTGTCAAGCTAATCTCTTTTGTTTTAGTACGTCTAGGGCTATTCAAATGTCCGGCTCTTTGGTTAATATAAGCTATTTACAAAGGATTCGTGCTACTTAAAACACCCCCTTTTTACCTATGTAAAAAAGAAAGCGGATAGCCTATTTTAAAGTGAGCAATTATTTCCTTTTTGAGAATGGCTATATTGCTGTGTTTGAAATATAAGAAGTTAAATCAGTCACTACTTTAGCAGTGGGGCTACAGCGGGCAAGATGATTTCTATAAATAGTTTGATTAAAGAAAGCTTATTACAAGAACCATCTAGTTTGTAATCTGTAAGGAACATTAATGGCAGAAAAAGAATACAGTGCAGACTCGGTAAGAGTTTTGCGTGGGTTAGAACCAGTACGTGCTAGACCAGGTATGTACACCAGGACAGATTCACCTACGCATATCGTGCAAGAGGTGATTGATAATGCGGCGGATGAAGCACTTGGCGGTCATGCAACACATATTAGCGTTACTATTTATAAGGATGGCGCTGTTGAGGTGTCTGACAATGGCCGAGGTATTCCGGTAGAAATACCTACAGGCGAGTCTCAGCCTGCCGTTGAATTAGTCTTTGTCCAACTGCACGCGGGCGGTAAGTTTGATAAGGAAGACGAAAACAGCTCCTACAGGTTCTCCGGAGGATTGCATGGTGTTGGTGTTTCTGTGACCAATGCGCTATCTACCAGACTAGAAGTAAAAGTCAAAAGAGACGGCAAGGTTCACGGGCTAGTATTTGCTAATGGTGATTGCATAGAGCCGCTAAAAGAAATTGGCAAATGTTTGAAGAAAGATACTGGCACTTCAGTGAAATGCTGGCCAGATCCACAATATTTTGACTCTCCAAGAGTGTCGCTCTCGCAGCTAGAGCATCTAATTAAATCCAAGGCAGTACTTTTACGAGGCGTTAGCGTCACCTTAACGACTGAAGGTGCTGATGGTTTCGATGAGCGTTCATGGACGTATGAAGGTGGGCTACCCCAATATTTAGAAGAAATGATTGGCGAGCGCGATGAGGTTGATAATGAGCCGCCAATTCCTATTATTTCAGGCGAGTTTTACCATAACGAAAGTAATGACGGTATATCAAAAGGCGAAGGCGCTTTATGGGCATTGTCATTTGGCGCAGGCGGTGCGCGCGGTGAATCCTACGTAAACCTTATTCCAACATTATCTGGCGGCACACATGAAGCCGGATTGCGTAATGGCGTATTTGAAGCTATCAAGTCGTTTATGGAGCATCACAGTATGATGCAACGTGGCATTAAGGTTTCATCGGAAGATGTTTGGAATAATGTGTGTTACGTATTGGCGGCAAAAGTATTGGACCCGCAATTCCAAGGACAAACTAAAGAAAAGCTGACTAATCGTGACGCCATGAAAATGGTGGCTTCATCAGTCAAGCCAATCATGGAAACTTGGCTTAGTCAGAATGTTGAGTCTGCAAAGCGTATTTCTGATTTAGTGAATCGCTCTGCGGCTGCTCGAAATAAATCGACGCAGAAAATCGAGAAGCGTAAATCTTCTGGCGTCAATATGATGCCTTCCAAACTTACTGATTGTGAGGCGGCGGGCACGATGGCCGCTGAACTGTTTCTAGTTGAGGGTGATTCTGCTGGTGGTAGCGCCAAGATGGGGCGCAATAATGAATTCCAGTCATTGCTGCCGTTACGCGGCAAAGTGCTGAATACTTGGGAGGTCGATGCCGGGCGTATCTTTGGTAATTCTGAAGTTCATGACATTTTTGTAGCACTAGGTATTGAGCCTCATACCATCAAAGATAATCCTGACTTCTCAGGCCTGCGTTACGGCAAGTTATGCATATTATCCGACGCTGATGTTGACGGCTCGCATATTCAGGTGTTGCTGCTTACCTTGTTATTGCGTCATGCGCCTAAATTGATTGAACGCGGTCATGTTTATATTTCACAACCACCTCTTTATCGAATAGATGTTCCAGCACAGGGTAAGAGTAAGCCTGCCAGAAAAATTTACGTGTCAGATGATGCTGAAAAAGTGTCGACACTGGAAAAGCTCAAGAGAGAGGGTGTTTCCGAGGATAAAGTTGGCATTCAGCGTTTTAAAGGCCTAGGTGAAATGAACCCGGATCAGCTATGGGAAACCACGTTATGTCCCGATACACGTCGGTTAGTGCAAGTGAGAATGCCTGAGGGTGAAGCTAACAGTGCGCATAAGATGTTTGACATGCTGATGGCTAAGAATGAATCTGCCGCCCGTAAAGAGTGGATTGAACGTCGTGGTAATGATGTTGAGGCGGACGTTTAAATGGATAATAGCAATATGATTGAAAATAATGGTGATAATGAGGATGGCGCTGTTGCTATTGGTGAGTATGCTGAAGAAGCCTATCTGGCTTATGCTGTCTCAGTTGTAAAAGGCCGCGCGTTACCGTCAGTAGAGGACGGCCAGAAGCCTGTACAACGACGCATCCTGTTTGCCATGAAAGAAATGGGTTTGGTTGCTGGCGTTAAGCCGGTTAAATCAGCGCGTGTTGTTGGTAATGTGCTTGGTATGTATCATCCGCATGGCGATAGTTCTGCATATGAAGCAGCCGTTCGTCTGGCGCAAGACTTTACACTGCGCTATCCACTTATCGATGGGCAAGGTAACTTTGGCTCTCGAGATGGCGATGGTGCGGCTGCGATGCGATATACCGAAATGCGTTTATCGCCTATTGCTGACCTGCTGCTTTCTGAAATTGATCGTGGTACGGTTGACTTTCAAAATAACTATGACGGTGCTTTTCAAGAGCCGGTAATGCTGCCCGCTAGACTGCCGATGATGCTGCTTAACGGCGCTTCTGGTATTGCTGTTGGTATGGCAACCGAGATGATTCCACATAACATGCGTGAGATCGCAAGCGCTGTTTTACATGTGATGGATAACCCTGATTGCACAACAGAAGAATTGATGGTGCATGTGCCTGGTCCGGATTTTCCTGGCGGCGGACAGTTGATTTCACAAACATCTGATATTCACTCTGTTTATGAAACTGGAAGAGGCTCATTAAGATTGCGGGCTAGGTGGGTGGTTGAGCCAATGGCGCGTGGTCAGTGGCGCATTATCATCAATGAATTACCGCACGGGGTTTCAGTTGAAACGGTCATGGCTGAAATTGAGGCTATTTCTAATCCTAAGCCCAAAAAAGATAAAAAAACGATAGATCAGGATCAGTTGCTGGTTAAACAATCTGTTCTGAGTATGCTTGATTCAGTCAAAAGTGAAGGTAAAAAAGATGTCCGATTAATTCTTGAGCCAAAGACCAGCAAGGTTCCTAGTGAAGAGTTAATGGCATTTCTATTAGTCCACACCAGCATGGAAGTCTCATGCCCGGCCAATATGGTGATGATTGGTACAGATGGCCGTCCTGCGCAAAAAGGATTGGTTAAAATCCTGAAAGAGTGGATTGAGTTTCGTCTCAACGTTGTACGCAGGCGTTGCCAGTTTGACTTGGACAAGATTAATCGTCGCATTCATATTTTGGATGGCCGCTTAATTGCGTTCCTGCATATTGACGAAATCATTAAAGTGATTCGCAATTCAGATGACCCTAAGGCTGATTTGATTACCGCCTTTAAACTAAGTGAAATTCAGGCTGAAGATATTCTAGAAATTCGGTTGCGCCAATTGGCAAGGCTTGAAGGTTTCAAGATTGAACGAGAGTTAAAAGAACTTCGTGAAGAGGCAGGCCGATTGGAAGCGATTTTGGCCAGCGATACTAAATTACGTAGGCTAACAGCTAAAGAAATTAAACAGGATGCTGAAAAATATGGTGATGACCGTCGTACGTTGATTGAACCTGTTGAGCGCATTCAAGGTGGTCAAAAGGCCTTTGTAGTAGATGAGCCTGTGACTATTATGCTTTCTAAGAACGGCTGGATTAGATCTAGGCAAGGCCACGGCGTTGACCGTGAATCTATTGTATGGAAAGCAGGAGACGGTGAATTCTCAGTTCTTGACACGCGAACTACGCTGCCAATTGTATTGATGGATACAAACGGTCGATGTTACTCATTTGATGCATCTAGTGTTCCTGGCGGCAAGGGAGATGGCATTCCGGTTAGCTCTATTATAGAGATTCAGAACGGTGCAAAATTGGTGCATGCACTCTCTGGAAAGGATGAGGATAGATACCTGTTTAGCACATCAAATAGCTATGGATTCATTGCGCCATTGAAAGGGCTTATTGCCAGACCTAAGACAGGTAAGGCCTTTATGAAGCCTGAAGATGGTGCAACCATTAACCCGCCTATTAAATTGAATGAAAGTACCCATGTTGCGGTAACTTCGTCCGAGAATAAACTACTGGTATTTCAAATCAGTGAAATAAATGAATATCCAAATGGCGGCAAAGGCGTGAGAATGATGGATATTCCTGATGGGGTATCAATTACACGAGTTGAATTGTGTGATGGAACATCTGCGAGCATTATTATCAAAGGTAAAACAAAAACAATTATCGGTGAAGATATGAGCAGATATCTGCTGAAGCGAGCCAGAAAGGGTTGTTTGATCAATACCAATAATAATAGTCAATCCAGACAGGGAAAATTGCTTTAGACGTGATAGTTTTGCAGTCAACGACAACCTAACAATTTGTTTAGGCAGTCTAGAATGCCTCAAAATAAGGAGATTCCACTTATGGTCAATCACACTCCGAACCAAGCGCGACTTGACAGTATAGTTGCAGAAGCACGTCGTCATAGTTCTGAGCGTGAAGCAAAGTATCGTGAACGAGCGCTTAAGCTGTACCCATGGGTTTGTGTGCGATGCGCACGCGAGTTCTCTGGCGCACGTCTGCGTGAGCTAACAGTTCATCATAAAGATCATAATCACGACAACAATCCGCTTGATGGCAGTAACTGGGAATTACTCTGTATCTACTGCCATGAGAATGAGCATGCACGCATTCTGGATGAATCGTTACGGGGAAGGGTTATTGGTGACCAGGCGCCAGTGGCAACCCATAATCCCTTTGCGAATCTACAGGAAAAATTGAAGAAGAAGTGAACTGGTTGTTGAATAGCGGCTAATGCCTATTTAACGTGATTGGATCAAAAGCGCTGACTTCATCACATCTCACTAACCTGCTCGCGCAGACTTTTGATCGAACCTGGCTCGCCGCGAATTCTAAAGAATGCGCCTTCGGTATCTGAGCGCTCCTCCAGTACCTGACAGCTTGCGTAGATTTCTCCGCGCAGTTGCTGTGCCGTCCAAGGAAGAAAAAGCTCAGCCTCAATCAGATCTTGCTGGAAAAACGCGACGATTGTTTGGTGTAGCTTGGCAACATCATCAGGTCGACGAGCACTCATCACCACGCAATCTGGATACTTAGCCCGCAAAGTCGCTTCACGTTCGGCTTGCGCCGTCGCATCGCCTACGTGGTCGATTTTGTTGAAAACGCGGATGCGTGGCACAATGTTCGCGCCGATTTCCTCAAGCACTTCATTGGTGACCTCAAGCTGACGCTCAAATCCAGGATCGCTTGCATCAATGACGTGTAGCAACAGTGATGCATCAAGTGCCTCGTCTAGCGTTGATTTGAATGAGGCAACGAGGCCGTGGGGCAGGTTTTTGATGAAACCTACTGTGTCGCTGACGAGCACTCGCGGTACGCTTTCCGGGTGAAGTGCCCGCACTGTTGTATCAAGTGTGGCGAAGAGTTTGTTTGCAACCAGCACCTCGCTTCCCGTAAGTGCGCGCATCAAGGTTGACTTGCCGGCATTCGTATAGCCAACGAGCGCCACAACAGCAAGCCCCTGTCGCTCTTGCCGACGGGCGCGCTGTGTGTTGCGTTCGACATCCATCGCGATAATCTCCTGTTGAAGTTCGGCGATACGGTCACGGATCTTGCGTCGGTCTAGTTCAGTGTGCGATTCTCCGGCTCCCCGGCCGCCTTCGCCACTGCGTTGCCGCCCTTGCGGTCCAGCAAGTTTCGCCGCCTCGCGCAGGCGCGGCGCCATGTAGCCAAGGCGGGCGATTTCTACCTGGGCGCGTGCTGCGCGAGATCGGGCATTGCGGTGAAAAATTTCGAGGATGACCATAGTCCGGTCCATCACCTCGCAGCCGACCTCAAGTTCAAGGTTGCGCGCCTGTGATGGTGAGATTTCGTGGTCGACCAAGAGGGTGTCAATATCCCAATCATTAGGCTTGGTATCTATTTCTTCGGATTCGTGGTTCACAAAGTCGCGTATTTCCTGCCGCTTACCCAAGCCAAGGTAGGCCGTCATGTCAAAGCCGGAACGTTTTTGCACGAAGGTTCTGACGACTTCGTATCCCAGTGTTTTTGCGAGCTCACGTAGCTCATTCAGTGACGCCTCAAACTCGACATCGCTCACGCTAGGCAGTTGAACTGACGCTACAACGGCGTATCTGGATTTTTCTTTGACTTCTTTTTGCATTAGGAGATTGCATCTATTGAGAGGGTGAAGCCAGATAGTACCTGAAAAGTAATGGTCGCCAGCATTAGACGTGTATAAATAGCAAGCCAAGTTGAGCTAAAAATGTTTGCGGACAAGTTGTCTGGCGCTGCTACATTACTTATAACGCCGCTACTCACACTTAGCCGTTTTGGTGCTTATACTAAATCCGTTCGATTAATCTTTATCCAATCAAGCACGAATTGATATAAATTTTCTGCCTGCTTAATGCACTCAATCACCGCTTGGTCGCTAACCGGATCACCTTCATAATCACTGATATTTCGTTGCTTGCGTAGGCCGTCTAAAATAATTACGGTGCTTTGAGGCAAGCCAATGGTCGTCGGCAATGTCTGAATAGCAGTTTGATGGTGCCCAGGTTGACTGGTAGATGTTCTATAGCCATTTACCCATAGTGCCACCATCGCGCATTGCATAATGCATTTATAAGCAGCATCGAACCTATTTTCTCCGCTGACTGCACTGATGTGTGCATCTGCGATGTTACGCTTGGCTGCTTCCAGCAAACGCAACGCAGCCTCACGCGTAACGGCGTGCACTTGGAGTTGATTTATTTTAAGTAGATTGTCTAAGCTCATTTTCAGTACCAATTATAAACAACTTCGGCTTAGCTAACACTTCATTAAGGAATGAATCGTTATTTTTAATGCGACGTTCAAATTCTTCTGCTGAATATACCGCTGGATTTATTTCACGCTGCAGGATAGCCTGAGTAGGGTGCAATAACTGTACGGCATCGCCAAAACTTAATGAGCCGATGATCATTATATCTACGTCACTACTAGATTGTTGCTCGTCACGCGCAACCGAGCCGAATACAAATGCGACACTTATTTGATCTTTGACGCTAATCAATACCTTTGCTAACACATCAGCCAAGCCTGAGGTTTTACGGAGAATGCTGGCTAACTCTTCGTAGATTGGACATGCAAGATCGGCACTATAATGTACCTGGTTGCCAACCTTCTTGCTTTGCAATATGCCACCAACTGTTAGTTTGGCAAGCTCTTTATGTAGCGTACCAGGTGCAGTATTGGTGAGCCTGGCAAGCTCGCGCACATGATAGCTGGCATTAGGGTTAAGCAATAGCAAACCTAAGACACGCTTTCTGTATTCACTGAACAAAAGGGATGATAACAAGACGTTTCCTTTATGGCTTCAAATGTAGCTAATTATGCTACGTTATTGTTAGCTTATCAAGCTTTGATTTAACACCCAAGGCAATTGTCCAACAGGCTGCTGGATAATTTCGGCATCCGGTCATGCCTCAGCAAAAGCGCGCATGTACATCATATTTGCGCGTGAAACTCCCTTCATACAGGGAAATACCGTGCGCAGATCATGCGCCAACTGCTCAATCACTTTGGCACACCAGCCCTTTTTGGCCTGCCGATCTAAAATGTCGCGATCAATATTGACTTGATGTATTGCTTTATTACCAAATAAATCAGACTATAGCCGTTATGGAATTACTAAAGAACAGTACGATAGACTTGCCTCTGAAGAATGAATGGCCTTCAGAGCCGGAGCTTCCATTTTTTGCGCTTTGTGGCGGATTGAGAACGCCCTACTCTCCAATGGGGTTGCAAAAAAACTTCAGAGAAGAAAGCTCTGCAAGCTTTATCGGGAAATCAATACAATACCCCTAAGGATTTACCCGGTACGGTTTAGCGATGAAGAAAAATTCGTTACTACAACAGAATCCACATCTTGCTAATGCAAAACTCTATGAGCAAGCTTTGCGTATCAATGTGCTTTCATCTATAGCAATTGAGGGCGTGAAAAAATCTGCCGAAAAAGCGCTCTCACCTTTTAACCTTAAATCGGTAAAACGATAAGTTTATGCCAGCGTATTTTTGAGCAATTCCCGCAATAACACTTTTCCTTTTTCGGTGAGCCTATATTGTTGCAAGCGACTATTCGGCTTATCGGGTAGTCGATACAAAATACAACGCCAAGCATTAAGCGAATGGTTGGCTCGTGCTAAAAATGTAGTCATCATTGAATTAGGTGCAGGGCTGGATATTCCTACTGTGCGGAATTATGGCGAGATGATAGGCTGGCCGTTGATTCGCATTAACCCACGTGATTCAGACCTAGGGTCATCTTCAGGGGTAAGTTTGCCAATGGGCGCGTTAGATGGATTAAAAGCTATTTGTTCCGCGCTGAAATGACTATGTGATTCTATATGTATACGTTGCGTCATCATCGCTGGCCGTTGATACAAAAAGAACAAGTGAATGATACATAGTAGAAAATTTGATAATTACCCAGTTAAGCTCTATTCCAATTTGATTGAGTGGTTGCGTACGATTAGTATGCGCTCAGCACCTGCTCAACAGTGGATAGCGACTATCGTGTCTGCGAAAGGAGTGCGTGAAGAGGAAATCGAGAGGTCAGGATTATTACAATTTCTTGTTGAATTTGATGACGCGCATAAATTAACAAAGAGCAGTTGCTAGATATAGCAGCAGAAGGATTGTCTGCATGCCAATTCACGCTCAAAACAGAACGCTCGACAACTTATCGTCCTGCGTTGCAGTCGGCCGCTTTCTCAAGCGAAACCATTCCACAAAAGGTTCTCGATACTTTTTCTGATGCTGAGATTGTCAGCTGTCACAAGCTGGTATCTTTTAATTACAAGGTGGTTAGACTTAAGTTTGCGGGGATGTTTGGTTGTGGTGAAAACAGGGTTGTTTTTGATGAGCATTGGCACCGATTCAAGCCTTATAAAGACTATATAAATGCTGTGGATGCAATAGATTTTCTCTACACAGTTGCAGCGGAGAGGTTTAGTGCATATAGCAGCAAGTCTCCTCACAATTATTATGAGCGATATTCATTGCTTGGCAAAAATAGTAGCTACAAAGAATGGGTCGTATGTCTGCCAGATTGGGCTGAGACCTTTGAGAACTCGCATTTTGACCTCAAAAATCTAGTCTTGCATATTCGCACCTCTGAATGGAAAGATACTAAAGATCAGCCATTGTTATTGATTGATGAAATTCAAAGTGACTGGCATGCGCTTGGCCGAGATAATGGGTATTACGACATTGCCACTATATCGGATGAGGGTAGTGATGCTGCGCCAGAAGCGCCGTTTAAAAAAGAATGGCATGAATTAGGCATTAAGTTGGCTGTTTGGATTGCACTACAATCAGGCCATCGCCGAGTTGCTTTTACAGCTGGTAATGTTCATAAATCTCGCTATGGGCGAGACCTTGAAGGGTTTCACTTACTTTATGATCAGCTTATTCCTAAAGCGCTGGCTAAATTAGCCGCTAAATTCAAATGTAGCCTAGAGCCGGGGCTAATTTTAATTAGCAAACCAACCGATACTATTCGTTTTAAAAGTGGCACTGGGTGGGAATTACGTAAGCAGGGTAAAGGTGAAGATATTCAAATCATCAAAAACCAAGTGGTTGCCATGCGCTATTTGGAAAGTCGTGGGCAAAAGAAGTCGGAAGAAGTGCTGGTTTTTGAAATATCGCTTGAGCTTGCGGATTTGGTGAAAAGTAAAGGCTTACCGTTGTTCGGTTGGTGGTGAATGCTCATAAATCTCTGCGAAGCTATACCCCGCAGTATAGATGCCATATGAGTATATGACTTAAATCTTTTTAGGACGAGATTAGGACGCGGAAAGCTAGAAAGACAAAAGGCTCACAGTCGTTAAACTGTAAGCCTTTGTTTTTATTGCCGGTATTTGGTGCGCCCGGAGCGATTCGAACGCCCGACCCCTTGGTTCGTAGCCAAGTACTCTATCCAGCTGAGCTACGGGCGCATGGGCAGTATTATACAACATACTGCTAATTTCTTAAAGTAAAAAACACAGTTTTTAAGTTAAAACTGGCGGAGAGCGAGGGATTCGAACCCTCGATACAGATTTAAGCCCGTATGCTTCCTTAGCAGGGAAGTGCCTTCGACCACTCGGCCAGCTCTCCGTTTATTAGCAACAGTTGCCAGCATGCTGGCTTAGTAGTGCTTATCAGTTTTTCTGATTTTACTTACGCTTCAACTAATAATTCTTAATTGAGGCGCGATATTACTTGATAAGCACTCAAAAATCAATGGCATAATCAATCAAAAGCTAAATCAAGAACTGTAGCTAATTATTTAATATTGAAATTAAATTTAAGCTTCTTCTAGCTCAAATGCTTTGTGTAGTACACGTACCGCTAGCTCTAAATATTTTTCATCTACAACTACGGCAATTTTAATTTCTGATGTGGAAATCATTTGTATGTTGATGCCTTCTTCAGCCAGAGTGCGGAACATCTGGCTAGCGATGCCTACGTGTGAACGCATGCCAACACCTACTACTGAGACTTTAGCAATTTTGTCATCGCCACTGATTTCGCGTGCGCCAATATGCCCTTGAACTTTGTCACGTAAAATATTCAAGGCTTTGTTCATTTCGTTTTTGTGCACGGTAAATGTGAAGTCAGTTGTACCATCTGCACCGGTATTTTGAATAATCATGTCGACATCAATATTGGCATCAGCAATTGGGCCTAGAATTTGGTAAGCGATGCCTGGTTTGTCTGGCACGCCTAGTACGGTGATTTTGGCTTCATCACGGTTAAATGCAATGCCTGAAATAATGGGTTGTTCCATGTTTTCTTCTTCCTCAAATGTAATCAGTGTGCCATCGCCTTCGTCTTCAAAACTGGAGAGCACACGCAACTTAACTTTATATTTTCCTGCAAATTCAACAGAACGAATTTGTAGTACTTTTGAACCTTGGCTGGCTAACTCAAGCATTTCTTCAAAAGTGATTGATTTTAGGCGGCGCGCCTCAGGCACCACGCGAGGGTCTGTCGTGTATACGCCATCTACGTCTGTGTAGATCTGACATTCGTCTGCACCTAGCGCGGCGGCTAGCGCCACACCAGTCGTATCTGAACCGCCACGACCCAGCGTAGTGATGTTGCCGTTTTCATCTACACCTTGGAAGCCAGCAACGACGCATACATAGCCAGCATCTAAATCTGCTTTAAGGTTGTGTTGATCAATGTTGAGAATGCGAGCTTTAGTGTATGAGTCATCAGTTAAAATTTTAACTTGGGCACCAGTATAGCTTTTTGCTTTGATGCCAAGCTCAATTAAAGCTAATGCTGTTAAGCCGATAGTCACTTGTTCGCCAGTTGAGACAATCATGTCTAATTCGCGCGGATCAGGCTCTGCCATGAGTTCCTTGGCTAGCGTAATCAACTTGTTGGTTTCGCCAGACATAGCTGATACTACCACCACAATCTGGTGCCCCATTGCTTTATAACGCGCTACACGTCTGGCGACATTACGGATGCGCTCTGGGTTGGCAACTGAAGTGCCGCCATATTTTTGTACGATTAATGCCATTTTTTGCTCTTAAATTACATGATTAAAGTTTAGTTAAATTAAATTTAGTTGTTATGGGTTAACTGATTTTACTCGCAACCCAGTCTTTTACACTCGCCAGTGCTTTTGGTAACTGGCTAGCATCGATACCGCCTGCCATGGCCATATCTGGCTTGCCGCCACCTTTGCCACCCACTTGCTGTGCTACAAAATTCACTAATTCCCCCGCTTTTATTTTAGCGATTAAATCTGCAGTGACACCTGCTGCTAAGCTGACTTTCCCATCATTGACGCTTGCTAGGACAATGGCGGCTGATTTTAGTTTGTCTTTTAGCTTATCCATCGTTTCGCGCAATGTGTTTGTATCAGCACCTTCTAGCGTTATGGCTAATATTTTTATACCAGCCATTTCAATGGCTTGTGTCGCTAAATCATCACCCTGTGATGAAGCTAATTTAGATTTTAAACGCGCTAATTCTTTCTCTAATGATTTTGCATGATCACTCAATTGCGCAACCTTATTAGCAATCTCGTTAGCAGGCGCTTTAAGCTCGCTCGATAGCTGAATGATTAACGCTTGTTGTGTATTGATGAGCTTGAATGCACCGTTACCGGTCGTTGCTTCTAAACGACGTACACCAGCAGCCACGCCAGATTCACCGATGATTTTGAATAAGCCAATGTCCCCTGTTCTTGTAACGTGTGTTCCGCCACATAACTCCCGACTTGAACCAATGTCCAGTACACGGACTTCATCGCCATATTTTTCACCAAACAGCATCATTGCGCCTGTTTTTTGTGCAGATTCAATATCCATCACGCGAGCTTGCGTTGGAGCATTGGCAAGAATTTCCGCATTTACAATGGTTTCAACCTGAGCAATTTCCGCATCGGTCATGGGTGCGTTATGCACAAAGTCGAAGCGAGTTTTTTCGGAGTCAACTAATGAACCTTTTTGCTGCACATGCTCGCCTAATGTTTCGCGAAGTGCTTTGTGCATTAAGTGTGTGGCTGAGTGATTGCGCATGATATTTGCGCGCGCAGTTAAATCTACATTGGCTTTTAAAAAATCACCAATCTTAAGGATACCTGTTTTTAAAATACCATGATGGCCGAATACGGCGGCTTGAATTTTTTGAGTATCTTCAACAGCAAAAATACTGTTATCGCTTTTTAGTGCGCCGCTATCACCAATCTGCCCACCAGATTCTGCATAGAAAGGTGTGTTGTCTAACACTACAATACCCTGTTCGCCTTCTGTGAGGAGGTTCACATTAATACCATCTTTATAGAGAGATAAGACTTTGGCTGTTGCCTCTAGCGTGTCATAACCTTTGAACTCAGTATTGACGCCACTATATTCAAGGTTAACTGCCATTTTGAATTTGCCAGCAGCCCGAGCTTGTTCTTTTTGGCGAGTCATCGCTGCATCAAATGCAGCGCTATCTACGGTAACATTGCGCTCGCGGCAAATATCTGCTGTTAAATCAAGCGGGAAACCGAAAGTGTCGTGTAGTTTAAATGCAAGGTCACCATTGAAGGTTGAATTGCTATCTTTATCCATAATGGAAAGCTCAGTTTCCAGAATTTCCATGCCATTTTCAATGGTTTCAAAAAAGCGGTCTTCTTCATTTCTAAGTATGTCAGTGATGCGTTTTTGTTCCGTTTTAAGTTCAGGGTAAGCATCACCCATTTCACGAATCAAGTCTGCCACTATTTTATGGAAGAAAGCAGTACGCGCGCCTAGTTTGTATCCATGACGAATGGCGCGACGAATGATGCGGCGTAGCACGTAACCCCGGCCCTCATTGCCAGGAATTACGCCATCAGCGATTAAGAAGCTACAAGCGCGGATATGGTCAGCCAGTACTTTTAAACTCGGGCTAGATAAATCCGATATTTTGGTTTCACGCGCTGCGGCTGTGATTAAACCTTGGAAAATGTCAGTTTCGTAGTTGGCATGTACATGTTGCAATACGGCGGAAATGCGTTCCAATCCCATGCCGGTGTCTACAGATGGTTTTGGTAATGGATGCATCACACCCGCTTCATCGCGGTTGAACTGCATGAATACGTTATTCCAAATTTCGATGAAACGGTCGCCGTCTTCATCTGGACTGCCCGGCGGGCCGCCAAAATGGTGGTCGCCGTGATCGTAGAATATTTCGGTACAGGGGCCGCATGGGCCGGTATCACCCATCATCCAGAAGTTGTCAGAAGCGTAACGAGCCCCTTTGTTATCGCCAATGCGAATGATACGCTCTGCAGGCACGCCTATTGAGTCGTGCCAAATGTTATAAGCTTCATCGTCATCAGCATAAACTGTGACAGTGAGTTTTTCTTTTGGCAGTTTGAAGACTTCAGTGAGCAATTCCCAAGCGTAGGCAATCGCTTCTTCTTTGAAATAATCGCCAAAGCTAAAGTTGCCCAGCATCTCAAAAAACGTGTGATGGCGAGCAGTGTAGCCGACATTTTCAAGGTCGTTGTGTTTGCCGCCCGCCCGTACACACTTTTGGCTGGATGTGGCGCGGGTGTAGGGGCGTTTATCAAATCCTAAAAACACGTCTTTAAATTGGTTCATGCCTGCGTTGGTGAATAGCAGAGTAGGGTCGCCGTGAGGTACAAGCGAGCTGGACGCTACGATTTGATGGCCTTTTGATGCAAAAAAGTCGAGAAACGCTTGGCGGATTTCGTTGCTAGTTGGGTTGCTGCTAAGTTTAATTGTCATTGTTTAGTTGTCGTTGGATTTAATTCACACTGCTTAATTATCACTGGCCTGTTCGTTTAATACTTTTTTGATTACATCAAAACCAAAACCACGGCTTTGTAAAAATCGTGCCTGTTTTGCCCAATCTTCACGACTACCAGGGCTGGCTTTAAATTTTTTGCGACATACTTCACGTGCGTTATCTAGTTCATTTACTTTTATTTCTTCAACGGCGTTGGCAATTAAATCATCCGCCACACCTTTTTCACGTAATTCATTAGCAACGCGTGTGCTGCCAAACTTTGATTGCCGTGCATGCACTAATTGTTCGGTAAATCTTGCGTCACTTAACCAGCCACGTTTTTTAAAATCATCCAGTATTACCGATATTTTATCATTGGCAGAGCTGTCATCGGATTCTTCTGCAAAAGACTTGAGTTTTTGCGCGAGTTCAAAATATGAATACTCGCGCTTACCCAAATAATCAAGCGCTCGCTGCCTTAGACTTTTTGGTTTAAATTCTATTATGCAGCCTCGTTATTGGTTTAGTCTTCTTCAGAGCGTACTGCTGGCATTGCTTCGCTTAACGATTTCATGTTGGCGCGAATTTTTGCATCAATCTCATTGGCGATTGCTGGGTGAGACCTTAGATATTCACGGGCATTATCTTTACCTTGACCGATTTTTTCGCCATTGTAGCTATACCAAGAACCTGCTTTTTCAACCAGTTTCAAATTGGCGCCAAGTTCAATAATCTCGCCTTCGCGTGAAATACCTTCGCCATACAGAATATCAAATTCAGCTTGTTTGAATGGTGGAGCGACTTTGTTTTTAATGACTTTTACACGGGTTTCACTACCGATGACTTCATCGCCTTTTTTAATCGCACCCGTGCGACGTATATCTAAACGAACTGATGCGTAGAACTTGAGTGCGTTACCTCCAGTGGTAGTTTCAGGATTGCCAAACATCACGCCAATTTTCATACGGATTTGGTTAATAAAAATCACCATGGTATTGGTACGCTTAATATTACCTGTAAGTTTGCGTAAAGCCTGACTCATTAAGCGAGCTTGTAAGCCCATATGAGAATCACCCATTTCACCTTCAATTTCGGCACGTGGAGTCAGCGCTGCCACTGAGTCAATGACTACAATGTCAACAGAGCCTGAACGCACTAGCATGTCGACAATTTCTAATGCCTGCTCACCAGTATCTGGCTGAGATATAAGCAAATCTGGAACATTCACGCCTAGCTTAGCTGCATATTGCGGGTCTAAGGCATGCTCGGCATCAATAAATGCTGCAACTCCACCCGTTTTTTGCATTTGTGCGATAACAGATAGCGTTAATGTTGTTTTACCGGATGACTCAGGGCCATAAATTTCAATCACGCGACCGCGCGGCAAACCGCCGATGCCCAAAGCAATATCAAGGCCTAATGAGCCGGTAGAAACGGCTTGAATATCTTCGCCAATATCGCTATCACCCATGCGCATAATGGAGCCCTTGCCAAACTGCTTTTCAATTTGCGCGAGTGCTGCGGTGAGTGCTTTGCTTTTATTTTCGTCCATGTGTCGCCCTTGATATTTGTTGCTAAGTTAATCGCATGATTATTCCATAAATTCGCCCCTAAAGTAAGGCTCTAGTAGCTTTAGATTGCGATTAAATGTGAATTTAGTATGTGATTAAGTAATTGTAAATTATTGTTTTTGAGGTAAATGTAGTGACATCTAAATGCTGGTCCCAATTAAAATCGAGTGCTTACGTATAGTTTAGCTTTGAATCGTGTGCAATGGCATAATGCTTCTTGAATAAAAACAAATGAATAAGGAATTTATTTTGCCTTCAGTCTACGATTTAAAACCACGATTTCAAGCTTTGCTAAGGCCAGTTGTGAATGTACTTGCGCACGCAGGCATTACTGCAAATCAAGTGACGATAGCGGCGGTAATCTTATCTTTTATTGGAGGAGCATTAATCGTTTGGCAGCCAAACGCCGCATGGTCTTTGTTGATTCTGCCTTTGGTGCTGTTTCTGCGCATGGGCTTAAATGCCATTGATGGCATGCTGGCGCGAGAACATGCTCAGCAATCGAAATTGGGCGCGATATTGAATGAGTTGGGTGATGTGGTTGCAGATGCGGCGCTTTATTTGCCACTGGCATTGCTATCAAATATATGGCCGATACTAGTAGTGATAGTGGTTTTATTAGCAACTATCAGTGAAATGATGGGCGTGGTTGCTGTGCAGATAGGCGCAAAACGCCAGTATCAAGGCCCTATGGGTAAAAGTGATAGAGCATTTTGGTTAGGTGCCATGGCTCTCGCATTGGGACTAGGCACCCCGTTTGGTGCTTGGGTGAATTGGCTATTGATGGTTGTGGTGCTGTTGTTACTAGTGACCATAATAAACCGTGCCAAAGGAGCGTTGAAAGAGGTAATACAAAGTAAATCATAAGCAGTTTTTGACTAGAAATGTAAAGGGCCCGTTAGTTAGTCATCAGGTCAACGATATTAAATGCAGCACGTTAAGTATTTATATATTTTAGATTTTTTGAACGGAGATAACGATGAAAATATTACATTCAATAATTTTGGCTTTGACAATTTGTGTGACATCAGTTTCAAGCGCTTATGCGCGTGATTCATTTAGTGTAGGCATCAATGTTGGCGGGTACGGCTATCCAGCGCCTGCTATTGGCCATTCTCCAGGATATGTCATCGGATATTCGCAAGTGCCAACAGTGATATATCCTCAAACTATATACTATGGTGCGCCCACAGCCTATTACCAGCCAACGCAAGTCATACGTTATGCGCCAGTAGTGTCTTATGGATATCAAGGCGCTGGCTATCGTGACCGTCATCGAGGTTGGGGCCATGGTGGTCGTGAGCATCACGGCAGGGATTATAGTGGTTGGAATCGTGGGGGTCATGAACACCACGGTGGGCGTCATTAATTCTGTAAAGGCTTAGCAGCTGAACGATTTAATCTGTCAAGAAGCCCCATCATCATAGCGATGGTGGCTTGTTGGCGAATTTCTTCGCGAGAGCCGCTGAAGTGTAGGGTAATTGTTGATATGGGTGTATTTTTTTCTGCCCAGGCAAAACAGACCGCACCAACAGGCTTTTCTAATGTCCCGCCATCAGGCCCAGCAATTCCTGTAATGCTGCCAGCAATTTGCGCCTGACTGTTATTGATGGCACCTAATGCCATTTCTCTCGCTGCTTGTTCGCTGACCGCACCATATTTTTCTAAGGTTTGGCTTGATACGCCCAGCATCTCTACTTTAGCTTGGTTGCTGTAAGTCACAAAACCACGATCAAACCACGCAGAGCTTCCAGCGATGCTAGTCACAGCTTGTGCAGCCATACCGCCAGTGCATGATTCAGCCAAAGCTAGCGTATAACCTCGTGCCTTAAGCGCGGCGCCAAGTTCAATCGCTAAGTTAGATAACGCAGCATCATTCATGCGCAACTGCCCATACCAATCCCTGCAAGCCAATAATGGCGTAGATTGCAGCGAGTAAATCATCAAACATTACGCCGAATCCATTTTTGAGTTTGGCATCAAACTGCCTGATTGGAAATGGCTTCCAAATATCAAATAATCTAAATAATAGAAATGCAGCCAGCCACCATTGCCATTGGTTAGGTGTGAAAGTAAGCACTAGCATCATCGCTACAATTTCATCCCAAACAATACTGCCGTGGTCAGATACTCCCAGGGATTTTCCCGTGATATCGCAAAAGTAAATGCCGATTAAAAATAGCACGGCAATGACGATGAGCTGCGTCGACAAAGCATAAACAGAAACAAGCCAAAACAAGGGCAGGCCAACCAGCGTGCCGAATGTGCCGGGCGCTTTGGGGGCTAAGCCGCTGCCAAAGCCTAATCCAAAAAAATGAGCGGGGTTCTGTAATAAAAACTGCACGTTTGGCTGTTTAATTGAAGTGGTCAAAACCAGTTTCCTTAATATCTAAAATTTCATTATCAAGTCCACGCACAATCAGATCTGTGTTAGCCGTAATTTGCCCAATATGACTTAAAGCCAGATTCAAGGTTTTACTTAAGTTTGCAATTTCAGCATGTTGATTAGAAGGCGCAGTAAAACATAGTTCATAATCATCACCACCAGCAAGCACCATGTTTTTTACTTGTTTAAGATGAAGGTTTTTATGCACAGTGTCCGATATTGGCACTTGGTCTAAACGGATAATTGCACCAAGTTTAGAGGCTTTTAATATGTGCCCTAAGTCTGCCAGCAAGCCATCAGAAATATCAATTGCGCTGTTTGCTACACCATGTAACGCCTGACCTAGCGCCACTCTAGGTTGCGGCGTGTGTAAGGCATTTTCGATTTGGTTTAAATCTGAGCGGGCTAAATTAAAGCGTTGTTGCATTACCGCTAAAGCCATTGCCGCATCACCAAGCGTACCACTTACCCAAATCTCATCATTCACTTTGGCACCACTGCGTTTAATTGCCTTGCCCGCTGGAACTTCACCCATAATCTGCACGCTGATAGTGAGTGGTCCACGTGTCGTATCACCGCCGATTAAATCGACATTAAAATCATCTGCACAGGCAAAAAAGCCTTTTGAAAATTCAGCTAGCCATGGTTGATTGACTTCAGGTAGTGCAATCGCTAATGTTGCCCATTTCGGATTGGCACCCATCGCCGCCATGTCAGATACATTCACTGCCAGTGATTTCCAGCCTAATTGGTATGGGTCGCAATCTGCAAAAAAGTGAGTGCCTGCTACCAGCATATCTGCCGAAATGGCGAGTTCCATACCTTTAGTTATGGAAATCAAAGCTGCGTCATCACCCACACTCAAATTGGTGTGGCGAGTTGGGCGGGTGAAGTACTGATGAATTAAATCAAATTCGGACATGGTATTTAAGCTGGAGATTTCAGGGCTGATTTAGGTCTGAACGCTTTAACGATGGCCTCGTTGGTTTCAATATAGGGTGTTGGTGTTTCTTTTGTGCCAAGTAAATCTAAGCAATAGGGCACAGCGGCAAATATACCGTGAACCATTTGGTTGCCAGCGTCATCTTTTAAACCTTCTAGAGTCTGTGCGATGGCTTTGGGTTGCCCAGGTAAGTTAATGATTAGAGATTGCTTGCGGATGACTGCAACTTGTCGCGATAAAATAGCCGTGGGTACAAAATTTAAACTGATTTGCCGCATTTGCTCACCAAAGCCCGGCATTTCTCTATCTGCAACTGCCAGGGTGGCTTCTGGCGTTACATCGCGTAATGCTGGGCCTGTACCGCCTGTGGTTAAAATCAAGCTGCAGTTTTCGTGGTCTACTAAATCAATGAGGGTAGATTCAATCTCGGTTTGTTCGTCGGCAATCAATCGCGCAACAATTTGTGAAGGCGTTATCAGTGCGTTATCTAGCCAGTTTTTGAGGGTTGGTAATCCAAGGTCTTCATATACACCGCTACTTGCACGGTCGCTAATGGAAACTAAACCAATTTTAATGAATTCTTTTGTCATTCGTCTGTCAGTAGTAATACGTTAAGTTTCAATCATACCATTACCAACATTAAAGGATTTTTTCATGCTGCCTAATGCTCAAAATTTTACCAATAAATCTTCGGCCAGAGCTCAAATATTGGCTAGAAAAAAAATAACGACAGGATTAATGCTGTGCTGCCTACTTGGCTTAGGCACTTTACTTGTTGTCACGCAATTACATGCGGCAGAAGCTAATATAGCCAAGCAAAATTTATATGCAAAAAACTATAAAGAGCAAAATGGTTATCAACTAAAGTCTCAAACCGCTAACCCCGATACCAAAATGTATTTGAGTAATCATAAAGAAGATGACAATATCAGCATGCTTGAAGATGGCTATGACATGATGGGTTCAACTGGCTTTAACGAGATAGATGCACCTGTTGAAGATGCTTTGCAGCATGGCAAAGCTATTAAAGCTGACACGGTTCTAGTCTACAGGAAATATGGATCAGCTAAAAAGAGTAACTCTAAAATTGAATTGATTAAAGAGGCTGCCAAAAAGGGTGGTGAAGTTGATGAAAAAGATATGGTAGAAGGGCCAACTGAATACCAATATTATGCAAGTTACTGGGCTAAGTTGCCTATGCCACTATTTGGCGTGCATGTGATTAAGCTTGTAAAAGCGGCTTCGGATGACAGTGAAGTTAAAATAGAAGAAAAAGGTTTGAAAGTGATTGCAGTGATAAAAGATTCGCCAGCGGCAAAAGCAAATATAGTAAAAGGCGATACGCTGCTGAAAGTTGGCGACATTGAGTTGGTTAAAGCCGATGATTTGTTTGCTGCTGTGAAGCGCTATGCCGGGCAGATAGTGCCTGTTGAGTTGCAGCAGAGTGGAACGGAAATTAAAACTAAAGTAGCATTAAATTCACGTAAATAGCGTATTAAACAGGGTTGAACTCGACAAAGTTTAGCCCTTAAAACTCTAAAATGGATGTTTGTTAAGAAGTCAATTTGTGCTGATGCTGGTTTGAATATTTTATCAAGCAAACAGTGGTAATTTTACTCTTCAGCTTTCTTTGGTATCGCAGCCAGCGATTTCAATCGCAGGTGCAGAGCGGCTTTAGCGAGAAGGTGGGCGCTCACCGGGGCGGTAATGAACAGGAACAGCGTAATCAGCATTTCATGCAGGCTAAGTTGTTCGCCCTGAGTGCTGAAAAAAACAGCAGATGCTATCAGCAGGCAGCCTACGCCCAGCGTTGTCGCCTTGGTCGGGCCGTGCAGGCGGGTATAAAAATCACGCAGCCGTGCCAGACCCAGCGAGCCGATAAAGGTGAAGACGGCACCCGTCACAATCAGAAATGATAAAAGATATTCTTGCATAGTCTTATTCGATGATGTCGCCTCTTAGCAGATACTTGCACAATGCAACGGTACCAACAAAGCCCATCAGGGCGATCAGTAGCGCCGCTTCAAAATACAGTGCGCTTTTCAGGTAAATGCCAAGCAATATCAGCAAAGCAATGGTATTGATATATAGGGTGTCCAGAGCCAGTATGCGGTCAGGTGTATCCGGCCCGCGGAACAGTCGCCAGAAACTAAGGGCAACCGCGGCCGAGACCAATGCAAATGCAATCATCAGTGCGTAGTTCAGCATTTTTCAAAAATCTCCTTTAACGGTTTTTCGTAACGTTCTTTAATGGCCGCTATCAGGCTGGCAGCATCATCAACATCCAAGGCATGTACAACCAGGTGCTGGCGGTCTGCCGTCAGCAGGGCTGACACTGTGCCCGGCGTCAGGCTGATGGTGTTGGCGAGCAGGCTGATGGCGATATCTGACTTCAGCGCCAGCGGGATTGCCACGAAAGCCGGTTTGAGCCGACTTGGGCTGCCAAGAATCAGGCGTGCCACAATAAAATTGGCCAGTAAAATATCAATGAAGACGATAGCAGTGAAGCGCAGCAGGGTCAGCGGCTTGTAAATGGTGACTTTGTCCGGCCAGAATTGCAAGGTAAAGAAGGGGATAGCCCAGCCCAGCAATATCCCCAAAAGAATATGCCCGGCACCAGTGCTATTCACCAGTAGCAGCCAAATAACGGCGAGGACAGGTGTGACGATCGGATGGGGGAGTAAACGTCGCATGATCAGTTAAATTCTCCCGCCTAACACGGCATGAATGTAGTGATATGGTTGCAGCAGTTGCAATGCGGTTGAATTTGCATATTGCAGCACAGGTTCAGCCCAGATGGTCAGCACTAGGCATAGGCCAAGCAGACCAACAATCGGTGCCAGTTCATTGAAGCAAGGCTTATCAACGTTTGAGGATTGATTGTCTGCAGATGCGGCGTGTACCCGATAGAACAATAAACTGCCAGTTCTTGCCAGTGCGATCAGGGCAAGCAGACCGCTGATCAACACGACTGCCATCACCCAGGGCAATGCCGGGTGGTCAAGCGCGGCGCGCAGCAGCATGAACTTGCCGAGAAAACCAGACAGCGGCGGCAGCCCGGCCATCAAAATGGCGGTGATCATAAACAGCCCGCCGAACAGCCTGGGTGATGCGATGACGGGGCCCGGGTCAAGCCGATCCGCCATTTCTCCGCGGCGTCTGGCTATGGCATCGGCCAGCAGGAACAGTGCGGCTGAGGCAAAAGTGGTATGCGGCAGGTAATAGAGGCCGGTGGCGATGCCTGCTTGTGAATTCAGGCCGAACGCGATCAATAACGTGCCGACGGAAGCTATTACCAGATAAGCCGTTTGCAGGCGCAAGTGCTTGCTGCCCACTGCCCCCAGTACACCTATCACCAATGTTGCCAGTGCCAGCGGAAGCAGCCAGTTTTCTATCAGGTTTGCCGCCGGACCGGCCTGTTCGCCGTAAATCAATGTGTAAATGCGCAGAATGCAGTAAGCCCCCACCTTGGTCATGATGGCAAAAAGCGCAGCCACCGGTGCGCTGGTGTGAGCATAGGCGGCGGGCAGCCACAGATAAAGTGGCAGCAGCGCAGCTTTCAGCGCAAATACACCAAACAGCAGCAGGCCGGCGGCACGTACCAGCGGCAGGTTTTCCGGCGGAACAGACGCGACTTTCAGCGCCAGATCGGCCATGTTGAGCGTGCCAAGTATGCCGTATAGCGTACCAACCGCGAACAGGAACAGGGTGGATCCTGCCAGGTTGATGACGACAAAATGCAGACCTGCCTTGGTGCGAAGTCGGCCTCCGCCATGTAGCAGAAGACCGTAGGAGGCCAGCAGCAGGATTTCAAAGAATACAAACAGGTTGAACAAGTCGCCGGTGAGAAACGCGCCATTCAGGCCGAACAGCTGCAACTGGAATAAAGCGTGAAAATGTCGCCCGGCCTTGTCGGTGCTATGCATCGCATAAATGAAGGCAAATATCGACAGCAGTGCAGTGGTGGATAGCATCCATACTGTGAGGCGGTCGGCCACCAGCACAATACCGAATGGCGCTGCCCAGTTGCCAAGGGCGTAGACAAAAATATCGCCAGTATTGACGGTTTTAACAAGCAAAAGCGCCAATCCAAGCTGAGCAATCAGGCTGCCAAGGCTAAGCAGGCGTTTGATAGCAACGTCTTGTTCGCGCAGCAGAAGCAACAGGATGCCAGCCAAAAGCGGCACTACAACAGGGGTAATGATCAGGTGGTTCAAGCTTCTTCCTTCCCGTCCACGTGGTCATTGCCGAGGTCGGTGCGCGCCTTGAGCGCGAGTACGATGACAAATGCCGTCATCGCAAAACTGATGACGATAGCGGTGAGTACCAATGCCTGCGGAATGGGGTCTGCATATGCCGAACTGGAACCGGTGATGACAGGAGGCTGGCCGATGACAAGGCGGCCCATGACAAACAGGAACAGATTAACCGCGTATGAGAGAAAAGTGAGTCCCAGCACTACCGGAAAAGTACGGTTGCGCAAGCAGAGGTAAACCCCGCAGGCAGTCAACACACCAATCATGATGGCGATTAGCGCTTCCATTTTTGTGATTCCTTCATGGCCTTTGATTGCCGGCTGGTTTGATGCAACAGCCCAAGATTGATTAAAATCAGCAGCGTTGAGCCAACCACCACCAGATAGACCCCCAGATCAAAAGCCATCGCTGAAGCCAGTTCAAAATCACCTATCAGCGGCCAATTAATGTGGCCGAAGGTGGAGGTCAGGAATGGATGCCGGAACAACCAGCTTCCTAGCCCGGTTATGACGGCAATTAGCAGGCCGGCAGCAATCAGCGGATGCATGTTGGCCGGCAGGCGGTTCTGCGTCCAGACCACACCATTGGCAAGGTATTGCATGACCAGTGCCACCGACGTGATAAGGCCTGCGATAAAGCCGCCGCCGGGCTGGTTGTGGCCGCGTAGAAGAATGAACACCGCAACCAGCAGCGCAAGTGGCAGCAGCAGGCGGCTAAATGTCGTCATAATGACCGGATAGGCATCCCAATTCCAGCGCCGGTTGTCTTTGTCATGTTTTGGCCCGGTCAGCAGCAGACGGTCGAGCATGGCGTAGATGCCAAGGGCGGCCAACGCCAGTACGGTGATTTCACCTAAGGTGTCGTAGCCACGGAAATCGACCAGGATCACGTTGACCACATTGGCACCACCGCCTTCCGGCAGACTTTTTTCCAGGAAATAACCGGCGATGCTTTCGTAAGGTCTTGTCAGGATTGCCCAAGTGAGTGCCGCTGCGCCGCTGCCTGCAACGGCAGCCAGCATCAGGTCTTTGCCATGACGCAAGAAGCCCGGTTCGGCAGGGCTTTGCTGTGGCAGGAAGTAAAGCGCGAGCAGCAGTAATACTATGGTCACCACTTCAACCGATAGCTGCGTCAAAGCGAGGTCAGGCGCAGAGAATTTGATGAAAACAAGTGCTACTGCCAGCCCCACGGCGCCGAGCAGGATCAGGGCGGTCAGGCGTTGCCGGTGTAGCATGACCGCAGCAAGAGCGGCGGCGATGGAGCCGATTGCCACCAGCAAGCTCAGGGCATCGACTGGCAATAACTCGCGGGTGCCAGTGAGCGGTGTATCGGCGTTGATAAATGCGGTTGAACCAAGTGCGAGTGCTGATGCAAAGAAAATGAACAGCATGCGCTGCAGCGAATTTGTATTAAGTAATTTGGTAATTTTGCCGGCAAAGCTGAATAACATCTCAAGCAGATGATTATAGATGGCCTTTGCTTCAAATCGACCGTCAAAACGCTCATGCAGTGCGAACAATGGCTGTCTGCCAAGATAAACCAGGCTGCCGCCAGCAAGTGCAATCATGCTCATCCATAGTGCAGGATTGAATCCGTGCCAGATGGCCAGACTATATTTGGGGAGCGTCGTTTGCAGCACACTTGCTGCCGCAGCTGCCAGAATGGGCTGGACGGTGAATGTCGGAAAAATCCCTACCAGCAGACACAATACCACCAGCACTTCGATCGGCACTTTCATCCAGCGCGGCGGTTCATGCGGCGTTTTTGACAGGTTTTTTGGTTCGCCGTTGAAGAAAACATCATGGATGAAGCGCAGTGAATAGGCCACGGCAAAGATGCCGGCCAAAGTCACCGTTGCCGGCAGCAGCCACCCCCAAGCCAGACCGGTAGTAAGATGCACGGCTTCAGCAAAAAACATTTCTTTGGAAAGAAAACCATTGAGCAATGGTACGCCTGCCATGGATGCCGATGCAATCATCGCCAGCAATGCGGTATGCGGCATATATTTCCATAGTCCGTTAAGTTGCCGCATATCGCGAGTACCAGTTTCGTGGTCAATGATGCCGGCTGCCATGAACAATGATGCCTTGAAAATGGCGTGGTTGATGATGTGGAATACGCCCGCCACGGCGGCCAGTGGCGTGCCGATGCCGAACAGCAGGGTAATCAGCCCCAAATGACTGATGGTGGAATAGGCCAGAAGGCCTTTGAGGTCGTGCTTGAATAAGGCAAAATAAGCACCTAGGCAGAGCGTAATCAATCCGGCCCCACCCACCAACCAAGACCACTCTGGTGTGCCAGACAAAGCTGGAAACAGGCGTGCCAGTAAAAAAACACCAGCCTTGACCATAGTGGCTGAATGCAGATAGGCAGAAACTGGTGTCGGTGCTGCCATGGCGTTTGGCAGCCAGAAATGGAATGGAAACTGAGCGGATTTGGTGAAGGCGCCCAGCAGTATCAGCACCAGTGTTGGCTGGTATAAGGCATGGGCACGGATAATGTCGCCTGAGGCCAGTATCACGGACAAGTTATAGCTGCCAGTGATCTCGCCAAGCAGGATAAACCCGCCAAGCAGCGCAAGGCCGCCGGCGCCAGTTACTGCCAGTGCCATACGCGCACCGTTACGGGCTTCTTCCCGTTGTTGCCAGTAACTGATCAGCAGGAAAGAAGATACGCTAGTCAGCTCCCAGAAAATAAGCAATTGAATGACATTCTCGGAGAGGGCAATCCCCAGCATGGAGCCCATGAACAGCAACAGATACGCGTAAAAACGCCCCATGCTGTCTCGCGCCGACAGGTAATAGCGAGCGTAGAGGATAATCAGCAGACCAATGCCGAGTATCAGCAAGGCAAACAGCAGGCCGAGCCCGTCAAGGCGAAAAGCCAGATCCAGGCCCAGTGACGGTATCCAGCTTAGGTGTTGGATAACCGTTTGGCCTTGCAGGGAAGCCGAGGCCAGCGGCAATAGCCATGCAATAGCAAGCAGCGTTATGGCGCCCGCCATCCAGGCAGCATGCAGCCGACCCAAGCGTGAAACCCAGGCTGTAATGGCAGAACCTATAAAAGGTGTGAGGACGACAAAGGCTAAACTCATGGGAGGCGTGAATTTTTCATCTTAACTTAAGTGAAGCATGGCCCTTTGTTAAAAATCTGATTGCTCTTCAGGTTGTTGCGGGTTTGTTATTTCGCGTAGCAACTTAAAAAGCTCGCGACTACTTTTAGGCGGCTTGTTGGCCTCAAGTTCTTTTTGCGCATTACGGACTAAGGTGCGTAGCTGCTGAATGTCAACTTGAGGGTAAAGCGCAATAAACTCAGAAAGCACATTGTTGTCAGCAATCATACGGTCGCGCCAGCGTTCTAAGCCGTGGAAATAGGCGTTTTCAGCGGTATGCTTGCCATCCCAGCGAGCAAGTTGTTCCAGTATCGGCGCGTTGTCAACGTCACGCATTAAGCGGCCCAGATATTGGCGATGGCGACGAATCGCACCGTTAGCAGTGATTTTTTTTGTGTCAAGCACAGCCGTGATTACCGCATCTGGCAAATCTAATTTAAGTAGCTTATCTTTAGGAAGCTCAGACAATCTCACACCAAGTGCTTGCTGCGCGTCAGCTTCAGCTTTAAGCTTGGTTTTGCTGATGGGCTCATCAGCGCTTGAACCTACTTCATAGTTGAGTTCGCTGTCTTTAATTGTCTTTTTAGGTTTAGCTGTTATTTGGGGTTTCATAGTGCGGTATTATAACAGTCTGGAAGTTTATAATGATTCCGTTTGGTTTTTAGTGTGCATTTTTTATAGTAGAAAGCGTTATGGCAGATTCTAGGTTTAGTTATTCGTTAGATGAAATTAAGCAGATGTCGGAAGATGTGCTTAAAGTGGCAAAGTCTTTAGGCGCTAGTTCAGCTGAAGCAGAACTTAGCTTGAGTGTGGGTCAAAATGTTTCGGTGCGCCTGAATGAGGTTGAGAATATTGAATACAACCGCGATAAGGGCATGTCCGTTACCGTATATTTTGGGCAACAAAAAGGCCATGCCAGTTCATCTGATTTAAGTCAGCAAGCAATTAAAGACACAGTTTCTGCAGCTTGCAATATTGCTAAATACACTGCAAAAGATGAGTTTTGTGGTTTGGCTGATGCTAATTTGATGGCAAAAGATATTCTGGATTTAGACTTGTATCATCCCTGGGATATTTCAGTAGATGAGGCGATTGCTATTGCAAAAGAATGCGAAGCTGCGGCTTTAAATGTTGATGCCAGAATTACTAATTCTGAAGGTGCGAGTGTTTCAACAGGTGAAGGCTATTTTGCCTATAGCAATAGCCACGGCTTTACAGGAGGCTACTCCAGTTCACGACATGGCGTGAGTTGCTCGGTAATCGCTGAATCCGGCGATAGTATGCAGCGTGATTACTGGTACAGTACGGCGCGCGCAGCTGCAGATTTAGAATCAGCAGCTGATATTGGAAAAAAAGCAGGTGAGCGCACTATCAGGCGTTTGAATTCTCAAAAAATTAAAACCTGCCAAGTGCCGGTGCTATTTGAAGCGCCATTAGCAAGTGGGCTAATTTCCAGCTTGGTGAGTGCTATTTCAGGTGGTAATTTATACCGTAAATCGTCATTCTTGTTAGATAGTTTGGGTAAGCAAATCGCCTCACCGTTACTCAATATCTATGAGGAGCCACATCTCATAAAAGGTTTGGCAAGTAGCCCATTTGACAGCGAAGGCGTGGCAACAAAGCCGCGGCAGCTGGTTAAAAATGGCGTGCTGCAAGGTTATGTGTTGGGTAGTTATTCAGCACGTAAGTTAGGCATGCAAACTACAGGTAATGCGGGCGGTAATCATAATTTAATCGTGCAATCTGGGACACATGATTTTGCTGGACTGCTGAAGCAAATGGGAACCGGCTTGTTAGTGACCGAGTTGTTGGGTAGCGGCATCAATATGGTGACTGGTGATTATTCCAGGGGCGCAGCTGGATTTTGGGTTGAAAATGGATTAATTATTCATCCGATAGAAGAAATTACCATCGCCGGTAATATGGCCGAGATGCTTAAAACGATAGTCGCAATTGGTAATGATGTTGTCATACAAGGCTCAAAGCAGGTGGGTTCTATTTTGATAGAGCGCATGACTGTAGCGTGTGAATAATTTGGTTTCGCGCACGGATGATCTGTATTTAAGTATGAGTAGCCGATTTTAGTTGTTCTATTTTAAGGTCAATATTTTTGGGTTTCTGCTTTTGATTAAGCCGATAATTAGAATAATAAAAAGCCGACTCGTTGTCGGCTTTTTTTAGCTTTAAAATTTACTATTCAAAATTTATTTTGCGGTAGTTTCTGAATCGACCTCATCAAAATCGCCATTAATGAGTTCTTGAGGCACTAAGCCATCCTGTACTAAACTTGCTCGTTTTTGAAGATAGGCGTCACGCGTAAATGCATAGGGGTCTAAAGACGCTTCATCAACCAAGTCTGTTGCGGTAAGTAGTTCAGTACGTTTGTCTAAAAATTGCGCAGCACGAAGCTGGTTGGCTAACCTGATTTCACCAAGGTTTCGAGGGTAGGTGATGGGGTCAGTGGTAAATGTATCAAATACCAGTCCAGTAGTGTCACGTATGCTGGATGGGCCAATAAGGGGCAAGACCAAGTAGGCGCCGTTGCCAACGCCCCAGTGACCAAGTGTTTGACCAAAGTCTTCTTTACGTAACGCAATTTTATCCATGCCTGCCACATCAATAAAACCTGCAAGGCCAAATGTACTATTGATGACAAAGCGACCCGCATCAGTAAAGGCATTCGCAAACTTAAGCTGTAGTAAGTCATTTAAAACGGTAGTAATAGAGCCCAAATTATTGAAAAAGTTGTTAAAGCCAGTACGAATTGGCGTCGGTGCTACGGCTTTGTAAGCTTTAGCTACAGGTTTAATCACAGCTTTATCGGCAACATCGTTGAATTTATAAATGCCACGATTAAAGCCTTCTAGCGGGTCTTTATTATTGGCTTGCGAAGCACACCCTGACAGCAGGGAAAATGTGAATAGGCAAGTGAAGACTATTGTTTTATAAAATGTTATTGTTTTAGTGCGCATTCTAAAGACCCCAAGTTGTGGTTTTCTCAAATTCCATCATAAGATATAGCTTGCATCATTAAACCTAGGAATATCGACGGAAAACCTCTTGTAACTTTAACTTAGCGCGTCTAAGTTGTCCAGCAATTTGCTTATCCTTGCAGTTTGTTTTATTGGAATATATCTATTAGTTTTTACTAAATATGTTTACTTAAGTGGGACAATTTGCTATTAAATGAATTTAATATTCAATTTTTCAGAAAATTAAATGATCATACATAATCAGGAAAATCATGTGACTACATTTATCAATATTTCAGAATTTTTAAAGCATCATTTACAAGGTGAACACAGCGTTGCGTTGAATACTATATTAAGTGACGTGATTGAAGCGTGCAAAAACATTACAGTTGTAATTGATAAGGGTGCATTAACTGGCAATATGGGTAATTTAGGCTCTGAGAATATTCAGGGTGAGGTTCAGAAAGCCCTTGACGTTATCACTGACGATATTTTTATTAAGACCTGTCAGCAAAGTGGGTATGTTGCGGGCATGGCATCAGAAGAGCTGGTCGATGTGATTGAAATCGCTGACAATAATCGAAAAAATGGACAATATTTGTTGTTGTTCGATCCGCTCGACGGCTCATCAAATGTAAATGTGAATATCTCGGTAGGCACTATCTTCTCTATTCTGAAGAGTTCGAATAAAAAGCCGGAATTAAGTGATTTTTTGCAGGCGGGTACTGAGCAGATCTGTGCTGGTTATGCTTTGTATGGAACATCTACTATGCTTGTGCTGACAACTGGCAATGGTGTAAATGGGTTTACCTTAGATGTAGATTCCAATGAATTCTTGCTGACTCACCCTGATATGCAAATCGCAAAGGATACGCAAGAGTTTGCCATTAATATGTCAAATTACCGTTTTTGGCGAGAACCTGTGCAGCGCTATATTGATGAATGTTTGCAGGGTGAAGAGGGTGATCGTAAAAAAGACTTTAATATGCGATGGGTGGCATCGATGGTGGCTGAGATACATCGCATATTGATTCGTGGCGGTGTATTTATGTACCCGACTGACAGCAAATCCAGATCTGGGAAACTGCGTTTAATGTATGAGGCGAATCCGATGAGTTTTATTGTGGAGCAAGCTGGTGGCGCTTCGACTACTGGTACGCAGCGAATTTTAGAAGTGAAACCTAGCGGTATACACCAGCGCGTACCTGTGATGATGGGGAGCAAAAATGAAATTGAGCGTATTGCGGCATATCATCAAGCCAAATCAAAGCGAAAATAACCTGAATTGAATTATTTACAGGTTATTGGTTGATTTTATTTCGTTTTAACTGACTGAATAACCTTTTCAGTTAACTCTTTCAACTGCTCTGGTGCAAGGGCACCGCTTACTCGACCAAGCTCTTTACCCTTCCAAAAATAGGCGAGCGTAGGGATTGATCTGATGTTGTATTTAGTACCTAACATCTGCTCAGCCTCCGTATCCACTTTGGCATAAATCACTTGGTTAACAAACTTTGCTGCGCTTGCTTTAAATGTAGGCGCAAACATTTTGCAGGGGCCGCACCAAGGTGCCCAAAAATCAATAATCACTGGCAAAATATTTTGTGACAGCACTTCATTGATGTTCGTTTGATTAAGCACTATTGGCTCGGACAATAAACTCTTACGGCAAGCGCCACAGATTGGATTCGCTCCAACCTTCTCAATAGGAAAACGATTTTCTTTTCCACAGTGTGGGCACTTAATTTGCATAATTACTTCATTTGATCCTGTCGTAAATAATGTACGCCATTTTCGATGCTGACATCACAGCAGGCCAACATAATAGAATCTGAGATGACCCAAAGTACATTGAGTTTAAACTGCAGAATTTCAAGAGCCCTTTCCTGCATTTCTCGTGATTTCCCAAAGTGGCTTAATGTCACAGCTAAACCTTGTTCTACGTCACGACGTGCTTCTGTCAGTCTTTTCTTAAAATAGATCATGCCTTCTTCTTTGACCCAAGGATACATCTCGGGCCAGGAACTTATGCGTTGCTGGTGAATATGTGGCGCAAATAGTTCAGTGAGTGAGGAGCATACTGACTCTTGCCAGGGGCGCTGACGTGCAAAATTGATGTAGGCATCGACAGCAAAACGTACGCCAGGGCTAACAAATTTAAGTGAAGTTACATCTTCACGGGTGAGACCTACAGCCTCGCCAAGTTTAATCCACGCTTCGATACCACCTTCTGCTTTATCATCTCCGTCATGGTCGGTAATGCGTAATATCCAGCTACGACGAATTTCTCTATCGGGGCAGTTGGACATGATGGCAGCATCTTTCTGCGGGATGCCAATCTGATAATAGAATCTGTTAGCGACCCAACACTGCAATTGTTCTCGTGTCAGCTTACCTTCATACATTAATACGTTAAATGGGTGATGGCTGTGATAGCCTTTTCCTTTTTCACGTAACTTGTTCTCAAATTCCTCACGTGTCCATGGTGTTAGTACTGCTGTCATACTATTCTCCGTTAAGATTAATCATTTATGTCGACTATGGAAATATTTAACAATTACTTACTCATGAACAATTAGCAGCTATAGCTTGCTCTGCAAGTTGTTCTTCAGCATGTGCCACAAAGGGAATCCCTGGTCTGCCAGTGCAAAGTGGCGTGCGATGGAAGCTACAGAAAGTCTTGGAACCGCCAGCTAAAGTTTTAACTTGATTGAATCCTGACTGAACCAGAATCCGGTAAGCTAAGTAACTGCGGAATCCAACACGGCAATAAAGAAATATTGGTTTATCCTTCGGTAGTGAATCTAGTTGAGTCCGCAGTTGCCCCAAAGGGGTATTAATTGCACCCGGAATATGCCAAGTTTTAAATTCATTCGCACTGCGTACGTCAATCGTGAGCCCATTTTCCATTGCTGCAGGATAATCCTCGGCATACCAGAAATTGACATCTCCTTTTAATAAATTAGCTGCCACAAATCCTGCCATATTGACTGGATCTTTAGCTGAACCATAGGGAGGAGCGTAAGCCAATTCCAGCTCCTCCAAATCATAAACTGTCAGCCCTGCACGAATAGCTGTAGCAAATATGTCGATTCGTTTATCCACACCATCGTAGCCCACGACTTGTGCACCTAGAATCTTCCCATCGCCTGGTGCAAATAGAAGTTTGATATGCATCGAGGTTGAGCCTGGGTAATAACTCGCATGCCCTGATGGATGGATATACACTTTGTGATATGGCAATTTATTGCTTTTTAAGAGCTTTTCAGATGCCCCTGTAACTCCACCTGTCATCTCAAACACTTTAACTATGGCAGTGCCTTGCGTAGAAGAATAGGCACTTTTTCTTCCTAGAATGTGTTCGGCAACGATTCTTCCTTGTCGGTTAGCAGGCCCAGCAAGCGCAATCAATGACTGAGCACCTGTAATTGTATCCATCACCTCAACCACATCACCAGCCGCATAAATATTGGGGTCAGAAGTTTGCATGTGCGCGTTTACCTCAATGCCGCCAAGAGGTCCGAGGGTGATGCCTGCTTGGCGAGCCAAATGAGCATCTGGGCGCACACCCACAGCCAGCAGTACAATATCTGCTAATAAGATTGTGCCGTCTTGCAGGGTAACGTGAACATTCCCATTTTCATCATCAAAGCTGACTGCGGCAGTTCCGAGCTTTAACTGAACACTGTGATATTCAAGGTGGTACTGAAGATCGCGCGCCATTTCTTGATCTAAAGGTGGCATGATTTGGTCAGCAAGTTCTACAAGTGTTACAGCTACACCCCTGTTTCGTAAACTTTCAGCCATCTCAACACCTATATAGCCACCGCCAACGACGACAGCATGCAGAATGCCTTGATCAACAATCGCTTTAATGACGTCCATGTCTTCGATGTTGCGAAGGGTAAATATACGCGGATGATTAATACCTGGAAGTTTTGGCCTAATTGGACTTGCACCTGGGCAAAGCACCAACTTGTCGTATGCCTCATGGTATGGCTCACCAGTCATTAAGTCTTTAATCGTGATGGTTTGCTTACTGCGATCAATAGAAATAACTTCGTGTCCGGTTCGAACGTCGAGGTTCAGGTTTTCTGCTAAGGTTTGTGGAGTTTGAAGTAACAATTGGTCGCGATCTTTAATATCACCGCCAATATGGTAGGGCAAGCCGCAGTTTGCAAAAGAAACATACTGGCTTCGTTCCAATACTACAATCTCTGCTTTTTCGCTAAGCCTGCGTGCGCGTGCTGCTGCAGACATCCCGGCAGCCACTCCGCCAACAATAACTATTTTCATGTTCGATACCAACTTATACGAAAAATTAAGCCTAAGTATACGTCAATAAACTATTAACTGTATAGCTATATAGTTATATGTTTAATAATTTATTGGCTATAGGCTCAATTCTTTGAAATAGCCGCATTAGATGAATGGAAACTTATATTTGAAGCTTGCGATACAAGGTGCGCTCACTAATGCCAAGCGTTTTAGCGAGTGCACGTCGGTCTCCCTTATGTTGCGAAACAGCCCATTGCAAATAGTGTTGTTCAGCTTGTTCCAGCGGGATAATAGCTTGCGACATGACATTCTCTGACTGCTTGGGCTCCTTGTAGTCTAAGGCTAGATGCTCAGGCATGATGATGTCACTATTAGCCATCAAGCTTGCACGTTCAAGAATGTTACGCAGTTCGCGGATATTGCCCGGAAAATCACATGCCTCAAGTTGAGCCAGAGCATCTGAATGTAGATTAAGTTTACGCTCAGGACTGATACGTGCGAGCAATGTTGCTGATAATAGTGGAATGTCTTCGCGACGCTGTGAGAGTGAAGGTAAGTGAATTGGAAAGGTGCTGATACGATAATACAAATCTTTGCGGAAACTTTCTTGTTTTACCATCTGTTTTAAATCGCGATGTGTAGCGGACACCAACCGAAAATCCGCTCTCAATGGATCAACACCTCCAACTCGGCGATAGGTTCCAGTTTCAAGTAAACGTAATAGTTTCACCTGCAAACTAAGAGGGATATCGCCCACCTCATCTAGAAATAATGTGCCGCCACTAGCACTTTCTACCAGGCCATGCTTGCGTTGAGTAGCGCCTGTGAATGCGCCTTTTTCATAGCCAAATAATTCACTCTCAAATAGAGTTTCTGTTAAACCAGAGCAATCCACCGCCACAAAGGGCTCGTTTGCTCGTTTACTCGCATTATGAACTGCCTGCGCGACGAGCTCTTTGCCAGTGCCGGATTCACCGAGTAGTAAAACAGATGCCTCAGATGGAGCTACCCGTTCTATTAAACCCAGCATATTATTAAACACCGCTGAGCGCCCGACTAAACCGCGCGAGGATGGGTGAGTACTAGCGTCGCGGATAGTCTGTATCATTTCCACGAAATAGACGATTTCGCCGCTACTGTTATGAATAGGTGTTAATTCAACATCAACATGCTCTTCACCGCGTGGAGTTTGATGCAGGTGCAGCACGCGCTGAGAGCGGCCTGTGCTAGCACTGAGTTTAAGTGGACATGACTCCCCGACTTCATCGCATGGACGGTCAAAATGATGAGACACTTCGTAGCAATGTCGCCCTACTAAAGGTACTGAATTGCCATATTCGCTATGATAAGCTGCATTAGCAGCAATGATGATGTAATTCTTGTCCATCACAATGCGAGGTTCTGGCTGGCTGTCTAAATAAGACAGGAGTTCGGATATTTGAGAAGCGTCCATTTAAACCTTCAATATAAATGCCAAATATGGCAGTTTACTCTAATGTAAAACAATAAATCCGCCATATTTGACATAAACGTTATTAACTTTAACTTTAATATTGTCTATAGTTAATGGATTTAAATAAATTTAATTGAATTAAAACAATGTCCTAAATATTTCAGTTAAATTTTGGCACAATTAATGCAGTACATTGTCAACGCAACATTAATAATGTTAGCCAAACGTAAAGCGATACCGTGATATTCCTAGTCCATGTAAAGCCATTGCTAGCAAAGATATTTAAAGAAAGTTGGATGTATGAACGAAACGCCTGTGAACAATACAGCAGAAAAATCAACGCCGGTGAATGAAGTTGTAATTTCACTATATGCAGCTCAAGACAAGGTCTATCCTCGAAGCACATTTGGATTTTTCACCAAATGGCGCTGGGCAATGATATGGCTAACTCAGATAGTTTTTTATGGCATCCCTTGGCTGGAGTGGGGACATCGTCAGGCTTTATTATTTGATTTAGGTGCAAGGCGCTTTTATATCTTCAACCTAGTACTGTACCCGCAAGATTTGATTTACCTCACCGCCATTCTAATCATTTCCGCGCTATCGCTATTCTTATTTACCGCAATCGCCGGGCGTTTATGGTGCGGTTATACCTGCCCTCAAACCGTTTATACGGAAATATTCTTATGGATTGAGCATAAAATCGAGGGTGAACGCGGTGCACGAATGAAGCTTGATTCTGCAGGTATGTCCACCAATAAATTAGCTAAAAAGGGTGCTAAACATTTTATATGGATTGCATTTGCCTTGTGGACCGGCTTTACTTTTGTTGGATATTTCACCCCGATCCGTGAACTTAGTCAATCAGTATTGAGCATGAGCCTGGGGCCATGGGAAACTTTCTGGGTATGTTTTTATGGCTTTGCAACTTATGGTAATGCTGGTTTTATGCGTGAACAAGTCTGCAAATATATGTGCCCTTATGCCCGCTTTCAAAGCGCGATGTTTGATGATGACACTTTAATCGTGACTTACGATGAGGCTCGCGGTGAACCACGCGGGCCTCGTTCACGTAAGGATGAAGCAAAGTCCAAAGAATTAGGTTCTTGTATCGATTGCGGTTTGTGCGTCCAAGTATGCCCAACAGGGATTGATATACGAAAAGGACTGCAATACGAATGTATTGGCTGTGGTGCCTGTGCCGATGTATGTGATACGGTCATGGATAAAGTTGGCTATGAGCGTGGTTTGGTTAAATACTCAACACAAAATGCTATCAACAATAAATGGTCACATAAACAAATGTTGCAACGTATTATGCGACCACGTGTCTTAATTTACTCTGCAATTCTGACATTGTTAATTGTGAGCTTGCTGGCAAGCTTGTGGTATCGAACGCCATTTAGAGTGAACGTTATACGTGATCGTGGTGTGATGGCGCGCTTGACTGATGACGGTATGCTGGAAAATATATACCGTTTACAAATAATGAATGGCACAGAAAAAACTCAACAGTATCAGATCAGCGTCAGCGGTGTTAAAGATCTAGAAATCAAAGCAGAAGCGGCAAAAGAGAATCATGATAGTAAAGACAAAGAACAGAGTAATACAATTACAGTGAAACCTGCAGAATCACGTTGGATTATCGTTGATTTAAAAATTCCTGACGGCTCACTTAAATCCGGCTCTCACAAAATTCATTTTGAAATTCAAGCAGTTGAGAGTAAGCAAATTGTGACTGAAAAATCTATATTCTTGGTGCCTAGATAATGATATAGCTGAAAGTGGTTGCCAATTTGCGGGATATTAAGGAAATGTTTACTTATTTCTCGCTTGCTAATTCGCTAGCTTGCATATGGCTATAAATTCGGACGCTTCTAAAGAAGCGCCGCCCACCAGCCCGCCATCTACATCTGGCATGTTAAATAATTGGGCTGCATTTTGTGCTTTTACGCTGCCGCCATAAATAATACGCACCTTTGAGGCCGCTTCTGCATTGCGGCGAGCAATACGCTGACGAATAAATTGATGTACTTCCTGAGCTTGTTGAGGAGTTGCTGTTTTTCCTGTACCTACCGCCCATACTGGCTCATAGGCAAATACCATATTGAGCTGCATTGCTTTGGCGAAACCTTCATCGCTAAGCGTCGCCATCACTGCATCCATCTGGCTGGCAACGATGACTTCGGTAAGTCCTGCGTCATGTTCTGCAAGTGTTTCACCTACACATAAGATAGGGGTTATGCTTGCCTTTATTGCAGCATCGAATCTTGCGGCGGCTGACAGGTTGGTTTCATGAAATAATACGCGTCTTTCGGAGTGGCCAAGTAATACATAGGTACAGCCAAGGTCGGTGAGCATGTGTGGTGACACAGCACCAGTAAAAGCCCCTTCTTCAAACTGATTTACATTTTGACCGCCCCATGCAATATTGGTATTTTCCAGTAATGATCTGGTTTGATGCAAATAGGGGTTGGGTACGCACACCACATAATCCGCATTTTTATAATCATGCAGACCATGGATGAGTTCGTTAAGCAGCAATTGGTTGCTGTGAATGTCGCCATGCATTTTCCAATTACCCACTACCAGGTTGCGTCGCATTTCACAGTTCCTTATTATTATATTTGATATTTATATCGACGACTTGACGATTGCCTGTAATTCGCCCGCTCTGTAGCGTACTGCCATCTGCTCGCATGATATTGGTTTAATCAGAGACGCTTGTCCTGCTGAGCCAAATGCTTCATAGCGTTCTTTGCAAATCGCCCGCATCGCAATAGTGGAGGCGCTGAGGAATTTTCTAGGATCAAATTCTTTTCTTTTTTCAGTAAAAAACTTGCGTATCGAGCCTGTGTACGCCATGCGCAAATCAGTATCAATGTTGATTTTACGCACACCATGCTTGATACCTTCAACAATTTCCTCTACTGGAACACCGTAAGTTTCACCCATGTCGCCACCAAATTCATTGATGATATGCAACCATTCCTGAGGTACGGAGGATGAGCCATGCATGACTAAATGTGTATTTGGGATTCGCTCATGGATTTCTTTAATGCGGCTGATGGCCAGTGTTTTACCCGTGGGTGGTTTGCTGAACTTATAAGCTCCGTGGGAAGTGCCAATCGCTATCGCCAATGCATCTACACCTGTTTGCCTTACAAAGTCGGCTGCCTCTTCAGGGTCTGTCAGCATTTGGTCATGGCTTAATATGCCAGCAGCACCAGAGCCATCTTCTTCGCCCGCTAATCCCGTTTCTAAAGAACCAAGCACACCCAGTTCGCCTTCTACAGACACGCCAATAGCATGTGCTATTTCTACGATTTTTCTGGTTACGTCAACATTGTATTGGTATGAGGAGGGCGTTTTAGCATCCTCCATCAGCGAGCCGTCCATCATCACGCTAGAAAAGCCTGAGCGAATCGCTTGAATACACACGGCTGGAGATTGGCCATGATCCTGATGCATGACGACAGGGATGTGTGGATAAGTTTCAATGGCAGCTAACACCAGATGCCGCAAAAATGCTTCGCCAGCATACTTGCGCGCGCCTGCCGAGCCTTGCAGAATCACGGGGCTGTTCGTTTCATCAGCCGCCTGCATTATGGCGTGAACTTGTTCCATGTTGTTAACATTAAAAGCCGCCAGACCATAGTCGTGTTCAGCAGCGTGATCTAGCAGTTGACGTAACGAAACGAGTGCCATGATGATCTTTCAAATAATTAAAACATCGGTATGAGTGTACTCTGGTTTTGCAATAGCGCGAGCTTTGTCATCACGCGTAAATTATATAACACTTATGTCTTATATAAAACATATTATATATTTTTATAGAGCGCTAGTGCTTGAACTCTTTGCGTTGCGTGGTCGACTACAGGTGCTGCGTAGTCATTACCGATGGATATATTGAGCGCCTGCAGCCGCATTGGAGGGATTAGCCAAGGTGCGTGAATTTCCTTGTCGTTGCATTTTGCCAATTCTGGCACATACTTACGAATGAATTTTCCTTGGGCATCAAAACGTTCACTCTGCGTGATTGGGTTAAAGATTCGAAACCAAGGCTGCGCATCGCAGCCCGTGCTGGCGGCCCATTGCCAGCCACCATTGTTAGCGCTTAAGTCGAAGTCGATTAACTTTTCAGCAAAATAACGTTCACCCCAACGCCAGTCTATGAGTAAATCTTTCACCAAAAAGCTTGCTGCCACCATTCGTAAACGATTATGCATAAATCCAGTGGTGTTAAGTTGGCGCATGGCCGCATCTACCAGTGGGTAGCCAGTTTTGCCATCGCACCAAGCTTGAAAAAGTGCAGGGTTATTTGGAAACTTCAAAGCCTCGAATTCAGATTTATAAGCTTTACCTACGGCAACACTTGGGTTGTGATGTAATATTTGCACATAAAAATCACGCCAAATAAGCTCGCTTAACCACGTCTGCGCGCCAGTATTGGCTGCTTGCATGGCCTCACGTGCTAGATGGCGTATTGATATAGTGCCAAAACGTAAATGTACCGATAAATATGAAACACCTTTTATGGATGGAAAATCTCTCGCATCTTTGTAACGACTCATACGTTCTTTAAAGTCGTTAAATAGCGTTAGACCGCCTTGCATGCCAGTTGGCAAACGCATGCTGGCTAGGTTGGTGCGTATAAAGCCCAACTCTTCTAAACTCATTAACTGACTAACATTAAGTTTAGCTAAGTTTCTTAAATAGGCATCCACTGGGTAAGCTTTGATAAAGAAATCATTCACCGTTTTAAGCCACATGTTTTTATACGGTGTAAACACACTATAAGGCTTGCCAGAGAGATTTAAAACTTCATCCTTTTCAAAAATCACATGGTCTTTGTAATGATGAAAAGTGATGTTGCTAATTTTGAGTTGCTCGGCCACATGCGCATCGCGAGCAATGGTACTAGGCTCGTAATCATGGTTGGTGAACACGGCATTGACTAAAAGTGAGTTGGCTAATTTTGGAATTTCATTGCCAGCATTACCGTGCAACACAATTAAGTCACTACCGTGGCTTTGCAGCGAGACTTTTAACTCACGCACACTTTCCCAAATAAACTCTACGCGGCGATCTGCCTTTTCATTCAGCTGATTGAGAATAGTGGTATCGAAAACAAAGGCGCAATATACATTTTTAGAGGATTTTAATGCGTGGTATAGCGCGGCATGGTCGTAATCTCGTAAGTCACGTCTAAACCAAACTAAAGATTTTTCATAGGTTGATTTATGTTGTGCTTGAGACATATTTACTCGCGATGATAAGGGTGATTTGTAATGACAGAATGCGCGCGATAAAGTTGCTCGGCTAGTAGCACTCTCACCATGGCGTGCGGCAATGTAAGCTTGGAAAGTCCCCATAACCAATCGGCTTTTTGTTTAACTGAGGAATGCAGTCCGTCAGCGCCGCCAATAATAAGTGACACATCACGCCCTGAAATTTGCCAATCTTTGAATTTATCTGCAAGTTGCAGTGTGGTGACTTCCTGCCCACGTTCATCTAGAGCAATGCAAAAATCTTTACCAACCGCTTCTAGAATGCGTTTAGCTTCAATAAGCTGAATATTATCAGTACTATTGCCTGCGGCACGCTTTTCAGGCTTGATGTCGACGATTTCAACATTGGCTTCGCGCGGCATGCGCTTGGTGTACTCAGCACAAGCGGTTTCAACCCAACTTGGCATTTTGTTGCCGACAGAGATAATACGCAGTTTCAAGCACTACCTCTGTGGACGAATAAAAGTAAGTTACTCGGCTTTAATATGCCCACGGCGGCTTTCAGCCTCACCACTGTCTGATTTGATGTGGCCTCTACGGCTTTCAGCCTCGCCCCATAACTGTTCTAGGTTGTAGTAAGCACGTGTGGTTGGCACCATGATGTGTACGACGATGTCATCTAAATCGACCAGTACCCATTCACCTTCTTTTTCGCCTTCAGTACCGCGAATGTGATAGCCTTTTTCTTTAAGCTTTTCACGTACGTTATCGGCCACGGCTTTTGCCTGACGGCTGGAGTTTGCAGAGGCAACAATCATGTAGCTCGTCATACTAGTCAGTTTGCGTACATCCATTACGGTAATGTCGAAGCCTTTAATATCTTCAATAGCGTCGACTACCGCTTGTTTCATGGTTTCTAAATAATTTACTGCGTTTACATCAAGTGTCATTTAAGCGGCCTGTGCTGGAATTGCATTGCGTTGAGATTGTATGCGGTTTTGATTATCCACATACACAAGTTGAGGTGAGAACTTTTGCAGTTCAATTTCGTTGTAATTCGCATAGCTGGCAATAATCATAATATCGCCAGGAGCGGCTTTATGAGCAGCAGCACCATTCACGGAAATAATCCCTGAGTTACGTTCAGCAAGAATAGCGTAAGTGCTAAAGCGCTCGCCATTGGTCACGTTATAAAGATGAATTTGTTCGTATTCACTGATATTAGCGGCTTCAAGCAAGTTTTCATCAATGGCACAACTGCCTTCATAGTGAAGTTCACTGTGCGTTACATGCACTCGGTGAAGTTTAGATTTAAGCATGGTTCTTTGCATAAGCTTAACCGTTTGTCAAAAGGGACTGCATTATAGTCTTTTCAAGTACTTAGCGCAAAAATTCAATATTATCTATCAGTCGGGTGTTAGCCAGTTTGGCAGCACCTAGTACCACTAATTGGCTATCAGTATCTTTTGCAGGGGCTAAAGTAAGGCTTGAGCGTATTGAAATATAGTCAACAAGCCAGCCTTGCTGTATGAGTGTGGTTTTGGCTTGTTGCTCTAACTTGGGATAGTCATTGGCCCCAGAATTCACTAAATTTACTATGTCCTGCAAAGTGTTATTTAATTGACTTGCCTGATTGCGTTGTTCTGAAGTTAAATAACCGTTGCGTGAACTCATTGCCAAACTGCTGGGCTCGCGAACGGTATGTACGCCAATAACCTCAATAGGTAAATTAAACTGTTTCACTAATTGCTCGATGATGAAAAGTTGTTGAAAGTCTTTTTTACCAAATACCGCAACGGTCGGCTGGACTATATTAAATAGTTTCATTACCACCGTAGCAACACCTGAAAAATGTCCTGGTCGAGATGCGCCACATAGTTCATTAGCAATTGGGGGCGGTGTAATTGTCATGGTTTGATTGAGGTTTCCTCCATCAAAGTCTGGGTACATTTCCTCAACTTTAGGTGCAAATACGATGGACGTACCCGCAGCTTCGAGTTTTTTACAATCAGCATCTAGCGTGCGTGGATAACTGGCTAAATCTTCATTCACACCAAACTGTAATGGATTCACAAAAATACTTACCACAACGCATTGTGCATGCCGTTTTGCAACCTCGACTAATTGAATATGGCCAGCATGCAAGTTACCCATGGTCGGCACAAAGGCAACGCTAGTTTGCTTTTCAAGTGCGCTTCTTAATTCATTGATGGTGTTAATGATTTGCATTTGTCTCTATTTTAAAACTAGTTTTAAAATTGGTTAATAACTATGTTCGGCTGCGGGAAAGCTTTTATCTTTCACTGCCGCTACATAAGCCTCAACAGCTGCTTGTACGCTGTTGGTCTCTTTTAAAAAGTTACGCACAAAACGCGGAGATTTGAATTCGCTAGGTTTCTTGTGTGCAGGACCTGTGTATATGCCAAGCAAATCTTGAACAACCAATACTTGCCCGTTGCAATCAACGCCAGCACCTATGCCTATGGTTGGGGTTTTAATGGTTTCTGTGATTTTTTTAGCCAATGCGGCAGGCACCATCTCAAGTACGATAAACCCTACGCCAGCTTCGCTCATGGCCATTGCATCCTGCATGATTTGGTGAGCACTTTCATCTGTCTTGCCCTGAATTTTATATCCGCCAAGCTGATTCACTGATTGTGGCGTAAAGCCTAAATGCGCGCAGACGGGAATGCCACGCTCAACCAAGTAGCGCGCAGTGTTGACCTTGTTACCGCCGCCTTCAAATTTCACCATGTGTGCGCCAGATCTAATGAGCCACTCTGCATTTTTATAGGCGGCTTCGTTGTCATGCTCATAGCTGCCAAGTGACATATCGGCAATAATAAAGGTGTTAAGCGCCCCTGCAGCGACACTTTTGGTGTGATAGGTCATGTGGTGCATACTGACATTTAGCGTGTTTTCTGCACCTTGCAGCACCATGCCTAGTGAATCGCCCACCAGTAATATATCCACGCCTGCTGCCTCTGAAAGTTTAGCAAATGTAGCATCGTAGCAAGTCAGCATGGCGATTTTTTCGCCTCTTGAGGCCATTTCTTGTAATTGAGCTAAATTCATGAAGCGCTTTTTAATTTAATCAAAGTTTGGATTAAAGAATTCGCGCTGACCTTTAATCTGCATAATACGGTTAAGCAGTAGATCGAGTGCACTATCATTTTTTAAAATATTGAGTTTTTGGTTATTCACTATCAATACAGGCGACGCATCGTAGTTATGAAAAAACTCGCTATACGCATTGGCTAAGCGCTCTATGTACTCACGCGGAATATCTTGTTCATAGCTGACACTGCGTTCTTCAATGCGCTCCATCAATGCATCAATGGGTGTTTGCAGGTAAATGACTAAATCAGGTTTTGGCGCTTTTAATTGCAAATGCTGATAAATCTGATGATATAAAGCATATTCTTCATCATCTAAATTCAGTCGCGCAAATATTGGGTCTTTCTCTAAAAAGAAGTCGGCAATAATAGGCTTGGCAAACATGTCGCGCTGACTTAAATCCTTAATCTGATTTGCACGCTGAAATAAAAAGAACAGCTGTGTAGGCAATGAGTAGCGCTGTGCATCTTGATAAAAGCGCGGCAAAAATGGATTGGACTCAGCTTTTTCAGATAAATAGTCGACAGGAAATTTATCTGCCAGCATTTTTGCTAACGTAGTTTTTCCGCAGCCAATAGGGCCTTCAACAACAATGTAAGGGTATTTGTTAAAAATGCTCATGCGGTTAGTTTTTAGCCTATAGTTTTTTTATGCCAGTAAATTGACTGTTGTGAATCAATGTTGCTATTTTGCCATGATTCGGGATGGATAAATGCGGTGCTATTTCAAATAATGGTAATAAAACAAAGCCACGTGTATGCATACGCGGGTGCGGCAATGTGAGCTTGTTAGTATTGATGACCATATTTTCGTATAGCAGCAAGTCACAGTCTAATACACGCGGCGCATTTGGGTAAGGTCGCTCGCGTCCAGCCTGGTTTTCAATCTCGAATAAAGCGTCCAGTAATTCTAGTGGTGTTAAATCTGTTTCCAGTTCAACCACTGCATTGATAAAGTCGGGCACTTGTTTTATTTGGGCGTCATCGTAGCCTATTGGCGCAGTTTGATACAAAGATGATTGTTTTAACACATGCGTATCAGGGATTTTAGATAAAGCCACAAAAGCTGTTTGTACTTGTAAAACAGGATTAACCAAATTACTGCCGAGTGCGACAAAAGCTTGTTTCATAAAAATCTAGGCTTATTCCGCTAAGCCAGATCCAGCAGGACTAGGTGTGCCAGCATTTGCCATACTTGTTTTTTTGCGGTTTCTTTTTTTACGTTTTTTTGGATTTGTATCGGCTTGCAGCATGGTTGCGCGCGCCTCACCGTCAGCATTGGCGAATGCCGTCCACCATTCACCAAGTTCCATTGGTAGCTCGCCAGACTCACAACGCAATAGCAAGAAGTCATAGCCAGCCCGGTAGCGTGGATGCGCAAGCAAACCAAAAGGGCGCTTGCCAGCACGCTGTTCAAAACGCGGTTGCATGCCCCAAATCTCTTTCATAGTAGCGGTGTAGCGGTTATGAATCGCCAGTTTTTCCGCTTGCGTAGCGATTACTTCAGACATTGCCATGTGCAATGCTGGAATCGCATGATGGCCGTCAGCTTTGTATACCTCCCAAGCGGCCAGCATTTCGTGCCAAAGCAAGGTTGCAAATAAAAAGCTCGGGTTGGCAGATTTTCCAGACAGTATGCGGTCGTCCGTATTCTTTAAAGCCAGCATGATAAAACGCTCGCCCATAGGCTGTTCTAAAACCACATCCAGCATAGGCAATAAACCGTGGTGTAAATGCTGTTCGCGCAATGCACTCACGCTTTCCATAGCGTGGCCTGATAAAAATAGCTTGAGCATTTCATCAAATAGGCGGCTAGGTGGCACGTCTTGCAATAAATCTGCCATTTTGGCGATAGGTGCCTGAGTGGCAGAGTCAATCTTTAAGCCTAATTTGGCAGATAAACGCACAGCGCGCAACATTCGCACAGGGTCTTCGGCAAAGCGCGTTTCCGGCTTGCCTATCATGCGTAGTACACCTGCTTTTATATCGGCATAACCATTGTGAAAGTCGAGTACTTCTTGGCTGGCAGGGTCGTAATACAGCGCATTGGCAGTAAAGTCGCGGCGCACTGCATCATCTACAATCGAACCAAATACGTTGTCACGAATAATGCGGCCAGAATCAGTGACTTTAGAATCACCTTCAGCTTCAAGATGACTGCCACGAAACGTAGAAACCTCTATGGTTTCATCGCCAAATAGCACGTGCACTAATCTAAATCTTTTGCCAATAAGACGCGAGCGTCTAAAGATGCGGTTTACTTCTTCAGGTGTAGCGTCAGTGGCCACATCAAAATCTTTAGGCGTGCGATTAAGTAATAAGTCACGCACCGCACCGCCAACAATATAGGCCTCAAAACCCGCTTTATGAAGACCCTCAGTAGTTTTAAGCGCAGCATTACTTAATAAATTGCGGTCAATTTTGTGGGTTTTTAGTGGAATGGTAAGTGCGCCATGATTGACGCAATCTGCATGTTTACGAAGCGAATTTTTGGTTCTGAGAACAGGTCTGTGTGGCTGATTTTGTTGCGGCTTAGCAGTCGCAACATGATTGTGCTCGGGTTTAGCGTGTTTGGGCTTAAAAATTCTATCTAGCAGTTTTTTAATCATGGTTAAATTATAACTTAAATTCAATCATGCTCATTTTTCCAAAGCACGTCACTTACGTTGGCCTCTTTGTTAATAATGCGGCACATCACAAATAACAGATCCGATAAACGGTTTAAGTATTGTAATGAAATATCGGTTACCTTTTCATTGCGATGAAGCTCGACTAATTTACGTTCTGCACGACGACAAACGGTGCGTGCCAGATGGCAATATGCGGCTGCCTTTGTGCCACCTGGTAAAATAAATTCCTTTAGCGGCGCTAGGCTGCCGTTCAAAGCATCTATTGACTCTTCTAAATTTTCAATACGTTCTTTATGTAATATTACGTAACCAGGGATGCAGATTTCGCCACCCACATTAAATAAATCGTGCTGAATTTGAATGAGCGTTGCCACCAAAATATCAGGCACAGCTTCTGTTAACAAAATACCAATAACTGAATTTAACTCGTCGACATCACCCATTGCATCTACACGCAAGCTATCTTTGTTGATGCGACTACCGTCGCCTAAGCCTGTGGTGCCATCGTCACCTGTTCGCGTATAAATTTTGCTTAGTCTGTTTCCCATAACATTTCCTCTATAATATGCACATTGTAACTGATGACGACCTTGCAATGAGCGCTCAACCCATTAAGTCTGATGAAAGAAATGTTGAAAAACCCGTCGCCGTATTCGACTCTGGCGTTGGCGGTATTTCCGTTTTAAAGCATATTCATGCATTATTGCCGCACGAGCAATTGCTCTACGTGGCAGATAGCAAATATGCGCCTTATGGCAATAAAACACCTGAAGAAATTCAAGCGCGCTGCTTTGAAATAGCAGACTTTTTAATTGCAAAAGAGGCTAAAGCTCTGGTGGTAGCCTGCAATACCGCTACTGCTGCGGCAATTGATGCGTTGCGAGACAAATACACCTTGCCAATTATAGGTATGGAGCCCGCAGTAAAACCAGCTGCAGAAGCTTCTAAAAACGGCATCATTGGCGTGCTTGCTACAACAGGAACACTTAAAAGCGCGCAATTTGCAGGGTTGCTGGAAAGTTATGGCCGTAACGTGAAAGTGGTCACACAAGCTTGTGTAGGCTTGGTGGAATGCATTGAGCGTGGAGAATTAAACACCGTCAGTACAAGGTCGCTTATTCAACAATATTGCGCACCATTGCTGGCAGAAGGTGCAGATACTATTGTGCTGGGTTGTACGCATTATCCATTTGTACGAGAGGTGATTCGAGAAATTGTGGGTGAAAAAATTAGTTTGATTGATACAGGCGCAGCAGTTGCGAAGCAATTAAAACGTCAGCTGGAAGAGCAAGCTTTGTTGTCCGCCAGTAAACAGCCTGCGGACGTAAAGTTCTGGACAAACAGCGAAGCAGAAAATTCCAAGCAAGTGATTGAAGCTTTGTGGGGAAGTGGTGCTGATGTGAGTGTTATATTGTAAGTGTTTAGCAAAGCATAATGCGGTAGATACGGATTAAACTTTGCCTCGATACCCAGTGAGGTGATGCCAGAGGGCATCGCGGAGCAGTTTTATGTGAAATATGTAAAATTACTGCATTTAATGATGTTTTACAATTTCACCCGCTTTAAGCTTATATTTTGTGCCGCAGTAAGGGCAAGATACTAGTCCTGTTTTAGCGACATCTAAAAACACACGCGGGTGAGATGACCAAAGTGCAACCTCATCTGTTGGGCAATGTAAAGGCAGGTCTTTTGCTGAGACTTCAGTGAACTTAATTTCACGCTCTTTTATATCAGACATATTATTCACTCAATTCTTAATTGTCATTGCGGAACAAGCCCGCAATCTCGTATATAAGGAAGCTAGATTCTGATTCTTATCAGAATGACAGTAATTAATGGAATTTACACCAAAGTTAGCCAATCGGCATGCTTGGCGGATTTTCCTGTCACTACATCAAAGTACATTTTTTGTAACTGTTTGGTGATTGGCCCAGCAGTGCCTGTGCCAATGTTACGGCGGTCTAGTTCGCGAATCGGCGTCACTTCAGCGGCTGTACCTGTGAAAAAGGCTTCATCGGCTGAATATACCTCATCACGTGTGATGCGTTTTTCGATTACAGTTAAGCCGATTTCAGCAGCTAACTGCAATATCGTATCGCGAGTGATTCCTTCCAGCGCGCTAGTGAGGTCTGGCGTATAGAGCTTGCCGTTGCGTACGATAAATACGTTTTCGCCCGAACCTTCAGCAACAAAGCCATCTACATCGAGTAGTAAGGCTTCTTCATAGCCATCTTGCGCAGCTTCCTGGTGCGCCAAAATGCTGTTCATGTAGTTGCCGTTTGCTTTGGCCTTACACATGGTGATATTGACGTGGTGACGTGAGAATGACGATGTTTTAACTCGAATGCCGTTATCCAAAGCCTCTTGACCCATGTAGGCACCCCATTTCCAGGCGGCTACAATTACGTGGGTTGACAGTGTTTTTGCAGAAATACCCATCGCTTCAGCACCGTAAAATGCCATTGGTCGCATGTAGGCTGATTCCAGGTTGTTTTCACGCACTGCTGCTTTTTGCGCTTCCATCATTTCTTCTTTGCTGTAAGGCATTTTCATTTGCAATATGTGCGCACTGCGGAATAGTCTGTCTGTATGTTCTTTTAAACGGAATATCGCTGTACCTTTGTCAGTTTTATATGCGCGCACGCCTTCAAATACACCCATACCATAGTGTAAGGTGTGGGTTAATACGTGAGTGGTGGCATCGCGCCAGTTTACCATTTTGCCGTCATACCAAATTACGCCATCGCGGTCTGCCATTGAGGTTGGAATTGCCATGTTGCTGCCTTTTTAACGAATTTTGTAAAAGCATTATTGTAAACTAAAGGGCGTTATTCTTGTCGCATGTTAAAATTAAATGACTAACTATTTGAAACTTAATTGAGGATTAACGTGCAACATATACTTAAAGCAATATGTCTCATTCTATTGATAAGTTTTTTATCTGCCTGCAAGCCGTCAGGTGAGGCGAATAAGTTTGTGGCCACGGATATTACTGGTGCAGATTTTGGACAATCATTTAGCCTGACTGACCACACAGGCAAGCTGCGTTCTATGGCTGATTTTAAAGGTAAAGTAGTAGCTTTGTTTTTTGGTTATACGCATTGCCCGGATGTTTGCCCCACTACGATGCATGACTTAAAACTGGCGATGAAGTTGTTGGGTGATCAATCAGATCAAGTGCAAGTGTTGTTTGTAACACTAGATCCAGTGCGAGATAGCCAAGCATTGCTGGCTCAATTCATCCCGTCTTTTGACCCGCGATTTATTGCCTTACGCGGTAGTGAGGAGGAAATCGCAGCGACCGCTGCCGTTTTTAAAATATACGCAAAAAAGATAGAGGCGCAAGGCAAGGGCGGCTATACCGTTGATCATAGTGCGGGAATGTATGTGTTTGATAAAGAAGGAAAAATAAGGCTGTACGTTGATTATGGTGAAAAGCCGGCCGATATTGCGAATGATATTAAACAGTTACTTTGATAAATCACTCACGATTTGAATTCGTCAGGAATTTAAAAAGGGGCATTGGGTGTAGTTCAAAGTGCCCCTTTTATTTGTACGATGATTAAGTATTTAGTTTGCTGCTACTTCACCATATTGATTTTCTGCTGCATCACCAGGCTGCACTAGCAAGTAGATCATGGCAATCCAGCCTAGAATTGGAATAATCCAAATCAATTGAAACCAGCCACTCTTGTTGGTATCGTGTAAACGGCGTGAGCCAACAGCCAATGAAGGTATTATAGTTGCAAGTGAAAAAACCCATGAAATGTTGCTACTCACTACTTCTAAGGCTAGCGCAACAAGAAAACAAAACAGAAAAAACCACCAGAACTCAGGTCGTTTTGCGCGACCATTAAAATCTGCGTATTTTTGAAAGCATAGTTTTACAGCATCTTGAAAGTTCATTATTACCCCCTAATTATTATGGTGATTAAAATACTAGCACGCCAATCGTATAATGAATATTAAATATGATTCACTTTAAGTCTCTATCTTGAAATATGCGATGACATTTTAAAAACGGTGCAATTTTGGGGATAGCGCTTTTAACTCTTTTTCTGCTGATTTGTAATCTGGGAAAATGCTGGCCACTGTCGCCCAAAACTTGGCCGAATGATTCATTTCTTTTAAGTGGGCAAGCTCATGGCAAACTACGTAGTTGATGATATGTGGTGGCGCTTGTAACAAACGCCAATTCAGCCGGATTTCTTTTCTTGAGTTGCAGCTTCCCCAACGTGAGCTGGCATTAGATAAACTCAGCGACGCGAAATTTACACCTAACTTACTGGAAAATATTTCTAAACGCCTAGTAAAGTCTGTAATGGCTTGCTTTTTATACCATTGAATCACTTTGCGTGATACTAATGCTTGGTCATGGTGATTAGGCATCGCTAATTGTAAAACACCAGGTTCATATTCAACTGCTTTTGAGCGCACATGATGCTCTACAGTCAATGTGATTGCATTGCCCAAAAATAGCAATTGCTCTCCATGTTGCCATTGCATGTCCGGAATTTTATTGGCAGTAAGTGCGGCTAATTTTTTGCGTATCCAATCCGCTTTCAGCACAATAATGCCTTCAAGATGAGATTGTGAAATACGCTTTGGCGCATGAATGACCAAACCAGCCGCAGTGATTTTTAAGCCGACAGTGCGACGCTGGCGACGCTCTAACTGGTATTGTAATTGTTGCCCACTGGGCAGTGTGAGGGTGTGGCTCATGTGTTAATCACACGCTTAATGTTGCCATTTCGGTTTCAATCCAATGCTCAACTTGATGGTTTAATGCGTCGGTTTTTATACCTACCATTTGAATAGGTTTTCCGATGTGTATCTGGATAATCCCTGGTTTTTTGATAAATGAATTTTTAGCCCAATACTCACCTGCGTTATGTGCAACTGGTACAACTTGAGTTTGCGTATGTGTGGCCAACCATGCACCACCAATATGATATTTTCCACGCTCACCAGGTGCTTTGCGCGTACCTTCTGGAAATATGACGACCCAAAACCCCTTATCTAATCTTGCTTTTCCGTTGGCGACCAGCTTTTTCAATGCTTCGCGCCCGGCACTGCGGTCAATTGCGATTGGGGATGACATCGCTAAACCCCAGCCGAATATCGGAATCATTAATAGCTCACGTTTGAGCACATAAACCTGAGTAGGAAAAATGGCTTGAAACGCCAGTGTTTCCCAAGCAGATTGATGCTTTGCAAGAATGATACTGGGCGAATTTGGAATATTTTCAAGGCCGGTAATTTCATGGCGAATGTTGCAGGTGATTTTCAACCACCACAACATGCTACGCGCCCAGCCAGAGATTAAATCATTACGCGTAATCGGGTTAAGCGGCAACGCAAGTAACGCGATGAGAGTGAATATCGGCGCAGTAAGCACTTGACCCACAAAGAACAAGAGTGAACGCAAAAACAGCATATATATAACCTTTTAGTTACTCTTGTTCTGCAATAATTCGCTGCGCAGCTTCGGCTAAGTCAGCACAAATCCAAGTGTTGGCAGGTAATGCTTTATCGGCATCCTGTTGAGATGCCGCTAATGTTGCTTCACCTTTGCCTGTACGCACTAAAATAGGCTGACAGCCCGAGCTGGCAAAAGCTTGCAAATCACGTAATGCGTCACCCACCGCAGGTACGCCGCTCAATTCCATAGAAAAACGTAAGCCAATTTCTTCTATCATGCCTGTCTCTGGTTTACGGCAATGGCAATGCTCATCTGCAGCATGAGGGCAATAAAATATCGCGTCAATGCGACCACCCACCTGCGCTAATTCACGGTGCATTTTGTCATGAATACTGTTAAGTGTTGTCATGTCAAACAAACCGCGGCTCACACCAGATTGGTTGGTTGCAATTGCCACTCTGAAACCAGATTGATTGAGTAAGGCAATCGCTTCAAGGCTACCCGCAATGGGAATCCATTCGTTAGGATTTTTGATGAAATTGGCGGAATCTTGGTTGATTACACCGTCTCTATCTAAAATCACTAATTTCATCAGTCAGCTCGCTTTTATATTAACTGGCTAGTTTGGATAAATCTGCAACGCGGTTCATGGCCTGATGCAAGGATGCCAATAATCCAAGACGGTTCGCTTTCAGCGCAGGATCATCTGCGTTCACCATTACGCTATCAAAAAATGCATCCACAGGTGCTTTTAGAGCCGCAAGGGATTTAAGTGCTGCGGTGTAATCACCGCCCTCGAATAACTTGTCAGCTTCAGGTTTTACTTTGCCTAATGCAGTATTCAGCGCGATTTCCGCTGGTTCTTGCAGTAAACTAACATTAACTTCCGACTTAACTTCACCCTCAATTTTTTTCAAGATATTGCCTACGCGCTTGTTGGCGGCGGCGAGGGCAGGAGCTTCGTCAAGTGCAGAGAAAGTTCGTACAGCAGCAAGACGTTGAGGAATATCACTTAAAATTTCTGGATTAAGTGACAGCACCGCATCAACTTCTTGTGGACTTGCACCTTGTTCACGTAAGTTCACACTCAATCGGTCAAAACAGAACTCTTTAATTGCCTGTATTGTCGCTGCTTGTGTGCTTGATTCGGCATTAAACTGGCTAAGTACATCTTGAATGAGGCTGCTAAATGTCAATGGCAGTTTGCATTCAATCAGCATGCGAATAATACCCAGTGCCTGCCTGCGTAAACCGAATGGGTCTTTGTCGCCCGTTGGTTTTTCACCTATGCTAAATAAGCCAACCAGGGTTTCTAGTTTATCTGCTAAAGCAACGACCACACCTACTTGATTGCGCGCTAATTCATCCCCTGCGAAGCGAGGTTTATAGTGGTCTTCAATCGCAAAAGCGACTTCGTCATCCAAGCCTTCATGTTGAGCATAATAGCGCCCCATAATGCCTTGCAGTTCGGGGAATTCTCCCACCATGTCTGTAATTAAATCGGTTTTTGCAAGTTGCGCAGCAAGGCCGGCTTTTGCAGCTAATTCAGCATCTCCTAGTTGTAGACTAATGGCGATGGCGATTGCACTGACGCGCTCTGTACGTTGACCTTGTGAGCCAAGTTTATTGTGGTAAACCACTTTATCTAAGCTGGAAATACGTGATTCCAACGACTTTTTACGGTCTTGGTCGAAGAAGAATTTTGCATCAGCTAAACGAGGACGCACCACACGTTCGTTGCCACCGATCACTGCACTTGCGTCATCTGGGCTGATGTTAGAAACGATTAAAAACTTATTAGTCAGTTTGTCGTTTGCATCTAATAACGGAAAATACTTTTGATTTGCCTTCATGGTAAGAATCAAACACTCTTGCGGGACTTCTAAATACACTTCTTCAAACTGGCCGAGTAGCACATTGGGGCGCTCAACCAGTGCGGTGACTTCATCCAGCAAAGCATCGTCTTCAATCGGTTTTAGACTTGTGCTGAGACCGGTCGAAACATTTTGTGCCGCAGCATTGAGTTGGCGCACAATCTCAGCGCGACGCTCAGTAAAGCTGGCAATCACAGCACCTTCGGTTTTGAGTTGTTCTGCGTAAGTATCTGCATTTTTTAAAATAACAGGCGACACGGAAGCTTCAAATCGGTGGCCTTGTGTTTGGTTGCCTGCAGTTAAGCCGAGCGCAGTAACTGCGACAACATCGTTACCATGCAAAGCCACCAAGCTATGCGCAGGGCGAACAAAATTTACGTTGCTCCAGCCATCCGCCAATTGATAGGTCATGACTTTTGGAATCGGCAACTTTGTGATGGCGTCGTTTAACGCGATTTGTAAGCCATCTTTAAGTGAAATGCCTTTTTGCATCACATCTAAAAACAAAGCCTCACTTTTACCGTCCATTTGCTTAGTGAGGTTCGCTACTGAAGCTTCGGTTAAGCCCATACTATTTAAGCGTTTGATTAAAGCCGGGGTTGCGTTGCCGCTGGCGTCCATCCCTACGCTTACAGGCATGAGTTTTTGCATAGAGGTTTTATTTGGTGCAACAGCGAGTATATTTGTAGCATGCACAGCAAGGCGACGTGGTGAAGCGTATGCCGTTACAGCGGCAGTATCTGCGGCTAAACCTTGTGATTTGAGTGTTTCAAACAATACACTGGCAAATGCCTCGCCTAGTTTATTTAAGGCTTTTGGTGGTAGTTCTTCAACAAATAGTTCTACTAATAGATTTTTCGTGCTCATGCTGCTGCTTTCTTGGCTAAATCTGTTAACACTTCTTCCGCCCAATCTTTTGGAGCCATTGGAAAGCCAAGTCTGGCACGGCTATCCAGGTAACTCGCAGCGACTGACCGCGCCAGATTGCGAATGCGACCAATGTAGCCCGCACGTTCGGTAACAGAGATTGCACCGCGTGCATCAAGCAAGTTAAAGGTATGTGCGGCTTTAAGCACTTGCTCATAAGCAGGCAGTGCGAGTTTATTCTCCATCAAATGTTGCGCTTGTTTTTCATGTGCGGTAAATGCGGTAAATAAAAAGTCTGCATCTGAATGTTCAAAGTTATATGCCGATTGCTCTTTTTCATTTTGCAGATAGACGTCACCGTAGCTCAGACCGTCTGTCCAAGTTAAGTCGTATACGTTATCTACGCCTTGCAGATACATAGCCAGACGTTCTAAACCGTAGGTGATTTCGCCCGTGATAGGTTTGCAGTTAATGCCGCCTACTTGCTGAAAGTAGGTGAATTGCGTGACTTCCATTCCATTCAGCCAGACCTCCCAACCCAGCCCCCACGCGCCTAGTGTCGGGTTTTCCCAGTCATCTTCAACAAAACGTATGTCGTTCTTTTTAAGGTCAAAACCAAGCGCTTCAAGTGAGCCTAAATAAAGCTCAAGAATGTCCGCAGGCGCAGGTTTTAATACCACCTGAAATTGGTAGTAATGCTGCAAACGATTAGGGTTTTCACCGTAGCGACCATCTTTTGGCCGGCGGCTAGGCTGCACGTAAGCGGCTTTCCAAGGTTCTGGGCCAAGTGAGCGCAAGAATGTAGCGGTGTGCGAAGTGCCAGCACCTACTTCCATGTCATAAGGTTGCAGTAAGGCACAGCCGCGTTCCGACCAGTAGTTTTGCAGGGTTAAGATGATTTGCTGAAAAGTTAAAGCCATAATTCAAATCTGTTTGGGCGAAAAGGTTAATTTTACTTTGTTTTGCGCCTGCTTACCAAGAGTTTAGGCGCGCTGATAAAGATTATTCCAATGAAGCAGATGACGAGAAACAGCCAGTTACCCCAACGTACATATGGTGTGCTGCCAGTATAGCCTTGCGCCATGACATTGAGTGTGGTTTCAGTAAAGTGTGGTGCTTGGGCAAGTATGTTGCCATGAGGGTCTATCATGGCAGTTGCTCCAGTGTTGGTAGCGCGTAACATTGTGCGGCCGGTCTCTAAAGCACGGGCTTGTGAAAACTGCATATGCTGATGCGCGGCATTTGATTGACCATACCATGCATCGTTACTGGCATTTACCAATAAAGTGGCTTCTGGTAGCTGGCGTATAATCTCCTCACCAAATACGTCTTCGTAGCAGATATTGATAGCCACTTTTTCACCTGCGATATTCATCGGCCTTTGGTGAATATTACCGCGCGATAAGTCACTTAACGGCATATTAAGCCAATCGCGGTATATCCAGCCAAAAGCGATCTTCAGCGGAATAAACTCCCCAAACGGTACTAAATGTGATTTACGATAGGCTTCAGGATTTGCGCTGCCAATATTTAACATACTATTGAAGTATTCACCATTCTCACGTTCTATCATTCCTGCCAAAATGGCACCCTGATTTTGAGTTGCAAGTCGTTGTAATCGTAAGATAAGTTCAGCTGGCAACTCGCTTGAGATAACTGGCATCGCAGTTTCAGGCATGATGATAAGTTTAGCCTGGCTAGCTTCCGCCATTTGCAGGTATTTGTTTATGATGTGCTCTGCGGTCTCAGGCGCCCATTTCAGGTCTTGTGGAATATTGCCTTGAAGTAAAGCTACAGAGGTCGGCTTGGAGGTTGGTATGGTCCACTCAATGAGTTTTAATAGGTTGCCAGAAACTAAAATTAGCACCAATAAGACAATGGTATTGCGTCGCCAAAGGTGTGAAGATGGCCTTTTCGCAAGCCAGAAACCTGCAAAGCTGGCAATAAGCCCAGTTATTAAAGAAACGCCATATACGCCTAAAATAGGCATATAGCCTGCCAGAGGACTCTGCGGCACTTGGCTGTAACCAATGGTAAGCCAAGGAAATCCAGTAAAAATCCAGCTTCTTGTCCAGTCAGCCAAAGCCCAAAACACTGGAATGGTAATGAGCATGTGCTGAGGTTTTGTGCCGGACAATTTAACACTTAACCACCCAGTCAGCGCAGGAAATAACGCCATAAATGCGCATAATAAAAATGTAGCCAAGCCAGCCATTAAGCTGGGCATATTGCCAAAATCATGTAGGCTGATGTAAATCCAATAAATGCCTGTGGAAAACAAGCCTAAGCCGAAAACAAAACCTGAAATAGCGGCTTGCTTTGGCGAATAGTCTTGGTGCCAATAATAAAACAAACCGATAAGCGAGAGGATGCTGGCAGCGTAAAAATAGAAAGGCGCAAAGCCTAGAACACATACAGCACCTAGTAAAAATATAATGAGCGGCTTAACGTATTTGTTGTGAGTGATTAATTGCATGCCCTGAATTGTAGCTTGATACGGCATAAGATAACAAAAATTTACATTGTATCCACTATTAAAAATAGGCACGTGATTGACAGGAAGTGAGTTTAAGACCTATATTTAGCCTTGTAATAATATTAAAGTTAAATGGTAAGTTTAGTAACTTTAATTTTTAGGAGTTTTTTAGGAATTATTTTTTGGGAGAAGAGTATGAGTATTTCGTCTGAGTTTAAAGAGTTTGCCCTAAAAGGCAACGTCATGGATTTAGCGGTCGGTGTCATAATCGGTGCGGCATTCGGTAAAATTGTGGACTCATTAGTTGGCGATATTATTATGCCTTTAATCGGCAAAGTTATCGGAAGCGTAGATTTTACAAATCTGTTTGTGCCGTTAGCTGACATTCCTGCGGGTAATGCAGGTACATTTGCCGCACTAAAAGCAGCTGGTGTGCCAATGCTGGCTTATGGTAACTTTTTGACAATCGTGATTAACTTTATCATCTTAGCGTTTGTGATTTTTATGTTGGTAAAACAAATGAATAAAATGAAAAGAGCCGAGCCAGCTCCAGCCCCGGCACCTACGCCAGAAGACGTTGTATTGTTGCGTGAAATTCGTGATTCTTTGAAAAAATAAGCTTAATTTTCTGTATTAGATTAGCTGTGAAAAAAGGGCTTAACAGCCCTTTTTTTACGAATTAAATGTTTAATCTTAATATTTATAGTTCAGGCGAGGTTGTCGGAACTTCAAATGTTTGAGCCTTATCTGACCCTTCAGAACCATCGTTATTCATGAAAACCACCTGTACCACTTTGTCATCAATAAAGTCTAACTCAGTCGTTTCATAGTATGAGCCATCAGGCGCTGTATTAATAAAGTGATATTGCCAAATAGAGGCGACCACTTTTTGTGACCCTTTAATCTTTACGTCATCAGCTTTGGCGGGTTCGCCAAATTGGGCGATGATTTTGGCTTTATCAAAGCCGTGAATGGCATTCACAAAATCTCGTTCCAGCGTAGGAATTTCAGTCGTATCTTTTGCTTCTTCCGCAGTCGCAGCTTGCATGAATGCCATCTGTGTGAAAATAACGACAATTAATGCTATAGGTTTCATTGCAATCTCCAATAACGAAAAAATATTATTTAATTTACATAACTTCTGAGAGCCCGTAAATTAAAGATAAGTTCCGTTAATAAATGCATAAATTGGACATGCATTTATCTCGGCATAATGATTGAAGTATTTTTAAATGAAGTTTGTAGATAAAAAATTAAAATTAAGCTAAATCTGCTGAATCAGGAAGTACTTCGACCATAAGTGTGTGCAAACGGCGACTGTCGGCACGCAATACCCTAAAGCGTAAACCATTTAGCACAATTTCATCATCGCGCTTGGGTAAATGGCCAAACTGATGCACGACTAAGCCGCCAATCGTAGAGAATTCTTCATCACTTAATGCTGACCCAATAATTTCATTAAAGTCGGCGATTTCTGTCAGCGCTTTTACGCGATACTGCCCATCTGCATTTTGGATGATGTTATCTTCATCCTCATCATAGTCGTACTCATCTTCAATGTCACCGACGATTTGTTCCAGCACATCTTCAATCGTCACCATGCCAGCTACGCCGCCGTACTCATCTACAACAATGGCGATATGATTGCGGTTGCTGCGAAATTCCTTGAGCAATATATTTAAGCGCTTTGATTCAGGGATAAACACTGCAGGGCGCAGCATGTCACGCACTTCAAAATCTTCACCTGCATAGTAACGCAGTAAATCTTTGGCAAGCAAAATGCCGATAACGTCGTTTTTGTCGTCTTCAATCACAGGAAACCGCGAGTGAGCTGTTTCAATGACATGCGGGATAAAAGTTTCAGGTGGGTCGGTGATGTCAATGACATCCATTTGAGAGCGCGGAATCATGATGTCGCGCACTTGCATTTCACTGACTTGCAGCACACCTTCTATCATGGCGAGTGAGTCTGCATCCATCAAACTGTTTTCGTAAGCGCCATGTAACAGCGCAACTAGTTGCTCGCGGTCTTCTGGTTCACGCAGTAAAAAGTGGCTTAAGCGTTCTAATAAACTTGGTTTGTTGCTTGGTTTTTCCGACTCGGCAGCCATTAGCAGGCGTCCTATGTAATGAGATAGGGGTTAGCATACCCTAATTTCGTGACTATTGCAGTCTCTAAACTTTCCATTAACTCTGCTTGAGCATCAATTTCGTGATCATAACCGTGTAAATGTAAAATACCATGCACGGTTAAATGGGCATAATGTGCTTCAAGGGGCTTGTTTTGTGCAAGTGCTTCAGCCGCAACTACTGGCGCACAAATGATAATGTCGCCCATCAGATGGGGTTCATCTGTTAACGAAAATGTCAGCACGTTGGTTGCATAATCTTTGCCGCGATAGGTTTTGTTGAGCTCGCGGCCTTCTGCCTCATCGACGATGCGTATTGTCACTTCTGTATCAACGCGCAACGTGGCTTTAGCCCATTTGCGGAATTGGCTTTGTGTAGGCAAATTAGTATGACTTGAGGCGTATTGAGTGCTGATGTTTAGCTGCGGCATAGCTTGTTTGGCTCATATCTTGATTGGGTGCTTGTGGTAAGGAAGATTAATCTGCAGTAGCTCACTTTACAGCAGCTCACTAGGGGAAGCCTAACCCCTAGTGAGATTTAATCTATTGTTTTGAATGGGTATCTACGTCATCGTTATAGGGGAATCGCACATGCCCGTAACGCACTACCAAAATTGCCAGCGCAATTAAGAGTATCGAACTGGATAGCGCAAACATCCGCCAGGCATCAAGTTCATGGATATCAAGTACCAAAAAGCGTGCCAGGGCAATAATGCCAATATAAAGCGGATATCTGACTGGTAGATTGCCAGTACCAAGATAATGATTAAGCATGGACATGACTTCGAGATACAAAAACAGCAAAAGCAGATCGCCAATAGAAATTGCACGTGCTTGCCATATATGCATGATTGCCTGAAACACGGCAAAAATAGTGGCAACGGCAATGATAATAAGCACGCCCTGCCCAACGATGGCAAGGCCGCGTTGCGTTAATCTGCTAAATTTATTGGGTGTCATTTCGTACCTGAGTCGTTGTAATGGATGTTAAATTATACAGTCAGTACGCAGTAACTGACTATAGTAGCGGTTGATGATCGTGTTCACCGCGCTCATAAACAATGTGCGCACGGCCAACCAATAGTGGATCCAAAGCACCAATCGCTGCTAGTTCTTTATTTGCGTAAGGTAGTTTATGGAGTACATAACGCATGGCGTTAAGGCGGGCACGTTTTTTACAGTCAGACTTAATCACAGTCCAGGGTGAATCTGCCGTATCTGTATGAAAAAACATGGCTTCTTTAGCTTTAGTATAGTCCTCCCACTTGTCGAGAGAAGCCAAGTCAATGGGGCTGAGTTTCCACTGTTTAAGTGGATGCATTTCGCGCTCTTTGAAGCGACGGCGCTGTTCTTCGCGGCTAACGGAGAACCAAAACTTGATGATATGAATGCCGCTTCGAGTTAAATTGCGCTCGAATTCCGGTGCTTGACGCATAAATTCGAGGTATTCATCGTTGTTGCAAAAACCCATGACGCGCTCAACCCCGGCACGGTTATACCATGAACGGTCGAACAATGTGATTTCGCCTGCGGTAGGTAGTTGTGACACATAACGCTGAAAATACCATTGACCACGTTCAACTTCACTGGGTTTTTCTAACGCCACTACACGCGCACCACGTGGGTTCAGATGTTCCATAAAACGCCGGATGGTGCCGCCTTTACCCGCCGCATCGCGACCCTCGAATAAAATAACGACACGTTGACCAGTCTCTTTAACCCATGCTTGTAGTTTGAGTAATTCAACTTGCAGATGGTATTTTTGTTTTTCGTAACTACGGCGTGACAACAGGTTTTTGTAAGGATAAGCACCATCGCGCCAATCGCGTGCGAGTTCATCGTCAGCATGGGCTCTAGCTTTTGAGCTTTCAATATTCGGCATGTTAGCGATAGCTTTGCTTAATGCCGCTGCGTCATCAGGCGATGCGCCATCCAGAATGGCTTGCAAAGCTTCAGGTAGCGTTGCAATATCGGTGCCTGTTGAAATGCGATGGATAATATCCTGCACTGCGACAGATTTTGATTCGCGTGATGCAGAGATTTTTTCGCCCACCGAGAAGTTTTCTATGCCTTGATTGCTGTTATTTGGCGGCGTATCACCTTTAGCTACGCGGCGCGCCCTTGGAGATTTTTTTGGAGTATTGGTGATTCCAGCAGGTTTTTTTTCCATCAACATAAAGACCTCATTTTAAATACGATATGACTATACTTATCCTTTATTGCCTTTATGTAAATGACATAAGTCATGAACCAGTCTTATTTCTCATTGTTTTTTTCGTATTCTTCATACGCATTCACAATTTTTTGTACCAATGGATGCCGTACTACATCGGCCGATAAAAAGTGTGTCATCGCGATGCCTTTAATATCCTTTAAGACCTTTTGAGCTTCTACCAAACCACTTTTTTGATGTTTTTGTAAGTCAATTTGCGTAACATCGCCTGTAATCACAGCTTTGGTTCCAAAACCTATACGTGTTAAAAACATCTTCATTTGTTCTGGCGTGGTATTTTGCGCTTCATCCAAAATAATAAAACTTTGGTTAAGCGTACGACCACGCATATAGGCAAGCGGGGCGACTTCAATTGCGCCGCGTTCAAACATCTTGTTGACCGTGTCGTAACCCGCCAAATCGTATAGCGCGTCATACAAAGGGCGTAAATAGGGGTCAACTTTCTGGTTTAAATCACCTGGTAAAAAGCCTAATTTTTCGCCGGCTTCTACCGCAGGGCGAACCAATACAATACGCTTTACGCGATCGCGGCTCATGGCATCCACCGCGCTGGCTACTGCTAAATAGGTTTTGCCTGTACCCGCCGGGCCTATGCCAAAGGTAATGTCGTGATCTTGAATCTGTTGTAAATAAGCTATTTGCCTGGGGGTGCGACCATGTAACTCAGTACGGCGTGTCATCAAAACTGGCGCGTTAGATGTCGCAATATCTTCAGGCTTTAATTTATCTATTTCTACTAAGCCTAATTGAATTTCATCTAAGCCAATTGGACTTTTTGCGCGTGTGTAAAAATTTTCAAGCAATTGCACTGCTAAGCGCATATTGTGCGTGTCACCGGAAAATTTAAAATTAGCGCCGCGCCGCGCGATATTCACGTCTAGTGCATCTGCAATTTGCTTAATGTTTTCATCTAGCGCACCACATAAATTGGCTAGCTTGATATTGTCTTCAGGGGTTAAAGTAATTTCCATTTTTTCTATCAGCTATCTATTAATGATCCAGTGATAATTTCGCCGCGTAAGCGCTTGGGATTACTTACATCGATAATGCGTATATTTACAAATTGATGAATTAAATCAGCGCCGCCAACAATATCTACAATGCGGTTGTTGTCAGTTTTACCAGCCAGTTCATTGGCATTTTTCCACGATGTGCTTTCAATCAGCACGCGTTGCACAGTGCCTAGCATCGCTTCGCTAATTTGCTTACCTTGCGTCTCGTTAAGCGCTTGTAATTTGGCTAAACGTGCCAGCTTAATTTCTTGCGAAGTTTCGTCACTTAGGTATGAGGCTGGTGTGCCAGGTCGCGGGCTGTATAAAAAGCTAAAGCTGTAATCAAACCCGACGTCTTGCATTAGTTTTGCCGTGGCTTCAAATTCAGCTTCGGTTTCACCCGGAAAGCCCACAATAAAATCAGAAGTAAATGTGAGGTTTGAGTTAGCAGCACGTAATTTCCGTATGGTCGATTTAAATTGCAAGCCAGTGTAATTGCGCTTCATGGCCATTAGCACGCGGTCTGCACCTGCCTGCACAGGTAAGTGTAATTGCACCGCTAATTTTGGAATATTGGCGAAACAATCAATCAGGCGCTGATTCATCTCATTTGGGTGGCTAGTGGTAAAACGGATACGCTCAATCCGGGGGATTTCTGCGACATATTCAATCAGCATGGCTAAATCTGCTTCCAGGCCGTTATATTGGGCGCGGTAGGCGTTTACGTTTTGCCCAAGTAAGGTGATTTCTTTTACGCCTTGCTCTGCAAGCTGTGCAGCTTCGGTCAAAATGGCTTCAAACGGACGTGATACTTCTTCACCGCGTGTATATGGTACTACGCAAAAGCTGCAATATTTACTGCAGCCTTCCATAATGCTTAAAAATGCACTGACGCCTTCTACCCGTGGTGGTGGTAAATGGTCAAATTTTTCAATTTCAGGGAATGAAATATCTACCTGGGATTGGCCGCTGCTTTGGCTGCTTTTAATCATTTCAGGCAGGCGATGCAAAGTCTGCGGGCCAAACACCACATCCACATAAGGTGCGCGCTTGATGATATTGTCGCCTTCCTGGCTGGCTACGCAGCCACCCACGCCAATCACTAAATTAGGATTTGCTTTTTTTAGTGGGATAAAACGCCCAAGGTGGCTAAATACTTTATCTTCTGCTTTTTCACGCACTGAACAGGTGTTGAGTAAAATAACATCAGCATCTTCAGGGGTGAGCGTTTCCACCATGCCGTTTGCCGCACTTAGCATATCTGCCATGCGTGAAGAGTCGTACTCATTCATCTGGCAGCCAAAAGTTTTAATAAATACTTTTTTTGGGGCTGATGAGCTTGTGACAACGGGTGTTGATTTTTCTTTAGTAGGATTCAAGGGTTGGCTGCAAATTTATAAAGGTTAATTTTAGCGCATTTGGCCATTTGCTTCACGTAAAGTTGCTCAGTGCAAGGTAAAATAGGTGTTATTCAGGCAGGCGAAAATCAAATGCAAGCACTTCCCATTTTTATCAAAATTACAAATCGTCTATGCGTTGTCATTGGCGGTGGCGATGTTGCTTCACGTAAAGTGAATATGCTATTAAAAGCCAATGCGGCCGTGCTTGTCATCTCGCCAAATATTTGCCATGAGTTACAGGCGCTGGCTGAAGCGCAAAAAATCCAATATATGCAAGCCAGCTATGCGACTGCACAGTTGCAAGGCGCTTGTTTGGTAATTGCCGCTACAGATGACGCGGCGGCAAATGCTGCTGTTTCGCGTGATGCGCAGGCATTTAATATACCCGTGAATGTCGTGGATTCGCCAGGCTTGTGTACGTTTACCATGGCATCTATTGTTGAGAGATCGCCCATAGTGATTGCGATTTCAAGCGAGGGTAATGCGCCAGTGCTTGCCCGATACATTCGCACCAAGATTGAGACAATGCTGCCAACGGGGTATGGACGTATTGCGGCAATAGCGGGTGAGTTCAGAGATAAGGTGAAAGCAAAGTTTGCCACAACTCAAGAGCGTCGTATTTTTTGGGAAGGCGTTTTGCAAGGGCCAATTATAGAGCGGATATTGTCTGGTCAGGAAGCGGCAGCAAGAAAGGCCTTAGATGATGTGTTGTCAGAAAAGGCTGAAGTTAAAAATAGGGGTGAGGTTTATTTGGTGGGTGGCGGCCCAGGAGACCCGGATTTATTGACGTTTAGAGCCTTACGTTTGATGCAGCAATGCGACGTTTGTGTGTATGATAAATTGGTGAGCCCGGAAGTGATGGAGCTAGTACGTCGTGATGCTGATTTGATATACGTGGGAAAAGTGCGCGATCAGCACACTTTGCCCCAAGAAGAAATCAACGAACTATTAGCCAAATTAGCGCTGCAAGGTAAACGCGTATTACGCTTAAAGGGTGGTGATCCATTTATTTTTGGGCGCGGTGGCGAAGAGATAGAAACCTTAATGCAACATGGTGTGCCGTTTCAGGTAGTGCCTGGCATTACCGCTGCCAATGGTGTTTCTAGCTATGCCGGTATTCCGCTTACACATAGGGATTATGCGCAGGCTTGTTTGTTTATTACGGGCCACCTTAAAGACGGTACCTTGGATTTAGACTGGGTAGCTATGTCCCGCCCACGCCAGACGGTGGTGATTTACATGGGTTTAGTAGGCTTGACACAAATATGCCAGCAATTGATTGCGCATGGCGTTTCGCCTGATATGCCAGCGGCGGTCATTCAGCAAGGCACTACGCAGCGGCAACGGGTTGTAACGGCAACCTTATCTGATTTGGCTGAGAAGGTGACAGCTGCTGAAATGAAAGCGCCGTGTTTGACGATTATTGGTGAAGTGGTGCAGTTGCGTGAGAAATTAAATTGGTTTGAGCCTAACGCTAAAGGTCACCTCTAAACAGAATGCTGCAAAAAACTAGTTCTTTATTGGCAAACTCAATCGTGCTTCTAAGCCACCCTCAGGCCTGTTGATTAACTCTAGCTTGCCATGATGAAGTTTGGCAATGCGGTCTGCAATCGCCAAACCCAATCCACTACCGCCTGCATTGCTACGCGCAGTGTCTAAACGCTCGAATGGGCGTAATAGCTTTTCGACATGCGTTTCAGGAATACCAGGCCCATTATCAAACACGCTGATAATGATATTTTCAGCGGTGATTTTGCTGGCTACACGTACTTGGCCGCGCCCATAAGCATATGCGTTGCCGACCAGGTTGTCTAATAAGCGCTGCATGGCAAGCGGCTTAATGGGCACCACGTAAGTGGGCGCTAACTGCACTACCAAGTCCCGCCCTGCGCGGAGTTGTCTGTCATGCATGGCTTGCAACAGTGTATTAATGTCAATCATTTGTGTGGGTTCGCCTTCTACCCCTTTCACAAAATCTAAAAATTGATGAATGATATTATCCATGTCCGCGATGTCTTGCACCATGCCATTTTTTAAACTTCCGCAACCTTCATCAGGTAGCATTTCTACCGACAAGCGTAATCTTGCCAATGGCGTGCGAATGTCATGCGAAACGCCCGCCAAAATGAGCGTACGCTCGGCATCTAGCTCGGCTAAGGAGTCTGCCATTTTGTTAAAAGTGTCATTGACTTCACGCAGTTCAGCAAAGCTACCTTCAGGCAGCTTTTCGGGCGGTTCGCCATTACGTAATCGATTGGCCGCATTCATCAATAACTGCAAAGGGCGGTTGATTCGGGCCGCAATAAAGTAGCTGCCCGCTAATGATAGCAAGAGCACTAACGCCCCCCAGCCTAGCCATTGCCAGGGGAAGCGGCGTTCAACATGCAGTTTTGGAATCACCACCCAAAAGTCATCCTGACCGATATTAAAACTCACCCAAAGACCCTGAACGCCATAATGATTGACGGTGATGATGGTTTCTACCCCCAGTCGCTCACGAATTTTTTCAGCCACCATGTTGATAAACGGGTCTGCTGGCAGTGGTTCAATTTCTTCCATAAAGTCAGCATAATAAATGCGCACTCCTTCTTTGCCAGTCAGTTCTGACAATAGCGCTAAACGAAGGTTATCTTGTGATGCGATAAGCGAAGCGCGCGTGTAATTGACGACAGTGACCGCTTGCAAGGCGGTAGCTTCGGCGCGCGGTTCGCGTTCAAAATATTCAAAAATTTGCAGCGAGGCAACCTGGCCGATTGCCAGCAAAACGGTAATCAGCAGCATCACTCTTGCGAGTAGTGTTTTAGGTAAAATTTGAAATTTCAAGCTGAAGGTTATAAATCAATAAGGCTATAAATTAATTAAGAAAGGTGGTGAGTCAATATAATCTTGCTGAGTAATTCTACTGGTCAGTTTCACCATCAGGAATAAACACATAACCAAAGCCCCACATGGTTTGCAGATAGCGCGGGTGCGCTGGGTCGGGCTCTATCAGTTTACGCAATCGTGATACCTGCACATCAATGCTGCGGTCAAACACATCAAGCTCGCGCCCGCGCGCAAGTTGCATGAGTCTATCGCGTGATAACGGCTGGCGCGGATGGTCCACAAACACTTTAAGTAGCGCAAATTCACCACTGGTAATAGTCACAGATGTGCCGTCACGGCTAAGTGAGCGTGTAGAAGCATTAAATACAAAGTCACCTATGGTCACATTGTCGGTGTTAATGGAAGGCGCACTGGGCTGTAGGCGCTCGTGCCTGCGCATGACGGCATTAATACGAGCCAACAATTCGCGCGGGTTAAACGGTTTAGGCAAGTAGTCATCGGCACCCATTTCAAGGCCGATAATTCTATCTACTTCATCGCCACGCGCAGTTAACATGACTATAGGCAACATGGTGCCTGTGCCGCGAATTCTGCGGCATATTGATAAGCCATCTTCGCCGGGCAACATTAAATCTAACACTAATAAATCAATGGGTTCATTGGCCAGCATGGCATCCATCTCTTTAGCGTCAGACGCCACTTTAACGGTGAAGCCTTGTTCAGTCAGGTAGCGTTGTAATAACTCACGCAAACGAATGTCATCATCGACTACCAATATCTTTTTATTTTGATCAACCATGGTTTTATTCCGCTCGGTTTTTAATGTCGCTAATAATAAAGAAATAAATTTAATATTGTCTGTTTAATCTAGAAAATATTGAAACTTAGTGCCAGATATTTTTGTCAACAGTATGTAATATTTATCTTGTTTATGAAGTGTATGCTAATTTCGTTAAATTTAAAATGACAGTGTAAATTTAATGCTGTAAATTTTGTAAAGCTTAAGATTAAGATTAAGTTTAGTTAATTTTAAAACTGAATTTATCCGGTAATGGAAAATTAACCTTCCGTTACAATTATTTACAATTTCAGCGGTAAATGAAACAATCGATTAACAATCGTACTTCATGATAATGCGTCTTTATTTATCAAACCATGTTAAAAGTTAATGCATTGATCAAGCTCAGTTCAAAACATATTTTAATTGCCAAACACTCATGCCTTGCCTTGTGCGTAGGTGTTGGAATGGCTTTTAACGTAAATGCTGGTGGCAGAGCGACATTCATTAATGCTGATAACAGCTCAAAACCAGCAGTCGATGATGAGTTATCAAATCAGGGCATGCAGCAAACGCTCAGACTCAATTTCAGTCCGGAAAATAGAGAAAAGTTACGCAAGGCCTTAGATGAATTTGCAAAAACAGTAGATCGTGATCATCAGCAGATTGAAGACCGCCGTCGAGCCATGCAAGAAAGCATAGAAGCGCGTTTTTTTGATGCCGATAATGATGGCGATGGTACGATAGACAGGCAAGAAGCAACTGAGAAATTGCCACAAGTGGCCAGACTCTTTAGTCAAATAGATATCAACCAGGATAATGTAATTTCACTTGATGAACTTGTGGAAGCGCAAGCAAGAATTCTTGAACGCAGGCGCACCGCTGAAACTTTACTTCAGGCGCAAAAGTTACAAGCCGCAGAGGCCGCACTTGAAGCACAAAGGCCGCAAACCGCAGGCATAACAAAACCTGATAGCAAGCCAGTCGGAAACAATTTAAAGAAACGTACTTTTTAGTACAAGCTTTAAGCTTGCAATTTAAATTTGTACTTTAAGTTTGCAGCTTAATCTAGTCACATCAGTATTTATTCAATTCATTTCACAACAAATTATTTTTCAGTAATTTGTAAAATTCAGTCAATTCACAAGCATCTAAACTTATTATGTTGATGATGTTCAAATCATTGTCATATAAACTCAGCAGGTAGCTTAAAAAACATTAAGTCACATTGCGTGCACTTTTCAATCAATGCTAGCCAATCAAGCTAGCCAATCAACACCAAGAGTCGCCATTCATGAGTTTGGTTCTAGAAATTACCGATAGCATCCAGCAAGTCGACGCGCAAAACTGGGATGATTTAGTGGGCGATATGCCATTACTTAGCCATGCTTTTTTAAGCGCGCTAGAGCGTTCAGGCTCGGTTGGTAAAGGCACTGGCTGGCAGCCTTACCCGATGATTGTGTATGAAGATGGTCAGTTGGCTGGCATCATGCCGCTCTATGTTAAAAGCCATTCTTACGGTGAATACGTGTTCGATTGGGCTTGGGCAGACGCCTATCAGCGTAGCGGTTTTAATTATTATCCTAAATTACTCTCGGCCATTCCATTTACCCCCATTACCAGTCAAAGGTTTATCGCCAATAATGCAAAAATTCAGGCATTGATGATAGATGCCTTGGGCGAAACGATGCACAAACATCAGCTATCATCAGCTCATGTGTTATTTCCGGAAGATGATTCGGCGGCAGCATTAAAACAAGCAGGTTGGCTGCAACGCCATGGTGTGCAATTTAGATGGCAAAATGAAAACTTTACAGATTTTGAAGATTTTTTAAGCACTCTAAGCCACGATAAACGTAAAAAGATTCATCAGGAACGTAAAAAAGTTGCAGCGACAGGCGTGGAATGTCTGCGCGTTAAAGGTGCGGATATTACGCCTGAACAGTGGAGTTTTTTCTATGCTTGTTATGAAAACACTTACCTTGAACATCACTCAACACCGTATTTAACGCCAGCTTTTTTTCAGCAGATTGGGCAAAGTATGCCGCAGAATATTTTGCTGATACTGGCATATCTGGACGGTAAGCCAATAGCCAGTGCTTTGAATATTTATCATCAAACCACCTTATATGGCCGTTACTGGGGTGCTTTGCAATATGTGCCAAACCTGCACTTTGAGCTTTGCTATTACCAGGCGCAGGAATTTTGTATCACTGAAAATATCCAGTATTTTGAAGGCGGCGCGCAGGGTGAACATAAGCTGGCGCGTGGTTTTAAACCCAGACCAACATGTTCATTTCATAAAATTGCACATCCTGATTTTGCCAACGCGATACAAGACTTTGTAGCTAAAGAATCGCAAGGCATCGCTGCCTACACCAATGAGCTGGAAGAGCGGGCGCCTTTTAAAGTACAACACACTTAACAGGTTGATTGAGTTTAAGTTTTACCAGGCAATCTCTTTACCGTCGTAAGCAATAAATTTCCCTGTATTGCTTAAGTTTAGCTTTTCAATCACAGTGCGCAAACCCGATACACTGGTTTGCGTGTTAATCAAAGCATTACTACCGCCCATATCCGTTTGCACCCAGCCTGGGTGTAATGTTACCACGGCAATACCGTAAGGCTTCAAGTCAATCGAAAGGCTTTTCATCACCATATTTACCGCTGTTTTAGTGCTGCGATAAATATAACTGCCGCCGCTGGTGTTGTCGTCCACGCTGCCCATTTTGCTGCTAAGCGTGGCAATTTTTTTAAGCTGACCTTTAGCCATGTGCGAGGTAAAAGCACTCGCCATTTTTAGCGGTGCTATGCTGTTGATTTTAAACGCGTCCAGCCATTCGTTCTCATCCGCATCACCTAAACTGCTATCAGGGTACACGCCCGCATTGTTAATCAGCACATCAATACTTTCGTTTTTTAACTGCAAGGCCAGCGCGTCAATTTTTGCAAAATCCGCCAAATCCAGGCTAAATATTCGAATATTTGCATGCGCATTTGCAAGCGCCTGCAAGGCCGCCGCAGACTGCGGGTCACGGCAACAGGCAATCACATTCCAGCCATCTTGTGCGTACTGTTTAGTAAACTCTAAACCAATGCCACGGTTGGCACCTGTAATCAATACTTGATAATTAGCCATACATAGATCCTGAATGTTTTAAACTTAACTAAGATTATCCACTTTAAAAATCAAAAAGCCACGCTTTAAAATGTGGCTTTTTGATTAAAAGTAGCTAAAAATTATCTGGGTTAACAACTTAATAGATTAACCTAACATAAAATTATTTGGCCTGTTCTTTCATATCAGACATTTTATGGTCTTTCATTTTGCAATTTTTGCCCATTTTGTCTTTACGCGCTTTTTGTTCGGTTTGGTCTATTTGGCCATCGTTACTAGTATCCATTTTGGTAAACATTTCATCCGCCATTTTCTGGTGCGCGGTCGTAAATTCATCACGGCTAATCACACCATCTTTGTTAGCATCAGCATTCTGCATGCCATGTTTATGGTTGCAAACCATTCCATCTGCCCCATGATGATCAGCATAAGCCATTTGAGAAATGCCTAATGCCAAAGCTGCCATTGCTATTGTTTGAATAATTTTCATTGAAACTCCTTAAATAATAAAAAAGAACTACATGCGTGATAAAGTCGCAGTGCTTTTTGTGCAGACGCTCATCTTAAATGCGCTGGCTAATGTAAACCATGCACATTCAATACATAGCTTTGATTCAGCAGTATCACCAAACGTTCATTTTAAATGACGCTAATTTTATCAACCGCCTGCATCAGCCTATCAGTTTCAACCATCGCTTTGATGATTTTTTGATAGTGCAGAATATCCTCATAGCCTAATGTACGACCTTTACGGTCTTTCAGCCATTTTTGTGCGGGCTGGTAGCCACCGATATAAAATTCCCATGCTAATTTAGGCACACCTTCAAAATATTGAGTTTCATTGATATACACCTTACCATCTTCATAGCGAGGCTTATCTACCAGGTTGTTGCCATTTTCAGGGTAGCTGGTAATCAGTTGATTGATTGCAGCGCCTTCTAGCAAGTGCAATTGTCGCAATTCACCGCCTAATGCTACCAGTTGCCAGAATTGTGTTGCATCACTTGGGTATGGCACGCGTGGAAAATCAATTTTAAGAAACTCTTTGTAGGTTTCACGGTAGCTTGGGCTGTGCAGTACGGCATAAATGTAATCTAGCAAATCAATGGGTGCGAAAGTCTTTAATTTCCCTTCTACAGAAGGGGTGGCACGAAGTGACGGGGTAGTTGTATTCTGTTTCACCAACTCAATCACACCTGACAAATTCTTTTTAACTTCAATATCTTGCACATGCAAAACATTCAAACCAAGCGCTTTCAAATAAGCATCTCGTTTAGCGTCATAATCAGCTTTCTCATCATGCGAACTTCCATCAATCTCAATTACCAATGCATATTCATGGCAATAAAAATCAACAATATAATTACCAATGATGCGCTGCCTATCAAAATCTAAACTATTTAGTTGTTTGTTTTTTACTGCATTCCAGAATAAAACTTCACTTAAATTTCCGGCTATTCGTAGTTCTCGCGCTTTATCTTTTAGGGCTGGGTTATAAGGTAGGTCGTTGAGTTTAATCTTTGTTGTAACTGCCCCATCACTACTTACCACCCCTTCTAAAGGCACTACCCCGTCACTTCGTGCCACCCCTTCGTTCCGAAGGGGAATCAATTCAGCTGGTTTTAATTCCCCTTCCGTGGAAGGGGTGGATTTGCGAAGCAAAGACGGGGTAGTTGCTTGTTTTTCTGTAGTAAATGTTAACCCTAAACCTTGGGCAATGGCATCAACAATCTGCATATTTAGATTTGGTGTGCGGGTGGTTTCAGCTAATAAATCAGTGGCATCAGGGAAAACATAGAGTGGTGCTATTGATTCTGCACCTTGCATTCCTGGTCTCGACCAAGCTCTTCTATCTATAATTGTCTTTGAAATAAAGCATGGGGGTGCGTTTTCATCGAACCCACGTTTAAAAATAAAGCCTATATTCTCTTTGTCTAGTAAATGTTGCATAACCTCATTTCGAGGTCTACCCATAACTCCATTACTTTTTCCAGTATAAATAGAATATACAAAATCGAATGGTCTAAAATTTATTTTAACTATGCGAGGACTGTTTTTCTTTACATCCGAAATTGCTCTTTGCAGCTTCTCAAGCTTGCTAGCTTCAATTGTATATTTTTTTGATATATCGCTTTGCTCAAGCATTAATAAATCATTCAGTAAAGTACTGGCTTCACTCTTAGTAGTTTTAATTGCAAGCTCATCAAACTCTGTTGATAAGCCTGAGTTGTATAACGAAAACAACTCATTTACTTTAAAGCCTTTTTCATACACCAATGCTGCATCAAAATCTTTCACAGTAAAAAAGTATTCAGGCGCTTTTACTTCTAATTCTTGCCACGGAAAAGTAGCCATCGCCCCTTCATTTAACGCGCCATATTTAGTTTCACGCTTGCCATATAAGCTGTGGTGGAATACTTTAGCCAGTGGTTTAACTGGCACCTCCTTTAAAGGCACTACCCCGTCACTGTGTGCCACCCCTTCGTTACGAAGGGGAATCAATTCAGCTGGTTTTAATTCCCCTTTGTTAGAAGGGGTGGATGAGCGAAGCTTAGACGGGGTAGTGCTTTTAGAAGATGTCCCCGTTTTAACAAAGATGTTAATGCTCACTCCCTGCATGATGTCAAACACGTTTTCATCTTTGCTGCCATCAGGCGCAGTTTCTTGCTTTTTCGAATTGCCATGTAAGTCTAAGATGTAAATTTCATCAAAACTTTCCAGCAGGCTTTTACGCATTTGGCGGTGTATCAAGCCATCAATAAAGCTGTTATTGCTGATATACGCCAATATGCCTTCACCGTTTTTATCAACAAAGTGCTGCCCGAAGCGAATAAATTTAATGTAATCGTCTGACAGTGGTTGAATGTTGCGCTCATTCAAGTCTTTTTTGTAATCCACCAGCAGGTTTTGTATCCAGTCACTTTTATTGCTGCTACTCACAGAATAAGGCGGGTTACCCATCACCACCATCACAGGCGCATCGCGCTTAATGTGATTTGCCTCATTAGCTTCTGTGCTTAGCCAGCTGGCAAACAAAGTACCAGTATCAGCATCATGCTCTTCAAGGCTGTTAGTGAGGTAAATGCGTAAACGCTCTGATGTTGTTTTTAATTCCCCTTCTTTAGAAAGGGTGGCACGTAGTGACGGGGTAGTTGCGTAAGCACCTGTTTCAGTCAGCAGCATATCCAGTTTGAGATGCGCCATTGCATAGCTGGTCATCAGTAGCTCAAAGCCATTCAGGCGGGGTATCAAATGCTCCTTAACGTAGCCTGACCATGCACCCTGCATTTTTGCAAACTGGCTGTCGTAAATGTGGCGGATGGTTTGTGCCAAGAATGTTCCTGTGCCCGTTGCTGGGTCTAGTATCTGAACGCGGTGTAATTCATGCTCTCTTTTAACCAGCTTGCCTTTGCTGCCACCTTCAATCGCTTCTATGGTTACTTTGGTTTTGCTGGTGTCAGCCAAGCCTTGTGGCAGCTTAAAGTGGGTTTTGAGTATGTCATCCACTGCCCGCACAATAAAGCTCACTACAGGTTCAGGCGTGTACCAAACACCGCGAGATTTACGCAGTTTTGGGTCGTACTCGGCTAAAAATGTTTCATAGAAGTGAATAATCGGGTCGTGCTGCCGTGTACTTTTGCCAAAGTTGTGCATCACGCTAGCAACATCAGTCGCTAGGAATATCAGCACCAGTTCATCTACGAGCCAAGTCAGGCGGTTATCTAACTCATAGCCTGCAATGTACTGGAACAGCTTGCGCAAAAATGGATTGCTTTGCGGTATGAGGGTTGCGGCTTCCTGTCGTGAGAATGTTTTTAGCGTAGGGTCGTGATAACGTGCTGCAAACAAGCCATAAGCGATGGTTTGCGCGTAAATGTCAGCGAAGCTGGTGTTATTGATGTCGTGAATTAAAATGCTTTTAAATGCCGCCATTTGCCCTTGCAGGTCGGTGGTGTTTTGCGCTTGCTCTTTTTGGCTTTTATCATCTTCATCTAAAGCGGATTTAATCACCTGTGCCATGAGTTTGGCTTTAGCCGCCATCATTTGCGCCAGTGTGGTGGGCGATTTAATCGTTTGGGTAATGGTCGATGCAAAGTTTTCAATGAGTGCAGTAAAGCGGTCAAAGCTATCAGGCTTGGCGTAGATTTTGCCGCCGTCTTTACCAGCGCCAATAGTGGCGATTGAAACACTCTCCACTAGCACACCATTTTTATAGAAATGAAACTCCAAATAGTCGGTAATAATCAGATTATTCAGCGCGGCTTTATAACGGTCAAACTGCTCTTTGTGTGCTTTATCACCCAGCTTAACGCCCACGTCTTTGGCTTCAATATAGCCGATAGGGATGTCTTTACAGGTTAGGATGTAATCAGGTGCGCCACACTCAATGCGCTTGGGTTCGTTGGTAACTGCCACATCTTTTAGCAAGCTGGTAAGTAGTTGCTGCAAGTCACCACGATAGCTATGTTCGGTGCTGTTTCCCGCATTAAATAGAGAGCTTACATTGTCAATGTATTGTTGAATGTTCATAGAATTTTTATCAGGTGCGCTTATTATTTTTTGGAGTTTAGCTAAGATTTTTATCGAGTTTACCTGATTTAGACGAAAAAAAGCCACTTCCGTAGAAGTGGCTTTTTAAGTGGTGGTGAAAGAGGGACTTGAACCCTCGACCCCAGGATTATGAATCCTGTGCTCTAACCAGCTGAGCTACATCACCTTATAAACTGGTTTACTGAAACCTTTAATTCCTGAAATTTCAGCAAGGGCGCAATTTTAGTGTTTTAGGCGCCGATTGTCAAAATTAGTTTGCGTTTTATAGACTATATTTTATAAGCCTACACATTGAACCTAAAATGCATCACATCGCCATCTTGCACAATGTATTCTTTGCCTTCCAGGCGCATTTTCCCTGCTTCTTTGCTGCCTTGCTCGCCTTTGTTTTTAACGTATTCATCGTATTGAATCACTTCTGCGCGAATAAAGCCGCGTTCAAAGTCTGTGTGAATTACGCCTGCGGCTTGCGGTGCGGTGGCGCCTTTTTTCACTGTCCAGGCACGTACTTCTTGCACGCCAGCGGTGAAGTAGGTTTGCAAGCCAAGTAAATCATAAGCGGCGCGAATGACGCGGTTTAAGCCTGGTTCATCTTGGCCTAGTTCTGCTAAAAATAAGGCTTTGTCTTCGTCTTCAAGTTCGGAGATTTCAGATTCAATTTTTGCGCAAATGCATACTACGGGTGCATTTTCGGCTTTGCCAAGGGCTATAACTTTGTCTAACAGCGGGTTATTTTCAAAGCCAGTTTCATCTACGTTGGCTAAATACATCACTGGTTTTACGGTAATGAGGCATAGCGGTTTGATGAGTTGCAGCTCATCAGAATCTAAGCCTAGTGTGCGCACAGCTTTAGCTTCGTTTAAACAGGGTAAAACTTTGTCTAACACTGCCATAAGCGCAATAGCGTCTTTATCGCCACTTTTTGCTTTTTTTCCTTCGCGCTGCATGGTTTTTTCTACTGTTTCCATGTCGGCGAGTGCGAGTTCGGTGTTAATGACTTCAATATCAGACAGCGGGTCAATTTTGTTTGAAACATGAATCACATTGCTGTCTTCAAAGCAGCGCACTACATGGGCAATAGCGTCTGTTTCGCGGATGTTGGCTAAAAATTTATTGCCTAATCCTTCACCTTTTGAAGCGCCAGCCACTAAGCCGGCAATGTCGACCATTTCAACAATGGCGGGTTGTACTTTTTGCGGTTTTACAATGTCTATCAACGCTTGTATGCGTGCGTCTGGCACTTCTACGATGCCTACGTTAGGCTCAATGGTGCAGAATGGATAGTTTTCAGCTGCAATACCTGCTTTGGTAATGGCATTGAATAGGGTGGATTTTCCAACGTTTGGTAGACCAACAATTCCGCATTTCATCTTAAATTCCAATCATATTTCACGCAATCTCTGCGTTGTTTTCATTTTTCGGCAACTTCACCGTACTGTTTGAACTGTCTCGTCACCTCAAACCTCAACGCCTTGACCTTGCGTGAAATCTGAATGGAGTTACAGTGGATAACTTACATTATTTTCTAGTATGCAATTTTAACATTGCATTTTCAAAGTCACCGCTTAATAGCTGCGGCAGTATTTGCATGCTTTCATCAACACATTGATTGATGGCTGTTTGTTCATCTTTTGTGGGGGCTTTTAGTACAAAGTTAACCACTTCATTGCGGTCACCCGGGTGACCGATGCCTAATCGTAACCGCCAAAAATCTTGAGTGCCAAGCGCGGCGGATATATCTTTTAGGCCATTATGTCCGCCGTTTCCGCCACCTTTTTTGAGTTTAGCCGTACTCGGCTGTAAATCCAGCTCATCATGAATGACTAAAATCTGTGCGGGCAAAATTTTGTAATAATTAGCCAATGCAGCAACCGCTTTGCCGCTGGCATTCATAAAGGTTGTAGGCTTGAGTAACCAGGTGTCGGTTGCAACGTTTAATTTTCCGGCAATGCCAAAAAACTTAGCGTCTAACGATAGCTTACTATTGGTTTGTACAGCGAGCTGATCTACCCACCAAAATCCTGCATTGTGGCGTGTGGCGGCGTATTTATCGCCAGGGTTGCCTAAACCTACAAAAAGTTTAATTCCACTCATAGTTGCGTAGTACCAATAAAAAACGCGCACTTCATATTAAAGTGCGCGCTGTTTAGCATGCTTAAAACTTAAGCTTCTGGAGTTTCAGAAGCATCTGCGGCAGCTGAAACACCACCGCGTGTTTTAGCGATAGAGGCTACTGCAGAATCATCACCGTGAGCCAATTGTACAAATTCAACACCTTTTGGTAGTTTGATTTCTGACAAGTGGACTGAGTGGCCAATTTCAAGTTTGGCTACATCTACTTCAATGAACTCTGGCAAATCTTTAGCCAGGCAGCTTACGTCTGCTTCAGTCAGGATGTGCGCCACAATACCGCCACCAAGTTTTACACCTGGAGCAATTTCAGCATTGATAAAGTGGAACGGCACTTTAACGTGGATTTTTTCAGTAGCACTTACACGTTGAAAATCAATGTGTTGAATGGTGTTGCGTACTGGATGCATTTGAAAGTCACGTAGCAATACGCTTTCTTTTTTACCATCTAGATTGAGGTTAAGCACTGAAGCGTGGAAGGCTTCATGGCGAAATTCTAAGAATAACTCTTTAGCGTTAATTTCAAGTGTTACGGCTTCTTTACCACCACCATACACTACACCTGGAACGGTGCCTGCGCGACGAAGACGGCGGCTCGCACCCGTACCTTTTACATCACGCTTTACTGCATTAATTTCGATAGACATTTTACTACTCCTAAATTTAAAACTTAAATTTACTACATGGCTTTTGAGGGCCTTACTTCACAAAGACTGCATACCGCGACCAGTATGCAGGGTTAAAACTTATAAATGACTAATCCATGAATAGTGAAGAAACAGAGTCTTCACGGCTAATTCTGCGTATGGTTTCTGCCAATAATGTGGCAGCACTTAATTGGCGAATTTTTTTACAGTTGGCTGATGCAGTATCAAGCGCAATAGTGTTGGTAACTACTAATTCATCTAATTCAGAATTCATAATACGCTCTGCCGCGCCACCAGACAATACTGGGTGTGTAGCATAGGCAATGACTTTTTTGGCACCGTGTTTCTTTAATGCAGCCGCCGCTTCGCATAGTGTATTTGCGGTATCGACCATGTCATCCATAATTACACAGGTACGGCCGGCGACGTCACCAATAATATTCATTACTTTGGCGACGTTTGGTTTTGGGCGACGTTTGTCGATAATGGCTAAATCAGCGTTTAATTGTTTTGCAGCTGCGCGAGCACGCACAACACCGCCAACATCAGGTGAAACAACCATTAAATTATCATGATTTTGCTTTAACAAATCAGCCAGCAAAATCGGTGTTGCGTAAATATTATCTACAGGAATATCAAAGAAACCTTGAATTTGGTCTGAGTGCAAATCCATCGTCAGCAAGCGATTAACGCCAACGCCTGTAAGCATGTTCGCTACTACTTTAGCGGTAATGGCAACACGCGCGGAGCGTGGACGGCGATCTTGTCTGGAATAACCAAAGTAGGGGATTGCGGCAGTAATACGGCCTGCAGAAGAGCGGCGAAGCGCATCAACCATGACCATGACTTCCATCAAGCTGTCATTAGTCGGATGGCTGGTGGATTGCAAAACGAATACATCGCGACCACGTACATTTTCTAGCAACTCAACTGTTGTTTCACCATCGCTAAACGTGCCAACATGCGCGCGGCCTAGTTCAATACCTAGGTGCGTAGCTACTTCTTGTGCAAGCACCGGGTTGGCCGTGCCAGTAAAGACCATCAAGTTGCTGTTAGACGCCATCTAATTTCCTATCGTGTTGGGTATTCACTTACGCCAGCGATAAACTAAAAACTTACAAAAATAAAACTTATCAATCTAAACATGCAAAGTAAACATGCAAAAAATAAAAGCGCGTAAATCATATAATCTACACGCTTGCTATTTCAATTTATGCAGGCTGTTTGCCTGCACTTTAAATTCATACAGAATTCACACAGACTTTTCATCTGCATGCTAAATTTTGGCTGAGGAGGAAGGACTCGAACCTTCGGATGCTGGGATCAAAACCCAGTGCCTTAACCAACTTGGCGACTCCCCAATATTTTAATCAGACTATTTAATCAGACGCAAAGTCTATTAAGGGGTGCTGATTCAACCCTTTTGCAACAAATCCCTGTATACCTTTAGGTTTTTGATTGCATATTTCTGTTGCAATTTTCTCGCTTGCCACTTCTAAAAAAACCGAAGCACCAGAGCCGCTCATTCGCGCATCGCTAGATTGATTAAGCCCAAATTGATTCAACCAGGTTAAGCAATCTAAGACAGCGGGATATTCACTGCAGACTATTTTTTCAAGGTGGTTTGTAAATTCAGCACCTAAATTATGCATGCCTGAATTAGCCACCTCAGAAAAGTCCGACATTGTCTTAGGAATCGCGTTTTTTGTCAATTGCTTATTGGCAAATATTTGCGCAGTTGATACATTTACATTGGGATTTAATACCACATAGTAGGCATCTTGCAAGTTAACAGCTTGCAGTTGCTCGCCTACGCCTTCAGCCCAGGCGTTTTTTCCGTAGATAAAGAAGGGAACATCGGCGCCTAACTTCAAGCCGAGCGACATGAGTTCTGTGCGGCTTAGGTTGAGTTTCCATAAGCGATTTAAAGCTAATAGTACGGTTGCGGCATCTGAACTGCCGCCGCCTAAGCCGCCGCCCATGGGTATTTTTTTTTCAAGAAAAATATCTACACCAAGCGGGCATTGCGTATGTTGCTGTAAAAGTGTTGCTGCGCGAACGCATAAATCTTGCGCTTCTGGAACGCCTGCAACGTCATTGACACGTTTTACTGTGCCATTTTCGTTGGGTTTCAGATAAATGGTGTCGTATAAGTCAAGCAAACGAAAAACCGTTTGTAATAGATGGTAGCCATCAGCTCGCTGGCCTGTAATGTGTAAAAACAGATTGATTTTTGCAGGCGCTAAATAAGGTTGAAAGTCTTGCATAGTGCTATTTTAGCGCATGTAGCCATGCGGTAATTACCTAAATTAATTTATATGGCGAGTGCGTTATAAATTCCGTCAAAAAAACTATTCTACAATCAGTCGACCATTAAGCGGTTGAACCGGGCGGTTGTTATCGTGATTAACTGCGCGTTTAAAGGCTTCTATCTGCTCTTTGGATGCAGTTAATGGGGTTTTTATTAATAGCCACCGTACACCTTCACTACAGGGCGGGGTGGTGAGCGAACCGCTAAATCGATAATACCCTCGGTTTTCTGGAATTAAATCGCTGGGAATTACCCGGTTTTTGAGTTCAATGGGCTCACCCGCTTCATTCGGCAGTTGCTCCCATAGTTTTGCCAACGCAGCATTGGCTTTACCTTCTGTATACATTACGCCAATCACAGCAAGATTGCCTTTGGAATCAGCATGTACGAAGTGTGCTTCTAGGGGAAAGGATTTCCCGCGTATGGTATTTTCACTTGGCGAATGAAAATGAACCTGTTTCATTTGAAAGGCTGCATTATCTAATGCCAACATGTTGCCTTCTTTAAAATTGATTTGCACCGTATGGCCGTTATTGACAATGTCTTTTGCAGCAAATTTTTGTATGGCCTTTAAAGGTTTTAAAGAGGCGCGGGCTGTTTCTTCAATATTGATTGGAGATTGATTGCGGCCTACATCACAAGTAACAAATTCAGGACTCAGTTTGCCCCAGCTTGCTGGCCCATCTTTGCCGGCATACGTCCAGTGTGGTTTATGCTCGCGACCTTTGCCGTTGCCAGGTTTGCTTGCATTGCTCACTTTGGCTGACACAGGCTTTGCGGCAGGTAATTTAACCGCAGGTGATGCTGTTTTTTCTTCTGCTTTGGCTTCGGGCGTAGCTGCATTTGCAGCTTCTGGTTTGGCAGGGGCTGGTTTTTCTTTCTCTATAGCGGGTTTTATGACTACCGGTTTTGATTCTGCTGGCGTTATTGGTTTGTCTGTTTTGCAAACATAGCGCATGGCAATATCCACATCTGTCTCAGGCACGGGTTCAATGAATTCGGCACTTTTCGCATCAATACCAACTGAATATACAAGTTCATTATTTAAGTATTGAAATACCTGTGATGTGGCAGACTTTTGTGAAGCACAATCAAAATGCCATAATAATTTTGCTGAATTGTATTGAGTATCGACTGTTTCTGGATTTTTTTGCGGGGTTTTGTATTCTATTTTTACCCATGCTCTTTTCAGGTTATCTTTTTGCAAGATTGATTGCTTATCAAGTGTTATTTTTGTAGTGTTGTTGTCAAGCAGTTTTACCCATACCGCAGCATGGCTGTTGCCGATTAAAGAAAAATAAAACAATAATGAGATTACTTTTTTCATTACACCCGAACCTATAACAATTTTTAGTTAGCCTAAATTATGCTTACAGAGTAACGGGTTTTAATGGTGAAGTAGTGGTGGAATTAGCCCCTAATTCTTAGGTTAGAATAATTTTTTAGGTATGGAATTGGCAGTAGTCTTACGGAGGGTGTTGAGTAAGGAATGGTTTTAATTAAGCATTAGTTTGCTATATCCGCCCAATTTTCTATCAGCAGTTTTAGGTTTACTTTTTCGCGTCTAAGCACAATTTTACTGGGCAAAATATGACCATTTTGATCTGCATAGTTTTGGTACTCAATCTCCCAGTCATCTTGTTTTAATGAGCTTAGGTAACCTTGTTCATTCCAGGTAATAGCTTGAATGGCGCTGTTGGTCGGACGGCCCAGTGACCAATCAGCAAGGCCCGATAATGGCAATTGCCAGCCGAGTGCTTTTTGTGTGAGTGTTTCAGTATCAGTCGCTGAAATGCTATTACCTTTAGCGTCTTCCAAAGTGACTTTATCTACCGTTTTTTTTATGCTGGCTACTTGGCTGCCTAAAGGGGAATAGAGTGCAATTTCATCGTTTGCATTGTTATGCTGCCAATCCAAGCTACCGGAAAAGCCTTTGCCGTCAGCTTGTACGCCTATTCGTCCTTTTAACGAGAACTGTTCAATCGCTTTTATGGTTTCCTGATGCTGTTCATAAAGCCTTTGCGAAGCTGCATTGGTGCCCGTTACTGGTTTAGGTGCCGAAACGCAGCCTTGAATGGCGGCAACGAGGCATAATATAAAAAATAAACGCATTATTTGCATATCAAATCGTAAAGTATCCATGTGCTAAATTATGAGGTACTTAATTAAATGTACTTATGATTTGAATTTGTTTGTAGTTTTGATTAGTACTTCATTTGCAGGGTCGGCAATCAGAGCATCGCCCCATATTTTTTTAGCTTCATCATGTTTACCTTTTTGCCATAGCACTTCACCCAAATGCGCGGCAATTTCAGGGTCTGGATTAGTCTTGTAGGCTTGCTGTAAATATTTAATCGCTTTATCTAAATTGCCTTTTCGATAATGCGCCCACCCTAAGCTGTCTAGCATGTAATGGTCATTCGGGCTTAGGGATAATGCTTTTTCTATCAGCTGAATTGCTTCATTGAGCTTGATATTACGGTCAGCAAATGAGTAGCCAAGTGCGTTGTAGGCAGCTGCAAAGTTTGGGTTAGCCGCGATTGTTCTGCGCAATTCAGCTTCCATAAGGTCTAGTTTTTGTATACGTTCCGCTGCAAGTGCGTAGTCGTAGACTAATTCCGGTGTGTTGGGTAAGTTTTTGACTGCTTTGTCCAGCAGGTCAAACGCTTCTTTGTCGCGCTTGGCTTTAGCCAATATAGAGGCTTGCGTTTGAATGACGATAATCTGCTGCGGAGTAGTCAAGTCATCAACGGCATCTAATAGTTCAATCGCTTTATCAGCAGATTGTGTGCGTGCAATTAGATTAGCTAAACTGATTTTTGCTTCAAGCTGATGTTGGCCAGGCTGGACTTTGTTATACCAAGTTGTTGCTACGTCGTTATGATTTTGTTTTTCGGCAGATTGGGCAAGATAAATATATATTTGATCGGCATCTTTAAAGCCCATTGTCAGTGCTTGCTGAAAATAACTTTCTGCCGCCGCGTAATCGGCGGATTGAAATGATAGCAAGCCAACTACGGCACTGACTTCAGCGCTATTTTTGTCAGCGCCATCTTTGGCGTATTGAAGTATGAGCGGAAATTCACTTTTTGCTGCGGCATATTGCTTTTGGTTGACTAATAACCTAGCCAAATTTAGCCGTATCTCATTGGCTTCAGGATGTTGATTGAGAAATTCCCGATAAAAATCGATAGCCGCTTTAGGTGATTCCTCAAACAATACCTGTCCTTTTAACAGGGCAGCAACGCTCCAGCCAGGTTTGAGCGCTTCAGCTTTATTAAGCGCGTTCATGGCAACTTTATTCTGTTTGGCTGCCATAGCTGACTGGGCAATCGCAAATTGCGCTTCTGCCAGCTGTGGGTAGGGTTCTGCAAGTGACTGCACTAGTCTTAATACGCCTGCTTTGTCTGCGCTTTTGTTTAGCAGGTTGTTTAAATATAAAAAGCCGCCAGCACGTGTTTCTTCTTTCACAAATAGTTTTTCTAAATGTGGCTTGGCCTCATTCAGCCTCCCTGAAGCAATCAACACCTCTGTCATCGCTTGCTGCGCTTCGGTCGAGTTGGGGTCAAGTTCTGACCAAAGTTTAATGGCAGGAATCGTCAAGCTGGGTACATTGCCGTATGCAGCAACCTTTGCAGCGCGTTCGGCTAAACTTGCGTCTTTTGTCGTATTTGCCAGGTCATAAAATATTGCGCTTGATGTCGCTAGTTCTCCACGTTGCCCGGCTACTTCAGCGGCTAGATACTTGTAAACAAAATCAGCTTCTGAGTTAAGTTGACCTGACGATTTCTGGGATGAGGTGCTAGTCTTGCCGGTGGCATTCGCGCCAGTAACGGCTGCGCAGCTACTCAAACTTAAAGCACTTGCCAGCAAGCAAGCGCTAATGAGTGATGTATTGCGAAACGGTGTGTAACTGAATAATGAATTTTTAACTTTGACATTGGTTCGTAATCGTTGAGGCATTGGGCGCATAAGTTTTTTTACTTGTTAGTTGTATAGTTAGAAATTCGCTTAAATCATCAGTAGTGAATCTGTATTAAGATGATAAGTCATTACTACATGATTGTTGTATTCTATTTCTTAGTCCGTGACAGGTGCGGCAAGTTCCTCCATAATTATGAATTGACTGCAGTGCATGTCAATAGAACTTTTGAACTGAAAGAACTTGTTAAGTAGAAAGTTTTTAGAAGAGCACCTAAATTCAACTGCTAGTATCATCAATATGGTAATTTAGCGCTTGTAATTTCAGAAACCAATAACCTGTATTTTAGTAAAGATAATTTAGAGTAACTATGAATAATTTTACAGTAGAGGCAAATGAGCTCACGCGGCTTTATGGCGGAAGAGAAGCCGTTAGCAACGTAAGCTTTACCCTAAGCAAAGGCCAAGTGCTGGGCTTTTTAGGCCCGAATGGCGCAGGTAAATCGACCACCATGAAAATGCTCACAGGTAATCTAGCACCAAGTAACGGTAGCGTGAAAATCTGCGGTATCGATATGATGGAAAATCCAAAAGAAGCCAAGGCGCTTATCGGGTACTTGCCTGAAATGCGACCGCTTTATAAAGAGTTTACTGTTGATGAGTATTTAACAATTGCGGCAAGGTTACATAGAGTCAGTGCCGGCAATATCAAAAAAGCGGTTGAAGTTGCTAAAGAGCGCTGTGGTTTGGGCCATATGAGCAAACGCCTCATCGAAAACTTATCCAATGGCTATCAGCAGCGCGTCGGCATTGCCCAAGCTATTATTCACAACCCAATGGTGGTGATATTAGATGAGCCAACTGTGGGTTTAGACCCGATTCAAATTCGAGATATTCGCGCTTTGATTCGTGAAGTAGGAGCTGAACGTAGTGTGATTATATCGACACATATTCTGCCAGAAGTTGAAATGGTTTGTGACCATGTGCAAATTATCGATAAAGGTAAGCTGGTGTTTAATGGCGCGATTGATGTGCTTAAAAAACAACGTATCGGTAATAAATTGATGCTAGGTATGCATAATCCGCCAAGTGCAGATGAAATGTTGAAAATCCCAGGCATCACAGAAGCTGAAAGTTTGTCTGGCGGCTTAATGCGTATTCGCTTTGCTGATGGCGCCGCACCAGCTGAGGCTATTGTTCAGGCGGCTGTCAAAAACGGCTGGGGTTTACATCAAATCGCGCCTGATCAAACTAGCTTGGAAGATGTATTCGTGCAGCTGACGTATCAAGAACAGCCTATTCCAGAACAGTCGGCAGCTTAAAAAAATTTAAGGTCACATCATGATTATCAATGTAGCAAGAAAAGAACTTAAAAGTATGTTTGCCTCACCAATGGGCTGGGTGATTTTAGCCTTGCTGATGTTTGCGTTTGGCACCTATTATTTGAATGGTATTAATGATTATTTTGCTGTGATGTCAGGCGCCATGCGACCTGCAGAGCGCACTGGCGTGACGCAATTTGTTGGGCAGATAGTCTATGGATTCGCTTCATTTATGGTGTTGTTTGCAGTGCCTTTGCTTTCAATGCGGCTGATTTCAGAAGAGCGCCGCAGTCAAACGCTCCCTTTTTTATTCAGCGCGCCTATTTCACTCACGGAAATAGTATTAGGTAAGTTTTTGGGCTTGGTAGCATTTTTAAGTATATTGGTGGTTTATATTGGACTAATGTTGTCCACGTTAAATATTTGGGCTGATATCGACTTTGGTTTTATTATCGCAAACTCAATCGGTCTATTGTTAATGGTGGCAAGTTTTTCAGCGCTCGGCTTGTATTTTTCAAGCATGACGCAACAACCTGTAATCGCGGCTATTTTAACGTTTATCGCACTATTTGCTTTAATGTTTTTAGATCGTTTTTTTGCGGGGGATCCAAGTAATACTCTAGCTAGTTTATCTCTTACACGTCATTTTCAATCTTTTTTAGGCGGCTTGATTGATACGGCAGACATTGCTTACTTTGTTTTATTTATCGCTACATTCTTAACCTTAACCGTGCGTCGTTTAGATGCAGACCGCTTGCGCGGATAGCTAATCATTGAGTTTTCATCGTTATGCTACATTGCTTACGCCTTGCTTAGCTTAGAAACTTAATTGCTTAAAAGCCCCTTAAATATTTGAAATATTAGGTCTTGTAAAATGAATATCAATCGTAAATTACGTTTTCAGTTATTGGTACAGAACAGTTTTTTTGTTGTGCTTTTTTTAATGTTGGTGATTTTACTTGGCTACTTGGCCAGCCAATATCCGTTTGCAAAGGATATAACGCAGGCAAATCGTAACATCCTTACGCAAGGCAGTATAAACGTGCTTAAGCAGATGAAAGAGCCGGTTAATATCACCGTTTTTGCTACTAAAGATGATGCGGCTAGCGGTGATAATTTCCGTAAAGGGATGATTGATTTTGTTGCACGCTATCAGCGCGAAAAAAAGAACATCAATTTAACTTTCATTAATCCATCCGTTGAGCCCAAACTTGCGCAAGATGCAGGCGTTAAGCAGGATGGTGAGATTGTAGTAGAGTATCAGAAGCGTATTGAGCATATTATTCCACCGATTGCAGAGCAGGAAATGACTAATTTGCTGGTTAGGCTTTCTCGCACTAATCAACAGCCAGTGATGTATTTAGATGGGCATGGTGAGCGCAATTTATTGGGTATTAAAAATCATGACCTTGGCGAGTTCGGCAAACAGCTAGAGAAAAAAGGCTTTAAGTTCGCTAACCCGGATTTAACAATTGCACAAGCCGTGCCAAACAATGGCGCAATGTTGGTAATTGCCGGCCCGCAAGTAGATGTGAGCGAGGTTGAGGCTAAAAAAATCAAGACTTATCTTGAAAGCGGCGGGAATTTACTTTGGTTGTTGGACGACGATAACTTGCGTGGTCTAAATGAGGTCGCAGAATATTTAGGTTTGCAAGTTTCACCTGGTATCGCTTTAGACATGGCCTCGGCACAATATGGTGCAGATGCCCGCGTAGCCTTTGCAAGTTTATATGGCGAACATGCTATTACAACTAATTTTATGTTGCGAACTTTGTTTCCTGAAGCGCATCAGGTAACGGCAAAAGGCACTGATGAAAATGGATGGAAAGTGAGTAATTTGGTTGAGGTGGCGCCGAATGGTTGGTTAACTTCAGAAAAATTAGCCAAAGATGCAAAGCCAGTCTTTAATGAGAAAAAAGACAAACGCGGACCAGTCAACATTGGTGTTGCATTAGAGCGTATTTATGGCAAAAAAGGCCAGCGTGTGGTGGTCATGGGCAATGGTAACTTTTTATCTAACACCTTTATTACCAATGGTGGCAACTTGGATTTAGGCGTCAATATGGTGAACTGGCTCGCGGGTGATGATAATCTCATCACAATTCAACCGATGCCACTTAAAGATATCAATGTGACGATTCCAGATACCGACTCTGGAAGACTGGTTGCCTGGACAGTATTCCATGCTTTTCAATACTTTATTCCGCTCGGTATGTTGATTGCAGGCTTTTACTTTTGGTGGAAACGCAGAAAAGCTTAGTGTTAATGATAGTGCTACCCTTCAACAAGCTCAGGGAACGATGCTCCCTGAGCTTGTCGAAGGGTAGCAAGTTCCAAGTTTAATTCTTTGTTTTTATAAGGTATTGCATGAAAAAGCGCTGGTTACTTAATTTGGTGATGTTATGTGTGGTTGCGGGTTTGGTCTCATTTTTATACTTGAGACCTAAGCAAACGGCAGACCAGGAGGCTATTTATGAAGTTTCCAGTTACAAACTGGGTGAATTTAACGCGGTAAGTGTGGAGTTTCCTGCGAAAGCAGCAGTCACTTTTGAAAAAGTAGATGGTTTTTGGCGGCTAACCGCACCTGTGAAGATGCGGGCAGACCAAGCTTCTGTTCAGCGCATTTTATCAATCATTGCTGCAAAATCCAAAGAAAAAATCACTAAAGATAAGCATGCTGATTCAAAATTTGAAGCTGCGGATCTTGAAAAATTCGGGCTTAATAATCCATCAGTAAAACTTAAACTTTTTAGAGATAAAACCAATGTGGAGGAGTTTGCATTCGGCACACACAACCCGGTTACCGATGATCAGTATGTTTTACATAGAAATGCCGTCTATTTAATTGCAAATTTTTATGTTGAAGCGGCCTCTACCCAGGTGATAGAGCTGATAGATAAAGCGCCGTTAAAGCCGACTGAAAAGGTTGCAGGTTTTGATTTTAGTCACTTAGAACAATGGCAAGACTCAAAATTGCGTATCGACTTGGTCAATGGTAAGTGGAAAGCTTCTATTTCCGTAGCGAAACCGCAACAGAATGAGATGAATGAGTGGCTGGATTTCTCATGGATACACAATCCAGCAAAATCTGTAGAGATTTATACGCCAGACCGGAAGGTCACCTATCCCTCGTTTGAAATTAAGATGGCAGATGGCAGCAAGGTGCATTTTGATAAGATTCAAGAGTCGCCAGACTTGTTATTGGGTCGCCCGGATGAAGGATTGATTTATAACTTTCCATCTGATGTAGGGTTTACCATGCTAAATCCGCCGATTAACTTACCAAATTAGACATCTTCATCAAATTTAGCTGAACTTTTCGCTTGTAGACCTACTTCTTGTCGCGCGGTAATGTTGTAAATCGCGACGAGACGTCGTTTCTACATAAAAGGAATGATATATGCCAGAACTCCCGGAGGTAGAGACCACCCGCCGCGGGCTTTTGCCTCTCGTTGGCAAAATTGTTAAATCCGTCACTATCCGTCACCCCACGCTGCGTTGGCCAATTCCGCAACACCTACCTCAAACGCTGCCTAATCAAACCCTGAGCGGCCTTACACGCCGCGCAAAGTATATTCTGTGTGAATTTGGCGATGAGTCTTCTGGTGGCGTTCTCCTGTTACATCTAGGCATGTCTGGCCGAATTCAATTGCTGGATTGTAATTATCCACCAGAAAAACATGATCACTTTGATATTGAGTTTTTGGATGGTCAAGTATTGCGGTTACGAGACCCGCGTCGTTTTGGTGCTGTGCTATGGGTTGATAACAAGGATAATAGTCACGCATTGTTAAATAGCCTTGGCCCAGAACCGCTGGAAGCTAGCTTTAACGCAAAATACCTACACAAAGCATTGAGCAACAAAACGCTCGCTATTAAAAATGCCATTATGGATGGTCATGTAGTGGTGGGTGTTGGTAATATCTATGCTTCAGAGTCGCTATTTCGAGCACGTATTCATCCCGAAACACCTGCCAATAAGTTATCTTTAAAACAGTATGAAAAATTGGTTACAGAAATAAAAAGCACTTTGCAAGATGCTTTGTCCGCGGGTGGAAGTAGTTTAAGAGATTTTTTTGGTACAGACGGCAATCCCGGGTATTTTCAGCAGGAATACTTTGTGTATGGACGTACAGGCGAACCATGTAAGGTTTGTGCGAAGTCGATTAAATGTATCCGCCTAGGGCAACGCTCAACTTTTTATTGCGAACATTGCCAACAGCGTTAGTGTTTGATGCTGATTAGCTTTGCAAGCTACGTCGGTAGTATTGCAAACCAAGCAAGCCTAACCCTACCAAAAAGAGCCATGCACTATCAGGCTCAGGCACCGCTGAAACGGCAGCAACTTCAGCATTCCAGTAGCTTGGTAGCGTGTCCCAAGGGTTATTGTCTTTTACACCAAGGTTATTGAAGTTGTTGTCATTGGTGATGTAAATATAGCCCACATTGCGGCTGGCCGCTAATGCTAAGTTGGTTTGCATGTCCGCCACAGTGCCGACGTTATACAGTAAATGTGCAAAACGATTTGCTGAGTAATTGGCTGTCCAAGCGTCAGGTATGTAAGTGTTGTAACCTGTTTGATTTTCAAAAGTCACGAGCACGTCGGCGGTACTTGTATAAGCCTCCAGCGTGCTAGTGCCGGCGTTGCCAAAAACGGTATAGCTGGCATTGATGCTTGAAATGCCGCTGCGTAGTGATTGATAGTATGACAATGTATCAGGGATGTTGTGCATTTCATCTAAGAAAATGCCATCAATGTTATAAAAGCTTTTGTAACTATTCACGTCTGCTAACACGGCATTAGCATCGCGTGCACCGTGCTGGGTGCTCACATAACCTATCACTTTGCCGCCAGCAGAACGAAACGAATTTACGGCAGCCGTGTAATCACTATTCACCGCATTACTTGGCCCGCTATTGGGGTTCATAATGGCTGTAATGCCAACTCCTTGATTAAGGGAGGAGGTCATTTCATCCCAAAAACTAAGGTTAGGATCGCTAGACGGGTAAAAATAGGCCGGGACTAGTATTTCAGTAGCATTAGCATGCAAAGTCACACAGAACGCTAGGCTTGCGAATAGTTTTAAAAGGTTTTTTTTCATTATTTCCCAAGCACGTGATTAAATTCGAGGTTGATTAAGTGAGGCTACATACAAGTGCTAACTAATGCAAGCGCCTCAATAGGGTTGTTCAAGAGATATTTATTAGCCACGGCTTAAGTAAGCTTAATAGCTGAAGCATTATGATTATTACAACAACCAAGGTTAATCTTTTTTGCCAACGTGCCTGTTTTTCTTGTGCTTGAATTAATGCTTCAATGGCTAGCCGAATAGGCGCATCCTGCTCTGCACGGGTTTGCTGCGTTAAAAATTGATGCACCAAGCGCGGCATTTGCGGCGCATTTTTTATAATATGCGGCAGCTCTTTTCTGAGGTTTTTTACAACGCTGCGCCAGCCTAGTTGCTCGCTCATCCAGCGTTTTAAAAAGGGTTTGGCAGTTTGCCACAGGTCAATATTGGGGTCTAAATCGCGGCCTAAGCCTTCAATATTGAGTAAGGTTTTTTGTAACATCACCAGTTGCGGCTGAATCACCACTCCAAATTTTCGTGACATTTGAAATAAGCTCAATAAGGTGCGGCCAAATGAAATGTCTTTTAGCGGCTTGTTAAAAATCGGCTCGCATATCGCACGCACGGCGGCTTCCAGCGCCTCTACGTTGGTGTCTTTGGGTACCCAGCCAGATTCAATGTGCGCTACCGCTACATCGCGATAATCGCGATTGAAAAATGCTAAAAAATTTCGTGCAAGGTAATATTTATCAGTGTCTGTAAGTGTTCCCATAATGCCGAAATCAAGTGCGATATAGCGGCCGTCATCCGCCACCTGTATGTTGCCAGGGTGCATGTCAGCATGAAAAAAACCATCTCTAAATACCTGGGTAAAAAATATTTCAACGCCATCATGGGCGAGCTTTGGAATATCTATTCCCTTAACCCGTAGCACATCGATTTTACTGATAGGCGTACCTATCATGCGCTGCATGACCATGACCTGCTGGCGACACCAATCCCAATATACTTCTGGAATAAGCAAAATTTTATCAGGAAAGTTGCCAGCAAGACGCGTGCAGTTAGCTGCTTCCAGAGTCAAGTCTAGCTCACTGTGTGTATGTTCTGCAAATTCAGCCACAACTTCACGCGGTTTTAAGCGTTTTACTTCAGCCGAAATGGATTGTAGTAACCATGCGGCAGTATCTAATAACACTAAATCGTGGTTAATTACTTTTGCAATGCCCGGGCGCAATACTTTTACAGCGACTGGTGTGCCATCTAGTAAGTGCGCAAAATGTACTTGTGCTACGGATGCACTGGCAATTGCGGTTTGTTCAAAATCAGAAAAAACTTGATTGAGCGGTAAACTGAAGGCATCCTGTATGACCGCTTCAACCTCGATAAATGCAAAAGGTGGCACCTGATCTTGAAGTTTGGCTAATTCATCAGCGATGTCCAGAGGAATTAAGTCCCGCCGTGTAGATAGCATTTGCCCGAATTTAACAAAAATCGGACCTAATGCTTCAAGCGCAAGCCTGAGCCGTTCACCTCGGGGTTTGCTGGTATTCCGCCAAAACAATAGAACGTTGATGACGCTCTGTAATGGTTTTAATTTAGTGTGGCTTAAAATAAACTCATCTAAGCCAAAACGTAGTGCGATATAAATAATGTAAAAAAGCCGAAAAATACGCATAAATTTATGGTGTGTTATCTACGGCGTTGCCGTTAGGGTCAGATTTTGTTGTTATTTGCTGAGTGAGCTTAGCTAGTTTTTTTTCGACACGCTCAACATCAGCACGCATGGTATCTACTTCTGAATTAAATTGTTCTATATGTCGTTTTTTTGCAATCACTGGCATTTCTTCTTGCCAATATTCACTCAACATCTCAGCGATATTGAGACTGGATTCTTTCAATGAATTTGCAGTTCGGCGGCCAAAGTTACCGATTTTATTAGCAGGAATATCGCCTATCAAATTGCTTAAATCATCTTCGTAATCCCAGCGCATATTCGCAAAAACTTTGGCTAACTCTGCGGCTAAATGGGTGTCGCCTTCAATGATAATCCGCCTTTTTGCAGATTCATCTTTGGCGACTAAACGCAATAGTAAGCTAGGTGGAATGGTCACCGTGGCATCAGGGATGTTAGCTTCTCCCGCAATCGCCAAATTTCCATTTTCTAAAATCACTAAGCTTGAGTTTATAAATCCGACATTAAATTGCACCGACTTGCTTGCAAAAGGCTGCAACATAGCATTTGCCCAACTGTTTTGCGCAATGAGGTGTTGCAATAAGCGTGTGGAAATTCGCTTAAACATTAGGTTTTATAACCTTTATGTAGCGCTACCACGCCAGCAGATAAGTTGTAGTAATCCACTTTATTCAAACCAGCATCTACAATCATTTGCTTTAAGGCTTCCTGATCAGGATGCATACGAATAGACTCAGCAAGATATTGATAACTTTCAGCATCTTTTGCGAGAATTTTACCCATGAATGGTAGTAGTTTAAACGAATAAGCATCGTATATTTTAGATAGAGGTTGCCATACTTTTGAGAATTCTAATACTAATAATCTCCCGCCCACTTTAAGAACACGTTGCATTTCTGCCAATGCCAAGTCTTTATGTGTCATGTTGCGTAAACCGAATGCCACTATCACACAATCAAAGTGGTTGTCAGGGAAGGGTAGTTTTTCTGCATCGCATTGTAAAGCTGGAACATTCAGGCCAGCGTCTAACATGCGGTCACGCCCAACACTCAGCATAGACGCGTTGATGTCAGTAAGTATCACCTGGCCATCAGCCCCCACTTTTTTTGCAAACAGTTTAGATAAGTCGCCGCTTCCGCCAGCAATATCCAATACTTTATCGCCCGACTTAACTCCGCTTACTTCAACCGCAAAGTGCTTCCATCCGCGGTGCATGCCAGCAGACATGACATCGTTCATAAGATCATATTTGCTTGCGACAGAGTGAAAGACCTCGCCGACTTTTTTGGCTTTTTCATTTTCGGCTACGGTTTTAAAACCAAAATGCGTGCTTTGATTCGCGTTGTGTTCAGTTGTCATCTAAAGTTTCCGTATTAACTTTCTTTACGTTTGATACCAGCAACACTTAATTTACCTAAATATTCTAACCAAAGCGCTTCGTAGTCTCTGCCTAAATCGTACAAATAATCCCAGGAATATAAACCTGTATCATGACCATCAGAGAATGTAAGCTTGACCGCATAATTTCCGACAGGTTCTATTGCAGTAATGTTGACATCTTCTTTGCCGATTTGAAGAGACTCTTGTCCGTGACCATGGCCGCGCACTTCGGCTGATGGTGAATAAACACGCAAAAATTCGCAAGATAACTGACATTCAGTATTGTTATCGAATTTAATTTCTAATAGCCTCGATGTTTGGTGAAGGCGAATATCAGTCGGACGAGGAGAGTTGTTGGTTAAGCCGCTCATTAATGACTCTTTTGTTGAAAATAAGATGATAACAGAATGACACGCCTTGATGACGATGCTTGATAGTGCCGTTTATCTATGTTTTTAATCCGTTCGTCTAGATTGTATTTTAAATGTAAATAATAGTTAATTGATTAAGTTGATTATTATCTAAATAATGATAGAGTTCTAGTAAGTAAAAATAGGTAAGGATTGACATGGCTCAAGAAAAATCTAATAGCAAGTTAGCGCATCAATTTGCAGCATACACCCAATGGCGAAAGGCCTTGGTTGATACGATATCTGATTATCGTAACTGGCTAAATGAGCAAGAGCTTAATGACGGACAAGTTGATCAACGCATTTCACAGTTGCTAGAAAGATTACGTGAAGATAAGCTGAATGTTGCCTTTGTTGCAGAATTCTCTCGCGGTAAATCAGAGCTGATTAATGCAATCTTTTTTGCAGGCTACGGTACAAGATTATTACCATCAAGCGCAGGCCGCACCACCATGTGCCCCACAGAATTGCTCTACGATAAATCCAAGCCGAGTTCAATCATGTTGTTGCCGATTGAGACACGTCTTTCAGATGCAACCACCACCGAATACAAGCGCTATCCAGATGAGTGGAAAACTGTCACATTCGATGTGGATTCAAATGAAAGCATGGTCAGTGCCTTTAAAGAGGTGAGCAATACCAAGTCAGTATCGGTGTTAGAGGCTGAAAGATACGGTTTATTTGACCCTAATAGTTCTGATGATGCACTTAGCGTGAATAAAGACGGTACTGTAGATGTGCCAAGCTGGCGCTATGCAATGATTAACTTTCCACATCCTCTGCTTGAGCAGGGCTTGGTGATATTAGATACGCCAGGCCTTAACGCAATTGGCACTGAGCCTGAATTAACCTTGAACATGCTGCCTAATGCACATGCAGTATTATTCATATTAGCGGCAGACACAGGTGTTACCAAATCTGAAATTGATGTTTGGCGTCAATATATCAGCGGCACTCGCTGGAAGCAAAAAGGTCGTTTAGCGGTACTCAATAAAATTGACGGACTTTGGGATGAGTTAAAGAACGAAGCAGACATTCAATCGGAACTTACCAAGCAAATTAAGACTAGTGCCGATTTGCTTGGTTTGGAAACAAATCAAATTTTCCCTATCTCAGCGCAAAAAGGCTTGTTAGCCAAGGTTAACAATGACCATGAGCTACTTGTGAAAAGTCGTATTTTAGAGCTCGAACGCGCATTATCCGATGAGTTGATTCCGTCAAAAAAAGAAATCGTCCGCGATAATACACAAAATGAAATTGAAGATTTGATTGTGAATTCAAATCTTATTTTAGATGCACGCATCTCAGGAATCAATGATCAGTTACTTGAGTTGCGCGGATTACGCGGCAAAAATGAAGACGTTGTTGAACATATGATGAACAAGGTCAAGGTTGATAAAGAGAATTTTGAGAAAGGCTTGCAGCGATTTCAGGCCCTACGCAGTATTTTCTCGCAACACACTAACCGCTTATTTACTCTGCTGGGCATGGAGGCGCTTAGGACTCATGTGCATACAACTCGTGAAACCATGGTTGATGCCAGTTTTACTAAAACCATTCGAGTGGCAATGGATAACTTTTTCAGCGAACTGAAAAAGCGATTAGTTTCATCGGATACGCAAATAGATGAAATTAAAAAAATGATGGATGTTATGTATGAGAAGTTTTCTAAAGATCATGGGCTGCGTAAGTCTGATCCCCCTGCATTTTCAACTTTACGCTATCAAAAAGAGTTGGCTAAATTAGAGCGCGCCTATAAAGAGCAGTTTAATACAGCGTTCAATATGATTGCCAATGAAAAAATGACATTGACCAGCAAGTTTTTTGAAACTTTAGCCAGTCGTGTGATTCATGTATTTGAAGTGGCGAACCGTGATATTGAAAACTGGTTGAAAGCGGTGATTTCACCAATGGAATCTCAGGTGCGCGAGCATCAATTACAATTACGCCGCCGTTTGGAAAGTATAAAGCGCATCTATAAAGCAACCGATACTTTGGAAGACCGTATTTTAGAGTTGGAAGCGATTGAGAAGAGTATCCAGGCACAGCTGGATGATTTGAAGGTATTGCGTATGCATATGAAAAATGCACTGGCATTTGAGCCTGCGGACAATGAGATGGCAGCGTAAGTTTAGCCTACCCATCTGCACCCCCAATAAAAAAGGCTGCAAAATGAAATGCAGCCTTTTTTATTGGGGGTAGTTTGCATGGCTGTTTGGTCATGCAAAGAGTATTAAGGAATATGACTTAGCGACTCGCTAACATCAATGTTTTCATTTTTTGCATGGCTTTTTGTTCAATTTGACGAATACGCTCTGCTGAAACACCAAACTCATCAGCTAGCTCGTGCAAAGTTTTCCCACCCTTATCTTGTAACCATCGTGCTTCAACTACTCGACGGCTGCGATCATCCAAGTTTTGTAGTGCGTGGGCTAAGCCTGTAGTCTCAGCAATTTCAGCCTGTTTAGATTGTAATGCCTCTAATGGCTCCAAACCTTCATCTTGCAAATAGGAAATTGGGCCGTATTGTTCATCGCTATCATCATCAATATTTGCTTCAAGCGAAATCTCATGACCATTTAAGCGTGCTTCCATTTCAAGCACTTCTTCAGGTTTAACGTTTAATTCGTGTGCGATGTGTGTTACTTCAGCGGGTTGCAAGCTATTCAAGCCAGTTTTCATACTGCGCAAATTAAAGAATAATTTACGTTGTGCTTTAGTTGTGGCTATTTTTACCATACGCCAGTTGCGCACAATGTATTCGTGAATTTCGGCCTTAATCCAATGCATGGCAAATGAAACCAGGCGCACGCCGCGTTCAGGATCGAATCGCTTTACGGCCTTCATCAAGCCAATATTACCTTCTTGAATGAGGTCGGATTGTGGCAAGCCATAGCCATTGTAGCCGCGTGCAATACTGGCAACTAAGCGTAAGTGTGAGACAATTAACTGACGAGCAGCTTCTAAATCATTGTCATTTCTAAATTTTATGGCGAGTGAATGCTCCTCTTCTGCAGTCAGAATAGGGTACGCCTTAATTGCTCTAGAATAATGCTCTAGGCTGTCTGTTGCGGTTAATACTGGTAATGTTAATGCGTTACTCATTGAAATTTACTCCCTCCAATAGCCATTATATTAGCACTCTATCTAAGAGAGTGCTAGTGGCTGAAAAGTTCACAATAAATTTTTAGTTCAAACTAGTCTATTTTAATAGAGGCAATAGAGCGTGAGACTGCCAAATAGGAGCCAAGCCAGCCTATGAAAATGGCGAAACTAATAATGCCTAGAAATAATTGGCCGTTTATTAAAGGTAAACTGAAGTCGCTGCTGTACAAGTTAGATAGATCGGATACTGACAAATTGAACAATTTAACGACTAAAACCAGCATGATGGTTGCCAACAGTCCGCCAAGCAAGCCGTAGATGATGCCCGCGTACAAGAATGGCATGCGGATAAAGCTATTGGTTGCCCCTATCAATTTGCTGACGACCACTTCATCTTTTTGCGTGAGTATCTGCATGCGTATGGTATTGCCAATCACTACAAGTAGCGCAAGGGCAAGCAATACAGTGATAAACAATATGATTTTTTTACCAAGCGATAATAGTGCCGATAGTCTTTTTGCCCAATCGGTATTTAATAGGGCATGTTCTACGCCAGGAATTTTTTCCAATTCATTCTTAAGTGATTCAAGGGCTTCTGGTTCAGCAGATTTAGCTTGAATAAAAAATGCATCAGGAAGAGGGTTTTTATCCAATTCAGATATTTTACTATCTGTGGCGTTGTTAATTTCCGTCTTGCTTTTTAGTTCTTTCCAGGCTTGCGCCTTGGTGACTAAATGAAACTGTTTGATGGCGTTATTTTTTGCCAAAACCGCGTCAATGTCAGATACAGCGTCTTTATCTGCATCTAATTTTAGAAAAAGACTAATTTCGGTTTCATTTTGTATGTGATTAGTAAACTTGGATAAATGGTCTACACCCAAGTAAAACAAACCTGGCACACACATAGCGACAGCAATCACCAGGCAAATCATAAAGGTAGGTAGTTTGTTACTACGCATACGACTAAGCACTAGTTTGATGGCTTGCCTATGTTGATTGAGCCAGTTATTCATGATGTTGAGTGCTCGTTCTGAGTGAATTCAGCCTGTTTTAGTACGCCATGGTCAAGATGTAATGCCCGACTCTGTATAGCGCTCATGCCTAGCGCATCGTGCGTGGCAATGATGATGGTTACACCAACCTGATGAAACGCATGAAAAATCGCCATGATATCCGCCGCATAACTTGCATCTAAATTTCCAGTTGGTTCATCCGCAATCAATATAGACGGGCGACTCACTACCGCACGGGCAATCGCTAATCTCTGTTGTTCGCCGCCAGATAAGGTAATCGGCATGGCCTTTTCTTTATGAAGCAAACCCACTTTATCTAAGGCTGCTCGCACACGTTTTGCTGCCTCAAGGCCTGTGATGCCATTGATATGTAAAGGTAAAATGACATTTTCAAAGCAATTGCGGTCATACAGCAGTTTATGGTCCTGAAATATCAAACCGAATCGACGTCGCATGAACGGAATGGCGGATGACTTAAGTTTGCTGATGTTTTGGTTGGCGATGAGTACTGTTCCGCTGGTAGGCCGCTCAATGGCCGCAATCAGTTTAAGTAACGTACTTTTACCTGCGCCAGAATGTCCGGTCACAAACACCAGTTCGCCAGCTTCAATATTAAAGCTGACATTTCTTAATGCTTCGTTGCTACCCGGGTAGCGTTTAGTGACCTGGTCAAATTTAATCATTGCTTTACTTTATATGTATTGCTAGAAATTTTTATATGTATCGTTAAATATAGCTTTGATTATATCGCTAAATAGGCGAGGTTTAAAAATTGCTAAGTGACCGATTTTAGGATATTCAATCTGAGTTCTGTCACAATATAGTTACGAGTCTATCATCGCATCAATAAACTCGCTGGCATTAAACGGTCGCAAATCATCAATCGCCTCTCCAATACCTATATAGCGAATCGGGATAGGACGCGCTTCAGCAATGGCGGCAATTACGCCGCCTTTAGCCGTGCCGTCTAACTTACTTAGCACCAGCCCTGTAACGCCAAGTGCGTCATCAAAGGTTTTGACTTGGGTGACGGCATTTTGGCCCGTATTGGCATCTAACACTAATAACACTTCGTGTGGTGCGCCGGGTAAAGCTTTGTCCATCACACGTTTTACTTTGGCGATTTCATCCATTAGGTGCATTTGTGTAGGTAATCTGCCTGCTGTATCTGCCAATACGATGTCAATATTCTTGGCGATGGCAGAATTGATGGCATCAAACATCACTGCGGCGGCATCGCCGCTTGTTTGCGAAACGACGTGTACATTATTGCGCTCGCCCCATATTTGCAATTGTTCACGTGCTGCGGCTCTAAAAGTGTCGCCTGCGGCAATTAATACGGATTTTCCTTCTGCTTGAAATGCATGGGCGAGTTTGCCGATAGACGTGGTTTTACCTGCGCCATTCACCCCGGCCAGCATGATGACAAATGGCTTGTGACCGCTGGTGTCCAAGGGTTTTTGTAGAGGCGTGAGTAAGTCAGACATTGCCGCTTTTAATGCAGCCTTGAGCTGCACAGTATCATCCAGGCTTTGCACTTTCACACGGTTTTTAATGTCGGCTAATAAGTTTTTTGTTGCGTTTACGCCAACATCTGAAGTGATTAAAATGGTTTCTAATTCTTCATAGACTTCAGCGTCAATTTTTCCACCGCCAAACAGGCTGGCGAGTTGATTGCCAAGATGTTTACGTGTTTTGCTGAGGCTTTGTTTGAGGCGCTCACCCCAGCTTTGTTTTGGTTCTGGCTTGGGAGTGGGCTGCGTGTCTATTATTGGGGCAACTTGAGTCGCTGCTTCTGGTTCAGTGGCGGGTGCAGTGACAGCTTCAGGTATCGTGGGGTGGGCTGGTTTTTTTTTTAAAAAATCGAACATGGGTACTCAATATATTTTGATAAATGGCAGTTTGAATGTATGCCATTTTATCTCAATTTGAGGTCAGACTATGAACTTCCTTTTTAATGCCTGCCGACTATTTTCTTTTGCTTTCAAGTAACTCAAATAACCCCATGCCGATGAGCATGGCGATAAGAAAAACGATGCCTTTAATGCTGCCCGCACCAAGTAAAACAAAAGCCGGGGCAGGGCAAATACCAACTAACCCCCAGCCGATGCCAAAGACCATGCCGCCAATCACAAGTCGCTTATCAATAATACGCGAGGTAGGTAAATTCATGGGTAGCCCCAAAAAGCTGCTGCTACGTTTGCCTGCAATTTTGAAAGCCACTAGTCCAACGGCAATAGCGCCGCCCATAACCAGGCCTAATGAAGGATCCCACAGACCAGCCAAATCAAGAAAAGCCAAAACTTTGGCAGGGTCAGCCATGCCGGCTAAAATAAGTCCTAGTCCAAAAATTATGCCTGAAAGTAGTGCGAAGAATAAAGCAGCGGTATTGCCGAAACGTCTTTTCATTTTTTTTACGCTCCTAATATGTGACGCACAATAAATACCGTTAAGAAACCTGTACCCATAAAGGCCAATGTGGCAATGATGGAGCGTGGTGATAGGCGTGAAATGCCACATACACCATGACCGCTAGTGCAGCCTGAGCCATAACGCGCACCATACCCAACGATTAAGCCTGCTATGATAAGCAGGCCGTAACCCGCATCAATTTTAATCTCTGGGAGCTGACCGAATAATAGCCAAATGACAGGCGCTATGATTAAGCCAAGTGTAAAAGCTACCCGCCAGCCTGCATCGTGCATGACTGGTCTGAAAAGGCCGCCAATGATGCCAGTAATGCCAGCAATGCGCCCGTTAAGCAGTATGAATAAAGAGGCAGAGATGCCAATAAGTGCACCACCAGCCAGAGCAGTCCAGGGTGTAAAGTTGTTCCAGTCGATCATCATAGATTTGCTGCCGTAACTTGTTTAGTTATAAATAAACAAGCCGCACACATCATGTGCGCGGCCTTGTTATGCAATTATATATTAAATTAAAGTTGCCAGCCGTAAGCAATACCAATTGAGTCTTGATACATATTTAGGTTGGCTTCGCCACCACCGAATGCCGCTGGAATAGATCCACTTCCATTCACACTTTCTTCAAAGGCATGTATGTACGAAAATGAGAGTTCTGATTTATTTGGAAGCACATAAGTTGCACCCAGTGTGAGGTGATCTTGCACTACGCCAGGTGCCAAGATATTAAATAACGTTTCACTTTTGCGAATTGGCTGCGTCGTATGGTTGTAACCTGCACGCAATGTAAGCGTGTCATTGTAGGCGTAGCTCGCTCCTAGTTTAACTGCAGTTACATCGCGCCATCCAAAGCCAGGGCCGTTAGAGGTGCCAAGCAAGTTGCCTGCAAACAAGTTGCTTGTTGACAAGTTTCCTACAGATTTAACATCGCTGTAATTGATGCGCTGTACGTCTGCAGCAACTGTAAGCTGCGGAGTGGCTTTGACAGCAATACCAATCCCATAAGTAGAAGGGATGTCAAAATCACCACCTTCTGCAAACAAGCCTTTGTATTTATCAAACTTACTCATATAGGTTTTGCTTTGATAAGTAGCGCCAAGCGTTACAACATCGTTTAGTTGGCCAATCCAGCCAATATGTACACCTGCACCATATGAGTTGTCATGACCTTTGTTGGTAACCTCATTAGGCGCGGCTGATGTTTGTTGAGGTGTACCTATAGGCGCAGTGAAATTTTGCAAGCCTTTCGCTTCAAAGCGCTGGTATGCCAAATTGAGTGATACACCAATTGTGTTAGATGGAGTCATTTTCCATGTTGCTGTTGGAGCAACAAATAGTTGGATTAAATCTACGCCTGGTGGTGTAGAGCCAAGCAAAGGTACAGCCTTTTTGTAATCTGTATTCATGCCGCCATTGCCGTAAACGCTCACGCCAAATGTTACGTTAGGGTTGATTTGGCGGTTATAGCCAAATTCAGGAATGATAAAGTTTTCGGTATCGTTGGCATCATAGTCGCCATCAAACGCTTTAGATCCACCTGCAGTATCTACAAGTTGCGTTTCACGCTGCGGTCTAAACCAAGTCACACCAAAATCCACGCGGTCACCCACTAAGCCTAAGCCTGCTGGATTTGCAGCGGCAGCGAGCGCGTCTTGCGGTAACGCAATGCCTACGCCACCCATTGCTTGAGATTTTACGCCATAGCCATCGGTTGCGCTGGCTTCTGTTGTTGTCAAGAGTACAAGAAAGGGTAAGATCTTTTGCGTGTATTTCATTGTATTGCCTTTATTTAGTTACGTTTATTATGAGGTTGGCACTTTATCAAGATGTGTTAATAAGTGAAAATACTTTATTGATATATACATATAATAATTTCAAATAAAGGTCTTGGCAGATGATTGTGGTGAATAGTTTTTGCATGAACTAACGAGTATGCTTCTATGTCACATGACTAGTTTTGAATAGGAGGCAAGTCTGATGACGATTGCCACGCTATAATTCAAGCAACTTTATTAACCCCATATCGAAAACTACTTTTAAAAGTAAGATTAAAAATAGTGGAGAACTAAACGTGCGTATCAAAAGTTTATTGATTTTTATATTGGCAATGCCGATAACGGTTTTTGCCCAAAGTGCTATCCAGGAATATAAGCTTAGTAATGGTTTAAAAATCATTGTGCAGGAGGATCATCGATCACCAGTAGTGGTGTCTCAGGTGTGGTATCGCGCAGGTAGTATAGATGAAGTGAACGGCAAGACTGGTGTGGCGCATGTGCTTGAGCACATGATGTTTAAAGGTACAAGCAAAGTGCCAGCTGGACAGTTTTCTCGACTAATTGCGGCGGCAGGAGGTAAAGAAAATGCCTTTACTAGTACGGATTACACTTGTTACTTTCAGCAGCTGGAAAAATCGCATCTACCTTTAGCTTTTAAGTTGGAAGCAGACCGCATGGCCAACTTGAAATTGACTAAAAAGGAGTTCGATAAAGAAATTAAAGTGGTGATGGAAGAGCGCCGTTGGCGCACTGATGATAAGCCGCAGTCGATGGTGAACGAGGCTTTTCAAGGCGCTGCATATCGAGCACATCCATACTCAAGGCCAGTTGTAGGTTTTATGAATGATTTGGAGAACATGACGTATGAAGACGCGCGCGAGTGGTATCAAAACTGGTATGCGCCGAATAACGCAACCCTGGTGGTAGTAGGGGATGTAAAGGCAAAAGAAGTATATAAATTGGCCCAGCAACATTTTGGTAAACTTAAGCCTAAAGTATTGCCTGCACGTAAACCACAAGTAGAGCCAGCACAAATAGGCGAGCGTAATGTCATAGTAAAAGCCCCGGCCAAACAATCATACCTGCTAATGGGCTATCACGTGCCAGCAATAGTCGACCCTGAAAACGACTGGGAGCCTTATGCGCTAGAAGTGCTTGCTGGTGTGCTGAGTGGTAATCCCGCATCACGTCTCAATCAAAAGTTAGTGCGCGAAACACAGCTTGCTGTTGATGCCAGTGCTGGTTATGACATTTTGTCACGTGGACGATTAGCTTTGTTTGCTTTGGATGGCACGCCAAGTGAAGGTAAAACCGTAGCAGAGCTTAAGGCGGCTTTGTTAGACCAAATTGAAAAGGTGAAGGCAGCCGGTGTAACAGTTGAGGAACTGGATCGGGTAAAGGCTGGAGTGATTGCAGCAGACGTTTATCAGCGTGATTCTATGTTCTACCAAGCGATGCAAATTGGTACTGTTGAAAGCATTGGTTTTTCATGGAAGATTTTAGATGGTTACCCAGCCAAGTTGCGAGCTGTTACACCAGAACAAGTGCAGGCCGTGGCTAAAAAGTACTTGCTGCAAGACAATCTCACAGTGGCGACTCTAGATCCGCAGCCGATGGACCCGAACGCCAAGCCGCAGGGCAAGCCTCACGTGCATTAAACTCTCTTTGACTAGCTTAGGGCGCGCAGACTGCCGTTGCCTGAGCTGGTCGAACGGTAGTTAAGTAATTTTAAAACATAACTTTCAAGGTAACCCAACAATGAATTTGAAACATATAACAAAAATATTCATCATTAACCTTACTTTTTTGGCCTTCTCTGTAGGCGCACACGCTGCGGTTAAAATTCAGCAATGGCAAACCAGCTCAGGTGCTGAGGTTTACTTTGTGGAAAATCATGATTTGCCAATTGTTGATTTAAGTGTGAACTTTGCTGCAGGCAGTGCGCGAGATACGGCAGAAAAATCTGGCGTGGCAGGCATCACAAAATACATGATGACACTGGGTGCAGCCGGCATGAGCGACGAAGTTATAGCCAATAAAATGGCTGACATTGGTGCAATATTGGGCGGTAGTTTTGATGTGGACCGTGCCGCATTCAAGTTACGTACATTAAGTAGCGAGCGCGAGAAAACACAAGCGCTGGATGTGTTCACGAAAGTTTTACAAAAGCCAGACTTCCCCGAAACGGTTTTAACCCGCGAAAAAGCGCGCATTATTTCTGGATTGCAGGAATCAGCTACCCAACCCGAAAGCATCTCGAGTAAAGTTTTTATGTCCGCCATGTATGGCAAGCATCCATATAGTTTGGATGAAAGCGGGGAGGTGGATACTGTTACCAAAATCAGCCGTGATGACTTGCAAGATTTTTATAACAGATTTTACGGCGCAAAAGGCGCTGTAATCGCCATGATTGGCGATTTAACGCGTGAGCAAGCCAGTAAAATTGCAGAAGATATTACTATTGGCTTACCCAAACCTACTGAGATTTTACCGATCCCAGCCGTGGAGTATCCAACTAACGCTATTGAGCAACGTATTATTCACCCAGCATCACAATCTCACATTTTATTAGGTTACCCAGGTATCAAGCGTGGTGATCCTGATTTATTCCCTTTGTATGTGGGGAATTACATCTTAGGCGGCGGCGGTTTTGTGTCACGCTTAACTGAAGAGGTGCGCGAAAAACGCGGCCTTGTTTATAGCGTATACAGCTATTTTATGCCTATGGCTGAGTTAGGGCCTTTTCAAATCGGCTTGCAAACCAAGAAAGATCAGGCAAACGATGCACTTAAACTGGTACGTGAAACTTTAGACAAATTTATAAAAAATGGCGTCACAGATAAAGAACTGAAAGCCGCAAAAGCCAATATTATTGGCGGTTTTCCTATGCGAATTGACAGTAATGGGAAAATTTTAGAATATTTGGCTGTGATTGGCTTTTATAAATTGCCGCTTAATTACTTAGACGAATATAACAAAAAAGTAGCCAGTGTGACTGCCGCACAGATTAAAGAGGCTTTTAATCGCCGCCTTAAACCTGAAAATTTTGTAACGGTGATTGTAGGCGACCCAAACGCGAAATAACTATTTCAGTAGTAAAATGCAGTTCATTACTTAATAAACCTGCATACTTGAAAATGGCTGATAAAAAATTAAATACTGTACGCATCAATGCTGGAGAATGGCGAAGCCGTTTAATCAAGTTTCCTGATGCTACTGGTTTGCGGCCTACGCCTGAACGTGTACGCCAAACAGTATTTAATTGGCTGGGGCAAGATTTAACCGGACAAGCATGCCTGGATTTGTTCGCAGGGACAGGGGTGATGGGCTTTGAGGCGCTTTCACGCGGCGCCATAACCGCTACATTGGTAGAAAAGTCCATGCCAGCTTATAAGGCAATGTTGGAAAACAAGCAGCTACTTAAAGCTGAAAATGCTAATGTTTTACATCAAGACGCACTACAGTTTTTAAATACTAATAAGCAAAAATTTAATCTTATTTTCCTAGACCCGCCCTACAACGAGGCTTGGCTGCCAAAAGTATTACCTTTGCTGGCAGAGCATCTACAAAATGAGGGTTTGGTGTATGTGGAAGCAGAATATGCTTTAGAGTCAACTCAAGGCAATGCTCAGGGCTGGCAAGTAATCAAGCAAAGCAGAGCAGGTAATGTGTTTTATCATCTGTTAAAATCAGTATAACTAATGATAAGTGATGAGTATGAGTAAAAATCGTATTGCAGTTTACCCGGGAACGTTTGATCCAATTACCTTGGGGCATGAGGATATTGTGCGCCGTGCGGCTGACTTGTTTGATGAAGTCATTGTAGCAGTGGCTGGCAGTACCAATAAAAATACGCTTTTTAGCTTGGATGAGCGTGTTACATTGGCAAAGAAAGTATTTGTACATGCCGATAATATACGCGTTGTGGGTTTTAGTGGCTTGTTAATGCAGTTTGTGCAATTGCAAGGTGCGCAAATGGTGATTCGCGGTTTACGTGCCACTTCAGATTTTGAATACGAGTTCCAATTGGCTGGGATGAATCGCAAACTTTACCCACAATTTGAAACATTATTTTTAACGCCTTCAGAACAGTTTATGTTTATTTCATCCAGCCTGGTACGAGAAGTAGCGACATTAGGTGGTGATGTGCACGCGTTCGTTTCACCATTGGTTGAAGATGCAATTAAAGAAAAGTTGGGTGGCTGATTTTGGCTTTAATGATTACCGATGAGTGTATTAACTGCGACGTCTGTGAGCCGGAATGCCCAAATAATGCCATTTATCAGGGCGAAGAGATATACGAAATTAATCCTGATTTATGCACCGAATGTGTCGGGCATTACGATAAGCCTCAGTGCCAAAGTGTATGTCCAATCGATTGCATTCCATTTAACCCCAATGTGGTTGAAACAAAAGAGCAATTGCTGAATAAGTACTATCGTTTAACAGCCGCTAAATAACATTCGTAAAAATTTAAGGATATTTATATGCGTATGCTACATACCATGCTCCGTGTCGGTAATATGGAGCGCTCAATCAAATTTTACACTGATATTCTGGGCATGAAAGTGCTGCGTCAGCATGATTTTCCTGAAGGAAAGTTTAGTTTAGCCTTTGTAGGTTATGGAGCAGAAAGTGACCATACGGTGCTGGAGCTTACTTATAATTATGGTGTCGAAAGCTATGAGATGGGTAAGGCTTACGGACATATTGCGATAGAAGTAGAAGATGCTTATAAAGCCTGTGAAGCTGTAAAAAATGCTGGAGGTAATGTGGTACGAGAGGCTGGACCAATGATGCATGGCACCACGGTGATTGCGTTTGTAGAAGACCCTGACGGCTACAAAGTTGAGTTTATTCAGGCAGGCACTTATTAATTAAGTTGTCTTGCTAATGATGATGACTTGCTGATTAAATGTTATTGCCGTGTCTTGGTTTTTATACTTGCTCGAATGTAATAACGGTGCCTATTACGCAGGTATCACCAACGATTTGGACGCACGCTTTGCAGCACATGTTTCAGGCAAAGGCGCACGATACACGCGTGCTAATCCGCCTATCAAAATCATCGCCTCAAAACCTTACCTAGATCGCTCAGGTGCCAGTATTGCTGAAGCACAATTGAAGAGTTTACCTAGGCATAAGAAGTTGCAATATTTTGACGAATAAAACCGAATTGATTATAGCAGTGCATGCGGCGCTAGATGGTGATTGGGATGCTGCTCACAAAATCGCTCAAAATTACAGTGACACTACGGCAAATTGGCTGCACGCAGTGCTGCATAAAATAGAAGGTGATGAGTGGAACAGCAAATATTGGTATGCGCGTACTGATGGCAATAGGTATGAAGATTTTAGTGATTCAACAAAAGAGCTGATAGCGATTCAGGTTAGTTTGCCACAATAGAAAACCTGTCACGTGGAATATCAAATTTAGTAGCTTATACTCCACGGGCGAGGCTCTCGCCGCCTCGCCAGCCTGTATGGATTAAACGTCAGCCAAAACTTTCTGCTGGATTCATAAAAAACATCTTTTTCCAGCCTTGTGTTTGGGCTGATAATTTCCAAGGGTAGGGAACGAGTGACATTACACTGTAGTGTAAATGCGGCGGTTTACCCGCTGCATTGCCTGAGTCGCCCACAGTGCCTATCCCTTTGCCTGATGTTGCCCAGTCAAATGTTTTGATGTGAATTCCATCCAAATGTGAATAGTAATAAATGCGCCATTTTGGCCCAAGTACGACCACTACATTTCCGCCCATTTCAATATGGCCCGTGTATATCACTAACCCGCTAGTGCTTGATATTACCGGTGTACCAAGTTTGGCGAATATATCGATACCTTTATGTACTCCAGATTTCCCCCATGGAGCATACCAAAAACTTAGTCTATTCCAATCTTTGGCTGTGGCGTTTTTTACGGGGATTATTCCGTGCGCAGGGAGTACAAGTCCGAGCGCGAGGATAATCGCTAAAAATTTGAGTGTTTTTAGCATGGTCGGTTTATATCGTTTCGTAAGTTGGTTTGGCAGGATTGTTGCTAATTTGATACCAATCGACCTTGCGTGTAATAATCATAGTTGCGGCAAGTAAGCCAAACACCAGAAAGCTTCCCATCAGCAAAGCATTATCTTCAGAAGCTAATATGCCATACAACGCGCCATATAATGCGGTGAGAAGCCCTGCAAACATCAAACCGTGGCTTTTGTTTTTTAGCACATGCGCAAGGTAGTAGCCCAGCAATGCTACACAGGCCAAACTTGCAATCAAGTATGAAACTGCAAAGCTAATATGCTCTGAAAGTGAAATTAGTAACAAGTAAAACAATGCCATTGCTAAGCCAACCAGCGTGTATTGTGCAGGGTGTATACGTAGGCGCTTTAGTATTTCAAAGATAAAGAAGCCGGCAAAAGTCAGGCCGATGAACAACAAGCCGTACTTTGTGGCGCGGTCTGCTTGGCTGTAAACGTTAATGGGCTCTACAAAGCCGATAGAGAGTGATTCAAATGACTGGTTTGAATAAGCTTTATCAGCTGTTGATTTTTCATTCCAGCGTTGCTCAAGCATATTTAGTAATGAAGTTTGGTTGCTGCTTGAAAGTGACGAAACTGCCCATTGTGCTTCAAAGCCCGCCGGGGTGATTTTCTGTGTAGCCGCATCTGGCAAAAAGCTGCCATTAAAATGAGGATGTTGCCAACTTGATTGCAAAGCGATTTTGTTGTTATCGGCAATTGGTGTGAAGTTGAAATTTTCCATGCCACGTAAATTAAGCTGAAATTCAAAGCTTAACGTTTTTATTGCTACCACATCTAATTTGCCTAATTTCGCATGAATACCATTGCCCAGCACAGACAAATTCGTGCCTTGCATAAACGCATATGTTTCGTTATTGAGTGTGAGTTCTGGCTTACCGTTAATACCACGCGTGTCGTTAATGCCTACGCTTACATATGCAGGTAAAATGGTGATTTTCCCACCTTCATGTTGTGGTGTTAATTTAAAATCTGTGCCTAAGTTAAACGTGCCTTTAATTTTTCCGCCCAATTGATACATTAAGGCTTTATAGATACCTAACTTTTTGTATTCATTGGTAAAACCGCCGCTCAGCTCTAAATCTTCCGGCAGGGAATATACAACGTACTCAACTTTACGTTTTTCAATTTTTTTCACCTTATTTTCGGTGACGATTTCATCATATTCTTCAATATATGGGATAGCCAGCACAGGCCCAATAATGGTTTGCGCGCCAGCTGAGCTTCTGGCGATTTCTTGTTTTACTTCTTCCTGCCTGTATTGACGCTCTTTGATGAGCGAATTGACCACGCTCACAGCCCATGACATGAGGACGGTGAGTATAAAAATACCGATGACTTTAAAAACAAATGCTCGATTCATGATTAACCCTAATAAACAATGTGGAGTTAGCAGAATAGTAGGAGCATGTGAAGTGTTGATGCAGTTGTGTGAAGTGAATGTGAAGTTTTTAAACTAGGTAAAGTTAGGTTTTTGGTAAGGTGACAATTGCAACCGCACCGCCACCTGCATGATTTTTTAGAGTGATGCTGCCACCATGCAGTTTCGCCACTTCCTGCACGAAATTTAAACCCAGCCCCGTACTTTTTTGTCCTGTGTTTATTGGAAAATCAGGGCGGGGCAGTGAGTAGAATTTATCGAAAACTTTATCAATCGCATAGTCAGGAATGCCTGTGCCTTGGTCTTGAATGGCGATTTGGATGTGATTTTTTTCTTCTGTCACATTTATGTTAATTGTGCTGTTTGGCGGGCTGAAATCTAGCGCATTTTCCAGTAGATTATAAATGGCTTGTCCCAATAGAAAGCTATCTGCTTTTATTATAACGGCAGGGCTGCAAGCCGAATGGATGCTGACCTGAAGAGTGTGTGCTTTTTGGCTTAAATGGTGTAATTGGGTGTAGATTAAATCGTTTAAATTCACGCTGGTTAAGTGCGTGAGTTGCTGTTGATGTTCTAGTGCAGCCAAGCCCAGCATGTTTTGAATGATGGTTTGCACACGGCTGGATTGTGCTTTAATTTGCCCTAAAAAGTGTGCTTGATCTGCCGGGGGCATGCTGGGTGAAATAAGCTCCAGCGCGCCTTGAATAGCAGTCATTGGACTTTTTAACTCATGTGTTAAATGTTGAATAGAGTCTTGCACATGTTCTTTGCCGTCTAGCTCGATGCGCATTTTTTGCATAGCGTTTGCCAGCTCGCTTAACTCGTCATTGCTGGAGGTTGGCGGGATGGCCTTTTCACCATTAGCCACGCTAATCGCGTAATCACGTAGTTCGTTGATTTTTTTGGTAAACCGCCAAGTAAATAAAGCGCCGATGGCAAGTGAAAGTGAAAACAATAACGCACCCCATCTGATAATTTTATTTTGAGCACGTTCAATAAATGGCAGTAAAGTTCGGTTAGGTTTGGCAACAGTGAGTGAGCCAATAATTTTGTTGCCATCTTTAATGGGTGCGGCAATGTACATAATAGTATCGCTTTGTTTGTCGCCAGCGACTACAGGACTTGAGCGCACGCCATATTTTCCTTGTAGCGTTAAATATACGTCATTCCATTTTGAATAATTTTGGCCAACTGCAAGTGTGGCAGAGTCAAAAATAACGATACCCTGAGCATTGGTGATATACACACGATAATCTGCCTCCTTCTTTTTAATGCCCCAAATATTAGCTTTGGTAGCACGCGCACGATATTGCGCCAAGCCTTGTGCAAAGTTGCCTGTTTGAATATTGCCAGATTTAACGTCATTTGCGGCAAGTTCTGCCAGCACATTTGCAGTGTCTACCAGCGCATCTTCCATTGCCTGACGTACGCCGGGTTTTACTTCATCTACAAAAATAGTTAGCACAAACCAGGCGGCAAGACCCACCAGTAAAAAATAACCTAAGAAAATTTTAAGGCTAATTCTCATACTTGCAAGCTATAACCCATGCCGCGATGCGTAATGATGACTGCACTTGCCGCATCAATACTACGCAACTTTGCCCGTAGCGTTTTAATGTGTGCATCCACAGTGCGCTCTAGCGTGTTTTCGGCGTTAGCCCACACAATATCCATCAGATAATCACGTGAGTAAACCCTCTGTGGCTGGTTAATCAGCGTTTTAAGTAGCAAATATTCATAGCGCGTGAGTTCTAAATATTGCCCAAGGTATTGAATACGATTTGCTATTCCATCTACTATAAACTGGTTGTTTTTAGTGTTGTTATTCAAATGTAATTCAGAGCGTCGCAAAATCGCTTTCACGCGTGCCACTACTTCACGCGGGCTAAAAGGTTTGGTGACATAATCATCCGCGCCAATTTCCAAGCCTACAATGCGGTCTATTTCATGATTACGTGCAGTTAAAAATAAAATGGGGATTTGCGAAGTCTCACGAATTTTTTTGCACACATCAAAGCCTGTCATGTCTGGCAGGCCAACGTCCAGTATGACGAAATCAAAAGTTTGCTGGCTGAGTTGTGTCATTGCTTCACCGCCCATAATCTTGTGTGTGGTCACAACCCCAGCCTCTTTAAAAGCGTAGATTAGTGTTTCTGCAATTGCAGGTTCGTCTTCAATAATAAGTATATGGAGTGACATGGTGCTATTCTAGACGAAAATGATAAGAAAAAGGCTCGCGATGCGAGCCTTGATTAGCACACCAAAAATCTGAACTATCCAAAAAAGTCTTTGGCTTTATCTACCCAGCTTTTATTTTTAGGGCTGTGTTTACCAGAGTCTGCTTGAGTGCTGGTTTCAAATTCGCGCAGTAACTCTTTTTGTTTTTCAGTGAGTTTTACCGGCGTTTCCACTACTACATGCACCATTAAATCCCCATGTTCGGATTGGCGCAATGGTTTAATGCCTTTGCCGCGTAACCTGAATATGCCACCTGTTTGTGTTTCGGCAGGAATCTTCATTTTGGCTGAGCCGCCTAACGTCGGGACTTCAATTTCTCCACCTAAAGCTGCTGTACTAAAACTGATTGGCATTTCGCAATGCAAATTACCGCCTTCGCGTTGGAAAATATCATGTTCTTTTAGGTGAATCACTACATATAAATCACCGGTTGGCCCGCCGTTTACACCAGCTTCGCCCTCGCCACTTAAACGGATTCTGTCGCCTTCATCAACTCCTGCAGGAATCTTCACTGAAAGTGTTTTGTTTTGCTTGGTACGACCAGCACCGTTACAGCTTGGGCAAGGGTCTTTCACCATTTTGCCGCTACCATGACATTTAGGGCAGGTTTGTTGAACCGAGAAAAATCCTTGTTGCATGCGAACTTGACCATGGCCAGCACAAGTTGAACAGGTCACTGGTTGGGTGCCAGGACGTGCGCCAGAACCTTTACAGGTTTCACAGGTAGATTGCACTGGGATGCGAATTTTTGACTCAATACCTTTGGCAGCATCTTCAAGCGAGATTTCCATGTTGTAGCGGAGGTCTGCGCCACGATATACGTTATTGCGACTACCGCCCTGGCTACGCCCACCACCGAAAATATCACCGAAAATATCGCCAAATGCATCACTAAAACCAGCACCACCAAACCCGGCGCCGCCACCTTGTTCTACACCGGCATGGCCATATTGGTCATAGGCAGCGCGTTTTTGGTCGTCAGAGAGCATTTCATAAGCCTCTTTGGCTTCTTTAAACTGCTCTTCAGCTTTTGGGTTGTCCGGATTACGGTCAGGGTGATACTTCATCGCAAGCTTGCGATAAGATTTTTTAATGTCTTCTTCAGAAGCGTCTTTATTCACGCCTAATATTTCGTAATAATCTCTTTTTGTAGCCATAATTTAGTCAATACTTAAGTGGTGCTTGGTTAGTTGGTATGTTAGGTAGTTGATAGCGAAAAGTCGTTAGCATCCATCAATGATGCTAACGACTAGTGACTAGTTACTAACGACTATAAATTAGTCTTTTTTCACTTCTTCAAACTCGGCATCCAAAACGTCGCCGTCCACTGTTTTTTCACTTTCTTTACTTGGTTGAGCACTTTCAGTATTTGCCTGCGCCTGTTGCTCGGCATAAACTTTCTCACCTAGCTTTTGTGAAGCTTCTGTTAAGGCGTTGGTTTTAGCTTCAATCGTGTCCTTGTCGTCAGACTTCATCGCTTCTTCAACATCTTTCAGCGCAGTTTCAATCGCTTCTTTTTCAGCAGCATCTAGCTTATCACCATGTTCAGCGAGTGATTTTTTCACTGAATGCACCATGCCATCGGCGGCATTGCGCGCGTCTACAAGTTCGCGATATTTCTTATCTTCATCTGCATATTTAATGGCATCTTCTTCCATTTGCTGAATTTCAGCTTCAGACAAGCCGCTATTGGCTTTAATGGTAATTTTATTTTCTTTGCCAGTGGCTTTATCTTTTGCTGAAACATGCAAGATACCGTTAGCGTCAATATCAAAAGTTACTTCAATTTGCGGCATGCCACGTGGTGCTGGTGGAATATCGCTCAAGTTGAATTGTCCTAGCGATTTGTTGGCAGAAGCCATTTCACGCTCACCTTGCAACACCTGAATTGTTACCGCATTTTGGTTGTCATCGGCAGTTGAGAACGTTTGCGATGCCTTGGTAGGAATCGTGGTATTTTTCTTAATCACTTTAGTCATCACGCCGCCAAGTGTTTCAATGCCTAGTGATAATGGCGTTACATCAAGTAACAACACATCTTTAACATCACCTTTTAGCACACCGCCTTGAATTGCAGCACCCACGGCTACTGCTTCATCAGGATTGACATCTTTACGTGGCTCTTTGCCGAAGATTTCTTTTACTTTTTCTTGTACTTTTGGCATACGGCTTTGACCGCCAACCAAAATTACGTCAGTAATGTCTTCAATTTTAACGCCAGCGTCTTTAATCGCTGTGCGGCATGGTGCCATTGTGCGCTCAATCAAATCATCAACTAAAGATTCTAATTTCGCACGTGTGATTTTTACCACTAAGTGTTTAGGGCCTGTTGCATCTGCAGTAATGTAAGGCAGGTTCACTTCAGTCTGTGTCGCGCCAGATAACTCGATTTTGGCCTTTTCTGCAGCCTCTTTTAAGCGTTGTTTTGCTAACAAATCATTACGTAAATCTAAGCCATTTTCCTTTTTGAACTCATCAGCCAAGAAATCAATCAAGCGGTTATCAAAGTCTTCACCACCGAGGAATGTATCGCCGTTAGTTGAAAGCACTTCAAATTGATGTTCGCCGTCAATACTTGAAATTTCAATAATAGAAACGTCAAAAGTACCGCCACCCAAGTCATACACAGCAATTTTACGATCACCTTCTTGCTTGTCTAAACCAAATGCAAGTGCAGCCGCAGTAGGCTCGTTGATGATGCGCTTAACATCTAAACCAGCAATACGACCAGCATCTTTAGTGGCTTGGCGTTGGCTGTCATTAAAATATGCTGGCACTGTAATAACCGCTTCAGTCACTTCTTCGCCCAAGTAATCTTCAGCGGTTTTTTTCATTTTACGTAAAACTTCAGCTGAGATTTGCGGAGGTGCCATTTTTACGCCGCGAACTTCTACCCATGCGTCGCCATTATCAGCTTTTGTGATGGTGTAAGGCATCAAACCAATGTCTTTTTGCACTTCTTTTTCTTCAAAACGGCGACCAATCAAACGTTTTACTGCGTAAAGCGTATTTTTTGGGTTAGTTACAGCCTGACGCTTTGCAGGAGCGCCCGCTAAAATTTCGCCATCTTCCTGATACGCAATGATTGAAGGTGTGGTACGTGCGCCTTCGGCGTTTTCAATGACGCGTGGCTTGCCGCCTTCCATCACTGCAACGCAAGAGTTTGTAGTACCTAAGTCAATACCAATGATTTTTCCCATAATTCCTATTCCTTTTACTTATAAATTTGCCGTTGTAACTTGTATAAAAACATGGTTTTCTATGTTCTACAGAGACAAGCGGTGGTTTTAAATTTTTACCTTGAAGCTATTGTGGAGATTGTTTTTGTTATTTCAAGTGGCTGTTTTAATTTGATTTAACTTTTTAACTTGGTTTAACCAATAGATTAAGGCAAATTATTTTGCTACCATCACTAAAGCTGGCCGTAGTACACGATCATTCAGCGTATATCCTTTTTGTAATACTGAAGTTACCGTATTAGGTTCGCCGCTATTTTCCAGCATGCTGATGGCTTGATGTTTGTTAGGGTCAAATTTTTCACCTAGGGGATTGATTTCAGCAATGTTGAATTTATCAAATACTGAAGTCAGTTGATTTGCGGTAATCTGAACGCCATCTTTGTAACTTTGTACGTCAGTTGCTTCAATAAGCAAGGCCGCATCAAGGCTATCTTTAACTGCCAATAACTCGTTCGAGAATTTCTCTAAGGCAAATTTACGTGCTTTTTCAATATCATCCATCGCACGTCGACGAATGTTTTCGCCATCAGCCTTTACATATAAAACAGCAGCTTGCGCTTCTGCAAGCTGTGATTCCAATTCACTAATGCGGTCATCTAATGAACCAGCAGCACCATTTTGCTGTAAATCATCTTCAATCGGTGTGTTGTATTGTGATTCTTGTGTATTTTCAGTCATGAAGTATCCCTAATTATTTATTAGCAATTATTTAAAAACAATGAACTCACAATGGGGACGCTTTATAAAATCTCAAGCTATTTAGTAAAATTTTTTAATTTAATAAAGGTAAGAGCCTTAGCTGCAACTCTAGATGGATTATAGATTCTGAGGTGGTAGCTGGTTACGTGCTTTGTAACGGTCGTACATCCATAAATACTGCGCAGGACATTGTTTAATAGTGCGTTCAATTTCCACATTAAGTAGAGTGGGTGTATTGATGCCGCCTGTGGCGATCGGGCGTATATGAATGTGGTAACCACGTCCGCTGCTTAAGCGCTCGCCAAATGCCATGAGTACCTGCGCACCAGTTTTTTGTGCCAGCTTTGAGGCGAGTGTCATTGTGTAGGCAGGGCGCTCAAAAAAAGGCGCCCACTCACCTTCACCTTCCAAAGGTGCCTGGTCTGGCAAAATCCCAATGGCTTCGCCACGTTTTAATGCCTGTAACAATTGCTTTACTCCCTGGCTGTTGGCGGATGCGAGTGTGACTTTGCCACGTTGCCGGCCCTCTGTAATGAGCGGCATTAGCCATTTTTGGCGTGGTGGACGGTAAAGCACCGCCATAGGATGACGTGCTCCGTAATAAAGCGAGGTAATTTCAAAGCAGCCGAGGTGTGGGGTTAGAAAAATCAGCCCTTTACCTGATTTTAGAGCCGTTTCTACATGCTCCCAACCAGATGTATTTTGTACCCAGTTGAGTACTTTATCTTGCGGTTTAAACCAAATGGCAAAGGTTTCAAGAGCACCTTTGCTGTTTTCAAGCGTGCTTTTAAATAACAGTTTTTTAAATTCAGCTGGGCTAGCGGCTAAGCCACATTGCTTTAGATTACGTTTGGCGTGCGCACGATGGTCGCCGTTAAATAGGTAGTTAATCAGGCCAAGTATTACCCCGAGTGCGTGAATGATAGGTAAGGGTAAAAATCGCAGTAATTTCAGGCAACGCACAACTAGAACGGTGGCGGCTTGTTTAAGAAATGATTTCAACATACGAGTAATGCCTAGTTTGGTTGTGATGAAGCATGTTTCATCACCATGAGTTGATTAAATGCATCAATCGACGCTTTAACATTTGGTAAGTCGGGCTTGCCACCAATGGTGATGGCGCAACCTTGAGGTGATGGCTTTGTGCCGGCTTGCCACAAGTGGGTATCGGTAAAAATTGCCAAAGTAGGTATATTCAACGCTACTGCAATATGGGTAAGACCGGTATCTAAACCGACGCATGCCTTTGTGTCGCGCATTAAGCCAGCCAATTGCACGATGCTAAGTTTGGGTAGAACTAATGCATCTTTCAGTGAATTGGCAATGGATTCCGCACGTTGTTTTTCTGTGGCACTTCCCCAAGGCAGCGCTAGTGCGTAGCCTCGAGCATTTAAGTAAAGCCCTAATGCAATCCAGCATTCGTTCGGCCAATGCTTTGCTGCTCTTGCGGTGCTATGAAACAGCATGATGCAATTTTTTGGCAGTAAATCAGTTAAGACTGGATTAAGTTCATGATTGAATTGCATGTCATAGTGCGTACTATTATCATCTGTTGAGTAATTGAGAGCCAACGCACCAACCAAGCGATTACGTGTTATCGCGTGCAGATTACGCGGAATATCCAGTGAATTGCGCACTAAATAACCAGCCAACCTCTCACGCGCAGTGTTTGAGTTTTGCCCATAACTGATACCATGCGCCAATTTAGCAATGACAGCGCTTTTGATTAACCCTTGCGTATCTAAAATGGCGTCGTAGCGGCAAGTTTGTAGGTTTTTCTTAAACTTTAAAAACTCAACCCAAGTATTTTTTGAGAATATTGCTTTTTTCCAACGGCGCATAGCTACTGGAATGATGCGTTCAACCAATGGGTTCAACCTAGCCAGCTCCACAAATGACTCCTCCACCACCCAGTCGATAATCGCTTCTGGGTAATGCTGTTTGATGTCATGCACCAGGGGCATATTATGAATAATATCGCCCATGGAAGACATTTTGACTAAGAGGAGGCGCATATGGGTATTATCTTGCCTAGGTTTTTATCTAAACTTTTAGTTTTGCTGTCTAGCAGTACATTTAGCGCATCAATCACACGGCTTGCGGGCAGCTCATCTAGGCATTGGCTATGGCTGTTGTTATGGTCGTCGCATCCTGCTTTGTGACATGGGACGCAATCACCAAGCCCTTGCAATAACATCACATTGTTTGTGAGTTGATACTGCGTAGAATAGCGCTGCCAAGGGCTTTTTTTGTCATGATAACCTTTTGGCCACGGCGCCCATTTTACAGGATTAGTTGGGCCAAACAGCGCAAGTGTAGGTGTGCCACAAGCTGCCGCAAGATGGGTAGTTGCCGTGTCTGGGCCAATATATGCAGTTGCATGTGCTAAGAGTTCACTCATCTCTGCAAAACTAGTTTTTCCCGCCAAGTTATGTAAAAAGCCTGCAGGGTGATCTACAAATTGGTTAGCAAGCTGTTGGCAATATATCTGTTCATTAGCTGCGGGGCCGCCAGTAATAATCACATGTTGCCCCAAGTTTAATACATGTTCTATTAAGCTTAGCCAGCCAGCATCTGTCCAGCGTTTATACTGCCACATGGGAAGTGGGTGGATTATTGTGTAAGGCGTTGTAAGTAAATTAAAATTTAATAATTGGTTGAAACGCGCGAATGAATGCTCAGAGCTTAGCTTGGGAGGCTCTAATTCATAGCGCCTGTTAATGCCCATTAGGTCGGCTAAACGTAAATTTTGTTCTACAGTATGTGTGCTTTCTTCATCTAATAAGCACCAGCGCTGACATATTTTCTTTTTCCACCAATGTTTGCGCATAAGGTTAGGTATCATACCAATGCGTTTTTTTGCAGCTAAAAAAGCATATTGATGTGCACGATCATTGCCTTGTGTGGTGACGGCAAGATCATACTTTCTAAATATTTTTGTTAGTAGCTTGAAGTAGCCCATTAAATCTGGGTGATTCTCGGTTTCAATGACCGAATTGCAATCAGGGTTGCCCGTCAAAATACCACTTGTATTACGGTATACCAGTACATCAATCACCGCATTGGGCCATGCTTCACGCATGGATTTAAGCAAAGGCGTGCTTAGCAAAACATCGCCAATCTGTTGTGTTGCAATGAGTAATACCTTGTTGGGAGACATTTTACTTTTAAACATGAGTTAAATTACTTTTCGTTTCATTTTGTTAAGCCAATGACTCAGCCTAAACTTGAAAGTATTGCATGGCACTTCAAGCGCCCCCGTCCAATCTTGGCCTCTCTGCAAATAATGCTGAGTAAAAACCTTTGAACTGATGCCCCATTTATGTAGAAACATGTGGCTACCATTTTTCTTAAAAGTAAGTTTGCCTGTAGATTTAGACATAAAGTGATAGACGCGACTTTTACCTATACCTTTGAAATCACGTACACCAAACTCCCACAGTTTCATTGAAAAATCGGGGTCAGAATACATGCCTGGTGAGAACTCTGTACTATAGCCACCGACTAAATCCCACAGTAAAGTAGGTAATACACTAGGCGGCCATGTGGCGCCATTCCAATCTGCTTTTGGCGGAGCAGCGAAAGTTTCTAGCAAGGCGGCTTCGTTAAAATTATCTGGATGACTACCAAAATCCAAAGGTGCAATCGCACATGAGTTACCTGTAGCTCTAGGCTCTATCATGGTGCTTGACAAGAAAAAATACGGAGAGGTTTGTTTTTTTACTTCTTCATATAGCCAAAAATCCCAATCAGGGCATGCATACATATCATCATTAAAATATACCAGTAAATCAGTTGACGCTAGTGTGCGGGCTAAGTTCATGGCGTAACAGATGCCAATATTTTCTGCAGAATGCGTAAAATCAAGCCCTTGTTCCACAACCCATTCATGCGAGCCGTCTGAACCTTCATTGAGATGCACGATAATTTGGTGTGCATAGCGTGAATTTTTTCTAAGGCTATCAATACAAGTTTTTAGAAAAACCAAATTATTCCAACTAGGGATAATAATTGAAAATACTGCGTTCTCAGCGATGGCTGGCTTACGGTGCCTACTAATAACAGGTGCTTTAGATAAGAATGTGGCTTGCATGGAGTTGTTGAGTCTATTCGAGGTACAAAGTTTAAGTGGATTGTTTTGTTAGAAAGTAGAGTTGTAGATATTTATAGTAAGTGGTTTCAGCATTGTTAATCGCCAACATAAAGCCTTGAGCGCCATCTAAAAAACCAAGCCGAATAATATAAGTACGAACAAATGCCCAGGCACCATGGCCAACAGCCCCCGGTAAGCTGGTGCGTTTGTTATTAGCATGTAATTCTGCCGCACCTAACATGGCATAACGTTGCATTTTATCTAAAACCTCATCTAAATTTTTGTAGCTAAGGTGCAACAACGATTGCGTTAGGTGACCAGCAGGGGCTGTAAATGTCAAACTTTCATGCACCAGGTGATTGCTAAACTGTGCACTGCCACGCTTAAAAAGGCGGGCTACATAATCTGGCCGCCAACCTGAATGATGAATAAATCGACCACAAAAACTAGATAGTCTTGGCATATAGTAAATATCTAAGTTTGGGGATTGTAGCACTTGGTTAATTTCGGTTTTTAGTGCCACATCAACGCGTTCATCCGCATCAAGTGACAGTACCCAGTCTTTTGTAGCATAAGCCAAAGCGCGGTTTTTTTGTACACCAAAGCCTTGCCAGTCTGAGGCAATATATACATGTTGGGTATATTCGCGCGCAATATTAACGGTGTCATCTGTACTGCCTGAATCTAACACAATGATCTCATTTGCCCATGCAATAGAGGCTAGGCAGTCACGAATATCATGCGCTTCGTTTTTGGTAATAATAATGACAGAAAGGTCAGCGCGTTTAATGGTATCCATAACTACTGCCAAGCAAAGTTGCCTTGTACGCGCGTGCCATGCATAGTCATGCCGTATTGCGCTAGCTCGTTGTTACGCCAAATTTTCAACTGATTATTTTTTTTGATTTTATTACATTTACGTGTGAGCCAATTTTGCTTCAGCAGCCGGTAATTGTAGCGGTAGCCTAGATTGTCTTTTTGCGACAAGCCGCGTTCTTGCTTCATAGCACTTTGGGTGATTGAGCCGTAGTGATGTAGCCATGCTGCGCCTGTGATTCCAGTCGCTATGTTTGCCTTGGCTAATTCATTAAAAAACATGGTGTCTTCATAGCCTAATAATTTTGGGATAGGCTGGAAATAGCCAACCTCTAACCATACAGATTGATGTACTGCTAAACACACGGCATGATGTCCGCCTAGTCGCAGTGCATGTTGCATTTTTAAACTAGCTTTGGTGGAAAAGTCCTCAAAGTCATAATCAAGCTCACCTTCAATTAGTGAAGGTGAAATCACTTTAAGATTATTTTTTTCAGCGGTTTCAATCAGGTTTTCAATCCAATGTTCACTCACAATCACATCATTGTTCATAATAATCGTCCATTCAGCTTGCAAAGCGAGTGCGCCTTGATTCCAAGCTACGCCGCAACCTAGATTTCCCTGATTTAGAATGAGTTCACCTAATGGCAACGTTTCAAGGTAGCTTTGTGTGCTGTCGATAGATGCATTATCAACGACGACTAGGCGGCTTAAATCAACCCCATGCTTAATCATGCTTTCAATACATTTTTTTGTATATTCAACTTGGTTATAACAAGCAAAGGTAATGGCGTATTTATGTGGGCTCATTGTATTTTCCATTGAAGTCGGTGGTGTTATGTGACATATAAAAAAGCATTTGACCACAAAACACCGCTAACATTAAGCCAAAGAATGAGGCGGAATAGCGTAAATTGAATATTTCCATACTCAAGCTGCTTACAAATTGACATGTTAAAAATGCCAATGCAAGAAAAGCGACGTCGCGTTGGTTTTTATATTCACTGTGCATATTGCGTATAAAAAATAATGCAGGAATTAAAAATAGCGCCACGGTAGCCATTAAACCCCAAATACCAGACCGCACCATATTGGCCGTAATGTCATTATGAAAGCCAGCTTCGAGCGCAATTTTTTTAGCTTCGAGACTTGAAAAATTAAGTGCAGGGTCATTGATGACGTTTTCAAAGTTACCATCCCCCCAGCCGCCAAGTGGTTTTTGCTGGAATAAAAATACTGCCATGCGGATAAATGAAATTCTAGCGCCTACGGAGGTGTTATCGTTAGGGGCATCTGTATTCCATTGATACGCTAAAACTTCTTTAGCTGTAATATCTACGCGCTGCTGCACGTTAGAAGATAAAAAATAGGCTGAAGTAATGAAGGTTAAAATGCTTATAATCCCGATAATTTTAATGGGTAAAGTGAATTTTGCACGGTCAAAATAAAGCCATAAAAACCCGATAATAGGCAGTGCTAGCCAGCCAGTGCGGCTTCCAGAGGCGATAGATAAATATATCCCCGACCCAAAACCAATCAATTTATATACGGTCAGCCATTTTGAGTCATTGTCATGTAGTTTGATGGAAATTAAGCTTAATAGACCAAAGGTAAGACTCAAGCTGCCAAACATAAGCGGGTCTACCGCTTGTGTGGATAGGCGAGTAGCGCCCCAATGCAAATTAGGGTCGATGAGTATATTGGCTAATGCCAGTAAAGTGACGATTGGAAATGTGTAGCTCATCCACTTAACTACGTGAACGCCAGCTTTTGCTGTGGCGAGTAAAATAAATATACCGATTAAAATATGCGCAGGGCTGTCGTAGTACGACCAAGTATATTGTCCTCTAAACAATTGTCCCAGAAATATGGCTAAAATCGGTAAAGCCAGTGTGGCGCAAAGAAGCTTGGTATGGAAAGAGATTTTACTGTTAAGCGCTAATTTATGATTTTTGGCTTTATTATTTCTATAAAGAACGTACATCGCCAACAAAGCACACACGGCTACTATACGCGTCATCCAACCAGAAATAGTAAGCAAAAACAGGGGTGAAACGACTGCGCTTGCAATAAAAAGCTGCTCGGCTGGGTTATGAAGTTTTGATATGAGAAGTTGAGGATAATTTTTAATCATGGGTGATATGTTCTAGTTAGAAGCGTCTAGTTAGTAGCATTGCGTGCTTTTGAATAGTGGAGTAAATCTGTTATATCATCACTACAAAGATTTTCCATTACCCTGCTAATCTCATCTTCTGGCCATTCCCACCATTTTGATTCAAGTAATGCTTTTCTAGTGGGCTCCTCAAATCGCCATTTTACTAGCTTAGCAGGGTTGCCTGCCATTACCGCATAAGGTTCAACGTCACGGCTAATAATCGCACCATTAGCGATTACTGCGCCATGTCCAATGGTTACGCCAGATAAAATAATGCAATTTGCGCACAGCCAAACATCACTGCCAATAATGACATCGCCACGGCTATCTGCTGCTAAGGATTTTTCTCTAAAAGATGCATCCATATGAAAAAAGAATGGAAAAGGGTAGCTACTCACCCAATTGATGCAATGTTGCCCACCAAGAAATATTTGTACGTTACTTGCAATAGAGCAATATGCGCCTATTTTTAAAGTGGTCAGACCATGATTATCGTGAACGATTGGTAGGCCATAGCTGGCTGTGCCAATTGTATAATTAGGGTGACGCTTTGCAAATTTAGCTTGTTGGCGGGCAAAGCTTTGCAATCTACCTTTGCTAGATTTAGAGCCGGTCAATTGCGACCAAATTTCCTTTAAATTTATTTTGAACATTTATCGAGCTTGATTATTTGAATGCTAAGTTTGATTTGATAAGGGCTTTAGTAATTATGCCTTAATTTGTTCATATTTGTTCAGGAATTAGCCGTTACAAACCATCATTCGTTTGACGATATGCCCTGCATTGGGGATAATTGAGGTAGTTGATAATCCTTGCAGGGAATAAGTAAAATGAAGCAATCCCACTTAGAAGTTACTGAACGTATCATTGAGAAGAGCCGCCCAACCCGTACGGCTTATTTGCATCGTTTAGATGAAATTGTGAACCGACCAAAAGGCGCAGACCGTTTGGGTTGTGCTAATGTGGCGCACGCATTCGCTGCTATGCCAGCCAATGATAAGTTTCGTGTGGTCGTAGAAAAAGCACCTAACATCGGCATTGTTACTGCTTACAATGAAATGCTTTCAGCGCATCAGCCTTACGTGAGTTACCCAGACATTATTCGTGATGAAGCGCATAAGTACGGCGCGACTGTACAAGTGGCTGGCGGAGTGCCCGCCATGTGCGATGGTATAACACAAGGCGAACCTGGCATGGAGCTTTCGCTGTTTAGCCGCGATACTATTGCCATGAGTACCGCAATAGCGCTTTCACACGATGTGTTTGATGCGGCGTTACTTTTAGGTGTTTGTGATAAAATCGTACCGGGTCTTTTGATTGGCGCATTACAGTTTGGTCATTTGCCATGTGTTTTTGTGCCAGCGGGGCCAATGAGTACAGGGCTGGATAATACGGCGAAATCTAAAGTGCGCGAGCAATATGCGCAGGGTAAGGTTGGTCGCGATGAATTGTTAGCTTCAGAGTCAGCTGCCTATCATGGCGCAGGAACCTGTACGTTTTATGGTACAGCCAATAGTAACCAAATGCTGATGGAAGCCATGGGCTTGCATGTACCAGGGGCTGCATTTGTGCATCCTCACGACGGCCTGCGTGAATTGCTCACCCGTGAAGCAGTAAAAATGGTGCTGGAAAATACTAAGAAAAAGCAATTTACACCGATTGGTAGGTTGGTAGATGAGCATGTGATTGTGAATGCAATGGTCGCATTGCTCGCCACAGGTGGATCAACAAATCATCTCATTCACTGGGTGGCAGTGGCACGTGCTGCAGGTATCATGATTGACTGGACAGACTTTTATCACCTTGCTAAAACTACGCCGCTATTGGCGAGTGTATACCCCAATGGCAAAGCTGATGTGAACGAGTTCCAGGCGGCGGGTGGTCCTGCGTTTGTGATCCGCGAGTTGATTGATGCAGGTTATATGTTCCCAGATGTGTTCACTGTTGCTTATGGTGGTTTGCGTGATTATGGTAAATTGCCAGCCAAAGAAAATGATAAATTGGTTTGGAATGACTTGCCTAAAGAAAGTAGCGATGAAACTATCGTGCGTACAGCTGCCTTCCCGTTCAATGAGTCTGGTGGTTTACGCCTGCTTAAAGGTAACTTGGGTCGTAGCGTGATTAAAATTTCTGCTGTGCCAGAAGACCGACATATTATTGAAGCACCTGCGATTGTGTTTGATGCACAAGAAGAGTTGCTGGCTGCATTTGATCGCGGTGAGTTAGAGAAAGACTTTATTGCTGTGGTACGATTCCAAGGCCCTAAAGCCAATGGTATGCCTGAATTACATAAACTGACTCCGCCATTAGCTGTGTTGCAAAACAAAGGCTACAGAGTGGCGATTGTTACAGATGGTCGTATGAGTGGTGCATCAGGAAAAATTCCAGCCGCAATCCACTTAACGCCAGAAGCCTCTGCCGGCGGACCATTAGCTAAAGTGCGTACGGGCGATATTATTCGTTTAAACGCCACAGTTGGTATGGTCAATGTGTTGGTTGATGAAGATGAATGGGCCGAGCGTGAGGTTGAAGAATTGCCAGACAGCAAGCGTCATCAGAATGCACATGGCTTTGGCAGAGAGTTGTTTGGAGGTATGCGCAAGAATGTGTTGTCAGCCGAAGAAGGCGCAATCACTTGGTTGTAAACTTTGCAAATCAACCGATAACGTTGTTACACCTTGATTTTAATGATTGGGCTTGCCGTACTACTCGTACTGTCTGCACTCATGTGCCTAGTTATCGGCTGATTTGCAAAGTTTAGGTGACCATCTATCATAAAATAAAACTAACCAAAATATCAAACTAACATTCCCGCCGTTCCCTGAGCTTGTCGAAGGGTGGTGAGAATCCAGTAAAAAAATAAATTAACATCATAGGTAGAAAACCATGAGCACATTAGATTTAGCAAAACAAGGCCCGGTAATTCCAGTCATCGTTATTAACAACGTAGAAGATGCCGTACCTATGGCAGAAGCCTTACTTGCCGGAGGTATACGCGTTTTAGAAGTGACATTACGTTCATCATGTGCGCTGCAAGCAATGGAGCAAATCGCCAAGCATGTGCCAGATGCAATTATGGGTTCAGGCACCGTACGTAATTTAAAAGATGCACAGGCCTCGCTAGATGCTGGTTGTAAATTTGCCGTAAGTCCAGGTTACACCAGCGAGCTAGGTCAGTATTCACGCAAAATAGGCTTGCCATTATTGCCAGGTGTTTCCACTGGCTCTGAAATTATGATGGCGAATGCTGATGATTATTACTTCTTGAAATTATTTCCGGCAGTCGCAGTAGGAGGCATTAACTTGCTCAAAGGCTTTGCTGGTCCATTTGGCGATGTTAAATTCTGCCCTACAGGCGGCGTAACAGTTGATTCTGCGCCACAATTCTTAGCATTACCAAACGTTGTGGTTTGTGGTGGCACTTGGTTGACCCCAGCAGATGCAGTAGCACGTAAAGATTGGGCGCACATTACAAAATTAGCTAAAGAGGCAAGTGCCATCAAAGCAGCATAAGTTGTTTAAGTTAGATTAAACAGGGCTGGGCAATTGCCCAGCCTTTTTTGTTTATAAGACTTTGTCATTCTGACTTTAGGAATACTTTTTGAAACTTGATATTACAAAATATAAAACCATCGTGTTTGATTGCGATGGCGTCGTACTTGACTCCAATGTAGTCAAGACAGAAGCGTATTTCCGTACTGCAAAAAACTTAGGCGCAACAGACTTACAAGCGCAGGCTTTGGTGGATTATCACGTCAAACTTGGCGGAATTTCCCGCTATCACAAGTTTGATTATTACTTACGCGAGATTCTGTTTCAGCCCTTCACTGAAAAGGCTATTCAAGCTTTATTAGATGATTTTAGCAAAGAGTTAGAAGCTGGCTTAATGCAATGCGACTTGGCAAAAGGCTTGTTTGATTTACGCACAGTTACGCCAAATGCCAATTGGATGATACTTTCAGGCGGCGATCAGCAAGAAATTCAAACGCTGTTTGCCAAGCGTAAAATTGACCACATGTTTGATGGCGGTTTATTTGGTAGCCCAGATAATAAAGATGAAGTTTTAGCGCGTGAAATTGCTAATGCTAACATTCAGTTTCCAGCCTTGTTTTTAGGCGATAGCAAATATGATTTTGAAGCGGCAGACCGTGCGGGATTGGATTTTATTTTCTTAAGTGATTGGACGGAAGTGCCAGATTGGCAGGAATTTTGTGCGGTCAACAAATTAACTATACTTCGTAATATTGCTCAGTTAGTAAGTTTTAATGGCAAAGTTTAATAGAAACATATCGTTTCAGTAGATTCGGCTATCTAACAGATGATGGTTGTATAATAATCACAGTCCAATCATAAGGTTAAGTTTATTAAGCATGAAATACTTTATAGTCGCATTGTTCTTAACGGCAGTAGGCTTTATTCACTTTCGTGGAAAAGTCCGCCACCCGATTCTTAAACAATTATTTGACCATTCTGCCGTTGTTGCGCCATTTAATTTGTTTATGTACATGTTTTCTAAAGTGCCTACCACACCATATCTACCAACAAGCACTTTTCCAGAAATGCAGGTTGTAACGGACTCCTGGGAGATTATTCGTGAAGAAGCGCTCAATATGCGTGAGCAAGAACGCATTGCAGCTTCAAAAAACAATAATGATGCGGGCTTTAATTCATTCTTTAAAACAGGCTGGAAGCGCTTTTATTTAAAGTGGTACGACGCACAACACCCCTCCGCCGCAATCTTCTGCCCTAAGACCGTTGAGATTTTAAATAGAATTCCAAGTATAAAAGCGGCGATGTTTGCAGAGTTACCGCCTGGAGCAAAATTGAATCCACACCGTGACCCATACGGCGGTTCACTACGCTACCATTTAGGTCTAACCACACCGAATAACGACGAATGTTTTATTAATGTGGACGGCGTTCCTTATAGCTGGCGTGATGGCCAGGCGGTGATGTTTGATGAAACCTATATTCACGAAGCCTATAACCGCACAGACCAAGACCGAATTATTCTGTTTTGCGATGTTGAACGCCCAATGCGCTATCGCTGGGCACAAACCGTAAATCGTTGGCTAGCGAAAAATATTGTTACTGCTGCGAGTTCGCCAAATGATGATGGCGATCAAACTGGATTTATCAATCGCATATTTCATTATGCATGGGTAATTGGACAGTATCGTCGCCGTTTCAAAAACTGGAATAAAACGGTATATAAAATCACTAAATTTTCTTTAATTGCTTTGGCGATTTATTTAATTTGGAAAATTTAGTTCTTTAAGTTTGCGGTTTTTAGAATGTAATCTATTTGATGTGATGGATTACTTGTTGCGGTGATATGTTTTTCAGGCAATTCAAATGGCCAAGCGGGCACTCACGTTTAAAGCATGGGCTGCAATCAAGCGCTAAATATTCCACTGCTGCGTTATCGTTCATCGGTGGTGTATGGTGTGGATTAGACGAACCATAAATCGCCACTAGATTCTTATCCAGTGCCGCTGCAACATGCATTAGTCCTGAGTCATTACTGATTACAGTATCGCAAAGCGACATTAGATCTATTGCTTCACTTAAGCTGGTTTTCCCACCCAAATCTAAACATTGATTATTCGTGAGCCTGTTGATGCCTGTCGTTACTGGAATGTCTTTTTCAGAACCAAATAACCATACTTGCCAGCCTTTTCTTAATGGTTCACGTGCTACTTCTGCATAATATTCCGCAGGCCAGCGTTTAGCTTCCCCATATTCTGCACCTGGGCAAAGCCCAAGTATTTTATTAACGGGTGCCATCACACCAAGTTTTTGTAAGGCTGCTAGCGCATTCTCTTTGTTTGCAATGAGCGTAGGTTTGGCGATATTCATCGGCAATTTAGCATTTGGCTTAAGTCCCAATGTCACAAACCTATCTACCGTACGCGGCAGTTTTATTTTATCTAGTTCACGAACATCGTTGATTAGTCCATAACGCATTTCACCTAAAAAGCTGGTGCGTTGTGGAATATTCGCGGCGAAAGGCAAAATCGCGGATTTGAATGAGTTGGTCAGAATGATGGCTTGGGTATAGGCTTCATTACGCAGACTTTTACCAAATTTTATGCGCTCAAATAGTGCAAACTGTCCGTGCTTGAAGGGCAGGGCGATGCCCTTATTCACTTCTGGCATGCGTTCAATCAGTGGTAATGTCCAGGCGGGTGCTGCAACATCAATTATGTTGTCAGGATTCATAGATTTGAGCGTTTTGAACAGGCTTTGCGCGAGCACCATATCGCCCACCCATGATGGACCTAACACCAATATTTTGGAATGATTAGATTTCTCGCTGGACATGATAGGCTAAGTGCCTAATTTTTTGATGATATTGCTGGTACTGCGACCTTGCACCAAGGGAATTAACTTGACGCTACCGCCCCAAGATTTGACTTCTTTACCGCCGACTACTTGTTCTTCAGTGTAGTCATCACCTTTTACAATTACATCTGGCTGAATGGCATTAATCAGTTGCAACGGAGTGTCTTCATCAAACAATATGACTGCATCTACCGAGGCCAGTGCAGCCAGTACTCTTGCACGATCCCCCTCATGCACTACTGGGCGCGTCGGGCCTTTAATGGCGCTTACAGAGCGATCGGTATTAAGACCCAAAATGAGTTTATCACCAGTTTTTTTTGCTGCTTCTAAATAGGTCACATGGCCAGCATGTAGTAAATCAAAACAGCCATTGGTAAAGACTATTTTTTGTTGATTCGCCTTCCAGCGGCTTACAAGCTCTGCTAACTGAGAGCGGTCACAAATTTTATCTGCTTGCGACTGGCCATCTTCACTGACTAACGCTTTTAATAGTTCGGCTTGTGTTACTGGTACAGTGCCGACTTTACCTACTACAATGCCAGCAGCAATATTGGCTAGTTGTAAGGCGTCATGAGGGTTTAATCCATGCACTAAACCTGCCGCAAGTGTGGCAATGACGGTGTCGCCCGCACCAGAAACATCGAATACTTTTTTTGCTGTAGCGGGAATATGTTGTATCTGTATATCATCAATTAGTGAAATACCTTCTTCGCCACGGGTGACCGCAAGGAAATCCAAGTCTAATGTGTTTTTAAGCTGTTCCGCAGCGTGCAGTAGGGCTTCAGTGTTATTGATATCAACGCCGCAAGCTTCGGCAGTTTCTTTTTTGTTCGGGGTAAGAGTACTCGCACCTTTATATTTGCTGTAATCTCGACCTTTTGGGTCTGCAATCACTGGGATGCCAAGTTTTTTGCAATTTTCAATAATGGTTTTGCAAGTGTTATCACTTAATACGCCTTTGTCATAATCAGACAAAATGACCATTGCTGGCTTCTTGTTAAGCGCTTTTGCAACATTGCTCAGTAAAAGAGCATTTTCTTCAACAGTGAATGCAGCACTGCTTTCGTCGTCAATTCGTACGATCTGCTGGTTGCCGCTCATGACTCTGGTTTTTGAGACGGTTGGTCTCAATGTTGAGGTCATGACATTTTCGATACCGATGTCAGCATCAGCAATGATTTTCTTAAGTATTTTTCCAGTAGCATCTTCACCTATGCAGCCAATAATTTCTGTATGCAATCCTAATCCGGATAAGTTGGCAGCTACGTTTGCAGCACCACCAGCGCGATCTTCTGACTGCTTGAGTAGCACCACCGGAACAGGCGCTTCGGGCGAAATGCGATTCACATTGCCCATCAGGTAGCGGTCAAGCATCACATCGCCAATGACTAATATTGATTTTTTAGTGTCTGTAAAATGGCGAACAGTCTCGATTAAATGCGAATTCATATTTGGACTTTACCTTAAACCCTTGACTTAATCTGCTTCCAGCAAGCCACAAAGGCTATGGCCAATAAAGATGTGCGCTTCTTGAATGCGCGGTGTATCGTTACTCGGCATCACTAAGTTGAATTTGCATAATTCCATTAACTTTCCGCCTGTGCCGCCAGTTAAGCCTACGGTGGTCGCACCAATTGAATTTGCTTCTATGATTGCATTTACCACATTCTTGCTGTTGCCAGAGGTAGTAATACCAATTACTAAGTCTTCAGGTCTGCAGAGTGCTTCGATTTGACGTGCGAAAATATAGTCGTAACCATAATCGTTGCCAACTGAGGTGAGGATAGAGGTGTCAGTCGTTAGCGCGATTGCAGGCAAGCCGCGACGTTCTTTTTTATAACGACCGACGATTTCGGCAGCAATATGTTGACTATCTGCGGCGCTACCGCCATTACCCATGATTAAGATTTTTCCGCCACGTTTAATTGTGGCACGCAATTCCTCTGCAACAACTTTTACTTGAGGAAATATGCTTTGGAGTTGAGCAAACATGTCAGTGTGTGCTTGTAACTCGCTTAGCAAAAATTCAGTTTGGTGGGTCATACTCGCTCTCTCACAAAGGTTGCTTGCTAGCAATCGATAGCCTAACAATAAGCATCATCATGCATTAAATAATTTTGTACATAGTCTTGTACGCCTTCTTCTAAACTTAAAAAAGCTTGAGTGTAGCCTGCAGCACGTAGTTTTGTTGCGGTGGCTTCGGTAAAGTATTGGTACTTACCTTGTAAATCTTCTGGCATATCAATAAAGGTAAGGTTGGGTGCTTTACCTATGCTGGCCATAACACTAGAGGCTAAATCTTTAAAAGCACGCGCTTTCCCAGTACCTATATTATAAATCCCATTAGTACATGGTTCACCATGCAAAGCGGCTTCGAGAAAGTGTACTACTGCCGCAGCGGCATCTTTTACATAAACAAAGTCGCGCAACTGCATGCCGTCGGAGTAACCTTCTTTATGGCTTTTGAACAGTTTGACTGTGCCAGTATCTTTGAACTGGTTAAAACTATGAAACGCTACACTCGCCATGCGCTCTTTGTGATATTCGTTTGGGCCATAGACATTAAAAAACTTGAAGCCAGCCCAAGCCGCTGGTATAGCATTGTTTTCTGATACCTGTCGTAACGCCCATTGATCGAAAAAGTGTTTTGAGTAGCCGTAACCATTGAGTGGGCGAAGACTCTCAATTGAAACATCATCATAACCATGCTCACCATCACCATAAGTCGCTGCTGAACTGGCATAAAAGAAAGCAGCTTTGTTGTCAGCGCACCAAGCCCAGAGATTCTGCGAATAATGAATGTTGGATTCAACTAGTTTATTAAAATCGCGTTCGGTAGTCGCACTGATTGCACCCATATGAATAATGGCTTCAATGTCAGTACGTCCTTCAAGCCAAGGCAATAACTGGTCTTTATCCAGATATTGCACGTATTGACGCTTCACTAAGTTTTGCCATTGACTCTCATGCGTCATACGGTCTACAACGACCATGTCATCACGTTGTAGTTTAGTATTTAGATGCCATGCGATGATAGAACCTATCATCCCAGCACCGCCGGTAATCACAATCATATTGATACGCCTGTATTTGTAGCTTAAATATTTATATTTACTTACTCTTGAGCCATTTAATAACGCTGTTAAAAATTCTCACCAAAAAATTAAAGATAATGTTTTTCATAATTAAAGTCGACATTAGGTAATCAGTAGAAGTATAGCAAACAACAGCTTAAGTTTTACGAAACTATCGCCTTCGCTCTAAGGTGCGTCATTTCAGCGTTCTTTTTAGCTTGTTCTGAATTCCACTCTGGCGAAACCCAGCCCTGCAGGTTTTCTAGGGCAATTGCCGTCATAGCGTGTATCCAAGCTTCATTTTCATTGAGTGCGGCTATGTAGTGATATTCACCGCCACCGGCATGGGTGAAGATTTCTTTACCTTCCATCGCAATTTCTTCTAGCGTTTCCAAGCAATCGCTACTAAAGCCAGGGCAAATGACATCAATTCGTTTGGTTTTGGCTTTGCCTAATTCTTCCAGCGTACTTGCCAGGTAGGGTTTCAGCCATTCCTGTTTGCCAAAACGGGATTGAAATGCAACGGTATATTCATCTTTTGTTAAGCTTAAAGATTCTGCTAATAATCGTGCTGTTTTATGACATTCGCAATGATATGGATCACCTTTTAATAGATGAAATTTCGGTAAACCATGAAAGCTCATCACTAATTTATTTGGCTTGCCACCGTTAATGTGCCAATGTTCGTTAACACTTTCTGCTAATGCAGCAATGTAAGCAGGGTGGTCGTGATAATGCCGTATGGTGCGTATGGCTGGCACGTTACGCGTTTTAAGCAACACGCGCCAAACTGCATCAAGCGCGCTTGCGGTGCTGCTCGCGGCATATTGCGGATACAGCGGAAATACCAGGATGCGGTCACAGTGTTGCGCTCTTAGTTTATCAATGGCTGATTGCATGCTGGGGTTGCCATAACTCATACCCAACTCAACGGCAAATGGTGATTTGATTTTTTGGCCCAAAAAACCTCGTAATAGCAGTGTTTGCTTTTTTGCATGGACTAGTAAGGGTGAGCCTTCTTTAAGCCATACTTGGGCGTATTTTTCAGCAGATTTTTTGGGTCGAACTACTAAAATAATACAATTTAAAATAAACCACCAAATTGCACGAGGAATTTCCACCACGCGCGTATCGCTTAAAAACTGTCTTAGATAAGGTCGTAATGCGGAAGCGGTCGGCGCATCTGGCGTACCTAAATTGGCTAGTAAAATACCTACTTTAAGTTGGTCGCCGTGTTCATATTTTGGTTCAGGATTGTAATAAGCCATTAATTTTTTCTTAGTTTATAAAAGTTAATTATTCGATAACGCATTGGATAATAGTTTTGCTGTGACATCTACAATCGGTATTACGCGCTCATAAGCCATACGTGTTGGCCCAATCACGCCAAGCGTGCCAACCACTTGCCCATCTGCTTCATAAGGTGCTGTAATCATGCTGCATTCATCTAAAGGTAAGTACCCACTCTCGCCACCTATAAATATCTGTATACCTTCTGCGTGCTGACTGTTGTCTAATAGCTGCATCAGCGATGTACGGCGCTCAAAAATCTCAAACAGTTTACGCAGGCTGCTTACATTGGTTGATAGTTCATCAACTTGAAGCAAATTACGTTCACCAGCAATCACAACGCCATCTTTATTGTTATCAACAGCTTTGCTGCTGGCTTCAAGCGCTGCTGACATTAAGCGGTTCATGTCTGATTGCATTTGTTGGAGTTCAATATGCAGTTTTTGTTGCACTTCTTCAAAAGTTTGACCTGAAAAATTCGCATTAAAGTAATTGCTGGCTTGTGTCAGTTCGCTTTGAGAGTAAATTTTTTCGGTCAGAAGGATGCGGTTTTGCACATTGCCATCGCTAGTAACGATAATCACCAAAATTCTTGTTTCTGATAAAGGTAGAAATTCCAAATGCTTAAAAGCAACACGTTTCCGTTTTGGAATCATGACTAATCCTGCAAATTGCGTGAGCTGCGATAACATATCTGCGGCGCTGGCAATAAGCTCAGTCGGGTTGGGGGAAGATAGGCCGTTTTTAAGTTGTTGTAATGCTTGGGTTTCCAGCGGTTGTACCGTGAGTAAAGAGTCTACAAACAAGCGGTAACCCTTTTGCGTGGGGATGCGTCCGGCAGAAGTGTGAGGGCTGGCAATAAAACCGAGATGCTCTAAATCGCTCATTACATTACGAATTGTTGCAGCACTGACGTCTAAGCCAGAGTGCTGCAGCAGTGTACGTGAACCGATGGGCTGGCCATCACTAATGTAATGTTCGACTAAGGTCTTTAGTAAGATTTGTGCGCGTTTATCCATGTTTTTGATATTTTGCCCGATTTATGGCAATAGTTATACTGCAAAACAAAATTCTGCGCGATAATTATGTCAATTTATGAAACACGCGAATAAACTTCGACATGCAAACCAGCTTTAAATCTATTGCCATTATCGGCAAATACATGAATCAGTCAGCTTTGCAGCTAATGCAGAGAGATTTGGCTGATTTGGCCAGCCATTTATCCGCGAAGCATATCGAGGTATGGATAGAGGAAAACACAGCGCAACATGCTGAGCTATCAGGTTTTAAAACTGCATCGCTAGAAAGTATAGGTAGCAAAGTTGATTTAGTGATTGTAATGGGCGGCGATGGCACCATGCTAAGTGTGGCGCGCAGCCTGATAGATGATGATGTGCCGCTGGTCGGTGTAAATCGTGGGCGTTTTGGTTTTTTAACGGACTTGCGTGTTGAAGATATGCTGGTGCAGATAGACCGGATTTTGGCAGGTGATTTCATTAAAGAACCACGCGTGATGCTTGCCGCAAAGGTAGTTAGAGATAACCAAGTGTTGCATGCCAATTATGCGCTTAACGATGTGGTCATTAAGAGCGCTTTGCGCTTAATTGAGCTTGAGGTAACTATCAATGAAAAATTCGTACATAAGCAACGTGCTGATGGCCTGATTATCAGTACGCCAACGGGAACTACAGCGTATGCGCTATCAGCCGGCGGACCAATCTTACATCCCAATTTGCATGCTTTTACATTAGTACCTATTTGTCCGCACACTTTAAGTAACCGACCGATTGCCGTGCATAGTGACAGTCAAATCGAAGTCACTGTGGTGCAGTTTGATGAGGCGCAATTAAGTTTTGATGGTCAATTCCAGGTGACTTTAGAAATTGGTGACAAGATTATTGTAACTCGCGCTCAGCAAACTATTTCTTTGCTGCATCCTAGTGATTATTGCTATTTTGATATGCTGCGTAATAAGCTTAACTGGGGTTGATATTTTTGCTAACAATCAAAACTGACAGTGTTGACTTCGTCTTGCCGTACTATTCGTACTGTCTTAGCCTTGTCATTTTCAATTCTTAGCAAAATAGCCTAAGAAAATAATATAAAAATTTATCTAACTTATTGATTTTATAATGTTACAAAGCCTTTCCATTCGTGATTTTGTCATCGTCAATCAACTCGATTTAGAGTTTGAGGCTGGTTTTACCGTACTTACCGGGGAAACGGGCGCGGGCAAGTCTATATTGATTGATGCACTCTCATTGGCTTTAGGCGCGAGAGGCGAGGGCGGAGTCACGCGTGCAGGCTGTGATAAAGCTGAAATCAGTGCAATTTTTGCTATTACCAATAATCTTGAAGCTAAGCAGTGGTTAGTAGATGCTGAAATGGAAAATGATGCAAACGAGTTAATATTACGCCGTGTGATGTATGCAGATGGGCGCTCGCGTGCATTTATTAATGGCACTACTGTTAATGTGACCCAGTTAAAAGAGCTTGGTGAGTTGTTAGTGGATATCTACAGCCAAAATGCACACCATTCGTTGTTGAAATTGGCAACGCAACGTAATGTGCTTGATAATTTCGGTGGATTATCTAGCTTCGCGATGCAAGTTGCGGTGCAATATGGTACTTGGTACACGCTCAATCAGCAGCGCGAAGAAGCCGAAAAAAATGCAAGTGCGTATGCAGATGAGTTGGCAGATTTACGCGATAAAACACGCGAATTATCGCAAATTGTAATCAGCCCAAGTGAGTGGGATGAGTTGCAGAATGAGCACTTACGCTTATCCAATGGTGCCAGCCTAATTACGGGTGGTGAAGAATGTAGAGAATTGTTGAGCGAGGGTGAGTTGTCTGCAATGCGCTTGCTGACGCAAGTGCAGCATAAGCTACAAAATCTGCGTGAATATGATGCTGCAATTGCTGAAGCAACTGAAACGCTGGATTCCGCCATCATTCAGTTAGAAGAAACAGCACGTTTTTTGAACCGTTACCTACAGCGTGCGGAACTTGATCCTGAACGGCTTGCAGCCTTGGATTCTAAAATTCAAAACTTACACAACACCTCACGCAAGTATCGCGTAAAACCAGAAGAGCTGGTGGATTTGCTCACCAAATCGCAATTGCGTATGGCTGAGCTGGAGTTATTTGCAAATGATGGTGAACTTGCCAAGCAGGAAGCGCAAGCTTTAGCGGCCTACATGGAACTAGCTAAAAAACTTAGTGATGGCCGTCAATCTGCCGCAGTTAAATTAAGCACACAAATCAGTGCGGAAATGCAGCGATTATCCTTAAGTGGCGGTAAGTTTGAAGTGGCATTAACTGAGCAGGCACCAAGCCAATATGGGCTCGAGCAGGTTGAGTTTTTGGTGGCTGGTCATGCAGGTGTAACTGCAAGACCTTTGGCTAAAGTCGTATCAGGCGGTGAGCTTTCACGAATCAGCTTGGCTATTCGTGTCGTTACTGCACAAAAAGAAAGTATTCCCACCATGATATTTGATGAAGTGGATGTTGGCATTGGCGGAGGCGTGGCGGAGGTGGTAGGGCAGCTATTAAAACAATTAGGTGAGCAGCAACAAGGCGATAAAATCTTAAGTCAGCGCCAAGTGTTGGTTATTACACATTTACCGCAAGTAGCGGCTTTAGGGTCACATCACTTACGCGTCAGTAAATCATTAGTCAATGAACAAACCCTAAGTACCATTGCTGCGCTGGATGACGAAGCCCGAGTGCAAGAAATTGCGCGGATGCTGGGTGGCATTGAGATTACGGAAACCACGCGCCAGCATGCGAAAGAGATGTTAGAACGATAGTTTTAATGAAAAAATGATGGTTACCGATTAACTTTTATTTGAACATGGCTGTTTGTCACAAACGCCATAAATCGTTAACGAGTGGTCTTGCATTTTAAATCCCAATTTTGCCGCTGCACTTTCTTGTCTTTTTTCGATTTCTGCGTCATAAAACTCTTCAACACGCCCACATTTAATGCACACGATATGGTCGTGATGACCGCCAGTATTCAGCTCAAATACTGCTTTACCGCTTTCAAAATGATGGCGTATCAGTAAGCCCGCTTGCTCAAATTGGGTGAGCACGCGATAAACCGTGGCTAAGCCAACATCTTCGCCAGCGTTAATCATTACCTTGTATATATCTTCGGCAGATAGATGGCGGTCTTTGCTGTTCTCAAACAGGCTTAATACCTTTAGTCTAGGCAGTGTGGCTTTAAGGCCTGCGTTTTTTAAGTCTTTTTGATCTTGCATAGTCGTTTACTCACAATTAACAATGACAGTGTTTTGGGTTCGCTGTCTACGTGTTATATTAACGCTAATTCTAACTAAAGTCATAATATGCGTATTTTTTCTGTTTTTCGTTACTCTGTCATTTTATTGGCGGTACTGTGCGCGTCATGCGGCACGGCCTTGCCAACCATAAAACCTTATAAACTAGATGTGCAGCAAGGCAACGTGGTGACCTCTGCAATGTTGTTGCAACTACGTCCTGGTATGACGAAGTCACAAGTGCGTTTCATTATGGGCACTCCGCTGATTCAAGATAGTTTTCACGGTAATCGTTGGGATTATGTCTATCAGATGCGTGAAAAAGGCAAAATAACTGAACAACGTCGCGTTATTTTAGATTTTGAAGATGAGTTGTTGAAAACCGTGCGTGGCGATGTGATTCCTAAAGCGGGTGAACAATCCAGCGAAAAGGCAAATACTGGCACACGAGTCGTAGAAGCAGCTGTACCAACGCAGAAAAAAAGCATGCTTGATAAACTTAAGTTCTGGAAAAGTGACGAAGTTGAGGTGGCAGGAAAAGTATCAAGTGCCGCAGTAATTGCAACACCTGCTGCGACCGAAGCTGTCCTGGCCGCTGTAGCGGTGCCTTTAGCAGATTCAACATTAGCCGCTGCAACAGAGAAGGAGGCAAATGTCGAAGCGGATGCGCCAAAGTCGGTTTTAGTGCAAGATATTCAGTTGCCTTTAACTCCGCAGTCGATTGAGCAACCAAGCTCACAAGGACAGCAAGTACAGCAAGCCGTGAAAGAACCTTTGCAAGAAGAAGCCGGTGCTGCTGAAGCTAATGCAGTTGCACAAGTCAGTGGAGCATCCGCAAGTAATGAAGCCGTAGTTCAGGCGGTGAATGATTGGGCTGATGCTTGGCGAACCAGAAATGCAAATCAATATCTTGGCTTTTATGCAGATAAATTTAAACCGGAAGGTGCTGTAAGTAAAAAAACTTGGGTTGCACAACGAAAACAACGTCTTTCAGGCAAGCAGGGCGATATAAGTTTGGCTTTAGAGGATGTTCAAGTGCAGGTACAAGACAAACAGGCGACGGTGCAGTTTTTTCAGAAATATCAATCAAAAGTGTTTAGCGACCAAGTCACTAAGCAGTTGAATTTAGAGTTTGATGCAAAATCAAATCGCTGGTTGATTGTGAAAGAGTCGGTAGTGGCTAACGCGCAAAGGCCCGAGGTGCAGAAGGTGTTGGCACCTGAAAATACCATTGAACATTTCGATGGCGTGATTGAAAAAATTGGCTTTTAAGTCTGTATTATTTAGAAGGTTAGAATGATTAAAGTAGTGATAGCAGGTGTAACAGGCCGTATGGGGCAAGCTTTACTCGAAGGAGTATTTGCTGATGCTGAATTAGTGCTGCATGGTGCGCTAGATCGTGCTGGAAATCCACAAGTAGGGCGGGATGCAGGTGAGCAGTTTGGTAAAGTATCTGGCGTAAAAGTGACAGGCAATATTGAAGCTGCTTTGAGCAATGCAGATGTGTTGATTGATTTTACGCGTCCTGAGGCAAGCATGATGTATCTTGATGCATGCCAAAAGCATCATGTAAAAATGGTTATCGGTACTACAGGTTTTTCACCTGAACAAAAACTAGCTATCGAAGCAGCTTCCAAAAATATTTCTATAGTCTTTGCACCAAACATGAGTGTCGGTGTGACCTTGCTGATTAACTTGGTGGAACAAGCCGCCAAAGTGCTGAATGATGGCTATGATATTGAAGTGGTGGAAATGCACCATCGTCATAAAATCGATGCTCCTTCTGGTACCGCTCTGCGTCTAGGCGAAGCGGCTGCACAAGGCTTGGGACAGTCGTTAAAGGATTGTGCCATATACGCACGTGAAGGTGTGACTGGCGAGCGCGAAGCAGGAAAAATCGGCTTTGCCACGCTACGTGGCGGCGATGTCGTGGGTGACCATACTGTAGTACTTGCTGGCATCGGAGAGCGCGTAGAGTTGACACATAAAGCCAGCAGTCGTGCTACGTTTGCGCTAGGCGCATTGCGAGCGGCTAAGTTTTTAAGCGGAAAAGACTCTGCCAATGGAAAAATTAAGGGTTTGTTTGATATGCAAGATGTTCTGGGCTTGCGCTAATCAGTCTCACTTCTAGTAAAGCTCATTATAGCGTGAGAAAAACAGGAAATCAGTTCTTTTTACTGCTGTTCACTATACTCAGTGCAATGTTTGTGTGGTCTGCAATTACTCCAACGGATCGCCTGACGTGGTGGCTAGAAGTCGCGCCAGTAATCATTGCATTGCCCATTTTGTTCTTTTCTTATAAGCACTTGCAATTCACGCAATTAGCCTATTTTCTGATGCTGGTTCATGCCATTATTCTATTGATTGGCGCACACTATACTTATGCTGAGGTGCCGCTATTTGATTGGTTGCAAGATGTGTTGGATTTATCACGTAACTATTACGATAGGGTCGGCCATTTCGTGCAAGGTTTTGTTCCAGCGATTATCGTGCGTGAAATTATGCTTAAAAAGTCGCCATTACAGCAAGGTCGCTGGTTATTCTTCATTACTTGTTGTATATGCCTCAGCATCAGTGCAGTGTATGAGTTTGTCGAATGGTGGGTAGCCGTTTATGAAGGTGGTGCGGCTGAAGCGTTTTTGGGTACGCAGGGTGACGTGTGGGATACGCAGTGGGACATGTTTACTGCGCTCATCGGTGCGATTGTGGCGCAGGTTGCATTAGCCAAAACTCATGATAAACAGTTATTAAACCAGCATTAAAATTTAGTAAATCTTTAAACCAGCAGTAATAAGTGCTCTCGCTCCCAAGAGCTAATCACGCGGTTGTAGGTGCCGTATTCCAGCTCTTTCACTGCGCAAAAAGCGTCTACAAACTTTGCTCCAAATAGATCATGCATCGGCGCACAGCCACGTAAACGTTCAATCGCATCTTCTAAGTGATGCGGCAGGTCATCAGCCATATTCCATGCGCTGGTGCTGAGTGCATCGGAAGGTTGTTGCGCTTCTAGAATGCCTTGATAACCGCAGGCTAGCGTGGCGGCAATCGCCAGATATGGGTTTACATCAACGCCAGGCACGCGGTTTTCTATTCGTCTTGAGGCGGCATCGGAATTTGGTACGCGAATGCCGCAGGTGCGATTGTCATAGCCCCAACGCACGTTTGTGGGAGCTGACATAAATGGGGCGAGCCTGCGGTAAGAGTTTACATAAGGCGCAAACATTGGCATCACTTGAGGTACGTACTTCTGTAAACCTGCAATGTAATGAAAAAATTCAGCACTTGCTGTGCCATCAGGTTTGCTGAAAATGTTATTGCCGTCAGCATCAATTATGCTTTGGTGAATGTGCATCGCGCTGCCAGGCTCAGCTTCCATAGGTTTTGCCATAAAGGTGGCAAAAATGCCGTGTCGTAAAGCGGTTTCACGCACTGTACGTTTGAATAGAAATACACGGTCTGCAAGCTCTAGCGGGTCGCCATGGGTAAAGTTGATTTCCATCTGACCAGCGCCAGCTTCGTGAATTAAAGTCTCAACGCCCAGTCTGTGCACATCACAGAATTTAGAAAGCTCCATAAAAAATGGATCAAAATCATTGACCGCATCTATTGAGTAGCTTTGTCTACCCGCTTCAGGTTTACCAGTCCGGCCAATAGGTGGTTGCAGTGGTTCGTGCGGATTTTGCTGACGTGCTACTAGAAAAAACTCCATTTCTGGCGCAACTACAGGACGCCATCCGCGCTGTGCATAAAGATCAATCATGCGGCGAAGCACGGCGCGTGGAGAAAGCGCAACTGGAGAACCATCCCACTCAAGGCAGTCATGAATTATCACCGCTACAGGCTCTGCTGCCCAAGGCACGACTCTAAAGGTGGAAATATCAGGTTTGCAAACCATATCAGGGTCGGTATCGCCCACGTATGGCCCGTTATCTGGCTGCTGACCGTTTACAGTATTTAGCAACACGCTCTTGGGTAAACGCATCTCGCCGGCACTTAAAAATAAATCTTTAGGTAGAATTTTTCCACGTGCAATACCCGTCATATCTGGAATAACACACTCTACTTCGTGTATGTGATGCTCGGCGATGAGCTGAGAAATCGATTTACTCATAACTATCCTTTAGCGTGTTTTTATTTACTTCTACTTTAGAATCGAACACCTGTATTTACAATCTCAAGTTGAAAAGTATGTAGCTTTTCGCTATAATTCGTTAATTCTGAAACGGGAAGAGTATAAAGCTCCTCCCGTTTTGCGTATCTGCCATCAGTTCATGCTGAACATAGAGCATAAAAATTAACTAACCCAGACAATCGTCTGATAAAGATTACTTTTAAACAAGTAAAAACAAGGAGTTACCGTGTCACAAAACCTGCCCGCCATACTCGTACTTGCAGATGGAACTGTGTTTCGGGGCTCGTCAATCGGTGCTGTTGGCCAAACTGTTGGTGAAGTTGTTTTCAACACCTCAATGACTGGCTACCAAGAGATACTCACAGACCCATCTTACACCAAACAAATCGTCACGCTGACTTATCCGCACATTGGTAATTATGGTGTGAATCTTGAAGATGTTGAGTCTGGCCAGGTATATGCCAGCGGTTTGATTATTCGTGACTTGCCACTTACTCATAGCAACTTTAGAAACTCTCAGTCACTGGCAGAGTATCTCAGTGCTAATAATGTTGTAGCTATTGCTGATATTGACACTCGTAAATTAACTAGAATTTTACGTGAAAAAGGTGCGCAAACGGGTGTGGTTATCGCGGGCGAAGCAGATGAAGCTAAAGCTGTCTCTTTGGCGCAAAGTTTAATTGCTGGCTTCCCTGGTCTATCTGGCATGGACCTTGCCAAGGTTGTGACCTGCGACAAGCCTTATGAATTTACACAAGGAGAGTGGGCGTTGGGCAAAGGTTTTGCTGAAGCGCCCGTAACGCAATTCCATGTGGTTGCTTATGATTACGGCGTTAAACGTAATATTCTACGTATGTTGGTTTCGCGCGGTTGTAAGGTGACAGTGTTGCCAGCACAAACATCAGCCGCTGAAGCGCTCGCTTACAAACCAGACGGTGTGTTCCTTTCAAACGGACCTGGTGACCCAGCACCTTGTGATTATGCAATTGCTGCCATCAAAACAATCGTAGAAACAGGCGTTCCAACGTTTGGTATTTGCTTGGGCCATCAGTTATTGGCATTAGCGAGTGACGCTAAGACTCATAAAATGAAATTTGGTCATCACGGCGCAAATCATCCAGTGCAAGATGTTGAATCTAAGCGCGTCTATATCACCAGCCAAAATCATGGTTTTGCGGTTGATGCAGCTAACTTGCCAGCTAATATTAAAACCACGCATGTTTCATTGTTTGATGGCAGTCTTCAGGGTATTGCACGTACAGACAAGCCTGCGTTTAGCTTCCAAGGGCATCCAGAAGCAAGTCCGGGTCCTACTGAAATGAGTTATTTGTTTGATCAGTTTATTGATTTGATGCAAGAATAGAGGTAGGTAATGAGATTCATCATGTTCTTCTCGCTGTTAGTGTCTTTTTCGGCTAATGTTTGGGCGGTCGATGTAAATTTGGAGAATGCAAAGGAATGGCTTTTATCTTCTCAGAATGAAATGACGCGCGCACGAAAGCTAATGCGCACCAACCCAACAGACTCAGAAATTGGGGAAGAGTCTAGGAGAGTTCGTAGTGTATCAGATGGGGGGGTTGACCTTTTCCCCGCGCATAGAGATTGGTTTGACTGCCGTGGGGTAGCTGCAAATATGTGGCCTCTGTGGTGGTATGGATACCGTGGCAAATATATGAGAGTTCGACTGCATCTGCAGATTTGAAGCAATTTGATGCAGATTACAAGAAAAGTTTATTGGGTTGTAAGGCTGTGTTAAAAAGATAAAAAACCTCGAGGTTGCTTCTACTCAGAATTAACTGAAGACATTAGTAAACGTAAAAAATGAAAATATAATTAAATGGCAAAACGTACAGACATTAAATCTATTCTAATTATTGGCGCAGGCCCCATTGTAATTGGGCAAGCCTGTGAGTTTGACTATTCTGGCGCGCAGGCATGTAAAGCATTGCGTGAAGAAGGTTATCGCGTCATTCTGGTGAACTCTAACCCAGCCACTATTATGACTGACCCTGAAATGGCGGATGCGACGTATATCGAGCCGGTGACTTGGCAAGTGGTTGAAAAAATCATCGCTAAAGAACGACCGGATGCGTTGTTGCCAACCATGGGCGGGCAAACTGCGCTTAATTGTGCACTTGACTTGGATAAGCATGGTGTATTGGCAAAATATAATGTTGAGTTGATTGGTGCTTCTAAAGAAGCGATTGATAAAGCCGAAGACCGACAAAAATTCAAAGAAGCCATGACCAAAATTGGTTTGGGTTCTGCGCGCTCTATGATTGCACACAGCATGGAAGAGGCGCTGCAAGTGCAAGCCAATATTGGCTATCCGGCTATTATCCGTCCATCATTCACTATGGGTGGCAGCGGCGGTGGTATTGCTTACAATCGTGAAGAATTCATCACCATTTGTGAGCGCGGCTTAGACGCTTCACCTACTAAAGAGTTGTTGATTGAAGAATCCCTACTCGGCTGGAAAGAATACGAGATGGAAGTGGTACGCGACTCTGCGGACAACTGCATCATTATCTGTTCGATTGAAAACCTGGATCCTATGGGTGTGCATACTGGTGATTCAATCACCGTTGCACCGGCACAAACGCTGACTGACAAAGAATATCAAATTATGCGTAACGCCTCATTGGCCGTACTGCGTGAGATCGGAGTGGATACGGGCGGTTCAAATGTGCAGTTTGCTATCAACCCAGATGATGGTCGCATGATTGTGATTGAGATGAATCCGCGCGTATCGCGTTCATCAGCACTTGCATCAAAAGCCACCGGTTTCCCGATAGCAAAAGTTGCTGCCAAACTTGCAGTTGGGTTTACTTTAGATGAGTTACGCAATGAAATTACAGGCGGTGCAACACCTGCATCATTTGAACCATCCATTGATTACGTGGTAACAAAAATACCAAGATTCGCTTTTGAAAAATTCCCACAGGCTGACTCTCGTTTAACGACACAAATGAAGTCAGTGGGCGAAGTAATGGCAATTGGCCGAACTTTCCAAGAATCCTTTCAAAAAGCTTTGCGTGGTCTAGAAGTTGGTGTTGATGGACTTGATGAAAAAACTACAGATTTAGATACCATTACTAAAGAAATAGGCGTGCCAGGACCAGAGCGTATTTGGTATGTGGGTGATGCTTTCAGAATGGGCATGACGGTTGAAGAAGTATTCTCAATATCGAGCATAGACCATTGGTTCCTAGTGCAGATTAAAGACCTGATTGATAGAGAGCAGGCGCTAAAAGGCAAGCAAATAGCGGATTTGGATAAGAGTGCTTTACTCAAGTTGAAACGTAGCGGTTTCTCGGACAGACGTTTAGCCACTTTGTTAAATACTGATCAGCATGCTGTGCGTGCTTACAGGCAGGCTTTACAAGTTCGCCCTGTGTACAAACGAGTAGACACTTGTGCAGCTGAATTTGCAACCAACACGGCTTATATGTATTCAACTTATGAAGAAGAATGCGAAGCAGCGCCAACCAATAAAAAGAAAATCATGATTTTGGGAGGTGGACCGAACCGTATCGGACAAGGGATTGAGTTTGATTATTGCTGTGTTCATGCTGCGTTCGCGATGCGTGAAGACGGTTATGAAACCATTATGGTGAACTGTAACCCTGAAACCGTTTCGACCGATTACGACACTTCAGACCGCTTGTATTTTGAGCCAGTGACGCTGGAAGATGTATTGGAAATCGTTGCTTTAGAAAAACCAGTGGGCGTGATTGTGCAATACGGTGGCCAAACGCCACTAAAATTAGCGCGTGATTTAGAAAAAGCGGGTGTGCCAATCATTGGTACGACACCAGACGCGATTGATAAAGCCGAAGACCGCGAACGTTTTCAAAAAATGTTGCAAGAGCTTGGGTTAAAACAACCGCCAAACCGTACTGCCAGAACCCCTGATGAAGCGATACGCTTAGCCTTGGAAATCGGTTACCCGCTCGTGGTGCGTCCATCATATGTGTTAGGTGGTCGCGCGATGGAGATTGTGCAAGAGCAATCTCAACTTGAACGTTATATGCGAGAAGCTGTAAAAGTTTCTAACGAATCACCAGTTTTGCTGGACAGATTCTTAAATGACGCTTTGGAAGTTGATGTAGATGCCTTATGTGATAACACTGGAGATGTGATTATTGGCGGCATTATGGAGCACGTTGAGCAGGCTGGCGTTCACTCTGGTGACTCAGCATGTTCATTGCCGCCGTATAGTTTATCAGCCAAATTGCAAGATGAATTACGTGACCAAACCAAACAAATGGCCCGCGCATTAGGCGTGGTGGGGTTAATGAATGTGCAGTTTGCTATTCAAGGTGAGACAGTCTATGTGCTTGAGGTAAACCCTCGCGCTTCACGTACAGTTCCATTTGTATCAAAAGCATGTGGTTTGCAACTAGCCAAAGTCGCTGCACGTTGCATGATAGGGACTTCACTGAAATCACAAGGTGTGACGCGCGAAATTATTCCACCATTTTATTCAGTAAAAGAGGCTGTGTTCCCGTTCATTAAATTCCCGGGTGTTGATACTATTTTAGGCCCAGAGATGAAATCAACAGGCGAAGTAATGGGGGTTGGGGCAACGTTTGCTGAGGCTTTTCTTAAGTCGCAACTTGGTGCTTCCACCAAATTGCCAGAAGGCGGAAGGGCGTTTATCAGTGTACGTAAAGAAGACTATTTAAAGGTTGTTGAAGTAGCACAGGCTCTGCATCAGTTAGGGTTCAGTTTGGTAGCTACCAAGGGGACTGCTGCAGCTTTAACAGCGAATGGCTTAACCGTTACATCAGTAAACAAAGTGGCAGAAGGCAGACCCCATATTGTTGATATGATTAAAAATGGTGACATTAGCTTTATTGTGAATGTTACGGAAGATAAGCGAGCAGTAGCTGATTCTTATGAAATTCGTAGAAGTGCACTACAAAATAAAGTGACTTATTACACAACATTGGCCGGTGCCAAGGCTGCCTGCGTGGGTATGGCACACATGCAAGAGTTGACAGTAGAATCACTACAAGACTTGCATAAAAAGCTTTCTTAAAATACACTAGTTTTTTATTCATAACCACACTCGATTTGGGTGTGGTTTATTTTTTTAGATTGATAGATAAGGTTTAGCAATATGGCAGTTACCCAAATACCCGTTACAGTTAAAGGCGCAGAACAACTTAAAGAAGAGCTTTTGCGTTTGCGCAGTGTTGATCGACCATGGGTCATCCAGGCAATAGCTGAAGCGCGTGCGCAGGGCGATTTGTCTGAAAATGCAGAATATGAAGCGGCTAAAGAGCGCCAGAGTTTTATTGAAGGGCGTATCGCAGAGGTTGAAGCTAAGCTTTCTAATGCAATGATTATTGACCCTGCAACATTACATGCTGATGGGCGCTGTGTGTTTGGGTCAACGGTAAGAATAGAAGACCTGGACAGCGGTTATATTACCACTTATCAGATTGTAGGCGATGATGAAGCAGATATTAAAAACGGAAAAATCTCAGTGAGTTCGCCTATTTCCCGTGGTCTAATCGGTAAGTCTGAAGGCGATATTGCTGAAGTGATGGCACCAGGCGGTGTTAAAGAATATGAGATTTTAGAAGTGCAATATATTTAATGAAAAATCAATGGTTAGATAAACTCAGTTTAATTCTGATTACTTTCTGGGTTGGCGCTTTATGGACTACAGGTGCTGTAGCATACGTGCTATTTCAAACCTTGCAAGATAGCCAGCTGGCAGGGCAATTGGCGGGTAAGTTTTTTACTTATGTGTCTTATTTAGGTTTGTTTTCAGCGTTTTATTTGCTTATACATCGCCTGTTAGGCTATGGCACTTTGGCGCTAAAACAATCCTACTTTTGGGCGGTATTTGCAATGTTGTTACTTGTACTTGCGGGTCACTTTGGAATTCAGCCGATACTGGCACAATTAAAGGTAAACGCTTTTCCAGGCGATGTAATGCAAAGTGTATTTGCCAACAGATTTAAAACTTGGCATGGTGTGGCGAGCATTGCATACGTGATGCAATGCTTATTAGGTTTTGTGGTGGTGTTACGCGCTAGGTAGTGAAATATGAGGCTTTGATCTAAATAGCCTCATTATTATCTGAATTATTTTTGCGGGATGACAATTTTCGGTTTAGTGGACTGCCTGTAAATCACTAACTGTTTTCCAATATGGTGCACAGCTATTGCGTTGGTTTGTTCACAAATATCAGTTAAAAGTTTTGCGCGCAGAGCTCTATCGTCACCCATGACTTTAATTTTAATCAATTCATGTGCGTCTAAACTGACATTGATTTCTTTTAAAACGCTCTCCGATAAGCCTTTATTGCTTATCATCACGACTGGGTTTAAATTGTGTGCTAGGCCACGCAAGTAGCTAATTTGTTTTGAGTTCACGGCAGATGTCTTCTTGAGTTATCTTATTGATTTATATAGGCGAGCAGTTTAACAGATGAAACTAAAACCTTCCAGCAAAGCTTGGATGCATGAACATATCAATGATGAATTCGTGAAGCGCGCGCAAAAAGAAGGCTATAGAGCACGCGCTGCTTATAAGCTTACTGAAATTGACGATAAAGATAAGTTAATTAAACCCGGCATGACGATCGTCGATTTAGGCGCAACGCCAGGCAGTTGGTCGCAAGTTGTGGTGCAGCGTATAAAAGGTCAGGGACGAATTATTGCTTTGGATTTGCTGGAAATGGAGCCGATTAAAGGTGTAGAGTTTATCCAGGGCGATTTTCGTGAAGATGCGGTTTTGAAATTATTAGAAAAAAGTTTAAATGGCAAGCAAGTAGACCTTGTAATTGCGGATATGGCCCCCAATATCTCAGGTATTACTATCGTGGATCAGGCTGGTGCGGCTTATTTAACAGAGCTGGCTTTAGACTTCAGTAAAGACTGGTTGAAACCAAGTGGTAATTTTTTGGTCAAAGTATTTATAGGCGAAGGCTTTGATCAAATTTTGCAGAGCATGCGGGAAATGTTTGATAAAGTGGTCACGCGTAAACCAAAAGCTTCACGTGGTAGAAGTAACGAAGTGTATTTATTAGGTCTAGGCCGCAAGTCCTAGGTTTAAATTAATTTAAAAGTTACAGTTAAGCTACTTTATGAGCCGTAATTTAAGTAATATATCTATTAATTTAATATCCGATTCTAAATTAATAGCCAACACTTAAAGATAAATTTTACAAAAAGCGTAAGATGTTAAAAGTAGAACTAAACAAGCAATGCAATTAGAATTTAAAGAATTACCCCTTTAAAAAAGGAAAGATATTTTGAACAACATATTTAAGAATATTGCCATTTGGTTAGCCATTGCAATGGTTCTATTAGCTATTTTTAATGTAACTGGTGTTAAAAATGCTGTTGATAGCCAAGTCGTGTATTCGCAATTTATTCAAGAAGTGAAAGATGGGCGTATTGCCAAAGTGCAAATTGACGGTCGTATTTTGCGTGGTACAACACAAGATGGTAAAAAATTTAATACTTATGCACCTGCAGACCCATGGTTAGTTTCTGACTTACTTAAAAATAATGTCACAGTTGAAGCTAAACCAGATGAAGAGCAATCATTTTTGATGAGCATCTTTGTTTCATGGTTCCCGATGATATTGCTTATTGGGGTCTGGATATTCTTCATGCGCCAAATGCAAGGTGGCGGCAAAGGCGGTGGTCCTTTCTCTTTCGGTAAGAGTAAAGCACGCCAACTTGATGAAGGTAATAATCAAACTACATTTGCCGATGTCGCGGGTTGTGATGAAGCCAAAGAAGAAGTCACAGAAATCGTTGAGTTCTTACGTGACCCTACCAAATTCCAAAAATTAGGCGGACGTATTCCACGTGGTGTGTTAATGGTCGGTCCTCCTGGTACTGGTAAAACTTTGTTGGCACGCGCTATTGCCGGAGAAGCAAAAGTGCCGTTTTTCACGATTTCAGGTTCAGACTTTGTGGAGATGTTTGTCGGTGTAGGTGCTTCACGCGTGCGTGACATGTTTGAGCAAGCTAAAAAAAGCTCGCCATGCATCATCTTTATCGATGAGATTGATGCTGTAGGCCGTAGCCGTGGATCTGGTACTGGTGGCGGTAATGATGAGCGTGAGCAAACATTAAACCAATTATTGGTCGAGATGGATGGTTTTGAAGGCAACTCTGGCGTTATAGTGATTGCCGCAACTAACCGAGCAGACGTGTTGGATAAAGCGCTGTTGCGTCCAGGCCGTTTTGATCGTCAAGTGATGGTGTCATTACCAGATATTAAAGGTCGTGAACAAATTCTAATGGTGCATATGCGTAAAGTGCCCATTGATGTGGATGTTAAAGCCGACATTTTAGCGCGTGGTACGCCAGGTTTTTCTGGTGCAGATTTAGCCAACTTAGTGAACGAGGCTGCGCTATTTGCGGCACGTCGTAACAAGCGCACAGTAGACATGCAAGACTTTGAAGACGCAAAAGATAAAATCTTCATGGGTCCTGAGCGTAAATCGATGGTGATGCGTGAGGAAGAGCGTCTTAATACTGCCTATCATGAATCTGGACATGCAGTAGTTGCCAAGCTGTTACCGAAGGCTGACCCGGTGCATAAGGTGACGATTATGCCGCGTGGCTGGGCATTAGGTTTAACTTGGCAGTTGCCAGAGTTTGACCGCATTAGTAATTACAAAGATAAAATGTTGGAAGAAATTTCTATATTATTTGGCGGCCGTATTGCTGAAGAGATTTTTATGCATCAAATGTCTACTGGAGCGTCAAATGACTTTGAACGCGCTACGAAATTAGCGCGTGATATGGTGACTCGTTATGGTATGTCTGATGCGCTTGGCACGATGGTGTACGCAGGTAGTGAGCAGGATTCATTCTTTGGTAACATGAGTTCTAAAACTGTATCGGAAGCGACTCAGCAAAAAGTGGATGCTGAAATTCGCAGAATATTAGACGAACAATACGGTTTAGCGCGTAAATTGCTAGAAGATAACCGCGTTAAAGTAGAAGCGATGGCTGCAGCATTGATGGAGTACGAAACGATAGATGCCGATCAAATCAACGATATTATGGCGGGCATTACGGCGCGTCCACCCAAACCAACTCAAAGCAAGGCTAATCCGCCTAAAGATACTGGCACAACTGGTTTAGGCTCTAATCCAGCACCTCAGCCGACAGCTAAGACTTAAGTAATTTTTTTGATTTAAAAGGGCTAGTTTTCTAGCCCTTTTTTTATTGTTTAGATTTTAAGTATAATGCCATATGCACTCTCACTTTCTATGCGGAAAATACCAGCTTAACCTCAATCGCCCGCATGTCATGGGTATCGTCAATGTCACGCCAGACTCTTTTTCGGATGGTGGACAATTCTCATCTGCCAATTTAGCTGTCGAGCACGCACTGCAGTTGATTGCAGAAGGTGCTGATATTTTAGATGTAGGTGGAGAATCTACGCGTCCAGGAGCTAAACCAGTAAGTTTAGATGAGGAGTTGAGTAGGGTGATTCCCGTCATTAAGGCTTTAAGTCACATTGCAACCGTCCCAATCTCTATTGATACTTATAAACCCGAAGTGATGCGACAAGCCATTTTAGCAGGCGCTGATATTGTAAATGATGTGCGTGCACTGCAAGAGCAAGGCGCTTTGGAAGCGGTGGTGAATAGCAAGGTGGGTGTATGCTTAATGCACATGCAAGGCATACCTCAAACGATGCAGTTAAAGCCTGTTTATGAAGATGTGGTGAGCGAAGTAAAGCAGTTCTTAATTGATAGGCTGAACGTGGTCATGGCACATGGAGTTTCTAAAAACCGTATTTTGCTTGACCCAGGCTTTGGTTTTGGTAAAACGCGCATACATAATATTGCGCTAATTCAGCACTTGGACAGTCTGCTTGATATGGGCCAGCCATTGTTAGTAGGCTTATCACGCAAATCAGTTTTAGGTGCAATTGCAGGTGGAGATGAAGGGCAGCGCTTATATGCAAGTATTGCTGCTTCAGTCATTGCGGCAATGAAAGGCGCTAAAATAATACGCGTGCATGATGTGAAAGCGACAGTGGATGCACTTAAAGTGGTTGCAGCAATACAATAAATTTTAAATAAAATTAGTAAAAAAATAGGCGATAAACATGACTAAAAAATACTTCGGCACAGATGGCATTCGTGGGCGTGTTGGCGAATCTACCATTACACCAGACTTTGTAATGCGCTTAGGTTATGCTGCAGGCAAGGTATTAACTTCCGTTAATAGCAATCTTGCAAAAGGCGCGCATCCAGCGGTTTTAATCGGCAAAGATACGCGTATTTCAGGCTACATGCTAGAAGCCGCCTTAGAGGCTGGGTTGTCGGCAGCCGGGGTTGATGTTTTGCTTACAGGCCCAATGCCTACGCCCGCTGTGGCTTACCTTACCCGCGCTTTGCGTGCTCAGGCAGGTATTGTCATTTCTGCATCGCACAATCCGTATTATGATAACGGCATCAAGTTTTTTTCAAGTGAAGGTGCAAAATTAGCCGATGACATCGAGCATGCAATAGAGGCAGAGTTAGACAAGCCCATGCAAGTGATGGAGTCTGCCAAGCTGGGCAAAGCACGTCGCATAGATGATGCTGCTGGGCGATATATTGAGTTTTGTAAAAGTACATTTCCAAATAACATGGATTTACGTGGCTTAAAGATTGTGCTTGATTGCGCACATGGTGCTACTTATCATGTTGCGCCCAATGTGTTTCATGAATTAGGTGCAGAAATTATCACCATTGGCAACAAACCAGATGGCTTAAACATAAATGAGCAAGTAGGTTCAACGCATCCACAAGCACTGCAAAAATCGGTGCTTGAGCACAAGGCGGATTTAGGCATAGCATTTGATGGCGATGGTGACCGTGTCATGATGGTAGACGCCAATGGTAACTTGTTGGATGGTGACCAATTGCTTTACATCATTGCGATGGGTTTGTATGGTAAAGGCAAGTTACAGGGTGGCGTCGCGGGTACGCTAATGACTAACCTGGCATTAGAACACGCACTAAAAAAACATCAAATTCCATTTGCGCGTGCAAAAGTGGGTGACCGCTATGTGCTGGAACTGCTCAATGAAAAACATTGGAAACTGGGTGGTGAAAATTCCGGTCATATTCTTACCCTGGATAAACATACCAGCGGTGATGCCATTATTGCAGCCTTGCAAGTATTGCAGTCACTTAAACTCAGTGGAAAAACGCTTGTAGAGTTAGGTGCAGGCTTGGTGTTATATCCACAAGTGTTGATTAATGTAAAAACGGCAAAAAAAATAGATTTAGCTCACCATGTTCAAATACAGGCATCTGTAAAAGCTGCAGAAACAGAGCTTGCCGGCAGTGGCCGGGTATTGTTAAGAGCATCAGGTACCGAACCAAAAATTCGCGTGATGGTAGAAGGTGAAAACCTGATGCAAGTACAAACTTTAGCGCAGAGTATTGCAGATGTCGTAACACAAGCAACAACTTAGCATATTAAATGCAGTTTTTTGCATCAAAAAACCTTCATATCTCATTCATCAATCTTTAATAATTCAATGACATTCTAGCCTTCATGCTCAACTAAAAGAGTAATTGAAATTGGAGGCAAATATGCCACTTAGAATGCGTTTTTATATCAATCGCTTTTATCAGATAGATAGTTTTTTATGTATTGCTGTCAACCATACAAGTCAATATAGATTAATACGCGATTGTTTTAGGTTGGTAAGTCGTCTGGGTGACGGAGTATTTTGGTATGGACTGATGTTAGGCATTTTAATTATCAAAGGAGCTGAAGGTCTCACCCCAGTGGTGCACATGGCGCTTGCTGGTTTGGTTGGCACATTGCTTTATAAGTGGTTAAAAGGCAAAACCTTGCGTCCGCGTCCTTATGAAGTACATCAGGACATTTGGTTAACCGGCACTCCGCTAGATAAATTCAGCTTCCCCTCGGGGCATACCCTGCATGCTGTTGTGTTTGGTTTAGTGGCAATCAATTACTATCCGCAACTCGCAATCATTGTGGTGCCTTTTACTGCGATGGTGGCACTATCGCGTGTCGTGTTAGGGTTACATTACCCAAGTGATGTGATTGCGGGCGCTTTGATAGGTGGCTTGATAGCGGGGCTATCTTTTCAAGTTATTTAGATGCTCAATTTTTAAATTGCTGTCAGGCGCCAATCTTAGAGCCGCAGTGATTGCAAAACGCACTGCTTTTAGCAACGGTTGCACCGCAAGCTAAGCAGGTTGAATCTGGCTCTACATTATCTAGGATAGCGTCAGTGCTATTTTTTGTTTCTTGAATTTGTTTTATCTTTCCATGAGCAGCCTCTGCAATTTGTTTGCTGCCTTCAAAGGCTTTATTGCCAGCCGCTAATAGCTTGTTACCCGCTTGCCCTAGCAGCATATTAAGACGCTCGCCGTCATCATCACTAATAAATGATTTCATTGCACCTACTTCCAATACTGGTGTTTCTCCATCAAACTCAAGATAAGGTGCATTTTTAAAGCCTAAAGTTGAGGCATAAAAAACATGTGGAATAGAACTGCGCGTTACATTGTAAACCTTCACTCCAGCATTGTATTTTTGTCGTGCTGCTTCTAGCTGCGCTTCGCAAGTTTGGATGCTATCTATAAGGCGTTGATATTGATCATTAGCTTTTAACTCTGGGAATTTTTGCACCATACCACCCACGGCAGAAAGCACCATGCTTGATTGTTGATGCAGTTGTGCCAGTTGGTTGGCAGATGACACATCATCAGAAACTTTAAGCATAACGAGTTTTTCAGACTCTTGATATCCCTTCACTACGTCAATCAACTGATTGATAAGTGATACTTGTTTCTTACCAACAACGCCAATGTTAGACCAGCCTTCGCGGATGTTTTCTGATAGTGAGCGTAAAGTGTTGTAGCCCCAAAAAGCAATCACAGCGATGACAACCGCCGCAAACAGTAAAAACGTAAACAAGCTACCGATAAAACTCAAAATCGCATTCATTACTTTTCCTTATAGATAGTTGAATCTAACGAACAGGGTTTAATAATGCAGGTTGCCCAAACTCAACAACCTCAGCATTGGATTTTTGAAACCACGTTTTCCAAAAAGTAGCTAACGCTTGCATGGTTTGCGGTGAGCGATAAACGCCTTTGGCATGTTTGGCATCTTCAGTCAGTAAGCCAGCACCAATCACATACACTTTAGCACCACCAAAATCACCGAACATTTGATTATCTGCCACCAGTTTGAGTTCTTTTTCAGTGCTAATCTGGCGTACAGCTTGTTTGGCATAAAAGCTGGTAATAGAGGAATTTTCCAGCATATCTGAGGCGATAAGCACTATTTTTTGCTCGGCTTTGGATTGCTGCACCTTACTGGATATGTCTTTAAGGCTGGCTAACACATCGGATTTGGCTATATCATTGCGCCCATCACCAAAAGCAGTTTTCATTGCACGACCTACCAATTGCATAGCCATTTTTGATTGCATGGCTATACATTGGTCAAATTTTGACAGTACTGGTTTGGATATATCATCTCTAACTTTTGGAGCCAGCGCTACATCTAGCTTACCTGAAACCAGTACTTCAGTGTAGTGACCTTGAGTAAAGGCAGAAAATTGCGTTACTGAAAATGCTTGATTTGGTTGCAAAAAAGGACGTACATTGTCTGCTACCGATTGCTTGAGGCTATTATTGAACGGAGTGGTTTGATCAATAATGACAAATAACTCGGTTGTGGTGGCAACACTGGGTGCGGGGATTTTGGCGTTGTAGCAGGTGGGGATTGCGTCCATTTGACCCGCAACCACTGGACCTGCCAACCAAGCTAGGCAAAGTAACCAGTATTTATTCATAGCAGTTTGTCCAGTTCATCATCTAATTGCGTTTGTGTAGCACTGGCTTTCTCTGCCTCTGCCTTGGCAAGCATAAGTGCGTTTTTTACTTCTGTTTGCATAGATGGAGGCAGGCTTTTGATATAGGATCTTTTGTCATCTTTGTCCTGTAAAGAGTCCAACTGTTGAAGCGCTTGGTCAACCGTAAGCGGTGAGGTTATGGCTTCTTGACTGGCAGGTATTGAAACACCGTCAGGTTTATTGGATTTTCTGTCGGTATGCTTGTCTTGATTTTCGCGGTCTCGTGCTTCTTCTTGCCGCGTCATTTCCATAAACTTCCAGAAGGTGTTTTTGGTGTGCATTCCTTCTGTCCCAATGTCGGCATTACGTTCCATGAGTTTCTGTTGTAACGCTTCGAGCTTAGCTTGCGCTGCATCGGCTACTTCGTTATAGCGTTCACGTACATCTGCATAAGTTGAGTAGCGCCCATTGCCGATAGACTTAAACGCGGCTTTGCTATCAGATCCAGCAAACCCCCATCTATACCCGAATAAGCCGCCTAAAATTTGTAGAAACATAAAAATAAAAGCCAGTATGATGAATGTTCCCCAGCCACCATGTCTATCAATGTTAATTTCGTCCATCATAGCCTTATCTTTGGTAGCTTGGTTTTGCGCAAGGTCTGCATCTGGCATGATGGGATTGTCAGTGCCTTTAACCGTCATATCTAAACCATCATCGTTTAATGATAATCCAATTTCAGCCTGATTTTGACCGCCCACTACCGTTTGGTGCAGTGTTTTCTCTAACACTTGTCCACGAACATACGTGGCGCCAGCGGCTACAATCAGCACAATAACAACGGTTGCAATTGTGATCATATAGCTTTCATGCGTGCCCACGCGATTAGCTAATTGTGTATAGTTTGGCTGGCCATCGTCGATTGATTGCTTGCGTGCTAAAGGGACGGTGCCAGTAGTGAATTTATGCTTACGACCATCCTCAGCCCACTCACGGCGCGCGTGTTTGATTTTATTTGACTTGTACAACTCATGCCCTGCAAAGTGTGTAAAAGCAAACAAAATAACTGAAATTAAAAATGCAATGCCTAATGCGCCATATTGTTGAGTACTTTCACTCGCCCCTGGAATTGTCCAGCCTGCAAGCACGTAACTAAATCCCATAGCCTCAACAAAGACCAATAAGGCCGTCAGCAGAAAAATCCAGGTTGGCGTTGAAGTGCGGCCGTTATCACCTGCTTTGGTGATGTAGTCAATTTTTTCATTAAAATCGTGCTCATTTTGAATACGAATGAATTTCTTGTAATCACGGCTCAGCGCTTTTTCTGCTTTAAACCACGTATTATCGGCCGAGTCACGGTTCAGGTCTTTTGATAGTCGGCTAATGCGGCCCACTAACGGAAAGCTCATCCAGGTGTTGAGCCACCACCATGCTACCTTATCCCATAATGCTGCCATTACCAGCATCGCAAACATTACACTCACAACACTCCAAGCCATTACTGGTGAGGCGGCGAAAATTTCTTTAATCGTTTCCAACATGGGTCATTTCCTCTTAACGAATCATTTTTGGTTTAAAGTCAGCTACAAGCGTATTATCTCTATCGCCATATATTATTTTTCCTTCTTTCGATATGCCACTACTATCGGCAGGCATTAAAATATCCATGCACTGCAAACCATGTGCACCTTGTGCAAATACGCGATATATCACCCCATTGCTACCTTGATAAGTATTGACGGGTGGGTTGATTAAAACATCCGGTTTAGGATTGCGATTTTTGTTTGGGTTATAGTTGCTATAGACTTTGAGTTCTGGTGCATTAGCAAGCGTTGCACCGTCACGCAACACGGCTACGTGGTTTAGTACTACTAGATTGCCGCCCACTGTGTCTTGCCATGAGCGTCCATTAAGCCCTGGTAGATGGTCGTTCGTTGCAAAAGCTTTACCATCTTTAAGCGATTTCACTGATCCAGAATCACGCGGCCTATCTAAATTGCAAGCACTGATCTGTCGCATATCACTTGCTTGCGCTGTACTTATAAGTGCGAATTTAGGTTTGGTGCCTGCTACTTCGCCAATATTCACTGCAGAATTTTCGCGTGTGACTGGTGCCCCACCAAAATCAATCCATGATCGTGGCAATACTTTAGTTTTTGCTATAGAGGTATCTTTAGTGGTCGTGGTTTTTTGGTCCACTTTTTTAGTGGTAACAGTTACTTTTTCTTTTTTATTGAATGGTACTTTATTAGTGGCTTTAGTTTCTGCTTGAGAGGTGTTTGCGGAGGTTTCTGCATTACTTTTCGCATTGGTCACATCTTTGGTTACATCTATGGCACGGTAATACTCGGTTTTAGCACGCTTATTTTGCAGATAAAGCTTGAATGCTTCCTCATTGGTTAAATCTACAATTTCCACCCTACGGTTTTTAGCGCGGCCTTCAGGCGTGGCATTGTCATCAGCGGGCATAGTTTCGCCTGCGCCTTGGTAGAACAGCTGGCTTTCTTCAACCCCCATAGATTTAAATAATTTAGCAACCGACTGGGCGCGTTTTTCTGACAAATCGGCATTCGTTTTAGAGTTGCCAGTGTCGTCGGTATGACCAATTAGCAAAATACGTTTTTTACGTAGCTCGTCAAAAATGACTTTTTTTTCTTGCTCGGTCTTATCCTTACTGATAAGTGCGAGTTGCTCTTTTGCTGAATACTGTTTAGCAATTTCGCTAAAGTGCTGTTTTGCCTCCGCTTGAAGTTCGCCTGATCCGCTAGTAAATTGAGGTTTACCATCTACGTCCACCACTGAAACAGAAAGCCCTACTTTTTGCGTGGTGTCAGCTGATGTTTTGTCTGTTGGCTCCATCTCCGCACTAACCGCTAGCGGCGTGACCTGCATATCCAAGCCATATTTTTGCCCAATTTTTGAAAGTGCACATTGGCGATTATCAACTTCTGAGCCAATAAATGCACCTAGCGCACCACCGATGCCAATGCCAAGTAAGATACCCGTGGTTTTGCTATCGCCAATTTGGCTACCGATAACACCGCCTAAAATCGTCCCTGCTAGTATGCCGATGTTACGGGCATTGTTAGCACAAGGATCATCGCTAGCAAAAGTTTGCTTGAATGTTTCTTTGATTGAAGAATTTCCAGTTTTCGGGTTGGTAGTAACGCAACCTTGTAGCGTTAAACATAAAAGTAGCGGTGTTGCGATGATGCGAGGAGATAATCTGAATTTATTTAAAAAAGTAGCAAGTTCTAACCGTGGTGCTAGCTGATTGACTAACGGATGTTTCATTTTAAAAAGACGAGCAGGGAAAGCGGCCAGTTTTTTATGGCTGTAGTTACGCATCAAAATACCTTTTTTTATTAATTTTTTTTGATTGTAACTTACTTGTAATTAATTGTAACGTGTTTAATGTTCGTTTCGCTGACAGGCCCAAATGATTTTTTTATGGGGAGTTTCAAATACCTTCAAAATACCATTTTGAGATTGTTTGTAATTTAGTATAAATGTATATTTAGATTTAATTACAGAAGCTCAAAACGCCAGCAAAAAATACTTGAGAACTGCTTGGTGCTAAGTGCAAATCTACTTCAAAGTTCAGTTACATTAAATTTGTATAGATTTACATTAAAATATTCAATTGGCTTTGGTGGAAAATACTTTAAATGTGTAGCGCATTGTTCTCGCCAACTATCTAGCTGTGCCATACTCAGATTCTTGAGTTCAGGTTCTAATATTGGATTTCTTCCATTTAATGCCTCACCTATATCAGCTACGGCCAGCTGTGTTTTAGCTATGTAATACACAAAGTGCCTAAATACACGTTTATCTAATAAACGTACTAAGAAATAAATCACATTCGGTAGTCTGACAAAACGTAATATGCCATCCCAGAATGCTAGCCGCTTTAAGGCAACTATAGTCACGATTTTAGTGCATCTAAAATTTATCGAAATAAATTGTGCAATAACATCTTGGTGACGAGTTAGCAGGTAACGAGGAGAGGTGTTCATTATTGGCGCCAAATGTGCGTCCATCGCCCATTCTGATGCAATATGGGTCAATACTTCATTTTTATGCCACATCGCTTCATGTGCGGGGACAAAATGGTTATGGGCGATTACATCAACATATAAGTGACTCATATAACCAATCGCAATCGCAAGTTCTTCATCCGTTTGTGCGGCTAGCATCAGTTGGTGGGCGTTTTCCCACAGATGCGTGTGCCGATAACGATGGCTTACAATCGCCAGATCAGGCAAGCAAGCCCCAGCCATAACCAGTTCAGGAAATTTTTTAATAGCGCTTTGTAGACGTGGGTCTAGCAATGGCATTGCCCAAAGTAACGATTGTGCGAAATACAAATGCGTTACTAAGCCCCATGCGTTGGCATCTATTGAATATAGGCAACACGGTAACCACCAATAACATTTTTTTAGGTATGCTGGTAATTGCATGGCTTCTAATTTGCCATGCAGTTATGAATTAAACGTTACAAAACCATGATTTTTTAGTGACAAAATTGATGATGGCTATTCATAAAATCGTCATATTAAACCGCTATTGTTCAATTTAATTAACTACTTGATTAAATATATGAAAATCTTATTTATCTCAGATGTTTACTTTCCGCGCATTAATGGCGTATCTACTTCTATTAAAACTTTTGTAGAGCAAATGCAGAGTTTAGGCCATGAAGTACATTTGATTGCGCCGGATTATGAAGTTGCAGCACAAGATGATGATTCATGGGTTAAGCGTATTCCGGCACGCAGCATATATTTTGATCCTGAAGATAAGCTCATGAAGTATGGTGAGGCGATGAAATTATTGCCTAGTCTTGAGCAAGAAAAATACGACATTATTCATGTGCATACACCTTTTGTGGCGCACTACCTGGGTCTTAAACTGGCCGCAAAGCTTAATATCCCTTGTATAGAAACCTACCATACATTTTTTGAGGATTATTTGCATCATTACTTACCTTGGATGCCTAAGTCTTTGGCACGAGGCATGGCGAGGTTGATATCCAAACGTCAGTGCAATGCGGTAGATGCGATTGTGGCGCCATCAAAACCCATGCTGGATGTATTGCGCGCTTATGGCGTAAAGGTGCCTGCTGAAGTCATTCCTACCGGTTTACAAGAACACAGTTTTAAAGAAGCCGATGGTCAGGCATTCAGATTGAAATATGGTATAGCCTTAGATCGTCCAAAATTACTCTATGTGGGTCGCGTGGCTTTTGAAAAGAACATCCATTTTTTATTAGAAATGACCAAAATACTGGTCGAAAAGCGGCCTGATGTGCTGTTGGTCGTCACTGGTGAAGGGCCAGCCGAGGCAAGTTTACATCAGCTGGCTAAAACACTAGGAATAGAAGATAACGTAAAATTTATCGGGTATTTAGACAGGCATACCGAGCTAAATGCCTGTTATCAGTCTGCCGATGTATTTGTATTCGCTTCTAAAAGTGAAACGCAAGGATTGGTGCTATTAGAGGCTATGGCGCAAGGTACGCCCGTGGTGGCGATTGCTGAATTGGGCACAGCCTCAATTTTGATTGAGGGTAAAGGCGCATTGATAGCCAATGAATGTACGCAGCATTTTTCTGAAAGAGTGCATCAGTTATTGATATACCCAGAGCATGCATTTGAGCTTGGCAAGCAAGCAAAAGCCTATGCATTAGACAAGTGGACCGCTAAATTGCAGGCTGAGCGCATGATTAACTTTTACTCACAGATCATCGTTTGTAAGCCCTCTATTGCAGGCTATTCTCAACTCCAGGCTGAAATTCTAAAAAATCAGGCTAGTCATTAAGCAATTTTTAAGGTCACAGCCAATAAAAAAGCCAGCAACTGCTGGCTTTTTAAATAACTAAATCGCTATATCTTAAGGTCTGGAAGCTTCTTGCTCCATTTCTTCCATGCTGATATGACGAACATCTTTACCTTTAACCATATAAACTACGTATTCAGAGATATTTTTTGCGTGGTCACCAATGCGCTCAATCGCTTTTGAAACAAATAATACTTCTAAAGACATTGAGATTGCCCGTGGATCTTCCAGCATAAATGTAATCAGATGGCGAATCGTCATTTGGTACTGATCATCTACCTGTTCGTCCATTTGTGCAATTGCCAGCACTTTAGTCGCATCCGAGCGTGCAAAAGCGTCTAACGACATATGTAACATTTCACGCGCCAGATTAGCCATTGCTTTTATTTCGGCAAAGCGCGGCGTCCACATACGGTCTGTTTCAAATGTTTTTTGTGCAAATCGGGCTACTTTTGCGGCTTCATCACCGATACGCTCAAGATCTGTAATGGTTTTAATCATCATCAGAATCATGCGTAAATCACCTGCCGTTGGCTGGCGTCTTGCAATAATATGACTGCAATCTTCATCTATTTGTACTTCTAGGGCATTGACTAGATGGTCTCGTTTAATCACTGACTCAGAGAGTCTCGGGTTTGATGTCACCAATGACTCAAGTGCATCTACAATCTGTTGTTCAACCAGACTGCCCATTTCCAGCACCTTGGCGCGTACGGCTTCTAATTCAGCATCGTATTGTTTAAAAATATGTTCAGATTGCATCACTTAATCCTTTTAAAGTCTTGCTGGGCGTCACTAAAAATAAATACTTTACTCATATAAAATGGCTTGATGTGCCTAATTAACCAAACTTGCCGGTAATGTAATCTTCTGTTTCTTTACGAGTGGGCCGGGTAAAAATAGTGTCTGTATCGCCGTATTCCATCAGTTCACCTAAATACATATAGGCTGTGTAATCTGAAACACGAGCCGCTTGTTGCATATTGTGTGTTACCACTAAAATTGTAAGTTTATTTTTTAGTTCACTCATTAGCTCTTCAATGTTGGCTGTGGCTATTGGGTCAAGTGCCGAAGTTGGCTCGTCAAATAGCATAATTTCAGGGTCGGTTGCCAACGCGCGAGCAATGCACAAACGTTGCTGCTGGCCACCTGATAAATTAAAGGCTAAGTCTTGCTGGCGGTCTTTGACTTCATTCCATAATGCAGCGCCTTTTAAGGCTTCTTCTACTTTGTCATCCAGCATACGTTTGTTGTTTTCACCACGTACACGCAGACCGTAAGCTACATTTTCGTAAATGGATTTAGGGAACGGATTGGGCTTCTGAAACACCATGCTAATGCGCATACGTACTTCAATCGGATCAACGCTTTTTTCCAAAATGTTGGTGTTGTCAGGGTGCATGACGATTTGACCCTCATATTTATTGCCAGGGTATAAATCATGCATGCGATTAAAACAGCGCAGGAATGTGGATTTTCCGCAACCGGATGGCCCGATGAGTGCGGTAATTTTATTTTCATAAAGCGGCATATTGACGCCTTTAAGCGCATGGTTACCACCGTTGTAAAAAAAGCTGAGGTTGCGTGCTTCAGCCTTTACCGGCGTAGTTGTTGTCATCATGTGAAGGTAGATTCCTGTTAATAGATATTCAAATAATTATTCATTACCATTTGATGTTTTTGCGCATTTTGTAGCGCATTCTGATAGCAAAACCATTCATCAACAATGTGACTAGAATGATTACCACACCTGCCGCAGCTGCATTGACATGAAACGCTTCGCTAGGTCTGGAAAGCCAACTGAACATTTGAATCGGTAGTACAGTAAAGCCCGAAGACAGCCACTCAAAGTTTAAGAAAGGTGCGGCTGTCGTGATTGGCGATGGCGGCAAAAATGCAATAAACGTGAGTGCACCAATGGTGATAATCGGGGCTGTTTCGCCGATCGCACGTGCCATGCCAATGATGACGCCAGTGAGAATGCCGCCGAAGGAATATTTAATCACGTGGTCGTACACCACTTGCCATTTGGTGGCACCTACTGCGTAGGCTGCTTCACGAATAGCAATCGGGATGCTACGTATCGCTTCACGTGTGGCCACAATCACTACTGGCAAAATTAACAAACCCAGTGTTAAGCCAGCCGTGAGAATACTCTGACCAAAATCCAGAATATACACAAATAGACCAAGTGCCAATAAACCGTAAATGATAGAAGGCACTGCCGCAAGATTAGATACATTGATTTCAATTAAATCAGAGAACCAGTTTTTAGGTGCGTATTCTTCAAGATAAATTGCCGCCATGACGCCCATGGGTACGGCTGAAAAAAACGTTACCAGCATCACCAAAGAAGAGCCGACCAAAGCCGACAACAAACCCGCGCTATCTGCACGGCGGGAAGGAAAATCAGTATAGAAGCTGGCTGAAAGTAATTTAGGGTAACCCGATAGAATTAAATCGATAAACAGCGTCAGTAGGGTGAGTAAGCCTACCATTAAACAAAGTAAGCCGATGATTGAAAAAATATAATCATTGAGTTTGTGGCGCTTAATCATGGCGCGCACTTCATCAAGATTTTTAAGTGTGTTTGCTTGTGGTTGCGGATTCATTTTAATATCTCTCGCTAAATTTCTTGCGTGTCATATGGCCAATAAGATTCAAAGTGAGCGTCATTAGCATCAATACTAGGCCGGCGGCAAAAATACTTTGATAGCCGATACTGCCGTGCGGCAAATCGCCCATCGCCACTTGCACAATATAAGCGGTAATTGTTGCAGCTGACTCCATCGGGTTAAAGGTGAGGTTAGGCTGCTGACCTGCTGCAATGGCCACTACCATGGTTTCACCAATGGCGCGCGATATGCCTAGAATGTAAGCAGCCACAATGCCGGATATGGCCGCTGGTGTCACCACGCGAATTGCAGTTTGAAAACGTGTTGCCCCCATGGCATAAGAGCCCTCGCGCATGCTCATGGGTACGGCGCGCATGGCATCTTCAGATACTGAAGCAATGTAGGGGATAATCATAATGCCAACCACAATACCGGGGCTTAGCATATTAAAAGTGGGTAATCCTGGGAATATTTTTTGTAATAAAGGTGTTATAAATAACAGGGCAAAGTAACCAAACACAATGGTCGGCACACCTTCTAAAAGCTCCAATATGGGCTTGACTGTTTCACGTACTTTGTGAGAGGCAAACTCAGAAAGATAAATCGCGCTAATCGTACCAATCGGAATAGCTATCATGAGCGCAACCCCAGTGATTGTTAGCGTACCCGATACTAATGGCAATATTCCATAACGCGGGTTTTCAAATAGCGGTGTCCAGACGGTATCCGTTAAAAAGTCTTTAAGCGCAACATGCTCAAAAAAGCCGTAAGACTCATACAATAAAATGCCGACAATGGCCACCGTCGTAAACACGGCCGAGAGGGCGGCCAGCATTAACACGAACTCGATGACACGTTCTTTGAAGTGTCGGGTAAAGTTTTTAGATAGGCGATCGCTGATTTGAAGATTGATAGGGTTATTTAGCACTTGATTTACCGTATTCACGTTGAGTACACCAGCTTATTGTAGCGGATTTTAGAAAGATGCTGGCTTGTTAGTGTGATTAAATTTAACACCTAACAAGCCAGAACCAGTTAGCTCATATTATTTAATACGGGCTAATAACTCTTCAATTTTTACACCAACTTCAGCTTTACCGCCAAAACCAGTGCCTGGTTTGAGCTCTTTCCAATGTTTAATTACTGCATTCTGCTCTTTTTCTGGTAACGCCACATATTTTACTTCTTCAATCAGCGGTTTGCTTTGTTCCAGATAGTAGTTAACAAAAGCTTTGACCTCTGGTTTAAACGCGGCAGCAGTTGCGTTGACATAAATAAAGATCGGGCGCGCAAGCGGTTGGTAAGAGCCATCTTCAATCGTTGCTTTTGAAGGCAATACAGCTGGTTTGCCTGCCTTTTCAATAATCGCCACCGCAGTCAATTTGTCCTGGTTTTCTTCATAATAGGCATAACCGAAATAACCAAGACCGCCAACATCACCCACTACGCCTTTTACCAGTACATTGTCATCTTCAGAGGCAGTAAAGTCACCGCGGCTGGATTTTGCCTTACCCACAATCGCTTCGGTAAAGTAGTCAAACGTACCTGAATCAGCACCAGGGCCAAATAATTTCACCGGCGTGTTAGGCCAGGCCGGGTTGACCTGATTCCAGGTTTTCACTTTACCTTGTGCTGCTGGTTCCCATAGTTTTTTAAGTTCAGTAACCGTCATTTTTTTGGCAAAATCATTTTTTTGGTTAATGACCACAGTAAGTGCATCGTAAGCGATCGGCAATTCAATAAATTGAATACCAGCTTCTTTACAAGCATCAATTTCTTTTTGCAAAATAGGACGAGAGGCATTTGAAATGTCAGTTTCACCACGGCAGAACTTTTTGAAACCGCCACCAGTACCTGAAACGCCAACAGTTACTTTGGTTTTTGAAATTTTTTGAAACTCTTCAGCCACTGCTTCACTGACTGGATAAACTGTGCTTGAACCGTCAATCTTGATGATTTTTTCTGCGGCAAGTGCGTGTGATGTTGAAAATGTTGCAGCAACTAAAGTCGCGACACGTAGTGATTTGGTTAGTATTGTGTTCATAGTATCTCCATCAAAGTTAAAAAGATTTTTAATCTGATGCGAATATTAGAATTTAATTGTGACAAATTGATGACAAAAATATGACTTTGTTAAATAAAAAAGGGCATTTTAAAGGCCCTTTTAAAACGAGCTAATACTGTGTAATTGTCGCTGCGCGGTGTGATAGATGTCATTAAACGACTAAAAACGCCACTGGCCATGTTTGTTCTCCCCAAATGAAATTAGTTATTATGTATACGATTTATTTAACCGCACGCGCGTGAGTTCGCGGGTATAAAACAGAAAATTTAAATTCTTTAAGCCGGATATCCTTGTTATATAATTGCCCGGCAGAGTAGTTCGCTACAGTGCGTTTCCGGCAGCAAAATTATGACATAGATATGACAAAAATATGAAAATCAAATTAGTTGCAGAATTTTTTGGGACCGCGCTGCTGCTGGCTGTAGTGACGGGCTCCGGCATCATGGGTGAAGCTATGAGTGCTGGCAATGCCGCCGTGGCGTTGCTAGGCAACAGCATTGCCACCGGTTGCGGCCTGTATGTGCTGATTACCTTGCTTGCACCTTTATCTGGCGCGCATTTTAACCCGGTAGTCAGCATTATGTTCTGGCGCGCTGGCGCGCTTAATTTGCAAACATTATTGAGTTATATCGCAGCGCAAATTACCGGCGCAATCGGCGGCGTTTGGCTGGTCCACTTGATGTTTGCTTTGCCAATTATTCAGGCCTCAGCCAAGCCCAGGCATGGCCTGGGCATTTGGGTAAGCGAGCTGATTGCCACACTGGTTTTGCTTAGCGTGATTCGCTTAGGCGTAAAGCATGCCAAAGAAAAAGTGGCGATGCTGGTGGCATTGACGGTCACCGCCGGATACTGGTTTACCTCTTCTACTTTTTTTGCAAACCCTGCGGTTACATTGGCAAGAAGTCTAACCAATACTTTTGTGGGTATTCACCCATCAGATGTGTTGGGTTTTGTTTCCGCGCAATTGGTTGCGGTATTATTAATATCAATTTTAATTAAGGCTGAAGCGAAATGAGTGTCACTATTTATCATAATCCGGCTTGCGGTACATCTCGAAACACCTTGGCGATGATACGCGCCAGCGGTGTGGAGCCTGAGGTGATTGAGTATCTGAAGACCCCGCCAAGCCGTGAAAAGCTGGTTGAGTTAATTTCAAAAATGGGCATTAGCCCGCGTCAGCTATTGCGCGAAAAAGGCACGCCTTACGCCGAGCTTAAGCTTGGCAATCCAAGCTTATCTGATGACGCGCTGATTGATGCCATGATGCTACACCCTATTTTAATCAACCGCCCGATTGTGGTGACGGCCAAAGGCGTGAAGTTATGCCGTCCATCTGAACTGGTGCTGCCACTTTTGGATAATATTAACTTTGCTACGTTTGTTAAAGAGGATGGCGAAGTGGTGAATGTTGGTTAGCGGTTCCCTGAGTTAGCGGTTCCCTGAGCTTGTCGAAGGGAATCTGTCACTTGAGCCTTATCCCTTCGACAAGCTCAGGGAGCATGAAACCATATAAGCCTTTGCTGTATAATGCTCATTTTTAGAATTCAATGAAGTCATTATGGAAGCTGAACAACTCAATATCATTGCTAATCGCCTGGTCGATTTAAGCGAGCGCAATAACGCCCTTAGGGGGTATCTTTGACTTTGAGACGAAGTCACAGCGTTTAGAAGAAGTTAACGGCTTGTTAGAGGACCCGAAAATTTGGGACGATAACGCTAAAAGCCAGGCGCTAGGTAAAGAAAAGCGCGAGCTAGGCTTAATTGTGGATTCTTTAACCAGCTTACAAGCGGGCTTAAAAGATTCGCAAGAACTGTTTGATATGGCGCGTGAAGAAGGCGATGATGACGCTTTATTAAGTGTTGCTGCGGATTCTGAAGCGCTGGAAAAGCAAATCGCCGACATGGAATTTAAACGCATGTTCTCGCAGCCGATGGACGCTAACAATTGTTTTATTGAGTTTCAGTCAGGCAGTGGCGGTACCGAAGCGCAGGACTGGTGCAATATGTTGTTGCGCATGTATTTGCGTTACTGTGAGCGCAAAGGCTTTAAGGTAGAAGTGCTGGAAGAGTCTGAAGGTGATGTGGCGGGCATTAAAGGCGCGTCAATCAAGGTCTCTGGCGACTATGCTTACGGTACGCTGCGGACTGAAAATGGCGTGCATAGACTAGTGCGTAAATCACCGTTTGATTCTAATGCCAAACGCCACACTTCATTCGCCAGTGTGCAGATTTTCCCTGAAGTGGATGATTCCATCGAGATTGACATCAACCCAGCAGATTTGCGGGTAGATACCTACCGTGCCAGTGGCGCTGGTGGTCAGCATATTAACAAGACTGATTCTGCCGTACGTATAACGCATATTCCAACCAATACCGTAGTGCAATGTCAAAACGACAGATCGCAGCATCGCAACCGGGCAGAAGCTATGAATATGCTTAAAGGCGCACTGTATAACCTGGAGCTAAACAAGCGGAATGCAGACAAGCAAGCACTTGAAGATGCTAAAACCGATATTGGCTGGGGACATCAAATCAGGTCTTATGTGCTTGATCAATCAAGGATTAAAGATTTACGAACAAGTGTTGAAATTGGCAATACCCAAGGCGTGCTAGATGGCGATCTTGACCCATTTATTACTGAAAGTTTGAAGCAGGGAGTTTAAGAGTGAGTAACGAACAAAGTAGTCAGCAAAATGCAAATAATGCAAATAATGAAGGTACGCCAGTAGACGAAAATCACGTCATTGCCGAGCGTCGTGAAAAGCTGAAAGCAATTCGTGAAGCGACAGGAGGCGTTGCTTTCCCGAATGACTTTAAGCCGGATTATCAGGCTGCGGTATTACATGCCGAGTTTGGTGGTTTTGAAAATGAAGTGCTAGACCCTAAAGCCGTGCATGTGAGCATCGCTGGCCGCATGATGCTGAAGCGCGTGATGGGTAAAGCCAGTTTTGCTACTGTGCAAGATAGCACCGGGCGCATTCAGTTGTTCATTTCTAAAGACAATATAACGGATGAGAATAAAGAGGCGATTTACGATGCTTTTAAGCATTGGGATTTAGGCGACATTATTGCAGCTAAAGGCGTATTATTTAAAACCAAAACAGGCGAGCTTTCAGTTAAGGTATCTGAACTACGCTTACTCACTAAATCTTTACGCCCGCTGCCTGAAAAGTTTCATGGTCTGCAAGACCAAGAGGTGAAATATCGCCAGCGCTATGTTGATTTGATTGTGTCTGAAGAAACACGTGCAACTTTTATCGCGCGTAGTAAAGTGGTTTCAGCCATTCGTGAGTTTATGCTGGAAAATCAATTTCTAGAAGTTGAAACCCCTATGTTGCACCCTATTCCAGGTGGCGCATCGGCTAAACCATTCATCACACATCACAATGCGCTGGATATGCAAATGTATCTGCGTATCGCCCCAGAGTTATATTTAAAGCGTTTGGTAGTGGGCGGATTTGAGCGTGTATTTGAAGTAAACCGAAATTTCCGTAATGAGGGTTTAAGTGTTCGTCATAACCCTGAATTCACCATGATGGAGTTTTACGCAGCTTATACGGATTACTTATGGTTGATGGATTTCACTGAGCGTTGTATTCGTGCTGCGGCAATTGCGGCACGTGGTACAGCGGTGCTCGAATATCAGGGGCGCGAGTTAGATTTAAGCAAACCGTTTGAGCGCCTGACGATTGTAGGTGCGATACAAAAATATGCACCGCAATATACGCATGAGCAGTTGCACGATACCGCATTTTTACGTGCAGAAATCATGAAATTTGGCACAAAACCTTTTGATCACGCAGGCTTAGGTGCATTGCAATTAGCCCTGTTTGAAGAAACAGCTGAGAGTCAGTTATGGAATCCAACCTATATTATTGATTACCCGGTTGAGGTTTCACCTTTAGCGCGTGCTTCTGATTCAAATCCAGAAATTACCGAGCGTTTTGAGTTATTCGTCACAGGGCGTGAAATTGCCAATGGCTTCAGTGAGCTTAATGATGCTGAAGACCAGGCAGCGCGCTTCCACGCGCAAATGAAAGCCAAAGAAGCGGGTGACCATGAAGCGATGTTCTACGATGCGGACTTTATACGCGCCTTGGAATATGGCATGCCGCCAGCAGGCGGTTGCGGTATCGGTATCGACCGCTTAGTGATGATGATTACCGATAGCGCAAGTATTCGTGATGTGATTCTGTTCCCGCACATGCGCGCTGAAAGCTAATCCGTATGTAGGAGCGGCTTGCAGCCGCGAACAACCCAAGCAACAAGTTTCAATGGTCGGAACTTCACCATCGCATTCGGGGCTACAAGCCCCTCCTACCAAAACATCTTCAAACCGCTGGCTAAATTTAATTAGCTTAGCGGTTTTTTATTGTCTAAGATAAAAGATAGCGATATTGCCAGCACTCAAGCTGAAAGTCGTTTGACACATTGTTAGTTGCACACGCAGTTCAACAAAAACCTTCATATTACCTTCACGTAAGTGTCATAAAGCCTCACTAAACTAGGCTCATCTTAATGTTATCGGCATGTCTAGATGAGTTTACTTGCAATCAATCGTTTTGGGGGTGAGGCTGTTTACAGCCAAATCGCCCGTCAGTTGGAAGATGAAATCCAGCGTTTCTATCAGCCTGGCAGTTATTTGCCGTCCGAGGCTCTGCTTGCGCAACGTTTTGGCGTGAATCGCCATACGCTGCGTCGTGCGATTGAAGAGCTGATGCAGTCTGGCTTGGTCGAACGCAATCACGGCAAGGGCACACGTGTACTTGATGCGCCGATTGATTATACGTTGGGACAGAATACGCGCTTTACCGAACTGCTGGAAGCCGAAGGCATGACGGCAGTCACGCGTATTTTGAGAAAGCTGCAAATACCAGCGCGCGACGGCGTGGCCAAGCGCCTTGGTCTAGCCGAGGATACGCCAGTGGCTTGGCTGGAAACCTTGCGTTTGGTAGATGACCGGCCTTACTGCGTGATTTCTCACTTTCTCCCGTTACAGCGCTTTCCTGAATTGCTGGAAAGTTATACCGGCGGATCACTTCACGATTTTATTCTTAGCAACTATCAAATATCTCTACGCAGGGTGGAAAGTTTGGTAACAGCCACACTGCCATTAGGTGATGATGCCGGTTTGCTACACATGCCACAGCATCAGGCAGTGTTACGGGTTAAGAGCGTGAATGTCGATGTAAATACTGGCGTGCCACTGGAATATGCATTAACAAGATTTCGTGCCGACCGCATTCAGCTGAGGATTTGTCCGTAATAGTTTTATTAATTTTTGTTTTATAAATTTTGCTTTATCTAACCTTAAAGGAGTGTTTCAAATGTTTGCTAAAAAAATGTTTTCCACGATGACTGCTGCGCTATTAACGGCTTCTATTCTGACCCCTACTCTGAGCTTTGCAGCACAAAACGACGGTAGTGAAGCTAAGCCTCTGCGCGTGATTTTAGTGCCTGCTGATGGCGGTACCGAAGATGGTACCAAAAAAGATTTTCAGCCAGTGTTTGATGCAATTTCAAAGTTTTATAACATCAAGTTCGATATCAAAGTGGGGCAGAGCTACGGCGCTGTGGTTGAAGCGATGTGCAACGGTGCGGCTGATATTGCCTGGTTTGGCCCAGCTTCATACATGCAAGCGCATAACCGTGGCTGTGCAGATTTATTAGCATTAGCTGTGAAGAATGATCAATCTATTTACTACTCAGGCATTTTTGCGCGTAAAGATGCCAACATCAACAGTATTACTGATCTTAAAGGTAAAAAAATTGCTTTGGGCGATGTGAATTCAACCTCTAGCTTTAACGTACCTGTGGCCATGATGTTAGCTAATGGCGTGAATCCTGCTAAAGATGCTTCAGTCATCAATATGGCAGGTAGCCATGCCAACGTGCTGAAAGCCTTGGCTGAAGGCTTGGTTGATGCAGGCGGCGCTTCGTTTGATTCTTACGAAAAAGCCGTGAACCAAAAAGCCATTGACCCGAGCAAAATTAAGGTGGTAATGAAGAGTGCCCCAATTCCTAACCCACCATTGGCTGTGCATCCAGAATTAAGCAAAGAGCTTAAAGCGAAACTTAAATTTGCATTCAGCAATGTAGCCAAAATGGACGGCATTACTAAAGAGCAAATTCGTGGTTACGGCGGTGCTAAGGTAGATGGTTACACCTCAGCGGTGAGTGAGGCGCAAATGGCAGAAACTGGCAGAATGTTTGACACCGTGACTGACCAAGTGAAAACCGAAATCATGCAAAAAGCAGGTAAACGCTAGTCAATTTTTTGCAACAACTTGAGACCTTTGCAAAAGTGTTTAGTGTGGATAAAGTACAAGGCGCACGGAACACAGAAGCCGAGATAGTACGCGGTGTACAGCGAGGTTGCGAGTACCGCGCAACGCAGTAATTTGCCGCAATAAACACTTTTGCAAAGGTCTCAACTTGAGTTGGGCGGCACAGCGATGGCTACACTAACATCATTAAGGAGATATCAACATGATCGAATTTCAACAAATTTCAAAAAAATGGCCAGACGGCACGTTAGCACTGTCTGATGTGAATGTGAGTATTCCAAAAGGGCAGTTTTGTGTAATTTTAGGGCCTTCAGGTGCTGGTAAGTCAACGCTACTCCGCACAGTCAACGGGCTTACGCAAACGACTGGTGGGCGCATCAACATTGATGGTACAGAGTTGACAGCGGCTACTGCCCGCACATTGCGTCAGCGCGTGGCGATGATTCATCAGCATTTTAATTTAACCTTGCGCATGAGCGTGGCGGCTAATGTGCTGGCTGGGTTGTTGCCCGTAGTTTCTACAGGACGCGCGATTTTAGGCTGGTTTGAGCCCGCGCATCGTGCAAAAGCCTGTGCCTTGTTAGCGCGCGTTGGGCTAGACCCTAAGCATTTGTTGCGCCGCGCAGGTGAGCTTTCGGGTGGGCAACAGCAACGCGTAGGTGTGGCACGCGCCTTTATGCTTGACCCTGAAGTAGTGCTGGCAGATGAACCTGTGGCAAGTTTGGACCCAAAAATCTCACGCGAAATTTTAAGCTTGATACGAGATGCGGCGCGTGAACGCAACGCAACAGTGCTTTGCAGTTTGCATCAAGTAGATTTAGCGCGTGAATTTGGCGACCGCATTGTAGGTATGCGTGACGGAAAAATTGTGTTCGATGGTACGCCAGCCGAGTTTACAGATGAGCGCATGGAAGCCCTGTATCAAGGTGCACAGTGGGAAGATAACGCTGTTGCAGAGGCAGCAGATTTATATAACGATGCATTGCAACCGCAATTAGTGGCTGCTTAAGAGAAAAATAATGGATATTAAACCAATACCCGTGCCCGCGCAGGGCACAACGCTAGATTGGCAGCTAGATCAACCATATCGTGCAAAGCATTTGCTATTGCTATTGCTTGTGTTGGCCGTGTTGCTTTTTACCGGGCATCGCACCGAGATGGACAAGATGGTGGTGATGACTGGGCAGGCAGTCGGCAACCTTGTCGGACTGGCTGATGATTCACAAGTAGTGCGTGGCTTGTCGCGTGTGGGTGCATCAATGTGGCCGCCAGCGTTTGGCACGGAAGAAGAAGTGGCGCGATTGACGGATTTAGACCGTGACCAATTACCCTTTCTTGCCAAAATAGAAACACGCGAAAAGGTAGAGCAGCACCTCAACCCTGACACGCTTGAAATGGAGACAAGCAGCGAAAAGGTAGAGTTGCTCATCAAGCCATTAGGCTATGCGTGGACTGTATTTATCAAAATGCTGGAAACCATTGAAATTGCGATATGGGGCACGCTGTTTTCAGTGGTGCTTTCTATTCCGCTGGCTTGGTTTGCGGCACGAAACTATACGGTTAATCATTTTACTTACACATTGGCACGCGGCACGATTAGTTTACTGCGCTCCATGCCAGAACTAATCGTTGCTTTGTTTTTGGTGTTGGCCTATGGCTTTGGCCCGATTGCAGGTGTGCTGGCACTAGGGCTTCATGCAGCAGGGTTTTTAGGGAAATTTTACGCCGAAGACATTGAAAATGCTGACAAAAAACCGCAAGAGGCGCTTGAAGCCATCGGTGCAGGCAAGCTCAAAACGCTGTGGTATGGCGTGATGCCGCAAGTAGTGCCGCAATACATTGCTTATACGCTCTACATTTTAGACCGCAATGTGCGGATGGCAACGGTGATTGGTCTGGTAGGTGCGGGCGGTATTGGCCAAGAGCTAAAAGGTCGCTTTGATATGTTTCAGTATGACCATGTCGCGACCATCTTGATTGCCATTTTTATTGTGGTATTTCTGCTGGATCAGTTCTCGGCACGCTTGCGCGCTAAGCTTATTTAAATAGACAAAACCTTCTCGCCTTGTTTGCTGCAGTTCGGCATGCTCACTAACCAAGCTTGTCGAAGGGGGCATGAATGACGGAATTTTAATACTTTCATATAGCGAAAGAGTCGATGCCAAAACATCTAGACATCTATATCAAAAAGCATATTTACAAGAAGGTGTACAGGATAAATATATGAATCAAACAACAAGCATTACCAGTCAGCGTTCACAGTGGCCGCGCCAGTTGATGGCCGTGCCAGCGGCAGAGGTGATTGCCGTCGCAGCAACGCTTGCCAGTCAGTATCAGATTGAAGATGTCACTTTGCCACAAGCCGGGCTGGCATTGATGCAACTTCGTGATAGCGCGCTCAACGAAGCTTATTACCCGGGTGAAATTCCACTGGCTTCAGCGCGTGTGATGCTCACCAGTAAAGATGGCGCTCAGTATGAAGGTGCGGCGCAAGTCATGCACGATAGCGCCACATTTGCCCGTGCTGTAGCGGTGATAGATGCGGTGCTGGCAGGAAACCTGCCAGGTAGTGAGGCAGTTGAGCCACTCTTAGATCGTGGTGCGGCGTTATTAACGCAACAAAGTATTACGCGTAAAAAAATGCTGGCGCGCACGCGTGTTGATTTTGCGCTACTTGGCAGTACAGAAGAGGAGGATGGTGATGAGTAATAATTTTAAAGCCGCTTTGCAATCCACGTTGTCTGGCATCTGGCAGGCAGATACCCAGCAACGAACCTTTAGACAAATTATGAATGCCTTTGCGCGCCCTGGTGTGATAGAGACTCTAGAAGGCGAATTTTTAGAAGGCGATGGCATGCTACTCACACTAGCGACCTTGCTTGACGGAGCGACTACCTTGGCTGACGTTGATGGTCTATTGTCTGAGCATGATTTGGCAAGGTTAGAGGTTAGTACACTAGCAGCCGAACAGGCGCGCTTTGTACTCACTCACGGTAAAGTTGCCCCAGCCTTTATGCCATCACTAGGCACACTGGAATCTCCAGACACGGGTGCAACGATTATATTAAAAATACAGGAAATTGGTAGCGGTAATCGTTTGAAGCTGACAGGTCCTGGTGTTGACGGTGCATGTGAAGTGGCGGTTAATGGGTTACACCCGGCATGGCTTGCAGCGCACCAAGAATGGAACAGCGCGTTTCCTTTAGGCGTGGATATGCTACTGGTAGCTGAACATCAAGTAATGGCGTTACCGCGTACCACGCGAATTGAGGAGATAAAATAATGGGATATGTAGCCATTAAAGGCGGTGGTCAAGCCATTCAAGGCGCGGAAGATGTGCTGGAGGCTTTACGTACTGCGGAAGGTGAACACGGCACACCGCTGACCACGCAAAGCATTGAACATCAATTGCGCTTGCTGACTTCGCGCATTGTTTCAGAAGGCGGGCTGTATCATCCGCAACTGGCGGCGCTCGCTATTAAGCAGTCACAGGGTGATACCTTGGAGGCAGCATTTGCATTGCGGGCGTATCGTTCCACCAAGCCGAGATTGCTGGAAACATGCACGCAAGACACTAGCCGTATGCGCTTGATTCGGCGCATTTCGTCAGCCTTCAAGGATATTCCTGGTGGGCAAATGTTAGGCCCAACTTACGACTATGCTTTAAGACTCATGCGATTGGATTTGGCAAATGAGTCGCCTGAAATTTTTCGTGAAGTAGCGCGCGAATTTCTTGCAGAAACGCCAGAGCCAAACCTGCCCGACACTTTTCCTAAGGTAGTCGAGGCTTTACGTGCTGAGGGTTTGTTACCGCCTGTAGAAAATCACACAGAAACACCTTTTGACATCACCCGTGAGCCACTCATTTTTCCAGTGCCGCGCTCAGCTGCACTTGCCACGATGGCGCGGGCGGAAACGGGTTCCATTTTGGCCTTGGCATATTCCAATATGCGCGGTTATGGTGATGTGCATCCTACCGTGGCTGAACTGCGCGTGGGCTATTTGCCAGTGATGTTGCCACATCCCATTACCGGTGAGCCGGTAGAAGTGGGCGAGGTGTTGATGACTGAATGCGAAGTGGTCGCCATGTATGAAGATGACGATGCCAAAGGCGCGCCGACCTTTACCTTGGGCTACGGCGCTTGCTTTGGCCATAACGAAGTCAAGGCGATTGCCATGGCGATTCTTGACCGCGCTTTGCAAAAAGGCATGCGCGATGGTCCGACTAATCCTTCGGAAGACCCTGAATTCGTGCTGTTGCATATAGACGGTGTAGATTCTATGGGCTTTGCCAGCCACTACAAAATGCCGCATTACGTGACGTTCCAATCTGATATGGATCGTTTACGTACCACGCAGCAAAAACATGAGTCAGTTAAACAGCAAGACGTTAAACAGCAAGACAATGAACAGGAGGTACAGGTATGAGTGCCGGCTACAATTTTGGTTTTTTAGACGAACACGCTAAAAAAGAGGTGCGTCGCGCCATCCTCAAAGCGATTAGTATTCCTGGCTATCAGGTGCCGTATTCATCTCGTGAAATGCCGATGGGGCGTGGTTTTGGCACGGGCGGGTTACAGATTACTTTATCGTTAATCGGCGCCAATGACACGCTAAAGGTGATTGATCAAGGCTCAGATGATTCTGTTAATGCAGTCAATCTGCGTCAATTCATCGAAATGACTTGTCCAGGCATTGATACCACTACGCGTTTGAGTGAAGCGACGCTGATTCAATCACGTCATCGTATCCCGGAAACCCCATTAAAACCTGAGCAGGTGCTGGTATTGCAAGTGCCATACCCTGACCCGTTAGTGGTGGTTGAGCCATCCGAAGATAAGCGCAAGATCATGCACGGCGAAGCTGATTATGCACGCCTGCTGGTCAAATTATATGAAGACATTGTGAAGTTTGATGAGATTACGATCTCACATCGCTACCCTACGCGCATCAATGACCACTATGTGATAGACCCTTCGCCTATCCCGCGCTGGGATGTGCCTAAGCTGGATAACTCACCCGCACTTATTTTGTTTGGCGCAGGTCGTGAAAAGAAAATTTACGCAGTACCGCCACATACAAAAGGCGAGCCATTGGCGTTTGAAGACGTGCCATTCCGCGTAGAAGATTTCCGTGATGCACAAGGCAAGCGTCGCGCTTGTGCCCGCTGTGGTGCAACAGATACATTTTTGGATGAATTTATGAATGAAGACGGCAGCAAACGCTATCAATGTTCTGACAGTGATTATTGCGATGAAACGCTGGAAGCAGACATGATGACGGAGGCAACTACCCATGCGTAAAATTCTCGAAGTACGCAATTTATCTAAAATCTATGGCAAAGGGTGCCCGCGCTGTATCGAGTCCACAGGCCCTGAAGCGGACACCAATATGTGTCCGCACTGCGGCAGCGTAGTGGCGATTCATGATGTGAGCTTTGACCTGCATGAAGGCGAGATTCTTGGTTTGATGGGTGAATCTGGCAGCGGAAAATCTACCGTGGTGAAAAATCTTTATTTTGACCAAACGCCCACCAGCGGTGAAGCAAGGTTCTTTGACGAGGCTGGCACGCAAGATATGTTTCACCTGAACGCCGCACAACAACGTCGCTTGCGTAACCAGCGTTTTGGTATGGTGTATCAAAACCCGCACCTGGGACTTAATTTCGGTATTTCTTCTGGCGGTAACATTGCCGAGCGACTATTGATGAATGATGTTTCACATTACGGCGAAATTCGCGAACGCGCAAAAGAGCTGTTATCACGCACCGAAGTACTGCTATCGCGCATGGACGAGTCGCCAGGTAACTTCTCGGGCGGCATGCAACAGCGCGTACAAATTGCCAAGGCACTAGCCACCAATCCGCCGCTACTGTATTTAGATGAGGTGACCACGGGCTTAGACCTTTCAGTACAGGCGCGTATTTTGGATTTGATCTTGGAAATTCAACAAGAGCGCAACACCGCCATGATTGTGGTGACGCATGATTTAGGCGTGATTCGCCTGCTGACTGGCCGCGCACTGGTGATGAAATATGGCCGCGTGATTGAATCCGGTCTGACGGATCAAATCCTCGAAGATCCGCAGCACGCTTACACGCAACGGCTTGTGGCATCAGCATTATAACTATTACGCTAAATAATCTGTCATCCCCGCTGTTCCCTGAGCTTGTCGAAGGGTGGCTGGTATGACGGCAGTGCTAATTAGTTGCAGCATCGGATTTATTAAGAAAACAGCTATATAAGCTTGATAAAGGACAGAAATGAAAACACCTATACTTAAAATTGAAGGTTTCGGCAAGCACTTTACCCTGCATGAGCAGAATAAGCGCATTCCGTCTTCACACAATGTGAATTTAGAAGTCTATGCAGGTGAACTCACTGCGCTCATCGGCCCCACGGGTGCTGGTAAGTCTTCAGTACTCAAAGGCATTTATCGTACTTATTTGCCGAGTGCCGGCAAAATACTTTACCGCGATAAAAACGGCGTTGAGGTTGACCTTGCCCAGGCTGACGAATACCGCATGTTGCAACTACGTCATGAGGAAATCGGCTTTGTGACACAGTTTCTATTCTGCCTGCCACGGCAATCGACATTGGATGTGGTTGCACATCCGCTGGTGGTGCGCGGCATGAGCCGCGAAGCGGCGCGTACAAAAGCCGCAGAGATGCTAACAGCACTCAATCTGCCAGAGCGGTTGTGGAGTATTTCACCTGCCACTTTTTCAGGAGGTGAAAAACAGCGTGTTAATCTTGCACGCGGGTTGGTGGCTAGGCCACGTCTACTATTGCTGGATGAACCAACCGCCAGCCTGGACCCAGTCACCGCCGAACGCGTCATCGCGTTAATCGAACAAATCAAAGCAGAAGGCGTGGCGATGCTGGCCATTTTTCACCATCCAGAATTGACACAGCGCTTGGGTGACCGCGTGGTTGAACTTACGCCACCACCAGCTACAAGCAAACAGGCTGATATAAAAGAAAAATCAGGCACAAATGAACAGAAAGTAGAGGTATTCGCATGACTAAAATTTATCTCACCCATGCCGAAGTGGTGCTGGAGAACGAAGTATTGAACGATGCTGCGGTACTGATTGAGAACGGTGTTATTACGGCCATCAATCCGCAGCAGGTCAACGGCGCTGAAGAAGTTAACCTGCGCGGACAGACTTTAATTCCGGGCATGATAGATTTACATTGTGACGCACTGGAAAAAGAAGTTGAACCGCGCCCTAACGTACATTTTCCGCTGGATTTTGCCTGCGCTCAGGTTGATAAGCGTAATGCTGCCGCTGGCGTGACTACGGTATTCCATGCACTGTCATTCGCCAACCACGAGCTAGGCGTGCGCAACAATGCCTTTGCCGCAGAAATTGCTCGCGCCGTACATGCCTGGCAACCGCATGCGCTGGTTGACAACCGCGTACATTGCCGTTATGAAGTCACCGACCCCACCGCACCGCCGATATTATTGGATTTAATGCAAAAAGGTGACATGCACTTATTTTCAGTGATGGATCACTCACCTGGGCAAGGTCAATTTAAGGATATTGCTACTTTTCGTGATTATCTCGCACGCACTTATAAAAAGACCGATGCCGAGCTGGATGCCCTGCTGGTTGAGAAAGCCGCCCAGTCTGAAGGGGCGATGCAGCGCATTGAAGTGCTGGTTGAAGCCGCGCGCGGTCATGGCATAAAGGTAGCCAGCCATGATGATGATACGCCCGAAAAAGTGGATACTGTGCATGGCTTAGGCGTGAGTATTTCAGAGTTCCCGATCAATTTAGCCGCAGCACAGGCGGCCAAAGCTAATGGCATGTTTACCGTGTTTGGTGCGCCCAACATCTTGCGCGGTAAAAGCCAGTCTGGCTCGATGAAAGCGTTAGATGCAGTGAAAGCCAATGTGGCAGATTGCCTATGCGCAGACTACGCGCCAGCCGCTTTAATTGTCGCTATATTTCGTTTGCCTGAGTTAGCCGGTATTTCTCTGGCTGATGCGATTCGCTTAGTCACCAGCAACCCTGCGCGTGCGGCGGGTTTAGATGACAGAGGCAGTATTGCTATAGGTAAACGTGCGGATTTAGTGTCGGTGGCACATATCAACGGTTTAGTGCAGGCTTCCAGTGTTTGGACTAATGGCAGGCTGGCTTATCAAGCGAGGTTCGACCATGGTTGAAGGTAGCTTATTTTATGTGGTTGGGCCTTCTGGCAGCGGTAAAGATAGCCTGATGAGCTATGCACGCAAAAAGTTGGCCACTAATCCTAAAGTGGTATTTGCACATCGTTACATCACCCGCCCTGCCAATGCCGGGGGTGAAAACCACGTTGCGCTAAGTGAAGAAGAGTTCACCACCCGAGTGCAATCCAGCTTATTTGCCATGCATTGGGAAAGCCACGGTTGCCGTTATGGCATCGGCAGTGAAATCAATATGTGGTTGGCCAAAGGTTACAACGTAGTGATGAATGGCTCGCGTGAGCATTTGCCTTATGCGCAAAAAAGCCACCCAAAACTAACTCCCGTGTGGGTAGAGGTTAAACAGGAGGTGTTAGCAGAACGCTTGCGTGCGCGGGGTCGTGAAGATGAAGCGGATATCCGTGAGAGGCTCATGCGTGCTGCGATGTATCAAGCTACACCAGGCGGCATTACCATTCGCAATGATGGTGCGCTGGAAGATGCCGGTGAACAACTGGTGCAATTGATTGCGCCTAAAGAGGCTCTGAACAAGTCCTTCGACAAGCTCAGGACGAACGGCGTGTAATTAACCCAGATTTTCCATTAGAACCGAACCGTTCCTTCCCCCCTTGCAGGGGGAAGGCTAGGATGGGGGTAGAGCAGCAACATTGCCACGTTTCGACCCCCTCCCTAACCCTCCCCCTGCAAGGGGGGAGGGATCTTTAGCCTAATGGAAAATCCGGGATTAATTTCGTTCGTGGTGAGCTTGTCGAACCATGGACGGAATCAACTTAATCAGAAGTTTCCTAAAGGGTTTACAACATGAGTACTTGCGGCATGCATCTGACTTTTATTGGCACTGGCTCTACCAGTGCCGCCCCGTTATACGGCTGTGACTGTGCTGTATGCACCGCTGCGCGCAACAACCCAACCCTTAAACGCAACCCAGCCTCCGCGCTGATTGAGGCTGGCAATACCAGATTGCTGATAGACGCAGGGTTGCACAACTTGGGCGAGCGTTTTCCAGCAGGGAGTTTTAACGCCTTTCTGATCACCCATTTTCATGCTGACCATGTACAGGGCTTGTTACCTATTCGCTGGGGTGTGGGTGAAAAAATTGCTGTCTATGGCCCGCCAGATACTGAAGGTTGCGCTGATTTATACAAAAACCCTGGTCTGTTGGATTTTCGCACCGTGCATAAATTTGAGCCGTTTAATATCGGTGAAATTATGATCACGCCGGTGCCACTGATTCACTCTAAACCTACACTGGGCTATTGCCTGGAGTGGCGCGACACACGCATAGCCTACCTGACCGATACCGTTGGTTTGCCGCCAGCTACCGCAGAATTTTTGCAGCAATGGCAACCCACCCAGCTCATCCTTGACTGCTCTTATCCGCCCAGATTAGATTTACCAAAAGGGCACAATGATGTCACGCGTGCGTTGGAAAGCATCGCATTAGTGCAGCCTCAGCAAGCTTTACTGACCCATATTGGTCATGAACTGGATGCGTGGCTTAATAAACACCCTGATGCGTTACCCAGCAATGTGTTTGTAGCGCATGACGATATGGTGATTGGTACATGAGCCAACATTTGTCATTCACCGCGCGTCCGCTCCCCGAGTCCTTCGACAAGGTACCGTTCCCTGAGCCTGTCGAAGGGCTCGGGAACCACCCGTCAAAGAGCGGTTTTTTTGTATCATTTTAGCCTAGTGGAGAATTCTGCATGAACACCGCCATGCTTGCCATTGCTGGCTCAGTCACCATGCACGTGGCGTGGAATTTACTGGTACGCCAGCAAGGCGCTAAAACTCGCCTGTTATGGTGGGCGCTTGCAACCCATTGTTTGATTTTAGCGCCATGGGGGTTTTATGCATTAGTGACACAAGCACACTGGACGCCGCAACTGGCATTGGTTTTGCTGGCATCCAGTCTCGCCAATGTTGCCTATTTTGTTGCATTAGATCGCGCCTACCACCATGCGCCTGTAGCATTGGTTTACCCTATGGTGCGCAGTTCCCCTTTGTTAATTGCCATCTGGAGTCTGTTGTTATTTGGCGAATCGTTAGGCGTATGGGCTTGGTTGGCCATGCTCCTCAGCGTGGCAGGGTTGCTGCTGCTGGCTTCTACCGCTTGGCGTAATGATGCGCGTGCCGCATTGCCGTGGGCACTGGCTGCGGCATTGGCAACCAGCGTTTATTCACTTACCGACAAAGCGGCGACCCCCTTTTTGCCTACACTATCCAGCGTACTAGGTTTTATCAGCGTCGGTTATGCACTTTCTTTTATTGCCATTACCGTACTGTTACGCCGAGAGCATGGTCGGTGGCGCCCAGAGCGTCGGCCCCCACTACTCACGATGCTGATCGCAGGACTTTGTATCGGGTTGGCTTATGTGCTGGTGATACACGCTATGCGTAGCATGCCGGCTGCCGTGGTGGTCGCCTTCACTAACGCGGGCATTGTCATTGCGGGTGCGTTGTCGATTTTTATGTTTCACGAACGCCAGCACTGGAAGCCACGTTTGCTTGGTATGGCTATTGTGATGGCGGGTTTAATTATGCTGGCAATCGCTCGAAATTAGTGTTGTTTTTATGCAACATCACGTTGTAAAAATAGTGCTATGTCACAAAGATGTCATATTCAAAACGCATAATCGCATTCGTATTAAAACTTAATGAGCTAAACAGTTTTTATGAAATTTTTAACGGGGAGTAACTTAATGAATAGTAATAAATTGCGCGGTGTCATTGCCGCAGTAGCAGGTGCAATGTTGTTTAATGCAATACCAGCCATGGCAGATAGCACCGATGATATTTTAAATGCCTTAATCGCCAAAGGTGTATTGACTGAAGAAGAAGGCGCCTTGTTGCAAAAAGGCCGCACTGGTGAAAAAGAAGCCGCTGCTAAAAAGAAAGAAAGCGCAATCAGCACATCATTCAAAGACGGAATCGTATTTGAATCAGGTGACAAAAAACATAAATTCTCAATCAATGGACGTGCACAAGCTGATTACCGTAGCTTTAGTGATGATGTTACTCACAACCAAACCGATACTTGGGACATCCGCCGTGCTTATTTAGGTGCAAAAGGCTCTTTTTACGATACTTATGATTTTGAAGTGACTTACAACGGTGCAGGTTCAACAGGCTCAGATTTGTTGTACGCATACGCTAACGTGCGCTGGTGGGAACAAGCGCAGTTTAAAATCGGTCAATTCAAACAGCCATTCAGTATGGAAGAGTTAGGCAGTTCACGCTTTAGTAATTTCACAGAGCGTTCATTACTCACACAGCTAGTGCCAGCAATTGACCGTGGTGCGCAAGTGCATGGTGCACCATTCAAAGGTACGACTTATGCTTTAGGTTATTTCAACGGTGTCGGTATCAACCGTGGAACTAATGCTAATGATAACAATATTCTTGCTGATGGTAAGTCAGTGACTGGTCGTGCAACGGTCAATATTGCCGAGATGATGGATAATAAAGAAGCCGTTTACCACTTAGGTGCAGCCTATTCCAGCACTACGGATAGTGATGCTATTAACGCGATTGATATTCGTACTGAAGGTCGTGGTACCAGCACGGTTAAAACCAGTCCGTTTACTGCAATTGGTACTGCCAACAGTGGCTATGACTTAAAACGCACAGGTTTAGAAGGTGCTGTGGCTTATGGTCCAGTTAAATTGCAAGGTGAATGGTTAAAGGCTAAATTTGAAGCAGATGGCACACAAAAATTGATAGCAGGCGGTACAGCCGGTGATAAAGACATTACCGCTTGGTATGCCGCTGTAAACTGGATGATTACGGGTGAAAACTATGCTGACGTATATAAAGGTGGCTTGTTCAGTGGTCGTATGAAACCAAAATCAGAATTTGACCCTAAAAACGGCAAATCTGGTTGGGGTGCATGGGAAATTGGCGCACGTTACAGTAAACTTGATGCATCAGATTTTGCAAATGGTGATTTAGTGAATGCTTACACAGGTACAGGTATTCCTACAACTACTACAGGTACAGCTGCTCAAAATAGATTCAATGAAGTGGATGCCTGGACTTTGGGTTTGAAATGGATTCCTAGCCCTAACACTCGCTTGATGTTAAATTACGTTAAAACCAATATGGACTGTGCTACTGGTGTAGTTTGTACAGAGGACAGCGAGAAAGCAGTTAACTTACGCGCTCAGGTTGATTTCTAAAGCTTGATTGATAAAAGTTAAATAAGTTTCTCCTTGCGGTTTACGCCGCATCCCCTTTAGCCCGCGCAAGCGGGCTTTTTTTACAGCTTGAAAGGCTATAATTCTGATAATGAAAACGATGACTAAATGCCTGGCAGTTTTGCTAGTTTTTTGCTGCATCCCTGCGGTAGCGGGCGATGCTTATATTCAACCTGCGACCGTAGGTTGGGAAGTGCGCCCCATTATAACGGTGGGTGAATCTGCCGCTAATGGCTACCGCATGGTGGGTGTGCCAGATGGTTTGGGGGCACATGACAACGACGATGGTTCATTCACCTTGTTGATGAATCATGAAATTGCCGCAGACAAAGGGGTGATACGTGCGCATGGGCAAAAAGGCGCTTTTGTTTCACGCTGGGTGATTGATGCAGAAACTTTGGCGGTCCGCTCGGGAGCAGATTTGGTGCAAAATACCGTGCCTGCCGGTTTGGCATTTAATCGTTTGTGTTCAGCGGACTTAGCACCGCAATCCGCTTTTTTTAATGCAGCGAGCGGTAAAGGGTATGCCGAGCGTTTGTTTTTAAATGGTGAGGAAGATAAAGCGGGTGGCCAAGCGTTTGCGCATGCTCTCAATGGCACCAGTTACGCATTGCCAGACTTAGGCCGTATCGCATGGGAGAACGTGCTGGCAAACGCTCATACGGGCGATACCACCCTAGTGATAGGCATGGATGATATTCACGATGGGTTAGTGCTGACTTATGTAGGTGAAAAGCGCGCGCAAGGTAACCCCGTGGAGCAAGCTGGGTTAGTGGGTGGGCGCTTATATGCCATTAAAGCGGAGGGCGCGCGTTTTGACTTGGTTGAGTTGGGTGATGCGGCCAAGTTGGACGGTAAAGCCTTACGTGCGCAGGCGGCAAAACTTGGCGCTAAATTATTCGCACGGCCTGAAGACGGTGCGTGGAATACGCAAAATGCCAATATATTTTATTTTACGACGACAGATAAAGTGGGCGGTAATACACAGTTGCATCGATTACAGTTTGATGATGTGAAGCAACCGACACTGGGTGGACGTATAGAGGTGGTGCTAAACGGACGCGATATTGGTGCTGAAATGTTTGACAACCTCACGGTGGATGATGCAGGAAATGTCTTGATTCAAGAGGACCCAGGTAAAGACGCACGTTTGGCGGCTATTTGGCAATTTGACCCGGTGCGTAAAACTGCACTTAAACTTTTTGAGTCGCGCCCTGCATTATTTTTATCAGGCCAAGCGCAGTTTATGACAGAAGATGAAGAGCATTCTGGCATTGTAGAAATTACACCTATGCTTAAGAAAGCCTCTTGGTTTGATGTAAATCGGCGATATTATTTGGGCACGACGCAATCGCATCTTGAACACGCGGATGCCGAATTAGTGGAACATGGCCAGTTATGGTTGATTACGAGTTCAGCAACCGCTAGTAAACATTGATTGGCTTAGGCGCTACTACTAAACATGAGCTTGCGTGTGGTTAAGGTATAATCCGCTAATTATTCTAATGGAGTGAAGCATGTATAAACACCCCTTGCTAGACCGCGACAAAATGACGCCACAAGAAGCGTTGGATGTGCTGATTGATGGCAATCACCGTTTTTCCAATAATTTAACGGCGAATAAAGATTTGCATAACCTGGTGATGATGACTAAGGATAAACAACATCCTTTTGTTTCCATGTTAAGTTGTAGTGACTCCCGCGCGCCGGTGGAGATGGTGTTTGATCAAGCCTTGGGCGATGTATTTAGCGTGCGCTTGGCAGGCAATATTGCCTCAGATAAAGCGATAGGCAGCTTGGAATTTGGCTGTAAATACTTAGGCAGTAAGCTGATTGTAGTGCTTGGTCATACTGGGTGCGGTGCAGTAAAAGCGGCTTGTGATAATTTCAAAGATGGGCATATTGGCGAAATTACCAATTTAATTAAGCCGGCAGTCCGCTTAGAAAAAAGCATACTTGAGAATAGAAATTCTAGTAATGATGATTTTGTGGCCAAAGTATGTGAGTTAAGCGTACAAGTGCAAATGGATGAAATTATGCATACCAGCGATATTTTGCAAGATATGGTCGCTAGCAAGCAGATTGCGATTATTGGCGGCATTTACGATTTAGCTACGGGCGAGGTGCGTTTTATGCAGAACGCGCTGGGGCTGTAGGCGCACAATACCCCAGGGTACCTTCTCTGCCTTCGGTATTCACCTTGTAAATTGTGCGCCTAACATACCGTTGAGTTGGTATAGCTGTTCCCAAAAATAAAGTCATGGGATATCAATATTATGGGTTTGTAGGAGCGACGTCCCGTCGCTCCTACAAAAAACAATATATTACTGTCATTGTTTAGTGGGTTGGCAATCAATGGTGTGAGCTCAATAGTTACTGGTTATTAACGATGGCCTTCTTTCGCCATATTGATACTGTATTTTGGTATTTCTACCACTAAGTCTTCTGTGCCAACAATCGCTTGGCATGATAGGCGTGAGTTTGGTTCTAAACCCCAGGCTTTATCCAGCAAATCATCTTCTTGGTCGTTCGATGGATTCAGTGATTTAAAGCCTTCACGTACTATCACGTGGCAAGTTGTGCAGGCGCATGCTTGGTCGCAGGCGTGGTCGATATCAATGTGGTTGTTTAATAGCACATCGCAGATTGATTCGCCCGTGTTGGCTTCAATCGCCGCACCGTCTGGGCAGAGCTCTACGTGCGGTAGTATGATGATTTGTGGCATTTTGTTTCCTTTGGTACTCGTTCCCTGAGCTTGTCGAAGGGAATCGCGCTCCCTTCGACAAGCTCAGGGAACGCCTAGACAGGCTCAGGCAACATATGGTTTTTTTATAGGTTAATCGAATCTAAATTTTTACCACTTAACGCACGGCTAACGCTAGCATTCATACGCGCGGCTGCAAACGCTTCTGTTGCATGGTTTAAGCTATCCACCGCTTTGTTGATAGCTACCGCATCTTCAGTTTGGCTAATAGACTGCAGTTGATGTATTTCAGTTTCTATCACCTGTTTATCTTCATCACTAATCAGATTGCTGTCAGCGGCTAGTGCGAGGGTCACTGCGCTGATAATCGCACCTGCATTTACCCGTGCTTCAGCCAGCATACGTGCTTTTTTATCAGCTTCTGCACTGCCGAATGAAGATTTTAGCATGTTGGTGATTTCATCTTCAGTTAAACCATAAGAAGGTTTAACCACCACATGCGCTTCTATACCAAGGGTTTGTTCTCGTGCGCTGACTGAAAGCAAACCATCCGCATCTACCTGAAAAGTCACGCGTATGCGAGCTGCGCCAGCTGCCATGGGTGGAATTCCACGTAACTCGAAGCGTGCCAGTGAGCGGCAATCGGCTACCATTTCACGCTCGCCTTGTACGACTTGTATGCTCATTGCAGTTTGACCATCTTTGTAAGTGGTGAAATCTTGCGCGCGGGCTACGGGTAGGGTGCTATTGCGCGGGATGATTCTTTCTACCAAGCCGCCCATAGTTTCTAAACCTAAAGAAAGCGGCGTGACATCTAATAGCAATAAATCCTGCTCGCTACGGTTGCCTACCAGTGCGTTAGCTTGAATAGCTGCGCCAAGTGCCACAACTTTGTCCGGGTCTAAGTTAGTGAGCGGTGTTTGCTTAAAATAGTCTTCTACCGCGTGCCTTACCTGTGGCATACGCGTTGCACCGCCAACTAGCACAACACCTTTGATGTCATCTAGCGTAAGGCCGGCATCGCGCATGGCTTTGCGCGTGGGGGCGAGGGTTTTAATGACAAGCTGTTGGGTGAGTTCTACAAATTGTGTAGCGCTTAGTGTGACATCGACCAAGGTGCCATTACTTAAACGGCAGACGATTTGCGCTTCATGGTTATCCGTCAGCCACTCTTTGGCTTGGCGTGACTTGGTAAGCAGTAACCGTGTATCCTGTTCACTAAGCGGGCTAAAACTGCTGCTGCTTTCACGAATTTTATCGAGTATCCAGCAGTAAATACGATGGTCAAAATCATCACCGCCAAGGGCGGAATCACCATTAGTGGCAAGCACTTCAAACACGCCTTTAGTCAGTTTTAGAATAGAAATATCAAATGTGCCTCCACCTAAGTCATAGATGACAAAGGTGCCCTCAGCTGCATTATCCAAGCCATAGGCAACGGCCGCTGCCGTGGGTTCGTTCAATAAACGCAATACATTTAAGCCTGCCAGACGTGCGGCATCTTTCGTCGCTTGGCGTTGCGCATCGTCAAAATAGGCTGGTACGGTAATGACAGCGCCAACCAACTCACCACGCCCTTCATCTGTTCCTAAGGATTTTTCGGCACGATCTTTGAGTGTTTTAAGAATTTCAGCGGATATTTCTACTGGCGTTTTTAGCCCAGCACAAGTTTGCAACTGTAATAGTTTGGTCGAATCGGAGCTGTCAACAAAGTGATAGGGAATATGTGCTCTGTCAGCAATGTCTTTCAGGCTACGTCCCATGAAACGTTTAGCCGAGGCGATGGTATTGACAGGATCATTGCTCTGCTGTGCGAGTGCCTCATGGCCAACAATCACTTTACCATTTGGCATGTAGCGAACCACTGAAGGCAACAGTGCATGGCCATGTTCATCTTGCAATACGGTAGCCATACTGCTTCTTACTGTAGCAACTAAAGAATTTGTCGTGCCTAAATCAATGCCTACAGCCAACTTGTGTTGATGAGGGGCGGCGCTCATGCCGGGTTCGGATATTTGTAGTAAAGCCATACTAATTCTCTATTTGTTCAATTGCCTTATGGATGTCGGCACACACTTTTTCGATAAAGATCAGTTTGCGAGTGGCATCGGTGGCTGTGGCGTAATCTTTTTCTTCATCGAGTAACTTAACTAGACTGGATTGTAAGCTTTTTGCTTCAATTTGAATTTCACTTAGCAAGTCTTCAAGTGGCTCAATGTTTTTAGCTGTTATTGCATCTTCTAAAGTTTCACGCCATTCCATTTGCTGCATTAAAAACTCTGCAGGCATTGCAGTATTGGTTTCGCTTATAGCTGTAATGCCTTGCAACTCTAATAAGTATTTTGCACGATTAGCAGGATTTTTAAGCGTTAAATACGCTTCATTTGCTAGTGTAGCTAATTGCATGGATTTAAGCTTTTCGGCTGCTGGTGCCGTGACAAAACGGTCTGGATGCGCTTCAGATTGTATTTTACGGTAATTACTTTCTAAGATTTCCAGCTCAATATTGAATATTGGCTTCAGGTCAAACAATTCAAAGTAATTTAGACTCACACTGTAAAGCTCTCACCACAGCCACACTCATCTTTCACGTTCGGGTTGTTAAACTTAAACCCTTCGTTTAAGCCTTCTTTGGTGAAATCAAGCTCGGTGCCGTCAATGTACACAAGGCTCTTAGGGTCAACAATGACCTTAACGCCATGGCTTTCAAACGTGGTGTCTTCTTCATGTAGCTCATCCACAAACTCCAGTGTATAAGCCATGCCGGAGCAACCTGTGGTTTTAACGCCCAAGCGTAAACCCAAGCCTTTACCACGATTGGCCAGAAATTTTTCAACGCGGTCTGCTGCGGTTTGTGTCAGTGTGATTGCCATAATTTAATTTTTCTAATGAAATTCTTATAAATGCGGTGTTCCCTGAGCTTGTCGAAGGGTGCCACACCCTTCGACAAGCTCAGGAAGCAGCTTAATTCGCCGCTTGCTTTGCTTTAATGTCGGCTACAGCGGCTTGCTTTTGTTTTAAATCAGCTACGGCTGATTTTATGGCATCTTCCGCTAATACTGAACAGTGAATTTTTACTGGCGGTAAAGCTAACTCTTCTGCAATCGCAGAGTTTTTTATCGCGTAAGCTTCATCTACGGTTTTGCCTTTAAGCCATTCTGTCACTAATGAACTTGAAGCGATTGCTGAGCCGCAACCGTAAGTCTTGAATTTAGCATCTTCGATAATGCCAGCATCGTTCACTTTAATCATTAACTTCATTACGTCACCACAAGCAGGCGCACCAACCATGCCAGTGCCTACGTTAGGGTCATTTTTATCTAATGTACCCACGTTACGCGGGTTTTCATAGTGGTCTAAAACTTTATCTGAATATGCCATTTTATTTCTCCTATACGCTTAAAATACTTCGCAAACTCATCGTTGACCGCACCTTGCCGTACTATTCGTACTGTCTTCGGCTTGTCGCCTTGATTTTGCTTCCTATTTTAACCGTTTGTTGTGTCTCAAATTATCACAAAACCCTAGTGTGCAGCCCACTGCACTTTACCTAATGTGCAGCCCACTGCACTTTACTTAGATCAATTCCGTCTTTAAACATTTCCCAAAGTGGGGATAATTCTCTTAATTTATCAATTTTACTTTTCATCAGTGCGATGGTGTAATCAACATCTTCTTCAGTCGTAAATCGGCCGATTGAGAAACGAATTGAGCTGTGCGCCAATTCATCTGAGCGACCTAAAGCACGCAATACATAGCTAGGCTCTAAGCTGGCGGAGGTGCATGCAGAACCACTTGATACTGCAATGCCTTTAACTGCCATAATCAGCGATTCACCTTCAACATAATTGAAGCTGATGTTTAAGTTATGTGGTACGCGGTGTTCTAAGTCGCCATTTACATACACTTCTTCCATTGTTTCCAGACCTTGCAATAGTTTGTCGCGCAGGCGACAAATACGCGCATTTTCCAAGTCCATTTCTTCACGGGCAATTCTAAATGCTTCGCCCATACCTACAATTTGGTGGGTGGCTAATGTACCAGAACGCATGCCGCGCTCATGTCCACCACCGTGCATTTGTGCCTCAATGCGAATGCGGGGTTTGCGGCGTACATATAAAGCGCCTATTCCTTTTGGTCCATAGGTTTTATGGGCGCTAAAGCTCATTAAATCTACCGGTAGTTTTTCTAAATCGATGTGCACTTTACCTGTTGCTTGCGCCGCATCTACATGAAAAATCACGCCATTTTCGCGGCAAATTTTACCGATTGCTTCAATGTCCTGAATCACGCCGATTTCATTATTTACCAGCATGACGGAAGCCAGCACGGTGTCAGGACGAATCGCCGCTTTGAATTTTTCCAGATCAACCAAACCATTCGGTTCAGGGTCCAAATAGGTTGCAGTAAAGCCTAGTCTTTCAAGATCGCGAATTGGGTCAATTACTGCTTTATGTTCGGTAGTGATGGTGATGATATGCTTACCTTTGCCACTATAAAAGTTGGCGGCGCCTTTTATGGCGAGGTTGTTTGATTCTGTCGCACCAGACGTCCACACAATTTCACGCGGGTCTGCACCGACTAATTTTGCGACTTCTTCACGTGCATTTTCCACAGCCTTTTCAGCCGTCCAGCCATACGGGTGGCTGCGTGAGGCGGGGTTGCCAAAATTCTCAGTCAGGTAGGGAATCATTTTGGCGGCCACACGCGGGTCTACAGGCGTGGTGGCGGAGTAATCCAAATAGATTGGATGCTGACCATCCTCTGAGTTTTTGACTACTGGCATTTCTATTGAAGCTGACATTCTTTCATTTATCCTTGGCTATTGTTGTTATTGACGCTATTTAAGCGGCAATAGACGTTAATTGTTTCAATCTTAAAATTTCATTGCTCAGTGTGGCTAAAAAGTCAGTGACTTGCGCTGAAGTATTGCCAGCGCCAAAACTTACGCGAACCGCGCCACGCGCAATATCGGCATGCACACCCATCGCTAATAGCACATGACTTGGTTTCGTACTGTCACTTGAGCAGGCAGAACCGCTGGCAACCGCATAACCTTTGCGATCTAATGCCATGACTAATGTTTCACCCTCAATGTCATCAATCGCAAAAAAGCTGGTGTTTGGCAAGCGAGAAGCCTGATCGCCAAAAATAGTAACGTTCAGCGATTTTAAACCTTGTTCAAACTGTTCGCGTAGCGCTTGCGTATGGGCTGCAAAATGTTTTTGATTGGCTATAGCTAGCTCACAAGCCGCGCCAAAACCGACTATTGCCGCGACATTCTCTGTGCCGCTACGTAAGCCTTTTTCTTGCCCGCCACCATGTAGCAATGGTTGTATATCAACCCGTTTGTCTAAAATCAGTGCTGCAGCACCTTGTGGGCCATGAATTTTATGGCTCGAAACCGTCATGGCATGTACGTTTAAATCGGCAAAATTTAATTCAATTTTGCCTAAACCCTGCACTGCATCGGTGTGCATAAATGCACCTGCATTACGCACCACATCAGCAATACTGGCGATATTCTGTATTACACCTGTTTCATTGTTTGCTAACATTACTGAAACCAAACCAGTGGATTTAACAAGCTGAGATTTTAATTGTTCTAAATCCACTTTTCCATTTGCATCTACTGCAATGTGTCGGCTTACATAGCCTAAAGATTGCATTGCTAGAGCAGGGCGCGTCACACAAGGATGCTCAACCGCACTAGTTAAAATTTGCTGAGCAGTGACGGCAGGTTTAATGCCCACTATGCCTTTTACTGCAAAATTATTGGCTTCTGTGCCGCATGAAGTAAACACCACTTGAGAGCTATATGCGCCGCAAGCTTCTGCAACTTGTGCTCTTGCGTGTTCAATAGCATCACGCGAGCGTCGGCCATAGCTATGGCGGCTAGTCGGATTGCCGCTTTGAGTTTGCATCCAAGGCAGCATTGCTTCTAGCACTGTGCTGTCTAGCGCTGTGGTTGCATTATGATCAAAGTAAACACTGGCCATTATTAGGCGCTCACTGACTCAGGGCTATGTGCATGGTTCGTTTTTTCGGTGTTGCAGGTACGTGGCATGATGGCTATTTTCTGGCCGCTATTTTGTGCTGCCACCATGTCAGCCAAACTTATGCCTGCGAGATAGTCTAAAATTTTGCTATTGAGTGTTGCCCATAAATCATGCGTCATACAACGCCCTTCATCGCGACAGTTTTCATGTCCGCCACATTGAGTTGCATCAATTTGCTCGTCTACCGCGTTGATGATTTCAGCCACAGAAATGTTAGAAATATCTTTAGCTAGCTTATAACCACCACCTGGTCCGCGAACACTGCTCACCAAACCTTGGCGGCGCAAGCGACTGAACAGTTGCTCTAAATATGAGAGAGAGATGCTTTGACGCTCACTAATTCCAGCGAGCGTGACAGGTTTTGCATTTGTATCGCGTGTACTCGACTCATGCATGGCAATATCAAGCATTGCAGTAACAGCAAAACGGCCTTTGGTAGTGAGTTTCATGACTTAATTGCACCTTAATAATTATCAGTAATTTTATAATACTTGATAACTTTGGTCAACTATTAGTGAATTAAGTTCCATGGACGAGCGGGGTTAGGTCTTGATTGCTAATTTTTAGAGGTCTTTGCAAAAGTGTTTAGTGTGGATAAAGTACAAGGCGCACGGAACACAGAAACCGAGATAGTACTCGGTGTACAGCGAGGTTGCGAGTACCGTGCAACGCAGTAATTTGCCGCAATAAATACTTTAGCAAAGGTCTCTTTTAGTTTTACTGCTTTTGCTTTACTTGCCTTTTGCGGGCTGTTTAACATCAAATGCGGATGCAACTTCTTCGTCACTAACTACGTCATCACTTAGCGCTTTTAACTGAAGGGCCATTTCGGCTAGTTGGGCATCTTGAACTGCGTTACGCTCCAGCAGTGATTGCAGTGCTTTAGACATTGCTTCATGATTAAATTTATCATTATCATCAATCACCGCGTAAGCGGTAAAGCTTGTGCTTTTATTAACATTTTCTTTGTTGGTTTTTTCTTCCTCTAAAATACGTGCAGGAATTCCAACTGCGGTTGCATTGGCAGGCACGTCTTTCACCACTACGGCATTGGAGCCAATTTTCGCACCAGTGCCAACCGTAATCGGACCAAGCACTTTTGCGCCAGCGCCAATTACCACGCCATTTTCCAGCGTAGGGTGACGTTTACCTTTGTTCCATGAAGTGCCACCTAGCGTTACCCCGTGGTACAGCGTGCAGTCATCACCAATCACGGCTGTTTCACCAATCACAACACCCATGCCATGGTCGATAAACACGCGTCGGCCAATGGTGGCGCCTGGGTGAATTTCAATACCTGTAAGCCATCGGCCTATATGTGAATTAAAACGCGCAAGCCAGTATAAATTTTGCTGCCACAGCCAGTGAGAGAAGCGATGCATTAATAAAGCATGTACACCCGGGTAGGTCGTGAGTATTTCCCAGTGTGTTCTGGCGGCTGGATCGCGATCAAACACAATGGCGATATCTTCTTTAACGTGATCAAACATAGTGTTAGTACTTGTCGTGTTTTCTAGGGGTAACGGTTAATGTAAGTATGCCACGTAACAGGTTTACTTCTTCTTTTTCTAATCGAACTCTTGCGTAAATACGTCTTAAGCGTTCCATTAGCTTTTTAGGTGCGGCAGGGTTTAAATAGCCGATATGCAGCAAGGTTTCTTCCAAATGAGCGTAAAATCCTTCCAGACTATCAATGGTGGCATATTCTGGCATTGCATTTGGGCTAATCGTGTTTTCATCAAGCGCCGCCATTCTAAGTTCGTAGCACATAATCTGCACGGCAGCGGCTAAGTTAAGCGATGAATATTCAGGATTAGCTTGAATCATTGCCAGCATTTGACAGTGATCTAGCTCGGCATTGGATAAGCCGCTCATCTCCGTACCAAATACCAAAGCAACAGGTTGCGTTGCGGCGATTTCTATCGCTTTTGTAGCGGCTGTTCGTACATTGACCAATTCGTGAGACAAGCCACGTTTACGTGCACTTAACCCTATTGCAAAAGCGCAACCAGTCAGCGCTTCAGCTAAAGTTTCAGTCACCACTGCATTTTCCAGTAAGTCTGCTGCACCTGTAGATAATGCCGTTGCATGTGCATCCGGAAAACTATCTGGCTTGACCAGATATAGCTGACTAATCCCCATTGTTTTCATGGCGCGCGCCGCTGAACCAATGTTGCCAGGATGGCTGGTTTGGCATAACACCACACGAAAATTGTGTAATGTGTGTAATTTTGTTGAATCTAATTTTGAAGTCATATGTTCAAGTCACGGTAATAACCGTTAAAATGCTATTTTATCAGTTCTTTAACACGACTTTAAAATTAGATTTTTTATATGCATAGTTTTTGCATAGTAAATATCTGATATAAGTAAAGCACCTACACAGATTCGAGAAAATATGCATCCTATGCTATCAAACGCAGTGAAAGCTGCACGCCGCGCTGGCAGTATTATTACACGTGCCTCAGAGGATATTGGTTCACTCAAGATTCAAACCAAAACCTATAATGACTTTGTGACCGAGGTCGATAAAGCGGCTGAGTATGCCATTATTGATACGCTTAAAGAGCTGTATCCAACCCATGGATTTTTAGGTGAGGAAAGTGGTGAATCCAATATTGATGCAGATTTCATTTGGATTATTGACCCCTTAGACGGTACTACAAACTTCTTGCATGGTCTTCCGCAATACTGCATTTCAATTGCATTGCAGGAACGTGGCGTGCTGACGCATGCTGTGGTATACGACCCTAACAGAAATGATTTATTTACGGCTACCAAAGGTCGCGGCGCATTTCTGAATGATAAGCGCATTCGCGTGACGCAGCGCACTAAGCTACAAGAGTCTATTATCGGGACAGGTTTTCCGTTTCGTGATTTTACGCACTTAGATACATATTTAGACATGTTAAAAGACATGATTAAAAAAACCACAGGGATACGTCGTCCTGGTTCTGCGGCCTTGGATTTAGCCTATGTTGCTGCTGGTTGGTATGACGGCTTCTGGGAAATTGGCCTATCTACTTGGGATATTGCAGCAGGTGGCTTGATCGTACAAGAAGCAGGTGGCATTGTAGGTGACTTTGAGGGCAATGAATCGTGGCTTAAAACTGGTAATATTGTCGCAGCCAATCCAAAAGTATTTGCGCAAATGTTACAAACTTTAAGTCCGCACGTGACTGAAGATTTAAAGACACCGAAATAAACATGATAGAACAGGTGTTTGAGCGGTATGCGAATGACGTTCATCGCTCACCGCAGTTAACAGCTAATTTTGTTGCAAATTTAATTGCAGAAATTAGACCGCCGAAACCATATCAGGTGGAGGCGGCGGTTAAGGCGATTCAGGCACTCTGTTATTTGCTTAATAATGACCCGCAAAAAACAAGACTATTGCGTGAGGCAATACTCAAGCTGTTAAGCGAGCATAACCCCATCTCATTATTTGTCGTTGCACGCCATTCTGCATTTTCTGGGTTTTTTACCGAAATGCGCCGACGTATCTCGCATAAGTTTTTACCGGAAGCGATTGATACTTCTTATCTAATTGATTTATTTGCACTTTTTTTCACTAAGTCTAGCGATGAGTTGTGGGTTTTGGCTGTGCCAGATAGCGTTTGGGAACAGCTAATCATTGCAATCCGTTTTGAGGATGCTTCTACTAATGTTACGGAACCATGCCGCCAGAACTTGTTAGAAGCTACGCAAGTGTTGTCGTATCGGATTGCCGCATTGGGTCTGGAGCCGGAACTCTTACGAAATCATCCAGAGCTTGAGCAGCATAGCTCACCTTTTATTACGCAGCATACAGAGCTGGCAGAGTATTTAGCTTCATCTGGCAATACAGTCTTTAATGCAACTACCAATCTTGATGTTGTTGCCAGTGATGTTGCCAGCGAAGATGTTGCTGATATTAAACATATTTTGGTGATGCTGGATCAATGTAACAACATCATTAGCAAAATTAGGCGAAATAGCACGCAAACTGGTACTAGTATTCAACTCACTCTTCTGTTGCAGCGCATGTCGCAGCAAATTAGTCGTTTAGAAACACTGCTCAATATTATTGATCATTTAAATTGCGGTAAAACTGCAAATGTTGAAGTGGTGCAGTTATTTAAAGCGCTTGTTTACAGTGAATGCCATAAGAATGACGTCCATGAACACTGGCAAGAAAACATGGAGCTGATGGCGTTACGTGTGACGGAAAATGCAAGTCGCACGGGTGAGCATTATATTACCGAAAATCGTAGCGATTATTTTGCGCTAATGCGATCCGCGATGGGGGCGGGTGTGATTGTAGGGATAATGGCAATGATTAAAATTCTGTTTGCCAAGCAGCACTTAGCACCATTAACAGAGGCTATTTTATTCAGCCTGAATTATGGACTAGGTTTCATATTAATTCATATCTTGCATTTTACCGTAGCCACTAAGCAACCAGCAATGACAGCGGCGGCTATCGCGGCCAGTATTGATGCAAGTGATGGTAAGTCGAGGGGGATGGATAATTTAGTTGCGATGATTGCCTGCACCATGCGTAGCCAAATGGCCGCAATTTTTGGCAATGTAGTGTTGGCGATTCCTATCGCCATGTTGATTGCTTGGGGTACCTACTACTTCAGTGGTCAGCATTTTGTCAGCCCGGAAAAAGCACGCCACTTATTGGCGGATATTGATCCAATCAATAGCGGAGCTTTATTTTACGCGGCTATCGCGGGTGTTTGTTTGTTTTTATCCGGATTAATCGCTGGGTATCATGATAATTTAGCGGTGTATAACAAAATTCCACAGCGTTTACGCGCTTTAAATTGGTTGCAAAAATTACTTGGTGTGGCGAGATTAGACCGCATCGCTAATTACATTGAAAATAATCTGGGTGCGCTAGCAGGTAACTTTTACTTTGGCTGTTTATTGGGCGGCATGGCAGCAATCGGCGTGTTGTTTGGCTTGCCATTTGATATTCGGCATATTACATTTTCATCGGCTTTTGTTGGATTTTCTATGGTTGGACTGGACTTTATGCTTAGTTGGCAAGCTGTGTTATTTGCCGGGTTAGGTTTGGTGCTAATAGGCATTGTGAATCTCGCTGTTAGCTTTGGCTTGGCTTTGTATGTGGCGATGAAGTCGCGTAAAGTGCGCTTTAAACAATGGCGTTTATTATTGGGTAATCTAGCGTCTAGGCTGAATCAGCATCCAGGTGAATTCATCCTGCCACCTCAAAAAAGTCCGATTGATAACCTTACTGAAAAATGAGCGATATACAAAATCAGTTGGATGCCGATCAAGCCTCCTCTCATCCTGCAACCGCTAGTCATACCCCAATGATGCGCCAGTATCTCGGCTTAAAAGCACAGCATCCAGACATGTTGTTGTTTTATCGCATGGGCGATTTTTACGAGCTGTTTTTTGAAGATGCTGAAAAAGCTTCGCGTTTACTTGGCATCACGCTGACGCATCGCGGCAGTAGCAATGGCCAGCCCATTAAAATGGCGGGTGTGCCGTATCATGCGGTTGAACAGTATTTGGCGAAGCTCGCCAAACTGGGTGAGGCAGTTGCGATATGCGAGCAAGTGGGCGACCCTGCAACCAGTAAAGGCCCGGTCGACAGGCAGGTAGCGCGTATTCTGACACCAGGCACTTTAACTGATACTGCATTATTAGATGCGTCGCGCGACAATCAGTTATTAAGCATCTTTCAGTCAGACGGCGTGATTGGCTTAGCGCGTTTAAATTTAGCGTCCGGCACATTTATTCTGAGTGAAATTGCTATCGGTTTGTTAGGCCAGGAAATTGAACGCATCGCGCCTAGCGAAATTTTATTGGCCGATGATTTTCAGCATGCCGCCATAAATCTTTGTAAAGTAGCGAAAAAACGCTTAAGTCCTTGGCAGTTTGATTTTGACAGTGGCTTTAAAACACTGACCAAGCAACTTGATACTTATGACTTGAATGGTTTTGGTTGTGCTAGTCTTAATCCAGCTATTTGTGCAGCTGGTGCTTTGTTAGATTATGTCAAGCATACGCAACGGACTGCATTGCCGCATATCAATGCGATTAGCGTCGAGGTAACGAGTGCCTACGTTCAGCTGGATGCAGCTACGCGTCGCAATTTAGAGATTGATGTTACTTTGCGCGGTGAGGCTGCTCCCACACTATATTCGCTGCTCAATACCACTCAAACAGCAATGGGCGCAAGGCTATTGCGGCATTGGCTACATCACCCTCTGCAAGATAGAAACTTTGTATTGAAGCGCCATGAGGCAATTGCTGAGCTGATTCAGGAGGGGGTTTATTCGCCGCTGACTCAAATACTTAAAGCGATTGGTGATATTGAACGCATTACGGCACGCATTGCCTTAAAGACGGCAAGGCCACGCGATTTATCTGGGTTAACCGCAAGTTTGCAGCAGTTACCGTTATTACAAGCGCAGTTGCTAAATTCGCAAACCAGTTTGTTGCAAACATTAGGGTCTAGCTTAACACCGTCTAATGCCGTGGTGAGTTTGCTTACAGCGGCCATTAAACCTGAGCCAAGTACGGTATTGCGTGAAGGCGGTGTAATCGCAGATGGATATGATGCAGAGTTGGATGAGTTGCGTGTTCTGCAAAATAATCACGGTGAGTTTTTATTGCAGTATGAAGTACTTGAAAAAGAACGTACGGGCATTGCAAACCTAAAAGTAGAGTACAACAGTGTACATGGCTTTTACATTGAAATGAGCCGCACCCAATCGGAAAGCGCTCCTACAGAATATAGGCGTCGTCAAACACTTAAAAACGTAGAGCGATTTATTACGCCAGAACTCAAAGCCTTTGAAGATAAAGTGCTGAGCGCGAACGACCGTGCTTTAGCGCGTGAAAAGATGCTGTACGCTGAAGTGCTAGAGCAATTAGCGCCCCATATTGCTGGCCTGCAAGCCAATGCTGGAGCGGTTGCCAGCCTGGATGTTTTATGTTGCTTCTCTGAACGGGCAGTCACGCTGAAATATGTAGCGCCGCAATTTACGACTGAAGCCGGAATTCAAATCGTGAATGGCCGTCACCCAGTGGTAGAAAATATTTCGCAGCCATTTGTAGCTAATGATGTGAATTTAAACCCGTATCGTCAGCTATTGCTGATTACCGGCCCCAATATGGGTGGTAAGTCCACTTTTATGCGGCAAACTGCCTTAATTGTATTGCTGGCGCATTGCGGTTGCTATGTACCAGCATCTTCTGCGAATATTGGCAATATTGATCGCATCATGACGCGAATAGGCGCTTCTGACGATTTGGCTGGTGGCCGTTCGACTTTTATGGTGGAGATGACTGAAACTGCCAATATTTTGCATAATGCCACTGATAAAAGCTTAGTGCTTTTAGATGAAATTGGGCGTGGTACCTCAACGTTTGATGGCTTAAGTCTGGCTTGGGCGGTGGCGAAACAACTACTCGAAAAGAATCGCAGTTACACATTGTTTGCTACACATTATTTTGAGCTTACACGCATTGTCGATGAATTCAAACATGCGGCTAATGTTCATCTGGATGCGGTTGAGCATGGCCCGGAGAATAATAAGGCTATTGTGTTTATGCATAAGGTAGAAGAGGGCGCAGCCAATCAAAGTTATGGTTTGCAAGTGGCGCAATTAGCTGGCATTCCGAGGTCTGTAGTCGCTGCAGCTAAGCGAAAACTATTTCAATTAGAGCGTAATCAGGTCGCTGAAAATACTTCACAGCCAGATATGTTTATCACTCATGAGCTGGTGGCCGAAATACCGATTCACCCTGTGCTTAGAGAGCTGGAAACAATGCAAGCTGATGATTTAACGCCTAAACAAGCACTAGATTTTTTATATAAACTTAAAGATTTAATTAATAAGGATTGAATCAATCAGGTTTCAACCCCAATAAAAAAGCACTCAAAAACTGAGTGCTTTTTTGTATTAGCAGTGCTGGTATTTTAGTGATGATGGCCACCAGCGCCATGTACATGCTGGTGTGTTACTTCTTCTTTGTTGGCGGCACGCACAGCGGTAATGGTTGCGCTAAATATCACGCGCTCACCAGCCCATGGGTGGTTGCCATCAACAATCACTTTGCCGTCTGCGATTTCTGTCACAGTATATAAAATCACTTCGCCAGTTTCGTCCTCGCCTTCAAATTGCATGCCGACTTTTAAATCAGCTGCTGGGAATGCATTTGCAGGTTCAATTTGAACCAACTCTTCGTCATATTCACCAAAAGCATCGGCTGGCTGTAAATCAACAATCACAACGTCACCGATATTTTTACCATGCATGGCTTCTTCTACTTTCGGGAAAATATTGTCGTAACCGCCGTGTAAATATGCCACTGGATCTGCGCTAGATTCCAGCACATTGCCATCAGCATCTTTAAGTTCGTAAGTCATTGTTACTACGGTGTTCATTGCAATTTGCATGATGCTATCCTTATTCTAAGCTAAAGTTCTAAATCAAAGTTTGTAAAATTTTATGGATATAATTTTAATCTATTTTAGATATTCACTAAAATATTAAGCGAATTTATTTTTAATTACTAAACATTAACGACCTCTACCGCCGCTTCTATGTGTGCTGTTCGGGTTGGTATTGGTTCTGCCAGCGTTACCACGACTTTCACTTGGACGTGTTGTATTTTGCCGATTTGGCTGGTGACGGCTAGGGCTTGGCGGTACAAATAGAGCTGGTTGCGGCATTGCCTGATGACGGGCCGCTTCAGACATATTCTTTGTGCTTATATTTTGTGCAGGCTTTTGTGTGTTTCCTTGCGCTGGGCGTCCTTCATTAATCTGCGCGGTTTGGTTTCTACTTTGGCCATTACGTTGTCCATTGCCTCTGTTCTGATTGCGTCCAGCATTTGGGTTTGCAGCACTGCCCTCAGTATTAGATGGCGCATGTGCTTTACGCTGCTGACCTTGGCCGTGCCCGCGCGGCGGTCTGCCATGCGGTTGAGTAGAACGTGGCGCATCAGGCTCAGGGTTTGCATTTGGCGTAAAACCCTCTACATGTACCTTAGGAATCTCACGTTTAATCAGCTTTTCAATATCTTTCAGTAACTTCAATTCTTCACGGTCAACCAGTGAAACCGCTGCACCGCTACTACCTGCGCGACCAGTTCGGCCGATACGGTGCACATAATCTTCTGGCACATTTGGCAATTCGAAATTCACAACTTGCGGCAATTGGTCAATATCCAAGCCGCGTGCGGCAATGTCAGTTGCTACCAGTACGCGCATACTGCCATCTTTAAATTGCGCTAATGCTTTGGTACGTGCGCCTTGGCTTTTGTTGCCGTGAATTGCAGCGGCCTGAATGTCATCTTTAACCAGTTTTTCTGCTAAACGATTCGCCCCATGTTTAGTGCGGGTAAATATCAGCACTTGCTTCCAGTCGTTTTGCTTAATCAGGTGACTCATTAAGTCACGTTTATGACCTTGTGCGACCATATGTACGGTCTGCTCAACCAATTCAGATGCGGTATTGCGGCGCGCCACTTCAACAAAGCCGGGGTTGTGTAACAATCCGTCGGCCAAGGCTTTAATTTCGTCCGAGAATGTGGCAGAGAACAGCAGGTTTTGTCGTTGCTTAGGCAACATCGCGAGAATTTTTTTGATGTCGCGTATAAAGCCCATGTCTAACATTCTATCGGCTTCATCAAGCACTAAAATCTCAACACCTGACAAATCTACATTTTTTTGGTTAGCATGATCAAGTAAGCGGCCAGGTGTGGCGACCAGAATATCCAGCGGTTTTTTCAAGCGTGCAATTTGCGGATTAGCGTTCACGCCACCAAAAATCACGGTTGAAGTCAGCGGCAAATATTTACCATAGGTTTTTACCGACTCTTCAATCTGTGCCGCCAGTTCACGCGTAGGGGTGAGCATTAAACAGCGGGGGCGGCCTTTAGCGACTTCGGATAAAGGTTTTTGGCTGAGTAAATGCAAAATTGGCAAGGTAAAACCAGCGGTTTTGCCCGTACCTGTTTGCGCGCCTGCCAGTAAGTCGCCACCGCTTAATACTTGCGGTATCGCTTTAGACTGAATGGGGGTTGGTGTTGTGTAACCCGCGTCGTTAATAGCACGCAAAATCGGTTCGGATAAGCCTAACTCGTTAAAGTTAAGTGGCCTATGTTCAATAGGCACAATGGTTTCAATTGTCAATGTATAGCTCCAGCTTGGGTGTAAGCCGACCTATTACTTATGAAGCAACACCAATCGAGGAAGGCAAATGTAATAATCATTCAAGTGATTTGAAAATCAAGAAGATTAAGGTAATGAGACCGCTACGCTGATTGGTTGGCATAGGGTTTTGATATTTCGTGCCTAGTATTATACGGAAGATTGCAATTAAAGCTAGTTTTGTATTTTGCAGGGTAATTACAATTAGACTAAAACACAGCTAATGTGTATGCTGGCGGCGCCAATCCCAAGGGGAAACTGGATAATCATCTGCCCAAAGCCCCAGCCTTTTTACACGCGCATCGATTTCAGCTTGGTAAATTTCTGCATCTATGGAATATCTCGTGTAATTCCAAGCCAAGCCTTGTTCGACCAAGTAAAGGCTAGCATCAATATGGTTGCATTGCAGCCTGCCTAATGAGCGATGGTATTTATCTTTGGCAATAACCTCAGTGGTGACGAGGATGTCATTACCCTGGCAAAGCTTAATAAGCGCACGGCGTGACTTTAGGCTGTAGTTCTGGTTGCGCTCGGGCGCATCAATTTCTGTAAGGCGGAGTTTGAAGTCATTTTTTTTGTTATTTGAGTTAATGGGTCTTAGTTTTACAGTGTCGCCATCATAAACGTAAACAACGGTGTATAAAGTTTCATCAGCATGGCTCGCTGAGGCGGTAAGCAAGCTAATAAAAATGAAGGCAAAGCAAAAGTTACGATTCAATGTTGATGCTCGTTGCCATGCTCACGGTCTAGCAAGCTGTAATAATTCGATGGCTCCAGCACGGTGGGGATAGGCTCTAATTCAGCGTTTGGATGATCTTTGCTGTAATGTAAACCACGGCTTTCTTTGCGAGAAATGGCGCTTTCAACAATCAATTCGGCTACTTGTAGCAAATTCCGCAGCTCGATTAAATCGTTGCTGACTTTAAAATTGCTATAAAACTCATGCACTTCATCACGCAGCATGTGAATGCGGTGCAACGCCCGGCTTAAGCGCTTGTCGGTGCGCACAATCCCCACGTAGTTCCACATAAAGCGGCGTAGCTCATCCCACGTGTGCGTAATCAGTACTTCTTCGTCTGCGTCTGTCACGCGGCTTTCATCCCAATAGGGTAGCTGCGGCGAGGGTTTTGTGGGTTGGCTTAGAATGTCTTCAGCGGCTGTTTTACCAAATATCAAACATTCAAGCAATGAGTTGCTAGCAAGACGGTTGGCACCATGTAAACCTGTGCACGCTGTTTCGCCAATGGCGTACAAGTGTTTAATATCAGTACGCCCTTTATCGTCCGTCATTACGCCGCCGCAGGTGTAATGCGCGGCTGGTACTACCGGAATCGGTGTTTTACTGATATCAATGCCTAATTCTAAACAACGTCGATAAATATTGGGAAAATGTTCCTTGAGAAAAGCTAAAGGTTTGTCTGTAATATCCAAATAAACGCAGTCCAAGCCGCGTTTTTTCATTTCAAAGTCTATGGCGCGGGCAACGACATCGCGCGGGGCGAGCTCTTCACGGGGGTCATGTTCGGGCATGAATCTTGTGCCATCAGGCAGTTTAAGCAGACCACCTTCGCCACGTACAGCTTCACTAATTAAAAAAGATTTAGCGTGCGGATGGAACAAACAAGTGGGATGAAATTGTATGAATTCCATATTTGCAATGCGGCAACCTGCCCGCCATGCCATGGCAATGCCGTCACCAGTACTTACATCTGGATTGGTGGTATATAGGTATACCTTTCCTGCACCGCCAGTGGCTAAAATGGTGTTTTGTGCTGCAATGGTAATGACTTTACCTGTATTTTTATCTAATACATAAGCGCCTAAGCAGGCGTTGTCGTCAGTATTGTAATCAGTGGGTTGGAATTTTGTTTTTGCCATCTTACGCGTCGTAATCAAATCGACCGCAATATGATTTTCCATCAAAGTAATATTGGGATGCCGTTTTACTTTGTCTGATAACGTCATTTGTACCGCATGACCGGTAGCATCGGCTGCGTGAATAATGCGGCGGTGGCTATGACCGCCCTCGCGCGTTAAATGATAGCCGCTATTATCTTGGTCACGGGTAAAGCCTACGCCTTGTTCAATCAACCATTCAACGGCTTCTTTGGCATGTTCTGCCACCAATTTAGTAACGGCTTCATCGCACAAGCCCGCGCCAGCAATCAGCGTATCTTGGATATGATTTTCTATGCTGTCATCATCATTTAATACCGCAGCAATCCCGCCCTGCGCCCAGTCACTGGCGGTGTCGTTAATGCAACGCTTGCTCACCAGGCAGACTTTTTTGTCTGCCGCCGTGCGCAGTGCAAGGGTCAACCCTGCAAGACCGCTTCCAATAATCAGGACATCAAATTGCTGCATATTTAAGGTGTGATTTCTGTTTTAAACTTTCAGTTGATAAATACACGCGCTGGAACTAATGAGAGTGTATCGCTGTCTTTATAAAAGGCAATAGAGATACCTGACAAACGTAACAAAAAACTAGATTGTAATTTTGTATTGTTGTTAAGAGGAAAGCATAATTATGCATATTGGTAAAATATTAGAATTTACGCAACTAAGTTTAGTGCAACCTGCTACGCAAGGTTATACTTCAATTATTACAGAAAGTGACAGTGGAAAAAGTATCAGTGAAATTACTAATGTGCCTAAAAATAACCAGACTAAACCAACAGGAAACCTAAGCGTAGTGGCCGTTAATCCTTCAGCTGGAAATCGAGAGATTGATTATGAGCTTGTTTTGCGCGCTCAGCGTGGTGACAAGCGCGCATTTGGTATGCTGGTCGATAAGTATCAGCGCAAATTGGCGCGTTTACTCTCGCGCATGGTGCGGGATCAATCCGAAATCGAAGATATTGTGCAGGACACGTTTATAAAAGCGTATCGCGCATTGCCAAACTTTCGCGGCGACAGCGCGTTTTATACCTGGCTTTATCGCATCGGTATTAATACTGCAAAAAATTATCTCGTATCCATGGGTCGCAGACCTACAGTGAGCACAGGTGTTGAAATTGAAGATGCCGAGAACTTTGAAGATGGTGACGAGTTACGTACGATGGAAACGCCGGAGTCTTCTATGATGACCAAGCAAATCGCACAAACTGTGAATGATACCGTGGCGGGTTTACCAGAGGAATTGCGCACGGCGATTACCTTGCGTGAAATTGAAGGCCTTAGCTACGAAGAAATCGCTACCATTATGAATTGTCCAATTGGTACAGTAAGGTCGCGTATTTTCAGAGCGCGTGACACGATTTCACTCAAATTGAAGCCGCTGTTAGATACGCCAGATAACAAAAGATGGTAGTTGTAAATTTTGCAATTTGATTTTAAGAGACGTTTAAAGAAACAACGTATGAGATTTTGGAGTTAACGATGACAGAACAAATATCCGCCTTGGCCGATGATGAAATTGCCTTAAAAGATGCTGAGCACTTGATAGCCGCTATGCAAACCAATGGCCATGCGGCTGAGGTTTGGGGCCGATATCATTTGATTGGTGACGTGATGCGAGGAACCGCCACATTAAGTCCTGGCTTTAAACAAAATTTAATGCATAAAATAGAGCTTGAACCCACTGTGCTGGCGCCGAATGCGGGATGGATGAATCAAGCCCAAACACATCAGCAATCTGCAGAAATCACCAGCAAAACGCCTGTCACATGGTCAATAGCGGCTTCATTTGCCGCAGTGATGGTCGTTGGATGGATGTTGCTGCAAACGCAAGTGACAGATACCATGGCGCCAGTAGTAGTTGCTCAGGCAGTAGTTACAAAACAAGCACCAGCTTTACCTATAGAAGCAGAACAAGCGATTCCGGATGATTATTTGATGGCACATCGAGCGTCCGCCCCAACGGCCAGCTCATACTACATTCAATCAGCCAGTTATTCAGAGTAATGCCCATGAAGCGTTTTGTTTTAGCCTGCCTATTAGTTGGCGTAACACTGAGTGCACAGGCTGCCAATGATGAAGATGGCTGGCAAATCCTGCAAAAAGCAGCGGTTGCAGCGCGCGCACTGAGCTATCAGGGTATATTTGTTTGTCAGTCTGGGCAAAATACCAAATCTGTTCAAATCAAGCATTATTTTGATGGTCAAAATGAGTTTGGGCACAATGTTGTACTTGATGGTTCGCCGCGTGAAGTGCTTAGTCAAGGCGGCGACTTGGTTATTTACAACCAAAAAAACGAAAAAATTGTGATTGAAAAACGACGTGGACAAAACATGTTCCCCGCTATTTTACCTACAAATCTGGACTTGGTTAAAGCGAGTTACTCCGTACGAACAGGTGATACTGAACGCGTAGCGAATCGTGAAGCGCTGATATTATTTTTAGAGCCTAAGGATAACTTGCGCTACAGCTACAGGTTCTGGATTGATAAGGAATACGGACTGATATTAAAATCGGTGATGTTTAATGGCCGTAACCAAATGATGGACAGCATTGCTTTTAATCAATTAAACCTGCTCAATACCGTTGATCTGGATTGGTTTAAACCTAGAATTGATTCCAAAAAAAGTTACGTGATGGAAGATGAAGTGCCAACAAAAGCTGATAATAACGTCAGCCCTCATTGGACATTGAAAGAATTGCCTGCAGGCTATCGCAAGGTTGATCAGATGATACGCATGGTGCATGGCAAATCTTTTCCAGTCACCCATGTGATATTTTCTGATGGCTTGGCCTCGGTCTCATTGTTTATTGAACCAATCGCCAAAGGCGTTAAACCTAGATCGGGCAATAGTGTAGTGGGTAATACGAGTTTTTATTCAAGTGTTGCAGGATACTTACAAATTACAGCGTTAGGTGAAGTGCCAGAAGCGACTGTCGCTCAAATTGCAAATGCAGTTGTATTTATAAAATAACTTTTAAAATACGCTAACTTTAAATTTCATTCATAGAATTTCATTAAAAAGTAAAAAAGTCTGGCCATGATAGAAGAGTACGCCATTGTTACTGGTTGCATAGACAACCAAGCGACTTTAGAAGTAGAAAGACGCACGGCTTGTGGACTTTGTGGGCAGACTCGCGGTTGCGGAAATGCTACTTGGGGCAAGTTGCTTGGGCATAACAGCCATACTTTTACTGCTGAAAATCCAGTTGGCGCTAAAGTAGGTGATAGCGTGGTTGTTGGAATTGATGAGCAGGCTGTATTGAATTCTGCGTTCTTTCTTTATGTCGTGCCGTTGATTGGATTGTTGATAGGAACGGTGTTGACGGATTATTTCTTCAATAATCAGTTATATGTGATTGTTGGTGCAGTTACAGGCTTGGTATTAGGTTTCTTGTGGGTAAAAGGGCATCTTATTGGCCATCATCATTCTGGTGTTGCTTACAGTAAAAAATATCAAGCCGTTATTTTGCGATATGCAGAGGATGCAAGGCTTGAAAATTGTAATAATGCCCAAATTAAAGACATTACCAAATATTGAAATTAAATAGTAACGTTGTAAACGTTGTTAAATTTCAGAATGTTTCTAAAAGTTAAACGAGGTGAATAGATGTTAAGAAATTGGATTACTGTGATTGGTTTTAGCTTAGTTACTGCGATTAGTACAAATGTTTATGCAAAAAATTTGCCGGATTTTACTGAGCTTGCAGAAAAACACGGCGCAGAGGTTGTGAATATCAGTGTGACGCAAAATGTCCGTGCTGGTAGAAATGCGATGCCTTTTCCGGGCATGGAGGGCGATGAGCAAATGCAGGAGTTCTTCAAACGCTTTGGTATTCCGGGTATGCCAGGTATGCCTGGGCAAAATGGTGCACCCCAGCCAGACTACAAATCGCAATCATTAGGTTCAGGCTTTATTATTAGTAGTGATGGCTATATTTTAACCAATGCACATGTAATTAATGAAGCTGATGAAGTCATTGTCAAACTGTCCGACAAACGTGAATTCAAGGCTAAGATTATAGGCGCGGATAAACGTACGGATGTCGCACTTGTTAAAATTGAAGCTTCAGGCTTACCAAAGGTAACAATTGGCGACTCATCAAAATTAAAAGTAGGTGAATGGGTGGCTGCGATAGGCTCTCCATTCGGTCTGGAAAATACCATGACAGCAGGCATTGTCAGTGCAAAAGGCCGTGCGCTGCCGCAAGAAAATTTCGTGCCTTTTATTCAAACCGATGTGGCGATTAACCCTGGTAATTCAGGCGGACCATTGTTTAATCTGGCAGGTGAAGTTGTGGGGATTAATTCACAAATTTACAGTCGCAGCGGTGGTTCTATGGGTCTTTCGTTTGCCATACCTATTGATGTGGCGATTGATATTTCAAATCAACTCAAAGCCTCTGGCAAAATTACACGCGGTTGGCTAGGTATTGCTATTCAAGAAATTACCAAAGAGCTTGCTGAATCTTTTGGTATGAAGAATACGAATGGTGCTTTGGTAGCCGGTGTCGAGAAAAACGGCCCTGCGGACAAAGGTGGGTTAGAAGCTGGTGATGTGATTACCAAGTTTGATGGTAAACCCATTGTTACTTCGGCTGACTTGCCACGTGCAGTCGGTTCTGCCAAACCAGGAAAAGTTGCAGCAGTTGAGATTTTGCGTAAAGGGAGTGCCAAAACACTCAATATAGGTGTAGGTGAAATGCCTAATGACTCAAATGAAGCTGCTCAGCCCAATAAGCCGGAGTCTAAAGCTGAGGCCAATAAAATTGGCCTGACACTAAAAGAACTTACTCCACAACAAAAGAAAAAGCTGAATGGTAAAAACGGCTTATTGGTGATTGATAGTATCGGCGCAGCGGCACAAGCTGGAATCCGCCGTGGTGATGTAATATTAGGCTTAAATAATTCTGAAACACAAAGTGTGGAGCAATTTAATAAGCAAATTAATGCTGTCGTCAGCGGTAAAACTATTGCTGTATTAGTGTTGCGTGGTGAAAATACTTTGTATGTGCCGATTAAAGTGACTAAGTGATTACCGCTATCTATAAATTAGCAAAATAATCAGCTTTATAGATTGGCTGTTTTTAAGATGAAATAAACCCGCCTGCTGGCGGGTTTATCTTTTTCAAAAGCTTCAATCGATATTAAAAAATCACTTTTCAGTTGACTGGCCAATCACACCTAAAAGCAACCGGACGAATCCGTATGCAATCCATGAAGCAATACGTTTAATAATATTGCCTTGAGCCCAACTTTTAGCATCCACACGATGAGCGCCTTCTTGAATAGATGACTCAATATCCAACTGCAATTCTTTAGAAAAATGATTGTCTTCCATGACTATATTGGCCTCACGCGCTAATAGCAGGCTAAAAGGATCGATGTTGGACGAACCTACAGTTGCCCAGACACTGTCTATTACGGCAACTTTGCTATGCATGAAGCTTTTACGATATTCGTAAATTTCGATACCATTTTTTAGAAACTCACTATAAAAAGCATGGGTAGCAAACATAACAAAGTATTCCATGCGACCTTGTAGCAGTAGCCTGACCCTCACCCCGCGTTTGGCTGCCGCGATTAAGGCCAGACGAAATCTTCTGCCAGGCACAAAATACGCATTGGCGATAATTATTTCGCGTTTTGCTTGGCTTATAGCAGACATATAAGCATCTTCAATATCGCGCCTGTGTAATACGTTGTCACGAACCACAAGCGCTGCTTTAACCCCTTCATTCATTTTACTTTGCAGATTGGCAGGTTCAGTTGAACTTTTGGTTATCTTTACATAGGAGGCATCAACTTGGCGTAAATGTATCCATGCAATCCGGCGCCAAATCTTTTGTACATTTGCTACCAAGGCCAGTAAGAGTTTGCCTTGAATACGCACAGCATAATCAATACGCGGAGGTACGTTGTTAGGGGCTTGGTTGGGAATGTCAAAGTCATCTATGATGTTAATGCCACCTACAAAACCAATAATTCCATCAATAGTGGCAATTTTATGATGCAGCCGCCGTAAACGTCTTTTTTTCAGCGTCCAAGGTGATATTTTTGGACGATAAAACATCACCAGAACACCCGCTTGTTCTAGCTCTAATACAAAAGTTTTTGGTAAATCTTTGCTGCCAAATCCATCTAGCAATACTTTTACAGCCACTCCGCGTTTTGCAGCGTGTTTAAGGGCGTCGCCAATACGAGTACCTGCAGAGTCAGCTTGGTAAATATAAGCCTGCAGATAAATTTCGCGTGCGGCACCATTAATGGCAGATTCAAGTGCAGGAAAATACTCGGCACCATTTCGTAATAGTTCTATTTGATTGCCGCCAACAAAATGCGTCATATTTTAGAAAGTGTTGCAGTAAGAATCGCGTGGTCGGATACTTTAACAAAATGCGCCCCGGAGTGCACCTCTACATGTTTTACATGAAAACCACGAACATAAATGCGGTCTAGTCGCAGTACCGGCAACCAAGATGGAAAGCTCCTCGCAGGCTTGCCTGCATGATGCTCAAACACTTCATGCATGTGTAGTCGTTTGGCAAAGGTGCGCCCGGTATGCATGCCCCAATCGTTAAAATCACCTGCAATAATCAGAGGTGCATTCGCTGGCACGTGCTGTTCGATGTAGTCTGATACAGCGCTTAATTGTTGGCGCCGCCATCTTGCAAATAAACCAAGATGTACACAAACGGCATGTAATGGTACATCCCAGTTAGGTACGTTGATTTCACTATGCAGCATGCCACGCTGTTCTGTAGCATGTGCAGAAATATCTTTGTTGTTACTTCTAATAATCGGAAATTTTGAAAGGAGTGCATTGCCGTGATGCCCTGCCGGATACACCGAATTTTTACCATAGGCATAATCCTGCCATATCGCATCAGCCAAAAACTCCATTTGCCCTGAAGTTGACCATGAAGCAAAACGTTCGGTATGTTTAGTATGCACATCCTGAACTTCTTGCAAAAAAATAATATCAGCATGTAATTTTCTTAGTATTTCACGTTGAACATGTAAAGAAAAATGGGCGTTAAAGTGTGTAAAGCCCTTATGGATATTGAATGTGGCGATGCGTAGCGTATTGTGCAAATTTAACTCGATTGATAGAACTTGTCGTTAGAATAATCATACAACAAAAGCATAGGCATGATGAGCAGCATATTGTTCAGAAATGAACGGGGTATCGCTGTGCCAACCAGTTTTATGGCGCTTATGACATTAAATACCTTACATGGAGTTTTATCTTAAACTATAAAGTCAGGCTCACAATTAATTACAAACTAATCAAGCATTTGTTGTAAAATCACGCCTATTGTGAAAAGGCGCTTTTGGCGCCTTATCTTTATTTGTAAAGCAGAATTCAAAGTTTTAAAAAGCTTAAAAGACTAAATGAAAAATATTCGTAACTTCTCCATTATTGCCCATATTGATCACGGTAAATCTACCTTGGCAGATCGTATCATTCATTTGTGTGGCGGCCTCGCTGACCGTGAAATGGAGGCGCAAGTACTTGATTCTATGGATATTGAACGTGAGCGTGGCATTACCATTAAAGCTCAAACGGCGGCTTTGGACTATAAAGCCGATGATGGTCAAATTTACCATCTCAATTTGATTGATACACCAGGCCATGTTGATTTTAGTTATGAAGTTTCGCGTTCACTTTCCGCCTGTGAAGGCGCATTATTAGTAGTGGATGCTAGCCAGGGTGTTGAAGCACAAAGTGTTGCTAATTGCTACACTGCGCTCGATTTAGGTGTAGAAGTGACAGCGGTATTGAATAAAATCGATTTGCCATCGGCCGACCCTGAGCGTGTAAAGCAAGAAATTGAAGATGTGATTGGTGTAGATGCAAGTGATGCGGTGCTGTGTTCTGCTAAAACCGGTTTGGGCGTGCGCGATGTTTTAGAGGCGGTAATTAAAAAAGTACCGCCGCCGAAAGGTAATGTGGATGCGCCTCTCAAGGCGTTGGTTATTGATGCGTGGTTTGATAATTATGTTGGTGTGGTGATGTTAGTGCGCGTAATTGATGGTGTATTAAAACCAAAAGATAAAATACGCTTAATGGCGACCCATACAGACTTTTTATGTGAGCAAGTAGGTGTGTTTACGCCAAAATCTTTGCAGAAAACTTCGCTTTCAGCAGGTGAGGTAGGCTTTATCATTGCGGGCATTAAAGAGCTGGCGAGTGCTAAAGTGGGCGATACCGTGACTTTGGTGAATAGGCCTGCAACTGAACCGTTAGCAGGTTTTAAAGAAGTGAAACCGCAAGTGTTTGCCGGGCTGTATCCAGTTGAATCTAATCAGTTTGAGGCCTTACGAACAGCACTTGAAAAGCTGAGTTTGAACGATGCTTCTTTATTGTTTGAGCCTGAAAACTCAACAGCCTTGGGTTTTGGCTTTAGATGCGGCTTTTTGGGCTTGCTTCATATGGAAATCGTACAGGAACGCTTAGAGCGTGAGTATGATATGGACTTGATTACTACTGCACCAACTGTAGTTTATGAGCTATTGCTTAAAGATGGTTCGGTGGTACAGATTGAAAACCCATCACGCTTACCTGAGCCTTCACGCGTTGAAGAAACGCGTGAGCCAGTGATTAACGTGAATTTGTTGATGCCGCAAGATTATGTAGGGCCAGTCATGACCTTGTGTAACAATAAGCGCGGTATTCAAAAGAATATGCAGTATATGGGTAGGCAAGTAATGTTGAGTTATGAAATGCCGCTAAACGAAGTGGTGCTGGATTTTTTTGATAAATTAAAATCGGTCTCACGCGGCTACGCCTCTATGGATTACGAGTTTTTAGAGTTTCGCGCGGCGGATTTGGTGAAGCTTGACATTATGGTGAATGGTGAGCGCGTGGATGCGTTAAGTATGATTGTGCACAGAGCAAATAGTGTGCATCGCGGACGCGAAGTGGCGGCTAAAATGCGTGAATTGATTCCACGTCAGATGTTTGATGTAGCAATTCAGGCTTCTATAGGTGCGAATATTATTGCGCGTGAAACGGTAAAAGCGATGCGTAAAAACGTGATTGCAAAATGTTACGGTGGTGATGTTTCACGTAAAAGAAAACTATTAGATAAGCAAAAAGAGGGTAAGAAGCGCATGAAACAAGTGGGGAATGTCGAGATTCCACAAGAGGCGTTTTTAGCGATTTTACGTGTTGAAGATAAGTAATAACTTGCTACAGAAGATAGACCTTTGTAATTCATATGCTGAATATTAAGTTACAGCTAATTAAATAGGATTAATAAATAATGTATTTTGCTTTGTTTATGGTGGCAATACTGGTGATTACTGGTTTCATATGGATGCTGGATAGTTTGGTATTGCGTAAAAAACGTGCAGTTGGTGCAGCTGAACCAGTTGCTGTGGAATATGCCAAAAGCTTTTTCCCTGTCATTTTAGTGGTTTTCTTTGTACGTTCTTTTATTGTGGAGCCTTTCAAAATCCCATCTGGCTCGATGATGCCAACTTTATTGGCGGGTGATTATATTTTAGTAAATAAGTTTACCTATGGTTTACGTGTGCCAATTTTGAACAATACATTTTTTGAGATCAATCACCCGAATCGTGGCGATGTATTTGTGTTTCATTACCCACCAGAGCCATCAGTAGACTATATTAAACGCGTAGTCGGTTTACCGGGCGATAAGATTCGATATCAAAATAAGCAACTGACAATCAACGGAAAATTGTTAGATGTACAAGAAGTGGGTGATTACGCTTATGTTAAACCAGGACTTAATATGGTGACAGCAAAGCAATACCGTGAACAACTTGGTAGTGAGCAACACGATATTTTGATTAATGACTGGGTGGGTAGCTACGATGCTGATGCTATTGGGTCTAAATTTGCAAATGATGAAGAGGTGGTAGTGCCCGATGGGCATTATTTGGCGATGGGTGATAATCGTGATGACAGTTCAGATAGCCGCGTGTGGGGGTTTGTGCCAGAGAAAAATTTAGTAGGTAAAGCATTTTTTATCTGGATGAATTTTGATCAAGGTTCTAGAATAGGCAATTCAATACATTGATGGCAATTAGCATTCAACTATAAAGGCGGAGAAAATAATGCATCATTATCAAATTAATCAACAGCATAGTGCAAAAAAACAAGCTGGTGCCACTTTGCTCGGCATGTTGTTTGTGGGTGGTTTAATCGTATTTGTCGCACTGATTGCGATGAAAATATTCCCGGCTTACCAAGAATATTTTTCGGTTAAAACTGTCATGCGTGCTATGAATAAAGAACCTTTGAGTACTATGAGCAAAAGAGAGATTCAGGATTCGTTTAATAGACGGGCCGATACGGGATATATTACTGTGATTAAAGGCGCAGATTTATCCATAGATAAGAACAGTTCGGGCGAAACTGTAGTGTCAGCACAGTATCAGGTAGTTAAACCGCTTTTTGGTAATATCAGCGTCTTGATGGATTTTAATGCTACTAGTGATGGCAAGTAAGTTAGAAATACAGGTTTTTTTACCTTTTAAATGACTCAGCAGGATTTATCAAAACGTCTTACGTACAAGTTTGTAGATAAAAATCTGCTTACACAGGCCTTGACCCATCGCAGTTATGCCGCCCAAAATAATGAACGGTTAGAGTATTTAGGCGATGGCGCGCTTAATTTTATTATTGCCAATCAATTGTATCAGCGTTTTCCAACACTGGCTGAGGGCGATCTAAGCCGCTTGCGAGCGCAACTGGTGAAAGAAGCTACCATTAGTGAAATAGCCTTTTCGCTCAATATAGGCGATGCACTTAAATTAGGTGAAGGTGAACTGAAAAGTGCGGGCTGGCGAAGGCCCTCTATACTAGCAGATGCGCTTGAGGCTATTATTGGAGCGGTATATCTGGATGGTGGTTTTTCTGCAGCTGAAGCGTTAGTGTTACAATTTTATACAGACAAGCTCGATACCATCGACCCTAAAATAATTGATAAAGATGCAAAATCCTTGCTGCAGGAATTGCTTCAAGGCAAAAAAATAACAGTACCGGAATACACCGTTACACACTTAGAAGGCGAAGCGCACGCACAAGTGTTTAAAGTAGAGTGTTGGATAGAGAAGTTAAATATTCGCACTCTTGGTGAGGGCACCAGCCGCCGTATTGCAGAGCAGCAGGCAGCTCAACTGGCTCTCGTAGCATTAGACAATCACTCCTTGGTAAATACTAAATTGGATAAACCGAAAAAATGACAGATTCAGACTCAGACTTAGTAGCACCTTCTGCATTTAGATGTGGCACAGTTGCCATTGTGGGTCGGCCTAATGTGGGTAAGTCAACGTTACTTAACCACATTTTGGGGATGAAGTTAGCGATTACTTCACGTAAGGCACAAACAACACGGCATCGTTTACTGGGTATTCATACCACTGACGATACACAGTTTTTATTTGTGGATACACCGGGCTTTCAGCAAAAGCATCTTAATGCACTGAATAAAGGATTGAATAAAACTGTTACGCAAGTGCTGACTGAAGTGGATGTCGTGCTGTTTGTGATTGAGCCCATGAAATTAGGCGATGCTGATCGAAAAGTATTGTCATTACTTTCAGAAAAAACACCCACATTTTTAGTCGTCAATAAATTAGATTTAATGGGGGACAAAGGTAATATATTGCCGCTGATTCAAGACTTTGATTTGGAATTTCCTTTTGCAGAAATCGTACCTGTGAGCGCTAAGAAGAGTCTAAATTTGGACGAGCTTTTGCAAGCCATTCGTAAATATTTGCCCGAGCAAGCGGCGATTTATTCTGAAGATGAACTCACAGATAAAAATGAGCGATTTTTAGCTGCTGAATTGGTGCGCGAGAAAATTTTCAGATTAGTCGGTGATGAACTTCCTTACGCGGTCACCGTGGAAATTGAAAAGTTTGAAGTAATTGGCAACTTACGTCGCATTTTTGTTGCCATTATTGTCGATAAAGATAGCCAGAAACCCATGCTCATCGGTAAGAATGGTGAGAAAATGAAGCAGATTTCCACTGAAGCTAGGCAGGATATGGAAAAGCTGTTTGGCGGAAAAGTTTATCTGGAAACTTGGGTGAAAGTTAAAGGCGGCTGGGCAGACGATGAGCGAGCGTTAAAGTCACTTGGATATTAATTAAATCGCCAATCTTAATAAATCAGCGGTCTAATTTGAGTTTTCATGGCCTCAGTCAATATTCATCGTCAAGACAATCAGCCAGTGTATGTGCTACATACCTATCCATTTAAAGAAACAAGTTTAGTTGTTGAGTTGTTTGCACACGGCTTTGGCCGCGTAGCAACTACGGCTAAAGGTGCAAGGCGTCCAAGGTCAGCCATGCGCGGTATGTTGCAGTCTTTTCAGCCATTAATTGCGACATGGTCTGGAAAGCTGGAACTTAAAACGCTACACAGTTTAGATTGGGGTGGAGGACTATTGCTGCTGAAGGGCGAAGCACTCATGTGTGGATTTTATCTCAATGAGTTGTTACTGCGCTTGCTACCGCGTGAAGACCCACATGAAGCCCTTTTTGAATATTACAGTGCAACATTAAAAATACTGGCTAGCGGTGAGGATTTAGCTACTACTCTCCGACGTTTTGAGCTAAAACTTTTGCAGGAATTAGGCTATGCGATTCCATTGCATCAGGATGTGAGTCATGAGCAAATTGTAGAAACAGAAAGTTATCGCTATATGGCTGAACATGGAGCTACCAGATTGAGCGGTGCATTAAATAGTCAAAAAAATGGCGTACAATTATTTGGCAAAACTTTAATAGATATGGCTAGTGATGACTACCGTAACACCCAAACACAACAGCAAAGTAAGCAGTTAATGCGCTATTTGTTAGCGCATTATTTGGGCGATAAGCCATTGCACACAAGGCAATTGCTCATTGACTTACAAGGGTTGTAAATGCTGGCGATTTTATAAATTTAAAAGATAGAAAATTAATAATGATTAAATTAGGTGTCAACATAGACCACGTCGCAACAATCCGTCAGGCACGCGGCACCAAGTACCCAAGTGTAGTGCAAGCAGCCTTGCGAGCCGAACAGTCAGGTGCAGATAGCATCACGCTGCATCTTCGTGAAGATCGCCGCCACATGCAGGATGCCGATGTGCGCGCTTTGAGGGGTCTGCTGCAAACTCGCATGAATCTTGAATGTGCGGTGACTGATGAAATGATAAGCATTGCGCTAGAAGTTGCCCCGCAGGACGTATGTTTAGTGCCTGAGCGTCGTGAAGAGCGCACGACAGAGGGTGGCCTTGATGTAGTAGGTAATTTTGCAAATGTGCAAAATGCTGTTAAAAAATTAAGTGATGCAGGCATTCGAGTTTCATTATTTATTGGGCCGGATACTGCACAAATCGAAGCAGCAAAAAAAGCAGGTGCACCTGTGATTGAGTTACACACTGGCACCTTTGCAGATGCTGAAAATCCGGCAGACAAAGTGCGTGAGTTGCAGCGCATAAAGGATGCAGTCAGTCACGGTTTGAAACTGGGCTTGGTGGTCAATGCTGGTCATGGCTTGCATTATCATAATGTGCATGAAATCGCCTCAATCGAAGGTATAGATGAGTTAAATATTGGTCATGCAATCGTAGCGCACGCACTTTTTGTGGGTTGGGATAACGCTGTTCGTGAAATGAAGGCATTGGTTAAAGAGTTTTCATACGCGTAAATCAGCCAATTTTATTTAACCCTTAATAAGACTTCATCTATATGATTTTCGGCATAGGTACAGATATCGTTGAAGTGTCTCGTATTGAAACTTCCATCGCGCAATTCGGGGATGACTTTGCCAAACGAATTTTGGCGGAAAGTGAATTTGAGAGCTATCAACAATCTCTTATCAAAGCGCGTTTTTTAGCCAAGCGTTTTGCAGCTAAAGAGGCATTTTCAAAGGCTCTGGGTACTGGTTTGCGCACCCCAGCGACCTTTCAAAATATTGCAGTTTCACACGATGAATTAGGTAAACCTATTTTAGTGTTGGCATTAGAGTTACAGTCTTTCATGCAGACTAAAAATATCACGCAAACACACATTAGTATCAGTGATGAAAAGAATCTCGCAGCTGCGTTTGTGGTGCTTGAATCGTGAGTGCTGGCATGGATGCAGCGCGTCGATTTGGTGGCGTTTCCCGTTTATATGGTGCAAAGGGCTTAGCCAAATTAAAGGCTGCACACATCTGCGTGATTGGCATTGGTGGTGTGGGTTCTTGGGCGGCCGAGGCGCTGGCTCGCAACGCCGTTGGCGCCATCACTTTAATTGATTTAGACAACATTGCAGAATCAAATGTTAATCGGCAATTACATGCTGTCGATGGTGCCTTCGGTAAAGCCAAAGTGACTGCAATGGCTGAGCGTATTAGACTGATAAATCCATCTGCAAGTGTGAATGAGATTGAAGATTTCGTTACAATTGAAAACGTTAGTAGCACGTTAAATCAGTCGTTTGATGGCGTGATTGATTGCATCGATGATGCTAAAGCCAAGGCAGCAATTGCTAATTTCTGCATGGCGAACAGTATTTCATTGGTCATGACTGGTGCTGCTGGTGGGCGCTTAGATGCAACCCGTATCAAGCAAGCTGATTTAAGCCAGGTTAGTCATGATAAGTTACTTGCCAAAGTGCGTAACTTATTGCGTCGCGACTATGGATTCAATAATGGTCACAGTACAAAAGGCAAGTCACCGAAATTGGATATTCAATGTGTTTACTCCGATGAGGACGTCATTAAGCCTGATAGTGCATGTGAGGTCAGTGAAACTGCAATGACTGGATTAAACTGCGCAGGCTATGGCTCAAGCGTGTGTGTGACAGCGCCTTTTGGTTTTGTGGCGGCTGGTTTGCTGTTGCAACAAATACTGAACGACTAGTGTTAGCAAGTCACTTAAATGAAGTGTTAGTTTTACATCAAAAATTCATTAAACTGTCATAATCGGCGCATACCATTAAAGCACAATAAACTAGATGATTTTATGCGCTTAACTTACCCACCTTTAAAGCTACTCAATCGCGACATTAGTATTTTGGCGTTCAATCAGCGGGTGTTGAGTCTTGCACAAAACCCTGACTATCCGCTACTTGAGCGATTGCGTTTTGTTTGTATTGTTTCTTCAAATCTTGATGAGTTTTTTGAGGTGCGTGCAGCCCCGCATGTCGATGCTATGCGCGATGAGCAACAGCAGAGCGAGATCAATGTACACAGTTATCAGGCAATTTCAGATGTAGCACATGCGCTGGTTAATAAGCAGTATCAGATTTTTAATACAGAATTAATGCCAGCGCTTGCCAATCATGGCGTCCATTTAGTGTCACATGGCGACCGTACAGCAGAACAACGCCGATGGGTTGCAAAGTATTTTGAATCTGAAGTGCGTCCATTATTAGTGCCTGTCGCACTTGATCCTTCGCATCCATTTCCGTTAGTGGCTAATAAAGCGCTTAATTTTATTGTATTGCTTGGCGGCAATGATGCCTTTGGTCGGAGTAATAATATTGCCATTGTTAAAGTGCCAAGAGTGTTGCCGCGCTTAATTAAACTGCCTAAAAACTTAAGTGATAAACAGCAGAAATTTGTATCTTTATCAAGCGTGATTCGGGCACATTTGTCGAGTTTATTCACAGGTCGAGAGGTGATAAATTTCTCGCAATTCAGGGTTACACGCCATTCGGATTTGGCGGTTGATGAAGAGGATGTTAAAAACTTGCGCACCGCGTTACGAAAAGGTTTGGTACAACGTAATTTTGGTGATGCGGTAAGGTTGGAAGTGTCACATGGTTGTGATGAGAAATTAGCCAAATTTTTATTGCAACAGTTTGACTTACCAGAACAATCTTTGTATCGCGTGAATGGCCTTGTGAACTTGGCTAGGTTGATGCAGCTAGCAGATTTAGCAGAAGGTAATGATCTTAAGTTTAAACCATTTGAACCTAAGATTAGTCAGCAGTTAGTGCCTAATCAATCATTTTTTACGCAGTTGAAACAACAGGACATATTAATTCATCAGCCGTATGAAAGTTTTGAGTCGGTCATTGATTTCTTGCGTGAAGCGGTTTACGACCCAGATGTCTTGTCTATTCAGCAGACTATCTATCGAACTGGCTCGGATCCACGTATGTTGAAATTGTTACAAGAAGCCGTGCGACGTGGCAAAGAGGTGATGGCGGTAGTGGAGCTGAAAGCCAGGTTTGATGAAGAAGCTAATATCAACTGGGCTGAAGATCTGGAGTCTGTTGGAGCACAAGTGGTTTACGGTATTGTCGGTTTAAAAACACATGCAAAAATGTTGCTGGTCATGCGTCGCGAAGGCTCACAATTAAAACACTATGGGCATGTTTCTACAGGTAACTACAACCCCAGAACCGCACGTTTATATACGGATGTGAGTATGCTGACATCTGATATTCAAATAACACGTGATATGGAGTATCTGTTCAGGCATATTGCCAGTCAGGTTAAGCTACTGCGCATGCAAAAGTTATTGGTTGCGCCTTTTAATTTGCACAGACAAATGCTTGCCAAAATCAGAAGTGCAGAACTTGCTGCAAAGGCAGGTAAAACTGCAACTATTATTTTGAAAATGAATGCACTTACTGACGAAGCCTTAGTTGTAGCCTTGGTGAAGGCTGGCCGGGCTGGGGTAGAAGTTGATTTGATTTTACGTGGGGCCTGCATATTGCCTGTAGACGCTCCTGGATTGGATGGGCGTATCCGTGTTAGGTCTATTATTGGTCGGTTATTAGAACATTCCCGTATTTTTTATTTTAAAATCGATCAAGTAGAAAACATGTGGCTTTCTAGTGCAGACTGGATGAATCGTAACATGATGCGTCGTGTAGAAATTGCGTGGCCTATTACAGATGAAAAGAATCGAGCTCGGATTTTGCAGGAGTGCTGCCAAATGTCTTTGGATGATAATCAGGATGCCTGGTTACTTAACCAGGAGGGTACATATACATTGGGCGCACCTAAGTTAACCCAGTCCAAAGCCAAAGCAGTGGCGCAAGAACAAACTTTAAGTGCTCAACAGCTGCTGCTTCAAAAATATGCTAATTAGTATTGAACTGCAGGAAACATAATGGCGAATTTAATTTTATGGCGACATGCTGAAGCCGAAGTGCAGGGCGCAAATGGTTTGGATACAAATCGAATCTTAACCAAAAATGGCCGTAAAGATGCAGTAAAAATGGCAAAGTGGCTAAGCCAGCATTTGCCGCCAAATACAGAGATTTTATGTAGCCCAGCCAAGCGTTGCCTTGAGACTGCAGAAGCTTTGCAAAACTTTAGCCGGCTTGAAATTAAAATAGCCGATTTTTTAAGCGTGGATAGTACAGTGGAGCAGATTGCCAAAAAAATAACAAATGACGACAGTACTAAAACCATACTGGTTATCGGCCATCAGCCAAACCTAGGGATGTTAATTGCAAAGTTACTGGGTATGAACGAAAGTGCCTGCGTGGTGAAAAAGGGCGCAGTTTGGTGGCTGCGCCAACGTGAGGTAAGCGGGGTATTGCAGACTTATCTATTTACGGTACAACACCCAGATTACTAAACTACATCATAGTGGCAGTTTATTTATTTTTTGGTCTTCCTGTTTTGATGGTAGGCACTTTGCTCATAGCTGCTTTTAAAGCAGCATCAGTCATCGCAGTCAGAAGCATAATTCCGGCACGTAGTAATTCACTTTTTTTAGCGGGCTGGCCTAGTTTCGCTAAACGTTCTTTTAACACATAAAATTGCGCATATTCAGCTTTAGGCATTGTAAAGCTATCGCGCTCCATTTTCAATTTAGGAACTTTTTCTTTTACAGGCTTGGTGACTTTAGCTTTGCTAACCACTGCCACAGGTTTGGCGCTAGCTGGTTTTACAGCCGCTGATTGCGCTGCAGCTGGATTTGAAACAACAGGTTTAGTCGTAACAGGTTTTTTTACTGGAGCCTTTACAGGCTCAATTTTATTGACGGGTGCACTTAAAGCAGCTGCTTGCAGTTGATTGATTTTTGACATTGAAATCTCCAAAATAAACGGTATAAACAGTTTATACCGTTAAGCCTGCTTTGAATATGAAATATTTATGACAATTTGTCAATTGTTTGCTATTTCATAACGCCAATTTATCTTTTGCCAAGCCAGGGTTTCTTCATCTAGCAAATAATAGGATTGAGGGTATTTATCAGGCCATGTTTTTGGTAAAGTTAACCGAATGGTGTTGTTTGCGTTGTTGTTTGCGTTGTTTTTTGCATAGTGAAGCTGAAAGCCTCGCAGGTTAGGCATTTGGCGGGCATGGCATAAAATAACGGCTAAACGTAAGCAGATTAATTGCATGACAAAAATACGGTCAGTAAAATCCGCTTCTAATCGTTTCAATTTCGCCTTTTGGCCTAATATTAACAAACTCAAGCAATGTAATTCACTTTGAGAAAATCCTGCAGGTTCAGTATGCTCCAGTATATATGCACCATGTAAATGTGCATCAATTGGTGAGACGATACAGCCAATTTCATGTAATAGTCCCGCCCAGTATAATTTACGGGAGTGTAGCTGGCGCTCGCCCTGTGCAAATTGAATATCTTCACTTATTTTTTCAAACAACTTTTCTGCAACATCTGCTACTGTTTTAGCGTGAGTTTCGTCTACATCAAACTTGCGAGCTAAGCGCTTTACAGAGGCGTTTCTTAAATCCACCATATCATTTTCACGGGCTAGCATGTCATATAGCAAGCCGTGCCTGAGTGCGCCTTGTGCAACATTTAAAGTTTCAATATTTAAAAAATCAAATATAGCGATTAATATGGATAAACCACCAGCAATCACAGGTTTTCGATCTTCTCTTAGTCCAAGCAGGCGCAGTTTATCAACATGTCGAGTGCGTAATAACTCTTCGCGTAACCAATGTAAGCCCTCTTTGGTCACAGCATCAGCAGGTCTGCCGTATTGCACTAAAACATCAGCCACCGCGCTTACCGTGCCGGAGGCGCCGTAGGCAACGTCCCATTGCTTGGTGCTAAAGTTAGCCCCTAGCGTTTCAAATATAGATTCAGCAGCAATTTCTGCACGGGTAAATGCTTTTTCAGTGTAATCGCCAGTACCAAAATGCTTGAGTGACCACGCTACCGAACCTACATGTAACGAGGCCGTATGGTGCGATGTAAAGCCTTGTCCTAAAATAAACTCCGTAGAGCGCCCACCAATATCAATCACCAGCCGCCTATCATTCGATTGCGGTAGAAATCGACTTACACCCTGATAAATGAGTCGCGCTTCTTCAACGCCGGAAATCACCTCTACATCAAACCCCAGCGCTTTTTTAGCAAGCTTGATAAACACATCACGATTATTCGCTTCTCGTAAAGTTTGGGTTGCTACGGCACGCACGTGAGAGGCATCAAAGCCCTGAAGGCGTTCGCCAAACCTTGCTAGGCAGCGTATACCGCGTTCTATGGACTCTGCTGTCAGGTTGCGATCTTCATCTAAATCACCGCCTTGTCGCACGGCTTCTTTCAGGTATTCTACACGCTGAATATGACCGCTATCCAAACGGCCAATTTCCAGCCGAAAGCTATTGGAACCTAAGTCAATCGCGGCCAGCAAAGCTTTATCTGCAGGATTGGGGGGCAAGTTATTTGGGAGATTTTCCATAGTGACTTATCGGTGGTTTATATGAGTTTTTAATAATGGAAAAAACAATAATATTGTTTATAGTGTAATTATAGTTTGAAAGTTTGATGACAAAGTTATATTTAATTGAACAATTGTACTAATGTGAGTTAAATATATGCCGCTTGAAAAATTCTGTTTCATCCCCATTTGTGCTTTATTGTTTTTCATTAACCTATTTAGGAGCTTAATCTATGTCCGCAGAGACTGCACAAAAAGAAACATCGCAAAAAGAGACTCATCCAAAAGAATCGATGGCCTTTCAGGCTGAAGTTAAGCAGCTACTTCAATTGATGATTCACTCTTTGTATAGTAACAAAGAGATTGTATTGCGCGAGTTGATTTCTAATGCCTCTGATGCCGCAGATAAATTGCGCTTTGAAGCCATTGCAAATGGTGCGCTTTTTGAAGGTGATAGTGAGTTAAAGATTCGTGTCGCATTTGATAAAGATGCGCGTACGGTGACCATTACTGACAACGGTATTGGTATGAGCCGTGAAGAGGTGATCGCGAACATTGGTACGATTGCAAAATCAGGTACTAAAGAGTTTTTTAATGCACTTTCTGGCGACCAGGCAAAAGACGCTAATTTGATTGGCCAGTTCGGCGTGGGGTTCTACTCAGCCTTTATTATTGCCGACAAAGTCACGCTGACGACTCGCCGTGCAGGAGCTACTGAAGCAGTGCGTTGGGAGTCAACAGGCGAAGGTGACTTTACGCTTGAGGCGGCGGAAAAATCAGGCCGCGGTACGGAAGTGGTACTGCATTTGCGTGAAGGAGAAGATGAGTTTTTAAGTGACTGGAAACTTAAAACCATTATTCGCAAGTATTCAGACCACATTACTTTACCAATCGTGATGAAAAAAAACGAGTGGAAAGAGGGTGCTGAAGTTGCAACTGATGAAGAAGAAACCGTGAATAAGGCTTCTGCTTTGTGGGCGCGCAGCAAAAACGATATTACCGAAGAAGAATACCAAGAGTTCTATAAACATGTTTCGCATGATTTTGAAGCCCCACTGGCCTATACGCATAGCCGTGTAGAAGGCAAGCAGGAATATATTTCACTACTGTATATTCCAGGCAAGGCACCCTTTGATTTATACGACCGCGACCGCCGTCATGGTATCAAGTTGTATGTAAAACGCGTATTTATTATGGAAGATGCTGAAAAGTTGATGCCGCAATATCTGCGTTTTGTACGTGGTGTGATTGATACTTCTGACTTGCCATTAAATGTATCGCGCGAAATTTTGCAATCTAGCCGTGATGTGGACGCGATTAAAGCGGGTTCTGTGAAAAAAGTGTTGAGCCTGCTTGAGGATATGGCTGAAAACAAGCCTGAAGATTACACAAAATTCTATACCGAGTTTGGTCGCGTATTGAAAGAAGGCCCAGGTGAAGATTTTGCCAACAAAGACAAAATTGCTAGCTTGTTGCGCTTTGCTTCAACCAAAGCGGATTCTGGTGTGCAAGAAGTTTCATTAAAAGATTACGTAGCGCGTATGCAGCCTGAGCAAGATGTGATTTATTACATTACTGCTGACAGCTTTGCTGCAGCGCAACATAGCCCGCATTTGGAGATTTTCCGCAAAAAAGGCATTGAAGTGTTGTTGATGAGTGACCGCGTTGACGAATGGTTACTTGGTAGTTTGACCGAGTTTGAAGGTAAAAAACTACAGTCTATTGCCAAAGGTGACTTGGATTTGGGCAAGCTTGAATCGGATACTGAAAAAGAGATTCATAAGAAAATTGAAGAAGAAGCCAAAACTTTAGTTGAGAAAATAAAAAATACGCTGGGTGACCAAGTGAAAGATGTACGCGTAACGCATCGATTAACCGATTCACCCGCTTGTTTGGTCAGCGATGAGCATGATTTATCAGGTAACCTAGCTCGTATGTTAAAAGCAGCGGGACAAAAAGCACCAGAATCTAAACCTATATTGGAGATTAACCCTACGCATAAGTTGGTGAAGCGTCTTGAAGCAGAATCAGCAGATGCAGTATTTAGTGACTTGGCATTTGTATTGTTTGACCAGGCTTTGTTGGCTGAGGGAGGCACGCTTGATGACCCGGCAAGCTTTGTTAAACGTATGAATAGTTTAATCGGTTAGCGATTGGTGATTCAATAAAAGAACCCGCTCGGCGTAAGCCAGGCGGGTTTTTTCATATTGGTTTAAAGAAATTGTCAATGAACAGTCATTTGTAGGTGGTACATTTTTTGCTAGAATACAGGTTGAGATTAAAATTTAATAATTAGCAACCAAAGGCTCCAATGACAACTCCAGCGAAAACCCCTGCTAAAGCAACCCTTAAAACTAAAGCTTCACCCAAAGCAAAAGACGGGATCAGTGAAAAGCCGAAGAAAACAAGTAAGTCTAAAGTGGCTGCTGTTCCTAAGCTATCGCCTATAGATCAAGCTTTGCAGAACCATTTGATTTTTTCCAGTTTTAAAACAAACGATGCCGCAACACCTAGGGATTGGTACGATGCAGCTAGCTATACTGTGCGCGACCATGTGGTGGAGCGTTGGGTTAAAACAGCCGAGTCTTATTATCGAGATGATCCAAAACGCGTTTATTATTTATCATTGGAGTTCTTAATCGGGCGTATGTTAAGTAATGCCGCACTAAATTTGGGCATAAATGATGAACTAAAAGATGGACTTTCATCATTAGGACGTGATTTAGAAAACACTGTGGAAATGGAAACGGATGCTGCACTAGGTAATGGCGGCTTGGGTCGTTTGGCTGCTTGTTTTCTGGATTCAATGGCAACAATGGATATTCCAGCTACAGGCTATGGCATTCGTTACGAATACGGTATGTTCAAGCAAACCATTGAAAATGGGCTGCAAGTTGAAAACCCGGATAACTGGCTGCGTTATGGCAATATTTGGGAATTTCAACGCCCGGAAGCCACTTATAACATCAAATTTTATGGCAACGTAGTGAAGTATGCGTCTGAAGGCGGTGAAACGCAGCATTGGGTAGATGCTGAGCACGTAGTGGCAATGGCATACGATGTGCCCGTGCCTGGCTTCGGCGGCGATACTGTAAACAGCTTGCGTTTGTGGTCGGCCAAAGCGGCGCGAGAGTTTGATTTGAGTCATTTTAATGACGGTAATTATGAAAAAGCCGTGCAAGAGCGTAACGATACTGAAAATATTTCTAAAGTACTCTACCCAAATGATGCTTCAGTATTGGGTAAAGAGTTACGTTTAAAACAGCAGTATTTCTTCGTTTCAGCCTCTATTCAAGATATTCTGCGTCGCTTTTTAAGTACGCATGAAATGAAAAAACAGGCGGACTGGAAAATCCTGCCAGACAAAATTGCCATTCAGCTTAATGATACGCACCCTTCGATTGGTGTAGCGGAGATGATGTATCAATTAGTGGATGTGCATGGGCTGGCTTGGGATTTTGCATGGGGGTTAGTGGTTAAGGTTTTTGCGTATACCAACCATACCTTAATGCCAGAAGCCTTGGAAACCTGGACAGTAGATCTCTTTGGACGTTTGCTACCACGCCATTTAGAAATTATTTATAAAATCAATTTTGAATTCTTGCACATGGTTAACCATCACTTCCCGGGTGACCCTGAGTTGTTGAAACGCGTATCAATCATTGATGAGTCTAATGGCCGTCGTGTGCGCATGGCGCACTTGGCTGTAGTTGGTAGTCATACAGTAAACGGCGTGGCTGCCTTGCATAGTGAGTTATTGAAACAACATCTTTTTGCTGATTTTGATCGCATTTATCCTGGAAAAATGACCAATGTGACCAACGGCATAACACCTCGCCGCTGGTTGAACCAAGCAAATCCTGGATTGACTGCCCTGATAGAAAAAGCGATTGGTGCTGACTTTAAAAAAGATCTGACACAAATCAAAAAAATTACACCTTTAGCTAATGATGCAGAATTTAGAAAAGCATTTGCAGCAGTAAAGCATGCTAATAAAGCCAGGTTGGCTGCCAAGATTGAACAAAAAACCGGTATTAAGCTGAATGTGAATAGCTTGTTTGATGTTCAAATTAAACGTATTCACGAATATAAACGCCAATTGCTTAATGTATTGCATGTCATTACTTTGTATAACCGCATTCGTAGCGGTGAAAAAGGACTTACACCGCGTACGGTTATTTTTGGCGGAAAAGCTGCGCCTGGTTACTGGATGGCTAAACAAATCATCCGTTTAATCAACGATGTGGCGGCAATCGTGAATGAAGATGTTGCCGTTGGTGACCAGCTCAAAGTGGTGTATTACCCCAATTATGAAGTTTCAGCGGCTGAAATTTTATTTCCGGGCAGTGATTTGTCTGAGCAAATTTCAACAGCCGGTACTGAGGCAAGTGGCACGGGTAACATGAAAATGGCTTTAAATGGTGCACTAACCATTGGTACCCTAGACGGTGCAAACGTCGAAATTATGGAAGAAGTCGGTGATGAGAATATATTTATATTCGGTCTCACAACACCGCAAGTAGCTGAAGTAAAAGCGAATGGCTATAACCCGAATGATTGTTACCATAGTAATCCAGAGCTGAAACAAGTGCTGGATATGATTGCTGATGGATACTTCTCAATCGATGAGCCAAATCGTTATCAGCCAATTGTTGATAATTTGCTGAAAAATGGCGATCAGTATTTGTTGCTGGCCGATTATGCAAGCTACATTGAAACGCAAGATAGAGTAGGCAAGTTGTACCAACATCAAGATGAGTGGACACGTTTGGCTATTTTGAACGTGGCTAATATGGCTAAATTCTCTAGTGATCGTGCGATAAGTGATTATGCTAAAAATATCTGGCATGTATAAAACCTAATTCAGATTTAAAAGTCTTTAAAAGAACTGCCCTGTAAGCCTGATGGATATTGGCTTGCAGGGCAGTGTTCATTTATAGCCTGTGTGTATTAAAACGCACTAAAATAGGTAAACGTAAATTATCATTAGCACTCAAGCAAAACCGCCATTTAAGGTTATGCTTATGTTACACGTCATTCATTGGAGATAAAAATGCGTCTTTTTTTTACAAAATATAGTTTAGCAACTTTAGGTTTTGTCTTATATGCAATGCATGCTAATGCCTTAGGTGTTAGTGAGTTAACCAATAAGGAAACCAGCGCGGGCTTAAAAGAAGCGTTGACGCAAGGTGTTAGCAAAGCAGTGAGTTCACTCGGAGCCACTGATGGTTTTTTAGGTAATAATGAAGTGAAAATTCCGCTGCCCAACTCACTTAAAAAAATAGAAAAAGGCATGAAACTGATGGGCATGGGCAAGCAATCTGATGAGCTCGTTTTAAAAATGAACCGTGCTGCTGAAGCCGCCGTACCCGAGGCCAAAACCTTATTGGTCGATTCCATTAAAAAAATGAGTGTGGCCGATGCCAAAGCGATTTTGACAGGCCCGAATGATGCCGCCACACAATATTTCAAAAAAACCACTTCAGAGCAAATGACCGCCAAGTTTTTACCTATTGTAGAAAAAGCCACTGCCAACGTTCAATTGGCTGATTCATATAATAAATATGCCGAACAAGGCAGTAAATTTGGATTGGTGAAAAAAGAAGATGCGAATATCAACCAATACGTGACCAAAAAAGCTTTAGATGGCGTGTATTTGATGATTGCGAAAGAAGAGGCAGCGATTCGCCAAGACCCTGTGGGGCAGGCAAGCAGCTTGCTAAAGAAAGTGTTTGGGGCCTTGGGCAAGTAATTTTGCTTATAAGGGATGAATCAATTGATTCTGGTTCATTGATTCAATGTAAAGTTGATTTCTAGGGAAAGATTATGCCTGATTAGGGCTGATTAGCTTGCATAATCCGCTGTATGAAATATCTTTCGTTCGGCATATTATGTTTCATTAAAACGCCCTACAACAAATCATTAGCAATGCTAATGATTTGTTTCTTAGATTTTAGTCTACACTGGCATGAAAGATTTTCGCCTATATTCTTTTTAATGCCTCCGAAAGCCTTATAAATAAAGGCTTTCGGAGGCATTGTTTTCTTTCGAGCATATAATCATCAAAAATGACGTTTTAATGCAGACGTCAACTGTTGTATTTTTTCGGCTGAATGGGCGCTAATCTGTTAAAATTTCGGCTTATTTAAATCGATGAATTTTTGCCCGATATTCCATGAGCCAATCTAACTCCAGCCCTCAAATGGCTTGCCTGCGTGGCAGCGCCGCTTTATCTCAATTTCGTATTGAAAAGATTCAATCTCAACTGAGCCACAATACGAATATCAAGCATTTGTACGCGGAGTTTCGACATTTTATCTGGGTTGAAAATGACGGTGTGGATGTTGCCTTAAGTGCTACGCAACAAGAGACTTTAAAACAGATTTTAACTTACGGCCCAACTCTGCAGGCAGAAGATCCGCAAGGTGAATTACTTGTGGTGATTCCGCGCATTGGCACTATTTCACCTTGGGCATCGCGCGCAACTGACATTGTTAAACACTGTGGTTTAGAAACTGTGCAGCGCGTAGAGCGTGGCATTGCTTATTTTGTGCAAACTAAGAATGGCGGAAAATTAACGCTGGAAGAGCGTAAGCAATTATTGCCGTTGATTCATGACCGCATGACTGAAACTGTGATTGTCAGTTTGGATGACGCAGCTCAGTTGTACCACACGGATACGCCCAAACCCTTAAGCACCGTAGATGTTTTGCAAGGTGGCAAAGCTGCATTGGTGCAGGCCAATAGCGAAATGGGCTTGGCGTTGTCTCCCGATGAAGTGGATTATTTGTTTGAAAACTTTACTAAGATTAAACGCAATCCTACCGATGTAGAGTTGATGATGTTCGCGCAAGCGAACTCTGAACACTGCCGCCACAAAATCTTCAATGCCGATTGGGTGATTGATGGTGCTAGCCAAGAGTTTTCACTCTTCGGCATGATACGCAATACGCACAAACTCAACCCCGGCAACACGGTGGTGGCGTATTCGGATAACTCATCGATTGTTGAAGGCCAAAACGCAGGTGAAAAAACCAAGCGCTTTTACCCGCGTGAACATGGTGCCTATAGCTTTATCGAAGAAGAAATGCACTATTTAATGAAGGTGGAAACGCATAATCACCCAACTGCTATCTCACCGTTTGCCGGCGCAGCTACAGGTGCTGGTGGCGAGATTCGTGATGAAGGTGCCACGGGTAGTGGCTCTAAACCAAAAGCGGGGTTGACGGGTTTTTCAGTGTCGAATTTAAATATTCCAAATTTTGAGCAACCATGGGAACTCAATGATTACGGCCGCCCTAGCCGTATCGCTTCACCGCTACAGATTATGATTGATGGTCCATTAGGTGGCGCGGCCTATAACAACGAGTTTGGTCGTCCAAATATTGCGGGCTATTTCCGTACGTTTGAGTTAGAGAGTAATGACGAAGTGCGCGGTTACCATAAACCAATTATGCTGGCGGGTGGCTTGGGCAATATTTCTGCCAAACATTCAAAAAAAAACCCGATTCCAGCAGGTGCGGCTTTAGTGCAATTAGGCGGCCCGGCGATGTTGATTGGGCTTGGTGGTAGTGCGGCATCGAGTATGGATACAGGTTCTAACGTTGAGAATTTAGACTTTGATTCAGTGCAACGAGGCAACCCAGAGTTAGAGCGCAGGGCACAAGAGGTGATAGACCGTTGCTGGCAACTAGGTGATGCTAACCCAATTTTGAGCATCCATGATGTAGGTGCAGGCGGTATTTCAAATGCCTTTCCGGAATTAGTTAACGATGCGGGTGTAGGTGCGGTGTTCCAGTTGCGTGATGTGCATAATGAAGAGCCGGGCATGTCGCCACGCGAACTATGGAGTAATGAGGCGCAAGAGCGTTATGTGATGGCGATTGCGCAAGAAGATTTGCCGCGCTTCAAGGCGATTTGTGAGCGCGAACGTTGCCCGTTTGCAGTGGTGGGCATTGCTACCGAGGAGCGTCATTTAACCGTGGAAGACAGCCATTTTGGTAATAATCCTGTTGATATGGAAATGTCCGTATTGCTCGGCAAGCCACCAAAAATGACACGTGATGTGAAAAGTGTGGCTAAACAATTACCAGCGTTTGACACCAGCAAGATTGATTTAAAAGATGCTGCAGCGCGCGTGTTGAGATTACCAGGCGTAGCCGATAAAACTTTTTTGATTACGATTGGCGACCGTTCTGTGACTGGTTTAGTTGCGCGTGAGCAAATGGTGGGCCCATGGCAAGTGCCTGTGGCCGATGTTGCTGTGACCTTGGCAGGCTACGAAACCTATGTAGGCGAAGCCTTTGCCATTGGTGAAAAAGCGCCGTTGGCACTGGTGAATGCGCCTGCATCTGGCCGCATGGCGATTGGTGAGGCGATTACCAATATCGCTGCTTGTCTCATTGATGATTTAAGTGTGTTGAAGCTATCTGCCAATTGGATGGCACCAGCAGGCCACGCAGGCGAAGATGCGGCAATGTACGCCACCGTGAAAGCCGTTGGTATGGAGCTTTGCCCTCAACTAGGCATCAGTATTCCAGTGGGTAAAGATTCAATGTCGATGAAAACCGTGTGGAATGAAGACGGTGCCGATAATAAAGTAATCAGTAAGGCTGTGACATCACCTATTTCATTGGTGGTGACGGCTTTTGCAACCACCCCGGATGCACGTAAAACTCTTACGCCACAATTGCAAATGGATGCACCAAGTAAACTAATTTTGATTGACTTAGGCGCAGGCAAAAACCGCATGGGCGGCTCTAGCTTGGCGCAGGTATACGCTGCGGTGGGCAATGTAGCGCCTGATGTAGACGATGCAAACCAGCTGAAACATTTCTTCAACACCATTCAGCAATTGAATAAGGCAGGGAGAATTTCAGCCTACCATGACCGCTCAGACGGCGGCTTATTTACCACCTTGGTTGAAATGGCATTCGCAGGACATTGCGGTTTAAATGTCGATTTAAGCAGCTTGCAAGGTGATGTGGTCAGTGCTTTATATAACGAAGAGCTTGGCGCGGTGATACAAGTGGCGGCAAATGATGCAGACGCAATCGCAACGCAATTTAACGGCTTGGCGCACATTATTGGCGACGTAGTTGCTGGCAACAGCATTGAAATCACACAGCACGGCAAAGTGGTTTTTAGTGATACGCGCATCAACTTACATCGTATGTGGTCTGAAACTACTTATCAAATGCAAAAGCTGCGTGATAACCCAGTTTGCGCTCAACAAGAATATGATCGTATTTTAGATGATAGTAATCGAGGTTTATTTTCTGAGTTAACCTTTGACCCTAGTGAAAATATCGCCGCGCCATATATTAACTCTGGTGTGCGTCCAAAAATGGCAATCTTGCGTGAACAAGGCGTGAATGGTCACGTAGAGATGGCGGCCTCGTTTGACCGCGCAGGCTTTGCTACTTTTGACGTACATATGAGCGACATTATTGCAGGCCGTGTGTCACTTAAGGAGTTTGCCGGGTTTGTTGCCTGTGGCGGATTTTCTTATGGCGATGTACTCGGTGCGGGTGAGGGCTGGGCTAAATCGATTTTATTTAATGCACGTGCGCGTGATGAATTTACAGCCTTTTTTGAACGTAGTGACAGCTTTGCGTTAGGGGTGTGCAATGGCTGCCAAATGATGAGTAATTTGCGTGAGCTCATCCCTGGCGCTGCTCACTGGCCACATTTTGTACGAAACAAATCAGAGCAGTTTGAGGCCAGGCTAGCCATGGTAGAGGTTTTAGACTCACCTTCATTATTTTTTAAAGGTATGGCTGGCAGCAAAATGCCAATTGCAGTTGCTCACGGCGAAGGTTTTGCAGAGTTTTCTATAGAACCTTCTGCAACTTCTGCAGTCAATGAATTGCTGGCTAAAAAGTTGGTAACGATGAGATTTATCGATCACACGTCAACACCAACTGAGGTTTATCCGTTTAATCCAAACGGTTCACCGCAAGGCGTTACTGGATTAACCAGCACAGATGGACGTTTTAGTATTATGATGCCACACCCTGAACGTGTTATTCGCAACGTACAAAATACCTGGCAGCGTTGTGATGATGTTGAAGATAGTGCTTGGATTAGAATGTTCCGTAATGCAAGACGTAATATTGCGTAAGTTTTTAAACTGTATAAAAGTTAAATAATAACCATGGAGAAAAGTAAGATGAAATTCATTAGTACACTGTTGGCTGCACTCGTTTTAAGTTTTTCTATCAATGCAATGGCGCTTACGGATGATGAGTCTTTAGAGTATGTAGAGGCCATCACAAGCGGTAATTTGAAGATGGTAAAAAAATATGTTGAGGCTGACCCTAAAAACGTAAACGAGATGTCATTTGCCTGGACACCACTGCAAATGGCGGCAAATAAAGGCCAAATCGAGGTGGCAAAATATTTGTTAAGCAAAGGCGCAGATATGAATTATACCCACCCTTTATCAAAAAACACGGCATTTCATCTTGCAGCATTTGGTGGTTTTAGAGATATGCTCACTTTGCTTGCGAAGAGCGGGGCTGATGTAAATATTAAGCTTAAAGCAAATGTTTCGCTGATTCGCCCGTTCAGAGATGCTGAAAATAACAGTATGATTGAATTTTTAAAGGGGTTAGGCGTTAGTGAAGAAGGCTGTAACGATGCTAAGTGTTTTGATGAATCTAACTAATTTTTCTATGTGACTAGAGTCACGCAAATATACTAAAAACCATTTAGAATGGTGTTTTGAATTTAACGTAGCAACACTCAAAACACCATGAAAAAATTACATACTTTTTGGTTTATTTCTGTATTACTTATAACCTCAGTCTGCTTACCAACGATTGGTAATGCGACTGAGGTTTCTGTTTTTTCAGCTGAGCAAAATACACATATACGTGCTTTGGCTGCTTCATGTGCAGCGTGTCACGGGACTTTAGGTAACAGTGTTGGAAACAACAGCGCTACAGATACGAGTAGCGCAAATGCTGTTCTCGCTGGCATAGACCCTGCCGAATTTACCAATAAAATGCTTGGGTTTAAAGATGGTAGCCGCAAAGCGACTGTGATGCATCATCATGCTAGAGGGTTGAACGTGGATGAAATCAACCAGCTTGCCGTGCATTTTTCACAGCAAAAACGTGTCACTAAATCACCCGTCAAATCAGAAATATTAAAGGCCGAACATGACTGATCATCTTAATCGACGTGACTTTATTAAGGCAGCAGGTGCTGCCGGGGCATTGCTTATTGGCAACAATAGTTTTGCCCGTGCGACTAAGCCGCCTATGGGCCGCGTGGTGGTGATAGGTGGTGGCTATGCGGGTGCTACTGCGGCCAAGTATCTTCGTATGTGGAGCCTCGGAGCTATTGAAGTCATTGTAGTAGAGCCAAATAAGCAGTTCGTATCATGTCCATTAAGCAACTTGGTATTGGGTGGTAGTAAAAGTATCAATGACTTGACCTTCGGCTACGATGCGCTTAAAGCAAATCATGGCATTAAATGGGTGCAAGACACGGTGACAGCGATTGATTCCACTGCAAAAAAAGTAACCATGTTGCGTGGTGAGCTTAGCTACGATAGGCTGGTTGTTGCACCGGGTGTCGATTTTATTTATGACGGACTGCCAATGCTGGCCAGCGCAGAGGCGCAAAGCCAAATCCCGCATGCATGGAAGGCTGGCTGGCAAACGGTTAATTTACGCAAGCAGTTAGAAGCCATGCCAGATGGCGGTGTGTTTGTGATGACCATACCAAAAGCACCTTACCGTTGCCCGCCAGGGCCGTATGAACGAGTATGCCAAGTGGCGAGTTATTTCAAAGCACATAAACCGAAAAGCAAAATTATTGTGCTTGATGCCAACGCAGAAATTATTTCTAAAAAAGGCTTATTCGCTAAAGTTTTCAATGAAACATACGCAGGTATTGTAGATTACCGTCCTGATAACGTGATTACAGGTGTGGATGTAGCTACTAAAACGATTACAACCGATTTTGATAAAATTAAAGCAGAGGTGCTGAATGTTATTCCGCCACAGCGTGCGGGGAAGATTGCACAAATAGCGAATTTAACAGAGAGTGATTACCCGTGGTGTGACGTTAATTTCTTAACCTATGAGTCCAAGTTAGTACCAAGTGTTCATGTGCTAGGTGATAGCGTTGCGGCAGGTTTACCAAAGTCTGCTCACATGGCAAGCAACCAGGCCAAAGTTTGCGCCAACGCCATTGTGCAACTGATGGCAGGCCAAGCGCCAGACCCTGCACCAGTATTTGCCAACACTTGCTATAGTTATGTGACTGCTAAATCAGCCATGCACGTGGCGAATGTGTACCGCTACGATGAAGGTAAAAAAATCATGGTATCGGCTGAGGGCGGCGGTGTATCAATGAGCCCAAGTGAAAAAGAGGGTGAATATGCCGCTGCATGGGCGCAGAATATTTGGGCGGATACCCTTACTTAAGTTTTAAATGAACTTACGTTTTAGGAATTAAAATGGTTTTAGAAAATAAAATGCAGAAATTATTACGCTTCACTATTTTTACATTACTTGTTTCTTTAGCTATTTTTAACATTCAAACAGCCAACGCTAAACCTGACTTGTCTGGGATTAAATTACCTGCTGGCTTTAAGATATCAATATATGCTGATTCTAAAACCAAGCAGGGTAATTATTTAGCTGGTGCAAGATTTATGGCATTTGACGCTAGTGGCAATCTTTACGTTTCTTCGGCCGAGGGTGACAGGGTGGTCATGTTGCCAGATAGCAATAAAGACGGTGTTGCTGATGAGGTTGTTTTAGTAGCTGGTAACCTGAATGCACCGCAAGGTTTGGCTTTTGTTGGCGATGTACTTTTGATTGCAAATCAGGATGGTGTCGTAAAGTTAGAAAAAGATGCTGATAATATTTCAAATGGCGGATGGTCAGCTAATGCTAAACCTTTTATCAGTGACTTGCCCTCAGGTGGGCATACCCTTAAAAACATTAAGCTTGGGCCTGATGGGTATTTATATTTAAATATTGGTTCCAGTTGTAATGTTTGCGTTGAAAGTGACCCGAGGCGTGCAACCATCTTGCGTTACACACTTGATGGTAAACCAGCAGGTGCGCTAGTCACATTAGGACGTCACCAACAGTCGGCGGTATGGGCGCGCGGATTACGCAATTCGCAAGGCTTTGCCTGGCACCCAAAAACAGGCGATATGTTTGCCACTAATAACGGTGCTGATATGCGCTCTGATACAAAAAACGGAGCTGTAAATGATGAACTGCCGCCAGAACATCTTAATAAGATTGAAGCAGCTAAACATTACGGATGGCCATATTGCTGGGGCGATCCAAATAATTTGAAAGCTCAGGTTGAAGATCCTAACTTTACAGCCGAACCTGGGTTTTGCAAAACTACTCAAGCCCCTGCGATTACGTTTAAGGCGCACGCAACGCCGATAGGCATTACTTTTTTAGAGAAAACAAATTGGTCTGCGGACTACAAACAGGATGCAATTGTGGCAATGCATGGCTCGTGGAATCGCAAGCAGCCCTATGGATATAAACTGGTACGTATTAAGTTTAAAAACAATCAGCCAGTTGAAGTTAAAGACTTTGCAACGGGCTGGCTACAAGATGGCGCCGTATGGGGCAGGCCTGTAGATGTGATGGTAGGAACAGATCATGCTTTATATGTGTCTGATGATAAGGCTGGAGCGATTTACCGCATTACTTACATGCCAGGTGCAAAGTAGCAGTAAATTGGCTACTGAATGATAATTAGGAGACGGTTTATGAAAAGTGTTATTCAAAAAACTGCCATTACTTTTATTGTGCTTATAAATGTGATGGCGAGTGCAAGTGCTGCTGAGTCGAAAGCAGGTACTTTGTTATATATTAGCCCGAATGATTATCAATACAGCGTACGTTTGTTGCACCCCTATTATGACTATTGGTTTGAGCAGGGGCCAATTGTAGAGCCTATAGCATTAAAGGCATTAAATATAAAATATGGTGAGGTAAGTATTTGTACTGCAAATGAAACCGCTGATACGATTATTCGCATAAAACCAAACCTTTTTTATAACCCGCAGATGCGTGTGTATCACAGTAAAATTGTAGCCACTGTATACTCAGGCGGAGGCAGTGTTATGGGTACCTATGTCGGTCAAGCGCAACAGCAAGGCTTCATTAGCGTTGATAACGGCACTAACTATCACATTAATAAGGTGTATACATTAGCGATGCAAGATTTAACGGCTAAACTAGAAGTTAAACCATTGCCTGAAAATGTAAAGGCTGAAAATAAGTTGCCATGTGGTTTGATTGGCGCGCAAGAACAACCCAAAATCAATTTTTATTAATAGTCGTTTATGGCATTTTGAAAAATTAGAAATCAATAGGAATAATCATGCAAAAAAACTTTTTAGATAAAAAATTATTAGCAAGTGCGTTAATGTTGGCCCTGTTAGGAGCTGGTTGTGCAACCGAAGTTAAAACTAATCAAGGCGATATGCAAAAAATCACGGGTTTAAAAACCCCGGAGTCTGTAGTGCAGGCAAATAATGGAAAAATTTACGTATCTGAAATTAATGAGTTTGGTAAAGATGGTGATGGGCAAATTACTGTAATTGAAGACGGCAAGCAGCGTGTATTTGCAACGGGCTTAGATGACCCTAAAGGTTTGGCTATCATCGGTCAAACCCTGTACGTAGCAGATAAAACCAAAATATTGAAAATTGATGTGAATGGCAATGTAAAGGTGTTTGTGCCTGCAAGTGAATTTCCTGTCACACCATTATTTCTGAATGATTTAGAGGCTGATCCGCAAGGTAATTTGTATGTGAGTGATAGTGGCGATTTATTTAATACCAATAAAGGTGGGGCAGTGTACAAAATTAACTCACAGGGCAAGGTGCAACTGCTGATTAATGACACGCAAGATGCTCGTATTAAAGCTCCCAATGGCTTATTAGCAGATAACACAGGTCATGTTTTAATCATATTGGATTTCGCATCTGGTGTGTTGTATAGCCTGAATACACAAACTAATAAATTAACTGATATTGCAGAAGGTTTTGGCGGTGGTGATGGTGTAGTGCATCACTCTAACGGCACTATGTATGTGAGTGACTGGAAAAATGGTAAAGTTTTTAGTGTAAATACCAAAGGCGATGTTGCAGTGTTGAAAAGTGGTTATCAATCAGCCGCTGATATAGCGATCACTAAAAATGAAAAATATATCATGGTGCCGGACATGAAAGCAGGTGAACTGGATTTCGTTCCAGTTCAGTAGTTTTTCATGTAACTATCAAATGGTTGTAACTTTTCCTAAATGGTTTCTGAATTCGCATCATTAGAGCTTCGCCAAGCAGCATTAGCTTGCTTGGCCGAATCTGAAGCCATTGTAAAAGCAAATGCTGTGCGTCAGCTTGCCAGCGACTGGCATGAAGGCAGGATTGCTTTAGAAGTTAACAAAATTATTGTTGACCAAATGCCTATTCCAGGGCGTCCTGAAAAACCTCAACTTATTGCCCCCAGACTACTTAAACACCGAGCAATGAACACACCAGATGGCCGTGCTGCTTTGATTCATGCGCTCGCGCACATTGAATTTAATGCGATCAACTTGGCGTTAGATGTTATTTGGCGTTTTAATCATATGCCTGCACAGTTTTATATAGACTGGCTAAAAGTGGCTGATGAGGAAGCCTATCATTTTGGTTTGCTTAATGCGCATTTACAGCATTTAGGTTTTAGTTACGGTGATTTTGATGCGCATAATAGTTTGTGGGAAATGGCAGAAAAAACAAAAAATAGTGTGCTGGCACGTATTGCCTTGGTGCCACGCACTATGGAAGCACGTGGCTTAGATGCCTCACCGCAGCTAAGAGCAAAGCTCGCACAAGCGGGGGATATGGCTGCAGCAGAAATTCTGGATATTATATTGCGCGATGAGATCGGGCATGTAGCGATTGGTAATCATTGGTTTAACTGGCTATGCAAAGAAAGCGGCTTGGAGTCTTTGGGCACATTTCAGCAATTATGCAATGAGTATGCTGCGCCTAAGCTACGGCCGCCGTTTAATCTAGGTGCCAGGCGGCAGGCTGGGTTTAGTGAGCTCGAACTAGCCTATTTAACTGAAAGTTAATAGGCCAACTTGTCTTAGGTCGTAAGTAACCCAGTCACGCCATTTAATCCAACAAAATTAAGCGCATAAGTCGCCTGTGCCTGCACGATTGGTTTTGCATGATAAGCAATACCAATGCCTGCGGCTGCCATCATTTTTAGGTCATTTGCCCCATCGCCAATGGCAATGGTTTGTGCTGAGGTTAATCCCAATTTTTCACGTAATTTAATTAATTCATCAGCCTTGGTTTGTGCGTCCACAATATCGCCTAACACCTTGCCAGTTAGTTTTCCGCCAATAATTTCTAGAGTATTTGAAACTGCATAATCTAAGTTTAGCATTGCTTTTACGCGATCTGCAAAAAATGTAAATCCACCAGAAACTAGCAAAGTCGCAATGTTGTTAGCTTTACAGGCAGCTATCCACTCTGTTGCACCTGGGTTGAGCGATAGCCGCTCATTCAGCACACGCATCAAATCAGATTCTTTTAAGCCCTTGAGCAAAGCCACACGTTCACGCAGGCTTTGCGCAAAGTCTAACTCGCCAAGCATCGCGCGCTCAGTGATTGCAGCAATTTGCGGCTTTATACCAACTATGTCAGCAATTTCATCAATACATTCTATGCTGATGAGCGTTGAGTCCATATCCATTACACAAAGCCCATAATTTTTTACTATGTGTTTGTCTTGTACATAGGCACAATCAATCTTTTGTTCGGTACAAAACAGTTGTACTGATGCAAGCGGGGTGGCTTGGTTTGCCAGGTAATAAGCGTGTTGAGCGATTTGTACAAATTGCACACTGGTAGCACATAGCTGGTGAATATGCGCTAAATGTGAATAAGAAATAGTCGAACCTTGAATAACTAGACGCATAAGTTTTGAAATTTTGTTAAAAATGCAATTATACACTTTGCGTATTCCGTGTTTGAGTAAAAGCCATAGAATATCAAGCATCTAGACTGGCGCATTTAGCTGAATTGGGCGAAAATGTGCATTACTTTTAATATGAATATTATTTTATGAATTTGCATGAATATCAGGCTAAAACTTTACTGCAAAAATACGGCATTCCAGTGCCACGGGGGCAAGTAATTGCTGTTGCTAAAGAGACTGTCGCCGTTACTACAGAAATCGCCAGTGATGGCTGGGTTGTCAAAGCCCAGGTTCATGCTGGAGGGCGTGGTAAGGCAGGTGGCGTTAAAGTTGTTAAGTCGGCTAAAGAGGCGCAAATAGTAGCGAGTGAGTTGTTAGGAAAAACACTGGTGACTTATCAAAATGCGCCAGATGGGCAGCCTGTCAATCAGGTGTTGATAGAAGAAACATTACCCATTGCGCGTGAGCTTTATTTGTCTATGTTAGTTGATAGAACGCTTGAGCGGGTAGTGGTGATAGCTTCAAGTGCAGGTGGAATGGATATTGAAGAAATCGCACAAACAAGTCCGGAAAAAATCCTGGAGGAAATCTGCGACCCATTGAATGGTTTGGTGGATTTTCAGGCGCGTAATTTAGCTTTTAAACTGGATTTAGCAGGCGACCAAATCAGCGCGTTTACTAAGATACTTAAAGGTTTGTATCGCTTATTCAAAGAAAATGATTTGGCTCTACTGGAAATTAACCCGCTAGTGGTGACGACAGATGGCAAATTGTTCGCGCTCGACTGCAAAATGAGTATTGATGACAATGCGTTATATCGCCAAAAATCTTTGGCAGAGCAACGTGATTGGTCGCAAGAGGATAGTAAAGAAGCTATTGCGCACCATGCAGGGCTAAATTACATTGCGCTTAACGGCAATATTGGTTGTATGGTGAATGGTGCCGGGCTTGCCATGGCAACGATGGATTTAATCAAACTACATGGTGGTACACCCGCTAACTTTTTAGATGTAGGCGGCGGTGCGACAGCTGAAACTGTGACTAAAGCATTCAAAATCATTCTGGCCGATAATAACGTCAAAGCTATTTTAGTGAATATCTTCGGCGGAATTATGCGTTGTGACATCATTGCAGAAGGTATCATTACTGCGGTAAAAGATGTCGGTATGCAAATTCCGGTCATCGTGCGTTTAGAAGGTACCAATGTGGATCTGGGTAAACAAATGTTACAAACAAGCGGATTGAATATTATTTCAGCGAATGACTTAACAGATGCTGCTGTGCAAGCTGTGAAGGCGGTAGCAGTATGAGTATATTAGTCAATAAAAACACCAAAGTGCTTTGTCAGGGCTTTACTGGCAAGCAAGGCACATTTCACTCGGAACAGGCGCTTGCATACGGCACAAAAATGGTTGGCGGCGTGACTCCAGGCAAAGGTAGCTTGGTGCATTTAGGTTTGCCAGTGTTTAATACTATGCGAGATGCCGTGCGCGAAACAGGAGCTAATGCCAGCGTGATTTACGTACCGCCTGCGTTTGCGGCAGATTCGATTTTAGAAGCTTGTGATGCTGGTATAGACCTGATTATCTGTATTACTGAAGGTATACCAGTATTAGATATGCTCAATGTAAAAGCTGCACTAAAGGCAAATGGCACTAAATTGATTGGGCCAAATTGCCCAGGCGTCATCACACCAGATGAATGTAAGATTGGCATTATGCCAGGTAGCATTCACTTACGTGGCAAAGTTGGTATTGTTTCACGCTCTGGAACGCTGACTTACGAAGCTGTGCATCAAACCACTGCGCTAAAGTTAGGGCAAAGCACATGCGTGGGCATTGGCGGTGACCCGATTAAGGGGCTTAATTTTATTGAGTGCTTACAAATGTTTGAAGCTGATAGCGAAACAGAAGCTATTATTATGGTGGGTGAAATTGGCGGTTCAGACGAAGAAGCGGCTGCTGAATTTATTAAGAGTAATGTCACAAAACCCGTTGCAGCCTATATTGCCGGGCAAACAGCGCCTGCTGGTAAGCGTATGGGACATGCAGGCGCCATTATTTCAGGCGGTAGCGGTAAGGCTGTAGATAAAATACGTGCGCTTGAATTGGCTGGTGCGGTTGTTGCTAGTTCACCTGCGGGGCTGGGTGAGGCTGTGCTTGCCGCCATTAGTAATAAAAAGTAATGCGCCGTTAATTGAATTATAGGAAATCAATTCTTTAAAGATCATATGTATATTCTATTCAAAAGTTTTTTAGTTACGTTATTCATCATGTTCTCTGTGGCATTTCCTGCAGTAGCAGAAGACCTTTCCTACTTACTTACTGCAGCATCTAAAGGCGATGTGGCCACAGTTAACGCCATGCTGGCAAGCGGTGCAAGTGCTAATACAAAAGATGTTGATGGCGTGACAGCTTTGATGTATGCCGCACGTAAGGATCAAGCTGAAGTAGCCGCCAGGCTGATAAGCAAGGGAGCGGATGTAAACGCTAAGGATAAGGGCGGATGGACGCCACTCATGTATGCCGCAAAAAAAGACCACATTGCAACAGTTGAAGTGTTGTTGAAAAATGGTGCAGATACCAAAGTGCGCGACCCTTATGGCTGGAGTGCGTTTGGCATAGCCGCTGTAGCAGGTTATTCAAGGACCGTTGCGCTTTTGCTGAAACATGGTGTGGATGTAAACACTAAAAGTGATGATGGTAGAACGGTGTTGATGCACGCGGCCAAAAGTGGTGATATTCCTACAATAACAACGTTGCTGGATAATAAAGCGGATATCCAGTCGCAAGATAAATTGGGGTTAACAGCGCTAATGATTGCGGCGCGACAAGGGCATGTTGCAGCGGTGGAGTTGTTGTCAAAATATGTTACAAGCGTTAACCAGAAAGACCTCGTAAATCAAAAGGACCTAGTAAATCAAAAAGATAATGCGAAATGGACTGCGCTCACCTGGGCCGTGAAAAAATCCCAATATGAGGCTGCAAAAGCACTGGTCTTAGCAGGAGCCGATGTGAATAGCTTGGATGATGAAGGTACACCATTGCTGCATATTGCCGTCAATAACGGGAAGACTGACATGGTTCAGTTGTTGCTCGATAATAACGCTAAAATAAAAGCTAAAGACAAATATGGTTTAACTGCTTTGGTCTATGCACTAAAAGGCCAGCACACAGAAATTGTTAAATTGATTAAAGACGCTGGCGGTAGTTATTAGTCAGCCCATTCTTGACATCATTTTTTTAAAGAATAACCCTGAATCCATGAAAATCGCAATTGCGCAAATGAACTGCATGGTGGGTGATATTGCAGGCAACGTAGCTAAAATAATTGACAATGCTAAACAAGCAAAAGCGCAAGGTGCAACCCTGCTTGTTACTCCTGAGCTTTCACTATGTGGATACCCGCCAGAAGACCTGTTGTTACGCGCAGATTTTTTACAAGCGTGCGATATTGCATTAAATAAACTAAGCGCTGCCTTATCAGGCATTACAGTCATTGTAGGACATCCGCAGCGGCTGGACGATAAATGCTTTAATGCGGCATCAGTGTTGCAAGATGGTAAAGTTTTTGCAACCTATCATAAGCACGCTTTGCCAAATTACAGTGTATTTGATGAGAAACGCTACTTTACACCAGGTAGTAAAGCCTTAGTATTCATGCATTGTGGCATTAAATTAGGGGTGCTTATATGTGCAGACGTGTGGGAACCTAAGCCCGCTTTATTGGCTAAAGAGGCTGGTGCCCAGATGCTTGTTGCATTAAATGCTTCGCCTTTTCATATGGAAAAACAATCGACCCGTTTGGATATATTGCGTCAGCGTGTATTTGAAACGCAACTGCCTATTATTTACACCAATATGGTCGGCGGGCAAGATGAGTTGGTGTTTGATGGCGGATCATTTGTGCTGAACGCAGGCGGCAAACTGACGCATCAGTTACCTGCATTTGAATCTGCTTTGGAAATAGTTGAGTTCACTGGAGTACATCCAAAACACACGACTATTGCGCCGCATTTAAGTATTGAAGCCTCGGTTTATCATGCTTTAAAGCTAGGCTTGCAGGATTACGTGCATAAAAACCGCTTTCCTGGAGTTGTGTTGGGCTTGTCGGGCGGTGTTGACTCTGCCTTGACGCTTGCAATTGCTGTTGATGCGCTTGGCGCAGAAAATGTACATGCTGTGCTGATGTCGTCGGAATTTACTGCCAATATGAGTGTAGATGACGCGATTGAAATGGCGAATTTGCTAGGTGTAAGATACAGCTTGATTCCTATCAGCACTCTTTTTGAGAGTTTTAGAAGTGCGCTTTCTAATGAGTTTGCAGGCATGCCTTTTGATACTACTGAAGAAAATTTACAAGCGCGTATTCGCGGTACGTTGCTGATGGCACTATCAAATAAATTTGGCAGTATTGTCGTTACTACAGGTAATAAGAGTGAAATGGCTGTCGGATACTGCACGCTATATGGTGATATGGCGGGTGGTTTTGCTTTACTGAAAGACGTACCGAAAACTTTGGTATATAAGTTATGCCATTATCGAAACAGCTTATCAAAAGCTATTCCGCAACGCATTATTACGCGCCCGCCATCAGCCGAGCTTCGCGCCAATCAGGTGGATCAAGACAGTCTGCCGCCTTATGATGTGCTGGATGGTATTATTGAAGCTTATGTGGAAGATGATTTAAGTAGCAAAGATATTGTTGAGATGGGCTACGCGGTAACAGATGTAAACCGTGTTATTACCTTAATTGACAGAAATGAATATAAACGGCGACAGTCACCCGTTGGCGTACGCATTACCCATAAGGGTTTTGGTAAAGATAGACGCCACCCGATTACAGTCAAACTGGATTTTGATATACACTTAAACTAATTATAAAAACTATTTTGGAGCTAGGCTAGTATGAAAAAAATTGAAGCAGTCATTAAACCATTTAAGTTAGATGAAGTACGTGAATCACTATCAAGTATCGGCGTTAATGGCTTAACAGTGACGGAAGTTAAGGGTTTTGGTCGCCAAAAAGGCCATACTGAGCTTTATCGCGGTGCTGAATATGTGGTTGATTTTTTACCTAAAATCAAATTAGAGCTTGTGGTAGCTGATGGCATCGTTGATTCTGCTGTGGATGCTATTATTAAGGCCGCACACACAGGTAAGATTGGTGATGGTAAGATTTTTGTGACTTCAGTAGAGCAAGTGATACGAATTAGAACTGGTGAAACTGGCGAATCTGCGGTGTAGTTACATCATACGGAGGATGTCTATCATCTTGTTTTAGCAGTCTTAATTACGGCTAAGGCACCCTCTCTATCAATAACCAAGCCAACGTGCACCTTGGTAAAACATAAAACTCACAACCCAAGCTAATCCTAGTGACCAAGCAATAGATAGCCACATAAATCCGCTACTTTTTGATTCGCTCCTGATGGTGGCAATAGTTGATAAGCATGGTGTGTAGATTAGTGTAAATAACATAAAACTCATGGCTTGAACCCAGTCAATTTGCATAGCAATTTGTGACATCAGAGCATCGCCCTGCATACCGTAAATTACTGCGAGTGCACCCACTACAATTTCTTTAGCGACAAAGCCAAATATCAAAGCGATAGCCAGTTGACTATTGATGCCAATAGGGTCTAGAAAAGGGGCAAATAAAGCACCGATTTGGCCTGCATAAGTACCTGCACTTGCAGGCGGAACATTGCTCGGAAAGTTGGTTAATGCCCAAACCAGCACTACGCCAATGACAATGAATTTACTGGCACGAACAAGAAAGTGTTTTACCTCATGCCAGCCACGCAATACAATTTGACGCAATGTCGGAAAACGGTAAGGGGGCAATTCTAAAATAAAAGGCTCAGCATTTTTATATTGGCCTTGAAATAGCACCGCCGTTAAAAACATCGTTAAAAAGCTCATGACATAGAGGGAAAATAAAACTAATGGCGCATGCTTGGCGGCAAATAGCGCAGTAATCATAAATATAAACACTTGCAACCTGGCCGAGCATAATGACAATGGAATTACCAGCATCGTTAGTAAGCGCATAGGACGAGAACGCATGATGCGTGTGCCCATCAGTGCTGGTACGTTACAGCCAAAGCCCATGAGCATCATAACAAACCCGCGGCCATCTAAGCCCATTTTAGCCATCAGCGCATCCATGAGAAAAGCTGCACGTGACAAATAACCACTATCTTCAACCATGGACATCACTAAGAAGAACAATACGATGATAGGCACAAATGCGGCTACTGTAGCTACACCATTATAAATTCCATCCAGCATCAGACCACTAAGCCATGCGGGGCTAGATGCAAAAATAGGTTCTAATAAGCCTGATCTGAGTACACTTAAGGCCCAAGCCAAACCGTCCTGCAGTGGTTTTCCAACCGTGAAAATAAATTGAAATAACACAAACATCGCGGCAAAAAATATAGGTAAACCAAACCATTTATGCAGCAAAACTCTATCGATTTTATCGGTGGTGTTGTCTGTGAAAGTGGTTGGCATTTGCACATGATGCTGAATCAAATCTTCCATCTCATGTTCAATTTGATTATCTTCCTGCAAAAATTGAGCAATCACTTGTGGATCAGTAGCTGGTTGATTTTGATTGATGATTTGTGTTGCTGCTTGTAATGCTTTTGGCAAGCCATCGCCATATTTAGCGCTGATTTGCAGTACTGGCATTTCTAATTCTTTAGCTAAATTATCGGCATCAATGGTAATGCCCGATTGCCGCGCTTCATCGGCCATATTCAAGGCAAGCACCGCAGGAATTTTCAACTTTTTAATTTGTAAGACTAAAGAAAGCTGGCGGTCAATTTGTGAGCTATTTAATAATACAATCACTAAATCGACAGCGTTGTTTGACAGGAAGTGCCGCACAACCTGCTCGTCTTCAGAAAACCCGTGAATATCATAAATACCGGGTAAGTCAATGAGTTCTGCAATATGCCCGCCAATAAGAATCTTTGCACTCATTAAATCTACGGTAATGCCCGGCCAGTTACCTACCCTGGCTGATGCACCGCTGATGCGGTTGAATAATGTGGATTTGCCAGTATTTGGCATGCCTAATAATGCGATACGTTTCATAAGCTGTTATTTTAGGCGCTAGTGGAGTGGGTTAGTATGGCTAAGTTTAACTTAATCAGGAGTTAGTTGATTGGATGGGTGTTTATTCGAATATGCGCGGCCTCAGTGTCACGTAAAATCACATCAGTTGTGCCTAAACGCACCTGTAGCGGACCATTAAAGTTGGCTCGGCGAATAATACTGAGCGGCTTACCTATTCGAAAACCAAGCGCGGACAGACGGTGAAATAAAAGCTCTTCAGCCTCAATTGCAGAAATTGTAGCTGGCTGACCTATTTTTAGTTGAGATAAAAGTTGCATGTAGTCACTTACAAATTAAATCATGAATGATAATAATTCTTATTATCGCATAAATTTAATATGATGTGCGTTCTTCAAGATGAAAATAGTGTTCAGTTATTACAATAGAAAAAGGCGCATGGAAGCGCCTATTTCTATTGCTAATTTATTTAAAGAGATTATTTCGCAACATCTACTTTAGCTTTAGCACGTAACTCAGTCATCATTTTTTCTAGGTTACGCTGTTGAAGGTTTTTTTGTAAACCTTCTTTTACTTTATCGTAAGCAAGCGGCTGTGAAGCACGAGTATCGACAAGTTTAATCACATGCCAGCCAAACTGAGTTTGTATCGGTGCGCTTGTAATCCCGCCTTTTTTTAGGGTTGCAACCGCATCGCTGAATGGTTTTACCATGGTAGCAGGAGAAAACCAGCCTAAATCACCACCTTTTTCTTTAGAGCCAGGATCCAATGATTTTTCTTTAGCGATTTTTGCAAAATCGCCACCTTTACCAAGTTTAGCAATGATTTCTTGGGCTTCAGTTTCTGTTTTTACTAAAATATGACGGGCACTATACTCTTTATCACCATATGCTTTTTTGTACTCTTCGTAAGCGGCTTTTGAATCAGCATCTGAAATAGGGTTTTTCTTCACGAAATCTTGTAAATAAGCAGAAGTTAATAATTCGCGGCGTGAAAGTTCTTCACGTGCAATATAATCTGGCTGTTTATCTAAACCAAGTTTTTGGGCTTCCTGGTACACAATTTCAGAGTCGATCAGTTTATTAGTGATTGCACCTTTGACTTGATCGTCAACTTTTTGACCGCGCGCAGTAGCATCTTTAGCAATGTAGTCATATACAGATTGCTTGATTGGTTTGCCGTTGACTGTCGCTACGGTGTCGCCCGCGAAGGCAGACGGTGCTAATGACAGAATGGCTAAAGCGATTATGGTTTGGGTGAATTTCATGCAAAAATCCTCATGGTTAAGAATGGGTGATTGATTAAAAAGTTTGTTTTATTTGGGTTGTTTAAAGTTCATCTGGCGCAAGAGCGTTAATGCTCAAAGCATGAATCTTAGTAGGAATAAGGTCGGCAAGTAATTGATAAATAATGCGATGTCGCATTATCGGTGATTTTTTAAAAAAATGCGAGCTTGTTATTTTGAGTTTGAAATGACCACCGCCAGTATTACCTGAATGTCCGGCATGCATGGCGCTTTCGTCATTTATCTCAAGTGCTTGAGGTGCTAAAGTTTGCAATCTGCTGGTAATTTCTTCAACTAGGGTCATGGGATGATGTATTAAGCAGGGAATAAAAATCTTAATTTGGTAGTGTTTTTCTAAAAGGTTTCACTGTAACGTGCTTATACACATTTAAGATGACAAATGGATCATTATTTGCCCATTCTTTTGCTTCAGCTAAGCTAGCGAATTCGGCCACTATTAAACTACCTGTAAATCCAGCAGGGCCAGGGTCTGTGCTGTCAATGGCAGGAAACGGACCTGCAAGTAGCAGGCGTCCGGCATCCTGCAAGTTTTGCAGACGCTTTAAATGTTCAGGTCTAGCAGCCAAACGCTTGTCTAAGCTATCAGGAGCATCCTCTGCCATGATCGCGTACCACATTACTCAGCATCCCCATTAGAATCTTCCTTAGGCAAGTATTTGCTAAGCAATAATGTTTGCAGAATAATAAAAACAAACATGATGCCAGTAATGCCAAATAGTTTGAAGTTCACCCAAGTATTTTCTGAGTAATTAAAGGCCACGTAGAGATTTAAAAAACCAAGTGCTAAAAACAAGGCCGCCCAAGCTAGATTTAAGTTTGACCAAATGGTATCGGGTAAGCTAATTTGTTTTTCCATCATATTGCGGATAAGGTTTTTTTTGAAGATTAGCTGCGCGCCTACTAAGCTTAACGAAAACAGCCAATATAAAATGGTGGGTTTCCATAGAATAAATTTTGGATCATGAAGAAGCAAGGTGGCACCGCCAAATACGGTGATCAGGACGCCACTGATAATCAGCATTTTTTCAATTTTGCCATGACGAATCTTGCTGTAAATAATTTGTGCGATGGTCGCAATAATGGCAACGGCAGTTGCAGTGTAAATATCGAAAAACTTGAATGCGATAAAAAACAAAATAACAGGAAATAAATCGAATAAAAACTTATTCATGGCTTGGGACTAGTCGCTTTCAAAGAAGGGGTTGCTTAAAATAATTCACACATTAACAATGCTTTAGCATAAGTCGTTATTTTGCTATGATTGATGTTGTGCCACAAGGGTTAATTTTCAAGCAGTTTTTCAGTAATAACCACGTATTTTTGTGTTTTCTTAACTTTCAAGAAGCGTAATTCATGTCATTAATCTTTGATTTACATTCGCATTCTAATATTTCAGACGGTCTATTAAGCCCTGCTGAACTAGTTGAGCATGCCGCAATGCATAATGTTGATGTGTTGGCGTTGACAGATCATGATGATACTGGCGGTTTAGAAGTTGCAGCAAGTGAGGCTAAGCGTTTGGGTTTGCAGTTTATTAATGGTGTTGAAATTTCTGTTACCTGGAAAAAACGCACATTACATATTGTTGGATTAAAAATTGATCCTCAGCATCCACCATTAAAATTCGGTTTGGAATCTATCCGTGCAGGTCGTCATACAAGAGCAGCTGGAATGGCGGCTGGCTTAGAAAAGGTAGGCATTAAGGGTAGTTTAGAAGGCGCTTACCAGTATGCAACTGAAGGCATTATCGGTCGTATTCATTTTGCAAGGTTTTTAGTGGATAGCGGCATTTCAAAAGATACTAAATCTGTTTTTAAAAAATATTTGGTAAAAGGCAAGCCGGGTTATTTTGAACATCAGTGGGCAAGCTTGGAAGATGCGGTGAATTGGATTGTTGGTAGCGGTGGGGTGGCTGTGCTTGCACACCCAGGACGATATGATTTAGGCCGTATCAATATGTTATTGTTATTAAACGAATTTAGAGCGTTAGGTGGTGCGGCTATAGAGGTGGTGACGGGCAGTCATACCGGCGCGCAATATGTGGAATATGCAAAATACGCCCAACTATTTGGCTTAAAGTCCTCGCAAGGTTCTGATTATCACGGTAAGGGTCTTAGTTTTATGGAAATGGGACGTTTGCCTATGCTGCCTAGTAATTGCGTGCCTGTTTGGCACGATTGGCCAGAGGCCTTACTGTAAAACAATACGCTTTAAAGGTATAACGAATAAAAATATGTCCCAATTTTTTAATATTAATGTTGATAATCCGCAACATCGACTTATTGTGCAAACGGCAGACATTCTGCGAGGCGGTGGTGTAATAGCTTACCCAACCGATTCGGGCTATGCCTTAGGCTGCATGATAGGCCATGGCGATGCTCAAGCTAGAATTCGTCAAATTCGCGGGGTGGATGATAAGCACTTGTTTACCCTAGTGTGCCGCAATCTAAGTGAGCTGGGCAATTACGCAATTGTGAGTAACAGTCAGTTTCGCCTGCTTAAAGCCAACACCCCCGGCCCTTATACCTTTATTTTGAATGCCACGCGCGAAGTGCCGCGCAAACTACAGCACCCAAAACGCAACACCGTAGGGCTTCGAGTGCCGCAGCATGCCATCGTGCAAGCTATACTGGAAGCGATAGATGCTCCTTTGTTAAGTATGACGCTGTACTTTCCCGATGATGATTCATCACTCTGTGAGGCTTGGGAGATTCGCGAGAAGCTTGAACATAATGTTGATTTAGTGATTGACGCTGGGCATTGTGTAGCTGGGGCAACCTCCGTCATTAATTTAACTGATGATGCGCCTGTGCTAATACGTGAAGGTTTGGGTGATTTGGCTCCATTTGGGTTAAGCTAGTACTAATTTATTTACTAAAAAGAGTAATCAATGGAATTGTCACTCATACAAAAGATTGTTATTTATGCGCCACCTATTATATTTGCCATTACAGTACATGAAGCGGCGCATGGTTATGCGGCAAAATACTTTGGTGATATGACTGCCTTTAATGCCGGACGAATTACTTTAAATCCCATTAAGCACATCGACCCATTCGGAACTATTCTGTTGCCAGCAATAACGATATTGCTAGGCGGTATTTTGTTTGGCTGGGCAAAGCCTGTACCTGTAGATTTTAGCCGCTTACGCAACCCTAAAAAGGATATGTTATGGGTCGCGGCGGCTGGGCCAGCTTCAAATTTTGTGATGGCCATTTTTTGGGCATTAGTCATTAAATTTTCTGCAGGGGCGCCAGAAGCTATCGCATACCCATTAGCAATGATGGCTAAAGCAGGTATTGCTATCAACATTGTATTGATGGTGTTGAATTTATTGCCCTTGCCTCCATTAGACGGCGGACGTATCGCGGTTAGTTTGCTGCCTATGAATTTGGCACGGCCATTTGCACAAATAGAGCGTTTTGGATTCATCATTCTGATTGCGCTCTTGTTTACTGGCGTATTAAGCAGAATTTTAACTCCACTTATCAATGTAGTAGATGGCTTAATAAAAAGCTTAATTTAATAAGCTTGTTTGTATAATAGCAACATAATAAATTTAAGGTTTTTAGCAGATGGCAATCGAACGCGTTTTATCAGGCATGCGCCCTACAGGCAATTTGCATCTAGGGCATTACAACGGTGTACTTAAAAACTGGATTAAGTTACAGCACGAGCATGAATGCTTATTTTTTGTAGCAGATTGGCATGCGCTCACTACGCATTACGATACGCCAGAAATCATTGAAGAAAGTGTGTGGGAGATGGTTATCGACTGGCTGGCAGCTGGCGTTGATCCTGCCAATGCGACGATTTTTATACAATCGCGAGTGCCTGAACATGCCGAACTATTTACGCTATTGAGCATGATTACGCCACTGAGCTGGCTAGAACGTGTGCCAACCTATAAAGACCAGCAGGAAAAATTATCTAGCAAAGATTTATCTACTTACGGCTTCTTGGGCTACCCACTGTTGCAAAGCGCGGATATTCTCATTTACAAAGCTACACAAGTGCCAGTGGGCGAAGACCAAATTCCGCATATAGAGTTCACCCGTGAAATTGCGCGTAGATTTAACCATATCTATGGCAAAGAAAAAGGTTTTGAAGAAAAAGCCGAAGCTGCTATTAAAAAGCTAGGCAGCAAGCGTGGTGCTTTGTACGAAGAAATGCGCAATGCCTATCAGCAAAGCGGTGATGAAGAAGCGCTTGATTCAGCCCGTTCCCTGATTGAAGAGCAACAAGGCATGAGCATGGGTGATAAAGAGCGTTTGTTAGGTTATCTGGAAGGTGGCGGCAAAATGATTTTGCTTGAACCGGAATACAAACTCACGCCAGCCTCAAAAATGCCGGGGTTGGATGGTCATAAAATGTCCAAGTCGTACAACAACACTATTTCGTTGCGTGAAAATCCAGATGCAATTGCAAAAAAAATCAAAACTATGCCGACTGACCCGGCGCGCGTGCGTCGCACAGATCCGGGCAACCCTGCAAAATGCCCAGTATGGCAATTGCATGAAATCTATTCAAGCCAGGCTACGCAGGAGTGGGTGCAGCAGGGCTGTAAAAATGCTTCAATCGGTTGTATCGAGTGTAAAGGCCCTGTAATTGAGGGCGTGTTAGCTGAACTAAAACCAATACAAGAGCGCGCGGCGCAATATGCTGAAGATCCTACGCTAGTTAAAAATATCGTCGCTGAAGGTTGTGAAAAAGCCCGTAAACTCGCCCGTGAAACCATGCGCGATGTTCGTGATGCGATGGGTTTAAATTATAGTTAAATCTTAAATATTTTGATTGAAACTCCTCTCAGTGCAAAAATCAAAGGGGAAGCTTTTACTCAGCTTCCACAAGATCTTTATATTCCGCCTGATGCGCTGGAGGTTTATTTAGAGGCATTTGAAGGCCCGCTAGATTTACTGTTGTACTTAATCCGAAAACACAATCTCGATATTTTAGATATTCCGATGGCGGATTTAACGCGCCAATATATGGAATATGTAGAAAAAATGCATGCGATTAAGCTTGAATTGGCAGGTGACTATTTGCTAATGTCGGCCATGCTGATAGAGATTAAATCCCGCATGTTGCTTCCAAAGCCTGCTGAAATTGAATCTGAGGATGATCCTAGGGCTGCATTGGTGCGCCGTTTAATGGAGTATGAAGCCATTAAACTTGCCGCACAACGCATTGATGAAATGCCTAAAGTGGGCGGGGATATTGCCGTTGCCAGCGCTTATTATCAGCATATTAGCGACATTAAGCCGCCTGAAGTCAGCTTGGATGACTTAACAGAAGCGTGGCGTAATGTGCTTAAGCGAGCCAGTCAATATAAACACCACAAAATAGGCAAGGCTGAGCTTTCCGTGCGTGAGCATATGAGCATCATATTACGTCGATTAAAAACTGATCATATATTAGAGTTTTCACAATTGTTTGATGTGGTGCAAGACGGTATTCCAAAATTAGTAGTATGCTTTTTAGCGGTTTTAGAGTTGGCGCGTGAAGGCTTGCTACGCATGACACAACAAGCGCCTTTTTCACCTATCTATGTGCAGTTGAATTCTCGCGAATGATGTTTAATGAATGATGAAAGAACCTGAAAACACCACGCAAATGAAACAAGTGCTAGAGGTTGCATTGCTGACATCTTCACAGCCACTTAGCTTAGATGATATGCAAAAATTATTTTCTGACCGTATGGAACGCACCACTTTGCGTATGTTGCTGGATGAGCTTAAGCAGGACTGGGACGCCCGCACTATGGAGTTAGTGCAAGTAGCAACGGGCTATCGTTTTCAGGCTCGACCTGAATATACAACCTTTTTAGCCCGGTTGAATCCTGAAAAGCAGCCAAAATATTCACGTGCGGTGATGGAAACATTAGCGATTATTGCGTATAGGCAACCCGTGACGCGGGGCGACATTGAGGAGATTCGCGGTGTTGCAGTCAACCCGAACGTGATGCGACAGTTGCAAGAGCGTGATTGGGTTGACGTCGTTGGGCAGCGGGAGGTGCCCGGCCGGCCTTCATTATATGCGACCACCAAACACTTTTTAGATGACCTTAATTTGAAGTCACTCGCAGAGTTACCTGCAATGGAAGACTTTGTGAAATCTGAGGTTCAGCTGGATTTATAGCAGATTCTGAGTTGCCTTGGAATGTCAGAGAAGCAAGAAACATTTTTATTCTGCTGAGATTAGCTGTAACTGCGGTAAAATGCGCTATTACAATCAATTAGTTATCAATCATGGCACGTCCCTTTAAAACTCAACGCGACCCGCAGGCAACGCCTCGCCGCCCAAAAACCAGTTTCACTAAATTAGCGGTTGACGAAAACGCACCGCCAGAACCCACACAAAGGCTGCATAAGTTATTGGCATTAGCTGGCTTAGGCTCACGTCGCGATATGGAATTACTTATTGCTAGTGGTCGAGTGACTGTAAATGGCGCGCCAGCTGCAGTAGGCCAGGGCGTTACACAATACGATGTTGTGCGTTTAGATAGCCGTCCGTTAAAGTTGCCGTTCGTAGCAGAGCTACCACAAGTGTTGATCTACCATAAACCAGAAGGTGAAATCGTCAGTCAAGATGACCCTGAAGGTCGCGCGAGTGTGTTTGATAAACTGCCAAAAGTTAAAAATGCCAAATGGATTGCCATTGGCCGTTTAGATATGAATACTAGTGGCTTGCTGATATTTACCACTTCAGGCGAGTTGGCTAATCGTTTCATGCATCCACGTTATGAGGTTGAGCGCGAATACGCGGTGCGTATCTTTGGTGAATTGACTGAAGGTCAAATGAAGCAACTTACAGAAGGCATTGAGCTGGAAGATGGCCCGGCCAACTTTGATAGCATTAGCGCGCAAGGTGGTGAGGGTGCGAACCACTGGTATCAAGTGATTCTGCGCGAAGGCCGTAACCGAGAAGTACGAAGACTATTTGAGGCGTTTCAGTTGCCAGTCAGCCGCTTGATGCGCGTACGTTTCGGACCTGTTAATTTGCCGCCACGCGTTAAACGCGGCCAAATGCTTAAGCTTGAGCAAAAAGAAGTGGTTGGTTTGTTGGAGTGGGCTGATTTGCCAGTACCAAGTGCACCGCTCAGACAACTCACGCAACGCGAAAAATTAAAAGCCACCACTGTGTTTATGCCAAAAGTACGTAAACAAAGGATAAGTGCATTAGATAGACCGCCACGTGATGCTGCCGATGGTGAAGCAAGACCGTATCGCGGCAAAACAGATGCTGCACGTAATAATCCTGCCACTAAAAAACCAGCACCTAGAAAAAATGAGAATCGCCGCGTGCGACAGACTAGCGACTTGGCGGCTCCAGCCATGCAAAAAAAGAGTGATAGGAATAGAGGGCGGGGCTAAATTGTGCTGATAAAACAGATCAAAAGTTATTTGATCTGTTTTATAAAATAATCAACTTAACTGTTAGCACATAATAAATACTAAAGTTTACCCAACCGCCATAACGAAGTTACTTCAGCCTTACGTGCCGCATGTAGCGGGTCGCTTGCATCAAGCGTTTTGCTATGTCTTGCTTTGGTGTCGGTTCTTTCAAGCACTTTTAAGCCTGCTGCGGCTATCCAGCCTAGCAATTCTTCGCGTGTTCTTAAGCCCAAATGTTCTGCAAAGTCAGAAAGTACAAGCCAACCTTCGCCATGGCTACTTAAATGAGCAGCTAAGCCATTTAAAAAGCCTTTAAGCATTTTACTTTTTTCATCGTATATTGCAGATTCAAGTGCTGAGCTTGGGTGCGCAGGTAACCAAGGCGGGTTACAGACGATTAAATCTGCTTTTCCGTACTCATCTTTACCATCTTTGGCTTTTGGAAATAAGTCGGCTTCAATCAATGACACATTGTTTTTTAACCCTAATAGATTCACATTTTTTAATGCGCAATCCAAGGCGCGGTGCGAATTATCAGTAGCGATTATTTTCGTGACCCCACGGTTAGCAAGTATGGCGGCTAATACACCTGTGCCAGTGCCTATGTCAAAGGCCAGATTGCATGGTACAGGTAATGGAGTCACATCAACTAAATCCAGGTATTCACCGCGAATCGGTGAAAATACGCCATAGCTTGGGTAAATTTTATTGTTGATGACGGGAATGTCGACACCATTTTTGCTCCATTCGTAAGCGCCAACTAGGCCTAAAATTTCACGTAATGACACCACGATAGTTTGCGTGCTTTTACCGTAAGCATGTTCACATGCGGCTTTTACATCAGGTGCTCGACGTAAGTTGATGTTGTAGCCCACGTTTAACTCAATGACTAACATGCCTAAAATACGTGCTTTTTGTGATTGTGACTGGCGATGCAAATGAAATGCCTCCAGCATGGTGCTTGCAGGCTTTTTGGGTTTTTTACCAGGGCGGTCTATTCGGCGTGATAGGGCTTGCATCAGCATCTTGGCATTTTGAAAGTCACCGCGCCACAGTAGGGCAGTGCCTTCACAACAAAGTTTATATGCATCGTCTGCTTTGGTGGTGTCGTCAGCTATTTGTACGCGCTTAGGGACAGGTGCGGCGTTTTCAGAATGCCAGATGCCCGTTTTGGTTTTGTTGGCTTCTTGCCAGCTGATAGTTTGATTATTGGTTTGATTGAGGTTTTTAGCGGTGTTCAAAGTGGAGTGTGACCTAATGTAAGCTGTGACTTAGTGAGTAAAAATACAAATTCATTCCCTGACGAAACTTCTAGCCAGTTAAAAATAATGTTTGGATAGGCCGCTTCTAAAGCTTCACGATTATGGCCGATTTCAACAATCAATATGCCATCATCGTTTAGGTAATTTGCGGCCTCGCGCAGAATAGTGTGCGTGTGATCCAGCCCTGCAATGCCGCTACCTAATGCAAGTTGTGGCTCGTTTTGATACTCTTGCGGCAATGCAGCCATGGATGGAGCATCTACATACGGTGGGTTGCTGATGATTAAATCATATAACTTAGGTTTGTTATCTGGGCCTTTTAACGCGCTGAACATGTCAGATTTAATTGCCGTGACCTGTTCTTGCAAGCCATAGTTAGCAATATTGATATTAGCGACATCAATAGCATCCTGTGAAATGTCAATGACATCAATTGCTGCATTGGGGAAAACGCTGGCAAGTAACACACCTAAACAGCCGCTGCCAGTACAAATGTCTGCAGCGCTTTCTATCATTTCAGGAAACTCAATCCAAGGACTTAAATCTCCAGTGCTTAAACCATTAGCCAGTAGTTCTGCAATAAACGAGCGTGGAATAAGAACGCGCTCATCCACATAAAACTTAAGGCCTTGTAACCAAGCCTCTTTTAAAAGGTAAGCAGTTGGCGTGTGTTTGCTAATGCGCTGTTCTATAAAAGCGGCCAGTTTGTTGCGCTCGGTTGGTATTAGCCGCGCATCTAAAAAGTTATTAAGTGTATCCATAGGCAGGTGAAGTCCGCTCATGATAAGCCAAACAGCTTCATCATAGGCGTTATCAGTACCGTGACCGTAGAAGATGTCTGAGGCTTCAAACTGGCTTACAGCAAAGCGTATCCAGTCGCGAACGGTAAATAGCTCGCTATGCACAATATGGTTTTGGGCGTTGTTATTTGTCATCACGTTTTTCTATGAGAGTAATTTTTGTAGCGTTAATTTGTAAGTTTCTTTTAGCGGCTCAATATCGGCCACGCCCACGCATTCATTCAGTTTGTGTATCGTTGCATTCAGTGGGCCAAACTCAATGACTTGCTTGCATATATCGGCAATAAAACGTCCATCAGATGTGCCACCCGTAGTCGATAATTCTGGTGTTACGCCGTATGACTGCTGAATAGCTTCTGTAATCGCTTCTACCAAATTGCCGCGTGGTGTAATGTACGGCGGCGAGTATTCCCACTCTAAATCATAGTTGAGTGCATGCTTATCCAGAATGGCATACACACGTTCTTTCAGGTTTTGTTCTGTACTAGCAGTGCTGAATCTAAAGTTAAATAAAATCTCTACTTCACCAGGTACCACATTGGTCGCGCCAGTGCCGCCATTCATGTTCGATATTTGCCATGAAGTAGGCGGAAAGTATTCGTTACCCGTATCCCAAACAGTTTCAACCATATCTTTAATGGCTGGAGCAACCATGTGAATTGGGTTTTTCACTAAATGCGGATAGGCGATATGGCCTTGTATGCCCTTAACGACAAGCTTGCCTGAGAGTGAACCACGACGACCATTTTTAATCATATCGCCTACCACTTTATTGCTGGTAGGTTCGCCAACGATGCAGTAATCAATCAATTCGCCGCGTGCTTTTAAGGCTTCAACCACTTTAACTGTACCATCTACCGCAACGCCTTCCTCATCAGAGGTAATCAATAAACCTATTGAGCCTGAGTGGTTTGGATTTTCAGCGATAAATTCTTCTATGCTGGTAATAAATGCGGCGAGCGAAGTTTTCATGTCTGCTGCGCCGCGCGCATAAAGCATGCCGTCTTTAATAGTGGGCTCAAATGGCGGTGTATGCCATTTATCTAATGGGCCAGTAGGTACAACGTCTGTATGGCCGGCAAATATCAATAACGGGCCAACAGTGCCGCGGCGCGCATAAAAATTATCTACGTTACCAAAGCGCATACGCTCAATTTTGAAGCCTAGCGGCTCCAAGCGAGAAATCATCAGTTTCTGGCAACCTGCATCTTCTGGCGTGTTTGAGCGGCGTGTGAGTAAGTCAATCGCCAGGCTTAACGTTTTGCTGTCAGATGTATTATTGATCGTCATTGATTTGGTCATAGTAGTTCTTTATAGGGTGCTTCTGTAAATCCTAAACATAGGATTTTTCCGTCTTTTACTAATACCGGGCGTTTAATAACAGAGGGTTTTTCCAGCATTAAGTTTAGCGCTGTATTTGCATCTATCACCGCTGATTTTTCAGCATCTGATAGCTTGCGCCATGTCATACCTGCTCTATTTACTAGTTTTTCCCAAGGGAATTGGGTTAACCAGCTTTCAAGCAACGCTTGGCTAACACCATTTTTTTTGAAGTCATGAAATTCGTATGTAATGCCATGACCGGTGAGCCAGTCACGGGCTTTTTTAACCGTATTACAATTAGGAATGCCGAATAGCCGCATGGGAATGGTGTTTAAAATAAACGTTTTATATTAAACATACATTTTAACAGCATTACAGGGAAGTGCAGAAATTATGCTGGCGAGCTTGTACTTAATCTAACTGAAGTGAATTGGTTAAAAGCCTTTTTGAGTTAAATAGGGGGTGTAAATAATTTTGTGTAAACGTCATTTTGCAGGAAACTGCTATTTTCAGAAATGGATTAAAAATGACGACACTAAAAGCACTACCCAACGATTTAATTGATGGGTTATTAGCCAATTATCGAAAGCCAGAAGAACTTATTGGCGAGAATGGTCTTCTCAAACAACTCACCAAAGCACTGGTTGAACGTGCGCTGCAAGCCGAAATGGCTGAGCGCCTTGGGCACGACATGTATGAACCAGTGACCAACAACACTGGCAATGCTCGCAACGGTAAAAGCCGAAAGACACTATTACCATAAAAAAATATAATGTATGCCTATTTGATTAATAGTCAAATTAACTATTTTCTGCCATGATTGTTTCTCAATTATATTAACAATTATTTCTACATGGCTGATTGTTGCGAGAACAAATCCTGTGCGATTGATGCACTGAGAGTTCGACAAAGTTCGACCTTAAAGGTTGTGCTGTGTATTAATGTTGTGATGTTTTTGGTTGAAATTGTCGCAGGAATCATGTCAGGTTCAACTGCCTTATTATCAGACTCACTCGACAATCTAGGCGATGCTATAACTTATGGTTTAAGCCTCTACGCTATTGCCAGCGCCCCACGTTCAAAGGCTAAGATCGCCTTGTTTAAAGGTATTTTGATACTGATAGCAGGATTATTCGTTTTCTCTCAGGTTGTGTATCGAATCATAGTTCCAATTGTTCCAATTTATGAAACTATGGGGCTTATTAGCTTATTGGCATTACTTGCAAACGGCACTTGTCTTGCATTGCTCTGGAAACATCACGAGGAAGACATCAACATGAGTTCTGTCTGGGAGTGCTCTCGCAATGACGTTGCTTCCAATATTTCAGTTTTTGTGGCGGCTGGCGGTGTTTGGTTAACGCACTCTGGATGGCCTGACATTCTTGTTGGATTATTGCTGGCGCTACTATTCTTAAAATCCTCTGTAAAAGTTATAAGAGGGGCAGTCTCTGAACTGAGAAACTTGTAGTTAAACCAGTCAGTGTTCAAATTGTTAAGCGTAATAGATATTTAGGTATCCGGTTTCTGAATCGGTAATGGGTTGCTTAAATGTCAGCTTGAGTTATTCGTGCTGATTGCGGGTGGGCTTCCGTCGGGTAGTCTAGTGTTTGAGTTGATTTTCAAAATCAATCACTAAATATCTGAAAATAATAATGCCGCATTAACGCGGCATTATGTTTCGGCTTATGGGATGCCGATTTGACCAGTCACCAATCGCTGGCTATGAGATTTGCTACAGCTGAACAATCAATGAAGTTTCGATAGACGTCTCCTAATTTAAGGTGAACTTTCCAAACTTTTTTACTACAGTTAATTTATACACTCAATTCCTGCCAATTACAATCCATGTATATAACTTTTAACTAGGTTGATTGAGCGATGGTCGATTCAATAAAAGGGTCATCAAAATTGCGATCATGCTCATCAAAAATACTGGAAAGCTTTTCATAGAATTGGCTGTAAATTTCAGCGGTGTTGTTCTGATCTCTCAGCAATAAACACTCTTCTGATAGCGCATATAATTTTTGCATAACGTCTGCGTGCGCTTGCTGGTGAATTCGAAAATATTCGTAGTCTGTCGTTACGTGAGGTCGGCTTAACATGATGGCCTCTTCATGAGCAAAATGCTTGCCGGCTAAATCAATAATGTGAAATAAGAACGAAGGTAATCGACCCTGACACGAAGTCTGCTGTTCACGGTCGCAGCGTTGGCAGTCGGGCAGATTATCTAAATTACTACAAGCACAGGCATCACGAAGGTTATCCAAGTACTTTTCCAGCAATTTATGTTCATTTTCAATCATGAGGTAATCGGCAGGCGCCAATTCCTTTATCGCTTGGCCGTGTACTAACATAGTTTACCTTTTACGTAGTGTTCGAAATATTTTTGAACTTATCCGTTACTCATGAGTATACGTGGATTTTGTGAATTTTATATAGCACAGATTTTAAGGAAAGTATTATTCAGCGCTACTGACTGGTTTTATCAATCGTTGCATCAGCAGAACCCACGCCAAATGTCAGCTTTACCTCATCACCAGTTTGTAACTGTTTGCTTGATGTAATAATCACACCTGTTTTATTTTGCACAAATGCATAACCTCGAGTGAGTACGGCTTGCGGATTAAGGTGTGTTAAGTTTTGATTCAAGCGCAACAAATTTTGTTGTTTGACTTGTAGTTGTTGATTTATAAAAGTATTTAGCCGATAGGCCATTTGAGTAAGCTGCGTTTTTTGTTGCTCAATGAGTTGTAGCGGTGAAGTTAACCTGCGTGCCAAGTAATCCAGTGTCTGCTCACGCTGGTTTAGCAGATATTGCATGTTTCTGGCTAACTGTTGTTTTAGCTGATTAAGCACGTTTAATAAATTGTCGCGAGATGGCGTAACCAGTTCTGCCGCTGCCGTAGGTGTAGCAGCGCGCACGTCTGCGACAAAGTCACAAATGGTAAAATCGGTTTCGTGACCTACACCGCTGATAGTAGCGATTGCACATTCTGCAATCGCTCTTGCGACAATTTCTTCATTGAATTGCCACAGGTCTTCAATGCTGCCACCGCCGCGACAAATAATCAGCACATCACATTCAGCCCGTTCATTTGCCAACTGAATCGCATCTGCAATTTGGATGGCAACGCCTTTGCCTTGCACTGGTGTCGGGTAAATTACAATCGGAATACTCGGCATACGTCGTTTGAGGGTAGTGAGCACGTCTCTTAGTGCTGCGGCATCAGGGGAGGTGACAATGCCGATTTTTTTTGGATGCGTAGGCAGTGGTTTTTTAAGCGCGGCATCAAATAAACCCTCTTGCTGCAGCTTGGCTTTAAGTTTTTCAAATGCTTCAAATAGAACACCCATGCCCGCACGTTGCAAAAACTCAATGGTAAGCTGAAAGTCACCGCGCGCTTCATATAGCGTTACTGTGCAACGCGCTTCTACTTTATCGCCTTCTTTTGGCGACCAGTCTAAATAGCTATTTCGGCCTTTGAACATGACACAACGCACTTGTGCGCCAGCGTCTTTAAGTGAAAAATACCAATGTCCACTAGCCGCACGCGTTAGATTTGAAACTTCGCCAGAAATCCAAAATAATGGAAAACTTTGTGTTAACACCTGATTGGCTAAACGATTTAGCTCACTTACAGTCAGAATCTTGGCAGTCAGAATTTTGGTGGTTCGGATTTGCTTCTCGGTATACAAAGTAGGTTCAGTCATCTGGCGTTATCTATTACAATGTTTATTTGATTCAATTATAAGCGTACATTCAACACAATGAAGGCTGTAGACATGATAAATAAATTACTCAGCGGCAAAACTGGCTATTTGCTAGGTTTTGTTGCCTGTTTTGGTTTGGTAGGTTTGGCGCTGGTGATACAAACACATTACCAATTAAACCCTTGTCCGTTGTGCATATCGCAACGCATGGTGTTTATGGGCTTGGGGGTGCTGTTTTTAATCGCGGCATTCATTAACCCCAATACCATACTCAACAAAATATTCACATTGTTACAAGTGTTAACCGCTATAGGTGGCGCTGGGGTGGCGATTCGTCATTGGTGGCTACAAGCTCATAAAGATACGATGATTGCGGATTGCGGGGTAGGTTTTGATTATATGTTTGAAAATTTTCCATTAAAAAAAGCCCTGACTTTGGTGTTTCGTGGTACGGGCGATTGCGCCGCGATTGATTGGACGTTTTTAGGGTTAAGTTTGCCGCAACTGGGGTTGATTGCCTTTGTTAGCTTTGGCATATATGCGATCTATCTTGCAAATCTAAATAAACAATAAAGAAACTCATTATGTATAAAACATTAGACGATTTTGTCGGCAACACCCCGCTAGTTAAATTGCAGCGGCTAGGCAAAAATGCTTCGGGCAATACCACCAACACTATTTTACTCAAGCTGGAAGGTAACAACCCCGCCGGGTCAGTTAAAGACAGGCCTGCATACAGCATGATTACGCGGGCAGAAGCGCGCGGTGATATTAAACCTGGTGATACGCTGATTGAAGCCACCAGTGGCAATACAGGCATCGCACTGGCGATGGTGGCGGCGATGCGCGGTTATAAAATGATATTGGTCATGCCAGAAAATCAAAGCATAGAACGCCGCCAAAGCATGAAAGCCTACGGCGCAGAACTGGTTTTAACGCCTAAAGACGGCAGTATGGAACTCGCGCGTGATGTGGCGATGAAATTGCAAGCGGAGGGCGAAGGCATCGTGTTGGACCAGTTTGGTAATTCAGATAACCCGCTTGCACATTATGAAGGTACAGGCCCGGAAATTTGGCGTGATACTGCTGGCAAAGTGACGCATTTTGTTTCAAGCATGGGCACTACAGGTACTATTATGGGCGTGTCGCGGTATTTGAAAGAGCAAAATCCGAACATACAAATTATTGGGGTGCAGCCAGAGGAGGGCAGTCAAATCCCCGGTATTCGCAAGTGGCCAGTGGAATATCTGCCAAAGATTTATGAGGCTAAACGTGTGGATGAACTACGCTACGTCAGTCAAAAAAATGCCGAGAATGTCACCAGAAAACTAGCCTCAGAGGAGGGTGTTTTTGCAGGAATTTCCAGTGGGGGTGCTTTATATACCGCTTTGCAGATATCTAAAGAAGTAGAGAATGCCGTGATTGTGACTATAGTTTGCGATCGCGGAGATAGATATCTTTCTACGGGTGTATTTCCATCCTGATAAATAATGCTGCAATACAACATGATGATTGAATTTTTGGCATCTGGTCTTCACTTAACATTATGTTTTACTTGAAAGCAATCAGGCTTGCAGCCATTTTTTGCATCATGGCATTTAGTCTGGCCGCGCATGCAATCACCGAAATTTCAATCAAAGCAGAACATATTGAACACCCTCTGGGCAATGTGCAAAATGCATCTCTTAGGCTAGATCTTGGCAAGCCTTCGCCAACATTAAGCTTAAAATCTTCACTCAAGCAAAAAACTGATAAAGACTGGTCGCAGGTCAGCCTAAGTTGCAATGTTCCTAAAGATATTCAAGCAGGGCACTGGGATTGCGCGCAGGGCTCCGTTAAATCTGCACATATTAATGTGCCTTTCAGCATTGTAATCAATCGTCTATTGGTTAAAGGTATTCCGGATATCAGTGCAGAGCTAAATGTAAAAGATGCAAGTTTCAGTGATGAAGCTGGTTTACACGCTGCAGAAAAATTTACTGGAAAACTCAAGCTTGGGGCAAAACAAGCAGGCAATAATTGGATATGGCAAATGGATGTTGACTGGCAGGCAGGAGAAGTATTCTGGCAGCCGTTTTATATCGCGAATGGTGGACATCAAATTGTTGCCAACGGCAAGTTGGAAGATGATTTACTGAGTTTTGATCATGCGAACTTAAAGATTAAAAACGTCGGTGAACTTAGTTTTAATGGCCAGATGCGCCTAAATGATTTTAAGCTGCTTAATTTTAATGGTGACTTGCCTAGCTTAGATTTAGCTACTGCTTATCCTCTTTTATTCAAACCATTTTTAGAGCATACAGCTTTTAATAATGCCGATATAGAAGGTAAGGCTGCGCTGAAACTTGAAATAAAAAATTCAGAGTTAAAGTCATTTGAAATGCGCTTAAACAATGTAGACATTGCTGATAAAAATCAGAAATTTGCATTTTATAAGCTTAATGCCAATATCCCGTGGAGCTATGATGAGCCAAAAAATGTAAGTTTTGGTTATGAAAGTGGCGAGTTATTGAATCTGCCTTTAGGGAACACCAACATTAAAGCCGAAGTGAATCGTTTTGCGCTTACAACACCTAATATTAGACTGCCTATTTTAGATGGCGCATTGAACTTGTCTGATATTTCTGCTGCGCGCATTGGGCCAAAATGGCATTGGCACTTACGCGCCAAGCTTGAGCCTATCTCGATGGCAGATCTTAGTACTAGTCTTAAGCTACCGCACATGCAAGGTGCCGCTTCGGCAGACATCCCTCTAGTGACTTATAGTGGCGGCATTCTCACTACCGATGGCAACGTGGTATTGACCGTATTTGATGGTACTGCAACGGTAACGCAACTGACAATGATAGACCCGCTAGGTAGTACACCAAAACTGAATGCAGAGATTGCGTTGCGCAATTTAGATTTAGGTGATTTAACGCGTACTTTTTCATTCGGTGCGATTGAAGGTAAGCTAGACGGTGATATTAAAGGGTTGGAGATGCAAAACTGGAAGCCCGTTAAATTTGATGCGGCGGTACAAAGTAGCCCTGGCAAGTACCCTAAAAAAATATCGCAACGCGCAGTAGAAAACATCTCAGCTTTGGGTGGAGGCGGTGCCGCCGCCGCAGTACAGCGCAGTTTTTTACGTTTCTTTAAGCAATTCAATTATGGAAAAATAGGGTTAAGTTGCAAGCTTCATAATGATATTTGTCAAATGGACGGCATTGAGTCAACGAATGGGGGCTATGTCATCGTTAAAGGAAGTGTCATACCAGCTATTACGGTATTAGGTTACAATCGAACCGTGGGTTGGAGTGAATTGCTGGCACGTATTAAACGCGTGACAGATGGCAATAGCACAGCGATTGTTAAGTAAAGCAAACAGTTTAATAATAGAAAAATAGTTTCTAATAAAAGGATTTATGATGAAAAATTGGATGTTCGGATTAGCCTTGGCGTGCATGCTACCAGCGTGCGTCACTATCAACATTTATTTCCCGGCCGCTGCGGCAGAAAAAGCGGCAGATAAAATTATCGACGAAGTCTGGCAGCTTAAAAATGGCGAGAAACCCACTGTTAATACAGTTGAACCTGCTGCAAATCCAGTGCCAGCAAAATAAGGAGATTATCATGAAGAAAATTTTATTTGGATTACTAGTGCTTGCAGGATTTTTCATCAGTCAGATAGCGCTTGCTGCCGCTGACCTGGAAGTGAATACGCCAGCCATTTCTGCACTTAAAGCCAGCATGCAAACTCGACATGGGCAGTTGGCTGCACATTACAATAGCGGTGCAGTTGGTCTTACAAAAGATGGATTGATTGCAGTAAAAGATGCGAATTTGGTTGCATTAAAAGATCGGCAGAGTCTCAATGGTTTAGTCTCGGCTGAAAATGGTGATAGAAATGCGCTATATAAAGAGATTGCTAATGCTAATGGCCATGCAGAGTGGGAAGCAGAGATACGCAGTACCTTTGCACAAAGATGGGTGCAAAAAGCGCAAAGTGGCTGGTGGTATCAAGATGCCAGCGGTTGGACAAAACGCTAATTTTAATTTTTAGATTCACATCATGACGCCTACGCTGGTATTTGATATCGAGACCATCCCTGATACGGATGGTCTTCGTATTTTGTATGATCTTCCGCAAGAAATTTCAGCTGATGATGTCGCTAATATCGCTTTGCATAAACGCCGCCAGCAAAATGGCACGGACTTTCTTCCTTTGCATCAACACCGTATCTGCGCAATCTCATGTGCATTGCGTGAAGGGGGTAATTTTAAAGTCTGGACGCTTGGCGATGCGGACTCAAGCGAAGCTGAAATCATTCAACGTTTTTTTGATGGTATCGATAAATTCACCCCGCAAATAATCTCATGGAATGGTGGCGGCTTTGATTTGCCAGTGTTGCATTATCGCGGGCTGATACACGGCATCAATGCTAGCCGTTATTGGGATTTAGGCGAGGATGATAAAGAGTTTAAATGGAACAATTACATTAGCCGTTACCACACGCGCCACTTGGATTTAATGGATGTAATGGCGATGTTCAACGCGCGTGCCAATGCGCCATTAGATGATTTGGCCAAGCTGTGCGGCTTTCCAGGTAAGTTGGGTATGGATGGCAGCAAAGTATGGGATGCCTATAAGGCAGGCGGTATTGAAGAAATTCGTAATTATTGCGAAACTGACGTTGCTAATACGCATCTGGTATTTTTACGTTTTCAACTTATGCGTGGTCATCTAACGCCAGCAACCTATGATGCTGAGATTAAGTTGGTACGTGACACATTAACCAGCTACAGCGCTCCGCATTGGGTAGAGTTTTTAGCGGCTTGGAAGTAGTTTTTTGTAGGAGCGACGCCTCGTCGCGAAGGCAATGTAGCAATCGCGAGCCAGTATTTGGCTTCCCCACATAATATATGCGCTAAAGCGCATTATTCTGAGTGAACGAGGCGTCGCTCCTACATATATCATTGTACTTTTAAATAATGCGTTAAAATCACACCTCATTTAAGTATCACAGGTTTTCCCATGGCACGTCGTTCTCGAAATCGTAATCAACCCCCACCAATCCAGGAAATTAAATACGCCGTCATTGAGTCGCTAGACCAAGAAGGACGTGGCGTCACACATGTTGACGGTAAAACCATTTTTGTGGATGGCGCATTGCCGAATGAAAAAGTCACCTTTCAATCGATTCGGATTAAGCCTGGCTATGAAGTCGCCAATGTGGTTGAGGTGCTAAAGCAATCCAATCAACGCGTAACACCAAAATGCCCGCACTTTGGCTTATGTGGCGGGTGCAAACTGCAGCATTTAGACTTTGCCGCACAAGTGGCAGCTAAACAAAGATTACTCGAAAATGACTTATGGCATATTGGCAAAGTTAAAGCTGAAAATATGTTACCGCCTTTGTATGGCCCGACTTGGGGTTACCGCCATAAAGCGCGCTTGAGTGTTAAGTATGTAGAGAAAAAACAGCGCGTCTTAGTTGGTTTTAATGAAAAAGCAACACGCTACGTGGCAGATATGAACAGTTGCGAAGTGCTTGTGCCAGAAGTTTCGGCTTTAATTGCGCCTTTGCAACAGATGATTGCTCAACTCAGTTTGCGGGATAAACTACCGCAAATAGAACTTGCAGTGGGTGAAAAAACTGAGGTCGAGGCTGAAGATAATAAGCCCGTCATAGTGCTAATTTTGCGCATTATGGCTACGCCTACTTTGGAAGATGAAGCGCTACTTAAATTATTTGCTGATGACCATGCCGTGCAGATTTGGACGCAAACCAAAGGCCCGGATACGATTAAGCCGTTTTATCCACAGTCCTCGCCACAGCTCAAATACAGCCTGCCTGAGTTCAATTTAACTTATCCGTTTAAGCCGAATGAATTTACGCAGGTGAATCCGCAAATCAATCGAGTGATGATACGCCGCGCGATGCAGTTATTGGCGCCTCAAAGCAATGAAAAAATCGCGGATTTCTTCTGTGGTATCGGCAATTTCACATTACCTATCGCCCGCAGTGGCGCACAGGTTTTGGGGCTTGAAGGTTTGGCTAATTTGGTGGATAGGGCTAACGAAAGTGCAGCTTTAAATCAGATTAACAATACAAATTTTGGCGTGGCTGATTTGTTTAAAATGACACCAGAAGCCTTAACGAATTTAGGCCGTTTTGATAAATGGCTGGTTGACCCACCGCGCGATGGTGCTTTTGAGTTAATTAAATCGCTGGATGAGAGCAACAGCCCCCTGCGCATCGTGTATGTATCATGTAACCCGGCGACTTTGGCACGTGATGCAGGTGTGTTAGTCAATGAAAAGGGCTACATTTTAAGTGCGGCAGGGGTGATTAATATGTTTCCGCATACCGCGCATGTGGAGTCTATTGCCTTGTTTGAAAAGTATGATTTTTGATAATATTTGGTTGTAAACTCTTGTAGGAGCGGTCTTTGACCGCGAATCAATCTTTTCGTGGTCAAAGACCACTCCTACATTTTAGCTAGAAGTGCCGCTTTTTCAGAAAGTTAAAATTAACAAGTATTTCTGTTGTAAAAAAACAACTCTCAACTACTTTCATGTGTCTAATTGATACATATCAAATTGCATCATCATTGCACCTCGTAAAATTCACCTATCAAATTAATTTATTTCTAAGTTTTATTTCAAAGTTATATTTCTAAGTGGAGAGTTTTAAAATGAAAAAATCGTTATTAGTATTAGCTTTAGCAGCAGTCACTGCCGCACCTTCTTTTGCAATGGCAGAGGCAGGTGATATTGTTGTGCGTTTACGTGCAACAAATGTTTCACCAAGTGAGAGTAGTAGTTTAGGATCAACAACAACAGCTGCTGGTTTACCAGCAGCTGTCCTTTATGGTAGCCCTAACGCTGAGTTAAAAGTAGGCAACAATACAATTCCCGAGATTGATTTTTCTTACTACATTACTAAGAATATTGCTGCTGAATTGATTTTGGCTGTAGGTACACGTCATGATGTAAGTATTACTCCTGGTACTGGTGCCGTTGCCGCTAACTTGGGTAGCGTTAATTTGTTGCCGCCAACATTAACTGCACAGTGGCACTTTATGCCAGATACTATGTTTGATCCGTATGTAGGTGCGGGTGCTGCCTTCGTGCTTGGTATGGATCGTAGTTTGACTGCGCAAGTTGGACCGAATGCGCTACCAATTCGTATTGAAAGAAGCAACTTTGGTGCTGTGCTTCAAGGCGGTTTCGATATTAACCTGCAAGATAAATGGTTAGTGAACTTTGATGTGAAAAAAGTTTGGGTTAAAACTGATGTTACTTTAGACGCTGGAGCAGGCTTCCAAAAAATTGATAACTTACATATCGATCCATGGGTTGTAAGTATTGGTATTGGTAAAAAATTCTAAGAATTAGAATTTAATATAAAAGATTTCAAAGCTCCACCTTAGCCTCTATCGTTTTCGGTAGGGGCTTTTTTTATGGAGGTTAGTTTGGATATTAGGGCAGGTAATCTCCTTCGACATCCCTTCGACAAGCTCAGGGAACAACTTTTTTGCTCCCTGAGCTTGTCGAAGGGGATGCGCGAATGCCTGAGGGTTTAAAAATTGCTTTGTAGTTAGATGATTTTAGAAAAACGTGCGCGATTGCGGTCAGTTTGCAAGTATCTGTCAAACAGCATGGCAACAGCACGTACAAAAAACCAGCCGGTGTCAGTCACTTGCAAGCCTGTATCATCCAGTTCTACCATGCCAGTGGCTTCTTGCTCTTTAAGCAGTTCCAACTCTTTAGCAAAGTAGCTTTTAAAATCTATCATATACGCCAGCTCGATAGATTCATATTGCAGCGCACCCTGGCACATTATGGCCATAATCACTGCGCGTCGTACTAAATCATCCAGCGATAATGCCAATCCGCGCACGACTGGAAAGCGACCTTGATTTAGATAATCATAATATTCTTCAATAGTTTTAGCATTTTGGCTGTAAGTTGAACCTACCCGGCCTATTGCTGAAACGCCCAGACTGATTAAATCGCAATCTGGTTGTGTACTATAGCCTTGAAAATTACGATGCAACCTGCCTTGCCGTTTGGCGATTGCCAGGTCATCGTCTGGCAGGGCAAAGTGGTCCATACCCACGTATACATAGCCAGCGTTCATAAATGCAGATAATGCATTAGATAGCATGGTGATTTTATCTTGTGCGGCCGGCAGTTCATACTCGCTGATACGGCGTTGTGGTTTGAATCGCTCTGGCAAATGCGCATAACCATAAAGCGCAATTCTGTTAGGCCTGAGTTCTACCACCTGCGCTAATGTGCGGGTAAACGATTCTGGCGTTTGCATGGGTAAACCATAGATTAAATCTACATTCACAGATTCAAACTTCAAACGTCTTGCTGCTTCAACTAATGAAAATACCTGTTCTGCAGGCTGAATGCGGTGTACGGCTTTTTGTACTTCTGGGTCAAAGTCTTGCACGCCGAAGCTCAGGCGGTTAAAACCTAGTTCGGATAAATGTTGCAGACGTGCTTCATTGACGGTACGTGGATCAACTTCGATTGAATATTCACCGTTAGGGGCAAACACAAAGTTACGTTTGAGCATGGTCATCAACTCAAACAACTCGTCATCTGAGAAAAAAGTCGGAGAGCCGCCACCTAAATGCAGCTGAGAGATCGTTTGACCAGTACCTAAGTGCTCTACATGCAAATCAATTTCACGGCTAAGATAGCGTAAATACTCCACGCTACGCTCATGATGCTTAGTGACTATTTTGTTGCATGCACAGAAAAAGCAAAGTGATTCACAAAATGGAATGTGTACGTAAATTGATAAAGGTAGCGCAGCTCCGGCGACTCGTCTTTGCTCCAACGCCAACTTGTAGGATTCTTCTGTAAAAGCCTCTACGAACCTATCCGCAGTTGGGTAAGAGGTGTAACGAGGACCGGAAACATCATATTTCTGCAACATTTCTGTTGTTACGCCAGGCATGATGTAGCTCATGTTTGCCGCTGGAGCAATATTGATTACTTTGTTTGCGGGGTTTTTTAAAAGGCTTTTAGTGGTCATCGTGATACTCCTACTATTTCGTTCAGGATAAGACTATGCCAGTTTTGCTATTAAACCTCCTTGATTCATATCAAATGATGACGCACTGGCTAGTGTGTCAATAGCTACAAAATATTGCGTGAATTTAAAATTGCCACATGTAATCTCTAGCAACTATTAGGCGAAAGCGGTATGCTTATGACCATACCTAAAGCATTAGTAGAATATGAACCTAGCCCTTACCCCAGAAACCATTAAAGTGGCCTGCTCCAACTGTAATTTGCGCGAGCTTTGCATGCCCATCGGCTTTGATAAAGAAGATATGAAAAAACTCGATGAAGTGGTTGCTACGCGCCGTCGAATCAAGCAGGGCGATTTACTTTTTGGTAATGGTGATAAATTCACTTCACTTTATGCGATTAGAACAGGCTTTTTTAAAACCTGCGTTTCTACCGAAGATGGACGTGAACAAGTGACTGGCTTTCAAATGGCTGGTGAAATCATTGGGTTAGACGGTATTGTGAGTGATCATCATAGTTGTAACGCTGTTGCTTTAGAAGATGCTGATGTTTGCGTGATGCCATTTGCTAAAGTGGAAGATTTATCGCGTGAGTTTCCGTTATTGCAGCGCCATGTGCATAAAATTATGAGCCGTGAGATTGTTCGTGAAAACAGCGTCATGATGTTATTAGGTAATATGCGTGCGGAAGAGCGGCTTGCGGCATTTTTATTGAATCTGGTACAACGCTTGCATGCCCGCGGGTTTTCACAGTCTGAACTTACGCTAAGAATGTCGCGCGAAGAAATCGGCAGTTATCTTGGCATGAAGCTTGAAACCGTTAGTCGCGCTTTTTCAAAATTTAGTGATGAAGGTATCATTGAAGTTAAGCAGCGCTATGTACATATTTTAAAACCTGATGCACTGAAAAAGATATTTAATCCACAGGCGTGCATTTAGTATTTTGATACTTAAATCTTGTTACTTAAATCTTGTTTTTCTGTTCTATAGTAATCATTCGCTACTCATTGTATGACCATACAAAACTTCCTTACAGTATCTGATCATAACCGCGATGTAGGCGGCATGAAGTATATTTATCCTGTTGTTTCACGTCGCGCAGGCGGTGTTTCAATCGGTATTAATCTCAATATCAATAATGCCTGCAATTGGCGTTGTGTTTATTGCCAAGTGCCGAATCTCACGCGAGGCACTCCGCCGCCAATTGAGTTGGATGTGTTAGAGCGGGAGTTACGCACATTTTTGAGCTATGCGCTGCATGGTGACTTTATGGAGCGTTATGTGGCTGTTGGCGATAGGCATATTAAAGACATTGCATTTTCTGGCAATGGTGAGCCTACGAGCGCTAAAGAATTTCCTGAAGTGGTGCTTTTAGTTGAAAAAGTACTGACTGATTTCAATTTGCTTGGTGATTCATTGAATACCAAGCAAATAAATCCCATCAAAATCAGGGTAATTACCAATGGAAGCTTGATGGATAAGCCAGCAATACTGGCTAGCATTAGTCACCTAGCTAAGTGCAATGGAGAGGTGTGGTTTAAGATTGATGCAGGTACTAAAGAAGGTATTGTACGCATCAACGATGTGAACCTGAATCCGCAAAGTCATCTACAACGCCTTAAAAACTGTGCAAAAGCATGCCCGACTTTTATTCAAACCTGCATGTTTGCATTGGATGGTCAGCCGCCATCAGAGAGTGATATTTCAGCGTATCTGACGCTGATTAGTCAGGTTAAGGACGTTGTTCAAGGGGTGCATTTGTACGGGTTGGCCCGGCCATCTTATCAGGCTGAAGCCCCGAGACTTAGCCGATTGTCAGTTGAGTGGCTGGAGGGCGTTGCAGAGCGTATACGTCAGTTAGGTCTTGACGTATACGTCAATCCTTAACGGGCGTCTGCTAAAAACCCTGCTACAGCACGTTTAAACGGCGTGATGCGATTACCTATGCGGAGTGCCCCAGCGCGTAGTAGTCTGGCCGGCGGGCTATTACCCCCGTAAATTTTAGCAATCGCATGGGTAGCAATAAATAGCGGACGTGTATCGCGCCGATGCGCTTGTTCATAACGTAGCAGAAGGCTATGCGAAGCGATATCTTTATCTGATGCAATAGCTACTTTTATTTCGGCTGACAAGGTGGCAATCCCTTTTAAGCCAAAATTAAAGCCATGCGCAGTGACCGGATGCATACCAACGGCGGCGTCACCGACTAATGCAAAACGCTCACCTATTAAACGCTTGGAATATACGGTAACTAATGGGTATGCGTGGCGCGTGGAGATAAGGCGCATTGCCCCAAGTCTATGTTTGAATCGCGCCGAAACCTCACGGTTAAAATCATCTTCGTGCATTTTCATCAGGCGATTCATTTCATCTGGCGCTAGTGTAATGACGACAGATGAGCGCGACCCATTCATGGGTAAAAGTGCTAAAGTTTGTCCGTAGTCAAACCATTCCCAAGCAGTATGCTCGTGCGAAACAGGGTGCTCCATGACGCACACCATCATTGTTTTTCCAAAATCATGCATATCTGCTGCAATGCCCATTGCACGACGTGTTTCGGAGAAACGGCTGTCTGCACCAATCAATAATTTTGCCTGAATGACTTCTCCGTCATCAAGCGTAATTTCAGCACTATTCGAATTTGTCTGAATGTTTGTTACTTGTACTTCTGTTTTAAGTGCAATGGCAGGTGATTGTTTAATCGCTTCGTATGCGGCCTTGCGTATGAGGTGGTTTGAAATCAAATAACCGAGCTCAGTTTGCTTGGTATCCCGATGGCCGATATTTAATGAGAAGGGTGAGGAACCATTGAAAACACGTGCATCCCGCAAGGGAGAAATTGCCTGCGGTTCAATATGCGCCCATAAACCTAACTCGCGCATTAGTTTTGCTGAGTGATGCGTTAACGCTATCTCGCGACCATCAAAAGCAGGCGATGACAATGAGGTTTCAGCTTGGCGTTCGAGTACAACAATTTTTAAACCAGTTTCAGCGAGTGATTTAGCGAGGCATAAACCTGCTGGCCCAGCTCCAATGATTGCAACATCGGCTATGGTCATCATGGCTTAGGGTTTAACTGACCTGTCTTGTATTGGCTTAAGCCCGGTAGCGGCATGGTTGCGAGCCTGACCTGCTGGCGCAAATTCATCGCGTTGTTCATTCAGTGTTTTATTGATTTCTATGCCTTTGCGATAATAATCATCATCAATTACAGGGTCTGGTCTACTGACGGCTAGATACAAGGTAATAAAGCCAGCGATAATGACTAACAGCGGCCCGGAAATGAGGAACCAGACGTAGCCATAATTCCACCAGGGTTTGGTATCTAGTGTTTCCATTGTGTACTCCTTAAATTTGTATTTGGTTATATGTTACTGATTAACTATATGTACTTATTGTTTAAATGACTATTGCCTTGGAACCAGGAATACCGATTTTTCTGTAATAGTTTCCTTGCTTTCAAGTGCCTGTATTTCAAACATGATTTTATGTGAACCTGATTTTTCTGTTCCATCAGGGATTTTCAAATCTACAATAATCCAACGAGACTCGGCTGGCTTTACTAAAATTGCCTTATTTTCATTTTCTTCATCTTCGATATTTTTTGAATCCTCTGACTTTAATGCCTGATTCATATCTTTGGAATCTTTAGCGGGTTTTTTATTTTTTGCAACTTTAGTTTCAATTTCCAAGTCTTTAAGACCACTGACATTGAGCTTGAAGTGTTGTGTGCTCTCAGTGCCATTCATGATTTGTAAACGATAGACATTTTCAATCATTCCATCATCGGTCATACGCGCAATTACACCATCACGTACCACGTTAACTCTAAACGGTGTTCTCAACCACAAACTTGCCAGTAAGCTCACAATTAGCAAGATAAGCACAGCTGAGTAAATTAGGACACGTGGTCTTAAAATACGTTGCAACATTTGTTTGTGTGTCCATTTATTGTCGACTGCATTCTGTGTAGAGTATTTGACTAAACCGCGCTCATAGCCCATTTTATCCATCACGGTATCACATACGTCGGCGCAAGCACCACAACCAATGCACTCATATTGCAAACCTTTGCGAATATCAATTCCAGTTGGACAAACCTGTACACATAGGTTGCAATCAATACAGGAACCCAATTCTTTGGAATTTACTTCTACTTTACGTGATCTGCCACCGCGCGGTTCACCGCGTGCTTCATCGTAGGTGACGATTAGCGTGTCATCATCAAACATTGCACTTTGAAAGCGTGCGTAAGGACACATGTATTTACAGACTTGCTCGCGCATAAATCCAGCATTGCCATAAGTAGCAAAACCGTAAAAGCATATCCAAAAGGTTTCCCATGGGCCTAGATTTAAGCTCAACACTGATTGGCTAAGTTCACGTATAGGGGTGAAGTAGCCGACAAAGGTAAAGCCAGTCCATAACGCAAAGGCAATCCAAACAAAGTGCTTGGCAGCTTTTCTGCTAAATTTTTTGGAAGACATGTCAGCTGCATCTAGTCGCATGCGTGCAGCACGGTCGCCTTCAATCTTTCTCTCTATCCAAAGGAATATTTCAGTATATACCGTCTGAGGGCAGGCATAGCCACACCATAAACGCCCAGCAATGGCGGTAAATAAAAAGAGCGAAAGTGCTGAGATGATTAGAATTGCCGTGAGGTAAATCAGGTCTTGCGGATATAGCACCAAGTTGAAGATATAAAAGCGCTTGGTTTCCAAGTTAAATAATAAGGCTTGGCGACTACCCCAGTCTAGCCAGGGTACACCATAAAAAAACAGCTGGGTCAGCCAAATCATGACCCAGCGCCACTTGGTAAAGAATCCAGAAACACTACGTGGATAAACCTTATCTTGCGCTTCGTACAGCGAAATGACGACTTCGTTTAAGGGAATCGTTTTTTCCGCTGATTTAGCGCCAGGTGTTTCTTTCATTCATCCTACTTTCATTAACCAATTACGACTTAAGGGCACCTCTATAAATACAATTTTCGTTATTATACGGCGTTGCGAACAAAAAATAACTCCTTATATATCAACTATATACCGCGTCGCTATTTTTTGTTCACGCCTTGTCTAATTTAGAAACTTGTATTTATAGAGATGCCCTTAATACATTGCCGATATCCGGCATTATTTATTATTTGAAAAACCCCAAACATAAGCTGTTAAAACTTGTATTTGTGCAGGCGTAAATTTACCTTCCTGTGCAGGCATGTGGTTTATGACACCTTCATTAATACGTTTGATAATGGCCGCTTCACCTGCACCATGTAACCAAACATTATCCGTCAGATTAGGTGCACCTATCGCTTGATTCCCTTTTCCATCCGCACCATGACATGCAGCACATACAGCAAACTTTTCTTTACCTAATCCTGCACGGCCTGAGTCAAACATACTGCCTGATAAACTAAGCACATAATTGGCAACGTTTTTCACATCATCCTGAGTACCTAACGCTGCTGCTAAAGGTGGCATCATAGCATTGCGACCAGCAACAATCGTTTCATGTATTTTTTCAGGACTACCACCATGTATCCAGTCGTTATCGGTCAGATTTGGGAAGCCACGGCTACCACGAGCATCTGAACCATGACATTGTGAACAGTTATTCATAAATAAACGTTCACCAATGGCATGAGCCTCTGGGTTTTTTGATAGCTCTTCTACTGGCATAGCTGCAAACTTGGCGTATAAAGGTTCTAACGCCTTGTTTGCTTTAGCAACTTCCTTGTCATACTGATTGTTTTGTGTCCAGCCTAACTTGCCGGCAAAACTGCCTAAGCCAGGATATGCAGCTAAATAGAACAGAGAAAAGATGATAGTGATGATAAACATCCAAACCCACCAGCGGGGTAGTGAATTATTCATTTCACGAATATCCTCATCCCACACATGGCCACTGGTATTGTCACCGCTTGCACTTACTACCTTAATTTTGCTGGTTAGCCACAACAACAGCGCACAGCCAAAAATACCACCTAGTGCAATGACTGTAATGAACATAGGCCAAAAACTACTTGTAAAGTCACTCATTTTATTTTCCTTTATTCTTCATCATGTGAAGTTTTCTTAACCTTAATCTTCTTTAAAAGGCAGGTTGGCTGCATCTTTAAAGTCTGAAGTGTTTCGACGCCGCCAAACCCAGACCAGGATGCCAATAAACACAATAAAACTAACAATGGTCGCCAAGATTCGAAGTGTATTAATATCCATTTTGAGTTCTCTGTTAATTTCTGAAGTTTAGGTTACTTTAAGTGAATGCCTAAAACCTGCAGATACGCAATCATTGCATCCATCTCAGTTTTACCTTTTACTTCTTCTGCTGCACCCGCAATATCAGCATCGGTATAAGGCACACCTACTTTACGCAATGCTTTCATGTGTGAAGGCATTGCATCAGCATCGACTAGATTAGTTTCTAACCATGGGTAGGCTGGCATAATGGACTCAGGTACAAGGTCGCGCGGGTTAATTAAGTGAATGCGTTGCCATTCATCACTGTATTTCCCACCTACACGATGTAAGTCTGGGCCAGTACGTTTACTACCCCATTGGAATGGGTGGTCGTAAACAAACTCGCCAGCTACAGAATAGTGACCATAACGTAGTGTTTCAGCACGGAACGGACGAATCATTTGTGAATGGCAGTTGTAGCAACCTTCACGCGTGTAGATATCACGCCCTGCTAATTGTAACGACGTATAAGGCATCAACCCTTTGATTGGTTCAGTAGTGGATTTTTGGAAAAACAGTGGCACGATTTCCACTAGTCCGCCAAAAGCTACTGTAATTAAAATCAACACAACCATTAAAAAACTATTGGTCTCAATTTTATCGTGGCTGAACCCACTTTTTTTATCTTCATTTGACATGATGTTTTTCCTTAAGCGTGGGCAGCAACAGGTGGAATCGCAACAACAGCAGCTTTACCGCTTGTTGCCGTTTTAATCACATTCCACAACATAATAATCATACCGCTTAGGTAAAGCAGACCACCTAAGGTACGGATGATGTAGTACGGTTGTTTAGCTTTAACGCTTTCTACAAATGTATAAGTCAGTGTGCCGTCAGCGTTGATAGCGCGCCACATTAAGCCTTCCATCACACCTGAAATCCATAATGCAGATATATACAACACAATACCAATCGTTGCTAACCAGAAATGCAACTCAATGGCTTTGATGCTATGCATTTGTTTTTGACCAAACAAGCGCGGCACCATAAAGTAAAGTGAACCCATAGAAACCAAGCCCACCCAGCCTAAAGCGCCAGAGTGCACGTGACCTACCGTCCAGTCAGTGTAGTGTGAGAGTGAGTTTACGGTTTTAATCGCCATCATTGGGCCTTCAAACGTACTCATACCGTAGAAAGACAATGAAACAATCAAGAAGCGTAAGATAGGGTCAGTACGCAATTTGTGCCATGCACCAGACATTGTCATGATACCGTTGATCATACCGCCCCAGCTTGGTGCTAATAAAATCAGCGAGAACACCATACCTAAAGACTGAGTCCAGTCAGGTAATGCTGTGTAATGTAAGTGGTGAGGACCCGCCCACATGTAGGTGAAAATTAATGCCCAAAAGTGCACAATAGACAAGCTATATGAATAAACAGGACGACCAGCTTGTTTAGGTACAAAGTAGTACATCATGCCCAGGAAACCAGCAGTAAGGAAGAAACCAACCGCGTTATGACCATACCACCATTGCACCATGGCATCTTGTACGCCAGCGTAAGCGGAGTAAGACTTCATGTAGCCAGCAGGGATTGCAGCACTGTTTACGATGTGTAGCAAGGCTACTGTAAGGATAAATGCACCTAAGAACCAGTTAGCTACATAAATGTGTTTAACATTACGCTTGGCGATAGTGCCAAAGAACACGACTGCATAAGACACCCAAACTACAGCAATAAGCAAATCGATTGGCCATTCTAATTCAGCGTACTCTTTACCTTGCGTAAAGCCCAAAGGTAATGAAACTGCTGCAGAGAGAATCACCAGTTGCCAACCCCAAAAGGTAAATGAGGCGAGTTTTGGCATAAACAGGCTGGTTTGGCAGGTACGCTGCACGATATAGTAAGACGTAGCAAATAAAGTACATCCGCCAAATGCAAAAATCACTGCATTAGTATGAAGTGGACGTAAGCGGCCGAAACTTGTCCACGGTAAACCGAGATTGAGTTCTGGCCAGACAAGCTGAGCGGCGATAATGACGCCGACCAGCATACCCACCACGCCCCAAACCACGGCCATGATTGAAAATTGCCGTATAACACCATCGCTATACGTGGTTGATTGAGTTTTTAGATCTTGCATTTGGTTCCCCCATAGCACTTATTGATAATTCTTTGTGAGTTTCACACGTGACATTTTGTCGCACCAAGCCAAAAGCCCAATTGATTTATATCAACAGGTATGCAGAATGCGCATATTTTCTAATGCAGACTATTTAAGGTGATTTGATAGCCTGCACCAGAATTAGTTGCTCTAAAGAGTGTAATTTTACAGGATTTATACCATTCTGGTATTGGAAAATTAATGCCAATTTCATACAAAAATGCAGAATCCTCATTTGCATCTAACCAAATACTAGGCAAGCTAGTGATTAGTTAGATTGTAACGACTTAATTTGTACCATAGTGTACGTTCGCTTATATTGAGTAGCTTAGCTGCGCGGCTCTTATTGTCATTAGCTTGATTAAGTGCTTCTGTAATCATTTGCATTTCAAGTGATTGCACTGCATCTGGAAGGGATAGTGACGCAGTGTGCTGTGCTGCTTCAGGCATTTTGGATTTTAAGCTGTGATGAATGTCATTGTTTGAATGTATGTCTGCAGGTAAATGCTGGACATGAATAGTGTGCCCTCCACAGACTATTGCAGCACGTTCCAACACATTTTCTAACTCACGCACATTGCCCGGCCATGAATAAGATTGCAGCATGCGTATCGCGCTATCGTCAATACTGATATTGCGTTTTTTTAGAAAATGAGCGGCTAGTATTTCAATGTCACTTAACCGGTCACGCAATGGCGGTAAGTCAATACGAAAAACATTGAGTCGGTAATATAAGTCTTCACGTAACTTGCCCTCTTTAATGGCGTGCATGGGGTCGCGATTCGTTGCAGCCAAGACACGGATATCCACGCTCAATGGGCGGTTGCTGCCAAGTCGTTCAATCGTGCCTTCTTGAAGCGCCCGAAGTAGCTTGGCTTGCAAGGAAATTGGCATTTCAGTGATTTCATCTAAAAACAACGTACCGCCATCGGCCAATTCAAATTTACCTACGCGCTCTTTGACTGCGCCGGTAAAAGCGCCGCGTTCGTGGCCAAACAATTCAGACTCCAGCATTTCAGATGGAATGGCGGCGCAGTTCACCGCCACAAACAGCGAGTTTTTTCTCGGTGATTGTTGATGAATTGCACGGGCTACCAGTTCTTTGCCTGTACCTGTTTCGCCTGTAATCATTACGGTTACTTTTTCTGCGGCTACTTGCGAAATGGCATGATGCACTTTGCAAATTCCTGGACTTTCGCCAATAAGACATTTGCTAGTAAGGCTTTTTCCGCTTTGATTGGCTTCATCACGCAGAAATTGATTTTCTAGTTTTAATCGAGTGATAGAAAGCGCACGGCTAATGCCGATTTCAAGCGTTTCTAAATCAAATGGTCGTAGAATATAATCCGAAGCGCCCAATTTCATTGCTTGCACGGCGGAAGCAATTTCGCCTTGTGCTGTAACAATAATAACGGGAATCTCAATATTTTCAGTTCGCATGGCTTCCAGCAGTTTTAAGCCATCCATCACCGGCATGTGTAAATCGCTTACAACCAGGTCGACATTGTCATCTCGCAATATACGGAGTGCCTCCTGGCCATTTTCTGCCACTATCGGCTGGTAACCAGCCTGACGTAAACTAATTTCCAGTAAACGGCGCATGTGGGGTTCATCGTCAACCGCGAGAATACGTTTTTGCTGATTCATTGATTGATATATCCCATAAATTTATTCCGTAGCATAAGTTGGTAATTGCAGTCGAAACTCTGCGCCACCTAAAGAGCTTTGGTGAACGCTAATATTGCCATGATTTGCAATTACAATTTGTTTAACAATAGCTAAACCTAAGCCTATACCACCCCTACGTTTAGTAAAAAATGGCTCGAATATTTGACTACGCAGTTCAACTGGAATACCGGGGCCGTTGTCGGCAACTACGACTAATACTTGATCAATCGTGCTCGTAACCTTCAGTATAATATTGCCACCGTCCGGTAATACTTGAATAGCATTGAGCAGTAAATTTAATAAAACCTGCGTAATCTGTTCTGTGTCACATAGCGCGACTGGATTTTCGCCGGTCTCACAAATCAGCGCTATATGTTTGTTCTCAGCTTGCGTGCGGAGCATCGCAACACATTGCTCTGCAAGTTCTGCAACATTGGTTTGTTTGAATTCTGGCAGTCGTGGTCGGGCCGAGTCAATGAGTGCTGATACTAGCTTATTTAAACGCTCGGTTTCGCTAATAATGAATCCGCAGACTTCACGACCCTCTTCGCTAATTTCAGGTTCACGTAACAACACTTGTGCTGAGGAGCGCAAAATTCCCAGAGGCGTACGTACTTCGTGGCTCATTGCCGCTGCCATTTCACCCACAACTGCCAGTTTTGCAGCACGGGTCAGATTTTCTTTGGAGCGCTCAAGGTCACTAATCATTTTACTGAATGCGCTTGAAAGCGCAGTGATTTCTAAAGGCTCTATGAAACTTCCATTGCTTGGAGGTAGTGCATTACTTGGCTCACGAATAAAATTATTTGCAAAAGCGGTGAGTTTTACCAATGGTTTGGTTAATGCCGTGGCTACAGGAACCGCGATTAAACTTGCCAGTACGATAGTCGCAATCAATAAGCCAATGAAAATATAGGCCATTTGCCGAATAGGTGCTAATGCGTCTAAACGATATTGTGCAATGACTACATGCCAGGCAAATCCGTTATAACCTTGGTAACCTTTGGATTTGGAAGTTGTCGAAATTTTTTCTTTGGACTGTATGTCAGACCAGCGCTTAGTCATTGATAATACAGTGTTATTGCTATCTAGTAATGCGGCACCGCTTCTTCCTGTAACTGCGCTTTCTAAAATATTGCTAATTTGTTTCCAATTAAAAACAGTGACTAATGTACCAAGTTTATTACCCTCAAAAGCATCTTTAATCTCAGCTGAAATCAGTAGTTGTGCATTCTCAATCGGTGCAATACGCACATCATTTCCCTGAATTTTTGTACTTAGCCAATCGCTGACAGTCGATTGTTGTTTACCAATGTTTTCTGCATTACTGGAGGCAATGACAATGCCCTTGTTATCAACCACATAAAGCTCATGATAAATATCATGGTAGCTGTATTTTGAGTCACTCAAAAACTTGGATAGTCGTTTGTCGACATCGCCAATTCTTATATCCTGCATGATTTCCAGCTGGCTCCAGGACGCTGTGTTATGCAAACGTTCGAACATGATACGGTCAATTTCATCTACGGTGGCTGTCGCCCGTGTTTGGGTGTCATGATCAATTTCGGTTTTTAATGCACTACGTGCTTCAAAAAAAGCCATGCCTGTTACCAGTATGGTTGGTAGCAAACCTACTAGCAAAAATGCACCTAGTAATATAAAGCGTATTGGTAAGGCTTTTCGTAACATCTGGTTTAATGCGAGAATGAAAGCATGGTAGGTTGCAATAAAATGTATGCCAAAGTAATTTATACCAAATAATTAATTGAGTAAATTGGAATGATATACCGATGTTAGCTTTTAGAGATGGAGAAGTTATGCGTAAATCACTGCTATTTTTTATCAGTTTGATAATCGTTTTAGCCGTTGGTCATGCTAAGGCGGCTGAACCCATTGATTCATCAATATGGGATAATTTTAATCTAGGTGGTTATTCAAGTGCAGGCGTTAATGTTCACCCTGGAGGAAAAGCTGATGGTGCAGTGAATGAAATTAGCCTGATAGTTAGCTGGGAAAATAGCAGCCGTTTTCGTTTTTTCACTGAACTTGAGTTGGAGCGGCCGCTAAGTTTTAATGATGACCATACCGTTGTTGGAAAAAATTTTTATTTCGATTTAGAGCGACTATATGTGGACTACAACTTATCCGAAAAGGCTAACCTTCGCGCCGGGCGATTCTTAAACCCAACAGGCCGCTGGAATCTACTTCATGCAGCACCCCTTGTTTGGACATCTTCGCGCCCGCTAGCCACTAGTCGGCTATTTCCATTATTTAGCAATGGCTTGATGTTTTACGGAGCGGTGCCGTTAACTGGTAATGCACTTGAGTACAGTGTATTTGCCGAGGTGTTAAAAGATCAAGATAATGATAAAGGAGAAATTCCTTTTGAAGATACCAAAGGTGTTCGCCTCAACCTTTCCGGAAAAGTAAATTGGGGAATTTCTCTAATGGAGTTCAGCGAGAAAATTCCGAGTAACGTTAAATTTCATATGGTGGGCTTAGATTTCTTAGTTAAGCATGAAGACTGGGAATTTAGTGGAGAGGCTTTTCAGCGTTATAGCAATAAAGATAATGATGGCGGCAATGGTGTCTATTTGCAGGGAATTGCGCCACTTGGTAATCGGTGGTTTGCTGTTGCGCGGGTAGAAAGTTTCAAGCATCCTGTTGAAGGTTCGAGTGAGCGCTGGCTGTTAGGCACTGCATGGCGTATGACACCTAGCAGAATACTTAAGATAGAGTATGTGGCTGGCGATGAAGAACGAGCGGAATCGCCTAAGGGCTTGCTAGCTTCGTTTGCCATTTTATTTTAATGCGTAAATGATGCTGATGCACAAGTTCCCATTTCTAAAATTGTTTGCGACTCTGTTGCTATGTGGCTTTGTAGTTAAAGCCAATGCAGATGTGATTGCGGTGATTGTGCCGCATAACCAAACTATTCATCAGATAGGCAGTAGCGAGCTTTCGTTGATATTTTGGCGTAAAAAATTATATTGGGCGGATGGAAAGCGCATACAGACTTTGAATTACGCCTCAAACAACTCAATCAGGATTCAGTTTTCACTCGCTATTTTAAAAAGTATGCCAGAAACACAAGCTGATTATTGGAACGGATTATATTTCCATGGCATTTCACCACCTTACGTCGTGAGCTCTCAAGAGGCTATGCTTAGATTTGTGGCAGATTCACCTGGTGGTATAGGATATATCGATGCTTGCAAGCTTGATGATCGAGTTAAGCCGATTGCTTGGATTAGCGCTGGTCGCAATCTATTAAGCAGCGCTCCGGAATTGAACTGTCCTGAATAGGTGTGACTGTATTTATTAAGAAGTAATTTAATGAAAAGCACTTGAAAACCCTACGAAATTTGCAGGGTGGACACGCGATTTTCACTGCAAGTCTACAAAAATTGCAGCTTTTAGTAAGTTATAACGCAATACTAATCTATGTGAAAAATATATTAACATGATGATTTTTAATGGTTTATCTTTAAAATTATCAATTAATCCCTTAGGTGGCATACTCCTTGCAGCTATTTAAAGCATTCGTAAAGGAGTGTTTTATGTTGTATGCACAACAATTAAATGATTTAACTATCCCAATGGATACGGCAACTGCGGGCTGTAAAAGTGCCGCTATTCATTTGCATGGTTCGCAACCTGTAGTAACCGCAATTTCAGGGCTAAACGCGCCAGACAGAGCAGAGTTGGAAGATTTTGTGCGCACTATATTCAGGCGTGCGCACAAGGCAGAAATCAGTCACTTCATGCCTAAACTATTAAGTGTTCGTGATGCTAAAGGTAATTTGCTGGCAGTTTGCGGGTTGCGACACGCCGATCAGGAAAAATTGTTTTTAGAGACTTATTTAGATGCCCCGATTGAAGCGCTTTTGTCACAGCACAATCATACTGCAATTGATCGCGAGTCCGTTTTAGAGGTGGGGAATTTAGCAGTTGCGGACCCTGTAAATGTACGAAGCTTACTTGCCAGCATAAGTCTGTATTTACATAGCACACATTCAGAATGGGCCGTATTTACCGGAATATCAGTGTTACGCAACTCCTTAATTAAGCTCAATATGTCTTTGCAATTATTGGGTGAAGCCAATATTCATCGTATTCCAGAGCAAGAGCGCGCGGCTTGGGGGACTTATTACAACGAACGTCCGCAAGTGGTGGCCATCCGCCGTATGCAGCCTACTTTATAAATAGGTTTCAATATCTTGAATTCTCAATATCAATCCACTCTGACTGCGATAGCGCAGTTTGCTGCAGAGTCTCCCAATAAAATTGCTTTACAAGGCAGGGCAACAGAAACCTTAACGTATGCGGACTTGGTAGTTTCAATAGAATTGACGAGATATAGGCTAAATCGTGCTAATGCAAATGTATTAGGCATTGCGATGGATAATTCCCCAGCATGGGCAATCGTTGATTTAGCCGCTATGCAATTAAATTTACCAGTTGTTCCGCTGCCTTATTTCTTTTCTGCAGAACAGACCGCTCATGCAATTGATGACGCAGGCATCAATGTAGTATTGAGTGACCAGCCTATTTTATTTAAGCAAATGCTCGATTTGTACGGGAAAAAAATATTGCAGGAAAAGCAATATTTGATAGGGGACAAGGTACTTACAGAACTTATTCTTGATTCAGAAAAGGTAAGTGAACTTCCAGCAGGAACGGCTAAAATCACTTACACATCAGGCACAACCGGTAAGCCAAAAGGTGTGTGTTTAGATGCGGCTGCATTGAACCGGGTATCACACTCATTATTAGAAGTGACTAAGGCACGGCCAACAGATCGGCACTTAAATATATTGCCGCTATCTACCTTGCTGGAAAATATTGCTGGCTTGTATGTACCGCTTTTGGCGGGGGCAACAGCCATTTTAATGCCATCCTCACAGGTGGGGTTAACTGGTGCAACGGGCTTGAATGTTGCAACTATGATGGAAGCATTAAACGCTTCAAAAGCTACAACAACAGTGCTGACTCCAGAGCTGCTTGCCGCGTTGGTAACAGCGATAGAATCCGGCTATTCAAAACCGCCTTATTTAAGGTTTGTTGCCGTTGGTGGCGCTTCCGTGTCTCCCCAGTTACTTAATCGGGCAGCCGCGCTTGGTTTACCAGTTTATGAAGGATATGGTTTATCCGAGTGCGCATCTGTAGTTGCGCTTAATCCCCCGTACAGCAACAAAATAGGCAGTGTAGGAAAGACATTGCCACATGTCGCCATTAAATTTTCCGGTGATGGTGAGATTCTGGTTAAAGGCGCTAGTCTGCTTGGCTACACTGGAGATACAAATAATGAACAGTGCGCCGAATATTTCCCTACAGGTGACATAGGTCATTTTGATGATGACGGGTATTTGTATATTACGGCCCGTAAAAAGAACCAGTTTATTACCTCGTTCGGCCGAAATGTCGCTCCAGAATGGGTGGAGCGGGAGCTAACGATGTCACCCTTCATTGCGCAGGCCGCTGTATTCGGTGAGGCCAGGCCGTGGAATGTGGCGATTATCGTGCCTGCAAAAAATGCAATCCCAGCAGAAGTGGATATGAGTATCGCAGAAATTAACCAATCATTACCTGATTACGCGCGTGTCAGTCAGTGGATATTGGCCGAAGCGCCATTTTCACCGCAGAACAATCAACTTACCAGTAATGGCCGCATACGCCGAATTACCATTTGGCAGCAATATCAACAAAAAATTGATGAAAAATATAAGGAACAAAGTTATGCCGTTTTATGAAACATTATTAAGCGAGACAGAAAAAGAGCGAGAGGCATTATTTAACTTGCCCTTGATAAAGGCAGGGGCGGCCGGTCAAGTAAAACTTCCTGCCTATGTAGCATTTTTAACCGAAGCTTATCACCATGTAAAACATACTATTCCGCTTCTTATGCTGTGTGGATCAAAACTGCCGGAACATTATGAATGGCTGCGTGAGGCTGTTGCAGAATATATTGAAGAAGAATTAGGTCATCAGGAGTGGATACTGAACGATATTAACGCATGTGGCACAGATGCCGAGACAGTGCGTCATGGTCAGCCTGGCCTCTCGACGGAAATCATGGTGGCTTACGCCTATGACATGATAAATCGCGTCAATCCGATTGGGTTTTTTGGCATGGTATTGGTGCTTGAAGGCACTAGCGTAGCGCTGGCGACGCAAGCAGGGGCTTCATTGCAAAGTAGCCTCGGCCTGCCTAATAAAGCTTTTAGTTATTTAACTTCACACGGGGCTTTAGATGTTGGCCACACCGAATTTTATGCTGGGCTGGTTAATAAGATTGAAGATAAAAAAGAACGTGCTTTACTGATTCGTAGTGCTAAAAACTTTTACAAACTATACGGAGATATTTTTCGTGAGTTGGGTAACCGTTTTATACCAGAACACTTTATTTCATCTAACCTGATTCCATCTAACTCGCAGCAGGTTGCGGTATGAATCTGAATGGTAAACGTATTCTATTAACAGGCGCTGCAGGCGGTATAGGCCAGCCTTTGGCTTTTGCGCTATCTAACAAGGGAGCTAAGTTAGCCTTAGTCGATAGGGATGAAGCACGCATTAATGCATTATGCGAGAAGATCAATCAATTAGGCGGGACTGCAGTCGCCATCGTCAATGATTTTCAGGCGAATGAAGCCGCGCAGACCGTAGTGGATGCAGCAATAAGTCTTTTAGGTGGTATTGATATATTAATCAATAGCGCGGGCATTCTTGATTTTACTTTGTTTCAGGAACAGGACATGGCCCGTATTGCACAAATGATGCATATCAATGCCATCGTGCCTATCCAGCTCACGCGCGCTTTATTACCTGGTTTATTAGCACAGAATGGCGGGCAAATCGTGAATATAGGCTCTATTTTTGGCTCAATAGGTTTTCCGCATTATGCGACTTATAGCGCTAGTAAATATGCAGTGCATGGTTTTTCGCAAGCGCTAAGGCGTGAACTGGTTGATAGCGACATCACCGTGACCTACATCGCGCCCCGCGCGATTAAAACAGCCATGAACGACCAAGTAGCGGCAAAAATGCTGGCAGCAACCAACACTGCCATGGATGAGCCGCGTGTAATTGTTGCAGAAATCATCAAAGCCATGGAGGCTGATAAACATGAACACTATATTGGTCAGCCAGAATCATTCTTTGCCTGGCTCAATGGCTTTTTGCCTGGCGCAGTCAATATGGGTTTAAAGAAACAAGCAAGAATAGCACGGCAATTTATTGCTGGTAGAAGTTAAGTGCCAGCAAAAATTAAGCTGGAACTATTGCGTTAAGCGTTATCCATTTAGAGATTAAGGAAAAATTAAATGAAAAACATGATGTTATTACTAAGTTTTATTGCACTTTCAACCTCAGCATTTGCTGATGAAAAATTAGATTCAGAGATTGCCCAGATACAACACGAATGGGCAAAAGCTAATTACCAAACCCCAAAAGATGCGCAAGAAGATGCTTTTAAAGTTTTAACTGAACAAGCACATCAATTAACAGTCAACAGTGAAAATGCACCAGAAGCCATGATATGGGAGGGTATTTCATATAGTGGCTATGCAAAAGCCAAAGGTGGTATTAGCGCTTTAAAGTACGCTGAAAAGGCACGTGATTTACTACTGGCAGCAGAAAAAGCCAACCCAAATGTACTGCAAGGTTCAGCCTATACCAGTCTAGGTTCTTTATATTACAAAGTGCCCGGTTGGCCTATCGGTTTTGGTGACAAGAAAAAAGCGCGCGCTTACTTAGAAAAAGCTTTGCAAGTTAACCCTGCTGGCATAGACCCAAATTACTTTTATGCAGACTTTTTAAATGAACAAGGTAATTACGTTAAAGCTGTGGAGCATTATAAAAAGGCGTTAGTAGCACCTGCCCGTGCTGGACGTGAGGATGCAGATGCTGGCCGTAGAAAAGAAGTTGAAGAAGGTTTAAAAGCAGCGGAGAAAAAAATCAAGTAAAACGTGTAAGTCACAAGTCACTCAGAAAACGTAATTTCTGGGGATATTCCTGCTTCCTGAGTATTTAACATTTCAGCAATGCTAAATATTCAGGAATGTTAAATAATCAGCTAGTCCAATCGTATAGCCAGTTCATAATCTAGTAAAATCCGATGCTATGAATGTATTGAATTTTTTAGCTAGATTTAGCATCAGTTTGTTGTTTGTTGCTACTAGTGCCTGCCATCAGCAAAACGCCAGTACTCAAGCTAACCACGAAATTGTGTTTGCTATTGGTCAAATGCCGCTTAATCTAGACCCGCGCTACGCCACAGATGCGGCTTCAGAACGGGTTAATCGGCTGGTATATCAAAGTTTAGTAGATTTTGACGCACAATCAAAACCTTCTGCTAGCCTTGCTACGTGGGTACAAATCAGTGCTACCGAATACCGTTTTACCCTTAACAAAAATCGTGCGTCATTTCACAACTTAGCACCACTGACAGCTAATGATGTAAAAGCAACCTATGATTCGCTTGTGACGCTCAAAGATTCACCTAATAAGGCAGAGTTCAGCAATGTTAAAAATATTATGGTGATAGACAATGACACTGTAGTATTTCAGTTAAATCAATCGGATAGCCACTTTCCAGATAAGCTGATTATCGGCATTTTGCCAGCAGAACTGATAGAAAGTAATCATGATTTTTCGCACGCGCCAATAGGCAATGGTCCATTGAAATTTGTGGCTTGGCAAAACAAATTAACGTTGCAGAGAATAAAAGATAATCAGACCATTAGTTTGATTGAAGTAAAAGACCCAACGGTGCGTGTGCTAAAACTGCTGCATGGTGAGGTGGATTTGTTGCAAGGCGAATTGCCGCCAGAGCTTGTGAAATATCTGCAAACCAAACCTGAAATTAGCCTGCAAACTAGCCCAGGGGCTAATTTTTCATACCTTGGTTTGAATTTTAAAGACCCTGTTCTGCAAAAAATCAAGGTCAGGCAAGCAATTGCACATGCTATAAATCGCAAGCAAATCATTGAAAAGGCGATGATTCAGCATAGCCGTGAAGCGAATATGATTTTGCCGCCAGAACACTACACTAATCAGACAGTTAGTCCAGAAGCTGAAAGTCAGCAGGTAATAACTGATGACTACAACCCGGCTTTAGCCAGGCAACTGTTAATAGAAGCGGGTGTAGAGCTGCCACTAAAACTTGTGTATAAAACTTCCACAGACGCCCAGCGCGTGCGCTTTGCCACTATCATGCAAGCGCAAATGCAGCCTGCCGGTATAGAGCTTGAGATTCGCAGTTTAGATTGGGGTACGTTTTTTGAGGATGTAAAGCAAGGTAATTTTCAATTATATGGGCTCACTTGGGTAGGCATAAAAACGCCTGAGATTTATGCAAAAGCGTTTGGCTCGCAAAATATTCCGCCCAATGGATTTAACCGGGGAAGATATGCTGATGCTGAATTAGATAAATTGCTTGCAGATGAAAACTGGCAAGCAGCTACGGCACGAATTCACAAGCAACTACCTTATATTCCGCTTTGGTATGAAGGGCAGTTCGTGGCTATGCGTAAAAGCATTAAAAATTACTCGCCTAAACCTGATGGAAATTGGGACGATTTAGCGACTATTAAAAGGTCGGCTACAATAAGCAATTATGCACATTGAAATTTCCATATCAAACCAAACCCTGGCGCTTTTCGATAACTTCGGTGGTGTAAAGGCCAGATACAGTGTTTCAACCGCAGCTAATGGCGTAGGTTGCGAAAAAAATAGCGGCTGTACGCCACTAGGTGAGCATATTATTCGGGCTAAGATTGGCAAAGATGCCGAGCCGAATACTGTGTTTGTCGGGCGCAGGCCAACAGGTGAAATCTGCACGCCTGAATTAATGTCAGAATTTACGGAACGTGACTGGATTTTAACGCGTATTTTATGGCTTTCAGGTAAAGAAATTGGCAAGAATCGTTTAGGTAATGTCGATACCATGCAGCGTTATATTTATATTCACGGTACGCCAGATGACATGGAAATAGGCAAGATTGGTTCGCACGGCTGTATTCGGATGCGTAATGCAGATGTGATAACACTATTTGATTTGGTGGATGTTGGCACGCCTGTGGTGATTGTTGAATGATGGGGTGCTTTAGCCGTGCTTAAGCATTTATTCAATACCGTGATCGTCGTCTTTGGCGTGCTTGTGCTCACTTTTCTACTGATTCACCTGGTACCTGGGGACCCCGTTGAAGTAATGTTAGGTGAGTCTGCTAGTATGGCAGACCGCGCGCAATTACGTGCTGATTTAGGATTGGATCAGCCACTCATTCAGCAGTTTGGCAGCTATCTGGCTAAGTTGTCGCACGGCGACTTTGGCCGCTCGATTCACACCCAAACGCCGATTATCGAGCTTATTAAAACGCGTTATCCAGCCACGTTAAAACTTGCAGCATTATCACTATTGATTGGCATGTGCATAGGGATTCCGCTGGGCATATACGCAGCTTTAAAGGCGAATCATTGGCAAGATTTAGTAGTAACGCTAGTCAGTGTGCGCTTATCCGCGATGCCCGCTTTTTGGTTAGGGCCTATGCTGATGTTGATTTTTGCGGTTTGGCTGGGTTGGTTGCCTGTAAGCGGTATGGAATCAAATACGTCGATAATCTTACCTGCTTTAACTTTGGGTTTTGGTTTAAGCGCGATACTCACGCGTATGACGCGCACCAGTTTGCTTGAGGTGTTGAATGACGACTATATTCGCACCGCACGTGCCAAGGGCTTAAGCGAACGCACCGTAATTTTACGTCACGCTTTACGTGCTGCATTGTTACCAATTATCACCATTGTTGGCTTGCAAATGGGGAGTTTACTGGCGGGTACCGTGATTACTGAAACGATTTTTAGCTGGGATGGTATTGGGCGGTTGTTGGTAGAAAGTATAGAAAAGCGCGATTACCCTATAACGCAATCTTGTGTGCTAATTGTGGCTTTGAGTTATGTGTTAGTGAATTTGCTGACAGATAGTCTTTACAGGTTTGCTGACCCGCGCGTGAAGTTTGCTAGTTAGTGATGACGAAAAATATTTCTTTTGTAATTATCATGTTTTGGCTAATCGCTGTGGTTGCTGGCCGGCTGTTACAATTAAATCCTAACCTGATTGATTTAAATGCTATTTTAAATGCACCTGGTACCGCTTATTTGCTAGGTGCAGATGATTTAGGACGCAGCATTTTGGCTAGGCTATTGCGTGGTGTTGAAGTGTCATTTTTTGTGGCTATCGTGGTGACTGGCATTACTATGTTTGTCGGCGTATTTGTAGGCTTAGTTGCCGGGTTTTATGGCGGGAAAATTGACCGGATTTTGATGCAGATTACCGATATTTTTTTAGCGTTTCCCGGCATTTTGCTCGCTATCGCTTTTTCTGCGGTGCTAGGCCCAGGGTTAGTTAATTTGATGATTGCATTGAGCATGACTGGCTGGGTGAGCTACGCGCGCCTTACGCGCGGGCAGGCGCTAGGATTGCGTAATCGCCAGCATGTACTTGCGGCAGAATCGCTAGGTGCAAGTGTACCTCGAATGATATTTCAGCATATATTGCCATTGTTAGCGTCAGTTTTAGTGGTAGAGGCTACTTATAGTTTAGCCAGTGTGATGATTGCCGAGGCGAGCCTGTCGTTTTTAGGGCTGGGCATACAAAGTCCTGATGCTTCATGGGGCGCAATGCTCCGCGATGGTGTGCGATACATGCTTTTTGCTCCGCATTATGTGTTGATAGTAGGCTTAAGTTTGATGAGTTTGATATTAGCGATTAACCTGGGCGGTGACTCTTTGCGTGATAGGCTGGACGTTAGAACAGAAAAGTAAGAAATTAAATATAAATATGATTAAAGGTAAAGCATGAGTCTAGGTCCTATTATGTTGGATGTTGTTGGGTCAGTATTAACAGCGGAAGATATACGTCGTTTACAGCACCCTCTGGTGGGTGGTGTAATTTTATTTAAACGCAACTATGAAAACAACGCACAATTAGACGCACTGACAGCCAGCATCCATGCGGTTCGCCAGCCACCCCTTTTGATTGCAGTAGATCATGAAGGTGGCCGCGTACAACGTTTTAGAGAAGGATTCACTAAAATTCCACCCATGCGTGAGTTTGGTAAAATTTGGGATATCAATCCTAAAAAAGCAAAGGAATTAGCCACAGAAGCTGGCTGGATTTTAGCTGCAGAATTACGTGCGCATGGCATAGATTTTAGTTTCACGCCAGTGCTGGATATGGATTACGGCGATAGCCTGGTCATTGGCGATAGGGCATTTCACCTTAATCCACGGGCGATTAATGATCTGGCATTTGCGCTCATGCAAGGACTTAAAAAAGGCGGCATGGCCGCCGTGGGCAAGCATTTTCCCGGGCATGGTTTTGTGGTGGCAGACTCGCATGTGAGCATGCCTATTGATGACAGAGAGTTTGACCAAATTGCGCAACACGACATGCAGCCTTTTAGAATGCTGATAGACGACGGCATACAAGCCATCATGCCTGCGCATGTCATCTATCCCAAAGTGGATGACATGCCTGCTGGATTTTCATCACGCTGGTTGCAGAAAATATTGCGTGAACGCTTGGGCTTTAATGGCGTGATTTTTAGCGATGATTTAAGTATGGAAGCCGCCACTGCGGGCGGTGATGTGACTGCACGGGCTTTAGCTGCGCTGAATGCAGGTTGTGACATGGTATTGCTGTGTAACCAACCGGCAATGGTGGATGAGTTATTGGCAAATCTTAAATGGACAATTTCAGCGCAAAGCATTGCAAGGCTCGCGCGTATGCATGGGCACAAACACCCGCCGAGTTTAGATGCCTTGCACGAGAGTGCTGAGTTTGTAAAAGCGGTGCATCAGGTAGCGTTGGTTGGAAAGGCCGAAGGCGAGTTATTTGCCTAATGATGGGATGGGATGCAGGCGATCAACGACTTAATTACACGCATTTGGACTGTTTACAATTTTCTACTTGAAACTTTTCAGCTTAGACGCTATCTTACACACATTGCCTTTTGGCAAAATTTTATGAGGGTATAACAATGTTAGATAATATTCAGGTATTAGGCCGCGAAGGCTCATTACAAGCCACACAAAACAAAGTGTTGCGTAACACCTACGCGATGCTTGGTATGACCATGATTCCAACCGTGATTGGCGCAATGGTCGGCATCAATATGAATTTTGCATGGATGATGGCTACTAGCCCGATTATGCTGTTTGTAGGCATACTTGCTACCGTCTACGGTATGACTTGGCTGATCGCTAAAAATGCGAACAATGCCACAGGTGTTTGGTTGCTGTTTGGCTTTACTTTTATTATGGGTTTGCTATTAGGTCCGATTTTACAACATGCTTTAAATTTAAGTAATGGCGGGCAGTTGATAGGTTTGGCTGCAGGCGGTACGGCGATTTCTTTCTTAACGCTAGCGGCGATTGGGTCAAACACCAAACGTGATTTTAGTTTTATGGGTAAGTTTTTAACCATAGGCATTGTGATGGTGATTGTAGCCATGCTGGCGAATTTCTTCTTTCAGATTCCAGCATTGTCATTGACTATTTCAGCGGTTGTAGTGATGTTGATGGCTGGTTTTATTCTGTATGAAATCAACCAAATTGTGCGTGGTGGCCAAACTAATTACATTATGGCTACATTGAGTATCTATATTAGCTTGCATAATATGTTTACACATTTATTAAGCTTACTTATGTCGTTAATGGGTAGTAATGACTAATTAGTTTAGTAGAGTATTAAATAAAAAAACCCGCGTTTGCGGGTTTTTTTATTGGAGACCTTTGCAAAAGTATTTATTGCGGCAAATTACTGCGTTGCGCGGTACTCGCAACCTCGCTGTACACCGCGTACTATCTCGGTTTCTGTGTTCCGTGCGCCTTGTACTTTATCCACACTAAACACTTTTGCAAAGGTCTCTTGGAGTGGTTTTTTAGTGATTTAATAACTCCGAGTCACTGCAAAATCAGCTAGAGCCATCAGCGCACGTTTGAAGCTAGATTCTGCAAAGTGTGCAATTGCCGCGCAGGCTGAGTCCGATTCCTTAGTTGCAACTTTACGCACATGTTGAAGTGCGCCAGTTTGTTCAACCACGCTTAATACCGTGGATAAATCATCTAAGCCACCATGTTCAATGGCCCGCTTGATTGTCTCGGCTTCTGTTGCCGTGCCATGGCGCATTGCATAAAGCAACGGTAGAGTAGGCTTGCCTTCGCTTAAATCATCACCAAGGTTTTTTCCTATTTCAAGCACATTGCCGCTTAAATCCAGCACGTCATCAATCAGTTGAAATGCAGTGCCTATATGCATACCGTATTTACTTAGTGCCTCTTCGTCTGCTGGCGTTGCCTCACCGACGATCGCCCCCAAGCGCGTTGCAGCTTCAAATAGTTTGGCAGTTTTATAGTGAATCACTTGCAGGTAGGCCTCATCGGTAATGTCCGCGTTATGGACATTCAATAGCTGCAAAACTTCACCTTCTGCAATGATATTCGTTGCGTTGCTTAACACTTCCATCACGCGCATATTTTGCACAGCCACCATCATTTGAAATGCGCGTGAATATACAAAATCACCTACCAAGACGCTTGCGGCATTGCCAAAAAGTGCATTGGCGGTATTTTTCCCACGACGTTTTGCGGATTCATCTACTACATCATCATGCAACAAAGTGGCGGTATGAATAAATTCTACTACCGCAGCTAGCTGGTGGTGCTCAGGCTTGATTTTGCCGAATAGTCCTGCAGAAAGTAAAACCAGCATGGGGCGCAAACGCTTTCCGCCACTATTGATAATGTAATGAGCGACTTGATTCACTAAGGCGACTTCAGAGTGAAGTGAATTCTGAATTACTGCATTCACCGCTTGAATATCAGCCGCGATGCAAGATTGTATGATGTCTAATGCTGTGGTGCTTGGTAGAGTGTTGCTTTGCGTCACGATAGTAAGCCTTAAAAAGTAGCGAATATTTTAGCACAGTCAGTTTTTATGGTTGGTATCAAGGTCAACAGTTCGCGTATAAATAGTAAGATAATCGCTTATTCACCCATGCACAGCATTTTTTTGAAATTGCTTGCGATTATGGTTTGCTTTGCAACATTATTTGCGTATAATGCCGAGTTCTTTAGAAAGCGTAATTTAAGGCTCAATCATGTATGCAGTAATCAAAACTGGTGGTAAGCAATATCGCGTAATTTCAGGCGAAAGATTAAAAGTTGAAAAATTAGAAGTTGAAGTTGGCGGTACAGTTACGCTAGATCAAATTTTAATGGTTTCAGATGGCGACAATACGACCATTGGTTCACCAATCATTAATGGCGCAACTGTTAAAGCAACCGTGCTTTCACATGGTCGTGGTGACAAAGTGATGATTTTCAAATTCCGCCGTCGTAAACATTATCGTAAAACACAAGGCCATCGCCAAAGTTTTACTGAAATTCAAATCGGTGAAATCTTAGCTGCGGGTCAAGCTGCTGCAAAGCCAGCAAAAGCCAAAGCTGCTAAAGCTGCAGAATAATTGAAGCAATCAATAAGACTTAAGGATTAAATCATGGCACACAAAAAAGCAGGCGGTAGTTCACGTAACGGTCGCGACTCACACGCACAACGACTAGGTGTTAAAGCATTTGGCGAGCAAGTTGTTTCAGCAGGTAGCATTATCGTGCGTCAGCGTGGTACAAAAATGCATGCTGGCGAAAATGTTGGCATGGGCAAAGATCATACATTGTATGCAAAAGCAGAAGGTAAAGTATCTTTTGCCATTAAAGGCGCATTAAAACGCCATACTGTAAGCATTATTGTTGCAGCTTAAGTTAGAATAACTTTATTAAAGCCTCATCGTTTGATGGGGCTTTTTTATTTGGTAAACTCTAGCCAGAATGTTTCTTCAGTTCACGCATTCTCGCTAGTCTTTGGTATTTCATAAAAATTACCTACAAAACAAAATCCTGCGCGATAATTACGCAAATTGACGAAACATTCTGGCAAATATGAAATTCATAGACGAAGCAACAATTAAAATATATGCAGGCGACGGTGGTAACGGTGTTGCTACGTTTCGTCGTGAAAAATACGAACCTATGGGCGGCCCAAGCGGCGGTGACGGTGGTCGTGGTGGTTCTATCATTATAGAGGCAGACCGTAACATCAATACCTTGGTAGATTATCGCTATACCCGCACTTTTAGAGCGCAACGCGGCGAAAATGGCCGTAGTGCAGAGTGTTATGGCGCAAAAGGTGATGACATGCTGTTGCGTGTACCAGTAGGCACAGTGATTTCAGATAAAGCCAGTGGGCAAATGCTGGTCGATTTAAATGATCATGGCCAACGCGCACAAATGGCGTCTGGTGGTAAGGGCGGTTTGGGTAATGTGCATTTTAAATCCAGCTTAAACCGCGCACCACGTCAATGTACCAAAGGTGACCTGGGCGAAGAGCTTGAGCTTTATTTGGAGCTGAAAGTATTGGCTGACGTAGGTTTGCTTGGTATGCCAAACGCTGGTAAATCAACATTTATTCGATCCGTTTCTGCTGCAAAACCTAAAGTCGCCGATTACCCATTTACAACATTGCATCCAAATTTAGGTGTGGTACGTGTGGATACCGAACGTAGTTTCGTTATTGCTGATATACCCGGCATCATTGAGGGTGCTGCAGAGGGCGCTGGTTTAGGCCATCAATTCTTGCGCCATCTGCAACGTACTTCATTATTGCTACATTTGGTAGATATTGCGCCGTATGATGAAACTGTTGACCCAGTTCACGAGGCAAAAGCTATTGTTGAAGAGCTGAGAAAATATGATGAATCGCTTTATGAGAAGCCGCGCTGGCTGGTTCTGAATAAAATTGACATGCTGCCGGAGCCGGAAAAAGTTGTAAAACAATTCGTTAAAGATTACGGCTGGAAAGGTCGCGTATTCGCGATTTCAGCAATCAGCGGTATTGGATGTAAAGAGCTTACTTATGCAATTATGCAGCATATCGAAGAAAATAAACAAATGGAACAGGATGCTTTAGCAGATACAGGTTTGTTGAATGAAGGTGCAGCAAGTATAACTGTGACAAAAAAAGACGTTTAAAATGACCGTTTTTGAATCTAAATCGCCAGCATTTAAATCTCTGTTGCTTGATGCAAAAGTAATCGTGGTTAAAGTTGGCTCCAGCCTTGTTACTAATAATGGTAATGGTTTGGATCAAACAGCCATTGCTGAATGGGCATCACAAATTTCTGTTTTAGTGCAACAAGGTAAGCAGATTGTATTAGTTTCAAGCGGTGCAGTGGCTGAAGGCATGCAGCGGTTGGGTTGGAAAAAACGTCCAATTGCCGTCAATGAGTTGCAAGCAGCCGCAGCTGTGGGTCAAATGGGCCTGGTGCAGATGTACGAAAGTTGCTTTAGTCAGCATCAATTACACACTGCACAAGTGTTGCTTACGCATGATGATCTAGCCGATAGGAAGCGCTACCTCAATGCACGTAGTACTTTACGTACCTTGCTGGATTTGAAAGTGATACCAATCATCAATGAAAACGACACTGTTGTGACTGATGAAATCCGGTTTGGCGATAATGATACATTAGGTTCGCTGGTGGCGAATTTAATCGAGGCGGATACTTTGGTGATTTTAACTGATCAGCAGGGTCTTTATTCTGCCGATCCACGCAAAGATAAAGACGCGAAATTTATACAGCATGCTACCGCCGGCGATGTTGCCTTGGAGCAAATGGCAGGTGGTGCGGGTAGTAATGTAGGCACCGGAGGCATGTTAACCAAGATACTTGCTGCTAAACGTGCTGCTCGCAGTGGCGCAAATACAGTCATCGCGTCAGGCCGTGAAAAAGATGTATTAGTACGATTAAGTGCTGGTGAAGTGATTGGTACACATTTGCAAACAACTGAAATGAAAACAGCCGCACGTAAGCAATGGCTTGCGGATCACCTGCAGCTGCGTGGCAAGTTAACTTTAGATGCAGGTGCAGTTAAAGTGATTAAACAAGATGGAAAAAGCTTATTGCCCATCGGGGTTACTGCAATTGAAGGCGACTTTGAGCGTGGTGAAGTAGTTGCCTGTTGTGATTCAGATGGCTTAGAGATAGCACGTGGCTTAGTTAATTATTCAGCCAACGAAGCTTCCAGAATTATGCGTAAACCGAGTAAAGAGATTGAAAGTATATTAGGCTATATTGAAGAAGCCGAGTTGATACATAGAGATAATCTCGTATTACTGTAAAAGTGCTGTTGTAACAAAGCTTATATTTCTATTTTTTGTGTGCTTGATGTAAAAGAATAACAGAAGGAATATCGATGAATAAACAACCTTTGGTCGCAATTATTATGGGGTCAGATAGTGACTGGCCTATCATGAAGGCTGCCGCACAAATGCTGGCTGACTTTGATGTTGCATATACTGCGGAAGTGGTTTCAGCGCATCGCACTCCAGACTTAATGTTTAGTTTCGCAGAAACTGCCGCAAGCAAAGGTTATCAAGTGATTATTGCAGGCGCTGGCGGCGCAGCGCATTTGCCAGGTATGGTTGCGGCCAAGACTACATTGCCGGTATTGGGCGTACCTGTCCCGTCTAAGCATTTGCAAGGTCAGGACTCCTTACTTTCCATCGTGCAGATGCCAAAAGGTATTCCAGTGGCTACATTTGCCATAGGTGAAGCGGGTGCTGCGAATGCAGGTTTATTTGCCGCTGCAATATTAGCTAATCATGATGAGGGTCTGGCACACAAATTAGCTGAATTCCGCACCAAACAGGCAGATAAAGTAAAGTTGATGGCATTAAGCGACAAGCCTTAATGTTGGTTGTTAGCCGATAATAAATAGAGATTAACCTAAATTTAATAGCATTTAATATATGAACCATAATATACATGACCAAATTCCTGTAATTTTGCCACCTGCCATGCTGGGCATGCTCGGAGGCGGTCAATTGGGGCGTTTTTTTGTGATTGCCGCACATGAAATGGGTTACAAGGTAACGGTGTTGGACCCTGATACTAATAGCCCGGCAGGTAAAATTGCGGATGTACATATATGTGCTGCATTTGATGACAAGGCTGCACTATTAAAACTAGCCAATACTTGCGAGGCAATCAGCACTGAATTTGAAAATGTTCCTGCAGATTCACTGTCTTTTCTGGCAGAAACTAAGCCTGTTCGACCAAGTGCATATAGTGTGGCTATTGCGCAGCATCGGGTCAGTGAAAAAAACTTTCTTAAACATGCTGGCTTGCCAGTTGCACCATTTGAAGTTATCAATGAAGTTGAGGACTTGCCGGTAGATGATAGTGAAATTTACCCTGCGATTTTAAAAGTAGCGCGCTTTGGCTACGATGGTAAAGGTCAAGTAAGAGTTAAAAATCAGCATGAAGCGCAATTAGCCTTTATGCAATTTGAGCGTGAGGAGTGTGTGCTGGAAAAAATGCTGAAACTTGATTATGAGGTTTCAGTAGTGCTGGCACGCGATGTGCATGGTAACGTGGCAACATACCCGACATCAGAAAATAGTCATCTAAACGGTATTTTAGATGTTTCTATTGCCCCTGCGCGTGGTCGCGATGCAATCAGTCATCAAGCGCAAAAGCTGGCGATTCTTGTAGCAGAAAAGTTGGCTTATACTGGCGTATTAGGGGTAGAGTTTTTTGTATGCAATGGCGAGTTATTGGTGAATGAAATGGCGCCAAGACCGCATAATTCTGGTCATTATACGATAGACGCATGCGTGACGAATCAGTTTGAGCAGCAAGTGCGCGCAATGACTGGTTTGCCATTAGGAAGCGCAAGACAGCATAGTTCTGCGGTGATGGTGAATTTATTGGGTGATATTTGGCCCGCGGACGTTACGGCGGCACCCATACAATTGCAGCCTGAATGGCAACATGCATTGAATAACCCGCAACTTAAAATGCACTTGTACGGTAAACAGGAGGCGCGCTCAGGTCGAAAAATGGGTCATTTCACAGTAATCAACGTAAGTCGCGATGAGGCCATTAAACAAGCGATGCAGATACGAACTGATTTAAATATCGGAGAGTAGTGTTTATATTAAGTTTAGCCAATATTAACGTTAGTTCACATCAGCAATTGCCAATGAAGCGAACAATAAAAAAGCCGAACATCAGTTCGGCTTTTTTATTGGGTCTTGCTAAGGCTATGCAGTTTTTGCTTTTGGAGTTGCTTTAGCCTTAGGTGCTGCTTTAGCTTTTGGAGCTGCTTTTACTGCGACAACTGCTGGTTCGCCAGACATTGCCTTAATCGCAGCATTTAAGCGGCTTTTATGACGAGAAGCTTTGTTTTTGTGAATGATGTTCTTGTCCGCAATGCGGTCGATCACGCTTACATTTTCACTGTAAGCAGCAGTAGCTGCGGTTTTATCACCAGCTTCAACCGCTTTAATAATTTTTTTAATTGCTGTACGCAAAGTAGAGCGCAAACTTGCATTGTGAGCACGTTGCTTAACTGCTTGACGAGCACGTTTTCTTGCTTGTGCGGTATTTGCCATCTGTGTTGATTTCCTAAAAGTTGCCTAAAAGCTATTCAAAATACGAAGCCCATAATCATAGCTATTTTCAAAACATATTGCAAGTTTAAATCATGTAAATATCATAGGTAATTGCCGCATGATGGTAACTGGCATGATAAAATCACGCAATATGTTGTTAATAAGCAATTTTTCATAAATTCAAGCATGAATCTACTTAAAGCATTGGCCAAAGTTGGTAGCATGACCTTTGTCTCGCGCATACTGGGTTTTGTGCGTGATACCCTGATAGCGCGGATATTTGGTGCTGGTATGCTAAGTGATGCATTTATTGTCGCTTTTAAAATACCTAATTTATTACGCAGAATTTCAGCTGAGGGTGCGTTTAGCCAAGCTTTTGTGCCTATTTTAGCTGAATATAAAAGCCAGCGTAGTTTTGACGATACCCATCACTTGATTAATCGTGTTGCCACATGGTTGGGCTTGATATTGGTGGTTGTCACTTTGCTAGGTATGTTGGCGGCACCTTGGATAGTCACGCTAATTGCACCAGGATTTAAAGTTAACCCTGAAAAAATGCAGCTTACAGTTGAGTTGTTGCGGATTACTTTCCCATACATTTTCTTTATTTCTCTGGTTTCAATGGCTGGCGGGGTGCTGAACACCTACAATAAATTCGGCATTCCTGCTTTTACGCCGGTGTGGCTCAATGTAAGTATGATTGCCGCAGTACTGTTTTTTGCAGACCATTTCGCTGAGCCAATCAAAGTGTTGGCGTGGGCTGTTTTTATTGGCGGATTTCTTCAATTAATTTTTCAAATTCCATTCTTAAAGCAAATCGGGTTGCTGCCCAAGCTGGACTTTCACCTGAATGATGATGGTGTATGGCGTATATTGAAACTGATGGGCCCCGCAGTATTAGGTGTGTCAGTCGCACAAATATCGCTTATTATTAATACTGTTTTCGCCTCATTTTTGGTGACGGGCAGTGTGAGCTGGCTATACTATGCTGATAGATTGATGGAGTTTCCAACGGGCGTGTTAGGTGTGGCGCTCGGTACGATTCTTTTGCCAAGCTTATCCAAGGCCTATGCCAGTAAAGAGCAAGGTGAGTATTCTCAATTATTAGATTGGGGATTGCGGCTTACTTTTATATTGGCTGCACCAGCCGCAGTAGCGCTAGCAGTGCTGGCAACACCTTTGGTAGCGGCATTATTTCATTATGGTAAGTTTACCGTTGTTGATGTTGCTATGACACAACAAGCGCTGACTGCCTATAGTGTGGGTTTGTTAGGCTTAATTCTGGTGAAAATACTGGCGCCAGGGTTTTATGCACGACAAAATATTAAAACACCAGTTAAAATTGGTATTTTCACGTTGGTGATAACGCAAGTGATGAATGTGTTATTTATATTTGTATTACATTTGCAGCATGTTGGTTTGGCGCTGGCGATTGGCTTGGGAGCTTGTATCAATGCATCACTGCTTTATTATCATCTGCGTAAAGCTGATATTTACCAGCCGCAACCTGGCTGGATTATCTTTCTACTTAAACTCGCTGTAGGTCTAAGTGTGATGGGCGTTACGCTTTTTTACGCAATGGGTGATACCAATGCCTGGTTACATTTTAGTTTGATCAAGCGTTTATTATACGTTTTTGGATTGGTAACATTGGGTGGCGTAAGTTATTTTGCAACATTGATGTTGCTAGGTTTCAGGCCGCGAGATTACATACGTCGGGTGAATCGTTAAATGCAAGTTTATCGGCACATACCGTCTAGCTTGCAGCAGTCGTGTGCGTTGGCGATAGGTAATTTTGACGGTATGCACCTGGGACATCAGGCTTTATTAAAAAAACTGACTGAAACTGCCAAAACACTTAATTTAACTTCTGCGGTGATGACGTTTGAGCCGCATCCGCGTGAGTTTTTTGCACCAGAAAGCGCGCCAGCACGGCTTAGCTCAATGCGCGAAAAGCTTGAGCATTTTGCTGAGGCGGGTGTTGAAGTAACTTATGTGTGTCGTTTTAATCGGCGCTTAGCTAAAATCACTCCGCAAGATTTTATGCAAACTATTTTGCGCGAATCGCTTAATGCACAGGCTATTTTGGTAGGTGAAGATTTCAGATTTGGCGCCATGCGGGCAGGTTCCATTTTAGATTTTTTAGAAGCTAAATTTAACCTGATTAGTTTGCCGCAAGTGGATTTAACGGGTAATGATTCAACTGCTACCCGAGTTTCCAGCACCCGTGTACGAACAGCTTTAGCTGCAGGTGATTTACGTGAAGCAGCCTTGTTATTAAATCGCCCTTACAGTATCAGTGGCAAAGTGGTGCATGGTGCAAAACGGGGACGGCAACTAGGTTTTCCAACGGCTAATGTGCATATGCGGCATGAGCGTCCGGCCTTAACAGGGGTGTATGCGGTAAAATTAGATGGTTTGAACAGTGTTGCTAATTTAGGCGTACGCCCAACAATCGCAGGCGTATCGAAACTGATGCTAGAAGTTCACGTGCTGGATTTTAATGGTAATTTATATGATAAGCATGTGCACGTAGAGTTTTTGCACAAAATTCGAGATGAAATGAAGTTTGATGGTTTAGATGCGTTAAAAGCGCAAATTAAAAATGATGTAGCAGTTGCGAGAGATTTTTTTGATTCTGTCATTTCGACGAAATGACAATAGAGATTTATTTGAGATTTAAATGACTGAAGACCTAAATAAAGAGCAGAACAAATATAAATTAAACCTGCCTGAAACCACTTTCCCTATGCGTGGCGACTTAGCCAAGCGCGAGCCGGCGTGGCTGAAACAATGGCAGGACAAAAAACTTTACGAGCGTATTCGCAAATCACGTAAAGGCGCTAAAAAATTCATTTTGCACGATGGCCCACCCTATGCGAATGGTGATATTCATATCGGCCACGCGGTGAATAAAATTCTCAAAGACATCATTATCAAATCTAAAACCATGAGTGGTTTTGATGCGCCTTATGTACCAGGCTGGGATTGCCACGGTTTGCCAATTGAGTTGGTGGTAGAAAAAAATCACGGAAAAAATAGTGACCCGGCAAAATTTCGTGAACTTTGCCGTGAATACGCGGCAGAGCAAGTGGAACGTCAAAAGAAAGACTTTATCCGTTTAGGTGTGTTGGGTGATTGGGATAATCCCTACCTGACAATGGACTTTAAAACCGAAGCCGATATCATGCGTGCTTTGGGTGATATTTATAAAAATGGCTATCTGTACCAAGGAAGCAAGCCCGTGCATTGGTGCGTAGATTGTGGCTCTGCATTAGCTGAAGCTGAAGTTGAATATGAAGATGTGAACTCGCCAGCGATTGATGTGGGGTTTAAAGTGGTCAATAAGTCGCTTGCCAGCTCAAAGTTTTCTGTAAAAATTGAGAATACTGACCATAGCACAAATTTTGATGGCGATATTTATGCTGTGATTTGGACAACTACACCTTGGACTTTGCCTGCTAACCAAGCGGTTTCAGTCAATGCTAATCTTACCTATGATTTAATTAAAACAAGTCGTGGCGTGTTAATTTTAGCGCATGATTTGGCTGAGGCTACCTTGGCGCGATATGGTGAAGTTGGTGCGAAAGTGCTCGGTAGTTGCCAAGGTTCAGACTTGGAAACGCTGGCTTTGCAACATCCCTTTGACAAACGTCAAGTCCCTATCATTTGCGGTGACCACGTCACAATAGATGCTGGTACAGGTTTGGTACATACCGCTGCCGCGCATGGTAATGATGACTGGTTGGTGATGAAGGCGAATTTCCCCAATGAAAAACCACGCATTTTAATGGGAGGCGATGGCAAGTTCTTTAATAGTGATTTGGTTGAGTTTGAAGCGATTCGTGGTTTGACAAGGCAGGAAGCTAATAAGGTGATTTTAGCGGCTATGACGGAGAGCGGTGTTTTGCTTGCTAGTGCGCGCTTGAATCACAGCTTTCCACATTGCTGGCGCCATAAAACGCCATTGATGCAACTGGCCACACACCAATGGTTTATTGGTATGTACGAGCAAGATGCGGTTGGTATCAGTCTGCGTGAATACGCTAATAAAGCGGTAGATGCGACTGAATTCTTCCCATCTTGGGGTCGTGCACGGTTAGAGGCCATGATTAAAAACCGTCCAGACTGGTGCGTGTCGCGCCAACGTAACTGGGGTGTTCCGATGCCGTTTTTTGTGCATAAAGAAACGGGTGACCCTCATCCACAAACTGCGGAATTGCTTGAAGCAGCAGCATTGCTTATAGAGGCGCGCGGTGTTGAAGCTTGGTTTAGTTTAGATGGCGCAGCTTTTTTGGCAACGCATGAAGCTTTAAATGCGGCAGATTATAAAAAAGTAACCTATACGCTTGATGTTTGGTTTGATTCAGGCGCAACGCATGCCGCAGTGTTAAAGCGTCGTCCTGAATTGCAGTTTCCTGCAGATTTGTATCTTGAAGGTTCAGACCAGCATCGTGGCTGGTTTCAATCAAGCTTGCTTACAGGCTGTGCGATTGATGGCCGCGCACCTTATGAAGCCTTGCTTACACATGGTTTTGTGGTTGATGGTTCTGGCCATAAAATGAGCAAATCCAAAGGCAACGTCGTCGCACCGCAAAAGGTGATGGATACTTATGGTGCGGATATTCTGCGTTTATGGACAGCCTCCACGGATTATTCCGGTGAACTGACGATTTCAGATGAAATCTTGAAACGTGTGGCAGAAAGTTACCGACGTATTCGCAACACGATGAAGTTCTTATTGGCGAATATCGCAGATTTTGATGCAAGTAAAGACATATTGCCAGTGAGCGAGTGGTTGGAAATTGACCGTTATGCATTGCATTTAACTGAAAGGTTGCAAACAGAGGTATTAGCAGATTACGACCGTTATGAATTTCATCTGGCAGTACAAAAATTTGTTAGTTTCTGTTCAGAAGATTTAGGTGGTTTCTATTTAGATATTCTCAAAGATAGACTTTATACTGCAGGTGAAACCTCGCATGCGCGCCGCGCCGCGCAAAGTGCGTTGCACCATATTACACATTGCATGATGCGCTTGATTGCTCCGATTTTGAGCTTTACTGCTAATGAAATCTGGCAAACACTAGCGCTGGATGCAGATAAAACTGTGTTTGAGGATGTTTGGTACATGTTGCCAGCGCATGGTTTAGGCGAAGAGCGCTTGCAGGCTTGGGAAAAGGTTATTGAAGTGCGTAGCCAAGCGGCAAAAGAAATTGAAGTGCATCGCGGCGCTGGGCAAGTGGGTTCTTCATTACAAGCTGAGCTGGATATTTATGCTTCACTGGCTACTTATGACATGCTGGCAAGTTTGGGTGATGATTTGCGTTTTGCGATGATTACTTCACGTGTAACCTTGCATAAAGAGAGCAGTATTGACACGGAAACGCTTCAATATCGCGTCAAAGTAACGCCAAGCACACATGCTAAATGTGACCGCTGCTGGCATTATCGTGCCGATGTTGGATCAGACCCGGCACATCCGCAAATATGCGGCCGCTGTGTAAGCAATTTATTTGGTTCTGGTGAGGGACGTACCCATGCGTAAATGGCTTACTATTAGCGCAATTGTGGTCGCGTTAGATCTCTACACCAAGCATTTGATAGAGGGCGCGTTTGCTTATGGAGACGTTTTAACCATCACGAGTTTTTTTGATTTAGTGCGTTATCACAACGAAGGTGCGGCCTTTAGTTTTCTGGCCAATGCTGGTGGTTGGCAAAAGTGGTTTTTTAGTGGCATTTCAACTGTTGCCATTGTTGTGATTACTTACCTTATTAGAAAACATCATACGGAGAAACTTTTTTGCCTGGGCTTGGCCTTAGTGTTGGGCGGTGCAATTGGTAATTTGTATGACCGCCTTACATTAGGTTATGTGGTGGACTTCCTGAGTTTTTACTATCAAGGTTGGTATTGGCCAGCGTTTAACGTGGCAGATAGTGCGATTTGTGTAGGTGTGGGGCTGCTATTGCTGGATAGTTTTAAAAAACCGAACTAATTGTCACTTAGCTTTAGGGCACTATATGCCAGACTGGAAGAAATTTATAGCAGGTAAAGTCGTCCTTGCAAAGAAGGGTAATCAGCCTGGTAAAACAAATACCAATAGCCGTGTGCCTGCCGGACAAAATCAGGTTAAAAACTTTCCTGTGTTAGATATCGGCATCAAACCAACTGTGACTAAAGAAGAATGGTCGCTTCATGTCTATGGTTTGGTTGAAAATGAACTTCTTCTTGACTGGGCAGCCTTTTTAGCGTTACCGCAAATCACCGATGTTTCAGATTTTCACTGTGTTACGCGTTGGAGTCAGCTTGATATGGAATGGCAGGGTGTTCGTGCTCAACATGTTCTGGAGTTAGTCGCACCTTTAAGTACGGCTAAATTTGTAACCTTGCATGGCTACGATGGTTACACCACCAATATTGCACTTGAGGCTTTGTTGGATGATGACGTGATAATTGCACATTCAGTCTTGGGGGCGCCACTCACGCGTGAGCATGGCGGCCCTGTCCGCATGGTGGTGCCTAAACGTTATGCATGGAAGAGTGCGAAGTGGTTAAAGGCGATTGAACTTCATGCGGAAGATAAACCAGGCTTCTGGGAAGTACGTGGTTATCATAACTACGCTGACCCATGGCGTGAAGAGCGATTCAGCAATGATTAAAAGCTTTTATATTTAATTTTTTTCTAGCTTTACGATACTTGTTTTGCGTTGCTGGCATCACATTACTGTGCGCTTTGTTGCGCGGCAGTAAATAGTTTACTAATATCTGTTTCTTGCGACATGCGCACACCTATTTGCCCGCAGACTAACTCACACAGCTCGTAAACACTTGGGTCTGCAATGCTGTAAAACACGCAGTTCCCACGAGACTCACGCTTAACCAAGCCGTACTGATCAAGCAATGAAAGATGCTTGGAAATATTGGCCTGAGTGCCGCCAGACAATTCTGTCAGTTGTCCCACATTTTTTTCGCCATCTTGCAGTGCATTCAGCACTTTGAGCCGCATAGGCTCAGCCAATGCCTTAAAGTACTTGGCTACGTGCTGAAGCGCTTTGTCATCAAGTTTGCTCATGTCTTTAATATCTGCCATATATTAGATAAAAATAAATTATACACCATATTAATATATTGACTATATAACTATATGGTAATATAGTGATTAAATATTTGCTGGGCTTAACTTGTTCAAGCGTTATCTTAAGGAAAAATAAGTTTGATTAAACAATATCAGTGGTTCTTGGTTTTTGTTATGGGCTTTGTAAACATCGCCTTGCCTTCTGTTGCAGGAGCTGCCAGCTTAGCAACAGTCACTGTTAAACAGTCTAATAGTGCGCTCACTTTTACAGCTGAAGGTGTTGTGGAAGCTGTTAAAAGCAGTGTGATTGCGCCACAGGTGTCTGGCAGCATTACCGCGCTGCCTGTAAAGGCTGGCGATTACGTCAAAACTGGTCAGCTGCTTGTGCGTATCGATACCCGTATGGCGGCACAGCAAGCGATGTCAAATCAGGCGCAAGTAGCGGCAGCGCAGGCGCAATTAAATGCAGCTCGCAAAGAATATGAGCGCAAGCATCGTCTGTACGAAAAGCAATATATCAGCCAGGCAGCGCTTGAACGTGCTGAATCAGATTACAAAACAGCCGAAGCACAAACCAAAGCGCAACTTGCGCAAACCGGCATGTCAAGCGTGCAAACAGGTTTGCATACCATTAATGCACCTTATTCTGGGGTGATCGCCGAGGTGATGACAGAGGTGGGCGGCATGGCAATGCCAGGTCAGCCCATACTTGCGTTATACGACCCAAGTGGATTTCGCGTTAGAGTGAATGTGCCGCAAAGCCAGCTAGCTAATTTAAAGGCTGGACCAAGTATAAATATACAAGTGCCTGCAGCTAATGAGGGGGAGCGTAGTGTAATCAGCACAAATTTAACGGTATTGCCTACAGCTGATTCAGTGAGCAATATGTCTATGGTACGGCTAACGCTGCCTCAGAATTTAGCTAGCGTCAGGCCAGGCATGTTTGCTCGCGCCATGCTGCCTGTGAATGATGTAAAAGGCAAAGGTCAAATTTTTGTGCCAGTAAAGTCTGTGATTAAGCGTAGTGAATTGATGGCAGTATATGTGGTTGATAAGCAAGGCCGTCCACAACTAAGACAAGTGCGGTTGGGTCGTAAGCAAGGCGAAAATATTGAAGTCTTTGCCGGGTTACAGCTTGGTGAGTTGGTCGCACTCGACCCAATTGCAGCCGCGAATGTTAAGTAAGGGTATCTGTGACTACTAACAATCATGAAGAATTAGGTAAGCACGAATTGGGAAAGCAGAAATTAGGTGTATCTGGGCGTATCGCTAAGTATTTTCTATCGGCGCAAATTACGCCATTGATTGCTTTGGTAGCATTGCTGCTTGGCGTGTTTGCCGTGCTGGTGACACCTCGAGAAGAAGAGCCGCAGATCAATGTGACAATGGCGAATGTGCTGATTCCATTTCCTGGAGCTTCAGCAAAAAATGTGGAGCAAATGGTATCGGTTCCTGCTGAGCAAGTACTTTCACAAATAGCTGACGTAGAGCATGTCACTTCAGTTTCCCGCCCCGGCATGTCGGTGATTACTGTGCAGTTTCAAGTCGGCGTGCCGCGTACCGAAGCATTGGTGCGCCTTTACAACACCATACAATCAAATCAGGATTGGTTACCAAAAAACCTAGGTGTGGGTGAGCCCATTGTTAAACCTAAGGGCATTGATGATGTACCTATTTTAACCGCCACCTTATATGCCAAAAATAATCAGGATGGTGCGTATGAACTTGAGCGTGTGGCACATGCGCTGGAAGCTGAAATTAAACATGTAAAAGGTACGCGCGAGGTGGTGACGCTTGGCGGGCCAGGTCGCGCGGTAAATATTGATGTTGATCCAGTGCGCATGGCGGCAGCTAATGTGACGATTGCAGATATGCGCCGTGCGTTGCAATCGGCCAATCTTGGCGCGCCGCTTGGCGAAGTGACGAATGCTAATCAGTCCATTGCAGTTGAGGTGGGAAAGTATTTTACTGATGCGCAAGATATTGCCGAGTTGGTCGTTGGGTTACATAATGGCCGCCCGGTATATCTTGGCGAGGTTGCTGACATTCATGATGGCCCGCCGCCTGCCGAACGTTATGTCTGGTATGGCGAAGCAGGTAAAAACGTAGTTGAATATCCTGCAGTTACGCTGAGTGTCACAAAAAAACCCGGTCAAAATGCTGTAGCAGTAGCCGATGCCGTCATCAAGCAGATTGATAGCCTGAAAAATGTGCTGATTCCTGCGGGCGTTGAAGTTAAAATCACCAGAAACTACGGTGAAACCGCCAATGATAAAGCACAAAAACTCATACAGAAGCTTATTTTTGCGACTTCTGCTGTTATCGCGCTGGTATTTTTAGCGCTGGGTCGCCGCGAGGCGGCGATAGTCGGCGTCGCAGTTATCCTCACATTAACAGCCACGTTATTTGCTTCATGGGCATGGGGTTTTACGCTTAACCGTGTTTCACTATTTGCGTTGATTTTCTCGATTGGTATTTTGGTCGATGATGCCATTGTGGTGGTCGAGAACATTCATCGGCATATGAAGCTTAAACCTACCGCGAGCCTGACAGAAATTATCCCGATTGCGGTAGATGAGGTGGGCGGGCCGACGATTTTGGCTACGCTGGCGGTGATTGCCGCGCTATTACCCATGGCCTTTGTGACTGGATTAATGGGCCCTTATATGAGCCCGATTCCGATTAACGCAAGTATGGGTATGCTCATTTCGCTGGCGGTGGCTTTTGTGATTACGCCCTGGTTATCTCGTAAATGGTTGCGCCATACGCACCATGAAGATGCGCTGACTAAAAAGATTGCACCTGTCTTTACACTAATTTTTAATCCATTTCTGAGTGAGACAAAAGGTAAAAAGAATCGGCGTAATTTGTGGCTAGCTGTACTTGGGCTGATTGTTCTATCGCTAGCCTTGCCAGCAGGCAAACTGGTGGTGCTAAAAATGCTGCCATTTGATAACAAATCCGAATTTCAGGTGGTGGTGGACATGCCTGCAGGGACTCCGCCAGAAACTACCGCCAGCGTACTGCACGCCATGACCGCTTATCTATCGACAGTGCCGGAAGTGACTAATTACCAAGCTTATGTAGGACTTTCTGCGCCTATCAATTTTAATGGGTTGGTGCGTCAGTACTACCTTAGGGCGGGTGGAGAGGTTGGCGATATTCAGGTTAATTTGGTTGATAAGCACCATCGCAGTGAACAAAGTCATGCTATCGCCAGCCGTGTCAGGCCAGAATTGCAAAAGATTGCTCGTGAAATGAGTGCCAAAGACCATGTGGTAAAGGTTAAAGTTGTGGAGGTCCCACCTGGCCCACCAGTCATTTCGCCGATTGTGGCTGAAATTTACGGGCCAGTCGACGCTGACAGGCTAAAGCTGGCGAGACAAGTTCAACAGGTGTTTGATAGCACTGAAGGCATTGTGGATACCGATAACAGCGGTATTGCTGATGCTATGAAAATAGAGCTTGTCGTAGATAAGAAAAAGGCGGCTTTATTAGGCGTTTCACAAGCGGCGATCGTTAGCACCTTACGAACTGGCTTAGCTGGGGAAGACGTGACTTATATGCATGATGCTACTAAGTATCCCGCTGGTACCCGCTTACGTTTACCAGTTGATGCGCAGGGCGATATTGAAGACTTACTCAAACTCTCAGTATCAACAGCAAGCGGTAAGCTGGTGCCAATACGTGAACTGGTAACGATAGAAAACACCTTGCGCGAGCAGCCTATTTTTCATAAAGATTTACTGCCTGTGAATTATGTAGTGGCTGATATGGCAGGTAAACTGGATAGCCCGTTGTATGGCATGTTTAGCATGCGTCAAGCTGTGAGTGAAATACAAGTTCCAGGCGGCGGCAAACTAGGCGAGTCATTTATCAGCCAGCCAGAAGATAACCAACGCGGTTATGCCCTTAAATGGGATGGCGAATGGCAGGTGACGTATGAAACTTTTCGTGACATGGGCGCAGCTTATGCTGTTGGTTTGATATTGATTTATCTGCTTGTGGTTGCACAATTCGGCTCGTATTTAACGCCTTTGATTATCATGGCGCCAATTCCGCTCACTATTATTGGCGTGATGCCTGGACATGCGTTGCTGGGTGCGCAATACACGGCCACGTCTATGATAGGCATGATTGCATTGGCGGGGATTATTGTACGCAACTCGATTTTATTAGTTGATTTTATCAATCTGGAAGTCGCCTCAGGCAAGCCGTTTAAAGAGGCTGTTATCAACTCCGCCATCACCCGTGCGCAGCCTATCGTGCTGACGGCGTTGTCTGCCATGCTAGGCGCATTCTTTATTTTGGATGACCCCATATTTAATGGTTTAGCTATCTCGTTGATATTCGGTATTTTTGTTTCAACGGTACTGACGCTGATTGTGATTCCGTTGCTGTACTTTGTTGCATATCGCCATAAGTTTGGCTAGGTAAATTTAATTAATAACATTCAGGAGAGTTACACATGACTTCATGGAAATTGGTTCGTATTATTGCAGGCTTATTGATTTTGTTATCGCTTGCATTGGGCGTGTCAGAAAGCCCGTTATTCGTGAGTCAATATTGGTTGTACTTTACCGCTTTTATTGGTGTGAATCTGTTTCAAAGCGGTTTGACTAACTGGTGTTTGATGGAAAATATTTTGCGCAAACTGGGTATACGCGCAGGCTGCTAAGGGATTATCTAATCATGTTGATGAAAAAAACTGCCAAAGCTTCAGTACTGCTACTGTCGCTGATTACAAGTCAGGCGCATGCTTTAGACCTGCTGGAAGCTTGGCAGGCTGCCCGTGCTTACGATCCGCAATTTGCCGCTGCTCGCGCAGGTGCTGAAGCGGGTCGTACCAAAACCTTGCAGGCACAGGCGCTAAAAAGCCCGCAAGTGACGCTTAATGCGGGCATGGCGGGGGTAAATAGCGACAATAAAATCAGCAATGCACAGTTTTCAAATGCACAATTTGCTGGCGGCGGTGCTGGTGCAAGTGGCACAACAGATTTTCGCACCAGAACTGATGCCGGACTGAACCTGAACTTAAATCTGCGCGCGGAGTATCCTCTTTATGATGCCGCGCGCAATGGCTCCGTAGAGCAACTCAACAAACAGGCGCAAATCGCTGAAGTGCAATTGACTCTGGATGAGCAGCAACTGATGCAGCGTGTAGCTCAGGCCTATTTCGACACCTTGCTTTCAGCAGATACGCTGTCAACACTTAAGTCACAGCAGGCAGCGGTTGCCGAGGCGCTGGCGAGTGCCCAAACGCGCTTTAAAGAGGGCGACGTCGCTGTGATTGATACCCATGAAACACAGGCACGCTATGATTTACTGGCTTCGCAGGTGCTTGAGGCAGAAAGTAATCTACAGCTTTCACGCGCGGCTTTGGCTGATGTTACTGGCAATCAGGATGCTGCATTAGTGCCGCTGCCACAAAAAGCTAAGCTGCCAAGTATCGCGAGTGGAGATTTACAGAGTTGGTTAGCACGTGCGCAAAGTAGCCATCCATTAGTGCATGCACAGCAGCTTCAGCAGGAAATCGCACACACCGAAAGCGGAAAATTTCAAGCGAAATACGCTCCTGTCGTTAATCTGGTTGCACTTGCAGGTGGCGATCGTTTGCAGGGCTTAAGCGGTAATGACGCCGATGTGACCAATCGTCAGATGAGTCTTGGTGTGCAGTTAACTATTCCCCTTTATAGCGGCGGTATGCGCGAGGCGCGATATCAAGAAGCGCTGGCGCTGGAAGACAAGGTCCGTAACCAGACTGATTATGTACGTCAGCAGGCGGCGCGGGAAGCAAGGACTGCATGGCTGGCAGTCACCACAGGGCAGGGGCAGGTCAAGGCATTAGAGCAAGCAGAGCGTTCCGCTGAAATCAAACTTGATTCTACCCGTGTAGGGCGCGATGTGGGTGACCGCACCACGCTCGATGTGTTGAATTCGGAGCAGGAGCTTTACAACACACGCCTTGCACTGTATCGCAGCCGTTATCAAATGTTGCTGGCACAAATAAACCTTTCAGCTTCAGCAGGCGAGTTAGGCGAGCCACGATTGCAGGAAATCAATCAGTTACTTACTGCTAAATAATTTTTACTCAAGTAATTTATATTCAGGAATAGGAAAAAACTCATGACAAAACAAAGCATTAATCAAAAATTTTCGAATTGGATTCTAATCGGACTAGCTTCAGTCGGATTGTTGTTGGCAGGGTGTGCACCATCAGATCTTCCTACGATTTCACCTAAAGAGGCTGCCGCAATGTTCTCTGAGCAGAAAGCCATTATTGTAGATGTGCGCGAAGACAATGAGTGGAATGAGGGGCATATCGCTGGTGCGATACATATTCCTTTAGCGCAAGTTGCAAGCAGGCTCAGTGAACTTACACAATACAAAGACAGCAATGTGGTCGTGCAGTGCCGCAGCGGCAAGCGCTCGGCAAAGGCTGCCAGTACGCTGCAAGCTGCAGGCTTTACCAAGGTTTACAACCTCACAGGCGGCATTATTGCCTGGGATAAAGACGGCTTAAAAACAACCAAGTAAATAATTTAGGAGAAAAAAATGAACAGCATTATTATAAAAACCGCTTTGGTGTTATTAGTGCTGACAGCACCAGCCTGCGCCAGTAAAATCAGTAACGAAGCGGCATCAGCAAAATATTTGGATGAAAGCCGCAACACTGCACTGGAGTTTAGAAAAAAACTGGGCGGTGTGCAAAAAGAGCAGTTGGAAAGCGTGGGTGCTGAGAATGCCATTCCAGTATGCAAGGTCATCGCCCCTGCAATGGCAGCAGATTATTCCAAAGATGGGCGCGAACTTAAACGTGTATCTCTGAAAGCTCGCAACAAAGTGCTGGGTACCCCAGATGCCTGGGAAAAACAGGTGTTAGAGAGTTTTGACCAAGCGCAGCGCGAAGGTAAGCCCGCAGATAATATGGAGGCTTCCACCGTGAGCAAGGATGCGGATGGACGTTGGTTTCGTTATATGAAAGCAATTCCAACTCAGCCACAATGCCTGCAATGCCACGGCAAACCTGCTGATATTTCAGCCGGCATGAAAGCGCTGCTGGCAAAGGAATATCCAGATGACAAGGCGACTGGTTACAGTGTTGGGGAAATTCGCGGTGCAATTTCAATCAAGCGTAAGTTGGATGTAGTTTCAAAATAACATCATGGGTCCCACTATTAATAAAGCAGTGATTTTTAACTAAGGATAAGAATATGGCACATATCGTCATCATGGGCGCAGGGGTTGGTGGAATGCCCGCCGCTTACGAGCTGAAAGCTAAGGTAGGCAATAAACACCAGATTACCGTGGTGAATACGGTGGATTATTTTCAATTTGTGCCATCCAATCCCTGGCTTGCGGTGGGTTGGCGCAAGCGCGAAAAAATCACTTTTCCGATTCGTCCATACCTGGAAAAAAAGGGCATTAATTTTATTGCAGAGGCCGTTACCAAAATAGATGCGGAACAAAATACACTGCAACTCGCTAATGGCGACAATTTAAATTATGACTATTTGGTAATTGCGACGGGGCCCAAGTTGTCCTTTGACGAAGTGCCAGGCTCTGGGCCAAACGGCGGTCATACGCACTCAATCTGCTCGGTAGATCATGCAGAGAAAACGTGGGATGCCTATCAGGAATTTATTAAAGATCCAGGACCAGTCATTATTGGTGCCATGCCAGGGGCAAGCTGCTTTGGCCCAGCCTACGAGTTCACATTCATCATGAATACAGATTTACGTAAAAAGAAAATTCGTAACAAAGTGCCTATTACTTATATTACCAGCGAACCTTATATTGGCCACTTGGGTTTGGGTGGCGTAGGCGATTCTAAGGGTATGCTGGAATCTGAATACCGTAATAATGATGTTAAGTGGATTACCAATGCCAAAGTTACCAAAGTTGAAGCAGGCAAAATGTTTGTGGCTGAGCATGACAAGAGTGGCAATGTTGTGAAGGAGCATGAGTTACCGTTCAAATTTTCTATGATGCTTCCAGCCTTTAAAGGTGTTGACCCTGTGGCCGCAGTGGAAGGTTTATGCAACCCAAGAGGCTTTGTGTTGATTGATGAGCATCAACGTAGCAAAAAGTATAAAAACATTTTTGCCGCAGGCGTATGTGTGGCTATTCCCCCCGTTGAAGTCACGCCCGTGCCTACAGGCGCACCTAAAACCGGCTATATGATTGAATCAATGGTGACGGCACTCGTGCATAACATCGCTGCAGACATTGCAGGGCAAACAGCCGATGCAAAAGGCACCTGGAATGCGATTTGTCTGGCTGACATGGGTAGCACAGGCGCGGCTTTTGTTGCATTACCGCAGATTCCTCCGCGTAATGTGAACTGGATTAAAAAAGGTAAATGGGTGCATTTAGCCAAAATTGCTTTTGAGAAATACTTTATCTACAAAATGAAAAAAGGCAGTTCAGAGCCAATCTACGAGAAGTATGTACTTAAAGCGATGGGCATAGAAAAGCTGGATTAAGTTATCTATCAGCCAAGTTTTACTGGGTTATTCATGAGGTTTATACATACGCAACGAGGCTTATAGTTTCCTTGCGTATGTTGCTATTTAAGCTTCACTCTATCAAGTTTAGTAGTATGATTAACTTACTGAACTGAATAGCGCAAGGTTAGATTTTAGTTGAGTGTTTTACAGTCAGTCTTTAGTTAATGCATACTCAAATTAAGCAGAAAGGCCGTCATCATGAACAAGACTCAACCCCCGCAAGAGGCAAATGATGCCGTAGATCAAGCATATGAATCATCATTAGAAAATGCCTTAAATAAATCAAAGCAAACTGACACTAGTATCCATGAGTTACTAGATGGTGCGGCTGCGGAGCAGAAATCCGCAAGTAAATCCAGCATTATTGATGATGTGATTCAGTTAGAACAATCCATTAAGCGTGATTTGTTAGATGCAGCGCATCACATGAATGAAACTGGCAAAGAGCTCAAAGATTGGCTTGGCTTCGATTTAATGCTGATTAAAAATGAATTATGGAAAAAATTTACAGAAGCCACCGATAAAACTACGCTTGAGTTATTAAAGTTTAAATATATGGCAGCGAATGCGGAATATCACACAGGTGAGATTATTGGTTTGGGTACCTTGGTTTGTGATCAATGCAAAGCTACTTTACATTTTCATAAACCTGGCCATATTCCGCCTTGCGGTAAATGTCATGGCACACGTTTTCATCGGCAGCACCGAGACGTTTAACCAATCATGAAGTTTAAAGACTACTATGAGATTTTAGGCGTTGCACGAACGGCAACCGCTGATGAGATTAAAAAGGCCTACCGCAAGCTTGCCCATCAATATCATCCTGATGTTTCAAAAGACCCTGCGGGTGAGGAAAAGTTTAAAGAGATAGGAGAAGCTTACGCCACTTTGAAAGATGCAGAAAAACGTGCCGCTTACGATGAATTAGGCCGCCATCCATCTGGTCAGGAATTCAGGCCGCCACCAAATTGGTCTGGCAGCAGAGGTGGTCAGGAATATTCATTTGATGATGTTGATTTATCTGATTTGTTCGCAAGCTTTTCTAAAGGCAGACAAGGGTCGCAGCATCAAGGTCGTAGCATGCCAATACCAGGGCAAGATTATGAATTGGCTACGCAAATTTCTCTTGAAGATGCGCTTCATGGCACGACATTGGATTTAAGTTTTACAGTGGCTGAATATGATCAGCAAGGCCAATTAAAACGCGTACCGCATACCTTTAAAGCACGTATCCCAAAGGGTGTGACTAACGGCCAGAAAATGTTACTGAGAGGTAAAGGTGGTAAGGGTGCCAATGGTGGCTCTGATGGCAATCTTTACTTGAATATCAGCTTTATTCCACATCGGTTATTTAAAGTGGTCGATCATGATCTTTATCTCGATTTGCCGCTGACTGTGACGGAGGCAGCCTTAGGCGCGACGATTAAAGTGCCAACGCTAGAGGGTGCAGTGAATCTCAAAGTGCCAGAAGGCATCGCAAGCGGTCAAAAACTTCGCATCGGTAAGCGTGGGCTACCAAAACATAATCAAGAGCATGGCGATCTTTACGCAGTTATACAAATTGTAGTGCCAGCAAAATTAAGTGACAGGGAGCGTGAATTATTTAAAGAGTTGGCAAAAGCTTCAACCTTTAATCCACGCGCGCATTTCGAGTAGGAGAGCTGACATGAATATTGATTTCCCTGAATTAATCTGGCTTGATGAGCAACATGACGTGTCTCTTGATGAACTTATTGAGTTGTCTGGACTAACGCAACAAGAATTACGTCATTTGGTGGAAAGTGGCGCGCTTATCCCGAACAAGCTAGCCGATGACGACTGGCGTTTTAATAGCCACTGTGTCGTTTCAGTGCGCACGCTTTCAAGGCTTAAGCAGGATTTTGAACTTGAGCCAAATGCATTTGCCTTGACGCTGGTTTTTCTGGAGCGCATCCGAAAATTAGAGCTTCAATTGCGTGATTTAGACCAAACTCAAAAAACTTAAGATTACTGTTTTTTAGGCAGCACCTTATTGGCCATTTCAAATAAGGTTACACAAACTGCTCCTACTATTAAGCCTAATATCGCATCTGTCAGAATCGGCAGAATAGTCGCTGATATACTGCCGATAGCTGGTAAATCACGTAAATAATCGGCATTTAGCTGATTAAAGTGATGGACCGCCGGAATGCCATGCCCAATAATGCTGCCACCTACAACAAACATAGCGATAGTACCAAGTATCGTTAGGCTTCTCATTAAGTAAGGTGCTGCAGCTAATAATTTCTCGCCGATTTTACGTAATAATTGTTTGTAAAGACTTTTACCTTTTTGGAGCATTAAGTGCAGGCCAAGGTCATCCAGCTTAACAATAGCAGCCACTAGACCATATACGCCTATCGTCATAATGATGGCAATCGCCGAGACCACGGCTACTTGTTTGCCAAAATCAGCAGTAGCCACCGTACCTAGCGCAATCACTATAATTTCACCCGATAAGATAAAGTCCGTGCGAATTGCGCCTTTGATCTTATCTTTTTCTAGAGTCACTAAGTCCACTTTTGGGTCAGCTATAGCCTGCTCTAAAGCAGTATTATGATCGTTGTATTCTTTCGTCTGGTGTAGAAATTTGTGCGCAATTTTCTCAAAACCTTCAAAGCATAAATATGCACCACCTATCATCAATAAAGGGATGATTGCCCAAGGTGTAAAGTAGCTAATGGCAAGTGCGGCAGGCACTAATATTAGCTTGTTAATAAACGAACCTTTCGCCACAGCCCATACCACTGGCAACTCACGCGCGGCTGCTACACCATTCACTTGCTGCGCATTTAAAGCTAAATCGTCACCCAATACCCCCGCTGTTTTTTTTGCGGCCATTTGGGTCATCACTGAAACATCGTCCAGTATGGTTGCTATATCGTCTAAAAGCGCTAGTAAACTGCCTGCGGCCATGAGAAGTCTTTCTAATCAATAATGTTTTTATTTTTACTTGGAGGTTTGTTTAATTTTCTTTGCAAACTGCGCCGGTGCATATTTAAGCTTCTAGCAGTGGCGGAGATGTTACCACCATTTTCGGCTAAAACGCGTTGCAAATGCTCCCATTCTAAACGGTCAATAGAAAGTGGATTTGAAGATAGTTCTATCTCTGCATCGCCATTTTTCTTTTCAAAAGCGGAAACAATCTCGTCTGCATCTACAGGCTTGGCAAGATAGTGTGTTGCACCCAATTTGATGGCTTCAACCGCAGTGGTAATGCTCGCATACCCAGTGAGTACAACAATTTTAGTCCCTGCATCTAGGCTTGCAAGTTGCCGAACGAGCACCAAGCCAGAGTTGCCTGACATTTTAAGATCAACCACGGCAAATTCCGGGGCATCATTTTTAGCAAGCTCAAATGCGGCTTCTGCACTATTTGCGGTGGAAACTAAAAAGCCGCGCTTGTGCATTGCAGGTGCAAGCACGCTTAAAAATTCCGCATCGTCATCTACCAGTAATAATGTTGGTTTTTCATCGGCTATAATCATACTCATTGACTCACCTTTAATTTTTTTAATGGTAATGTTACGGTGGTCAGTACGCCACCGTCCACATGGTTGCTGAGGTTAAGCTCGCCTTCATAGCGGGCTAGCGTGGTGTGCGTTAGGTACACGCCCAGCCCCATGCCTTTTTCACTTTTTGAAGTGAAAAATGGTTTGCCTAAATGCTTTGCAACGTCCTCTGTTATCCCTGCACCAAAATCACGGATATTGATTTTTAGCACAGTTTCATCCCACTCGGCATCAAGCAATATACGCTCTGGAGAGGCGTCCGCTGCATTGTCTAGTAGATTTTGTAGTGCCTGCGTGAGGGTTTTATCTGTAAAGATTAACGGATTATCAATATTTTCGCTAAGTGTAATCACCAGTTCAGTAGCTGGTCGCGTATCGCGCCAACGCTGAATAGCTTCTTGTAGATACTCACGTAACGCCATGCCATGACCAGCATCAGCGCGGCCTTTACCCGCATCACGTGTGATAGAGGATAAGATCTCTTTGCAACGTAAAATCTGCCGAACCATAATATCTAATTGCTGTAATTGTTCAGGTTGACTAGCCAAATCATGCGCAAGCTCTTTGCTGATCACTGCCATAGTGGCAAGTGGTGTACCTAGCTCGTGTGCCGCGCTGGTAGCAAGTGTGCCGAGCGCCAGCATGCGCTCACTTTCAAGTGATTTTTCACGGATTGATGCTAACACGCGGTCATAGTCGCGCAAACTTTGTCCAATGCGGGTGATAAAAAAGGCAATGATGCCAGCGCTTACCACAAAGCCTAGCCACATGCCCACTAAGTGAATGTCTAGAGTCTGCCCAGCCAAGTCGTGCATGTGTAAATGTGATAGCGGCACATAATAAAACACTAAAGTTGAATAACAGGCTACCGCAATGGCTGTTAGTAGCCATGCATGCTCACGTTTTAATGCAACTGCCGCCACGGTGAGGGGCAATAGGTACATCCAAACCAACGGGTTGCTGTATCCGCCAGTATAGTAAAACAGCATGGTTAGCGCTGCTAAATCGCCCAAGAGCTGCAATAACAGCTCTATGTCATTTACATTGCTATGTTTTTGTAAACGTAGCATGGTCATTAAGTTGATAAGCAACATGCCACCTACTGCAAGAGCAATGGGCAATTTAGGTAATGGGATATGCAAGTAAAACAGCGCCATGGTGGCGGAAAGCATGAAAGCGATCATCACGCTACGCAATAAAAACAGGCGTTTCAGGTTTCGGCGTGATGGGTTTTCAAGCGCCAAATGACTGATAGGGTAAATTGACCGTGTTTGAGCGTGTGTTGCCATAGCCGATATTATATAGAGGATTGCTAAACTTAGAATGCGACATATCGTCGCGCGACAACATACCGCGCGACAACGTACCGCGCGACAACGTACCGCGCGACTTTATGTCACTTTCGCAATGCATTTATTCACCCTATTATTCCGCAAGATTTACGTTCAAATCTATGTGTTGTACCTAAAATTGGAGGAATGAAAATGAAGCGCAGTCAGGGGGAATACCATGTTTGACTATCCTATATTTGAAATGCCGTTTATTGGACATCGATTATTGTTTGCGTTTGATGCGATTTTGCATGTATTTATTTCGCATGGTGCTGCGGTAGGCGGCAGTATTATCTTAGTGCTGAGCCAATGGTTGGCCATCAAAAATAATGACGCTAAGTTAGATGCACTTTCTTACAAAATTTTATTTACGTTTTTTATTCTAGCGACTGCCGTTGGTGCGTTGACTGGTATTGGTATTTGGATACACATCAATATTATTAACCCAGCCGCAATCGGTGCACTGCTTCGCGTTTTTTTCTGGAAATGGTTAATTGAGTGGATTGTTTTTAATGTTGAGATGATACTCTTGTTGTGGCTGTTCCTGATATGGAAAAAACACTCACTGGGCACGCCAGGCAAAAAGAAGGTCTATAAGTTACTTGTTTCTTACGCGGTGGCTTCATGGTTCACCATGGCGATTATCACCGCAATTTTGGGTTTTATGATGACGCCTGGCAATTGGTTGGTCTCTTACTTTCCTGCTAAGCCTGATTACCTAGCCTCTTTGCTTAATCCATCTTGGTTCCCTTCACTTGGCTTCCGCACGTTTTGGTCAATTGCTTGGGCAGGCTCAATGGCGATGGTGTTAAGTTATTTCTTTACGCGAGATGACTTGGAATTACGCAAAAAGGCCATGCGCTTGTATGGGGCAGTCTTGTTGGGATGTATTCCATTTATCATTGCATTTGGCGCTTGGTATTACGCTCAATTTCCTCAAGCGGCAAAAGAGCTGTTCTGGATGGGCATGGTGACGCGTCGTTTTGCGGGCAACCCCGAATACGCAACTTATGTCACAGTAATTTTATCGGCCTTAGTCTTGCTTGGCGCCATTACATTTTATACCAAGCCAAAACAGGCGCCGTTATTTTTAGGCATCATCATGCTCATTGGTTCAATGGGTTTAATTGGTGGGTTTGAGCGTGTGCGCGAGTTTGTACGTAAACCGTACATTATCTATGACTATATGTATGCCAATGGTGTGCGTGTCGCTGATGTGCCTTACCTCAATAAAACAGGTTACCTAAAACATGCTGCATTTGTGCCGCCTGAGTTCCGTGAAGTGACAGATGAAAACAGGTTAGTTGCAGGCAAATATCTGTACCAGATGCAGTGCCGTTATTGCCATACGGTGAATGGAATTAACTCAGTAAAAGCGCGCACCAAAGGCATGAGTGAAGAGGCTATTTATCATCGCATTGGCTCACTTAATTCACCTGCCACGCCATTTATGCCACCTTTTACAGGCACAGATGATGAGCGCAAAGCCTTGGCTGCTTATCTGGCTTCATTAGCAGAACAAACCCCCGCTAACGTGTACAAACAAAAATTAGATGAGGTGTCAAAATGACCGATTTTAGAATCATTCCTGGTGACATTCCGTTGCCATTGCCCACCATGGGGCTGGAATTCATGGAGCCATTTTTTCATGGTTTGCTGATCGTCGCTTGGGTTGTGCATATTCTGTTTATTAACGTGTTGTTAGGGGCATCATTGGCCTCGGTGTATTTCAACAGCAAGGGCCATAAAGAGAAAAACCCGATTTTTGATCGTGTAGGCTACCTGCTCACCACGCCCGTCACCATTTCAGAGAATATGGGCGCATTGTGGGGTGTAGCACCGTTATTGCTGGTGAGTATATTGCTAACGCCGTTGTTTTACTCCTCATCAATTTTGATTTCACCACACTGGTTGCACATCATCTACGGTAACGTGGTGGCATTCTTGCTCTCGTACTTATACAAATACACATGGCATACGTTAGAACACCGCAAAACCTTACATATCTTTATTGGTGTAGTGGGTGTGGCGCTGTTTTACACCTTGCCGCTAGCATTTATGAGCAATGTGCAACTTGCGATGACACCAACTACGTGGACTTACACTACCAATTTCTGGGATGCATTATTGCGGCCTGATACTTTTTTTCGCCTAGTGCATTTTTATTTAGCCACTTTTGCAGTTACCGGTGTATTTATGCTCGTTTATGGAATGTACAAACGCCGTAGCAAAGATGAAGTAGATAGACAAGCAGGTATTGTCCTCACGCGAACGGGTAAAACATGGTTCATTATTCCAACCGCGCTTAATTTCTTTGTTGGCCCATTGGTACTGTTTAGCTTTCCTGATTACGGTATTGAAGCATTTTTTGCAAATGGTTATTTCTGGGGCATTATTCTCACGGTTGTACTTGCGTTGTACGCCTTATATCAATTACTGAAAGACTTTTTCAATGACGATATTCCAGACCGCCGCGTATGGACTGTGGTTGCCGTGATGGTCATTGCGATTATCAGCATGGCAAGCTTACGTCATGGCATGCGTATGGGCTTGGTTAAGCCGGTGTTGGAAGCCTCACATGCCAAAACCGAGTTGTTTCAAAAAGAATCAATGGCGGCATTTGAAGAAGCTAAAACTAAACCTAAAACCTACACACAAGGAGACACTTATCCCGGCAAAACAATGGCCGAAAAACATGGTTGTCTTGCCTGTCATAGCGAGCGCGTGAAAATTGTTGGCCCATCGTACCGGGATATTGCGGCCAAAGGCTATTCGCCAGAGCAAATTGTAGAGTTGGTATATCAACCAAAACCAGACAACTGGCCAGGTTACATGCCTATGCCACCTATGCCACAAGTGCCTGCTGAAGATATTAAGGTGATTGCGGAATGGATTAATAGCTTGAAATAACAACTACTTAAGCCTCTTCCTATGGGAGGGTTTTTTTATCATTATCACTTAAGGAATCAACGATATGACAACACTGTTTGAACAACTTGGCGGGCAAGAGGCAATAGACGCAGTGGTGGACCATTTTTATAACATTATGCTTAAAGATGATCGCGTTAAACATTTTTTCGTCAACACCGACATGGCGCGTCAGCGCAATCATCAAAAGCGCTTTGTGGCAGTGGCACTTGGCGGCCCAAATTTATATGATGGCAGAGCCATGCGTGAAGGCCATACGCATTTAGTAGAAAAAATGGGTTTGAACGACAGCCACTTTGATGCCACAGTACAAAACCTAGGCCGCGCCATGCGCGATTTAAACGTAACAGAAAACTTAATTGTCGAAGTGGCAGCCATTGTGGAAACTACTCGCTATGACGTGTTAAATAAACAACGTTAGTCAACGTTCCCCTGAAGCTACTAGAATGTAGCACTTATCCCTAGCGTGAAAATGCTGGGGATTTTTTATAAAAAACCTTATTTTCAATAGGGTGCGACAATATGCCACATTCCGCTGGTTTCATATCTCCAATACAATACTGCGATTAAAAAGTAAATTCAGGGAGAAAACAATGATTAAAAAACTAACATTAAGTACATTGTTGTTGTGTGGTAGCGGTTTTTCTTTGGCTGAAGTAGCGGCGCCAGAACAGACAGAGGCTAACGCAACCCAATTAGAGACGATGCAGATTCGTAGTACAGCGGTTGATACTTCCATTCCATTGGATCTTCCCGTCAATGCGAGTAGCCGCCTAGGATTAACAGTACGGGAAACGCCAGCTAGTATTGATGTGATTACGCGCGAACTGATGCGCGAGCGTGGCAATACTACCACGCAGCAAGCCTTAACCAATTCGGCTGGTGTAGTGGCTTCACAATGTTTTGGGGTCACTTGCGTTTCAATGCGCGGTTTTTCATCTACTTTGCAACCGCTTTATAATGGTTTACGCTATCCTGGGCTAGCCATTACGCCGCGTGGCACATTTAATTATGACCGTATTGAGGTGATTAAGGGCTTGTCATCTATGCAGCATGGTATAGGCACAGTTGGCGGTGCAGTGAACTTTGTGACCAAAGCGGCTGACGGGCGTGAAGAAAAAGAAGTGTTGTTGGCTTATGATAGATGGAACACTAAAACCATCGGCTTAGGTATTGGCGGCAAAGCCACAGATGCGCTGGCTTACCGCGCAGATTTAAGCTACAAGGGTGCGAATAAAGGTTCTTATGGTTGGGTGGATAATTCGTCTTATGATTATGCGCATTTTACGGGTGAACTGGCTTTGCAAGCCACAGACACCTTTAAGGTGACATTGTCTGAAGAGTATTATCAAGATAACGGCGAAGGCTATTTTGGTACGCCGCATGTGAATGGCAATATTGTAAAAAGCACACGCTACAATAATTACAATGTGGATGACGACCAAATGGATAAAGAGGCCAACTGGACACGATTGAATTTAGAATGGTCTCCCACTGATAAAATTAAATTACGCAACGAAACTTACTACAATAATGAAAACCGTATTTGGAAAAATACTGAAGCATATGTTTACAACGCGGTAACCAATAAAGTTAACAGAAGTGATTTCTTGCATATTAAACATGACCAAAAGTTAGTAGGAAACCGTACAGAAATAAGTTTTGACCATCAGCTAGGAAATATGCGTAATCGCGTGATGGCAGGCTTTGATATTGCAAAAAATGAGCACTTGCGCACTAACAATGCCCCCTACGTCAGTCCTGCGAGTGCAGTAGATTTCATTACCCCGCAATCAGGTGTTTTTACTACAACATCAGCCTATACCCCGAATAGAAAAACTGAGCTGGTTCAAAAAGCATTTTTTGTAGAAGATTACTTAAATTTAACTGAGCAATTCAAGCTATCACTCTCAGCTAGACACGATAAAATTGACTTGGATTCTGATAATCTTCGCATAGCAACTGCAACCAACCCAGCCACGTTTAGCACAGATTATTCTGGTAACTCATACCGAGTTGGCGCGGTGTATGACATCACGCCATCGCTTTCGATTTATGGTCAGTGGGCAAATGCTTTAGAGCCAGCCGCGCAGTTGGTGACACTTACCTACGCGCAAAGAAACTATAAATTAGGTAGAGCTAAGCAAAAAGAAATTGGCTTAAAAGGCAGTCTACCTAATAACTTAGGGGAGGTGACTGTCGGATTGTTTGATATTAATCGTACCGACATTTTAACGCGTGACCCGCTTAATCCTGGGCAAAGTATACAAATCGGGGAGCAAACTTCACGTGGTATTGAGTTGACTGCGGCTTTGCGGCCTATTGACCAGTGGACAGTTGAAGGCAATGCATCAATACTCAATGCTGAGTTTGATAAATTTTATGAAAGTGTAGGGGGTGTTGCTGTATCACGCGCAGGTAATTTACCGCCAGATGTGCCTGAGAAAACAGCTAATCTTTGGATTACCTATCGTCCCAATAGCGATTGGAAGATTAGCTTAGGTTCGCATTTTGTAGGTAAACGTAGCGGTGATAATGCTAATACGGCCACTAGATATATGGATGGTTATACTATATACGATGCAAGTTTAGGCTACAAATTAGGCAAAGGCGAGTTGATGTTCTCCGTTCGTAACTTGACCGATAAATTATATGCAGACCGCACTTATAATAGTGGCAACCAATTTATGTTAGGTGAGCCACGTACGGCTGAGATTTCTTGGAGTGCAAAGTTTTAAATAATGATGACGTCTATCAATGGATAAAGCTTGAATAATTTCAGTATAGTATTGCTTTGTTTAGCAGGGCTATCGTGTAGCGCGGGTCTAAAAAGCGCTACGGATGTTAGCAATGCTGAATTAAAGTTACAATCAATAGAAACGCCAGCAATTGCTGGCAGTCGATTGCCACGGCTTGCCTCATTGCGTAATGGTGATGTTTTAATGAGCTGGGTAGAGCCACAGTCTAATGGACATATTCTTAAGTTTGGGGTGTTGCATGAAGGTCGCTGGGTTCGTCAAGGTAAGGTTGCACAAGGCGAGAACTGGTTCGTTAATTGGAGTGACTTTCCCTCAGTAGTGGCCATCGATGAAAAGTTTTGGCTTGCACATTGGCTGGTTAAGCAGCAAGGCGGCAAGACTTACGATTATGATGTAGCAACTTCTATTTCTAATGATGCTGGTGCTACATGGTCATTGCCTAAGGCGCCTCATCGGGATGGTACAGCGGCAGAACACGGTTTTGCTGCGATATTCCCAGTCAACGGCGAAGCGGGTATCGTTTGGTTAGATGGGCGAGATTATCTTAAAAAAGAAGATCGTGTTAAGCATCCTGAAAAATCAGGTAATTTCAACCTTCGCTATACGCGCATTCATCGAGATGGAAGCATGGATGCCGAGCAAGTAATCGATAGTAATACCTGTACGTGTTGCTGGCCGTCAGTGGCTGTGACTTCAGCAGGCCCGGTTGTAGCATGGCGCGGAAGAACGGATGCGGAGATTCGAGATAATCGTGTTGCATATCTTCAAAATGGAAAGTGGTCTGCACCTGCGCCATTAGGGGCAGAAGGCTGGAATATAGAGGGCTGCCCTGTCAACGGACCTGCGCTAGCTACACGTGATGCACAAGTTGTAGCGGCGTGGTTTAGTGCAGAGGGCGATCGGCCCCGAGTGCGAGCGGCTTTTTCTAAAGATGGAGGCAGAAGTTTTGGTCAACCTGTCGAAATTGATGAAGCTGCCCCACTTGGTCGTATAGGATTAGTTTGGCGCGATGACAATTCAGCCGTTATTTCCTGGATGACAGCTACCGATGCAGTTACTAGCAAGTCTAGTTTGGCGCTACGTACTATTCAAGTGGATGGTCAGCTTAGTGTAACAAAACGCGCTATAGAAGTTAGTCCAGGCCGTGATACAGGCGTACCGCAAATGGTCGCTAGTGATAAGGGGTTGGTGCTGGCTTGGACTGACGTGGCATCCAGTTATGGTGTGCGTACTGCGTTAGTTAGTTGGGATAGCTTGCCAATAAAGGCTTCGCCTATGGAAATGCTTTCCACAAAATCAAAAGTTGTTGCACAATACAAACTTCCTTTTATTTCAACTATCTGCGGTCAACCTCACTGAATATACCTTGAATGTACGAGTATTCTGATAAAAATAGCTGGGATAAGATAGCAGGGTTGGTGTTTGTAGTCGCAATCCACGGCGTACTGCTTTATGCGGCAATGAGTTACAAGCTCATTCCACCTCCACAAGAAGCTGTGACTCTGTTTGTGAATCTGATTAACCCGCCGCCCCAAAAAAAAGAAGAGCCACCACCAGAGCCGCCCAAACCCCCACCACCAAAAAAAGTGACGCTGGTGAAAGAAAAACCAGTGATGCGCCCACAGCCAGCACCAGTGTTGGTGGCAGAGGCACCTGTTGTTTTAGCGGCTGAACCAGTTGCGCCGCCCCCGCCTCCGCAACCAGTAATAGAAGCACCCCCAGAGCCAGTCGTTGAGACACCTGCTAAGACAACCGCTCCTGTTCAGTTGTCAGAGTTGTCGCTTGGCTGTCCGCAGCGTACCCCGCCTGATTACCCTGCAATTTCACGTCGTTTGGGTGAGCAAGGACAGGTTAAGTTAAGGGTGGAGTTGGATGAAGCAGGCCGCATCACTTCTGCGCGGGTGGTGGAAAGTTCAGGTTATAAGCGGCTGGATGAAGCAGGTTTAGCGGCGGTAAAAAATTGGCGTTGTAATGCGGCAATGCGGGATGGCAAGGCTGTTCGTGCTGTGGCATTACAACCATTTGATTTTATTTTAAATTGATTTGATCTTACTAGTTTGATCTTACTGGTTTGATTATACTGTCTTGATTATAAAGGTACGTTGATATGGCAAATGAATTAGGCGTTGCAAATTTTATTGCGAATGTAGATACAATAGGTAAAGCTGTGCTGGTATTTTTGCTGATACTGTCAATCGCTACCTGGTATCTTATCTTTACAAAAAGCTTGGCTAATTGGCTGGAGGCGCGTCGTGCAAAGGCGTTTTTAGCGCAATTCTGGCAACATCATTCGCTGGAGGCTTTGACTGCCAGCTTAAAGCAAAATAAACCGGATAATGCTTTTGCTAATCTGGCGAATGAGGGCGTGACGGCGCTTAGTAATGCCAGTAGTCACAGCATTCAGCAGCTGACCGCAGCTGGAGGTATGTCAGAATTTATGACGCGTGCGATACGTAATGGCATAGACCAGGAATCAGCGCGCAGTGAAAACGGCTTAACCGTGCTGGCATCAGCAGGTTCGGCATCGCCATATATAGGCTTGTTTGGTACGGTGTGGGCGATCTATCATGCTTTGGTCAATATCGGTTTAAGTGGTCAAGGCACTTTAGACAAAGTGGCTGGCCCAGTGGGTGAGGCCTTAATTATGACGGCGATTGGTTTGGCGGTGGCGATACCGGCCGTGTTTGCTTACAATGCATTTAACCGCCGAAACCGTATGTGGTTAGCCAAGCTGGATGCTTTTGCACACGACTTATTTGTGATGTTAACGATAGAAAATACAGTGGAAGTGAAAGCTAAGCCTGAGCTTAGACCGGAACTGAAATCGGTAGGCGATGTATCATGAGTTTCGGCAGCTTTAACTCGCAACAGCAGCACTCGGTAAAGGCGGAAATCAACGTTGTACCGCTGGTGGATGTGATGCTGGTGTTATTGGTAATATTTATTATCACCGCTCCATTACTTACACACTCAGTTAAAATTGATTTACCCAAAGCTTCAAGCAACCCTAATATCACAAAACCGGAACATGTTGAGATTGCTATTCGAGAAGACGGCAGCTTGTTTTGGAATGGCGAGCTTGTGCCAAAAGCATCACTCCCTGCACGTTTTGCAATCGAAGCAAAAAAAGACCCACAACCTGAATTGCATATCCGCGCTGATAAATTGACGCATTATGAAAATGTGGCGGTGGTGATGTCGGAAGCTGCTAAAACCGGTTTGGTTAAAATCGGTTTTGTAACAGACCCTACCTTAAGCCAGTAAACCCTTAAATGGCACACGTTATTCGGATTAATGGTTTTACAAAGTTTTGATTGGTAAATCGCTAGCTTTAAGCCAGTCGCGTGTTTTAAGTCGGTTCATTGTTATTGTGTGATAAATCTGCATCCATAAAATAGCTGATTCTTTTTCTAGGGTTCAAATAATCCAGCACATCTAACGGCAATTGGTTTGGACGCAGACAGGCGCTAATGTTGATGCCAGGCTCTTCGCGCAAGTCCAGTATCTGCGGTTCGTGCCTGCTGCTTAGCGGGTCATGCAACATGACAAATGGTCTGAGTGGTTTATTCGGATTCACCGAAATTACCGTAGCATAACTGCCGGTGGAAAGCTGTACGATGCTGCCTGGCGGGTAAATACCCAGCGATTTAATCAGGCGTTTGAGTAGAGATTCATCATATTTTGTCCGCTGGTTCGCATACATATGGGCAAGTGCTTCGTAAGGGGTTTTTGCGGTTGCGAAGTTATTCGGATTACATAAATTGTCATAGCCGTTTACCAGCGCAACCAACCTAGCAAGCTGATCGGTTTGTTCGCCACGCAAATGTTTTGGGTAACCAGAGCCATCAGCATGCTCGTGGTGTTGTAAAATAATTTTACCGATACGGACAGGCAGTCCGGCCTCTTGAGCCATGCGCGCGCCGATCTCGCTGTGTTGCTCATAGTGAGTTTGCTCTGATTTTGTCAGAGGTTCTTTTTTCAGTAAAATTTTATCTGAGATTTCCGCTTTGCCAATGTCGTGAAATAATGCCGCCAAGCCTAATAGGCGTGCATCTTCTTTAGACATTTCAATGGACTTAGCCATTAGGAGTGCAAGCACCGTTACGTTGAGCGGGTGCACATAATTTGCATCGCTGGAGCGGTTGCCATTAAGTGCATGTACGGCAACATCACCTTCCATCAAGGCGGTATCTACCATATCATTAACAATTAAGACCGCTTGTTCAACAGCTGCTTTGGGGTCAGTTAGAATGTTGCGTGTAGCTTGCCTGGCAATATTGCTGGTATTGATGAACTTCTTTTCGCATTCATTAATGGCATGATGCAACTCTTTTAGCCGCTCATTTTTTGAAACTACTTCAGTCGGTTTATCTTCAATAGTTGCTTCAATGCTCTTGTTAGTTTCCACTGATACCATCTCAATAGGCTTGTTAGCGGGGATCTCTAATGGTGCACAATCGCTACGTTTTGGGTCGTAGCGCACTTTTTTTAGCCCCGTTTTTTTGATGATAGAAATTTGCTCTTCATCTTTCACCTTAAAATTGCTGAGCGTGAATGGATGGTCCATCCAACCTAAATCCAGATGAACATACATACCAACCTGCAGCTGGGAAACGTCAATAAATTGGGGTTGATTACTTTGCATTTTCTTTGCCTCGTAGATTTTTTGTTACTAATAATTTTGTAAATTCTGTTGTTGTTACTGGTTTGCTATATAGGTAACCTTGCGCTTCCTCGCAGCCCATCAATCTTAAGAAATCTGCTTGTGCTGACGTTTCCACACCTTCGGCAATGACGCTAAAGCCTAAGCTGCGCGCCATTGCATAAATGGCGTTGGCAATGGCTGCATCATCTAAATCATCTGGCAGGTCACGTACAAATGACTGGTCAATTTTTATTTTGTCGAGAGGTAAACGTTTAAGATTTGAGAGTGATGAATAACCTGTGCCGAAGTCATCAATGGCTAATCTGAGGCCAAGTTGCTTAATTCGATTGAATGTATCAATGACAAATTCAGTGTTTTGCATCACCGTACTTTCGGTAATCTCCAGTTCCAGCATTGACGGGTTGCAATCTGTTTCCATGAGCACGCCATAAACGGTGTCAGCAAAATTGCTGCGCATAACCTGTACGCCCGATACATTAACGGAAATCCATTGAATCGCATGTTCATCGCTAGCCCAGCGCACGGCTTGCAGTGCGGCTTCACGTAGCACCCATTCACCAATTTGTACAATTAACCCGGTTTCTTCAGCAAGTGGAATAAATTTTGCGGGTGATACTAAACCTAATTCCGGGTGGTTCCAGCGTATAAGCGCTTCCGCACCAATAATGTTGCCAGTGATGAGTGACACTTGCGGCTGGTAATACACTTCAAACTGCTTGCGCTCCAAGGCTCGGCGCAGCTGGCTTTCCATAGTAAAACGCTCGACTGCGCTTTTGCTTAGATCATCAGAATAGAAGCAGTGGTTATTTTTGCCTTTATTCTTAACTTGATACATTGCAATATCTGCCGCCTTAATCAAGCTGTCAACATCGCTGCAATCTTGAGGGAATATGGAAATACCTATACTCGCACTAATAAAAATCTCTTTACCATCAATGTTGAACTCTATCTGTAGTGCATGAATGATTTTATTTGCAACAATCGCGGCATCGCTAGGGTTATTAATCATATCCATCATGACGACAAACTCATCGCCGCCAAGCCTTGCCACTACGTCACTATCGCGCATGGAGAGGCTTATTCTTCTTGAAGCTTCGAGTAATAGTTTGTCACCTACCTGGTGACCAAGACTATCATTCACATTTTTGAAGCGGTCTAAGTCAATAAACAGGAGTGCGATTTTATGCTGATCGCGCTCAGCCCGTTTAATGGAATGCTCTAGCAATTCATTTAATAGGCGGCGATTTGGCAAACCTGTCAGTGGGTCATGATTAACCAGTTCATGCAGCCTATTTTGTGAACGTTTGACCTCGGTAATGTCAGTAAAAACGCCCACATAATTAACGGCTTGTCCTTCCTGGTTTTTAACTGCAGTAATGGTTAGCCATTTATGAAAGACCTCACCATTTTTGCGATGACTGGTTACTTCGCCGCACCACCTGCTATCATTCAATAATGCACTCCAAACTTCATGCTCATCTGCTTGCAGTTTGTTGGGGATAGAACCTAATACCTCACTCTCGGTATATCCGGTAATTTCGGTGTAGCCTTTGTTGATGGCAATAATGCGTGCGTTCTCATCAATAATAACCATGCCTTCTGTCGCGCTATCGAAAGCAATCTTAGCTTGGTGCAAGCGTTTACCAGCGCTCTCTCTTTGAATGGCAACCCCCAGAGACCGTCCTATGGCCATTAATGAGCCAAGTTCCTGCGGTGTGGTTTTAATGAGATCATGGCAGCGCTCGATGATGATATTGCCCCACCACACTTTGTCTGAAAAAAGCGGGACGATTGCGATTGATTGCGTGTCATGTTGTTTTAGAATTTTGCGTTCTGGGCTGGGTAAATCACGAATGTCACCGAATACAGGATCGCCAAGTTGCAGCGCATCCTTCCAGCGTTTTAAGTGCACATTATTGAAGTCGACTGCCTCAAGTGCATTGTCAGGATTCATGAAGCCTGGCACAGACCATTTGTAGAGTATTTTAGAGTGAGCAGAATCGTTGCTATTACTAGTGTCAGTACTGCTAACACCATTGATAGACTCTGCATTTTTAATAATAGTGGCGCGAGTAAAGCGTAATGCGAGGCACAGTTGCTGCAATACAGTGGTGGCAACTGTGTGCCATGATTCGGCCGAATGTAACAGCCAATCACACGAAATAAGCGCATCCAGAATAGCGCTGCGGTCACGCAGATGACTTTCAGCCATTTTACGTTCGGTAATATCACGTCCCAGTGTGACTAAGCCGTGACGACTGCCATCATCATTAAATAATGGTACTTTAATGACATCCAGTACTTTTTCACCACCATGCGGCAGTGAAATTGTTTCTTCATTTCTGATGGATTTACCTAAACTCCAAGCGCGATCATCAGATATTTTTGAATGCCGAAACGCTTCTTTAAACACGGGATCTGCCTGATTCGCAAGTTCCATATCAGTTTTATGTTGGTAATCCTGCTGATTGAGCTGGAATAGTTCCAGACTGCTAATATTGGCTTCCAGCCAGCGATTTTTTTCATCTTTGAAGCAGATAACATCAGGGCTGGCATCAATCAGGTTGCGCAATAGTTTTTCGGTGTGTCTTAATTGTAATTCTGAAGCTACACGGTCTGTAATGTCATGCATGTGGAGCACATAGCCAGCGTGTTTTTCTTCAGTTGTAGAGTTGCTGGAGGTGAATACTTTTAAGGTGCGCAGTTCATTGCCAGCCGCATATTGCAATATAAAGTCTGTGCTGGATTTTTTTAATTCTGCCACGATACGCAGATGAACAGGTTTTGCAAATCCCCCTATTCCGGCGGCAACATGCTCTAAATTTAGATTGAAAATCTCGCGTGCGTAAGGGTTTGCATAGCTAACATTGCCACTGGCATCAACAGCGACAATCGCTACGCCTTGTAATGAACTCAGCAAATGCCATGCGAGCTTAAGCTCGTTTGCCATAAATCTATTCAGATGGCTTGCGCTATCTGAAATAGTGGGTGTCTGATCTATTTTTTTTGAATGTCTCAACGGCTTATGCATCTTAAAAAATTGCTAAATTAAATAATCTATATTTAGTTTTATTGTGCGAATCACAGCGCACTACTAAACAAATATACTGAATATAAATTTCAAATGTGCTGAATATGAGTTGTATGCTTTTATCGACTAAATTCATTAAAGCTTGAATGTAAATATACGCTTTGGCAAAAAATACAATCTATAAATCAGAGGGGTAATGGGGCGCTAATTAGTAAATTCATTACGGTGTTTTATGCGTGATTGAATATTGAATGTAGTAAGATTCTTATCTATGAAAAAATTACCAGCCTATTTTTTGATATTGCTTGTTTGCTTTAGCTTCTCACTTTTAGAAGCAAGTGCTCATGAGGGTCACGCCAATCCACAAAAAAGCTCTTTGCCAATTAGTGTGGCATTTGATGCGCAAGGCAAACTTTGGCGGGTGGCTGAAAAAGAGGGTTTTATATGGGTGGATGCCAGCCGTGATTTAGGTAAAACTTTCACTAAACCGGTTCAAGTTAATCCAACGATTCAAAATATTGGCGCTGATGGCGATGCACGTCCTGAAATTGCCATTGGCCCAGAAGGCAATATATACCTCACCTGGACTGAATCACTAAAAAAACCGTCTTCTGGAGTTATCTGGTTTTCGCGCTCGATTGATGCGGGTAAAACATTTGAAGTGCCGATTGTTGTGCATCAAGACCGTGCTGCAATTACCCGTCGTTTTGATTCGCTTAATGCGTCTCAATATACTGATGCTAAAGGCAGCGTTACGGTGACATGGGTAGATAAGCGAGACTTGATTGCCGCTAAGACAGAAAAAAATTCGGATGCAAAAGAATCGCATACAAAAACTCCAGATGCAGGTGCCGCGATTTATGTTGCAGTTTCAACTGATAAAGGTGCAAGTTTTGCACCCGAACAAAAGCTTGCTGATGGTAGCTGTGAATGCTGTCGTATTACCCTGACCAATAAGCCGGATGGCACTGTAGTAGCAATGTGGCACCATGTGTTTGAAGGCGGTGAAAGCGACCATATGATGGCGGAGATTCCAGCACAGGCTTCGCAAGCCCCTGTTTTGAAACGCGCCACCTTTGGCCGTTGGAAAATAGACGGCTGTCCGCATCACGGTGCTGCATTGGCGCGTGGCGGTGAAGGTAAGGATTGGTGGGGTTATCACATGGCGTGGTTTGATGGTGGTAATGATGAGTCAGGTAAAAATGCCAGTTTGTATTATGCACGCATGGATGGCGAAGCCTGGGTTTCATCACCGTCCAAAAAATTTGGTAATCCTAAAAATCAGGCTGGTCATCCGGCCCTATTAAGTATGGGTGATAAAGTCTGGTTAGTTTGGCGAGAGTCGGAAGCCAAACACAATAGTATTATCGGTATGATTTCAGATGATGGCGGAAGAAGCTGGGGTGATGCAAAAGTGCTTGCCACTAGCTCAGGTAAGGTTGACTATCCGCAATTACTCTTTAGTAACAAGCAGGTTTATCTGGTTTGGAATACTGAAAAAGAAAATCTTCAAGTCATTCCACTGTAAGAAATTATTGATTTTTTGTAAACGCAATTTCTTGATTGTTAGCAATCAGTCATCTTTGTTGATTTTAACAACAGTATGATAAACCACCTGATTTTTTTACTCCGTTACTCTATCGCATTTGACTTTTTGATCACTAGTCGAGACCTGCATGGATTCATCTTTTTTGTACAAGCGTTAAATATCAAGCAAGTAATTTAACGGATATTTTTATGCAGGCATGACTCTTGCTTAATTACCTTTGAAGTGTTTATGAATGATGCATAGTGAACTACAAGGGGTAGATTGAAAGTGATACAAGTTGATTTTCTTAAAATTATTAACATACATGTTGCCTTGAAAAATTATTTAACTGATTTGTTGGCTGGCATAACATTTGCACAATTGGACCATGCAAAAATTAAACAAGATGATGCCTGTTATTTAGGCAAGTTGATTTTTGGTGACGAGCAATTGTTAGCGAATTATCCGGCATTTGAAGAGGTTAGAAGTCTGCATGCCAACTTTCATGGTGTGTCTGCAGAGGTTTTGCGCTTATATCAAGCAGGGCAACATGAGAAGGCTACTCAACTATTACATGGTAGATTTGATGTGGTTTTTAGAAGGCTGAAATCAAGGATAATTCTGCTGTCTCATCAATATAATGCTGATTTAATCAACGTCAATAAAGCGTATGCTCACCCTAATGCAGTTAAGGAATCACATACACCACACCTTGGAGTTGTGCGTTAGTTCCATCCAAATCGCCCAAGCACTTGCGCTACTGAGCAGTAAGCCTGCAAGGCGCATGCCGTAAGGCTCTACTAGATTTGTTTTTAGCTTTAGCCATAACCATGGCGCAAAAAATAAAGAAATACTTGAGCCCACGGCAAACGCAGCCATACTAAGCGCGCCGCCAAGCGGGTTGCCATTAAATGAAGCAATGATGAGTGCCGAATAAAGCAAGCCGCATGGCATCAACGCCCAAAGCATTCCGATGTAAAAGTGACCGCCATGTACTAAACTTAGTTTTTTCACATGACGCCAAATATTACGACCCGCCTGATCAACCCATATTGGCTGGCGCGCATAGACGAGCAGTAAAACACCCCAGAAAAAAATCAACACATGAAAAAATGTCCACAGAGGGTGGAGTATTGCGCTGTATGTGGATAACCAGGCGATGCTTTGTATGGCAAAAGTGGCAATGGCACCTAACAGCGCGTAACCGCATAATCTGCCCAGGTGATAGAGTTGAATTGCGTATGGTTTCTCTGATGATTGCGTAAATGAAGTGCAAGCCGCACCGCACATCGCCACACAATGCGGGCCGCCAGCCAAGCCCATGAGTAGCGCGCTATATATAAGTGCAGTTTGCATATACGGTGTTGGTTAATATCAATTGATTAGAGTTTGCTTGTGACGGAGTGCTGGGAATTTAGGTTTTTAGAGCTTAGTCCTGGCGTTTTTAATCTTTATCATCTTCAAAAATCCTTCTGCCTTCCTCTTCAACGTCTTCAAATTGACCGCGATAAACCGCCCACCAAAGACCACCCAGCACCAGTAGTGCGAGTACTACGGAAAGTGGAACAAGTATAAATAAAATATCCATTATTGAACCTCTGCTGGATTAAATACTAATGGTGGTGCAAGCGGCGATGTAGCAGTTGGTACTGAGAAATTAGTTAAACGTAACGCGTTCGCGACCACTATTAAGGAGCTGACCGCCATGCCTAAACCTGCAAGCCATGCAGATAATACGCCAAAAAATGCCAACGGAACGCAAACGGCATTGTAAACAATGGCCCAAGTGATATTTTGTTTAATGATATGCATAGTTTTTTTTGCATGGCGAATTAGTGGTGGGATTTGACTAATGTCGCCGTTTAACAGAACGTAGTCAGCGTGTGCCAGTGTTAAAGGCACGCCTTTACCCATGGCGATGGAAACATGCGCACTGGCTAATATCGGGCCGTCATTTAACCCATCGCCCACCATGAGCACCTTTTTGCCTTGCTGTTTGAGTGTATGTAGTCGCATCAATTTGTCATGCGGGCTACAAGCGGCTTGAAACTGCATAATGCCAATGTCATTTGCCGTATTCACTACGGTGTGTGCTTGGTCGCCTGATAAAAGCTCTACATTCAAATTCGCTTCTTTCAGCTGCTGAACAGCCAATGCTGCATTGTGTTTGATTGCCTCTTGAAGGCCAAAAGTGGCTAGCCAACCGTTTTCATCCGCCAAAAACACTTGTTGTGAAAATTGGCTGGTTTCATTGATACCACAGAATTTTGCAGAACCTAGTTTTAGCTGTCCATACACTTGATTAGAGTCAGTACTGTTTTTTAGCATAGCACTAACGCCTGAACCGACTACTTCTTGAATATCAATTAATTCGACGGGTGAGCTTTGTGCTGCATTTGGTGCGTTTGCACTTACCAGAGCGCGAGAAACTGGATGCATTGAGTGTTGGGCAATGGCGGCGGCTAATGCAAGTGCATCTTTTTCAGAAAACCCGTCTTTATGCGTAATTGATTTTATTTCAATGTGATCTTCAGTCAGCGTACCGGTTTTGTCGAAAATGACAGTGTCAATATTTGCAATGCTTTCAATCGCTTGTAATCGTCTGATTAAAATGCCGCGCTTGACAAAAGCACTGGCGCTGGAGAGCATGGCGGCAGGTGTTGCCAAAGCAAGCGCACATGGACAGGTGACAATGAGTACTGCTGCTGCGGTCATTAGTGCGCGTCCGCGATCAACGTCCCACAATAGGGCTGCTGCCAGTGCTGCGCTCAATAAGACAAATAATAAAAATGGTCGCGCAACCCGGTCAGCCAGTTGTGCTAGCCTTGGTTTTTCAATGGCTGCTTCGTTAATTAAATTAACGATTTGACCATATTGTGTAGACTCGCCAATAGTTTCAAGAACTATATTGACGGTTTGGCCTAAGTTGTAGCTGCCGGCGACAACATTGTCGTGCAAGTTCTTTTGAATAGGTGTGGACTCACCAGTCAAAAGCGACTCATCTACCCTGGTACTGCCTAATACCAGCTTGCCGTCAGCAGGAAAAGCCTCGCCGATATGGACGCGTGCGATGTCGCCGATTTTGAGGTTGCTGTTGAGCACGCGACTAAATGAGCCGTCTAAGTTTTGGCGCTCAATGTTTTCTGGAATTCGGCTCACTAAGGCTTCCATGGAGCCAAGTGTTCTGCTGTGTAACTTGACTTCAACCAAGCGTGCAGAAAGTAAAAAGAACACAAACATTGTCAGTGAGTCAAAGTAAACGACATTTCCCCACCAGCCGCTTGGGTCAAATGTAGCCGCTGAACTGACGATAAAGGTGATAATTATGCCTAGGGAAACTGGCAAATCCATACTGATTTGCCTTAGTTTCAAGTCTCGAAATGCGTTGCTGAAAAATGTGCTGCTGGAGAATATCAATACTGGCAGGCTTAATAGCCAGGACGCCCAGTTAAGTAATAGACTGATGTCGTCTGTGATATCGCCAGGTTTAGTAAAATAGCTAGGGCTTGCATACATCATCACTTGCATCATACAAAAGCCCGCAACCAACCAGCGCCAAAAAGCCTTACGATTCTTGCTAGTTGAATTCAGTTGGTTTTCGTTATGTGAGGCAGGATTTGCGCTATAACCTAATGCTTGAATCGCGCCTAGTATGGCTGAAGGACGCGTTAGCGCTGGAGACCACACTACAACTGCGCGCTTTTTAGACATGCTGACCCGCGCGCTAATAATGCCAGGTAAACTACTTAAGCCACGTTCGACAATGCCAGAACACGCAGCACAACGTAGACCATCCAGCAGTAAGCTAGACTGTACAAGCGGCAGAGCCGGGTCATTGCCCACTGGTTGACTAAAAGCTTGCCATTGATCTTGCGTATCTAAAATAACCCAAGCCGGGTTTGGCAAGTTTGCCTCGGTAGCAGAAGCGTTGGTTAGCAAAGGGTTACTCCATGTGAGATTGTTTTATGTTGAATAAAACAAGTTAAATAAAACAGTTAGTTGACCTAATTATTAGGATTGCAATTTCATTAAGAAGTTTAAGAGGTTCTATATGAATTATCACTAGGTTAATTATAACTTTAAGCGTGTAATTATATATTGAAAAGCAGGTACTCAGCCCCATGTTACGGGTATATCAACTTAAATGGAGTTAAGTATGCGATTTGATAAATTAACAACAAAATTCCAACAGGCACTCAACGATGCCCAGAGTCTAGCGGTGGCTAATGATAGCCCAACGATAGAGGCCTTGCATTTACTTTCTGCACTAGTATCACAAGAGGATGGAGGAACAGCCTCTTTGTTGGCACATGCGGGTGTGCATCTGGCACCGCTCAAAACTGCGCTTGCTAGTGCTATAGGAAACTTAGCAAAATCACCTGACAGTTCAGGTGAGGTGTCGATATCACGCGACCTCAACAATCTACTTAACGTCACCGATAAATTGGCGTTAAAACGTGGCGATAGTTTTATTGCGAGCGAGATGTTTTTGTTGGCATTAACTGAAGATAAAGGTGAGGCAGGTAAGTTGCTTAAGCAAAATGGCCTGACTAAAGCTGCTTTAGAAACGGCTGTTACAGCGGTGCGTGGTAGTGATAATGTTGACGATCAGGATTCGGAATCAAATCGCGAAGCACTTAAAAAATATACGGTGGATTTAACAGAACGCGCAAGATTAGGTAAGTTAGACCCGGTGATTGGTCGCGATGATGAAATACGCCGCGCGATTCAAATTCTTGGACGTCGTACTAAAAACAACCCTGTATTGATTGGTGAGCCTGGTGTGGGTAAAACCGCGATTGTAGAAGGCTTGGCACAACGCATTGTCAACGGTGAGGTGCCGGACTCACTCAAAGGTAAAAAGGTCTTATCTTTGGATATGGCAGCTTTGCTGGCAGGCGCTAAATACCGAGGTGACTTTGAAGAGCGCTTAAAGTCGGTGCTTAAAGAACTATCGCAAGACGAAGGGCAAACCATCGTGTTTATTGATGAGATTCATACCATGGTGGGAGCAGGTAAGGCCGAAGGTGCGATGGATGCTGGCAATATGCTAAAACCAGCCTTGGCGCGCGGTGAACTGCATTGTGTCGGCGCGACAACTTTAGATGAATACCGTAAATATATCGAAAAAGATGCAGCTTTAGAACGCCGCTTTCAAAAAGTGCTGGTCGATGAACCAACTGTAGAAGCGACGATTGCGATATTACGCGGCTTGCAAGAGAAATATGAGTTGCATCATGGTGTGGAAATTACTGACCCTGCGATTGTAGCAGCGGCTGAGCTTAGCCATCGTTACATCACAGACCGTTTCTTGCCAGATAAAGCGATTGATTTGATTGATGAAGCCGCTTCGCGCATCAAGATGGAGATTGATTCCAAACCAGAAGTCATGGATAAGTTAGAGCGTCGCTTGATTCAGCTTAAAATCGAGCGTGAGGCCGTGCGCCGTGAAAAAGACGAAGGCAGTAAAAAACGTTTTAGCTTGATTGAGGAGGAGTTTGGTCGTTTAGAAAAAGAATATGCAGATCTGGAAGATATTTGGAAGGCTGAGAAAGCGCAAGTCCAGGGTTCAGCGCATATAAAAGAGGCTATTGAGAAAATAAAATACGAGATGGAAGAAGCTACCCGTAAAGGTGAGTGGCAAAAGGTCTCGGAGTTGCAATATGGTAAGTTGCCAGCATTGGAAGCGCAGTTGAAACAGGCGTCAAGTTCTGAGGCGACTTCAACTCAAACCAAACACAAGATGTTGCGCACTGAAGTCGGCGCTGATGAGATTGCCGAAGTAGTTAGCCGTGCCACTGGTATTCCAGTCGCTAAAATGATGCAGGGCGAACGTGGAAAACTATTGACCATGGAAACTAAATTGCATGAACGTGTAGTTGGGCAAGATGAAGCGGTACGGTTGGTTTCAGATGCAATTCGCCGCTCACGCTCTGGCCTCGGAGATCCAAATCGACCCTATGGCAGTTTTCTATTTTTAGGCCCAACGGGCGTAGGTAAAACCGAGCTTTGCAAAGCATTGGCAGGCTTTTTGTTTGATTCTGAAGACCATTTAATTCGCATCGATATGAGTGAGTTTATGGAAAAACACTCAGTAGCACGCATGATAGGCGCGCCTCCTGGCTACGTGGGTTATGAAGAAGGCGGCACCCTTACCGAGGCTGTCCGCCGTAAACCTTACAGTGTAATTTTGCTGGATGAAGTCGAGAAAGCGCACCCTGATGTGTTTAATGTGTTACTGCAAGTATTGGATGACGGCCGATTAACTGATGGTCAAGGTCGCACTGTGGACTTTAAAAACACAGTAATTATTATGACCTCAAACTTGGGCAGCCAGATGATACAAAGCATGGCAGACCAAGACTACCAAGTGGTGAAACTAGCGGTGATGGGCGAGGTGAAATCACACTTTAGACCAGAGTTCGTCAACCGTATTGATGAGGTGGTCGTTTTCCATGCGTTAGATGAAACCAACATTAAATCAATTGCGGCGATTCAATTGCAGTACTTGGCTAAACGTTTAGCGGCGATGGATATGCAACTAGAAATCACCGATGCAGCCATCGCTGAAATTGCTAATGCAGGATTTGATCCAGTATATGGCGCGCGGCCGCTTAAACGTGCCATTCAATCTGAAATTGAAAACCCATTGGCCCGTGAAATACTGACAGGTAATTTTGCTGCGAAAGATATTGTAAAAGTGGATGCTAAGGCAGGTAAGCTGGTATTCTCAAAATCAGATACTTGATTAAATCTGGCGAAATCTATGAGGTGTTTATTTGTTGAAAAACTTACTGAGCGATAATATTCGGCATAGGTGGTTTAGTGCATTGCTTGTTGTGCTTTTAATGACAGTAGGTAATGCACGTGCTGAATTTAACGTTCAGCAATCAGAGGTTTTTGACAATGAGCCGCCTGTGACTAAAGACTTGCTGATGCGTGCGAATGTATTAGTGAGTAATGAGGATGATATAGATGCTGCTTGGAATGCTGCCAATATGTATTGCCAAGCGGCTCGCTATGGTAGTGCAGAGGCAGTATACAGGTTAGGTATGTTGTATGCGTTTGGACGCGGTGTGCCGGAAAACCGTGATTATGCTGCAAATTTGTTTGGTATAGCCTCAAGCCATGGGCATTACGAGGCACAACAAATGCTTGAAACCATTCAAATCAAAACCTCAGCAACACCGCCGTGTGTTGTAGGCGATGTGATGCCAGAAAAAGCATTAATGCCAATCACTACCCTTGTAGAAGTTGCCCCTGAAATTGATCAATACATTGCTAATTTGCCAAAAAACAAACGTTGGGTATTGCGCTTGGTAAATAGTATTTCAAAGTGGTACAAAGTGGATGAGAAACTAGTCTTGTCGATTATTTCGGTGGAGTCTAACTTTGAGAATGTCGCTACATCCAATAAAAATGCACAAGGGCTAATGCAACTGATACCAGATACCGCAGAGCGTTTTAATGTTAAAAACGCTTATAACGCCACCCAGAACATTAAAGGTGGCGTGGCATACCTACGTTGGCTGTTAGCTTATTTTAAAGGCGATGTAACACTCGCTGTGGCGGCTTACAATGCTGGAGAGGGCGCGGTGAACAAATACAAAGGTATTCCACCTTACCCTGAAACTAAGCAATATGTTAAAAAGGTGCAGGCGCGCTATCCTTTCAAAACCCATGCTTATGATTCCAATATCACCGAACCTTCACCTGTGTTTAAATCAGGTAAATTTAAAGTGCGTGCCTGACAATTTAAAGGAGTTTAATAATGTCTAACATCAAAGTGGTATTCATGGTTTTGATCTCGCTGGTTGTTTCGGGCTGTGCTAGCAGTGGGGCACTAAAGGAGGTTGGTTCGCAAAAAATAGACCGGATCTCTGAAGAAGAGTTATTGCGCATTATGCCTAAGCCAGTAGCGACAGTTAGCTTGGATGATTTAGTCAGGTTAACTAAAGAGGGTGTTGCTGCGGATCAAATCATAGAAAAAATTAAAACGAGCAATTCTTCTTATGATTTAACGCCTAGCCAAACGGTTGAATTGAATAAGCAGGGCGTTGATAGCAAAGTGCTTGATTATATTCATACAAGCCGTGAGCTGGCATTGAGAAATAGCATCGCAGAGGAAATCAATAAACGTGAGAAAATCAAACAATTAGAATTAGATAAGCTAAAGCGTGAGCAGCGGTTGCAACGATATCCATATGATCCGTTTTGCAGATTTGGCCGCTATGGGTTCTATCCTTACGGGTATGGCGCTTATGGTTCTCGATTTGGCAGTCGTTTCGGAGGAGGCATAGGTTTTGGCATGCCGTTATGTTGGTAGTCGTTTAAGGCGCTTGCAGATAGAGCCCGCTTTTTTTAATGGCAATTTTTATTACTCAATACTTAATAGAGGTTAAGGTGCGGCAAATAACACATCAAATCAACGTCAGTACGCAAGGTCGAAAACTATACGACATCACGCCGGAAGTGGTTTCATGGGTCAAGCACAGCGGGTTTCATACAGGTCTAATCACACTGTATATACAGCATACATCCGCGAGTTTATTGATAAACGAAAATTATGATCATGATGTGCTGGTCGATATGGAGGCGTTTTTTAATCGCCTGGTGCCAGATGGTGATTCCTTGTTTACCCATACTGTAGAAGGTCCGGATGATATGCCTGCTCACGTTCGCACGGCGCTGACACAAACACATTTATCTATTCCGCTGATAGACGGCAAAGCGGCATTAGGACAATGGCAAGGTATTTTTTTGTATGAACATCGACATGTTGCAAGTATGCGTAGAGTGATTCTGCATTTAATCGGTGAGTAGTCTTGTGTTTGATCAAGGTCGCCCATTACATGCAGCAGAGCGGGAGATGTTTCAAATTTATTTTCAGCCGCGCACCTTGCATAAAGTAAGAATTGTTGAGGGCCACACACCTTTTTGGCTACATAAGAACATGTGTGCGGTAGTATTGGGAGCTCGTATTTATTTTCGTGAAGGCGTGTATCAATTCAACACGAGAAATGGCATAGAGTTATTAGCGCATGAGCTTACCCATGTGGAACAGTATTTATCTGGAATGACTGTGTTGAAGTACCTGTGGGCATCGCGACGTGGGTACCGAAAAAATCCATATGAAATTGAAGCTTATGCCAAAGGCGTATATGTGTACGAACATATATCATTCACACAGCTATTATTCACTCAGCGAACATAATTTCAATTGTAAAAAAGTGTGAATTCATAGTGGTAACGTTGACCATGCCTGTGTTAGGCTATAGATTGGAAGCCTAGTTTTTTTCGTTAGTTTTTTTCGTTAGTTTTTGCGGTTAATTTAGTTAAGTTCATCATTTAGGAGAATCAAAATGGGCATGTTTTCATTTATTAAAAGCGCAGGTGAAAAATTATTTGGTATAGGCGAAGCAAAAGCAACGGAAGCAGTCGCAAAGGCAGACCCAACACCGGTAAATGTAGAGGCTGCCAACAAAGCTGCAGCAAAAGCGATTGCAGATTACGTTGCGAAAATGAATTTAACCGCACAAGATTTAACGATAGGTTTTGATGGGGCAACTGCCACGGTGATTGTGCAGGGCATGGCGGCAACGCAAGAGGACAAAGAAAAAATCTTGCTATGCTGCGGTAATGTTGCCGGCGTAGAAAATGTGCAAGATCAGTTAGGTGTGGTGGAAGCCGCTGCGGAACCTGTGTTTTACACGGTGGTGAGCGGTGATACGCTGTCCAAAATAGCTAAACAACAGTATGGAAATGCTAATCTATATATGAAAATTTTTGAAGCAAATAAGCCTATGTTAAGTCATCCGGATAAAATTTACCCAGGTCAGTCTTTGCGTATCCCAGCTTAACTGTATTTATAGGCTTTCTGGCTTAACGACATGTAGTTAAGTATTTAATTACATTGTATTAAAGTTAAGCTAGAATAGTGGATTGAGATTTTAGCAGGCTAAATAAATCCTTGAAGATTGTTCTGTTCAGGGATTTTTTAATTTTATAAATAATATTAAGGAGATTGAAATGTCAGTACTTTTACGTTCTTTGTTGGTGTTAAGTGTAACAAGTTTATTTATCGTGGGTTGTGGCGAAAAAGCAGCGCCACCAGTTGAGGCCGCTCCAGTGCCTGCAGAGGTTGCGCCTGCACCTGTAGAGGCTGCGCCGGCGGCGGCAACTCCAGGTGGTTATGAGCCAACAGCCGAAGAGCGCGTTCCTGGTATTACTTTAGATGCGGCAGCGGTAGAAGTAGCTCCTGCTGAGACCGTGCCAGCGGCAGAGTAAGTGTTGGATTAGACTGTCTTGAAAATTTAGTTCTGTGGAACTAGCTTAATAAAAAAGCACGCATGAGCGTGCTTTTTTATGTCCTTTTCGAAATCAATATATGCTAGTGTTGAAATTTAAGCTAGTTCAATTTACTCCAACTCAGCGGGTCAAACGGACGGCTTTGACGTCTTAGCTCATAATACAATCCATTCGTTTCATTGCCACCGCTATTGCCTACTGATGCAATCGTATCTCCTGCCTTAACATTATCGCCCACTTGTTTTAATACCGCCTGATTGTTGCCATATAAACTCATGTAGCCATCACCGTGATCTAAAATAATCAAGTTGCCAAAACCACGCAACCAATCGGCGAACACTACACGGCCAGTAGCTACAGATTTAACTTCAGCACCTTCATGAGCCTTAATGAATAAACCTTTCCAGGAAATGCCGCTATCTGCACGACTAGAACCAAACCGATTGGTTAAATCGCCGCGCACTGGTAGACGCAGCTTACCTTTAAGACCAGAGAAGTTTGCGCTAGCAAACTCTGCGCTCGGTTCAACACTATTGGTCACATCTTTATTTGTTTGCTTATCGCTACTTACTGCGTTCTCTTTAGGGGGTTTCGTGATTTCAGCTTGGTTAGATGCGTCAGTTTTTGTCGTGGCATCTTGTTTAGGGCGAACTTTTTTTGGAGTAGGTGGAATAATTTTCGCTAAACGCTCTACCAATTGAGAAAGCCGCTTTTCGTCACGACTTAGTTTTTTAATTTCGCTACGCTGCGCGGCGATTTGTTGTGATAGCGAACTGACCACTTTAGATTTGGCTTGTTTTTGGTTTTCTAAAGTTTTTTTCTCATCGATTTGTTTTTGTTTTAGTTCAGCAACTTCTTTTAACGCAGAGGCCGTTTCATCATTTAGCTTGCTGATTTTGTTCAGGCTGCCTTGCATTTTGTTGATTAGTGCGGCACGAGCTTTTGCAACGTATGAAAAATAATGTAGATCGCGCGCAATTTCACTTGGATTTTCGCTTTGCAAAATCATTTGGAGATAGCTTTGTTGACCATGAATATATTGCTGATATAACTGATCACTTAGCAGTTTTTGCTGCTGCGAAAGTGCCTGATTGGTACTAATAGAGTCAGACTTTAACTGTGTGAGTGCTTTTTTGTTTTTTTGTTGCTGTTGATTGATTTCGAAGAGTTTTTTATTGGCTTCGCTAATTGCCACTTCACTCTCTTTTAGTGCATCTGCTGCGTCTTTGTGTGCTTCTTTTGAGTCATCCAATTCTTTTTTAAGCGCTTCTAAACGCTGTTTTACATCATTTAAACTTTGCTTAGGCTGCTCTGGATTTTTAATGGCATTCGCCAAAGGTGCGTATGACATTAAGATGGCTAGTAATGAAATACAAGCAATATCCAGCTTAAAATGTGAGTGATTCATTCTTTTGAAATTGGCTAATTTAAACAGTGCGTAACCAGTCGATCATTCTTTAAAGTGAATAATATTATTACCAGTCATTTCACTGGGTTGAGCAACCCCCATCATTTTTAACAAAGTCGGCGCTAAATCCGATAATGCACCATCCGTTGCTAGCGTCGCATCACGCCCAATATAAATAAGCGGTACTTTGTTGGTGGTATGTTGAGTGTGTGGCTGATTGTTTTCAGTATCAAACATGGTTTCCGCATTGCCGTGATCAGCTGTGATAATGACTTCACCACCTATACTTTGCATGGCATTAACAATGCGGCCGATGCAGTTGTCTAAGGTTTCTATCGCGGCAATAGCTGCCTTTAGGCTACCGGTATGTCCCACCATATCGCCATTGGCATAATTACAAACAATTGCATTGTATTTTTTGCTTAAGATGGCCTCTTCAAGCCTGTCTGTGACTTCGAATGCGCTCATTTCAGGTTGCATGTCATAGGTTTCTACCTGAGGTGAAGGTACCAATATCCTATCTTCTCCTGCAAATACTTTTTCTTCGCCGCCGTTAAAGAAAAAGGTAACGTGCGGATATTTCTCAGTTTCGGCGATTCTTAATTGCGTCAATCCAAGTGTTGAGAGATATTCTCCAAAGGTGTTACGCACATCAACTGGTGGAAAAATTACGGTGGCTTTAGTTTCCTTTTTATCGTACATCGTCAGCGTGAAGTAGCCCGCCAGCTTAGCTACGTGGCGGCGATGAAATCCATCAAAATCTTCAGCCAATAGCGCGTGTGTCAGTTGGCGAGCCCGGTCAGAGCGGAAATTCATAAAGACTACCAAATCGCCATCTTCCAAGTGAGCAGGTACTTCACCAGATTTACGGATTGCGGTAGTTTTGACGAACTCATCGTTTTCACCACGCGCATAGGCATCATTTAAGCCTGCTATCGCAGTTTCGGCAGTAAATTCGCCGATTCCTTCAGTGAAGAGTTTGTAAGCCACTTCAACGCGAGGCCAGCGTTTGTCGCGGTCCATTCCGTAAAAACGACCGCTGATAGAGGCGATTTTACCTACGCCAAGTTCAGCACATTTCTTTTCCAGTGCTTCGATAAAAGGCGTTGCACTGATTGGCGGCGTATCCCGGCCATCTAAAAATGCATGAATATATACTTTGGTTAGTCCATGCTTGGCTGCCATTTCAATCATTGCATGGATATGATCTTGATGACTGTGTACACCGCCATTAGAAAGCAAGCCAAAAATATGCAGGGCCTTGTCCTGCTGTTTGATGTTTTTAAGTGCGGGGGAGAGTTCTGGGTGATTAAAGAACTCGCCACTCGCAATACTGTTATTGATGCGTTCAAAATCCTGAAACACCACACGACCAGCACCGATATTGAGATGACCAACTTCGGAGTTGCCCATTTGACCATCTGGCAAACCCACGTAATGCTCAGAGGCATTGATTAGCGCATGTGGAAAGTTATCCCATAAGTTGTCCCAATTCGGTTTTTTTGCTTGCACAATAGCGTTGTCAGAGGCATCTTCGCGATAGCCAAAGCCATCTAAAATGAGTAGGCAAACGGGGGTGGTGTTTATTGGTGTAGACATGATAATTCGCTCAGTTACCCTGCGTAAAAAATGTGACAGTAATGTCACCATTTTAGCTCATTTACACGTAAAATCCGCTTATAAATGTGAGTAAAAATTTGTGTATGAAATAACTATTCAGCTAGTGTTGAATTTGGACAGGCATGACGCCATGTTCAATAGATAAATATTTGAGAGGAAGTACGTGGAATTTATTAAAAGTAATATCTGGTTAATCGGGTTGGCAATAGGTTCAGGCTTTATGTTGTTGTTGCCCTATTTTAAAAAGAGCGCAGGCGGTGTGCCAAACTTAAGCCCAACAGAAGCCGTTACGCTGATTAACCGCTCTAATGCTTTTGTGCTGGATGTGCGTGATGACGCGGAGTTTGCAAGTGGCCATATCGCGGATGCAACGCATATTCCGGTTGGCAGCTTGGCAACACGGCTTGGCGAACTTAAAAAATATCAAAATAAAACAATTTTGGTCAATTGCCAGCGCGGTATGCGTTCAGCCAAGGCGTGCGATATTTTACGTAAAGCTGAGTTTACGCAGTTGCATAATTTGCAAGGTGGCTTAAATGCATGGGTAGAAGCTAAATTGCCTGTTGTGAGCAAAACAGCGGCAAGTAAAGCTGGGGTAGCCAAAACTACCGCCAAGAAAAGCGTTGGCAGTAAAAAGGCTGCCAATGATGATGCAGAAAATGAGGTAAGTTAATGCCTAAAGTTACCATGTATTCCAGCGCGGTATGCCCTTATTGCATCAATGCCGAACGTTTGCTAACCAGCAAAGGCGTTACTGAAATCAACAAAATCCGTATCGATTTGCAACCAGAGTTGCGCGAAGAAATGGTGAAGAGAACTGGTCGTCGTACGGTGCCGCAAATTTATATTGATGAGCGCCACATAGGCGGCTTTGATGATTTGCGCGCACTTGATATGGCTGGTGGACTAGATCCACTTCTCGCTAAGTAAAGATTAGCTGGCTAATCTCTGTTAAAATAGCGCCTTATTTAAAGTAGCAACTTATTCAATTAACCTTTTATTTAATTAGAAACTAAAGAAAACATCATGGCTCAAGAAGATAACGCAGTACAAGAACAAGCACAACCTGGCTTCAGTATTGAAAAAATCTATATTAAAGACGCATCATTAGAAATCCCTAATGCGCCACAAATCTTTACTGATCGTACACAACCGCAAGTAAGTATTGAGTTAGGTAATTTTGCGCAAGCGCTTGAAGCTGGTGTATTTGAGGTGGCAATTAAAGTGACCGTCACTTCAAAAATTGAAGATAAAACCGTATTTTTGGTTGAGGTGACACAAGCTGGTATTTTCCAAATCCGCAATGTGCCAGAAGAAAATCTGGATATGATTATAGGTATTACCTGCCCCAATATTCTGTTTCCTTACGCACGTGAAGCGGTTTCAGATTTAGTGGTACGCGCTGGTTTTATGCCAGTGTTGTTAAACCCAATCAATTTTGAAGCATTATTTGCACAACAAAAACAACAGCAAGCAGAAGCTGCTGAAGCCGCAGCTAAACACTAGTTTTTAAGTGCTGGTATTTAATGAGCAATTGTTTTTAATGATTAGAGAGCCTCAATGATTAAGAGTGGCGGAAAGCTTCTTGTTGCTCTCTATCTTTTAGCACTGACGCCAGTTGCAGCATTCGCGCTAGATTTTCGTTCAGTGTCCGTGCCAAAAGCTGTGCTTTATGATGCGCCTTCTAATGCCGCAAAAAAAGTATTGCTGCTCAGTCAAAATTATCCTGTTGAAGTCGTTGTTAACTTAGGCGATTGGCTTAAAGTACGCGATGCACAAGGCGGTCTCAATTGGGTTGAAGCAAGGCAGTTGTCGAATAAAAATTTCGTGATGGTGACTGCTAATAGCGCCGAAATCAGACAAGGTGCGGCTGTGTCTTCAAGTTTAGTTGCGACTGTTGAAAAAGATGTGGTGTTAGAAGTTGCAGATGTAAAGCTGAACAATGGTTGGCTTAAAGTCAAGCATCGCGATGGTGCAGCGGGCTATATTTTAATATCATCCACCTGGGGATTTAATTGAATGGCGGCTTTTAATTGAATGGCTGAAGCTACAAACCTTAAACTTAGCGGCTCTAAAATAGCCGTTCTTGGAGCAGGTGCTTGGGGTACGGCGCTTGCCATGAATATTAGCCAACGCCATCAAGTGTCGCTATGGGCACGCAACGCAGGGCATGTTTCAGGCATGCGTAAGGCGCGAGCCAACCCAATGTACTTGGGTGATTTTAAATTTAACGACCAACTGCAAGTTGAAGATGATTTGCAAACTGCACTCAATGGCGCGGATTTAATCCTTTCAGTAGTTCCGACTGCAGGCTTTAGAGCTATCCTCAAAGACATCAAAGCGCTAGGTTGCAAACTGCCCATCATTTGGGCGCATAAAGGTTTGGAGCCGCTAACTGCAAAATTACCTTATGAAGTTGCTTTAGAGGAATTAGGCGACCCAAAAGTCACAGGACAGCACTGGGGCGCGCTGTCGGGCCCCAGTTTTGCGGCCGAACTCGTGCGAGGATTGCCGACTGCCGTTACATTAGCCGCAAATGATGAAAGTTTTGCAAGTGAAGCGGCCTTGCTCATACATGGTGCAAACTTGCGCGTATATCACACTACGGATGTGATTGGTGTTTCAGTCGGTGGCGCGGTTAAAAATGTAATGGCGATAGCCGCAGGCATTAGTGATGGTATGGGTTTTGGCAATAATGCCCGTGCTGCATTAATCACCCGTGGTTTAGCTGAAATGACGCGTTTTGGCCTAGCATTAGGCGCTTCAACAGAAACCTTTATGGGTTTAGCAGGTGCGGGTGATTTAATTTTAACCTGCACAGGCCAATACTCCAGAAATAGAGAAGTCGGTTTGCAGTTGGCCAGCGGCAAGTCATTAGCGGATATCCTGCAAGGTTTAGGCCATGTGGCTGAAGGAGTGAACACTGCCCGTGAAGTGATGCGCCGCGCCAATACCATAGGCGTAGATATGCCGATTACTTACGAAGTCAATCAGGCACTATCAAATGGTAAAAGTGCTAAAGACGCGGTGAATGACTTATTAGGGCGTGAACAAAAACCAGAGGCATTGTAGTAGCGGTCATCGACCGCAATACAAAAACTGCACCACTACACGCCGCCCTCAAACCCAATCTGCCGCCAAGCTTCATACAACAATACCGCAGCGGAGTTGGATAAATTCAAGCTGCGGCTGTCAGGTAACATAGGTAAACGTACGCGATGTTCTGCTGTGAACTCGTTGCGAATTTCTTCAGGCAAGCCGCGCGTTTCTGGACCAAATACAAATACATCACCCGCTTTAAATTGAATATCGCTATGCCGAGTACTGCCTTTGGTGGTGATTGCGAACATGCGTTTGCCAGCAAGGGCCGCTTTGCAGGCTTGCCAATTTTCATGTACTTGCAAGGTGGAGTATTCGTGGTAATCTAACCCTGCACGTTTAAGCTGCTTGTCGTCCAAGCTAAAACCCAAAGGCTTTACCAAGTGTAAAGCTGCACCAGTATTGGCACATAGGCGAATGATATTGCCTGTGTTTGGCGGAATTTCAGGTTCGAATAAAACGATTGTAAACATATTTTCAGATAGATTATTTGGGAAGGGTTCTTGCAATTACCCAGCATTCTACATGGGTAGCCCCTGCTTGTTTTAATGTTTTGGCTAACTCATTCAAACTTGCGCCTGTGGTCATTACGTCGTCTACAATGGCGATGCACTTATCTTTAAAATGACCTGTTAAATTCTCACTGACTTTGAATACGCCTTTAATGTTTTTTACACGTTCTTTTAAAGGCAGGCTGGCTTGTGGAGGCGTGAGTTTTTGCCGTTGCGCTGATTTGTAGTCTAGCTTTTCAGCATGATTTTCAACTAAAATTTTTGCAATTTCCAATGCCTGATTAAAGCCGCGCTCTTTTAGGCGCGTGGGATGCATGGGCATGGGGATGACTAAATCTACAGTTTCTAAATTAGTTTTTTTACCCAGTAATTGCCCAAAAATGTGGCTTAGATTGAGCATGCTGCCATACTTATAGCGCTGCATCATGGCGTCTACAGGGAAGTCATAAGTAAATAAGCTATGGGTGGCATCAAAATGCGGCTGGGTGTTTAGGCAGCTGCCACAGACCAGGCCATTAGAGAGCAGGCCACATTGCGGGCATTGTGGTGCAGTGTGCCAAGGTAAGTCATTTAAGCAGCCATTGCACAAGCCGTGCTCGCCGCCATCCTGTGCGCTGCATAATAAACAACGTTGCTTTAATAAGCTATTAAACAGCAGATGATTAAATTTTAAGCTAATGTTCAAAGTTTGCGCCACTTTTCATTGACAAGGTATAATGTTCATATAAATCAAGCTACTAAAAAGGAACTGCAAATGATTGAATCTGCAATTGGGTTGTTAAACAAAGCTTCAAATTCAGAAGCGATTATTGATACAAGTAACATGATGGCTGGTTTAGCTAAGTCATGTGATGCTAATACTGTTAACCGTTGGAGCGTTGCCAATATTGTCGCATTATTTGAGCTGCCTTTCAGCGATTTAATGTATCAGGCGCAAACTGTGCATCGTGCAAATTTTGACCCGAACGCAGTGCAAGTGAGTACGCTGTTATCGATTAAAACTGGCGGTTGTTCAGAGGATTGCGGCTATTGCCCACAAGCTGCACGTTACCACACAGAGGTGGAAAATGAGCCTTTAATGAAGCTCGAAGATGTCGTCGCTGCTGCGCAGGAAGCTAAAGATAATGGTGCCAGTCGTTTCTGTATGGGCGCTGCATGGCGTGGTCCTAAACAGCGAGATTTAGAGCCTGTGTTGAAAATGATTGCCGAAGTAAAAGCAATGGGCTTAGAAACATGTGCAACCTTAGGTATGCTGAAAGACGGTCAAGCCGAGCAATTAAAAGAAGCGGGTTTGGATTATTACAACCACAACTTGGATACCGCGCCAGAATTTTACGGTGATGTGATTACCACGCGTACTTATCAAGACCGATTAGATACGTTGGAACGTGTGCGTAGTCAGGATATTCATGTATGTAGCGGCGGCATTATTGGTATGGGCGAATCGCGCAATCAGCGTGCTGGCTTGTTAGCGCAATTGGCGAATATGGAACGCCCGCCTGAAAGTGTGCCAATCAATCTGCTGACGCAGGTCGAAGGTACGCCATTGCATGGTACAGAAGAGTTGGATCCGCTTGAATTTGTGCGTACTATTGCGGCAGCGCGCATCACGATGCCAAATAGCTTTGTGCGTTTGTCGGCAGGGCGCCAAAGCATGAGCGAAGGCATACAAGCCATGTGCTTTTTAGCTGGTGCGAATAGTATTTTTTATGGGGAGAAATTACTGACAACAGCTAATCCTGAAGCTTCTACCGATAAAAAATTATTTGAAAAATTAGGTATTAATAAAATATAACATGCTGGCTTCCTTACAACTCGCGTTAGATAAGCGCAAAGACGAAGGATTGTTGCGGCAAAGGCGATTGTTAGATTCACCTCAGGCTGAACATATCGTTGCAAACAACCAACCTTATCTCTCGTTTTGCAGTAATGATTATTTAGGTTTAGCCAATCATCCCAAGTTGATTGCCGCTATGCAGAAAGCGGCTGGCGATTCTGGTGTGGGCAGTGGCGCATCCAATTTGATTACGGGGCATCATCGCTACCACGATGATTTAGAGAAGCAACTGGCGAAATTTGTGGGGCTGCCAGCGGCTTTACTGTTTTCTACAGGCTATATGGCCAATATTGGTGTGTTGGGGGCGTTGGTAGGGCGCGGTGATGCTATTTTTGCAGATAAATTGAACCATGCTTGTTTAAATGACGGGGGTTATTATTCACTGGCAGAATTTAACCGCTTTGCGCATAACGATGTAGCTGCCCTTGAAATCTTGCTCAAAGCCAGTGCCGCTAAGCACAAATTGATAGCCGTAGATGCAGTATTTAGTATGGATGGCGACATTGCACCGTTAGCTGAATATCTTGCACTATGCGAAAAATATGACGCCTACCTTTATGTGGATGATGCACATGGCTTTGGTGTGCTAGGTAAGCATGGCGAAGGTTTGTTAAATCATCTCAACTTGCAGTCACCACGCATTATTATGATGGCGACTCTAGGTAAAGCCGCCGGTGTGGCAGGCGCATTTGTGGCAGGCGAAAAAGTGGTGATTGATTATTTGATACAAACTGCAAAAAGTTATGTGTATTCAACACCCGCGCCACCAGCGCTTTCTGCAACCTTATCTGCGTCAGTCAGTTTGATTGAGCAGGGCGATGACTTACGTGCGCATTTACGTAGCTTGATTTCCTATTTCAAAGACAATTTAAATTGCAAAAAATGGCAGTTAATGCCGTCAGAAACCTCTGTACAACCTTTGCTAGTGGGTGACAATCTAGAAGCACTGGCATTAAGTGAATATTTACAAACGCGCGGTATCTTGGTGCCAGCTATACGGCCGCCAACTGTGCCTGTAGGAACAGCTAGACTACGTATTTCAATATCTGCCGCACATTCATTAGACGATATTAAAAATCTCATCACAGCGATACATCAAGCCGAGCTAGCATTATGAATATCATTCCAGCCAATATTCATATTGAAACTACAGGAAACGGCCCTAATCTAGTGCTGCTGCATGGCTGGGGCATGAGCGGTGCGGTGTGGCAGCCAATTATAAAAAGTCTCAGTAAAATATTTTCTCTACATATTGTAGACATACCTGGTATGGGTTTAAGCCGTCCGACAGAGCCGTATCACCTTCATATCATTGCAGAAAAAGTTGCTGAGATGCTGCCTGCACACGCTGACATTGTCGGCTGGTCTTGGGGTGGACAAGTTGCTATGCGTATCGCAATAGATCAGCCCGATGCGGTTCGTCGGCTGGTTTTAGTCGGATCAACACCTTGCTTTGTCAATAAAGAAAACTTTATGACTCAACAAGAGTGGAGCTCTGGTATCGCGCCTGATGTTTTTAGGCGGTTCGCTGAAAGTATGGATACGGATTATCACAAAACGTTAACGCAGTTCTTAACGCTGCAATGCATGGGTGATAAGAGTGCAAGAATGACAGTAAGACTGCTACGCAAAAAACTTGAAGAGCGGCCAGCGCCGACGACACAAACCTTGCAAAAAGCACTGAATATATTGTTGGAAACTGACTTACGTTCAGAGGTGGAACGATTAAGAAAACCGACTTTACTCATTCATGGTGACCGAGATACGCTAGCGCCGGTGCAGGCTGCGCACTGGATGATGCAAAACCTGCCGGTAGGTTTTTTACGCGTAATGGCTGGCGCTTCGCACGCCCCCTTCTTGTCGCATCAAGAACAGTTTGTAGACGCTCTGATTCAGTTTTTGGAACCCATATAATCATTATGAGGCCTTTGCAAAAGTATTTATTGCGGCAAATTACTGCGTTGCGCGGTACTCGCAACCTCGCTGTACACCGCGTACTATCTCGGTTTCTGTGTTCCGTGCGCCTTGTACTTTATCCACACTAAACACTTTTGCAAAGGTCTCATCATGCAAGATATTTATTACATTGATAAAGCGCGCGCACGCGCCTCGTTTGGGCGTGCAGCCGATACTTATGATGCTGCCGCAATATTGCAGAAGCAAGTGCGTGATGAAATGCTCAGCCGTCTAGATTTAGTAAAGTTAAACCCACAGGCCATACTGGATGCGGGTTGTGGCACAGGCATTGCCAGCCATGCTCTGCAAAAGCGTTTTGCAAAGTCACAAGTGGTGTCGTTAGATTTTGCATTGCCAATGCTGCAAAAAACGCGAAGTACTCGCGATAATGCTGGTTTAGTAAATCAAGTGAAAAGCTTATTGGGTGGCACCAGGCAAAATTTATTGTGTGCTGATATTGAGTCACTGCCATTGGCAAACGCAAGTGTTGGTTTGGTGTGGTCTAATTTGGCCATTCAATGGTGTAATGATTTAGACGCAGCGTTGCAGGAATTTCACCGCGTGTTGCAACCGGAAGGGTTGCTGATGTTTAGTACCTTTGGCCCGGATACGCTGAAAGAATTACGGGTTGCTACCAGTGGGCAAGCCGGCGTAACCAGCGTAAGTAGATTCATTGATATGCATGACATTGGTGATGCTTTGGTTCGTGCCGGATTTAGCGCGCCAGTGCTGGATGTAGAGCGATTTACCCTCACTTACGATGATGTTAAAAGTGTGATGCGTGACCTGAAAAGCATAGGGGCGCATAACGCCACAGATGGCCGTGCACGTGGTTTGTTAGGCCGTGGCTTTTTTGCAAGGTTAGAAGCGAGTTATGAGCAGTTTAGACTAAACGGTAAACTTCCAACTACTTTTGAAGTGGTGTATGGCCATGCCTGGCGTGGCCCAGATAAGCCCAAAGGGTCATTTAATCTTAGTGATGGTGTTTCTCCTGTTACATTTAAACCCAGAGGTAAATAGCCATATGGTGCAGTCCTATTTTGTTCTCGGCACTGATACTAACGTAGGTAAAACCTATGTTGCCAGCGCGTTAGTGCAGCACTTTGTTAAGTCCGGTTTAAAAGCTGTAGGTATGAAGCCGATAGCATCAGGCTGTGAGCTCAATTCAAAAAACGAGCTAATCAATGAAGATGTAACAGCTTTAATTAGTGCAAGCAACGTAACTGTGTCATTAGATTTAATCAACCCGTATCGATTTACACCTGCCATTGCCCCACATATTGCCGCTGAACAAGCTGGCATTTCAATGAACTTGGACGTGATTAAACGGGCATATCAGCAGCTAAAGACTTTGGCGGATGTGGTGATTGTTGAAGGCGCTGGTGGCTTGCTTGTGCCACTTAATCCGACTGAAACACTGGCAGATTTAGCCGTACAACTTAATATCCCAATTGTTTTAGTAGTAGGCATGCGCTTAGGCTGCATCAACCATACGCTTCTTACTATAGAAGCGATAGAAGCCCGCGGACTAACCCTTGCAGGTTGGGTTGCTAATGAGATTGACCCCAACATGAGTATGTTTGAGGGCAACTTAAGCAGCTTGCAACAACGTATTGCTGCGCCTTGTCTAAGCGTGGTTCGTTGGCAGGGAAAAGCGAAATTTACACTGCCAACTTAGATTGACAATCACTTGATAATAAATCAATAAATATTATTGTGTATCGGTTTTATTGCGCGCCGTTATCTATTGTGCAACGTTTTTCTATTGCGCAAGCTCGGCGGCCTCAACGACAACTTTATATAACTGTGCCTCTTGTGCCGTTGATACCTTTGTACCCACTGCAATTTGGTTGCGTTTACCAGGTGCTACGCCACCAGTAATGGTCATCGATGCACTTTGCGACACTGCCCGTCCTGTTTGCGCATCATATTTAATTACGCGCACTTGTACGCGGCCTACAGGCACTGCTGTGCTGTTTTGTACAACCGCATATAGATTTCCTGCATTATCCGCTTGCGCGCCAGCTTGGATATATTTTGCAGGATTACGTGGTAAATCTAACCGTACGCCACGCGCGGTGGCTTCTTTGCCGATCTCTGAATTTGAACCAGCTGCCACTTGATAATGTTGTAAAGCTATATCTGTTTGTCCTCGTTCTTCAGCTATTTGACCAAGCAGCGCATGACCAGGAGCGGTAGGCAGAAGTTCATTAGCGCGTTTAAGGTATGGCTCTGCTTCGGTTTTTTTGCCCATGTTAAATAGCGCAATACCACTTTGAATGTGAGGCTTAAAGTAATCAGGCTGCATTTTGATGGCTTTATCATAAAACGCTAATGCTTCTTGCGGTTTTTTCTGCGTAAGTGCAATGTCACCTAATAGCTCTTGAAAACGCGCTTCGCGTGGTTCACCGGCAATTGCCTGTTTAGCCAATGTCGTGGCTTTCACCGTGTCTTTTGCAGCAAGCGCTTTTACACCTTCGTCATAAGATTTATAGGCCGCTTGTGTGGATTTAAGCTTACTGACTTTTTGCGCGTAAATTTCTTTACCTAATTCCCCACCTGCACCTACTTGAGTAAGTGTTACTTTATTGGCGGCAACACGCTCAGGTGATGGTGGATGACTGGCGAACAACCCTTCAATGAAATTGCTTTTACGGTCTGCACTTAAACGCACAAATGTCTCTTGAAGGGTGACTGCTGCGGTTGGGTCATAGCCGGCTTTTTTCATATATTGCATGCCATATAAATCAGATTCACTTTCAGCATCACGCCCATATTTTTTGGAAGTAAGTTGCGCACCAACCTGAGCGCCACCCACAATGAGGTTCGCATAATCGCTATTTTGTGCACCGATTCCAACTGCAATCATCGCTCCTTGCAGCAATACGCCGCGCTCCATGCTTTTTGCGCCATGGCGAGCAGCGGCATGTACCATTTCATGTCCCATCACAGCGGCTAACTCAGCCTCGCTATTTAATTCATAAAGCAGGCCTCGGTTGAAGGCTATTTTACCGCCAGGCATCGCCCAGGCATTGGGTGTTGAATCGTTGATGACGGCATATTCATAAGGCAGTTTACGATCTGCAACTGCGGCTAATTTATCTCCCACGCTTTGCACATAAGCGGTGAGTTCCGGGTCAATCACATAATCTCCGCCCTGAGCTTGGCGTGTAGGCGCATAATTCTGTTTGCCAATGGAGATCTCCTGCGATTCTGAAACGAACTGGATTTCTCTTTTATGAGTCACTGGGTTCGTGCCGCAAGCTGAGATGAAAAGAGTGGATGCAATGCTTAAAACTAAAGTCAGGTTTCTGGCGTAATTTTGATTCAACATGATGGCATTCCTTTAACGATATTCAAAGCATAGCGCAAAAGTGCTAGTGAGTTAATAGCAATTGTCAGCCTATAAGTAAAATATAGTTAAGCTTAAATAGAAGCATACAGTTTATTGATTTCAATAAAATCAAGCACGCTTTGTGGCGTTAGATAGCGTGCAGAATGTTTTTGTTGCAGGATGCTGCGAATAGCCGTGGATGAAATTTCTAAAGGCGTAATGGCTTGCATGGTCACAAAGCCAGCATTCGATTCATGTAAATCATCAAAATGTTCGGTGTAATGATTGTGTAAAAAGGTTTCCAGTGATTTTGCTAAAGGCTTACTTGGCTTTTTATCAGGCCTTTGTACAAGCGCGATATGGCACAAACTGATTATTTCTTGCCAGCGATGCCATGTATCGAATTTGGTAAATGCATCGCTCCCCATAATCAAAACCAGACTCACTTTCTCACCCAGTTCTGTGCGCAGGCTTACTAATGTGTCTATGGTATAGGATGGTGTATTCGTCGTATCAGTTCTGCGTAACTCACGGTCATCAAATGAAAATAATGGATTGTCGGCAATCGCTAATTGCACCATAGCTGCGCGGTGATCTGCGGTTACTAAAGGCAGTGATTTGTGTGGAGGATTAGCCGATGGGATAAAGCGTACTTCATTTAAGCTGAGTGATTCAGCCAGCTCTTGCGCCATGCGTAAATGGCCAAAATGGATGGGGTTGAATGTGCCGCCAAGAATGCCAATGGCAGCTTGCCCGTTAGTGTACATTTATGCCCTTACTTGGCCATCGCCCAATACAATATATTTAAGCGAAGTTAGGCCTTCTAAACCCACAGGTCCTCGTGCATGCAACTTATCAGTTGAGATGCCAATTTCAGCACCTAAGCCATATTCAAAACCATCAGCAAATCGTGTTGAGGCATTCACCATCACACTGCTGGAATCGATTTCGCGCAAGAATCTACGTGCTTTAGTGTAGTTTTCTGTCACAATCGCTTCGGTGTGTTGCGATGAATGCTGGTTGATATGCGCAATAGCTTCATCAAGCCCGCTGACTACTTTGCATGAGATAATCGCCGCTAAATATTCGGTGTAAAAATCTTCTTCAGTAGCTAGTTTTACATCTGTAAAGCCTGCCTGTTTTACAAGCGCACAGGTTTCTGCACAACCGCGAATTTCAATACCGTGTGATGTCAGCATATCCGCTAGTTTCGGTAGCATTTCTTTTGCCACAGAACGTGCAATCAATAATGACTCGGCTGTATTACACGTGCCTAAGCGCTGCGTTTTGCTGTTTTCAAGAATGCGTAAGGCTTTATCAAAATCCGCATCGTCATCTATATATACATGGCAATTACCATCTAAATGTTTGATAACAGGAATGCGCGCATCGTTAGAAATGCGCTCAATTAATCCCTTGCCACCGCGTGGCACGATTACATCCACATACTGTTTCATGGTAATCAGCTCGCCCACCGCTGCGCGGTCTGTGGTTTCTACCACTTGTACTGCCGTGGTTGGTAAGCCAGCCTCTTTTAAGCCTTCATGTACGAGCTTGGCCAGCGCTTGATTGCAATGGATTGCCTCGCTACCGCCACGTAAAATGGCTGCATTGCCAGACTTAATGCAAAGCCCAGCCGCATCTACCGTCACATTTGGCCGTGCTTCATAAATGATACCAATCACGCCAAGTGGTACGCGCATTTTGCCAATTTGAATACCGCTTGGCATATATTTAAAATCCGTCATTTCGCCAATAGGGTCTGCAAGGTTGGCAATTTGCATTAAACCTTCAGCCATGCTGGCAATGGTTTTTTCGCTAATCGCCAAACGGTCAAGCATGGCAGGCTCTAGGCCGTTGGCACAAGCTGCGTCTAAATCAAGTTTATTGGCCGCAAGCAGCACATCTTTTTCACGCAAAATCGCCTTGGCAATCGCGTTTAGCGCATTGTTTTTTTGAATGGTATCAGCACTGGCCATAGTGCGTGAAGCTTTACGGGCTTCAATGCCGATGTTATGCATGTAGATTTGAATGTTCATGGTGAGATTATACTTTTTATCAATAGAATATAAAAACATTTAACTGAGCGCTTTGTACGAAATGAAATGGGGCTCAGTTTTTAACAAACACGCCAAAATTCGTCATTCTCGCGAAAGCGGAAATCCATTTTAATAAAACACTTAGATGGATCCCCGCTTTCGCGAGGATGACGAGTTTGTAAGTTATTATGCTCAATCAGCAGTTGAGTGAGAAACAAGCCAGTCATGCTAATGGTCTTGGGTTGAAGTTTTGTAGGGTGGGCAAAATGAAGTTATTTGCCCACCAAAGTCATATCAATATCAAATAAGGTGTGCAAGATGAATCGTTTTGCACGCCCTACCCTGGCTGGCTCGTTGCCGAAGGCTTTTCAGAATTTATTTCAGGGGAGCAGCCAGAGGTTGTAATTAGAATGACCGCTCTACTCTGACAATTATTATCATATCTGGTTTCTTGTCAGCCTTCGCCAAATCCGCAGGTAAATTTTTAAGTTTGTCACCCCATTGACCAACATAGCGAACCTCCTTGAAGGTCGCGTTGAAGTATTGTTTTAAAGCACCTGTGAATGAATCACCAACAACCCAGACATACTTAGTTGAAAGCGGATTCTGATTAGACACAACTGTAGCAGACCCGAACGCTGTTTTTTGCTCATCTGGAATTTCGTTTTCAGTCCAAACTGGCTTATTTTTCCATACAACATCCCAATTATCCTCTGCGTGTAGTGGAAAATCTTTTAGTTTAGATATGCCGATAAGGTCTCCACTATGAGTTGAACTATGTTGAAATTCAACCTGTGGCACAGGCAAGCCAAGTAGTTTTGAGAAGCCTGAATAGGCTAAGAAAGCACCTTTGTTATTCCAGTGTGTGTCAGTCATCCAATAAAGTATTCCCTCGTTCTTTTTTGAATTAAGCAAATCATCTGTTGGGTTGTAAACAGTAAGATTTGGAACATCTTTTAGATTGCCTAAAAAGAAACTGCTGTATTTTTTTGTTGATGGCAGAAGTTCATCTGGTAAGTATTCCGAATAGATACTAGATTTATTCGGACCAACAATTAAAATAACTTTTGTATTGGATTGAGCTCCTACCTTGGAAATGTTTGAAAAAATTTCCTTAGTGGCTTCTATTTCGCTATCGCTTGGAACAATAGCAAGTTTAAGTTTAGCCACTGTATTGTCGTATGAATTACCTAGAAACAACCAATCTTGTTTTCCTTCATACCAAGACAATGAAGGGCCAAATGCGTGCTCAAAACCTTTCCTCTTAATTATTTTTTGATATGTGTGAGATTGAGAAAAGCCATCATTTTTGAAGCCGTTATAAGCCGCACAGCTAACAGCAATCATTAGCAAAAATAATGTGATTGTTTTTGCTTTACCGTGCTTACCAAACCGAATAGGTTTTTCAATAAATTTGTATGTCAGCCACGCGAGAGCAATAGAAATTAGAACTGCAGCAATTCGTATCTGACGAGAAGGGGTTCCGCTTTCAATGATTCTGACAAATGACAATAAAGGCCAATGCCACAAATATAGTGGAAAACTAATCAGTCCAAACCACACCAGCACACGATTTGATAGCACTACTCGATTAAACCAAGAATGCACACCTGCCGAAATAATCAGCAAGGCTCCCAAGGTCGGCACAACTGCCCACCAACCTGGAAAATGTCGTTCTTTGGTAATGATAAGCAGGCCCGCTAAAATTAAAAAAGCACCAAGCAATGATTGAACATTGTGCAAGGTTTTGCCGTTGGCTTCTGGTGCTTGTGCATAGATTATTTGACCAAGCCACATATCAAGTTTGTGTTTGAACTTGGGTGATAGGCTTCGTCTATGCATTGTCATATAAGCTAAAACAGAACCTACTAGCAATTCCCAAAATCGGGTTTGTGGTGAGTAAAATGCGGCAACGGCATCACTATGTACTTTGCTAATGTTCAATGCAAAAGAAATGACCGCAACCAGTATCGTAATGGTTAGTAGATTAAATCGTTTTTTCCAAGCCAGCCACAACAGCAATGGCCAGACAATGTAAAATTGTTCTTCAATACCCAGCGACCAGAGGTGTAATAACGGTTTGGTTTCTGCGGCATTATCAAAATAGCCACTTTCTTTCCAAAACAAAAAGTTGGAAATAAACCCAGCACCACCCGCAATGTGCTTACCTAATTGTTTGTATTCGTCAGCGAGTAGTGCAAACCAGCCAAATACAAAACTAGCCGTGAGCACTAAAAGTAGCGCAGGGAAAATCCGTTTGATACGGCGACTATAAAACTCAATAAAATTAAAACTGTTTCGCTCCAAACTGCCAAAAATAATGGTTGAAATTAGAAAGCCAGAGATGACGAAGAAAATATCTACACCAATAAAACCGCCCCTAATGAATTTAGGAAATGCGTGATAAATGACAACAGAAAGCACTGCTACTGCACGCAGTCCGTCTATGTCTGGGCGATATTTTGGGTGAGTTAAATGCTCAGATTGCGGGGGGGGGGGGGGTAATTTTAGTTGTCATTTTTATTTTGTGCAAGAATTCTTATGGTGGAGTTTAGTTCGGCATCAATATCATCAATAGGATCGGATCAGGCTCGCATAGATTTTTACAGAGTATCTGTAAGCATTTCATTGGCAGATTTGTTTGCAAAAAGCGTATTACGCTTTATGTCAGCACTATATGGCAATCACACGGATAATATTCACCGCCCACGCACTTTCGCCAGCCCAAAACAGAGCCTTGAGATTTCAAGCCAGGCATTGCCAAGCATTACGCCTTTGGCGGTTTTATCGATATCCGCCAGCTTTTGCAGAGCTGCTTCTAACTGCTTCAGGCTTAATCTTGCCAGCGCGCGCTTCACCGGCACTTGTTTATCGCCATAAATGCGCGCGCTAGTCATCGCATTCATGATGTTTTCACCACGTAATTCAGCCTGTTTGATGCGTACCAATGGCCGTAACACCCACATCAACGGATTCATAACTGCGACCGCATTTTCGCCTTCATCTTGCAGACCTTGCAATATTCGTACAGTGCGTGCGGCATCGCCCATCAGCACCGCTTCGCCAAGCTGAAAGGCATCGTATCGCGATACATTAAGCACCGCCTCGCGCACCGTTGCATCGGCAAGTTCGCCTTGCGGGTACAAAAGCCCAAGTTTTTGTACTTCTTGATTAGCAGCAAGTAAATTACCTTCCACCTGATGTGCTAGAAACTCTAACGTTTGCGAACTGGCAGACTGGCCTTGCAATGCCAGTCTGCCAGCGATCCATTTTGGCAGGTTGACTGCATCCACTTCATTTAATGCAATCGTCATTGCATTGTTTTCAAGTGTGCTAAACCAACCACTATTTTTAGCTTCACGCTCTAATGTCGGCAGAATAATTACAACGGTCGTGTCTGGTATTGCTTTGGCGGCTAACGCTTGAAGTGCTTTACTTCCATCAACTCCAGGTTTACCTGAGGGAATGTTGATCTCTAATAAGCGCTGACTGGCAAATAGCGAGATTGATTGGCCGTATGATTGAATCTGTTGCCAGTTAAAGTAGCGTTCAACAATTAAACTTGTGCGTTCATCAAAGCCTTGTAGTCGGGCGGCGGCGCGAATCGTATCCAAGCTTTCACGTTGCGCCAGAGGTTCATCGCCCACCAACACATAAAGTGGTTTTAAGCCTTGGCTGAGGTGCTTTTCAAGTTGCGCTTGAGCTAGTTGCATACGTGGGGTTTTGAGCTATTTAGCTGTTAGCTTGACTGCGGTTAAACGGCGCATTACTTCGCGAACAGCATCTTTGCGCATATCGTTATTCAACATTACTTCTTCTTCCGCTTTACCCAGCAAGGCAACATCGTTATATGAAAAATCTCGGCGTGATTGCACTGTTTGCGGGGCACTCCAAGTTGGGCTTGCAGGCTCGCGCGTTCTAAAACTTACTCGATAGTTAAGTTCGTATTCACGCACCACACCACTTCCGCTCAAAGATAAAATTCTCTTTTCATTAGTTTCACTTAGCAATTCAAGTAATAGTTCAGCTTGCTCAACGTTCTCAACTACTTGTATGCCATTGATTTTGAAAGATTGTTTTAAATCCCTGGAAATGCTGAGTGGACTCCCTTGAATATACAAGTGTTTGAAAGATAACTCAGCAATACCACGCAACTGAAATCCGCAGGCAGAAAGCATGAGTGTGAATAAAAGTGTCAGGCTGATACGGCGCACGATGTTTTGCATAATTTACCCCACAACTACGTTAATGAGTTTATTTGGTACAACTATCACTTTGCGCACAGACATATTGTCTTCAATGAATTTTTGCACAAAAGGCTGTTGTAAAGCCAGTTTTTCTAACGCTTCTTTAGTTTCAGTTTTTGCCACGGTAATGCTACCGCGCAATTTACCATTTACCTGAATGACATATTCTACGCTGTCTTGCACCATGGCAGATTTATCCGCGACAGGCCAGCCTGCATCCAGAATATGGCTTTGCGGACATAGCTCAGCCCAAATGGCCTGGCAAATATGCGGCACAATTGGTGAGAGTAATAAAGCTACATTTTGCAAAACTTCCTGGCGAACGCTACGGGTAGTTTCGTCTGCGCCTTCCACTTTTGCCAGCGCATTCATCATCTCCATTACCGAAGAAATTGCGGTGTTAAAACTATGGCGGCGGCCATAATCATCTGCTACTTTTTCTATGGTGAGATGAAGTTGTAATCTTATTGCTTTAAGCTCTGCATTGAGTTCACCTTCTGTGTAGGCAGACGTTTGGCCTAACTCAACGTGGTCATAAGTGGCTTTCCATAGTCTGCGCAAAAAGCGATTTGCGCCTTCAACACCGCTGTCAGCCCACTCTAGACTTTGCTCTGGTGGCGCTGCGAACATCATGAATAGACGTGCGGTATCTGCACCATAAGTATCAATCAACTCCTGTGGATCAACCGTGTTGCCTTTCGATTTACTCATTTTACTGCCATCTTTCAGCACCATGCCTTGCGTGAGCAAATTGGTAAACGGCTCATCATTTTTAATTAAACCTACATCGCGCATCAGTTTGTTAAAAAAGCGTGCATAGAGTAAATGCAAAATAGCATGCTCAATGCCGCCCACGTATTGGTCAACAGGTAACCAGTAGTTTGCGCGTTCGTCCGCCATGGCTGTGTTGCTATCAAAACTGGCATAGCGTGCAAAGTACCAAGACGATTCAAAGAAGGTGTCTAGAGTATCAGTTTCGCGTGTGGCTTTACCGCCGCATGTCGGGCATGTGGTTTCGTAAAAACTAGGGTCTTTTTTAATTGGCGAGCCTACGCCATCCATTATTACATCTTCTGGCAATACCACTGGCAATTGCTCTGCCGGCACTGGCACTTCACCGCATTTTTCGCAGTGAATGATAGGGATTGGACAACCCCAGTAGCGTTGACGTGAAACGCCCCAATCACGCAAGCGAAATTGAGTGCGGCGTTTACCTAAATTTTTAGCTGATAATGCAGCTGCAATTGTAGCGCTCGCACCATCAAAATCTAAGCCGTTAAAATCGCCAGAATCAAACAAAACACCGTGTTCAGTCATCGGCAATGTATCAGCATCAGTATTTTTAATAACCGCTTTAATTGGCAAGTTGTATTTACCTGCAAATTCAAAATCACGTTCATCATGCGCTGGCACAGCCATCACTGCGCCTTCACCATAGCTCGCTAACACGTAGTTTGCAACCCACACTGGCAATTGTTCGCCATTAAGTGGATGCTTCACAAATAAACCAGTAGCCATGCCTTTTTTCTCAGCAGTTGCTACGTCCGCCTCAGCCACGCTACCACGCTTACATTCAGCAATAAAGTCAGCTAATGCCGGGTTGTTTTGTGCTGCATGCGTCGCCAAGGCATGTTCTGCTGCAACAGCCACATAAGTCGCACCCATTAAAGTATCCGGGCGTGTGGTATAGACTTTGAGGTTGTCTGCTTGCCCTTCGACTGGTTCGACAAGCTCACCAACCAGTTCAGGGTATGTGATGGGAAACTCCACCTCACAACCGTAGCTTTTGCCTATCCAGTTGCGTTGCATGGTTTTTACCTGCTCAGGCCAGCCGTCTAGCTTGTCTAAATCGTTCAGTAACTCTTCTGCATAAGCAGTGATTTTCATAAAATACTGCGGAATATCGCGCTTTTCAACCAGTGCGCCACTACGCCATCCGCGACCATCAATTACCTGCTCGTTGGCAAGCACGGTGCCATCAACAGGATCCCAATTGACGGTAGAAGTTTTTTTGTAGATTAAGCCTTTTTTGAAAAGCTCCGTGAATAACCATTGCTCCCATTTGTAGTACTCAGGTTTGCAAGTGGCGATTTCACGGTTCCAATCCACGCCTAAACCCAACTGTTTAAGCTGGGTTTTCATGTGTTCAATATTTTCATAGGTCCATTTTGCAGGCGCGGTATTATTTTTAATCGCCGCATTTTCAGCTGGCAGGCCAAACGCATCCCAACCCATCGGCTGCATGACGTTATAGCCCTTCATCTTGTGAAAGCGGCTGAGTACGTCACCAATCGTGTAGTTGCGCACATGCCCCATGTGCAGGCGTCCGCTGGGGTAGGGGAACATGGATAAGCAGTAATACTTAGGTTTATCTGAGGTTTCAGATGCGGCAAAAGTTTGATTAGCGTCCCAGTAGGTTTGGGCGGATTGTTCAATGTCTTTGAAAGGGTACTGCTGTTGCATAATTTAACTATTCTTGAGTATTAAATGAATCACGAAATTATACCGTGAAGCGTTTTTTTATGTTGGATTGTCAGTAGATGTGTTTGCAAAGATAGAGGCGTGCTGCTTGGTATCCAAACAAAGTTGGTGAGCCATTACAATAGAGGGAGAAAGAAACTATTTTGGATACGCTACTTGCTATTGACGTTATTGTGAGTAGCCATCCACGCGAATAACGATGATCGCATTGCTTCTTCTACCGACATATCAATAGGCTGTAGCCAGTCGCGTGGCACAAATACCGTATAGCCGCCAATCATATAACCCATTGGCAAATAGACCGCTACGCGATCGCCTTGCAAGAAGCCCTTGGGTAGGTCGGCAAGGTTTTGGCGGGTAATCAAACCCACCATTTCCAAATCATTTCCAGGCATTTTTAGCGTGACCACCTGTTGCGGAGGCGTGTCTTTATGTGGAGAAAAGTAATCGGCAAAATTCTTAAGAGAAGTATAAATGCTTTTGACAACGGGTAGATTGGTAAAAGGCAATTCCACCAGTGAAAGTAGTTTTCCTACGTGCCGGTGAGAAATCAGGAAGCCGAGCAGAATAATACTGGCAATACCGAGTACAAGACCTAAGCCTGGTAAGTAAAATTCGCCTATAAAAGGGCGAATCCACCACATGGCAAACTTTTCTGCCCAGGTCAAAAATAGGTAGAGAAAATATACCGTTAGGCCAAGCGGCAATGCTGTAATTAAACCGCGAAAAAAATATTGGTATAAGCGTTTCATCAGTAACGATTTCCAGAGGTCGATATTGTGGAGTTTGTAGACAAAGCTTACGAACCAATGCAATGCCTGCGTTGAGCCTGCCGAAGTGGTGGGAAATTAAAACCGTCTTTCCCGCCTTACGCTGGCTATGCGTTGTCGTCTTTGTGATTATTTGTTTCGACTAGGCTCCGATAGACGTGCCAACTTGCGTGCCCAACCACTGGCATAGTCACAATCAAACCAAGAAAACTCGTTGCTAAACCAAAGCCGACAAGCACTACAATGCAAAATGCCCATAGTAGCATTGGAACAGGGTTGCGTCGGCAGGCAATCAGGCTGGCCATGACCGCGGTGGCCGCACTGGTCTTGCGATCCATCATCAGTGGTACGGCAATAACGCTAATAGCAAAGATGAAGGTCGCAAAAAGCCCGCCTGCAGCAAAATAGAGGAGTGTAAAGTTGGGCTGTTTGAACGTGATTACATTAAGTACAACATCGGTAAAAGTTGGAAAATCATTATTAAAAAAGTAAGCAAAAATAACGAGAGATGCCCGTGTCCATACTAGCAGAACAACCACTAATAACCCAGCGAACAAACTGACGTTGATAAGGTTAGGGCGCCAGGCAGTTAGGGTCGGGATAAGTTTCGGTGGTTCGCCTAGTTCCATTCGGCGACTCAGGTCGTAGAGCCCCATCGCAAGAAAAGGCCCGAGCAGGAGAAATCCTGTGGTTAGCCCCGCCAAGAGCCAATAGTTTTCTGCGAAAAAAGTATGTATTAGCAGACCAGTGACAGTAAAAACAACGCCATAGAAGAGGCTGGCTCGGCCTCCTCGATGAGTGTCTGTCACGCCAGCATGAAGCCAGTCGATGACGGCACCAGCATTAACACGGCGAATTTCTGGGCAACCATTAAGAGGGTATTCAGTGTCTAGACTATCGCTTTTGCTCATGGATTAACCCTTTGTAAGTTTAATGGTTACTCATTTCGGCCAGTAGCTTATTTAAGGCTGCACGCTATTGGGGGGCAATATAGCAAACGTAGGGTGTGCAAATTAATTTATTTTGCACACCTATCGTGTTTATTTTAATGCCGAAAAAATATTATCCCGAATTACATTCATTTCACCTAAACCATTCACAAAGACATGTTTAGGTGCGCCATTTAAGCCGCTATTAGCCCAATCTGCATAGTATTTAACTAATGGTTTAGTCTGGCTGTGATATACATTTAGACGCGTTTTAACGGTTTCTTCTTTATCATCTTCGCGCTGAACTAAGTCCTCACCTGTTACATCGTCTTTGCCAGCTACTTTTGGCGGGTTGAATTTTACGTGGTAAGTACGACCGCTTGCAGGGTGGCTACGGCGACCACTCATACGTTCAACAATTGCTTCGTCTGGGACGTCGATTTCAACTACGTAGTCAATACCTACGCCTGCATTTTTCATGGCTTCAGCTTGTGGAATGGTGCGTGGAAAGCCGTCGAATAAAAAGCCGTTGGCGCAATCTGCTTCTTTAATACGTTCGCTTACCAGGCCGATTATCACCGCATCTGGCACTAAACCACCGCTGTCCATAAAACTTTTTGCTTCTAAGCCTAATGGTGTGCCTGCCTTAACCGCAGCGCGTAGCATATCGCCTGTAGAAATTTGTGGGATATTGAATTTTTCACGTAAGTAAGTGGCCTGTGTACCTTTGCCTGCGCCCGGTGCGCCTAAGAGGATGATTCGCAAAATTGCTCCCAATGAATAGTTAGTTTATTTAAATTTTATTTGTTTAAATTATAACAGCACTTTATGTGGCTAAGATTCGTTGACTGCCAAAATTTAATGTAGTAGCGACGCCCCGTCGCTACTAGAGTTTGTGTAAGTAATTTGCGATGGCGACAAAATCGGCCACGCTCAAATTTTCTGCGCGAAGTTGTGAGTTGATATTGAGTGCGGTAAATCCATCGTCTTCAAGCAAGCCCTTTAGCGTGTTGCGCAAGGTTTTACGTCGCTGTCCGAATGCAGCTAGCACCACTTTGGCAAACATAGTTTCGTCATTTGCAACAAACGGCAAATTAGCGTGAGGCACGCAGCGCACAAAAGCTGATTCGACTTTTGGTGCAGGCACGAAAGCTTCTGGTGGCACTGTGATTAAGTAATCCATCTTTAAGCGATATTGCAACATGACGCTTAAACGCCCGTATGCTGGTGTGGATGGCTCTGCGACCATACGCTCAACCACTTCTTTTTGCAGCATAAAATGCATGTCGGTAATGCTGGACACGTTATCTAGCAGATGAAATAAAATTGGCGTTGAAATGTTATAGGGTAGGTTGCCCGTTACTCGAAGGTTGTTTCCCAAGCTAGTAAAATCAAACTTAAGCGCATCGGCATTGTGGATTGTGATGTTGCCGAGTTTGCTATTTGATGGTGCGTATTCTTTTTGCATCCATGCGATGATGTCGCGATCAACCTCGACCACATGCAGATGATTCAACTTCTTTAATAAAGGCTTTGTGAGCGCGCCTAAGCCTGGGCCAATCTCGACCATTAAATCATCCGCTTTGGGTGAAATAGCTTCTACCAAGCTTGCAATCACGCTTTGGTCAGTGAGAAAGTTTTGCCCGAAGCGTTTTTTTGCAATGTGTTTCATGAGTTGATTGCGCTTTTAGATTTATTATTCGCTAGTGTAATGGCCAATTCAATAGCTGCCAGCATGCTGCCAATTTCGATATTGCCTGTACCGGCACTGTTTTTTCCAGCTAAGCCCAGTGCGGTGCCATGGTCAACTGAAGTGCGGATGATGGGCAAGCCGAGCGTGACATTTACGCCTTCACCAAAACTGGCATGCTTAAGCACAGGCAAGCCTTGGTCGTGATACATGGCGAGTACAGCATCGGCTTTACTTAAATGATGCTTCGCAAATAAGGTGTCCGCTGGAAGCGCGCCTATGAGTTGCATACCTTCAGCGCGCAGTTTTTCTAGCACAGGGTTAATCACTTCGATTTCCTCACGGCCTAAATAGCCATCTTCACCTGCGTGAGGGTTTAAGCCTGCGACTAAAATACGTGGGTTGTCTAAGCCAAATTTATGCACTAAATCGTGGTGCAGAATACGAATGGTCGCTTCTAAACTGTTTTGCGTAATGGCGGCGGGCACATCTTTAAGCGCTAAGTGCGTTGTGGCAAGTGCAACTCGCAAGCCACTGCCGACCAGCATCATGACTACTTGGGGAGTATTGGTTTGAGATTCTTTTGTAAGTTCTGCTAAAAACTCGGTGTGACCGCTAAAGGCAATGCCAGCATCGTTAATAATGCCCTTGTGAACGGGTGCGGTGACCATAGCATCAAATACATTTTCCAAACACCCTAGTGCTGCTCTTTTTAGCGTTTCTAATACATATTGACTGTTTCGTGCATCTAAACTGCCAGCAATTACGGGGGTGCTTATCGGCTCATGTAATACTGTTAATGCCCCGTCGCCAACGTGTTTTTGGATATTATTTGGAGTGTAGGGAGTGATTTTTAGGCTTAACTTAAGCTGTACTGCGCGCGCCTTAAGCATTTCTGCGTCAGCAACTACTACGACGCTGGCATTGAGTGATTTGTGCGCTAGCATTACGCACAAATCAGGCCCTATGCCAGCGGGCTCACCTGCTGTGATAGCAATAGTGGGTAATGAGCGGCTCACGAGATTAACAGGTGTCTGAATGCGGGGTGTTTGAAAATAGCGCGTCTGGAACTAAGTCGGTTAAAACTTATCTTCAAGTCTTAGTTCGACATAAGCACGGTCGCGCAACTCGCGAATCCAGTCTTGATAGGCTTCATCCGCCTTGCGGCCGCGAATTTCCTGGCGTGCTTTCATTCGGGCAGACTCTTTACTCATATCTTGCGAGCGGCGCTCAATCACCTGAATAATGTGCCAGCCAAATTGACTGCGAACAGGCTGACTGATTTGGTTGTCTTTAAGGTCGTTCATGGCTTTTTCAAATTGCGGTACTGTATCGCCTGGATTCACCCAGCCCAAGTCGCCGCCGTTTGAAGCTGTGCTGTCTTCAGAGTATTGGCGCGCGAGTGCTTCAAATTTTTCGTTGTTATCCAAACGCTCTTTAATGACATCCATTTTTTGTTTGGCTTCATTGTCAGACATGACTTCAGATAGTTTGATGAGAATGTGACGCGCATGCGTTTGTTGAATCACTAGTGGCGAATTACCGCCGCGTTTGTTGGTAAGCTTCAATATGTGAAAACCATTTGGGCTTCGTAGTACTGGTGAAATTTCACCACTTTGCATATTTTTCAGGGCGTCTAAAAACAGGGCGGGCATTTGTGCTCCGCTTTTCCAGCCCAAATTACCGCCTTCCAGGGCATTGGGCGCATCTGAGAAGCTCACAGAAACTTTGGCAAAGCTTGTGCCTGATTTAAGCTCATTAACCGCCTTGTCTACTTTGGCTTTAGCTTTTTGAATATCTTCAGTAGCGCCTTCTTCTGGCGTACGAATTAGAATATGAGATATTTCAAATTCGTCCTGATTTTCATTTCTGGAGGCTTGTGAAGTTAAATAATTATCAATTTCCGACTCGCTTACGTTGACTCGGCCATCAACTTCACGTTCTCTCAGACGCGCAATGGTGATTTCGTTACGGATGTCAGCTCTAAATTTACGCATGCTAATACCGTCTTTAGCAAGGGCTTCACTAAACTCAGTCAGGCTTAATTGGTTTTGCTCGGCAATGCGCTCAATGGTTTTATCTAATTGATTGTCATCCACCTTAAGGCCGATTTGCGCCGCATATTGAATTTGCAGGGTGTCTGAAATTAAGCGTTCTAAAATTTGTTTACGTAAAATACTTTCTTCAGGTAATTCAGTACCTTGTTTCTTCAGTTGTGCAGTCACAGTGGCAATGCGGCTCTCCAGTTCTTGCTCCGTGATAACGGTTTGGTCGACAACGGCCACGATGCGGTCTAACTTAACAACGCCCGCAGCGTGGGCGTTAAATTGACCAGCCATAAGTAACGCACTGGAAAGTAACAGAAGGTGAAGGGTATGTTTAATAAAAGCGCTCAAAATAGTTACTCGTAATAAGGTTGTTGGTAGGTGTCAGGGATAAGCCCTGTGTTCACATAGCCTGGAATGTTACGTTTGATTGTTGATAATGGGTTAGCGCCAATTGAAGCTAAGCCGCCGAGTTCAAGTTGAAAAAACAGCGCATAGTTGGCATTCGCAGTGGCGGTGCTGACGCGCTGAATAACCGTTCTTGTTTGCCAACAACCAGCATCATACTCTAAGCCTGCAAGTGTTTCGATAATTTGGCTTTCACGTAATGAGTAGTTGGCGCGGCCTATGCCATACCAGCCTTTACCCAATGGCCATTGGGCCGATATGTCAAACTGGTCAAGACCTGCTGCTGAAGCGGTGCCTGATCCGTCACGTCTGTAACTATAGCTTAGATTAAGTGTTTTTCCTGGTTCTGGATTATAACGGCTTGTCAGCGTCGTGTGAACTGAGCGTGAATCGTCAGTGTTGTATTGCCAAATCGCATTAATATCCCAATGATTTTGTAAATTGGTACTCAAGCCCGCAATAATATCCGAACTATTGCTTTCGCGTAACGTTGCGCCAGGCAGCCCTACTTTTTGATCGGCAAAGTAATAACGCTGCCCAATCGAAGCTGAAAGACGCTGAGCGCCAGTATCAGACTCAATGAGTCGAGTGGTGAGCGCCAAACTAAGCTGATTTGCGTTATTGATACGGTCATTGCCGGTAAACTGGTTTTCACTGAAAAGGCTACTAAAGTTCAAGTCATATTCGCTGGTATCAAAAATTGGAATATTGGACTGTTTTGAATATGGAATATATACATAATACATTCTAGGCTCTATCGTTTGCGAATAACCTTGGTCATTAAATTTGAAGTCCCGATCAAAAAATAAGCCGCTATCTACGCTCACTATAGGCAGGGTGCGTTCAGCAGAACTTTGGTTGTTGGGATCATTGCTAAGGCTGTAACTGGTGTGATGAATGCCTAATTTAGGGGTAATGTAGCCGTAGGATTTATTCATCGGCAAGCTAATGCTTGGATAAAAGCTAAATCTTGTCCCAGTTACTGTAGTTGGCGCATTCTTATTCGTATCGAACGCGACAAGCTGCGTGTATAAATTTGCATTCACATCGCCAAAATATTTGTTGCCGTTCAATGTCATTTGCGGCAAACGTTCGTAAGGATACGACACGTTATCCAAGGTTTGAAATTTTTGAGCAAGCGCATTAAAGCTCCATGTATCATCTCCGTAATTCAAATTAAATTGTTGCGGTAAATTCACTCGGCTGGTGGTGACTATTCGCGTTGATAAGTCAGAAAAATATTGGTCATCCGATACCTTTTCTAAGCTATAGCCAGCAGACCAGCCGTTGCCCAGATTGTGCTGATGTTTTAAGTTTGCATAATAACGATTTAGACCATTTTGGTTATCGCTTGGCAGGTATTCAAGGTTATCAATACCAGAAAATGTGTCCTCTAAATATCTAAACTCGCCTTGCAATTGAACGCCGCGCTTACTTAAAACACGTGTTGCAAGGGTGGCGTCCATATTGGGTGATATATTCCAGTAAAATGGTACAGATAGCTCAAAGCCACTTTTGGACGTAGTGCCATAGGTAGGCGCAAGTAAGCCGCTTTTACGCTGATTGTTAAATGAGAAGCTTATCCATGGCGTGTAAATGAGCGGCACGCCTTTAAATTCGATGTAGGCATTTTTAGCAACCCCTGATTCGGTGTAATCATTAAGTTCTAATTCTTTGGCTTTAATATACCAATCATCCACACCCACTTCGCAAGTGGTATAGCGCGCATTTTTCAGGCGCTTTTTATCCTGACCTTCAAAAATAATAGCGTCGGCATCGCCGCGCGAACTCGACCTTGGAAGTTGTGATTTCAGGTCAGATTCAGCACCTAAAGAGCCTTTAGCCTGATTAATATCCGAGGCGATAGAGTAACTGCTCATTCCGCCAATTTGCGGGCTTTGCAGGTTACCTAAACTTTTAGAAAATTGCTCCGAGCTACCAGTAACGGGCTGATTTTTTTTAGTTTCAGCCGCTTCAACCATGCTGATTGAAGCATCTTTAATTTCACCTATGTTTTCAGATAAGCGCATGTGCAGCTCAGGGCCCGTGAGCTTGGCATTTCCCATGTTAATGGTTGCATTGCCTTTAACATTCAACTCATCATTTTGCACATCGTAGTCAATCACATCGCCCGTTATGCTTTGTTTACCGCGGCTAATGGAGGCATTGCCAGTCGCCCGCATTTTTCTGTCAAGCTGCAATTCAAGTTTATCACCATCAATCACAAGAGCGTCATCTGCTACTTCGGCAGTTGAAAGGCTAATTGATTGGGTTTCAGGTGATGCAGTGCCAAGTGGCGTAATCTCACCTTCCGCTTGCGTGCGCAAGCTGCAAAGTAATAAAACCATGGTAATGACGCTAAAAAAACGGCTTTTTAGCATGAAATTAACACATTGAAGAGTTGAGAAATAGAAGGCACGGGTATATAGACAGGCTGTTTTATTTTATCAGTGATAAAATCTCATAAATTGGGTTTTTTGGCAATCAATAAATCGTATTCACCGCTTTACACGTCGTGTATTTCAGGCTGAAAACGGCACAATACAACATTATATAACATTGGATAGATAGTCGTGGATGATAGACAACAACAACTAGTCATTTGGTTGAACACCATTTTGCAACAAGCGAGTTTTACGCTGACAACAGCTTCAGCTGATGCCAGCTTCAGGCGTTATTTTAGAGTACATTTGGCTAACTCGTATTTGGGTCATCAAACACTGATTGCCATGGATGCGCCGCCGCCACAAGAGGACTGCGCGCCATTTGTTAACATCGCTAAGCTTTTTCTGGATGCCGGACTTAATGTGCCACAAGTACTCGCCCAAGACTTAACGCATGGCTTTTTGCTTTTAAGTGATTTGGGAGACGATACTTATTTAACACAATTAAATACACAAAGCGCACCTAAGCTATATCAAGACGCCACTAATACACTCATTAAGCTGCAGCTTGCCGGTAAACCTGATAAGTTGCCTGCTTATGATGCGGCCATGCTTACACGTGAGATGCAGCTGTTCCCAGACTGGTACGTGGCTAAACACTTGAATGTTAACCTGAATAACGAACAGCAAATAGTCTTGAAAAACACTTTTGAAATTTTGAATAAAAATATTCTCGCACAAGGTCAGGTTTACGTGCATCGAGATTTTCATTCGCGTAACCTCATGATTACTCAAGAAAACAACCCAGGGGTTTTGGATTTTCAGGATGCCGTATATGGCGCAATTAGCTATGATTTAGTGTCATTGTTAAAAGATGCCTATATTAGTTGGGAAGAAGAGCAAATCATTGATTGGGCCGTACGTTATTGGCAACCTGCCAAAAAAGCAGGCTTGCCTGTGCCAGATGATTTCAGTGAGTTTTATCGTGACTTCGAATGGATGGGTGCGCAACGGCATATTAAAATACTGGGTATTTTTGCGCGCTTAAGTCATCGCGATGGTAAAAACGGTTACCTAAAAGACATGCCGTTAGTGATGGGTTATTTACGAAAAGTGTGTGAGCGGTATGTGGAATTGCGGCCGATGTTGCGATTATTAGATGCATTAAGTGGGCAAGATAAACACCCCGATGCTAATTACAAAATGTTGCTGAAATTATAACGATGAAAGCCATGATTCTAGCCGCAGGGCGTGGGGAGCGTATGCGCCCACTAACAGACCATACGCCCAAACCTTTGTTGAAAGTAGGTGGAAAGCCACTCATTGTTTGGCATTTAGAGCGTTTAGCAAAAGCTGGATTTAAAGAAATTGTTATTAATCACGCGCATTTAGGTGGGCTGATTGAAGCTGCTTTAGGGAATGGCAGTCAATGGGGTTTAACTATTCAATATAGTCCCGAAAAGATTGCGCTGGAAACTGCAGGCGGTATCGCTAACGCCTTGCCATTATTGGGAGACGAACCTTTTTTAGTAGTGAACGGAGATACTTTTACTGAAATGGATTTTGCGCAACTTAAATTAAATCCTAATAACCTTGCACATTTGGTGTTAGTGGATAATCCGCCGCAACACCCACAAGGCGACTTTGCAATTCAAGACGGCATGCTGAAAAACGAAGGCACACAAAAGCTCACGTTTTCAGGCGTTGGCGTATATCACCCAGAGTTGTTCGCCAGTATCGCGCGTGGTGAGCCTGCAAAACTCGCTCCGTTACTCAGGCTGGCGATTGCACAAAACAAAGCCACTGCCGAGCATTATCAAGGGGTGTGGCATGATGTTGGTACGCCAGAGCGCCTGAGTATGTTAGATGCGCAGTTAGCCTTCAATTCAAAAGGCTTATCATAAAAACATTCTATTTCCTTTGTGATATTTATCACTGAGTAACATTCAATTTGTCATGATACTGGCACCATCTGTGCTAAATGCATTTTGTAGCAGCACAGTTTATTCATCCATTTTGAAAAGGTAACTACCATGAAAATAGCTCAATTAATTATTGCTTCAGCTTTTGCACTTACTGCCAACTTCGCTTATGCGGGCGAGTTGGGTGATTTTTGTACCACGGGTTTGTCGATGGGTAAAACCATTGCCACAGATTGCTCTATCAATGCCGAGCTTGACGGCAAAACTTATTGCTTTGGTAACGAAGAAGCTAAAGAAATGTATATGAAAGACCCGCAAGGCGTGGTGGATAAAGCCACAAAATTCTACTCAAAAGTACAGTTTGGTGGTCATTGCACCACAGGTTTATCAATGGGTAAATTGATTGCGACAGATTGCTCAATTCAGGTCAGTCGTGGTGGTAAAGTGTATTGTTTCGGTAATGAAGAAGCAAAAGAGATGTATATGCAACAACCAAAAACAATCATTAAAAAAGCAACAGCTTTTTATAACAGCGAAATGAAAAAATAAATAGCGTGAAGTAACGCCAAAGCTCATACTGCAGTAATGCGTGCGAGCTTTTTTCATACCACCAAACTGCACTATATAAACGCCACTATCAAACGGCAGTAGGGTGTAAAATTGCGGTCAATGGAATATCCATTTTGAAAGTGCCTGATGTTTGACCTAAAAGAATTTCAGCAACGCAGAGAGCAATTGCTTGCCAGCGTGAGCGTGGGCATCGCCATTATTCCTACCGCACTGGAAGCTATTCGAAACCGAGATAGCCATTACCCGTACCGTTTCGATAGTTATTTTTATTACTTAACCGGATTTAAAGAACCTGAATCAGTATTGTTATTGGTTGCGGGTGACAATCCAAAAAGTATTCTTTTTTGTCGCGATAAAGATATTGAACGCGAAATTTGGGATGGTTTTCGTTTTGGAGCAGATGCTGCACGAGAAACTTTTGGTTTTGATGAGGCCTATTCAATCAATGAACTTGATGCCATAGTCTTGAAGCTGCTGGCGAATCAGCCAAAGTTATATTGCAGCTTAGGCGAAAATACCAGCTGGGACGCACGGGTAATGGGCTGGATGAATACCTTGCGCGCGCAGGCCAGAAGTGGTGTAAGTGCGCCTGATAATATAAGCGACGTTCGTAAATTAATGGATGAAATGCGCTTGTTTAAATCCCCTTTTGAGATTGACTTGATGCGGCAGTCAGCCAATATCGCTGCGAGCGCACATAACCGCGCGATGCAGTATATTGGGTCTAACTTTACTAGGCCAAATATGATGGAATATGAAATTGAAGCAGAGTTTTTGCATGAATTTTATCGAAAAGGTGCACAAGCGCCTGCTTATACCAGCATTGTTGCAAGTGGCGCCAACGCTTGCACTCTGCACTACACCGCAAATAACGCGAAGCTTAACAATGGCGATTTGTTATTGATTGATGCGGGTTGTGAGTTGGAGGGTTACGCCTCTGACATTACACGCACTTTTCCAGTCAATGGAAAATTTACGCCTGTGCAAAAAGATGTTTATGATTTGGTCTTGGCTGCCCAGGCTGCGGCAATTTCTCAAGTTAAGCCGCAAAGTCATTGGAATGCACCCCATGAAGCAGCGCTGGATGTTTTGGTGCAAGGTTTTATTGATATGAAATTATGTAAAGGCAGCAAAGACGCAGTGCTGGAAAGTGGCGACTATCGGCAGTTTTACATGCACCGCACTGGGCATTGGCTGGGTTTAGATGTGCATGATGCAGGAGAATATAAAGAGTCCAAATCTAAAGACAAGCTAGACAACTGGCGCATGCTAGAGCCCTATATGACACTTACCGTAGAGCCGGGTTGCTATATTCGCCCCGCAGAAAATGTACCGAAAGCGTTTTGGAATATTGGTATTCGTATTGAAGATGACGTGTTGGTGACGCAAAATGGTTGCGAGATTTTGACCAAAAACGCAGTTAAAACCGTGGCTGATATTGAAGCCATAATGGCAAACCGATGAGCTTAAAAGCTAAATGAGTGAACCTGTTATTATTGTGGGCGGTGGGCCAGTAGGCGCAACCCTGGCATTGTTATTGGCGAAGCAGGGTATTGCCACGACTGTGCTTGAAGCGCGGAAACAAGGCGCCGCATATAGTGAAAGCCGTGCGCTGGCGCTGTCTTATGGCAGTAAACGAATACTTGAGAAACTGGGCGTTTGGGCTGGTTTGGTGCAATATGCTACGGCCATCAATACTATTCATGTGTCGCAAAAAGGTAGCCTAGGCCGGTCTCTATTAAGGGCCAACGATTACAAACAAGAGGCGCTGGGTTATGTTCTGTCTTACGGCGCATTAAGTGCGGCGTTAGATGATGCGCTGGCAAAAGAATCTGTAGTCAATTTTATATTTGAAGCAAGTGCTGAAGCAATTGAACACACAAGCACTCACAGTAGCGTTACCTATTTACATAACAACAAGTCAGACATCCTCAATTGTCAATTAGTTGTGCTGGCAGATGGTGGCCGTAGCTTAGATGAAATCGCGGGTTTAACTAAACAAACTAAAGAATACGGGCATGATGCGCTTATTTCTAAGGTGAGTGCAGAATTGCCGCACAATAATATAGCTTATGAGCGATTTACGGCTAATGGGCCGATGGCGTTACTGCCCAACGGAGAGCGGGATTTCTCTTTAGTTTGGACAGGTAAAAAAGAATATATCGCAGCATTACTCACATTGGGCGATGCTGAATTTTTAGCACAATTTCATGCGGAATTTGGTGATAGGGTGGGGCGTTTTTTAAGTGTAGAAAATCGTATGGCGTTTCCGTTAAAACTATCACAATTAAAAACTACAGATACGCCGCATTTGGCAGTCATTGGTAACGCAGCACAAACCATGCACCCAGTCGCAGGGCAGGGGTTTAATGTAGGCTTGCGTGATGCTGAGTCCCTTGCAAAATTTATAGCGAGTGCAACGTCAGACACTTTGGGCAGCAATCAAATGCTGGCTGATTACCGCGCAAGTCGTCAATCGGACACCAAGAACGGGTTGTTATTTACGGATTTTTTGGTGAATATTTTCTCTAATGATATTGCCGGTGTTAGCGGGTTAAGAAGTGTCGGCCTAGGTTTGTTTGATTTGATTAAACCGGTTAAACAGCATTTGGTTCGTAAAATGAGTTTTGGAAAATGAGTAATTCAGAAAGTTCTGTGTGTGTAGATGTTGCAATCGTAGGTGCGGGCTTAGTCGGCCTTGCGGCGGCAGTAGCGTTGCATCAAGCAGGTTTTTCAGTGGTAATCATTGATAGTAAAGACCCAACAAAAGCCGATCTTTTAGATACAACTTTTGATGCAACCTGGGATGTGCGGATTTACGCACTTAGCCCCAAAAATGCTCAGTGGCTTAATAATTTAGGTGTATGGCCATTACTGAACCAGGCGCGTATTGGTCAAATGCAGTCTATGGAAATATTTGGTGATGATACAGAGCTGCCCCTGAACTTATTGGCCAGTGATGTAAATGCAGATAATTTGGGCTTTGTGGTCGAGTCTAAAGCCCTGATGCATGCATTGCTAAAACAGGTTAAGGCCTTGGGGATAACTACTTTATTTGATAGCCCATGTGAGGCAGTGATTAATTCGGCAAATAATGCATTATTACGTTTACCCAACCACCTGATGATTGAAAGTAAACTGTTATTGGCCGCAGATGGCAGTCACTCCTGGGTGCGCCAACAACTAAATATGCCGATAAAGCAGAGCTCGTATGAACAGGCGGCATTAGTTGCTAATTTTAAAGTTGAAAAGTCGCATGGTAACATTGCCAGACAATGGTTTTCGCAAGATGCAGACGGTAGTAATAGTATTTTGGCGTGGTTGCCACTGCCAGACAATACAATTTCTATTGTCTGGTCGGTGTCAACCAAGTTTGCAGATTCATTGTTAAGGTTAAACAGAGATGAATTCACTCAGCAAGTTAAGGCGGCAGGATGTGAAATGTTGGGTGAACTGAAGTTAATTAGTTCTCCTGTAGCATTTCCATTAACGCTGCAAAAAACGAATACGCTAGTCCAAAATTGTGTGGTGCTAGTAGGCGATGCGGCACATCAGGTTCACCCGATGGCGGGCCAAGGCGTGAATTTAGGTTTTAGAGATGTGATTGATTTAGTTGAAATTTTGAAAAATAAAAGTCAATACCAAGCTTTGAATGACAGTACTTTGCTGAAACAATATTCACGTATCAGAAAAGCGGATATTTTAAAGATGATATTACTGACAGATGGACTTTACCAGTTGTTTAAAAGTCAGAATACAGCGGTGAGAATTGTAAGGAATTGGGGGCTGTCCGCGACTAAGCATCATGTCATAAGTAAATTGTTGGTTGAAAATGCGATTGCGTTGTAGGCAATTGAAATTAAATCTAGATGTTGTAAATAAAATGAATCCAAACAAGGAAATTGCATGTTAAAAAAAATAGTGAGCTTTACTGTATTAGGCGCTGTATTAAGTGCAGTTGCAACGTTTGCCATCGCTGATGAAGCAAGTGTCAAAAAAGCCGTAGAAGCGGCTTACCCGAAGTTTAAGGTGGAAAGCGTCACCAAAACGCCATACGCAGGCTTGTATGAAGTATTTATGGGTGGGCAAATCGTCTACACCGATGAAAAGCTAACTTTCTTAATAGCAGAAGGCCGTCTGGTTGATCCAAAAACTAAAAAAGACATTACCGGTGAAAGGTTGGAAGAATTGACTAAAATTGATTTTTCAAGCCTGCCGCTAGATCAGGCGATTAAAGTGGTTAAAGGTAATGGTAGCCGTAAGTTGGTAGTTTTCTCTGACGTAGATTGCCCTTATTGCAAGCGCTTAGAACAGAACGAACTTAGTAATATTACCGATGTAACTGTTTACACGTTTTTATATCCTATTGAGCAGTTGCATCCTGATGCCGCTAATAAATCTAAATCCATTTGGTGTGCAAGCAACCGCGTAAAAGCTTGGGAGGATTGGATTTTTAATAATCAATTACCCAAAACCACTGGAAATTGCGACGTGCCATTAGAAAAAGTAGGTCAGTTAGCAAGAAAAATTGGTGTAACTAGTACGCCTACATTGATTTTTTCTGATGGCAAACGTATGTTGGGAGCGCAACCTTACAAAGAGATAGAACGAGCTTTGGCTGCGGCTGCCAAAAAGTAGGTTCATCTCAGCTTATTTGAGAATGGGCAATTAAAACTAAAAAGCGATCAAATTGGTCGCTTTTTAGTTTTATACTAGATGTGTTTAAAGTGGGCTGATTAAGTAAATTTACTTACATTATAGCTAAACAACAGATCCCATTTTAAAGATAGGTAGGTACATTGCAATTACTAGGCCGCCAATTAAGGTGCCTAATACTACCATGATGACTGGCTCCATTAAACTAGCTAACGCATCAACCGCATCATCAACTTCAGCCTCAAAAAAATCTGCGACTTTACTTAGCATCGAATCTAATGCACCAGACTCTTCACCAATGGCGGTCATTTGTAAAACCATGTTAGGAAATACATTGGTATTTTGCATGGCAACAGTCAGGCTGGTACCCGTACTAATTTCACTCTGTACTTTTTTTGTTGCATCATAATACACGCGGTTTCCAGCAGCACCTGCAACGGAATCTAAAGCCTCTACCAGCGGTACGCCAGCAGAGAACATGGTGGCTAAAGTACGCGCCCATCGGGCAATAGTTGCTTTTCGAATAAGCGGGCCAAAAACAGGGACTTTTAGGATTAATCTATCCATGGTGGCTTGCATACTCAAAGAACGCTTCCATGTGTAAAAGAAAAACCATATGCCAAATCCAATAGAGCCAAATATGGCCCACCACCATTCTACGAACACTTCAGAGATGGCCATAACAATGAGCGTAGGCGCAGGTAGTTCTGCGCCAAAACCATCAAATAACTCTTTAAAAGCAGGAATTACAAAAATCATGATGACGGCAACAATGACAAAAGCAACGACAATAATTGAGATTGGGTAAAATAACGCAGATTTAATCTTAGATTTAATAGCTTGAATTTTTTCTTTATAGGTGGCTAGGCGGTCGAGCAAAGTATCTAAAATACCCGCTTGTTCGCCAGCGCCTATCAAGTTGCAAAAGAGTGCGTCAAAGTAAAGTGGATATTTGCGAAATGCCGCACTCATGCTACTGCCTGTTTCCACATCGGATTTAATATCCAGTAATAGTTTTGCTACCGCTGGATTGCTGTGACCTTTACCCACGATGTCAAATGATTGCAGTAGAGGTACACCTGCTTTCATCATGGTGGCTAACTGGCGTGTAAATAAGGTAATGTCTTTGTCTGAAACACTACCCTTACTAGCAAAGCTGCTCTGTTTTTTTACTTTAGTAACAGTAATGCCCTGACGTCTTAAGGTAGCGTTGACAAACGATTCGCCAGAAGCACGTATTTCTCCTTTGACGGATTTGCCTTTTTTATCTTTACCTTCCCAAGAATATGTAACCTCTTTTGTGGCCTTAACATTTGCTGCCATGATGATTCCCTATATTATTCATTGGTACAAGCTTCAACTTCTTCAATAGAAGTTAAGCCTTGCATTACTTTTAATAAGCCAGATTGACGTAAGTCTTTAACACCTTCTATTTTTGCCTGGTCGGCAATATCATGAGCATTGCCACTTTTCATGATAATGCGGCTAATTTCGTCTGTAATCGGCATGACTTGATAAATGCCCACTCGACCTTTATAGCCATTGTTGCACATTTCACATCCACCTTCTTTAGGGCCGTAAAGTTGCCAACTGCCATCTAAATCTTCTTCAGTGAAACCTACGCCAAGTAGCGCCTCTTTTGGAACATCCAAAGGCACCTTACAGTTTTTGCATAAACGTCTTGCTAAACGCTGGGCGGTAATGAGTGAAACAGCAGAGGCAATATTGAAGGGTGCCACGCCCATGTTGAGTAAGCGTGTCAGCGTGGAAGGGGCATCATTGGTGTGTAAGGTAGATAACACCATGTGACCAGTAGACGCTGCCTTGATTGCCATATCAGCAGTTTCTAAGTCGCGAATCTCACCAATCATAATGACGTCTGGATCCTGCCGTAAAAATGACTTTAAAGCCGCAGCAAATGTCAGCCCCTGCTTATCATTTACGTTTACTTGATTAATCCCTGCTAGGGGAATCTCGCATGGGTCTTCTGCAGTGGAAATGTTGACATCAGGTTTATTTAATATGTTAAGACAGGTATAAAGAGACACCGTTTTTCCGGACCCGGTTGGTCCCGTAACAAGTACCAATCCATAAGGACGGCTTACCGCACTGAGTAAAAGTTCTTTCTGAACGGGTTCGTAACCTAAAGCCTCAATTCCAAGAGTTGCGCTCGAAGGGTCTAAAATTCGCATTACAATTTTTTCGCCATTAATGAGCGGTAAAGTACTTACGCGAAAATCAATGGTCCGTGTTTTAGATAACACCAGCTTCATACGGCCATCTTGCGGAATACGCTTCTCAGAGATGTCCATGCTGGAGATTACTTTAATACGTGAGGCTAATTTTTCTTTGATTGCCAGGGGCGGCTGAGTGATCTCACGCAATATGCCATCTACACGATAACGAACACGGTAGAATTTTTCATAAGGCTCAAAATGTAAGTCTGATGCGCCCATATTAATGGCATCTAATAGCATTTTATTTAGAAATTTCACGACAGGAGCGTCATCCACTTCCTGTGTTTGCACTTCTTCCTGTGGCTGGCCTTCTTCGCCACCTAAGTCATAGTCATCATCTAAATTCAATGACCTCATGTTTGTGTCACTAGCCTCTACAATTTTATCTATCCAGCGGCTAAGTTTGTCGTCTTCCACGACCACTGGTGACAAAGCCATACCCATTTGAAACTGAACGCTATCAAGTGCATGTAAATTAGTAGGGTCGGAAATCGCAACATAAAGGATGTTGTTGCGCACTTGCAATGCCAACACTCGGTTGGATTGCATCAATTTTTCGTCAATTTTTTTGCTTGGTAAATAATCGGGGTTAAAAGCATCCAGATTAAAGTAGGGGAATCCGAATGCTTTTGCCGAGGTTTCTGCAATCACTTGCGCATTCAGCTTTTTGCTTAGAATAAGTTGTGTAATAAACGGGCTTTTAACCGTGTTTGCTTGTGCTTGTATTGCGTTAGCCTCATCTTCGGAAAGTAATTTCTCCTGGATTAAGGTGCGCGCGAGACCGCTCAGTTTGATTGATGGAGTTGCGTTGGCCATAAATATTAAATTTAACTAGCGTGAGAGCTTTCCCAATTATTTTTATCAAGCCAATAATGCCCTTAAGACTTTTTTTTGTAAAGACTTTACGTATATTTGGGTATAAAAATGCTACAGAATTTACATTTTATGCATTTGCGGTCGCACTAATTTGCCTTGTGATTTAACCCAGCCTAAAATATCTTGACATTTCACGTCTTCCAAATTATAAATATGGCCAGGTGTTTGAGTTCGAGTTTTGTGTAGCCTGCTTTAATTTTGAATCACAGTTCTTTAAGGCGACTCAATGTTCTTGAGATAAACTTTTTGGGGCGCCCCCCATTGTATTATGTAAGGATGTAGAAATGGCAACAGGTACCGTAAAATGGTTTAACGATTCAAAAGGTTTCGGCTTTATTACACCGGATGATGGTGGTGACGATTTATTCGCGCACTTCTCTGCGATTGTAGAAGCTGGCTATAAAAGTCTTAAAGAAGGTCAACGCGTAAGTTTTGAAGTGACCGATGGTCCAAAAGGCAAACAAGCTTCAAATATTCAAAAGGCTTAACTCTTTTATTGACTAAGTACTTAATTGTACAAGCCTTTTAGTATTACAGTCTCTGGCGGCTCGTAACAATTACGAGCCGTTTTTTTATGGTTAAAATCTCAGAACTACATATTGGCGATAATCTCTTCACCAAACTGAGCGGTGCCTACTTGTGTAGCGCCTTCCATTTCACTTGAAAAGTCGCCAGTCACACGTTTGGCAAGAATCGCTTTTGCAACTCCTTGAATGACTAAGTCAGCCGCTTCAACCCAGCCTAAATGACGTAGCATCATTTCAGCTGAAAGAATGATGGAGCTTGGATTGGCTAGGTCTTTGCCTGCAATTTTAGGCGCTGTACCATGAGTAGCCTCAAACATGGCTACCGTGTCGCTTAAATTAGCGCCTGGCGCAATACCAATGCCGCCTACTTGCGCGGCGAGCGCATCGCTCATGTAATCGCCGTTTAGGTTTAGTGTAGCAACTACGTCATAATCTTGCGGATGTAATAAAATCTCTTGTAAAAAAGCATCCGCAATACAGTCTTTAATAATCATGCCGTTTGGCAATTTGCACCATGGGCCCCCGTCTATTTCAACTGCACCAAATTCTTGCTTGGCTACTTCATAACCCCAATCTCTAAAGCCGCCTTCAGTAAATTTCATAATATTGCCTTTATGGGCAATAGTGACCGATTTGCGATTATTATCAATCGCATATTGAATGGCTTTGCGTACTAGGCGTTGGCTACCTTCTTTTGACACGGGCTTGATGCCGATTGCTGAAGATTCCGGGAAGCGAATTTTTTTACGCATGCCCATATCACTTAAAAACTGGATGACTTTTTCAACTTCATCTGTGCCTGCTGCCCATTCAATTCCCGCATAAATATCTTCAGTGTTTTCGCGGAAGATGACCATATCGGTTTTTTCTGGATGTTTAACAGGGCTAGGCACGCCGGTAAAGTATTGCACTGGGCGTAAACATACATATAAATCTAGTTCTTGGCGTAATGATACATTCAGTGAGCGAATGCCGCCGCCGACTGGTGTGGTGAGCGGACCTTTAATGGACACGACGTAGTCACGGACTGCATGCATCGTTTCGGCTGGCAACCAATCGTTGGCACCGTATACTTTGGTGGCTTTCTCGCCTGCGTAAACTTCCATCCATGAAATTTTTCGTGCCCCACCGTAGGCCTTATTTACCGCTGCATCCACTACTTTAATCATTGGTGGCGTAATATCTGCACCTATGCCATCACCCTCAATAAATGGGATAATGGGGTGGTTAGGTACATTAAGCGTGTTGTCCGCGTTTACGGTAATTTTTTTGCCAGTAGCTGGAATTACAATCTTCCCTGAAATATTATTTTTTTCCGTCATGTTTATGCCCCTAAAGTATTTCCCAATGTTACGTTTCTAATAATGTAAGCTTATCTAATGATTATTTTATTCAATAAACCCTTTAACGTGGTATGCCAGTTCAGTGCACATGAGCTTCCTAATGGAAAAATCGGGCACGCTACGTTAAAAGACTTTATCCAAACGCCAGATGTATACGCCGCAGGACGGCTTGATACTGATAGTGAAGGATTGCTTATTTTAACTGATGATGGCATGTTGCAACACCGTTTAAGTGATCCTAAACACAAAGAAATTAAAACTTATTGGGTGCAGGTGGAGGGCTTGCCTACTTATGAGGATTTAGAGCCATTAAGGCAGGGAGTAGATTTAACTGATTTTGTAGCAAAACCCGCCCAGGTGCGCTTGATAGCAGAGCCAGACGAATTATGGACAAGAAACCCGCCTATACGTGAGCGTAGAGCGATACCTACTAGTTGGCTGGAAATTAAAATCAGTGAGGGTAAGAATCGTCAGGTAAGACGCATGACCGCTAAAATAGGTTTTCCTACGTTAAGGTTAATTCGCTATGCCATTGGGCAGTATACGATTGATGGCATTGAAATTGGCCAGCACAAGGTGGTTAAGCTATGAACATTGCAAGTATGAAGCCTGTGATTGTTTTTAAAAATGTTGCCCATGAAGGCCCCGGTTATTTGGGTGATTTTTTAACGCAGCAAAATATACTCTGGCAAACCGTTAATACTGGCGAAATTAATTCGCTACCCCCATCAATACTCGGCTATAGCGGTGTTGTGATTATGGGTGGTCCAATGAGTGTGAATGATGATTTGCCTTGGATTGCACCTTTGCTAGATTTAATTCGTGAGGCAAAAAATGCAGACATTCCATTACTGGGGCACTGCTTAGGTGGTCAACTTATTAGCAAGGCATTAGGTGGGGAAGTAGTAGAAAATCCCGTGAAAGAAATAGGTTGGGGTGAAGTCAATGTAAGTCAAAATGAAGTGGCTGAATATTGGTTCGGTGAAATTGAAAGTTTCAATAGTTTTCATTGGCACGGCGAGACGTTTAGCTTGCCGCAAGGCGCGACGCATCTATTAGCAAGTACGCATTGTAAAAATCAGGCTTATTCTATAGGCAAGCATTTGGCGCTTCAAAGCCATATTGAAGTGACTGCAGAGATGGTGAAAAGCTGGTGTGAGCTTGGAGTAGAGGAGCTCACACAATTAGCCATGAGTCCAGCAGTGCAACAGGCTGAAGACATGCAGCAAAACTTGCTATTACATTGTTTCTTTCTCAATAAAGTAGCAAAACAGGTGTATGGGCAATGGATTAAAGGGCTGGTGCATAGATAGGTTATCAATATGTTAAAATTATTAAAACTTACAAGAGAACAGCATTATGTCGGGTAACACTATCGGTACTTTATTCACGTTTACCTCATTTGGGGAGTCGCATGGCGCAGCAATAGGCGGTGTGGTTGATGGCTGCCCGCCCGGTTTGGCGTTGTGTGCAGAGGATTTGCAGATTGATTTGGATAGACGCAAGCCCGGCACGTCGCGTCATGTAACGCAACGCCAAGAAGCGGATAGCGTTGAGATTCTTTCTGGCGTGTTTGAAGGTAAAACTACAGGAGCACCCATTGGTTTACTGATTCGCAATACCGACCAGCGTAGCCACGACTACAGCAAAATCATGGATACCTTCCGTCCAGGCCATGCAGATTACACTTACACGCAAAAATACGGAGTACGTGACTACCGTGGCGGTGGCCGTTCTAGCGCGCGTGAAACGGCTGTGCGCGTGGCGGCAGGTGCAATTGCTAAAAAGTGGTTAAAGGAGCGTTTTGGTGTGACTGTGCGTGGTTATATGAGCCAAATGGGCGAAATTGAAATTCCGTTTGAATCTTGGGATTACGTGAATAACAACCCGTTTTTTTCACCGAATATAAAGGTGCTACCTCAATTAGAAGAGTATCTGGATAAAGTCCGCGCTGAGCGCGATTCGGTTGGTGCGCGCATCACTGTGGTGGCAGAAGGTGTGCCTGTCGGTTGGGGTGAGCCTGTATTCGATAGACTGGATGCTGAAATTGCCTATGCCATGATGAGCATTAACGCGGTAAAAGGTGTGGAAATTGGTGCAGGATTTAATTCAATTGCCCAGCGCGGCAGTGTGCATAGTGATGAAATGACGCCACAAGGTTTTGTCACTAATCATGCAGGGGGCATTTTGGGGGGCATATCTACAGGCCAGGCGGTTCGTGTGAATGTAGCTTTGAAGCCGACTTCCAGCATCCCGCAAGAGCGTCGTTCTATTGATAAAGATGGTAAAGCAGTGACTATGCAAACAACAGGCCGTCATGACCCGTGCGTAGGTGTGCGCGCTACGCCGATTGCAGAGGCAATGTTGGCCTTAGTATTGATGGATCATGCGTTGCGTCATCGCGCGCAAAATGCAGATGTAGTTTCTGCAACCCCAAGAATTATTTAACTTTACCAACTATGATTGATGTATATCATGGCGAATTTAGCCAAGCAGTTTGATAATGAAAACGTAACTTGTTGATCTGGATGCTTTAGGGATATTTGGTTTATTTTGTTTATTTTGTTTATTTTGTTTATTTAATTTAAGGAATTATGTATGGGTATTGAGCATCACGATTTAGTTCATGAATTTCCGGAGCATCGCGAAAAAATTCACGCTTTAAAAATGAGCAATGCGCATTTTGCCAAGCTTTTTGACGCATATCATGTGGTTACAAAAGATGTGGAGCGTTTGGAGGGGGAAGGTGTTCCTGTGTCAGATGAAGTGCTGGAAAACCAGAAAAAAGAACGTGTTCAGCTAAAAGATCAGCTTTATTCAATGCTAATCGCTTAGTGGTTTTCTGATAAAAAAGTCGGCATATGCCGACTTTTTTTATCTCCTCATTCTATATAATTTAGCATGCATTCAAATCTTCACTTTAAACTTTCCCGTTTTTATTTCATTTATTATTTCTTTGTCGGGGCGTTTGTGCCTTACTGGGGGTTGTATTTAAAGTCTGAACAATTTAGCCCGGCTGATATTGGAATTTTGATGTCTTTATTCCAAATCAGCAGAATTTTTGCGCCTAATTTTTGGGGATGGTTGGCCGACCACACTGGCAAGCGTGCACAGTGGATTAAGCTTACTGCCTTTTTGGGTCTGTGTGGGTTTACTGCAGTATTTTGGGCGCATGGCTTTTTTTGGCTATTTTTTGTGATGGCCGCTTTAAGTCTGTTTACCAGCTCAACTTTGCCGCTGGCAGAGTCACTCACACTAGCACACCTCGCCACCACTAACGGGCATTACAGCCGTATCCGCATGTGGGGTTCGCTTGGTTTTATTGTGGCGGCTGTGACATTAGGCTTTTTAATTGATTTTGCAGGTATAAATAGTTTGTTGTGGTTTTTGCTTTTTGTGCAGATAACATTGTTTGCGCTAACGTACACATTGCCAGACGCAAAAGTAAAGGCACATCCGCATGACCATTTTTCTATCTGGCAAGTGATTAAGCAACCCAATGTACTTGCTTTGTTAATAGGCTGCGCGCTCATGGTGACAGCGCATGGTGTGCTGTACAATTTTTATTCAATTTATTTAAGTGACCATGGCTATAGTAAAGGCATGATAGGCTTGTTGTGGTCGGTAGGCGTTATCTGCGAAATAGGTATTTTCATGTGGATGCCAAAAATTATGGCACGCTTTAGCTTAAAGGTTATTCTACAGATAAGTTTGGCGCTTGCTGTGCTCCGATTTGGCATGATAGGCATTGCTGTTGATAACATCGTGCTGTTAATCATTGCCCAAACTTTACATGCAGCTACCTTTGGTAGTTTTCACGCAGCTTCTGTTGAAGTGATTACGCAATTTTTTAATGGGCGTCATCAAGCAAAAGGCCAAGCAATTTACAACAGTGTTGCTTATGGCATAGGCGGTACCGTAGGCGGGGTGGCGGGTGGTTATGCATTGCAGTATTTGGGAGGGCAGCAGACATTCATGCTTGCGGCAATTTTCCCGCTGTTAGGGTTGTTGGTGATAGGATTAGGTTTGAAGTTAAGTAATACTCAACAAAATTCACAAGGAATGTTTAGATGAAATCCTTTCAATTTGTATGCAAACAAATACTGCGTTGTCTGTTCTTGCCGTACTGTTTGTTCTGTCTGCGGACTGGCGCCTTGTCTTCCTTCGCATACAAATTGAAAGTAATTGCTAGAGTAAGAAAATTTACACTGATAGTCATTACTTTGTTGGTTTCAAACGTTTGTATGGCCGATACCCAAGTGAATATCGTTGGGCTTTTTAGCAACAAGGCAGTGGTCATCATCAATGGCGGCAAACCAAAAACCTTAAGTGTTGGCCAGACCATTGAAGGTGTTAAATTACTTGCCGCAGACAGTAAAATTGCAACCTTGCGAATTGAGGGTAAAACCAGGCAATTAGGGATGGGACAAGCCGCCTCGGTTGTTGGTAGCTCATCTAACGCAGTTTCAAGCACAACCTTGTATGCAAATGTGCAAGGCCATTTTATTTCTGATTGCCAAATTAACGGAGCCTCGCTTAAGTTTTTAGTCGACACTGGCGCCACGACCGTTGCGCTTAACAGTGGCGATGCAAAGTTTGCAAATATTGATTACAAGCGTGGTGAACCTATACAAATCAGCACTGCTAACGGCATAGTCACAGCCTACCGTGTGACGATTGCTAATCTTAAGATTGGTGGCATTACACTTAGCCAAGTAGAAGCTAGTGTGCTGGAAGGCGGTTCACCTCCCATTGTGTTATTAGGTATGAGTGCGCTAAATAGATTGGAGATGAAACGGCAAGACATTGCCCTTACGCTGATTAAAAAATATTAGTGTATCGAATGCGCAAAATAAAAAGGGCCGTATTGAACTGACTCTAAAGCTTGGCCCCTTTATTTTATTTAAATGCGGACTTATTTCACCGTTTGTCGTACTCAATCAAGGCATAAGCTGAATGATTGTGAATAGATTCAAAATTCTCACTTTCTACAGTGTAGGCCACAATGCGTTTTTCAGCGCTAAGTTGAGCTGCTACGTCGCGTACCATGTCTTCAACAAATTTTGGATTATCGTAAGCGCGCTCGGTAACAAATTTTTCATCGGGGCGTTTTAATAAACCGTAAAGCTCGCACGACGCTTGTTTTTCAACCAGGTCGATAATATCTTCAATCCAGATAAAATCATTAATGAGCGCGGTAACAGTCACATGACTGCGCTGGTTGTGAGCACCATAATCAGAGATTTTTTTACTGCAAGGACACAAGCTAGTCACCGGCACTAATACTTTCACAGTGATGTCGATTTTACCGTGGCTAATTGCACCAATAAAAGTCACTTCATAATCAAGCAAACTTTTAACGCCTGAAACGGGTGCTGCTTTGTTCACAAAGTAAGGGAAAGTCATTTCAACATGACCAGACTCCGCTTCTAAACGCTTAATCATTTCATGCAAAATTGTTTCAAATGATTCCACAGAAATAGCATGCTCATTCATGTTGAGTATCTCAACAAAACGTGACATGTGTGTACCTTTAAATTGCTGTGGTAAATGCACATACATATTGAACATAGCAACAGTGTGCTGCTCGCCGCCAGACTTGTCTTTGACTATTACCGGATGCCGAATAGCTTTGATGCCAACTTTATCAATGGCGATATGACGTGTATCTACCGTGTTTTGTACGTCTTCAATAGGGCTTGGAGTGCTGCTAGTTATTGGTTGATTCATTTTATTTCCAGTTAGGCAATTACTCGGTTTATCGCTCAGTTGTCTATAGTTGAGTATATCACTAGGTTATTTGCTTCGCAATTGCGGCTATAATTCCTTCAGCATCTAGACCGCATTCTGCCAGCATAGTTTCATGCACACCGTGTTCAATGAATCGATCAGGCAGGCCTAAACATAATGTTTTGATCGGCGGTTTATTCGGATGCTGCATCACTTGCAATGCTTCCATCACTGCAGAACCGGCACCGCCCATTACACTGTTTTCTTCAACTGTTACGATTAGCGTGTGGTCATTGGTTAGTTTTTCAATAAGAGAGTGGTCAATTGGTTTTACAAAACGCATGTTGACGACGGTGGCATCTAGTTTTTCGCCAGCTTCTAAACTGGCATTTAGCATACTGCCAAAGCTCAAAATGGCGATTTTTTGTTTAGCTTTAGTTGTGGCTGCATTACGCTTGACTTCCGCCGTGCCAATAGGAATGGCCTGCATTTTTTGCTCAATAACCGCCCCTGCGCCACCTCCACGCGGGTAACGCACTGCAGAAACGCCATTGTATTGAAAGCCTGTGTAAAGCATTTGTCTACATTCATTTTCGTTGCTGGGTGCCATAATCACGATATTAGGAATGCATCTTAAATAGCTTAAATCAAAAGCCCCAGCGTGGGTAGGCCCATCCGCGCCGACTAAGCCTGCACGATCTATCGCTAACAATACAGGCAAATTTTGCAAGGCAATATCGTGTATTAGTTGGTCGTAGGCGCGCTGTAAAAAAGTACTGTAGATGGCAACAACAGGTTTTAAGCCATCACAAGCCATGCCAGCTGCAAAGGTAAGCGCATGTTGTTCCGCAATGCCTACATCAAAATAGCGGTCAGGATATTGTTCAGCAAAGGCATTTAAACCTGAGCCATCACACATGGCGGGAGTGATGCCAATCAGGCGGTTATCAAGCGCGGCCATATCCACTAACCAGTCGCCAAACACTTGGGTGTAGGTTTTTTTACTGCTATTTGAAATGGCGTCACCATTGTAAGGGTCAAACTTCCCTACGCCATGGAATTTATTAGGGTTATCTTCTGCTGGTTCGAATCCCTTACCTTTTTGCGTCACAATATGTAAAAACTGTGGGCCATTAAGTTGTTTAATATTCTGCAAGGTATCAATGAGCGCATCCATATCATGCCCATCAATCGGGCCTATATAGTTAAAGCCAAATTCTTCAAACAATGTACCCGGCATTACCATGCCTTTTACATGCTCTTCAGCGCGCTTGGCAAACTCCATCATAGGTGGCATGGCTGACAGTACTTTTTTGCCAGATGATCGGACTTTATTGTAAAAGCGGCTAGATAATAGTTTGGTGAGGTAGTTATTCAAAGCGCCGACATTGTTTGAGATGCTCATGTCATTGTCGTTAAGTATCACCAACAAGTTCGCATCCATATCGCCAGCGTTGTTTAATGCCTCAAACGCCATGCCGGCAGTCATCGCACCATCACCGATAATCGCTACCGCGCGTCTCTCCAGCCCTGCTTTTTGTGCGGCAACAGCCATACCAAGGGCTGCAGAGATAGAGGTGCTGGAATGTCCTGTGCCAAAAGTATCGTATTCGCTTTCAGATCGACGTGGAAAGCCTGCAATTCCAAGAGGTGTGCGCAGTGATTGCATTTGATTGCGGCGACCTGTGAGGATTTTATGTGGATAGGTTTGGTGGCCTACGTCCCAAACCAATCTGTCATCAGGGGTGTTGAACACATAATGCAGCGCAATTGTGAGTTCAACCACGCCTAAATTTGAAGCTAAATGACCGCCTGTTTTTGCGACACTGTCGATTAAAAACGTCCGCAATTCTTGAGCAAGCTGGACGAGCTGTTTACGCTCAAGCTGACGCAGCTGCAGTGGTGAATCTATGCTATTGAGTAATGAAGTCACGAGTAAGAATGTCGCAAATTGAAATGATTAAAAGTTATAAAATATTAAAACGTGATATTAGTGTGCAATCTAAAATTGCGTTCAAAAATTGCGCTGCGTAATGAATCCTGCTAACTCACGCAAGCGCAAAGCGCTATCTCCAAACGGAGCCAGTGCGCTAATCGCGTTTTCATATAGTTGCTGTGCATATTGCTTGGCTGGCTGTAAACCCAATAGTGAGACGAAAGTCGGTTTATTGCTGTCTGCATCTTTACCTGCAGTTTTACCCAATATGCTCGTGTCGGCTTCAACATCCAGAATGTCATCGATTACCTGAAATGCCAACCCGATATTACTTGCATAGATGCGCAGTGCCGTTATTTTTTCAGCCGAACTGGCTACGGCGCCCAACAACACCGCCGCTTTTATCAGCGCGCCAGTTTTTAAATGGTGCATGGTTTCCAGTTCCGTTTGTGTGAGCATTTTGCCAACCGAATCTAAATCAATGGCTTGCCCGCCTGCCATGCCAGTCGAGCCGGAGGCTTTAGCCAGCATATTTAACATGCTGATTTGATGTGCTGCTTCAGCGCATAAATCAGGCTGAGCCAGCATCTCAAAAGCGAGGCTTTGCAATGCATCACCTACCAATAGTGCAGTAGCATCGTCATATTGTTTATGGCAGCTTGGTTTGCCGCGGCGTAAGTCATCATCATCCATACAGGGCATGTCATCATGCACCAGAGAATAAGCATGAATCAGTTCAACTGCGCCGGCTATTGCGTCAGCAACAGACATTTCAGTTTCACATAACTCAGAGGCAGCATAGCAAAGTAGGGCACGTACACGTTTGCCGCCGCCTAATGCGCTGTAACGCATCGCGCTGTGTAATTTGTGCGGAGCTGAATTTTCTGGTGGTAGCACTAGCCCAAGCACTTGTTCGATACGCGCCTGTTTTGCAAGAGCCCAAGCTGAAAAATCTAGCGCGGCCGCTCCAGCTAATTCTAAATTAGCCACGTGTAGATTACTCATCATTAGGTTTAAATTGCACCAGCTGATTTTTCTCGTTCAGAATTTGTACTTGCTGTTCTACATCAGCAAGTGATTTTTGACAGAACTGCAGTAGCGAATTGCCGCGTTGATACGCAGCAAGTGATGCTTCTAATGTCATTTGGCCCGATTCCATTTGCGCGACGATACTTTCAAGCTCTGTAAAAGCATGCTCGAAATTTTCAGGATGTTCTGCTAATGATTTTGTAGCTGACTTGGTTTTAGTTGTTGTCATAGCATAATTTAAATGGCGTTAAGTTGCTATTCTACCAAATCTTATGGCAAAACTTGTTTTAAAAACTCACGAATATCGCCAATCTCTTCAACGCATACAGAATGCGCCATATTATATTCATGCCAACTGACAGAATAATGATTGCTCTGTAATATTTGCAGTGAAATCTTACACATATCCAAGCTAATCACATCATCAAAAACACCATGTGCCATAAAGATTGGAATGCTGGCATTTGCAGGATTCATTTCGCTGGCGAGTTTGGTTTTAACTGGCAAATACGTTGACAAGGCCAATATGCCGCCCAACTTTTGCGGGTAACGCAAGGCTGTATGCAGAGCGATAGCGCCACCTTGTGAAAAACCGGCAATGACAATGCGCCCTGCTGAAATACCTCGATTTAACTCATTTTGAATAAGTGAATTAACGTAATTCTGACTGTTTGTTATACCATCTTCATCTTCTTTACTATGGCCAGTTTTGCTATTTGGTGCCCCATATAAATCATACCAGGCAGGCATAATGTAACCGCTATTCCGGCTAACGGCCATGTCTGGGGCATGCGGCAAAATAAAGCGTATATTGGGTAAGTTGAGCTTTTGCACAATTGGCTCAAAATCATATCCATCTGCGCCTAATCCATGCAGCCAGATGATGCTGGCATTAATGGTGTTATTATTATTTGAGTTGTCGCTAACTAACTCTAAGGGTGGTTGGTAGTTCATGAATGCAATCGTTAAAATGTAAAAAATGTAAAGTGTGTTGCTGTGAGCGCATCATCGCTATTAAATAAATTAGATATGCGATATGCTATTAAAAAGTAATGAAATCATAGCATTATATTAAAATTAACAATAAAAAACATGTCAGTAGAATAAGAAGCCTCAATGATGCAAATAAAAATACTAGGGTGCAGTGGCGGAATAGGTGGTAAACAGCGCACTACATCAATGCTTGTGGATAATGATATTTTAATTGACGCAGGCACTGGCGTGGGTGATTTATCCATGGATGAGCTGTTGGCGATAGACCACATTTTCGTTACCCATTCCCATTTAGATCACATTGCGTTTATCCCGCTTTTACTTGATACCGTGATGGGGATTCGCGCTGAACCGATTACCGTACATGCAAATCAAGAAACGCTGGATACCTTGTGTCACCATATATTCAATTGGAAAGTGTGGCCAGATTTTAACGCGATTCCAAATGCGCATGCCCCATTTTTACGTTACAACGAAGTGAAGCTGGGTGAAACTATAGATTTTAATGGCAGAAAATTTACCCCACTACCTGCGAATCACGTGGTGTCAGCCGTGGGCTACCATTTGGATAGTGGAGATGCTAGTTTAGTTTTTACCGGTGATACCACGGTGTGTGATGCGCTTTGGGTTGAAGTGAATAAAATACAAAATCTTAAATATCTCATTATTGAAACGGCATTCAGCAACGCTGAGCTTAAACTTGCCAAGTTATCCAAGCATCTTTGCCCATCTATGCTGGTTGATGAATTGGGTAAACTAATGCTGGATAACATTCAAAAGCCTATTGAGATTTATATTACCCACCTAAAACCCGGCGAGGGTGAAAGCATCATGCATGAAATTGCAGTCAGTAATTTAGCGCATTCAATACAAGCGCTGAATCAACAGCAACTCTTTGTTTTATAAAGTGATAAGTTGAAAATTTTGAGTTTACAATTTCTTAATTATGCAAAGTTTAGGTTTTAATGATGGCAATAACTGACCAATCACTATTAGATTATTTAGAACCCATCGCCAAATTATCAACGGGCCGCAAAAAAGAACTTTCTGCATTATGTTTTATTGAGAAAGTAAATAAGGGAACAGACCCTATGCGAATGAATGTGGCTAAGGCAGCGCAAGCAATTTATTTAGTTAAAGGTGATTTAGAGCTACGCTATAAAGGTAATAAAAAAGCCATATTACACAGTGGAACTCAGTCTTCCAGACACCCAATCAGTGCAGACTCTAAAATTATAGAGACGATAGCCCTGACTGATATCGAGATTCTTAGAATAGATATGGATTTGCTCGATATTATGATGACATGGGATCAGCTATCACATTCTGCAAATCTGCCCAAAAACACACAAGTAAGCGCTGCTGAAAAGCCCGCCCGCAACACTGCTGACTGGATGCAAGACACTGATATTTTCAGTGCATTCAATCTGCAAAGTGGTGTATTTAGTCGCTTACCAGTGGCTAATGTTGAAGAAATGTTTAAACGCATGACGAGCATTTCCGTTACCGCAGGGCAGGTGATTATTCAGCAGGGCGGAGTTGGCGACTACTATTACCTGATTCAAAGAGGCTCCGCTATGGTGAGTAGAGTGGTTGATGTTAGCCAGCCTTCTGTAATGTTGGCTGAGCTGAATGAAGGATCAGCTTTCGGCGAAGAGGCATTGGTTTCAGGGATTAAGCGCAACGCTACAGTCACGATGAAAACTGATGGCGAATTACTGCGACTCAACAAGAAAGATTTTGTTGAGTTATTAAAAGAACCACTAATTAGCCAAATTAACATGACTGAAGCGAAAGCGAAAATAGCCTCAGGTGCAGTTTGGGTTGATGTGCGGTTGCCGTCAGAATATATACATGACCACATTAAGCAGGCAATCAACATGCCGCTGAATGAAGTTCGCCAGTTAGCTAGCACTTTAGATACAAACAAAGAATATATACTCTATTGCCAAACGGGACGCCGAAGCTCGGCAGCTACGTTTGTATTGGTGCAAGGTGGCTTTAAAGCGATATTACTAAAAGGTGGAACGCGAACAGCGGTTAATTAGGGTCAAACTCGATTTTTATTGCTTCTTCAACTTATTGTTTCTTCAATAAGACAACTCTTAATTAACCAAGAGCATCCCCGCTGTTTTAGCCGCATTGCTGTCAAAAGTCATAGTGCAAGTACATTTAGCATAATCGGCAGAACGCTCAATGAGGCAATCAGCAAAATCAGCGTTTGAAGCCGCATAGGCCAGCACAGCCTTTGCAACAATCTCTACATTTTCTACTACAAACTCGCGCGTATGTAAAAGCCCTTGCAGTATCGTCACGGTCTCTTCTTTGCTTGCTTGATAACAACCCTGCATTACCCAAACCAGCTCGGTTATTGCAATCAAAGTAATAAAGCCTAGATTGTCATTGGACAAAGACTCGACTAATTGCGTAGCCATTGGCGACTGCACTACATCATCTTGCGCAATATAGCGTACTATAACATTCGTGTCTAAGCCTATCATGTTAAGCCGCGCCGCGCGAAGCAATCATCCGATTCATCTGTTCAATAGAAACGGGCACTTGAGGTTTACGTAACAAACCTTTTAGCTTTTGTACAGAACTGGTAGCAGCAACAATTAAAAATTGACCATCGGCTGATTCTACAAACTCCACTCTACTTCCATTTTCAAGGCTAAGTGATGCACGGACAGCAGCTGGAATAGTGATTTGCCCTTTAGAGGTAAGCGTAGCGGTTGACATAAAATTCCTTTCAATACAAGAAAATGCTTACTTTAAGGTAAGGCGTTTGCAAAGTCAAGGGCACCACATTAATTGGGGTCAGACTCGATTTTTATTGTTTTTGGCCTTCCTTTCGGCAGGGGAGTAAGTCTACGGTTGCTAGCAGCAGACATTTTATCCTTAAAGCTGTCATTTCCTAGTACCCAGCCCTTATTGGTAGCGTTACGAATACCCTGCAAATCAACTTCATTCAAATGATGTTTAAATAAGTCCCTATAGTTATGCTGCCTTGCATCTACATTACTGCCTAAAGCCAAATAAAGTGGATGCTCAGTAAGCAAGACATTTTCTTTACCTTCGGCATGGTTAGCATAACTAGACCATGCGTAATCAATCGGCTGTGCCACCATGTTAGCTCGCACGGGATTAAGCTCAATATAGCGATAACAACGCAACAGATACGCCTCGCTATCAATCAAGGTGGATTTATAACGCCCCTCCCACAAAGTGCCTGTGCGTTGCTGCAAATAATTAAAATACTGCACATAACGCCTACCAACAGATTGCATGGTTTTACTAATGCTATTTTCCTCATGCGGAGACATTAGCAAATGCACGTGGTTAGTCATCAACACATAAGCATAGATTGAACAGCCGTGTTGACTAGCAGCATCATGCAAGCAAGTTAAAAAAAAGCGGTAATCGTCATCACCCACAAAAATAATGCTGCGATTATTACCACGCAGAATAATGTGCTGTGGCTGATCAATGACGTTGTAGCGGGGTAGGCGTGCCATAAAATGGGGTCAGACTCGAATTAATTAATGCAAATATAGCCTATAAAGGTGTAAG